>NZ_BMPH01000001.1 GCF_014647495.1 Glutamicibacter protophormiae
TCTCGATACATCAAGTGTTACCGATGTGGTGATACAGAACTGTTACCCATGTATCGAGACATCACACCACTGCAGGGAAACTGATCCGATTAAAGTGGTGGAAATGGCGGGGGCAGAGAACCAAGCACTGCATGCGGTGTGCGACTCTTGGTGCATGGCATCAATCCAGACCCTGAGCGATACGCAACGACGCATCCTCGCCCGCTGGGCGCTGGCCTGCGCCGAACGGGTGGTACCCCTGTACGACAGCGATGAGGCCGGCCGCCGCGTCATCCAGGAGGCCGTGGCCCGGACCCGCGCCTTCGGCGAGGGAAAGGCAGACACCGCCGATCAGATCCGCAAGCGCTTCGCGGCGGGGAAAGCCGCGAAGTCCGCTGGCACCGCCGCCGGAGCCTCGGCGGCCAGATCGGTGGCCCAAGCGGCGTCGGTCGCGCATATGGGAGCGCATGCGCTGGGCGCTGCGGCGTACGCGGTGAAGGCCGTGGACTTGGCGTGCGAGGACGAGCCGAAGGCAAGCGCCGCAGAAATCCGGTGGCAGGTGCAGCAGCTGGGTGACCGGCAGCGGATGGCGTTGCGCGAGTTGCCGTTGCTGGGGACTGATTTGTCGGGACCGCTGGGACCGGGCTTGCTCTGCACCGGGATCCTGGGCGCCACCATCCGCGCCATCCAGGCCGAACTCGGCTGATCGAAGTGTGCCGGCCTGCGTTGCGCGGGTCAGTTTTCCCGCCGCATCGGAGGTGCAGATTCCAGCGTTTCCCCAAGCCCGCGCCGGCGAAGTTCCTGCCGGGCCCGTGCCAGCCCGCCATGTTCCAGCGCGGCCAGCGCGGTGCTGCCTTCCCAGACCAGCAGCCCATGGCGGCGCACGGTCACTTTCAGCTCACCGGCCAGATGTTCCAGGTCTCCGGGGACATTGCGGTGCTCGCTGGGCAGCGGCACGGGCAGCACGAACGCCGCATCGAGCGGGGCGGAGGCTTCGATATCGATGCGCCAACCGTAGCCGCGGCCGGACAACCGCCACTGCTCGTCGCCGGTGCGCGTGGCCACCGGGCTGATCAGCGGGTTGCCCAGACGGATGACCCGGGCGTCGGGCAAGCGGACAACCAGTCCGGTGACCTCGGTGCGCAGCGGCCCGGCGGTGACCAGGCCTCCGGCGAACGCGACGCAGGCCAGCGGATCCGCGAAGCCCTGGGCCTGGCCCCACCACCAGGAGTCCGGGAAGCCTTCGCGCCCCCAGTTCTTCTCCGCGTACACCTGCGCATTCTCGAACTCCCACACGGAATCTCCCAGCACCGCGGTGCCGCACGCCCTGCCGCCCAGCAGCCACGGGTGCCAGTACTGGTTCAGGCCCGGCACCATCTGGAATACGCTGGAACCGCCCAGCGCACGGTGTGGCCAGGGCAGCGGATCGCGGATCTCCATGTCGAGTCCGGCTCCGGGGCCCAGCTCGAGGTGCAGGCGCTGACCGGTGGCATCGAAGGCCCGCAGGTCAGCGCCGGCCCGGACGCCCAGCCGGTCCGGATCGGTCCAGGCCCCGTCGACGGCGGCGGTCCGCAGGAATCCGCTGGGCCAGGCCGCCAGGCCCAGGGTGGCCCACGGCCCGTCGGGCCCCTGGTTGGCTCCGCACAGTGCGATGACCACGCGCCCGGTGTCCGGGTCGGTGATGCGCCAGAAATAGCCCTCCATCGCGACGCCGTGGTGCGCCCGGAGGGGATGTCCGAACAGCGGATCGGCTCCCGTGGAGCGGTACCGGCGAAGCAGGCCCATGGCACAGTACAGCACAGCCGCATCACAGCTGTCGACGCAATGCTGTCGCGGCCATGCCGCCGGCGGTCAGCCGAACCTGACGAACGCCCTGATGGGATGTTCCAGGTCGCGGATTTCGCTGAAGCCCATGGACCGGTAGAAGGCCAGCTGGCGCGGTTCGTCGTCGGTGATCAGGACCTTCTGCCGGACCTCGTCGTAGGGAAGGAACGCCAGGCGGAACAGCTCGCTGCCAACCCCGGCGCGCTGGTACTCCGGCGCCACCAGCAGGTCCTGCAGGTAGGCGATGGTCAGTCCGTCGCCGACGATGCGCGCCAGGCCGACCAGGCGGCCCGCGGCGCGCGCAGTGGCCACCGACAGCGATGCGGCGATCGCCGCTTCGAGCCGTTGCGGGTCCTGCGTGTAGGCGGTCCATCCGACCGCGTCGTACAGGCCCAGCAGTTCATCGCGCGCCGGCAGCCGGCCGGAATCGTAGGTGATTGTCATGGTCCCATCCTCGCCGCCCGCCTCCCGTGGCGCCACCGAAGGGCATGCCGTGCGGCGGCAGACAAGGACCGGGGGCGTCGGTAGGCTGGGGGCCATGAGCATGCAGTCGTGGAGATACGCGGCGTCGCGGAATGCCGACGGCGAGGGGAACATCAGCTGGAACGTCCGCGAGCTGTACGAGTCCGACCCCGGCAAGCCTCCGGCGTACACCGCCAACGCCATGGGACCGTTCGGGGAAACCTTGCAGGAACTGCGCCACGACCTGCGGCTGATGTACGCCGACGTGCTGCGGGAGGACCTGCCGATCCTGGACCTGACCGGCGGGGAGCCGGTGCTGGTGGCCGCGGCGCCGCAGGCAGAAGCGCCCGGCGGCGGACGCGGCGGGGCCGGGCAGGATCCCGCGGGGGAGGCGCAGGCGAGCCTGCGGCGGCTGCGGGCCTCCGATGCGGGGGACGTGCTGCGTGCCTTCGCACCGGGCACGGGCATGGAACGGCAGGGGTCCGTGGGCTCGCCCCGGGAAGCTGAGCGCTATGTGGCGGCGCTGCTGGAACCGGGCTCGAACCGGCATCCGTGGGCCGTCGTTCTCCAGGACCGGCTGGTGGGCCTGGTGTGCGTGAACGCCGATGCGGCCAATCGCAGCGGCTGGTTCTGGTACTGGATGGCTTCCGAAACACGCGGCCGCGGGTGGACTAGCCGGGCCGCGGCGGCCGTCGCGAACTGGGCGTTGACCGCCCTGGAGCTTGAACGACTGGAGCTGGGCCATAGGGTGGACAACCCGGCTTCCGGCGGCGTGGCCCGGGCCGCCGGATTCATCCGCGAGGGAACCGAACGGGCCAAGTTCCCCATCGACGGGCAGCGCATCGACGTGGCCACCTACGGCCGATTGGCCACCGACCCCTGGCCGGGCGTTGCCGGACTGGCCTTCAGCGAGGAAGCATGAGCGGCGGTGGCTGGAGGGAGGTCGGCCCCGGGGTCTTCCAGCGGCGCTACGACCCGCTGGATGTCTCGGTGGGAGCGGTCATCGGGCCGCACGGGGCGACGATCATCGATACCCGCAACAACCCCGCCGAGGCGCGGGAAATCATGCACGACGTGGCGCGGCGCTTCGGGCAGCCGGTCGTGGCGGTGGTGAACACCCATGCGCACTACGACCACACCTTCGGCAACCAGGTCTTCGCCCGGGCCGGCGTCCCGATCTACGGCCACTACCTGATCCCGCGGCACTTCGAGCAGTTTGAAGGGCCCCGGCTGGACCTCGTTCGCGAGCGGCCCGACCTCGAGCCGGAGATGTCCTGGAGCCAGGTGGAACTGACCCCGCCCACCGCGCTGCTGGACTCCGCGCAGGTCGTGCGTCCCGGGGGACGAGAACTGGAGCTGCTGCCGCTGGGCCCGGGGCATACCGATACCGACCTTGCCATCCGCATTCCGGATGCCGGGGTGTGGTTCCTGGGGGACGTCATCGAGGAATCCGGGCCGCCGATGTTCGGTTCGGGATCCTATCCCTTGGGCTGGCCGCTGGTGCTGGAATCTCTGGCCGAACGCATCCAGGACACCGAGGTGCTGGTGCCCGGGCACGGGGCGCCCGTGGACCGCGCATTCCTGGTCGACCAGGCCGGAAGATTCAGCGCATTGGCGGCGGTGTTGTCGCAGGCGCACGCCGCGGGTGCGACGCTGCAGGAGATCGAGTTCGGCCAAGCCCTGCGCGGCTACTGGCCGGAGGAATTCCTGAAGGAAGCCGCCGCCGACGCGTATCGGCAGCTGTCGGGTTCCTAGCCGGGGCCGGTGGCGGCGCGGCCGTCAGCCTTCCGGCTTGGTGGCGATGCCGTCCAGCCAGAGCGTCTCGGAGTCGTCGCGGTGCACCGAATCCGAGCCGACGTGTTTGGCGCTGATCGTCGGGCCGTTCTGGATGACGTAGACCAGCGCCATCCCGTGGCCCCGTCCCAGCTGGTAATCGTCCTTGAGCCACGCCAGGATCTCGCCGGCCTTCACGCCCGGCTGGTCCAGGCCCTTGGCCGCGGCGAGCTCGACGAGCTGCCGGGGAGTGAACCCGGTCTTTTTCTCGATGGTGTCCAAATAGGCCTGGAACGACATGCGCTGATCCTTTGAACGAAGTGGCTGATGGTCACATTTTGCGCGCGGGTCGGGCCCTTCGGCAAGCGGCCGCGGCAGCTCCCTCCGGCAGCTCCCTCCAGCTGGCCCAAGGCCGGAGGCTGGACGGCGGCCGAAGAACGGCGGACGGCCGTTGTCCACGGCGGCCGGCGGGCGCACCATGGGCCAATGGATATTCCCACGCGAACCACCGTGGTGCACTACGCCGAACACGGATCCGGGGTGCCGGTGCTCGTTCTCCACGGCGGCGGCGTCGACCACCGCGAGCCGCAGGCCTGCTTCGAGCCGGCCTTCGACGGCGTGCCGGGGTATCGGCGCATCTATCCTGACCTGCCCGGGATGGGGCGAACCGCATCCGGGCCGGAAATCGGGGGCGCCGAGGATGTGCTGGAGGTCCTGCTCGACTTCGCGGACCGGGCCAGCGGCAGGGCGCCCTACTTGCTGGCCGGCCATTCCGCCGGGGCCTACTACGCGCGGGCGATGGCGTTGGCCGCGCCGCAGCGGGTCGCTGGATTGGCGCTGGTCTGCCCGTTGCTGCCGGGCGATGCCGAGGTTCCCGAGCACCGGGTCCTGGTGCCCGGGGTCCAGAGCGAAGACCGGGGTTTCACGCAGTATTTCGTCCTCCACACCCGCGGCATGCTGGAACGCTATGAGCGTTTCGTGGCGCCCGGAACGCAACTGGCCGATGCGCAGGCCATGGAACGGATCGGCCGGCATTGGGAGCTGCCCGCTGCGGCGCCTTCCACCTACGAGCCGCCGACGTTGCTGGTGGTCGGGCGGCAGGATTCGACCGTCGGGTTCGCCGGCACGATGCGCGCCGCCGCGGATTTTCCGAACTCCACGCTGGCGGTTCTCGATGGGGCCGGGCACGCCCTGCCCCATGAACAGCCGCTGCTGCTGCGGGCGCTGCTGGTTGACTGGCTTGCCAGGACACGGCGCGGCGCAGGCTGATCCGGGACCCGTGCGACGCGGCATGGCCCGCCGGCGTTCAGCCGGCCCGCCGGGCGACGTCCCGCGCCAGCAGCTGCGGCCAGTCCGCCACCTGTTGCGGTGTCGCGGCCACCTGCAGCTCGGCCTGGGGCAGGATGCCCGCCAGCGCCTGCGCGGTGGACAGCGGATGCCCGGGGTCGCCGGTCCAGGCCAGGATCGTGGTCGGGACCGCGACCCGCGCCAGCTGCGCGGCCGGTGGCAGGTCGCTCAGGGCGGCGCCGCGGTAGATCGAGGGCAGCAGCTCCTCGGCCACGTGGGGGAGCACCTGCGGGTTGTCCGCCGCGGCCGGCGGCCGCGGGGATTCCGGGCCGCGCGCAAAATACTCCTGCAGCCCCAGCGCCTCGATGCCGTCGGCCGTGCGCCGGTAGGATTCGGCCTGCGCGGGACGGGTCTGCCAGGCCGTGGGCGGGAGCATCAGCGTGAATCCGCTGAAGCGCTCCGGTTGGCGCACCGCCGCATGCAGCAGGGTGCCGGCACCCATGGAGGGGCCGACCCCGTGGACCTGTTCGCCGGGAAACCAATAGTCCAGCAGGCGCAGCAGGTCATCGGCCAGCGCCGGCCACAGGTAGTCCTCCGGCACCGGGCGCCCGGTGGAATGGCCGTGGCCGCGGGCGTCGTAGCGCAGCAGCCGCGTGCCGGACAGGGCCCGGCCCAAATCCAGGTTCAGCAGCCGGTCATGGGAGCGGCTGGAGGTCAGGCCGTGCAGCTGCACCACGGGGTGGCCGGCCTCGTCGCTGAACGCCCAGGCGATCCGCGCATTCGGCACGTGGAATTCATGCATCCGCGGCTCCGCTCTGTTCCGGTGGCTTTGCGAATATGATACGTGGTATGCGACTGACCCACATCCAGTATCTGCGCCTGCCGTTCGGCCCGCTGCTCAGCTACGACCTGGACGTGGGCGCGGTGGGGGACCGGCTGCCGGTGTCTTTCGACCAGGCCCGGCACGTGGGGGAAGGCGACCGGCCCGGCTCGTGGATGGCGCTGTCCTTCCGGCTGCCCGGACCCGTGCCGCGCGGCGGGCTCGCGGCCGCCTGGGAGCATGTCGTAGCCCGGCACGGGACGCTGCGCACGGTCTTCACCGCCGGGCCCGGCGGACACGCCGATCCCGCCGGCGCGCAGCTGCACCAGGTGCGGTTCGGGCCCGGCGCGTGGATCGAGCACCGGGTGGAGCCCGGCGAAACCATGCATGCAGCGGTGCAGCGGGTGCTGGATGCCAGCTGCGCGCCCTTCGAACGGCCCGCGCACCGGTTGTGCCTGATCGAGACCGCGGACGGACCGGCGCTGGTGATCGGATCGGACCACTCCCACGTGGACATGTGGTCCATGCTCGTGCTCGCACGGGACCTGGTCGCCGCGCTGGAAGCCTTCGGCGCGGGGGCGGAGCCCGGGGTGGAACCGGCCCCGGATTTCACCGACCACACCCGGTCCCTGGCGCGGCAGGCCCCCGCCCCGGACGGGGTGCGCCGGCGCTGGGCGCAGCTGATAGAGGCCGGCGGCGGGGCCATGCCGCGCTTCGGGCTGTCGCTGGGGGATCCGAGTCCGCAGCCCGAACGCGTGGAGGTGCGCGACGTGCTCGGCACCGCGGCCCTGGCCGACTTCTCCGCGCAGGCCAAGGCGGCCGGGGTGTCAACGCTGGCGCTCAGCGTGGCGATGATGACCGAGACCACCGCCGCGCTGGCCGGGGAACCGCTGCGCGCGGTGTTCCCGGTGCACAGCCGCACCGAGCCGCGCTGGTTCGATGCGGTGGGCTGGTTCATCACCAACTCGGTGCTTGAATCCGCGGACCCGGACCCGCGCGCCTGCGCCGCGGCGGTGAAGGAGGCCATCGCGCTGGGATCCTGGCCGCTGGCGCCGCTGATGGAACCCTTCGGCGGGATGCCGCAGGCGCCGGGCATGTTCGCGGTGTCCTGGCTGGACCTGCGCAGGCTGCCGGTGCAGCTGCCGGCCACCGTGCTGGAGCCGCAGTATGTCAGCGCCGCGATCCGCACCGACTCGGTGATGCTCTGGTTCATCCTGGACGAGGCCGGGGTGCACCTGCGCTGCCGCTACCCGGATACCGGCCAGGCCCGGAGGAACGTGGGCGCCTGGCTGGACGACCTGGTCGAGCGCATGCGCCGCCGGGCCGCAATGCCGGGCGCAGCACCGCCAATCATCAACGATTGAGGATGCGCCCGGGCGCCCGGCGGGGCAGACTGGGGGCAATGATGCCGGACCGCGGGTCCGGCGCGCCGCCTGAAAGGACCGCTCCCATGAGCCCACGCCGTGAGGAACTGCTCGCTTCCTACCTTTACGCCTTCCCGCTGGTCTTCAACCTGGAGCAGGTGGCCCGCTATGTGGCCACCGGCGTCGGCAAGAATCCCGCCGCGCCGTGGAACACCTTCAGCCACGCCCGGTCGCTGGCCGGTCCCGAGGACACCTTCGTGACCATCAACAACGACACGATCTACTCCATGGCGCAGCTGGACCTGGGCGTCGGACCGATCCTGCTTGAGGTGCCGGAGGCCGCCGGCCGCTACTACGTGCTGCAGTTCGTCAGCGCCTGGACTGACAACTTCGCGTATGTCGGGCACCGCGCCACAGGAACCGGCGCCGGGCGCTACCTGCTGGTGCCCCTGGATGGGAGGGCCAGGCCCCGGACGACGCGGTGGTGGTGCGGGTGCCCACGCGCGTCGCCAGCATCGTCGGACGCTGGGCGGTGGACAACGAGGCGGATCTTCCCGCAGCGCATGCGCTGCAGGATGCCACGACGCTTACGCCGCTGGATGCCGCCGCGGTGCCGGCCGGGCTGCCACCGGTCCCCGAGACCGGTGCGCCGGCGCTGGACTTCTGGGCGAAGTTCCGCGCGTGGAGCCGGGAGTTCGCCCCGGCGCCGCGCGATGGGCAGCTGCAGCGCGGCGCCCTGCAGCTGGCCGAGGCCGGGGAGGAGCAGCTGGAGCAGGCCTTCGCCGCCGGCCGGGCCGCCCTGGATGAGCTGCTGGCCTCCGGGGGCGGAAACGCGGTGGTCAACGGCTGGAACCTGGCCTACCATTCCTTCGACTACAACCTTGACTACTTCGAAGTCGGTTCGCTGGACGAAGACCGCTACAAGATCGCCGATCCGCAGCGCCGCATCGCCCAGCGCGCGGGAGCCGCGTTGGGCGGGCTGTGGGGCAACCAGGCCTTCGAGGCCGCCTACACGGCCACCTACGTGGACCAGGACGACCAGCCGCTCACCGGTGCGCACAGCTACCGGCTGCACCTGGACCCGACCCCGCCGGTGGGCGCCTTCTGGTCGCTGACCATGTACGACGTGCCCAACTACTTCCTGGTGGAAAACCCCATCGACCGCTACTCGCTGGGCGACCGCACCGAAGGGCTGCAATTCGAGCCGGACGGGTCGCTGGTCATCCACCTCTCCCACCGGGAGCCGGCCGATGCGAGGGATCGCGCCAACTGGCTGCCGACGCCGGCCGGCGCCTTCCGACCGGTGCTGCGCATGTACGAGCCGGATCCGCGGATCCTGGACCAGGACTACGTGTTCCCGGCGATCACCCGGATCGGCTAGGAGCGCATCCAGGATGCCCGCCGGGGGCTCGCCTCCACGGCGCCCCCGGCTTAAACTGGCACCCATGAACGAGAATGCACGCCCTGCGGGGGACGCGCAGCCCGGCAACGGCGACCGGTGCCGGGTCGCGGCCGGAACCCACAAGGGAAAAAGCGGAACCGTGGAGGACCTGAACACCAGCAAGACCGGTGCGCTCACCCTCACGGTGCGCCAGGAGGACGGCACGCGCTTCAAGACGCTGGCCCGGAATGTCGTTGTCGAAAGGCGGAACCCTGCCGACGGTTGAGGAACGCGCCGCCGGCCTCGCCCGGCAGCACGCATCCGGGCGGCTGGCGGAGCTCTCCGCCGCGCCGCTGCGGCACCGGCGCTAGCGGGCTCGAAAAGGCTCTGTTGTGCGGGGCGTGCGCGTCGTAGGCTGGGCTCATGAGCTCCGACGCAGCGGCGGAATCGACCAGGCACCGGCCCCGGACCCCGGGTGCGGGCGGCGCACTGGAGCACCTCGCCCCGGGATACTTCGCGCTGGTCATGGGCACCGGCATCGTCTCGATCGGCCTGCACGAGGTCGGGGCCCGGGTGCCGTCGCTGGTGCTGCTGGTGATCGCCGCGGCATCCTACGCGGTGCTCTGGGTGCTGTACATCTGGCGGGCGGTGGCCTGCCGCACGGCCATGCTGCACGATCTGCGCAGCCCCGAAGCGGCCTTCGCCTACTTCACCGTCGTGGCGGGCACCGACGTGCTGGCGGTGCGGCTGGCCGCCGAGGGGCTGCTGCGGGTCGCCGCTCCGCTGGTGCTCTTCGCCGCGGCGCTGTGGTTCGTGTTCGGCTACGTGCTGCCCTGGCAGGTGCTGATGACCCGCGACGGCGAGCCGATCCTGGCGCGCACCAACGGCACCTGGTTCATCTGGGCGGTGGCCAGCCAGTCGCTGGCGCTCGGCCTGAGCGTGGTCGAACCGGCCGCCGGGTTGCCCGGGGACGTCGTCGGGCTGCTGGCGGTGCTGTCCTGGTCGGTGGGCGTGGCGCTGTACGCGGGGATCGCGGTGCTGGTGCTGCTGCGCATCGTGCACTTCGGCATCACCGCCCGGCAGTTCGAGCCGCCCTACTGGGTGGCCATGGGCGCCATGGCCATCGCGGTGGTGGCCGGCACCAAGATCGTGCAGATGGACTCCACCCCGATGATCGACGCGACCCGGGTGCTCATCGCCTCCACGGTGGCGGTATTCTGGAGCTTCTGCCTATGGCTGATCCCGATGCTCATCGGCGCCGGGGTCTGGCGCCACCTGGTGCACCGGGTGCCGCTGGGCTACACCCCGGCGCTGTGGTCCATCGTGTTCCCGGTGGGCATGTTCGCGGTGGCCTCGCTGAACCTGGGCCGGGTGGACAAGCTGCCGGTGGTGGAGGCGATCGGGCACGGGGCGCTGGCGGTGGCGGTGCTCGTCTGGGCGCTGGTGTTCGGCGCGATGCTCCGCCACCTGCTGCTGGGCTGGATCCGCGGGCGCCGGCAGCCGGCCTGATGCCGGGTCCGCGCGCGGCCCGGTGCCGGCTGCCGTTCGGCCGCGGCTACTCTCCGCCCGCGGTGACCGCCCCGGCCGCGTAGGCCGCCTGCCCGACGTGGGCGATGGCGTCGTCCAGGATGGACACCATCCGCACCCCGCGGGTGACCTCCGGGGTCCAGCGGCGGTCCACGATCTCGTCGAGCTCCTCCGCTCCCAGGTGCGCCGCGTAGTCGCCCAGCGCGGTCAACGACGCATCCACGTACTCCAGCAGCAGCTGCTGGTCCTCCACCCGGATGGCCTGCGCCTGGGCCGGGGTGTGCCCGTAGCCCATCCCGTCCCCGGCCTCGCCGAGGTCGAAGCGGTCGCGGTAGCGGTGCCACAGCTGTTCGCGGCCGGACAGCGCCGCCAGCTGGATGTCGACTTCCCGCCCGGTGTGCCACAGCAGCCAGGCCACCGAGTTCGGGTGGCCGCCGGGGTGGGCGTTGAGCTGCTCGGCGGTGAGCGCCGGCAGGTTGCGGGCCGCGTCGATGGGGCGGTGGGCCATGCCGCTGAGGATTTCGTTGATGTTCATGGTCGCCATTGTGCTTGATGGACCCGCCGCCTGTCAGCCCCGGGCGGCCGGGGCAGGGGTGCGGGCCGTGCGCGGCGACTGCTAGCGTAGTGCCATGATTGCGCGCAGGTACAGTGAAGTGGACGTCTTTTCGCCGACCCCGTACCGGGGCAACCCGTTGGCGGTGGTGCACGGGGCCGAGGGGTTGAGCGAGGAGCAGATGCAGCGCTTCGCGAAATGGACCAACCTGGCCGAGACCACGTTCCTGCTCGAACCCTCGGACCCGGAGGCCGACTACCGGGTGCGGATTTTCTGCGCGACCCACGAGCTGCCGTTTGCCGGGCACCCCACCCTGGGGTCGGCCTACGCCTGGCGGCAGGCCGGCGGACAGCCCAAGAACCCGGGGCACCTGCTCCAGGAGTGCGGCGCCGGCCTGGTGAAAGTCCGCACGGACGGCGAACTGCTGGCCTTCCAGGCGCCGCCGCTGACCCGCTACGAACCGCTCGATGCGCCGCTGCGGGCGCGGGTCGCCGAGGTGCTGGGCCTGGACCCCGAACAGCTGCTGGACAGCACCTGGATCGTGAACGGGCCGCAGTGGATCGGAGTGCGGCTGGCCAGCGCGCAGCAGGTGCTCGCGCTGGACCCGGACCCGGCGGACCTGGGCCCGCTGTGCATCGGAGTGATCGGCCCGCACCCGCAGGGGCGGGAAACACAGTTCGAGGTCCGCGCCTTCGTGGGCGATGACCCGGTCTGGGAAGATCCGGTCACCGGTAGCCTGAACGCGGGGCTGGGGCGCTGGATGCTGGATACCGGCATCGTCGAGGCGGACTACGTCGCCGCGCAGGGAACCGCGATCGGCTACGAGGGCCGGGTGCACGTGGGCATCGAGGGCGGGGACATCTGGATCGGCGGACAGGTCGCGGCCTGCGTCAACGGCGAGGTCCGCCTTTAGCTGTCCTGTCCGGGGCCGCGGGCCCCTGCCCGTGGGGCCTCACCACAGGATGTCGGCCGTGGATCCCAGCGGGGAGCGCGCTCCGGCCCGGGCGAGGACCAGGTCGTCGGCTGCGTGGACCGCGGCCGGGAAATCGAGCCCCGTGCGTTCCTCCAGTTCGGCCACGCTGATCTGGTAGACGCGGAATTCGTCCAGCGCCATGAACACCTGCATCCGGTCGAGGTCCTGGGTGAGCATGAAGGCCCTGGCCTTCAGCCGCCCCTCATGTTCGAAGAGGATCAGCTTCCAGTACTCCGTGGGGATCCGGTAGCCCCGGTACACCTGGGCGTTGGCGGCGAACACGGGTCCGCCGAAGATGCTGCAGCGCAGCTGGTCGAGCTCGACGTCCTCGTAGAGGGCGTTCTCCAGCCGGCCCCAGATCCCCGCCTGTCCGGACTGGTTGAAATCGTCCATCTGCGGGGTGATGTTCGTGAAATAGAACGAGTCCTTGTTGGCCTGTTTCGCTTCGGTCTCCGAACCCCAGGTGAGATCCGCGCGGCGGGCCAGGTGCCCGCGGTCCAAGCGGTTGTTCGCATACAGGTCGTTGCCGGCCTGGTATTCCTCGGGGATGCGGGGGTCTTTGGTGAAGTTCAGTCCGGTGCGGGAGAGCAGCTTGATCTCGGTGCCGTCGATGTTCCAGGCCACCCAGCGGGCGAGTTTCTGCGTGGTGCTCAGCGTCAGCGAGAAGTGGGTGTAGTTGATCACCGGCGAGCCGTCCACCTCCACGGAATCCGCAGGCACGTCCGGTCCGGCGGTGGGAAAATCGATGCGCGTGGCCAGGAACGTGGTGCTGAAACCCGTGCGCGAGGCATCCGCGCGGGCGGTGGTCTGGGTGCTGTTCATGGGGTCCTCCTGCACGGCTCCCGGGCGTGCGATAGTTCTGCTAGCTACAGGGTAGACCCCTGTCGAAAGCTCCGCCAGAGGCCAATATCAGTGCCATCTGACCTGCCCCTTTCCATGCTTCCAAGGGCGCAGGACAGCACCTAGAATGGGAGGCGGCATCATCGGGGAGGTCTTGTCCATGGACGATAAATTCGATATCGAGGAACGCTGGCCGGAACTGTTCGGCCGGCTCGACGCGGTGGAGCGCAACGCCGTGCGGCAGTCGCTGGCCTCCGCCTGGCACGAGGGCTGGATTCCGAACCGCGAGGACGTGGAAAACCTGGCCGACGTAGCCTGCGGGGCCATCGGCATGGAAGAGTTCCTGCGTCGTGCGATGGCCATGGCCCGGCGGGGGAGCGGGGCGCAGGGCTGATCTCCGGCTGCGACAGTTGGACGTCTAGTTCCCTCCGGCCCTGACCAGGCGGGGTCGAGCAGCGAGCTGGGTGAACGCGGCCTGGCCGTGCTGGAGCGGCTGCTGTTCGCGGACGCGTACCGCTGGGCCTGGTGCATCGCCATCGCGCGCCGAGGCCCCCGGAGACGGGAAACCCCGCCGCGGCCGGTGGGCCGCAGCGGGGTTTCGGGGAGCGCTTCCGGGTCGGAGCCTACAGGGAAACGGTGGCTTCCCAGGCCGAGTGGATGGCGCCGTGGATGTAGTTCACGGCACCGGCATCGCCGACCACGTCGACGCTGAATCCCGCGGTGCGCAGCTCGTCCGCGACCGGTGCGGCGGCGGTGGTGCCGTCCGCATAGACCACCATGTCGGCCGGGGCGCTCATGGCCTCGCCGTTGACGGTGAATTCCACGGTCTTCTGGGTGATGCGGTCCACGGTGACGTTGCGGTGGATCTGCACGCCGTGCTCCAGGTTGTCCTTGACCGCGGTCCAGCGGCGCGGCATGGCCAGCGGCAGGCCCAGCTGCTGCTTCTCATGCACCAAGGTGACCTTGCGGCCGCGCTCGGCGAGGAACTCGGCGAGCTCCAGGCCCACCAGCGAACCGCCGATGACCACGACGTTCTTGCCCATCGGCAGCCAGTACTTGGTGAACTGGCGGACGAACTCCGGCGACTTGGTCAATCCGGACAGGCGGCCCATCTTGCCCATGGTGCTCAGCACCAGGCCGGCCTCCTCGGCGGTGGCGGTGCCCAGCATCATGGCGCGCAGGGTGTCGCCGGTCTGCACGTTCGGCAGGTCGCCGCCGGGCATGTCCGGCTTCGGGCGCACCGCGCCGGTGGCCACGATCACGTGGTCCGGGTTCAGCGCGCGAATGGTATCGACGGTGGCCGGGGTGTTCAGCTTGACGGCCACGCGCAGGCGCTTGAGCTCGGACTTCAGCCAGCGCAGCAGGCGCTCGTTGTCCGGGGTGGTCATGGTGGAGAACCACATGGTGCCGCCCAGGCGGTCGGCCTTGTCGATCAGGGTCACGCGGTGGCCGCGTTCGGTGAGCACACGCGCGGATTCCATGCCCGAGGGGCCCGAACCGATCACGACAATGTGCTTGGAAGCGCTGGCCGGCTTGAGCGGCAGCAGCTTCTCGTTGCCCAGCGCAGGGTTCACGGCGCAGAACGGGGTGTCGTCGAAGAAGTTCTCTCCCACGCACAGGTAGCAGTTGATGCACGGGCGGACCTGGTCGAACTTGCCTTCGCGCAGCTTGTTCGGCAGTTCCGGGTCGGCTAGCAGCTGGCGGCCCATGGCGGCGAAGTCCACCTTGTTCTCCGCGATGGCCTTCTCGGAGATCTCCGGGAGCATGCGGCCCACGGCGATGACCGGGATGGAGACGTGCTTCTTGATCTCGGCGGCGTTTTCCAGGTAGGCGCCGACCTTGTTGGGCAGCGGGCCGTCGGTGAAGTTGTCGAACGGGTTGCGGCCCCAGCCGGTGACGTGGATGGCGTCCGCGCCGGCGGCCTCGAACATCTTGGAAGCTTCGATGGACTCGGGAAGGCTCAGTGCGCCTTCCTGTCCGTATTCCTCGCCGGAGACGCGCACCAGCAACGCGAGCTTGTCGCCCACGCGCTCCTTGACCGCGGCGATGACCTCGCAGGCCAGGCGGGCGCGGTTTTCCAGCGATCCGCCGTATTCGTCGGTGCGCAGGTTGTCGCGCTGGTTCAGGAAGACACCCAGGATGTAGCCGTGGGCCACGTGGATCTCGAGGGCGTCGGCGCCGCCCTTGGCGACGCGCTCGGCGGCATCGGCCCAGGAAGTGATCAGCCAGTCGATGTCTTCCTTGGTCATCTCGTGGTAGCTGATCTTCTTGCCTGCGGTGGCCGCGCCCATCTTGGCCAGCTCTTCGGGGGTGCAGTCGGCCAGCGCACCCATGGAGTAGCTGTAGTCCGGCTGGTTCGGGGCGAAGACCGGACGGTCGTTGGCGGTGTCGACGCGGGCGACCTTGCCATGGTGGGTCGACTGGATGCACAGCTTGGAGCCTGCGGCGTGGATGGCGTCGGCCAGCGCCTTGATGCCCGGGATGAACTTGTCATCCGACAGGCCCGGTTCCTTCATCGACGCGGCGCCGTAGGGGAAGGCGATGGCGCAGGCGCCGGTGATGATCAGGCCGGCACCGCCAGCGGCGCGGGATGCGTAGTGGTCGATTTCGGACTGCTCGATCTCGCCGCCTTCGGACACGTTCATGTCCATGGCTGGCAAAACAATCCTGTTCGGGGTGGTCATCGGACCGATGCGGCCCTCCGACATCAGGTGTGGAAATGTCTTGGTGCTCATGCAAATATCGTACGACTGAATTAATCATGAAAAAGCATGTCAGAACCTGAAATTTGCTTCCGGAAACACGGAATAGATTCGTTGTCCATTGCGTGGAGCCAAGTCAGCCAACGGTTCGCGGAGTTCCCGGAAATCGAGCCCGGTGCATTTCGACCCGCAGAACTCCCGGTTTACCTTTGACTAAGTCAACGATCTTTTGGGGCTTTTATTCATTTTCCATTGACTAAGGCCACATTCTTCCGGTTTTCCGGTCTGTGGCCCAAGCAACCAAGGGCGGCGCAGGCCTCCCGCAGCAGGACCCGCCGGCCGCCTGGAAACTTCCCGCGCGGGACGCCCGCAGCACACCCAAGGCCGGTAGGGTGTACCCATGTTTTTGGAGAACATCGTTTTCGATGCGGCCGAACCGCGGGCCGCCGGCCGGTACTGGCAGGACATGCTGGGCTGCGAGCAGCTCAGCGATAGCGCTGAGGGTTTCGAGACCCGCCTGGGAATTCCCGGCGGACCGGTGCTCGACCTGTGCTTCCCGCAGGTCGAGCCGGGCAGGCGTTCGCGGCAGCGGTTGGTCCCGGGCCTTGTCGCCGGTGCTGGAGCGGAGTCCGGCCCAGCGGCGGACGTCGACCTGCGACGCGACCCGGCGGGTCACCGGTTCACCGTGGCCAGCGGGTGCGCAGGGCAGGCGCCGGAGGGACCGCTGCGGCTGGCAGCGCTCCGGCTGGAATCAAGCGGGCCGCAGCGCGATGCGCACTTCTGGGCGGAGCTGTCGGGGTGGCGGATCGACCAGACTGGCGGACCGGCGGCGCTGCGCCATCCCAGCGGCCGGGGACCGCTTCTGGAATTCGTCCCGGAAGCCGAGGCCAAGCGCGAGACGGAGAAGAACCCCGTGCACCTTGATCTTCGGCTGGACGCCGACGATGATCCGCAGACTGTCGCAGAGCGGATCGCCGCGGCCGGCGGCCGCGAACTGCACCCGGGATGGGGCCAGCTGCCATGGCGCATCTACCAAGACCCTTCGGGAAACGAGTTCTGCGTGCTCCCGGCAACGGGCACGGTCCATGGCGGCGGCCAATGAGGGGCCCTGAACGCGGCACGGACCGATGCCTTGCCCCGGTCGGCCGCACTGGCTAGGGTCGTCCCAAGGCCGGTGCCGCGCCGGGCCGGCAAGGTCATGAGGGGGAACGATGGGCAGCGAAGGGGTTCGCCTGGAACGCGTCGGGGGCACGGACAGCAGGCCGCTGGCCCGGGTGTTCCTGGCGCTTCTGCTGGTGGTCAGCCTGGTCCACTTGGCGTCGCAGCTTGTCGCTCCGGGGAGGATGCTCGGCGAGGCGACGCAGGTTCTGCTGATGCCCATGCTCGGCGGATTCATCCTTGCGTCCACCGCTGCGCCGCGGAGCCGTACCGTCACGCTGGCGCTGGCCGCGGTGTTCTTCTCCTGGCTCGGAGATTCCCTGCCGCGGGTGATCGACGGCGATCCCGGGTTTTTGACGATGGTCGGCTGTTTCATGGTGGCGCAGGTTTTCTACATCCTGCTCCTGCGCCGGTGGTGGCGCGGCTCGGTGCTCCGCCGGCCCCTGGGGCTGGTCCCGTATCTGCTCGTGCTCGCTGCCCTGGTGGTGCTGTGCGGGCCCTCGGCCGGTGCGCTGCTGGTGCCGGTGGTCCTCTACGGCCTCGCATTGGTGGCGATGGCTGTGCTGTCGACCGGAACCGGGTTGCGGGGCGGGCTGGGCGGAGCGGTGTTCTTATTCTCCGATGCGCTGATTGCACTGCGCTCGTTCACGGACATCCATATCCCGGCCCAGGACTTCTGGATCATGCTCACCTACATTCTTGGACAGTTTCTGCTGGTGAGCGCTATTTTGGACAAGGACAACGCGGCGCCAACGGTCGCGAGGCCGCAAGCCGCCGGGCCGTGATCGGTGCGGGGCCCGTGCCGATCTGACGCCCGAGCCTCGAAGGAATGACCCACTGAGCATGAACCAGCACCACATCGACGGCGTGCAAAAAGTTGCCGGCCAGGGTATCCCCCTGGTGCTGATTCACGGGCACGGGGTGGACCACAGGATCCTCCTGGCGCTGGATGAAGTGCTGGCCGCCACCGGAATTTTCCAGCGCATCTATGTGGATCTTCCCGGAATGGGCCAAACCGCTGGCCTGAAGGGCGCCGGGGGCCTTCCCGAAATCGCCGACTGGCTCGAAGCGCTGATCCGCAGGCAATGCGGACAACGTCCCTTCGCGATGGTCGGCAACTCGTTGGGCTCGCTGCTGGCACAGGAGATGGGGGACCGGTTCGGCGAGCAGGTAGCCGGCATCGCCATGCTGGCGCCGCTGGTCTTCCCGCTGCATGCCCAGCGGACCGTGCCGCCGCGGGAAATTCTGCACAGCGACCCGGGCCTGCTGGCAGGGCTTCCGCTGCAGGACGCGGATCATTACGAGAAGATGTCGGTGCTCCAGACCGTGGAGAACTGGCAACGCTTCAGCATCCATGTGCTGCCGGGGATCCGCTCGGTGAACCTGCGCTCGATGGTGAAGCTGTCCAAGCGCTATTTCCTCGATGAACTGCCTGTCGAGCGGGCCGGCACGCTGGACTGTCCGGTGCTGATGCTGTGCGGCCAGCAGGACCATGTCACCGGCTTCGCGGATCCCCGCAAGCTCGCTGCACGGTATCCCTCGGCAGAAATCACGGTCGTTCCCTCGGCCGGGCACAACGTGCACCTTGACCAACCCGATATCGTTGCAGGGGAAATGACTCGCTGGAGCAGGGCGGTTCTGGCCTACTCCGGGAAGTGAGTTGTGACAGTCCACCACCCCCGTGCGCGGTTTCAGGGCGCAGATGAGTGGCTACTTGTTACCAATCCGTGCTTCTCGGTGGCATCTCACAAGGAGAAAATTACAAGACAACATGCGGTGTATTCCGCGGCTGGAGAGGAGTTGCAATGACTGAGATGCTCGTTCTTCGCGATTGGACAAGCGTGGAGGAAGTTCCCGAACTCCTGGACGTCTGGCGCAACTCGGCGGAGGGAGGCCGCGACTTCCTCTCGGCGGCAGACGTGGATGCCGTCGCCAACGCGCTCGAAGCGGTGTATTCGCAGCGGGTCTCGGTGCGGATCGCCCAGCTGGGCAAGGACATCGTCGGCTTTGCCGCGTGGAGCGAAACGCGGATCGAACTGCTGTGGGTGCGCCATCACGACCGGCACCAGGGGGTGGGCAGCGCGCTGCTCAAGGACATCCTGACGCTGTGCCCTGCCACCACCATCCAGATCAACGGCCAGAATGCGAACACCCTCACGTTCTTCCTTGACCATGGCTTCGAGATTGAGAAGGCGGCGGAGCAGGCCGATCCGCTGGCCCGGATCCGGCTTCGCCATGTCCACATTTCCGCGTCGGACGTGTCACGATAGATCCATGAGCGAAAACACCCGTGATCTGCGTGAAGTCAAAGTCGAGCGAGTCGAGTCCAAGAAGTACCGGGCAACCAGCGGCGAAACCGGTGCCAGCCTGGAATTCGGCCAGGGCGAAGGGCTGCTGACCCCGGTGGAGCTGCTGCTGGCGGCCATCGCCGGGTGCTCGGCCATCGACGTCGACGTGGCCACCACGCGCCGCAGCGAGCCGGAGAAGTTCGAGGTGGCCGCCAGCGGCTACAAGCTGAGCGAGGAGGGCGCCGGACGCATGGAGGACATCAAGATGTCCTTCGACCTGAAGTTCCCGGACACCGACGAGGGCCGCAAGGCCGCCGGCATGGTCGAGCGCATCGTGAAGCTCTCCCACGACAAGTACTGCACGGTCTCGCGCACCGTCGAGCTGGGGGCCAAGGTCACCAGCGAGATCGCCGACTAGCGAACCTCCCGCCGCGGCGGGAAACCGGCCAGGCGCCGGAGCATAAGAACATAGTCAACACGCCACTGCCCGGTGCAGCGGCTCGTGGCACGGATCCGGGTGGACCGAACCGGACGAGCGCCGCCCGGGCAGTGGCGCGTTCGCGGCCGGGCCGCCGGAGCTCGTGCCCCGGGGCGCGGCGGAAGCCTAACGCTGGGCCAGGACCTGGAAGGTGATGGTGCCTTCGGCATCCACGTTGGCGTCGAGCACCTTGTCGTCCAGGGCGTCGGTGACCAGCTCGTCGAGGAAGACGGGGCTGCCCTCGCCCTGGATCACCTGGTCCGCCGGCTGCGGGCCGTCAACCACGCGCACGGCAAAACGCGCGGTGGGCTGGCCCTCGGCCGCGTCGGCGGGCTGGATGCGAAGCCCCGCCTCGTTCTCCTCCGTCTGGTTGGTGACCAGCGAGGTCACGATCGCATCGGCCTGATCGGTCAGTGTCAGCACTGTGTTCTCCTTCCGGTTGCGGTGCCGCCCGGTTCCGGGCGCCTTCACGTCACACTTCCGCACCCTTCGGGCCCGGGGCAAACAAACTGATGGATCTTTGAGGATTTACCCACCCGGCGCCGTGGAAAGCCCCGTGCATTGCGCGGATCAGGGACCATCGCGCGCGAAGATGACGCGCAAGGACGCGCCGGGCTGGCTTTTGCGCCGCGGGTCGTGCCTATAATCGCTTCAACTCCGCGGGAGCCTGAACCGACCAGGCTGAGAGGGCACCGAGCCGACCGCCACACCTGATGCGGGTCATGCCGCCGTAGGAAGGAAGTGCCGTCGTTGCACGTCGCCATCATCGGGGCCGGAATCATCGGCCTGTCCACCGCCTTCGAACTGCTCTCGCGCGGTTGCGAGGTCACCGTCATCGACCCGGATCCCGGGCAGGGCGCCAGCCGCGCCGCCGCCGGGATGCTCGCCCCGGCCGCCGAAACCACCTGGGGCCAGGGGATCCTGCACGAACTGCTCGGCGCCTCCAACCAGCGCTACCCGCAGTTCGTGGAACGCATCGAACAGGCCACCGGCCTGCGCCCGGACTACCTGCGGAACGCGACCCTCGTGGTGGCCTCCGAACCGGCCGACCGCGATGCCCTGCACGAGCTGGTGCAGCTGCAGACCAATCTGGGATTCAGCGCCGAAGTGCTGCTGCCCAGCGCCGCCCGCCGGTTGGAACCGGCGCTGGCCAGCAACATCGCCGGCGCGGTGCGCTGCGCCGGCGACCACCAGATCGACCCGCGCTCGGTGGTTCGGATCCTGGCCGGGCACCTGGACGCGCACCTGGACGCGCACCTGGTCCGCGAACCCGCCGTCGAGCTGCTGCAGCGCGCCGGGGCCACCCGCGCGGTGCGCACCGGTAGCGGCCGGATCATCGAGGCGGACCAGGTGGTGCTCGCCGCGGGCCTGGGCACCGTTGCCGGGGCGCCGCGGCTGCCGCTGCGCCCGGTGTACGGGGACATCTTCCGGCTGCAGGGCCCGTCCGGCCCGCCGCTGCTGCAGCACACGGTGCGCGGGATCGTGCACCGCGACCCGGTGTATCTGGTGCCGCGCGCCGACGGTTCGCTGGTGCTGGGCGCCAGCAGCCGCGAGGACGGCAACGAGGCGGTCAACATCGGGCAGATGCACCGGCTGCTGGACAACGCCCGCCGGCTGGTTCCCGGGATCGTGGACTGCTCGCTGAACGAGGTCATCGCCCGCGCCAGGCCCGGCACCCCCGACGACCGGCCGCTGGTCGGGCGGCTGGACGACGGGCTGGTGCTTTCCACCGGCTACTCCCGCCACGGGGTGCTGCTCACCCCGTTCGGGTCCGCGCTGGCCGCCGACCTGGTCCAGGGGCTGCCGCCGAACGCGGAACACGCCCGGGCCGTGGACCCCGCCCGTTTCACCGACCCCGCACGTTTCACCGACCCACGCCGTGCCGGCGGCCACGCCGCACCGACCCGAATGGAGATGCACCGATGACCATCGACATCACGCTGAATTCAACCCCCGCCACCATCGCGGACGGCTCCACGCTGCGCGAGCTGATCGCCGCGCACCTGGGCCGCGAACTGGACGAGCGCGGCCAGGCCGCGGACGGCGCCAAGCTGGGGCTGGCCGCCGCAGTGAACGGTGCCGTGGTCCCGCGCAGCGCCTGGTCGACACGCGAACTGGCCGCCGGGAACACCGTCGAACTCGTCACCGCCGCCCAGGGAGGCTGAACCATGGACCACGCCACCGCAACCAACGCCGCCGCGGGCCTCACCGAGCTCAGCGCCGCCAACGACGCCTTCGAAGTGGCCGGACGCAGCTTCGGCTCCCGGCTGATCCTGGGCACCGGCGGGGCCACCTCGCTGAGCACCCTGGAGCAGGCGCTCGCCGTCTCCGGCACGGAGCTGACCACGGTCTCCATCCGGCACTACTCCTCCGGCGGCTCGGCCAGCGTGTACGAGCTGCTGCAGCGCCACGGCATTGCCGCGCTGCCGAACACCGCGGGCTGCTTCACCGCCCGCGACGCGATCCTCACCGCCCACCTGGCCCGCGAGGCGCTGGAAACCAACTGGGTGAAGCTGGAGGTCATCGCCGACGAGCACACCCTGCTGCCGGACCCGCTGGAGCTGTTCGCCGCTGCGGAGCAGCTGGTGGCCGACGGCTTCGAGGTCTTCGCCTACACCAACGACGACCCGGCGCTGGCCTCCCGGCTGCAGGACGCCGGGGTGGCGGCGGTCATGCCGGCCGGCGCGCCCATCGGCTCCGGGCTGGGCATCCTGAACCCGCACAACATCGCCGCCATCGTCTCCCGCGCCACCGTCCCGGTGATCCTGGACGCGGGCGTGGGCACCGCCTCGGACGCGGCCAAGGCCATGGAGCTGGGCTGCGACGCGGTGCTGCTGGCCAGCGCCGTGACCCGCGCCCACAACGCCCCGCTGATGGCCGCCGCGATGCGCGACGCCGTGCGCGCCGGACGGGCCGCACGGCTGGCCGGGCGCATCCCGGTGCGCGACACCGCGCTGGCCTCCTCCCCGGGCGAGGGCATGATGCAGGCGCTGATCGGCGACTTCTCGTGAGCCGGCGCGCACCGCTGGTTGCACCGCGCACCGCGCTGGACCCGGCGCAGCTGGCGCGCTACTCCCGGCACCTGACCCTGCCCGGCATCGGCGAGGAAGGCCAGCGCCGCATCGCCGCCGCGCGCGTGCTGGTCATCGGCGCCGGGGGACTGGGCAGCCCGATCAGCAACTACCTGATCGCCGCCGGCGTGGGCACGCTGGCGGTCATGGACGACGACACGGTGGAGCTGTCCAACCTGCAGCGCCAGATCATGCACCGCCAACAGGATGTCGGGGCGCGCAAGGTCGACTCGGTGCCCCGGCTGGCGGCCCAGCTGAACGACCAGGTCGCCGTCGTGCCGCTGGCCGAACGGCTGACCGCGCACAATGCCGAACAGCTCTTCGCCGCCTACGACCTGGTGATCGACGGCAGCGACAACTTCGCCACCCGCTACCTGTCCAACGACGCCGCCGAGCTGACCGGAACCCCGCTGGTGTGGGGCACGCTGTTCCAGTTCTCCGGCCAGGTCTCGGTGTTCGACCCGCGCACCGGGCCGATGCTGCGCGACCTGTTCCCGGAGATCCCGGATGCCGACTCGGTGCCCAGCTGCGCGGAAGGCGGCGTGTTCGGCGCCCTGTGCGGGGTGGTCGGCTCGATCATGGCCGTGGAGGCGCTGAAGCTGATCACCGGGGCGGGCGAAACCCTCTCCGGCAAGCTCTGGCTCTACGACGCGCTGACCGCCGGGGTGCGCACCCTGGCCTTCGAGCGCGACCCGCAGCGCGCACCGGTGCGGGAGCTGGGGGACTATGCGCAGGAATCCTGCGCCGCCGCCCCGGCCGTCGCGCAGCTGGACCCGGCCGCGCTGGAAGCCCTGCGCCAGGCGGCGGCGCAGCGTGTGCTGGTCGTCGACGTGCGCGAAGACTGGGAACGCCAGATCGCCGCGATCACCGGCAGCGTGCACGTGCCGCTGGATCAGATCCTCTCCCTGGGCTGGGAGGCGATCGACGCGAAGGACGCCACCCACGTGGTGCTGGCCTGCAAGAGCGGGGCCCGGTCGCTGCGCGCCGCCCAGGCCCTGGGCCCGCAGCCGGCCGGGGCGCGGCCAACGGAAGCGCAGGTGCTGAACCTGGCCGGCGGCACCCTGGACTGGTACAGGCAAGTGCGCGGGGAGGTGCTGGCCTACTGACCTGCGGCCCGCGGCCACGAGGGATACTGGAGCCATGGACGAATTGGGCAAACTGTTGTTTCGCGAACTCACCGACGCCGACGAGCAGCAGGCCGTCGACGCGCACCAGACGCTGCTGGCAGAGGACTTCGAGTTCCTCCCTGCCTGGACGGGCGGGGAAAACTGGGCCGACTACGTCTACCGGATGAACGCCGGACGGCGCGGTGAGCACATCCCCGAGGGGTGGGTCCGCTCGGCCCTGTTCATCGCGGTGGACCGGGACGGCTGGCTGCTGGGGCGGGTGTCGGTACGCTACGAACTGAACGCCTCGCTGGAGCACCTGGGCGGCCATATCGGCTACGGCGTGCTGCCCGAGGCCCGTCGGCAGGGAGTCGCCGCGGCGCTGTGCAGATTCGGGCTGGACGAGCTGCGCGCCGCCGGGGTCGACCGGGCGCTGGTCACCTGCGCTGCCGGCAATTCCGGATCCCGCGCCACCATCCTGGGCTGCGGGGCAGTTCCCGACACGACGCACCCGGAAGTCGTGGACGGGGATGGAACCACCCACCTGCGTTTCTGGGTGCCGACCGCCTGAATTCGCCGGTTCATCCGGATGTTGCGTGCTTTTTTCTGTATGTTTTGACACAGATCCCCGGTTGGCTTGCCATGAGAGCGTAGAATGAATAGCTGGGTCGACCTTGGCCCCGACTCCATTGACCCTTAACTCGAGCAGAAGTGAGCCTTCACGCATGTCAGATAACATCACGAGCCGCGAAGAACTGCGCAACGTAGCAATCGTTGCGCACGTTGACCACGGCAAGACCACCATGGTCAACGCAATGCTTCAGCAGACCGGCGCTTTCGACAGCCACGGTGAAACCGAAGACCGCGTGATGGACTCGGGCGAGCTGGAACGCGAGAAGGGCATCACCATCCTCGCCAAGAACACCACCGTGTTCTACAGCGGCCCGGCCGCCCAGGGCAAGCAGATGACCATGAACATCATCGACACCCCCGGCCACGCCGACTTCGGCGGAGAGGTCGAGCGCGGCCTGTCCATGGTCGACGGCGTGGTGCTGTTGGTGGACGCTTCCGAGGGCCCGCTGCCGCAGACCCGCTTCGTGCTGCGCAAGGCGCTGGCCGCGAACCTGCCGGTGATCATCGTGGTCAACAAGACCGACCGCCCGGATGCCCGCATCGACGGCGTCATCTCCGACTCCATGGACCTGCTGCTGGGCCTGGCCTCCGACCTGGCCGACGAAGCACCGGACCTGGACCTGGACGCCATCTTGAACGTCCCAGTCGTCTTCGCCTCGGGCAAGGCCGGCTACGCCTCGATGAACCAGCCAGCCGATGGCTCGCTGCCGGACAACGAGGACCTCGAGCCGCTGTTCGAGACCATCATCAAGCACGTCCCCGCCCCGACCTACACCGAGGGCGAAGTCCTGCAGGCCCACGTGACCAACCTGGACGCGTCGCCGTTCCTCGGCCGCCTGGCACTGCTGCGCATCTTCAACGGCACCCTGCGCAAGGGCCAGCAGGTTGCCTGGGCCCGCCAGGACGGCACCCAGAAGCAGGTCAAGATCACCGAGCTGCTGGCCACCAAGGGCCTGACCCGCGTTCCAGCCGAAGAAGCCGGCCCGGGCGAGATCGTCGCCGTCGCCGGCATCGAGGACATCATGATCGGCGAGACCCTCACCGACCTGGAAAACCCGAAGCCGCTGCCGCTGATCACCGTTGACCCGCCGGCAATCTCCATGACCATCGGCATCAACACCTCGCCGCTGGCCGGCAAGGTCAAGGGCGCCAAGGTCACCGCGCGCCAGGTCAAGGACCGCCTGGACAAGGAACTGATCGGCAACGTTTCGCTGAACATCCTCCCGACCGAGCGTCCGGACGCCTGGGAAGTCCAGGGCCGTGGCGAACTCGCCCTGGCCATCCTGGTGGAGCAGATGCGCCGCGAAGGCTTCGAGCTGACCGTGGGCAAGCCGCAGGTTGTCACCAAGATGATCGACGGCAAGGTCCACGAGCCGATGGAGCACATGACCATCGACGTGCCTGAGGAGTACCTGGGCGCCATCACCCAGCTCATGGCTTCGCGCAAGGGCCGCATGACCAACATGGCCAACCACGGCACCGGCTGGGTCCGCATGGAATTCATGGTTCCGGCCCGCGGCCTGATCGGCTTCCGCACCCGCTTCATGACCGAAACCCGCGGTTCGGGCATCGCCGCCTCGCTGGCCGAAGGCTACGAGCCATGGGCCGGCCCGATCGAGTACCGCATCAATGGCTCGATCATCGCCGACCGTGCCGGCGTGGTGACTCCGTTCGCCATGATCAACCTGCAGGAGCGCATGAGCTTCTTCGTGAAGCCGACCGAAGAGGTCTACGAGGGCATGATCGTTGGTGAGAACTCGCGCGCCGATGACATGGACGTGAACATCACCAAGGAAAAGAAGCTCACCAACATGCGTGCCGCTTCCTCGGACACCTTCGAGAACCTGACCCCGCCGCAGACCCTGACCCTGGAGGAATCGCTCGAATTCGCCCGCGAAGACGAGTGCGTCGAGGTGACCCCCGAGGCCATCCGCATCCGCAAGGTGCTGCTGAACGCGAACGATCGCGCCAAGGCAACCCGTGCCCGCGCCCGCGTCTAATAAACGCCCTGCCAGCGGCGGCAACCTCGGCGCCCTGTGGCGCGCGGTGGTTGCCGCCCTCGCGGCCGGCCTGTTCGGCACCGGCATCCACGCGTCGCTGTTCTACGCGGGCGACACTCCGATCATCTGGGGTGTCGCCGTGGCCTGGCTGCTGCTGGGGCTCCTGGTCTATTGGGCCACGGTGGCCTCCGGCAAGCTATGGTCCGGCGCTGTGGCCTTCATCGGCTGCTACGTGACCGTGGGCGTGTTCTCCTACGTCGGCAACGACCAGCTGTTGCTCAGCGCGGGATACTTCAAGTTCCTGCCGGGCCCGACGCTCGCGTCGCTGCTGTGGATGTACGGCATGGTCATCCCGGCGGTCATCGCCCTGATGAGCGCGCTGCGGGTGCTGCGCAAGACCAACCGCACGGCCAACAGCACGGCATAAAAAAAGGTGTTCCTCCTTCGGGGGGAACACCTTTTTCTTTGGGCGGCAATGCCTGCCTAGTCTTCTGAGCGGCTGTTGCCTGTCAGGTCGAGGTGGTGGGCCAGAAACAGCGAGGTCGGCACGCCGTCTTCTTCCGGCTCGCGCATCGCGTAGTCCTCGATGACCGCGCGCAGCCGGGCCATCATTTCCTTCTGGGAGTCTTCGCCGAGCTTCAGTCCCACACGGACGACCTGCATCTCCTGGGGCGAGAGCCCATTGATTTCCTGCAGAAACGTGTCCACCAGCAAAGGTGCGGCATCCGGGATCCGGGTGCCCCAGGACAGCTTGGTGCTGCGGTAGGGGACTTCCTTGGCCCCGCGGTTGCCTTTGCGCGGCTCTTCGGCTTCCAGGAAGCCGTTGCTGACCAGCGTGCGCACATGGTGCAGCGAGGTTGCGGGGTTCAGTTCGAGGATGTCCGCGATTTCCTTGTTGGTCCGCGACTCATGCAGGCACAAGCGCAGGATTCGCAGCCTCAGCGGGGAGCTGAGGGCACGGGCACGGGCCTGGACAAGTTCATCGGTTGGCATGATGCCAGCATACGCGAAAATCGTTCAGTGATTGGCAGTTTCAAATCACATGTCGCGCATCGTGTGCTGCCGGCGCGCCGCGCCGCGAGGGCGGTGGTTATTCGTCGCCCCGCCGTCTGGAAAGGGGGCCGCTCAGCCGTGCAGCATGCGCCTTGCCGCTGCGCGGGGCGCCCGCGGCAGCACTGAGCGTAGGAATCAGGCCTCCGGATTCCGGGGTGCGCGGCCGCGGCGAACGGGGGCCGGCGGGACGCGTTTGGCATGGGTAATGGCGGACCGCTGCACCGTCACCGGCCCGGTGCGGGTCTGCAGCACGACCGCGGAATCAGTGACCTGCTGCACGGTGCCCAAGACGTCGGTCAGGAACTGTCCGGCGCCGGTCTGGGCATCGAGCCGGTAGCGCAGCACAATACGGTCTTCGGTGGTCAACTCGGCGAAATTCAGCATTTTGAGGTCACTGTCCGTAAAAATAATTCATCTACCGCGATGCTAGCCGAAATGTGAATCGTCGGTTACGTCACAGGTGAACGAGGGGGTCTTGGTTGTCTTGGCAACAGGACTAGAATGTAGTTTGAGCTTGTCTGGGAATCAATCAGCATTTTGTGATCCAGAAGGCTCATGTTGAAACCACTTTGCGCAAGGAAAGGTCGCAGCTCCCGTGACTTACATCATCGCTCAGCCGTGCGTCGACGTTAAAGACAAGGCGTGCGTCGAAGAATGCCCGGTTGATTGCATTTACGAAGGCGACCGTTCGCTTTACATCCACCCGGACGAGTGCGTCGACTGCGGTGCTTGCGAACCGGTGTGCCCGGTGGAAGCCATCTACTACGAAGACGACGTGCCGGACGAGTGGGCCGACTATTACAAGGCCAATGTCGAATTTTTCGACGAGCTTGGCTCGCCGGGCGGCGCCGCTAAGATTGGAAATACGGGCACCGACCACCCGCTGATCGGCGCACTGCCACCACAGAACCAAGGCTAGGTTTTTCTTCATGCTTCAGCTCCCCGATTACCCCTGGAACCAGCTCGCACCGTACCGCGAACTGGCGGCACAACACCCAGGCGGGGTCGTGGACCTGTCCATCGGTACGCCGATTGACGACACTCCGCAGAACATCCAGGACGCGCTGGCTGCCGCCTCGAATTCCCACGGCTATCCGACGACCCACGGAACCACCGAGGTCCGCCAGGCCATCGTCGATTGGTTCGCCCGTCGCCGCAATGTGACTGGGCTCGGCGTGGACGACGTCATGCCGACCGTGGGTTCCAAGGAAATGGTGGCCTGGCTGCCGTTGTTCCTCGGCCTCGGCGCCGGTGACATCGTGGTGCGCCCGCAGATCGCCTACCCGACCTATGACATCGGAGCTCAGCTGGTGGGCGCCACGCCTATCGCGGCCGACGAGCTGTCGCAGCTCACCGATGAGCAGCGAGCCAAGGTCAAGCTCATTTGGGTGAACTCCCCGGGCAATCCGACCGGCAAGGTCCGAGACGTGCAGTTCCTGGCGGAAATCGTCCGGCAGGCCCGCGAGCTGGGCGCCGTGGTCGCCTCGGACGAGTGCTACGCCGAACTGGGGTGGGGCGAGGTCAGGGACCAGGTGCCGAGCATCCTGGACCCGCGCGTTAACGGCGGCAACCTCGACGATTTGTTCGCCCTGTATTCGCTGTCCAAACAGTCGAATCTCGCCGGCTACCGCGCTGCCTTCATCGCCGGTGCGCCGAACCTCATGCCTGCGCTGGTCAATGGCCGCAAGCATGCCGGGATGATCGTCCCGGGACCGATCCAGCACGCCATGGTCGTGGCCCTAAACGATGAAGAGCATGTCAGGGTGCAATACGACGTCTATCGGGCGCGCCGCGAAGCACTGGCCCCGGCACTGCGGAACTTCGGGCTGCAGATCGAGGATTCGGTGGCAGGTTTGTACCTGTGGTGCACCGAGGGCCGCCCGAGCTTCGAGACCATTAATCGCCTTGCAGAGCTGGGAATTGTCGCCGGCCCCGGGGTTTTCTACGGCACGGCCGGCGAGAAGCACGTGCGCGTTGCCTTGACGGCCAGCGACGAGAGGATCGCCGCAGCCGTTGAGCGCTTGAATTCTTCCGTCAACCGCTGAAGATGACACTCTGATTAGCGCCATGGGGACATATCACGGTATGTTCTAGGATGACGACTGACCTTTCGGAACTACACGCTTTCCGGTTAGGAGATGCAATGACAGACACGACGTCTGCACAGCTACAATTCAACGGATCCAACCTCGAACTGCCGGTTATCCCGGCATCCGAGGGAAACAACGGTTTCAACGTAGCACCACTTTTGAAGACCACTGGTAACGTCACTTACGATCCTGGCTTCATGAACACCGCGGCTACCAAGTCGGCAATTACTTACATCGACGGCGATGCCGGCATCCTGCGCTACCGCGGATACCCGATCGAGCAGCTGGCCGAGCACTCAAGCTTCACCGAGGTCTCCTACCTGCTGATCAACGGCGAACTGCCGACCCCTGAGCAGCTGGCCAAGTTCGACGGCAGCCTGCGCCGCCACACCTTGCTGCACGAGGAGCTCAAGGGCTTCTTCGGCGGCTTCCCGCGCGATGCACACCCGATGCCGGTGCTGTCCTCCGCCGTTTCGGCCCTGTCGACCTGGTACCAGGACTCGCTGGATCCGTCGGACAACGAGCAGGTTGAGCGTTCGACCCTGCGCCTGCTGGCCAAGCTGCCGGTGCTGGCGGCTTACGCCCACAAGAAGTCCATCGGACAGGCACTGCTGTACCCGGACAACTCGATGAACATGGTCGAGAACTTCCTGCGCCTGTGCTTCGGCACCGCCGCCGAGCCCTACGAGCTGGATCCGGAAATGGTCAAGGCACTTGACCTGCTGCTGATCCTGCACGCAGACCACGAGCAGAACTGCTCGACCTCCACCGTTCGCCTGGTCGGCTCCTCGGACGCCAACCTGTTCGCTTCGGTCTCCGCAGGCATCCACGCCCTGTCCGGCCCTGCCCACGGCGGCGCCAACGAGGCAGTGCTGCGCATGCTGCGCGACATCAAGGCCCAGGGCATCGCTCCTGAGACCTTCATGGAGAAGGTCAAGAACAAGGAAGACGGCGTCCGCCTGATGGGCTTTGGCCACCGCGTATACAAGAACTACGATCCGCGCGCCAAGATCATCAAGAAGACCGCTCACGACCTGCTGGCCAAGCAGGGCAACAACGAGCTGCTGGACATCGCGATGAGCCTTGAAGAGAAGGCGTTGAACGACGACTACTTCATCTCGCGCAAGCTCTACCCGAACGTGGACTTCTACACGGGTCTGATCTACACCGCGATGGGCTTCCCTGAGAAGATGTTCACCGTGCTGTTCGCCATCGGCCGCCTGCCGGGCTGGATTGCCCAGTGGCGCGAAATGATCAACGATCCAGAAACCAAGATCGGGCGCCCGCGCCAGCTGTACATGGGCGAGACCGCCCGCAACTACCCGGGCGTCTAAGATCGCCAGGTAGCTTGTACCCAGCCCTTGGGCCGGGACTCCGCAGATTGCGGAGTCCCGGCCCAACGCTGTTTTAACCCCGAGTTCAGGCGTATTGTGGGGTGAAGGGGATGCTTTCAACACGTCGGCATGTCAGGTGGTTTGGATGTATTTTCGTCGCGGAAACAATTGGTCGCTGACCATATATACGGATCCCCATCTGCTGATGGCGCTGTATCTGCGGGAGCTGGCAGGCGTGAATCCCGCGGAAGTCGGCCCGAATTGCCGGCTCGAACCGGATGTCAAGGAACGCACCGGCCCGCATTCAGTGCACGGGCAGATCAAGCAGGAATGGGGTTCGTGGTGGGACTCGCTGACCACCCATGACACGGCGCCGGAAGTTGCGGTCCCGGTTCCCGCAAACCTTTTGGAGTGGCTTGAGGACAACGGATATCCCGAATTAGCCCGGCTGGCTCGGCCGCATTACGGACAGGCAACGCTTTTCGCCCACCAGCATACCGAGGACTTCGAACGGAGAAGCCGGGATTACATCCCGGACCGCATGGACGAGATTGAGCAGCTGCTGATCGAACGCGGAATAGAGCACGCGGCGGATGCGATGGAAAAACAGATCAGCGTGATCGAGGTGCCATTGAAGGAACCGCGGGCCTGGCTGACCGGCGGATCCACGATCCTGGCAAGTTCGGTGCTCCTGCGCGACTCCAAGGCCTTCCGGGGGTTCATCCAGCCCATGCTCACCATCATCTTTCCGATCTAGCGGAGTGCGCTGCAGGGGAAAAGAGGCCGGAGAACCCATAGGGGTTCTCCGGCCTCGACATTTGGTGCCGCTTCGGCCTAGTTGGCGTGCAGCGCGTCGTTCAGTTCCACCGTCTGGCCTGCGCGCGGCAATGCCTCGACGGCGCCGGAAATCGAGTTGCGGCGGAAGAGCAGGTTCGGCACACCGGACAGTTCCAAGGCCTTGACGGTCTTTTCGCCCAGTGCGACACGGGTGCCTGCGGTGACGTACAGGCCGGCTTCCACCACCGAGTCGTCGCCGATCGAAATGCCCACGCCCGCGTTGGCGCCCAGCAGGACCCGTTCGCCGATCACGATGCGTTCCTTGCCTCCGCCGGAGAGGGTGCCCATGATCGAAGCGCCGCCGCCCACGTCCGAGCCGTCGCCGACCACCACTGACGCGGAAATGCGGCCCTCGACCATGGAAGCGCCCAGGGTGCCGGCGTTGAAGTTCACGAAGCCCTCGTGCATCACGGTGGTGCCGGCGGCCAGATGGGCGCCGAGGCGGACGCGGTCAGCGTCGGCGATGCGCACCCCGGAAGGCATGACGTAGTCGACCATGCGCGGGAACTTGTCCACGCCGTAGACATCGACGTTGCTGCGGCTGCGCAGCTTCAGCCGGGTCATCTCGAAGTTCTCGACCTGGCACGGGCCGAAGTTGGTCCACACGACGTTGGCCAGATGGCCGAAGATGCCGTCCAGGTTGATGGTGTTCGGCTGTACCAGACGGTGCGAAAGCAGGTGCAGGCGCAGCCACACATCGGCGGTGTCCGCCGGGGCGACGTCGAGGTTGATGGTCAGGGACACGACTTCCTGGGTGGTGCCGCGGGCGGAGTCGTCGGCCGCGGCGGCGGCCAGTTCGCCGGCCAGCTGTTCTGCTGCTGCGAGTTCACCGAGCGTAGGCGCCGGGTACCACACGTCCAGGACGGTGCCGTCGGCGGCGATGGTGGCAAGGCCGTGGCCGGATGCCAATCGTACGGAAGATTCGCTGGATGAGGTCACAGGTTCTGAAGTCATACACTGATCGTAACGCTGATGCTAAAGGTAACGTTGTTAGATGACAAGCTAGTGAAGCGATGATTGTAGGACCATGAATACCGTGAACGACCTAGACCTGCGGCAGGACGTCGCAGTGCTGACCGAAGAGCTCATGAACATCAATTCGGTCTCAGGCAACGAGCAAGAACTGGCCGACAAGGTGCACGCCGCCCTGCTGGAACTCGACCACCTCCAGGTGCATCGCGACGGGGACTCAATCGTCGCCCGTACCGCCCTGGGCCGCGACCGCCGGGTCGTGCTGGCCGGGCACCTGGACACCGTTCCGTTGCCCCGCACCGCGGGTGCCAAGGGCACCGTCCCCGCCCAGGTCATCGACGGGGTGCTCTACGGTCGCGGCGCCACCGACATGAAGGGCGGAGTCGCCGTGCAGCTCGCCCTGGCCGCCGAGCTCACCGATCCGAAGCACGATGTCACCTACATCTTCTACGACCACGAGGAAGTCGCCGCATCCAAGTCCGGTCTGGGACGGTTGGCCCGCAACAGCCCTGAGCTGCTGGCCGCCGACTTCGCGATCCTGCTCGAACCCACCAACGGCACCGTGGAGGGCGGCTGCAACGGCACCAGCCGCTTCGTGATCCGCACCCACGGCACCGCCGCGCATTCGGCCCGCGCCTGGATGGGCCACAACGCGATCCACGACGCCTCCGAAGTGCTGCGCCGCTTGGCCGAGTACCAGCCGCAGACCATTAACGTGGAAGGCCTGGAATTCCGCGAAGGCATGAATGCGGTGCGCATCAGCGGGGGAGTGGCAGGCAATGTCATCCCTGATTACTGCGAGGTCGAGGTGAACTACCGCTTCGCCCCGGACAAGACCCTGGAGCAGGCCGAAGCCGTGGTGCTCGAGCTGTTCGAGGGCTTCGACATCGAACGCACCGACGGTTCCAACGGAGCCCGCCCGGGGCTTGACCAGGAGATCGCCGCCGAGCTGATTTCGATCCTGGGACAGGAGCCCAAGCCGAAGTACGGATGGACCGATGTGGCCCGCTTCTCGGCGCTCGGCATCCCGGCCGTGAACTTCGGCCCCGGCGATGCACTGCTGGCGCACTCGGATGACGAGCACGTCCCGCAGCAGGCGATCCGCGACTGCCTGGCTTCGCTGCGCTCCTGGCTCAGCTAGTCCCTGCACAGCGCCAAAAGACCTCGGGTCCCGTTCCACGATGGAACGGGACCCGAGGTCTTTTGGTTGCTGCCTGCTAGATCTGGCCGCGCGAGCTGAGCCGCGAGGAGACCACCGAGGCGAGCTTGGACAGGGCGAAGTTCAGGATGATGAAGATCGCCGCAACGATGACCAGCGACTGGAACATGTTCGAGTTGCCGGTACCCACCAGCTTGCCGTTGAACAGCAGCTCGTTGAAGTTGATGATGTAGCCCAGTGCGGAGTCCTTCAGGATCACGATGAACTGGCTGATCAAGGCCGGCAGCATCGCGGTCAACGCCTGCGGGATCTCGATCAGCCGCAGGCTCTGGCCGCGGGTCAGGCCGATGGCGATGCCGGCCTCGCGCTGGCCGCGGGGCAGGCCGTGCACACCCGAGCGGATCAGCTCGGCGATGACCGAGCCGTTGTACAGGGTCAGGCCGATGACCACCGCGTAGAACGGTGAATCCTGCGGTTGCACCCAGCCGGAGCGGGCGAGCATGATCCACAGGAACAGCATCATGAGTAGCACCGGAACCGCACGGAAGAACTCGACGATGATCGTGCTGACCCAGTCGATCACCTTGTTATGGGACAGTCGCCCCATGCCGAAGATGAAGCCGAAGAGCAACGAGGTCACGATGGAGATCGCGGCCGCCTGCAGGGTCTTGAGCAGACCCGGCAGGATGAAGTTGCTCCAGACGCCGCCCTTGAGGAAGACATTCCACTTCTCCGGTGCCAGCTGGCCTGCGGAGTTCAGGCCAATGGCCAAGTAAGCGAGCAGGCCCAGGAGGGCGAGCACACCGAGGATGTTGAGCAGCAGGATGCGGCGCTTGGCCTTGGGCCCCGGGGCGTCGAAGAGGACTGACTGCTTTGGCGCGCTCATCGTGCCACCGCCAGCTTCTTGGACAGCCAGGTGACCAGCATGCCGATCGGCACCACGATGACCACGAACATGAGGGCGACGGTCAGGAAGATCAGCACTCCCAGATCGGCCCGGTACTCGATCATGGTCTTCATGAGGCCCGAGATCTCGGCTACGGAGCCGGCCAAGGCCACCGTGGTGTTCTTGATCAGCGCGATAAGCACGTTGCCCATGGGGACGATGGCCCCGCGGAATGCCTGCGGGAGGATGACCAGCCGCGCTGCCGGCAGGAAGCCCAAGCCGATGGCTCGGGCGGCTTCGGCCTGGCCCAGCGGGACGGTGTTCACTCCGGAGCGGATAGCTTCGCAGAAGAACGCAGCGTGGTAGATGGTCAGGCCGATGATGGCGATCTGGAAGAAGTTGAAATTGAAATCACTGGACAGCTGGAGCTGGAAAACGCCGAACAGAACCAGGACGCCGAAGGTCATGATGATGGTCAGCGGGGTATTTCGGAAGATGTTTACGTAGGCGGTGCCGAATGCTCTCAGGCTGGGGATTGGCGAAATTCGCATGATCGCGAGAATCGTGCCCAGGATTGCGCAGGCTATAAACGCCCAGAAGGTGAGCTGCAGGTTGGTCCAGAAGGACTCCATGATGCGCGCACCGTATTCATCCCAAAGACTTAAATAGCCTTGCACGGCTTGTTCTCCTTGGTAGATGGATGAGCTGGTAACTGGCGGTGCCGCACGCGAACGTCTAGGTCCAGGTGCAGCACCGCCAGTCGTGGAACGAGCTAGGTGCTAGCTGCAGGCTTCGAACTTGGTCGGAGGATTCAGCGCCGATGGCTTGTAGCCGGTGCCTTCGGTGTTCTTATCCAGGGCCTTCTGCCATTCACCGGAATCGATCATCTTCTTGATTGCGGTGTTGATCTTTTCGCACTTGTCGTTGGTCTTGTTCAGACCCACGCCGTAGGGCTCTTCTGAGAATGGCTTGCCAACAACCTTGAACTTGCCCTTGTTGGCCGAGGTCGCGGCCAAGCCGGCGAGGATGATGTCATCGGTGGTGATGGCGTCGATGCTGCCGGTCTCCAGCAGGCCCAGGCAGTCGGCATAGCCCTGCTGTTCAACCAAGCTCACCCCGGGAACGTCCTTCTTGACGTTTTCGGCCGAGGTCGAGCCGGTGACCGAGCACAGCTTCTTGCCGTCCAGGGAGTCCTTGCCGGTGATCGAGCTGTCGTCGGCGCGGACCAGCAGGTCCTGTCCGGCGATGAAGTACGGGCCGGCGAACCCGACGCGTTCCTTGCGCTTGTCGTTGATGGTGTAGGTCGCGAAGATCATGTCGACCTGGTTGGTCTCAAGCAGGGTTTCGCGGTTGGCCGACGGAGCCGAGACGAATTCGATCTTGTCCTCGGTGTAGCCCAGTTCGTTGGCCACGTACTTGGCGACATCGACGTCGAAGCCGGTGTAGGTGCTGCCGTCCTGGAAGCCGAGGCCCGGCTGGTCGAACTTGATGCCGATGCGAACCTTGTCGCCTTCTCCGTCGCCGGCGTTGTCAGAGCCGCCGCAGGCGGTCAGGGTCAGAGCCGCGACAGCCGCCATTGCAGCAATTGCGCCAAAACGATTTTTCCGCATTGTTCCTCCTGGTGAGTGGGTGATGAGAGCTAGTGATTCGTGATGAGCTTGCCGAGGAAATCCTTGGCCCGCGCACTCTTGGGATTGGTGAAGAATTCCTCCGGGGGGGCCTGCTCGACAATCTGCCCGTCGGCCATGAAGATCACGCGGTCCGCGGCCTTGCGGGCGAAGCCCATCTCGTGGGTCACCACGAGCATGGTCATTCCTTCGCGGGCCAGCGAGATCATGGTGTCCAGGACCTCGTTGATCATTTCCGGGTCCAGTGCACTGGTCGGTTCGTCGAACAGCATCACCTTGGGCCGCATGGCCAAGGCGCGCGCGATGGCTACACGCTGCTGCTGGCCGCCGGAGAGCTGCGCGGGCAGCTTGGCTGCCTGGTTGGCGACGCCGACGCGCTCGAGCAGCTGCATGGCCAGCTTGTCCGCTTCGGACTTCTTCATGCCCTTGACCTTGATGGGCCCGAGGGTCACGTTCTCAAGAATGGTCTTATGCGCGAAGAGGTTGAAGGACTGGAACACCATGCCGACATCGGCCCGGAGTCGGGCCAGCGCCTTGCCTTCTTCGGGGAGTTTCTTCCCGTCGATGGCGATGGTGCCGTCGTCGATCGTCTCCAGACGATTGATGGCGCGGCACAGGGTCGACTTGCCGGAGCCCGAGGGACCCAGGATCACAACGACCTCGCCCTTGACGACATCCAAATTGATGTCATTCAAGACGTGCAGTGCACCGTAGTGCTTGTTGACCCCAGCCAGACGGACAATGGGGCCATCAGAAGAAGCTTGAGCCTGATGATCGCTTTTCATGATCTTGACATTACTCGATGTGACGCGCGCTACGCGACTCTTCGGTCAGGTCACACCAAGTTGTTATCAAACTGTTCTTAAAGACCGTCCCCAAGGTTGACGCGGAGCGCGACGTGCAGCGGATAGAGTGAAGGCATGGTCCATAAGCGTAAGAGTGAAGAAAGTGCTCGTGCTGGCGGACGGATGCATGTCGAGGCGAGCTGGCCCGGAAAGAAGTCCGAGGAGCAGCTTGACCGCTACCTGCTGGAGAGTCCGCAGCCGGATGTAACGCATACCGACGTTTGGCGTGTGCTGCGCATCCAATCCGAGTTCGTCAGCGGTTTCGGCACCCTGTCCAGCACCGGCCCCGCCGTGGCAGTGTTCGGTTCGGCGCGCACCGATCCAGACAGCCCGTACTACAAACAGGCCTATCGTGTTGGGGAACTGCTCGCCAAGGCCGGCGTTACCACCATTACCGGCGGCGGGCCCGGAACCATGGAAGCCGCGAATATGGGCTCGGCCCACGCTGAAGGCATTTCGGTCGGACTGGGAATCGAGCTTCCATTCGAGACCGGGCTGAACGCCTGGGTCAACAAGGGCATCAACTTCCGTTACTTCTTCGTACGCAAAACCATGTTCGTCAAGTACTCGCAGGGTTTCATCGTCCTGCCCGGAGGGTTCGGCACCCTGGACGAATTGTTCGAGGCGCTCACGCTGGTCCAGACCCAGAAAATCACCAGTTTCCCGATCGTCCTTCTGGGCACGGAGTACTGGGGCGGGCTGGTGCAGTGGCTGAAGGACACGGTGGCCAAGGAGCGCTGCATCGCGGAGAGCGACCTTGATTTGTTCACCGTGACCGATGACCCGGACGAGGCGGTGCAAATCGTGTTGAACGCACGGCGCTCCGCCTCCGGCCGCGCACCGATGGGCAGGAGCTAGCTGATGCCGTTTGCCTTGGTTTTCCTGGCGCTGCTGGTTATCGGCGGGACCGCGTTGCTGCTGTCCGGGCGCCGCCGCGCGGCCGATGCGGGGCGGCATTTCGAGTCGGTTCCCGAGCCCATCGTCGGTTTGGCGGAGCCTCTTGCCTCGTTGCCTCCGGTACTGCTCCCGGAGCATCCGCGAGCCGGCGACATTGACAAAGTGCGTTTCTCTCTGGGTTTTCGCGGCTACCGATGCGACCAGGTCGACGACACCCTGGATGTCCTCGCGGCGGAAATCACTCGGCTAGAAAATGTGATTCGTGACTTCGAGTCTCGGCGTGTGATTAGCGACACGGCAGAAAATTCGCAATAATAAGAGATAAGTGGCCCCTAATCAGCGATGAATTACACCTGAGGATGGGCCAGGTATGCGGTTGCGCGGGCGGCGAAGGAACTCGCCGCGCCGTACCAGCCACGGACGAAGGGAATTGCTTACATGGCTGCGATGAAGCCACGCACCGGTGACGGTCCGATGGAAGTCACCAAGGAGGGGCGAAGCCTGATCCTGCGGTTGCCTATCGACGGCGGTGGACGCCTCGTTGTCGAGCTGAATAAGGATGAAGCAACCGAGCTGCGCAACTGCCTGGTTGAAGTCACCGAATAGCTAGGCAGCCGGCTCGCGGGCCGGCCGCAACAAGTAAGGACCGACATCATGTCGGTCCTTTTTGTGGTTGCAGAAGATTCCTAGCGCATCCGTGTCGCCGGGAGCACCGAGGCGACGAACAGCCCCTGCTCGCTGGGCATCAGGTGGGTCTGCATCTTCGGATCCTCGCGCAGCAGACGCAGCGCATCGCGGGTGGCCACCGTGGACGTGCGGCGCACCGCCGGCTTGGACAGGCGGTGCTCGTCGAAGGCATTGTTGATGATGATGACCCCGCGCGGGCCGACCAGGCGTTTGGCCTCGGCCACGTATTCCAGCAGCAGTTCCGCGCCGGCATCAATCAGCACCAGGTCATAGGCGTGGTCCGCCAAGCGGGAGAGCACGTTCTCGGCCCGTTCGTTGATAATGCGGGCGTGGGCCGAAGGCACCCCCGCCTCGCGCAGCGACTGGCGCATCGCATTGGCGTGCTCAAGATTGGACTCGATCGCCGTCAGGGTACTCTCCGGTCCGAGGACCCCGAGCATCGCCAGCGACGCCACGCCGACACCGGGGCCGATTTCCACGAGGTTGCGCGGCTGGCGCAGGGAACAGATCACCTGCAGCATGGATCGGCCTGCGGGATCGATGCAGCGTACCCCCAGATCGGCGGAGCGCTCGCGAACCTGCGCCACGTGCTCCTTCTCGTGGACCTGGGTCTGGGCATAGCTCCAGCTCGCAAGAAGTTCTGGATTCATGGAAGGCATCGGAGACAAGTCCTAGGGATCGAGCGAATCGGGACATCACCAATGTTACCCACACAACCGGCACCGCTTCGGTGAACTTGATACCCTCCGCGCAGGCGATTCTTAGCTGTAGCTCAGCTTCGGCGCACATACTTTAAGTGTGAATGATGCACAAAATGACTCAACAGCCACCCTGGCAGTCCCCGAGACTGTGGTTCCGTCGTGGGATCAGATGGTTCACGAGCATGGTGAGCGCGTCTTCCGGCTGGCCTACCGGCTCACCGGAAACCGCCAGGATGCCGAGGACCTTTCGCAGGAGGCATTCGTCCGTGCGTTCAAGGCCCTGGACAAGTACACCCCGGGCACCATGGGCGGCTGGCTTCACCGCATTACCACCAACCTGTTCCTCGACCAGGCGCGCCGGAAGAGCAAGATTCGCTTTGACCGGTTTGCCGAAGGGTCCGAGGATCGGCTTCCAGGAGAGGTGATCTCCCCGGAGCGCTACTTTGAATTCCACAATCTCGATGTGGATGTTCAAGCGGCGCTGAAGGCCTTGAGCCCGGAATTCAGGGCAGCAATCGTCCTGTGTGACATGGAAGGGTTCTCGTACGAAGAGGTATCCCAGGTCCTGGACGTGAAACTGGGAACCGTGCGTTCGCGCATCCACCGTGGACGAGCAATGCTGCGTGATGCCCTGGCGCACCGCAACCCGTCCAACAAACCGGCAAAGACCATGTCGCTGCCGTTGATCCCGCTGGGCCGCCGCACCGCGGTCCAGGGATAGGGCGCAAGCTGGCCGCAACGCCGGTGGCTTAGTTAGTTCGAGTCGGACAGGGTAATCTTGGTGTTGTGGATTTTCTAGGTATCAATGGCGGCGAGTTCATTATTCTTGCCATTATCGCGGTCGTCGTGCTCGGCCCCGAGAAGCTTCCTGATTATGCCAAAAAACTGGCAAACCTCGTCAAGGAAATTCGCCGCATGGCCAACGGGGCCAAGGAGCAGCTGCGCGAAGAGGTTGGCGACGAGGTCGCCGACATGGATTGGCGCAAGCTGGATCCGCGCCAATACGACCCGCGGCGCATCATCAAGGAAGCGCTCATCGACGAATTCGACGACGCGGTCAATGTGGCCAAGGGCAAACCGTCCTCAGCCGAGGCGGCTCCGGTTCGCACCTCCGTGGCCACCCACACCGCCACCCAGGCTCCGCTGGGCCTGAACGAGGGCGCCCCGTTCGACGACGAAGCCACCTAGGCAGCAAAGCCACCGAAGACAGCAGTAGATCCCCGGCCCGCAGTTCCAGAGAACTGCAGGGCCGGGGATCTTTTTTGCGCCAGCCGGGGCCGCGGAGTGGCCGGGCCGGACGGTGCGGGGACGGCGCCCCGCTGCTATTGGAGGGACATGGGCAGGTTGCGTCCGGCCAAACCGCGGGGGCGCTGGCCCAGCGAATCGGCCAGTGCGCTCAACTCGATGGCAGCCCGGGAGCCCGGGGCGGAGAGCACCACCGGGATTCCCCTGTCCGAGCCCTCACGTAGTGCTTCCTCCAGCGGCAACTGCGCCATCAGCGGTACCGGGTAGCCCAGCTGCGTGCCCAGCGAGTGGCTGAGCTTGGCGCCGCCGCCGGAGCCGAAGATCTCCATCTTGCTGCCGTCGGGCATCTGCAGGTGGCTCATGTTCTCCACCACGCCGATGACCTTCTGCTTGGTCTGCAGCGCAATCGTTCCGGCGCGCTCGGCCACCTCGGTGGCGGTGGACTGCGGGGTGGTGATGACCAGCAGTTCGCTGTTGGGCAGCAGCTGGGACACGGAGATCGCGATGTCCCCGGTGCCGGGCGGCAAATCCAGGAACAGGAAGTCCAAGTCCCCGAAGTACACGTCGGACAGGAACTGCTCCAACGCGCGGTGCAGCATGGGCCCGCGCCAGATCACCGGCTGGTTGGAATCCAGGAACATGCCGATGGAGATGACCTTCACGCCGTGCGCCACCGGCGGCAGGATCATGTCGTCCACGCGCGTGGGGTTCTGCTTGATTCCCATCAGCGAGGGGATGGAAAAGCCGTGCACGTCCGCGTCGATCAACCCCACCTTGAAGCCGCGGGCGGCCAGCGCGACGGACAGGTTGGCGGTGATGGAGGACTTGCCCACCCCGCCCTTGCCGCTGGCCACCGCGATGACGCGGGTCAGCGAGGCCGGGTCGGAGAACGGGGTGCGTCGGCTGGCCAGCTGTTCGCGCAGGGCCGCACGCTGCTGCGGATCCATCACGTCCAGGGCCACCTCGACCTGTTCCACCCCGTGCAGCGTCAGCAAAGCCGCGCGCACGTCCGCTTCGATGGTGGAGCGCAGCGGGCACCCGTCGATGGTCAGCAGGATAGTGACCTCGGCACGGGTGCCGTCGAGCCTGGCGTCGCCGACCATGCCCAGCTCGGTGATGGGACGGCGCAGCTCCGGGTCGATGACCGAGTCCAGCGCCCTAAGCAGTGCTTCGTTCGAACTCACGACTAGTTGTTCTTTCGGTTGGAATTCTGGCCCGGCTGCACCGTCTCGATGAGCCCGGTTTGCGGGTTACCGCCCTTGGACTTGCGCTTGGCGCGCAGGTTCAGCTCTTCGCCGTCGGTGGTCTCCAGCAACTCCTCCAGCACGTTGCGCAGCTCCGAGCGCACATAGTCGCGCGTGGCGACGTCGCGCAGCGCCAGGCGCAGGCTGGCCAGCTCGCGGGTGAGGTATTCGGTGTCGTAGAGGTTGCGTTCGGCGCGGGCGCGGTCCTCGGACAGCGACACGCGGTCGCGGTCGTCCTGGCGGTTCTGCGCCAGCAGCAGCAGCGGCGCGGCGTAGGAGGCCTGCAGCGAGAGCATCAGGGTCAGCGCGGTGAAGCCGATGGAGGCGTCGTCGAAGCGCCAGGCCACCGGGGCGATGGAATTCCAGATCAGCCAGAACGCGCAGAAGATCGTCATGTAGACCAGGAACTGCGGGGTGCCCATGAAACGGGCGAACTTCTCGGTGGTGGAACCGAACGCGTCCGGGTCGGGGGAGAACTTAGGCCAGAAGCGTTGGCGTGCTGCAAGGGGAGTATCCAGGCCACTGGTCTTGCGCTGTTCAGCCATGGTGGCGAACTCCTTTGCTACTGATCGATGCGGTGCGGCCCGGGCTGCGCCGGGGCCGGGCGAACCGGCGGACCGGTTCCAAAGTTCTTAGTCCTGCGAACGCCAATCGTCGGGGAGGATGTGGTCGAGCACGTCGTCCACGGTGATGGCCCCGACCAGGCGGCCTTCCTTGTTGGTCACCCCGACGCTGGTCAGGTTGTAGGTGGCCAGGTGGCGCACGACCTCGGAAATGTTCGCAAGGTCGGACATGGGCTCCAGCTCGGTGTCCAGGATGTCGCCCAGCGGCTCGGGCGGCGCGGCGCGCAGCAGCGCCTGGATATGCACCTGGCCCAGGTAGCGCCCGGTGGGGGTCTCCAGCGGCGGGCGCACCACGTAGACGGTGGAGGCCAGGGCGGGGGAGAGCTCCTCCATGCGCACCGAGGCCAGCGCCTCCGCGACGGTGGATTCGGGGGTGAGGATCACCGGGACCGGGGTCATCACCGAGCCGGCGGTGCCCTCCGGGTAGGCCAGCAGGCGGCGCACGTCCTTGGCCTCCTCTTCGTTCATGAGCTCCAGCAGCTGGTGCTTGGTTTCCTCGGAGACCTCGGAAAGCAGGTCGGCGGCGTCGTCCGGGTCCATTTCCTCCAGCACGTCGGCGGCGCGCTCCAGGCCCAGGGCGGAGAGGATCTCCACCTGTTCGCGGTCCGGCAGCTCCTGCAGCACGTCGGCCAGGCGCTCGTCCTGCAGATGCGCTGCGATTTCCAGGCGGCGCTTCTCATTCATCTCGTGCAACGCGTCGGCGAAGTCGGCGGCCTTCATGTCGTCGTGCGTAGCCACGAAGTTGTCCGCGGACTGCGGTTCGCTCTGGTTGCCGTGGCTGACGTCCTCCCAGGAAACCAGCACCTTGTCGCGCTTGCGGCTGCGCAACCCGAGCAACCCCGGGGTGGCGACCCCGCGCTGCACGTAGTACTGGTTGATCTCCCAGTCGCCACGGCGGGTCTGGGCCAGGCCGACATCCTCGATGACGCCGCGGCCGGAGCCGTCGGTGAAGGTGATGGTGCGGTCGAAGAGCTCGGCCACGACCAGCAGCTCCTGGCCGCGCTGCTGGAAGCGGCGCATGTTGACCAGACCCGAGCAGATGATCTGCGTGGATTCCATGGACTGGATGCGGGTCATGGGCACGAAGACGCGGCGCTTTCCGGGGACCTCGACCACGACGCCGACGCAGGCCGGCGGCTTCTTGGGCCCGCGGGAGACCACGACGACGTCTCGCAAGCGTCCCAGACGGTCGCCCAAGGGGTCGAAGACGTCCAGCCCGAGCAGCCGGGCGACGAAGATTTTAGACACTTGTGAGTTCACCCTTCTAGGTTATCGTGCCCGGTGCGTTCGCGCGGTGCGCGGTGACACATCCGGGGATGGATTCTTTCGCCCTCAGTGATCCGGGCTTCACAACTGGGTACAAACACAGCATGACCGTGCACAATATAGATATGACCTCGCCACAAGGAGTAAATTCGATCAGCACCAACGGCTTGCCGCGCGGCGAGCTGCTGGGGCGCTACACCAGCTACCTCGACGCCCAGAAGCTCGTGGACTACCTGGCCGACAACAACTTCCCGGTGGCCTCCGTGACCATCGTGGGCAACGACGTGCGCACCGTGGAACGCGTGACCGCCAAGCTGTCCTACCCGAAGGTCGCATTGGCCGGGGCCGCGCAGGGCGCCATGATGGGCCTGTTCGTCGGTTTGCTGCTCTCGCTGTTCGGCGGCGGCAACGGCGTCTACCAGATCCTCTCCGCCATCGGCCTGGGCATGGCCATCTGGATGATCGCCGGCGTGATTAGCTACTCGACCCGTCGCGGAAAGCGCGACTTCGCTTCCTCCAGCCAGTTCGTGGCCACCAGCTTCGACGTGGTGGTTGACTTCGAGAATGCGCAGGCCGCCCGCCAGCTCGCGTCCAAGCTGCCGATGCGTCCGCACGCCTCGGCACCGAATGTCCCGATGCAGCAGCCTCCGGCCTCCGTCCCGACCCAGCCTGCGGCCCCGGCACAGGCTCCGGGGGCCCCGCAGCAGCCAGCCCCGGCGTCGACCGAGGCCCCGAGCAGCCAGTTCACGGACCTTCCGGACGGACGCCCGCGCTACGGCGTGCGCGTGCAGGCCGCCCCGGCGGCGGCCGAACAGCCAGCCGCCCCGGCCCAGAACCTGTCCGAGGTCGAGCCGACGGTTGAGATCGGCCGCGGCGAGAACCCGGACCAGGCTTCCGAGCAGGGCGCCGCGGATGAGCCGGCGCAGCAGCCTGTTGCGGACGCGCCGGAGGAAACCCGCCAGGACAAGAACTCCTAGCCGCAAGCAGCAACACTAAAAACCGCTGGCCTTCATCCGCCCCCTCGGGGCGGATGAAGGCCAGCGGTTTTTAAGCGGTCCCAGCAACAGCTAAGGAGCATAGCAAAAAGAAGGTGGTTGCCTGAGCAAGCAGGCAACCACCATCTTTGTAGAGTGAGCGCCTCAAGAACGGTTAAACCGCGATGAGCGTAATAACTCACCACTTGATCGGCAAACGACTACCGATGCTCACAAAGAACTTCTAAATATGTCCATCGCCAAGGGGAAAAAGAAGAGTGCTAATCCAAGCCACACGCACCCCTCAATGAACCAATAGATGAACTTGCCATCAACTGTTTTCTTTAGCCACGTTCCTTCGAGAGGCTCTTCACCTGAGAATAGCCCCATCGGGTCGAACCGAGAAAACACAATTAGTGCAAAGTTCAGCGCAAATGGCATATCGAAAAATGGGTCATATGAATCACCCATTCGCAACGTCCATCCCAACGAACCAACGGGGCCAAGCAAGACAAAACCTACTAGGAGCCACAACCCTGGAATAAACTTCTTGAATTCACTTCGACGCTGAAACAACGTCTTAAGTGATAGAAGAACAATTACAGCGACAGTAACCAACCAGGGATACAAAGTAATATTCATTTAGTTCTTAACTATCTAATCTGATTCCGATAAGCCCTACGTCTCAGCGGTCTCCTTTGTTGCGGGTAATTCGGTTGGCTCGCGTAGCGCGACACGACATTTACTTTTGCATGGAACAAATAGTTTATCGGACGGACGCTTCTATTAACCCGTAGGAAGTTGGGGCGTAGCTTGCGAAGCGATATCGGCTTTCGGTATTTGAACGACTTCTTTATGCCCATCGACACTCCGCGTCCGAAAGCCAACCCAATTGCAGTTGATCGTACTTGTCCCCAGCCTTTTGCACTTTAGGCGGTGTAGAAATACGAGGCCGCTGTCAAAAAACACCTCGGCTATGGGGTTCAGGGACCTCGCGAATTACATCGCGAGGTCCCTGATGGAGTCTGGTGGGTGTAGACGGGCATTACACCCCTAATTGCGAAGAGCCCTTTGAACCGGTGCGGCTAGCTGCGCAGCTTGGCCATCCAGGCTTCGACGTCGTCGGCGGTGCGCGGCAGCGCCGCGCTCAGCGACTCGCCGCCGGTGGCGGTGACCAGGATGTCGTCCTCGATGCGCACGCCGATGCCGCGGTATTCCTGGGGGATCGCCAGGTCCTCGTTCTTGAAGTACAGGCCCGGCTCGATGGTGAAGACCATGCCCTCTTCCAGCTCGGCGTCCAGATACAGCTCGGCGCGGGCCTGGGCGCAGTCGTGCACGTCCAAGCCCAGATGGTGGCTGGTGCCGTGCGGCATCCAGCGCCGGTGCTGCTGTCCCTCGGGGCTCATGGCCTCCTCGACGGAGACCGGCAGGATGCCCCACTCGGACAGGCGTTCGGCCAGCACGCGGGTGGCGATCTGGTGCAGGTCGCGGAACTTCAGGCCCGGCTTGACCGCGGCGAAGGCGGCGTCGGCGGCGTCCAGCACGGCCTCGTAGACGCGGCGCTGCACCTCGGTGTACTTCCCGGACACCGGCAGGGAGCGGGTGATGTCCGCGGTGTACAGCGAGTCGGCTTCCACGCCGGCGTCCAGCAGCAGCACTTCGCCCTCGTTCACGGCCCCGTTGTTGCGGATCCAGTGCAGGATGGTGGCGTTGTTGCCGCAGGCCGCGATGGTGTCGTAGCCCAGATCGTTGCCTTCCAGGCGGGCGCGGGCGAAGAACGAGCCTTCGACGATGCGTTCGCCGCGGTCGTGGGCGATGGCCGCATCCAGGCTGCGCACCACGTCTTCGAAGCCGTTGATGGTGGCGGCCACGGACTTGCGCAGCTCGGCGATCTCGTACTCGTCCTTGACCAGGCGCAGCTCGGAGAGGAACTCGGCCAGCTCGTTGTCCAGCGCGTCGGAGGCCTCCAGATCCTGGGAGGTGTTGATGCGGCTGGTGTCCACCAGCGCCTCGACGTTCAGGTCCACCTGGCGCACCAGACGGATGCGGATGCCGCCCATGGCCTGCGGGCCGGAGTTCTTGGTGATCGCCAGTTCCAGCTGCTCCAGCGAGTCGGTGGGCATGCCGGTGCGGGCGGACATGGTGCTCAGCGTCGGGCGCGGGCCCACCCAGAACTCGCCGGAGCGCGAATCCAGATAGAAGTCCGAGGAATCGCGGCCGGCCATCGGGGCGAAGTACAAGGTGGCCGCGTGGTTGCTGCCGTTGTCTCCGGCGCCGTCGTCGGTCGGCTCCATGATCAGCACGGCATCCGGCTCATGGTCGACGCCCAGGCCGGTGAGGTGGGCGAAGGCCGAGTGCGGGCGGAAGCGGTAGTCGGTGTCATTCGAGCGGACCTTCAGCGGGCCCGCGGGGATGACCAGCCGCTCGCCCGGGTAGGCTGCGGAGAGCTTGGCGCGGCGGGCGGCGGCGTAGCCGGCGGACGGATCGGCGTCCGGCAGCTGCGAGGTGTCGGCGGCCCAGTTCGCGGCCATGAACTGCTTGAATGATTCGGAAGTCGGACGCTGCGAACGGTTGTTCACGCGGTCTTCCAATGGCTGGTCGCTGCCCGAAGGCGATGAAACTTGATTGGTCATACATTCCAGTGTGTCACCATCAGCTCTGCGCCGCCAAAGAACGTGCGCACTTCGATATTCTAGAGAGTATGCGAATCGACCTGCACACCCATTCCAACGTTTCCGACGGCACGGAAACTCCGGCCGAGCTCATCGCCGCGGCGGCCGCAGCGCGGCTGGATGTGGTGGCGCTGACCGACCACGACCAGACCACCGGCTGGGCCGCGGCGTGCGCCAAGGCCGCGGAACTGGGGATCGGCTTCGTTCCCGGCATGGAGATCACCTGCCAGGATTCGCACGGCATCAGCGTGCACCTGCTGTCCTATCTGCACGACCCGGCCTATCAGCCGCTGCTCGACGAGCTGGCGGTGGCGCTGAATTCGCGGATCGTGCGCGCCCAGCGCATCGTGGAGCGGCTGGCGGAGGACTACCCGATCAGCTGGGAGCTGGTCGCCGAGCACTGCCAGCCGGGTTCCACGGTGGGCCGCCCGCATATCGCGGACGCGCTGGTGGCAGCCGGGGTGGTGGCGCACCGCAACGAGGCGTTCGCCAACATCCTGTCCTCGCGCTCGCGCTACTACGTGTCACATCCTGCCATCAACCCCGCCGCGGCGGTGCGCCTGGTGCGCGAGGCCGGCGGCGTGCCGGTGTTCGCCCACCCGAAGGCCTCGCTGCGCGGCCGGGTGGTGCCCGATTCCACGATCCACGAGATGATCGAGGCAGGGCTGGCCGGGGTGGAGGTCTACCACCGCGACAACTCCGCGCAGGGCAAGGAGCAGCTGCTGGCGCTGGCCAAGGAGCACGACCTGATCGTCACCGGGTCCTCGGACTACCACGGCACCGGAAAACTGAACCGGCTCGGCGAGAATCTCACCGAGCCGGACATGTTGGAGCGCATCCTGGCGCAGGGCACCGGGATCAGCGCCCAGCTGCTGCGCTAGCCGCCGGTCCGCGGCTCCGGGGCGGGCGAGCCGTCCAGTGTGGCGAACGCCGTGCCCTCGGGCAGCCTGGCGTGCATGACCTCGATGGCCTGCGTGTTCTGGTCGATCAGCACGAAGCGCCGCTCCATCTTGGCGGCCACCGCGCCGGTGGTGCCGGAGCCCGCGAAGAAATCCAGCACCCAGTCGCCGGGGCGCGAGGAGGCCGCGACGATGCGCCGCAGGATGCCCTCGGGCTTCTGCGTGGGGTAGCCGGTTTTCTCCTTGCCGGTGGGGGAGACGATGGTATGCCACCACACGTCGGTGGGCAGCTTGCCCTTCTCCCGCTTTTCCGGGGTCACCAGGCCGGGGGCCATATAGGGCTCGCGGTCGACTTCCGTCGAATCGAAGTGGTACTTCTTCGGGTTCTTCACGTAGACCAGGATGGTGTCGTGCTTGGCCGGCCAGCGGCTCTTGGCCCGCGCCCCGTAGTCGTAGGCCCAGATCAGTTCGTTCAGGAAGCACTCGCGGCCGAAGATCGAATCCAGCAGCACCTTGACGTAGTGCACTTCCCGGTAGTCCAGGTGGACGTAGAGGGTGCCGTCCTCAGCCAGCAGCCGGTAGGCCTGCAGCAGGCGCGGCTCGATGAAGCTCAGGTAGTCGTCGAAGCTGTCGTGGTAGGAGCGCGACTGGCCGATCTCCGCCGTATAGCTGCGGCCCTTGAACCCCACGTGGGTGCCTTCGCCCTCTTCGGCGCGGACCATGGTGCGTTCGGCACGGGTCTGCTTGCGTCCGGTGTTGAACGGCGGATCCACGTAGATCAGGGTGAAGCTTTCGTCGGGCAGGGTTGCAAGCACCGTCATGTTGTCGCCGTGGAACACGGTGTTGCCCGCGGCCGGGGCGCTCACCGGGGAACCGGAGGGCGCCGCGGCCGCGGACAGGGTTGAATCTTCAGGTTGTGCGAGCACCTGGGTACTGAATCCTTTCGGAGTGCTGAGGGCTGCGGATCACGGGACTAGTCCTGCGAGTCGGCCTCGCCGCTTCCACCGGTGCGGCGGCGCGGACGGCGCCGGCGCGGCTTGGAGGTGTCCTGCGCTGCACCGTCCTCGCCGGAGACACGGGATTCGCGGTGGCGCTCGGCCTCGCGGGACGGCCGGTCCTGGCGGCCCTTGGAATGCCCGTGGCGCGCCCCGGCCTGCTCCTCGGCTCCGGAGTCCTGCTGCCCGCCGCGCTCCTGGCTCTGGCCGTTCACGGTGCGGGTGCGGGTGCGCGACCCGCTGCGGCGGCGTGGGGTGCGTTCTCGGTTCTCACGCGGTTCCCGGGAGGAGGACTCGCGCGGCGAGCCGTCGCCCTCGGCGGCCGCGGACTTCTTGGCGCGCGGCAGGCGGCCCTTGGTGCCCTTGGGGATGTCCAGATCGGTGAAGAAGTGCGGCGAGGAAGAGTAGGTTTCCACCGGTTCCGGCACGCTCAGGCCCAGGGCCTTGTTGATCAGCGACCAGCGCGGCACCGAATCCCAGTCCACGAAGGTCACCGCGGTGCCGTTGTTGCCGGCGCGGCCGGTGCGGCCCACGCGGTGCAGGTAGGTGTTCTCGTCGTCCGGGCACTGCAGGTTCACCACGTGGGTGACGTCGTCCACGTCGATGCCGCGGGCGGCCACGTCGGTGGCGACCAGGATTTCCACCTTGCCGGAGCGGAACGCCTTCAGCGCCTGTTCGCGGGCGCCCTGGCCCAGGTCGCCGTGCAGCGAGCCGGCGTTGAAGCCGCGGTCGATCAGTTCGTCGGCCATCTTGGCCGCCGAGCGCTTGGTCTGGGTGAAGATGATGGTCTTGCCGCGGCCTTCGGCCTGCAGCAGGCGGGCCACCATCTCATCCTTGTCCAGGTTGTGCGCGCGGTAGACCAGCTGGCGGATGTTGCGCTTGGTCAGCGAGCCGTCGTCGTCCGGATCCTGGGCGCGGATGTGGGTCGGGCGGGACATGTAGCGGCGCGCCATGGTGATCACGGCGCCGGGCATGGTGGCGGAGAAGAGCATGGCCTGGCGGACCGGGGGCAGGGCCGCGAGGATGCGCTCCACGTCGGGCAGGAAGCCCAGGTCCAGCATTTCGTCGGCCTCGTCCAGCACCACGGTCTTGATCTGCTTGAGGTTCAGCACGCGCTGGCGGTTCAGGTCGATCAGGCGGCCCGGGGTGCCGACGATGACGTCGGTGCCGGCCTTCAGCGCGGCGATCTGCTCCTCGTAGGGGCGGCCGCCGTAGATGGTGGTGATCGAGATGTTCGAATGCTTGGAGGCCTGCGCCAGGTCGGCGCCGACCTGGATGGCCAGTTCGCGGGTCGGGGCCACGATCAGCGCCTGCGGGGCGCCGGGGAATTCGAGGTCCTCGTAGCCGGCGTCGCCCTCGCGGATGACGCGCTGCAGTGCCGGGATGCCGAAGCCAAGGGTCTTGCCGGTGCCGGTCTTGGCCTGGCCGATGATGTCATTGCCGCCCAGGGCCACCGGAAGGGTCAGCGCCTGGATGGGGAAGGGGAATTCGATGCCCGCCTCGAGCAGCGAGGCGACGATGTCCTCGCGTACCTTCAGTTCCGCGAAGCTCTGTTTCGGGGCTTCGACGGGGGTGTTCTCTTCCGGGGTGTCGGCAGCTGGTGCCGTTAGCGTCGTGTCGCTCACGATGTCTCTTGTCTCATTTCATGTTGGCTTCCCGGCGGGGTCGACCTGCCCTGCAAATCCAGGGGGTGCGCCCGAAGGGAGGCGGGTCCAGCGGAGCCGATCGCTCGATGCACGCGGGAAGCCCACGGCGGGGTCCTGCGGAATGATGACCGCTGGGAAGTCATCAGGTAACTGGTCGTACTTTCAGCGCTGTGCGATCGGGCATCCTCAGTAGTAATACTGACCAGCATAACTTGTTTGGCCGGAATCCAGCGGTTCGTCAGCCGCGGGAGACTATTTCGAAGTGGATTCGGCGGGTGCGCGGGTCGGCTTCCACGAGCTCGGCGGTCACCAGCGTGCCGGCGTCGGCACGGCCGGTGAAGCTGCCGGTGACCGGCTCGTCGACCAATTGCAGCAGCCCGGGCCGCGGCCGGCCGCTGCCGTTCTCCGCCACGGCCCCGCCCTGCGCGGCGGTGAGCACGATGGCCTGGAACCGCTCGCCGAGCCGGTGCTGCAGGGTGTAGGCCTCCAGCAGGTCCACCGCGGCCCGGGCCACCTTGTTGGCCGCCGCGGAGCTGGCGCGCATGAGTTCCGGAAGCCCGGGCAGTGCCTGTTCCAGCTCTCCGGGCATCGGCTGTCCGGTGGAGAGCAGGTGGCAGGTCAGCAGCACGAAGCGGTCCACCAGACGGCGCAGCGGGGCAGTGGTGTGCGCGTAGGGCGCGGCCAGAGCGGCCTGGACCAGCTCGGATTCGGGCTGGCCGGCGATGACCTGGTAGTCGGCGCCGCGGAAGAGCGAGGCGGCGCGGTGCATGATGACCAGCTGGCGCGGGTCGCCCAGGTCCAGGGCATGCAGGTATTCGCCGTAGCTGGTGTCCTCGGGCCATGGACGGCCCAGCAGCCGGGTCTGCTGCCTGAAGGCCTTCAGGTCCCGCGGGTCAGGCGGCGGCATGGTGCGCAGGATCCCGGTGCCCGCCGTGAGCATCAGGCGGGCCGCGGCGATGCCGGTGAGCAGCGAGATCTGCGCGTTGAATTCCTCCAGCGGCAGCGGGGTGCGGCTGACCAGCTTGTACCCGTCGGACTCCGGCACGATTTCCTGGTCGGGCAGGTTCAGCGAGGCGCCTCCGCGCAGCCGTTCCTGCACCAGCCGGGCCCGGCCGATCTCCGCCAGCAGTGCCAGCTGCTCGTCGTCCTCGCCGGCGTCGATGCGCTGCTGGGCGGTGTCGTAGTCCAGCTGCCTGCGGGAACGGATCTGCGAGCGGGTCAGCCGCACCTGGCCCAGGGCCCCATCGGCATCCAGCGCGATGCGCCAATGGAAGGCCGGCCGGGTGACGTCGGGCAGCAGCGAGCCGCGGTCCTCAGAAATCAGCGGCGGGTACAGGGTGATCTTTCGCTGCGGCAGGTAGAAGGTCTGCCCGCGCTCGCGGGAGACCGCGTCCAGCACGCCGCCGAGCTGGACGAACGCGGGGACGTCGGCGATGGCGTAGTGCACCAGGTAGCCGGCACCGGCGCGTTCCAGGTACATGGCCTGGTCGAGGTCGGTCGCGCCCGGGGGATCGATGGTGAAGAACGGCAGGTCGGTGTCGTCCGCGTCGGGCTCCGGCAGGGCCTCGACTGCCTGCTGGGCGGCCTGCAGCGTTGCCGCATCGAACTCGCCGGGGACCTCGAACTCTGTTTCCAGCGCAAGAAGCAGTTCGCCGAGGTCGCTTGCGGCCACCTGCCGCGGTGCGTGGATACGTTGTTCGGTCACGGTACGCCGCCTGCCTGTTTGAAGTTGAACCCTCTGCCGGGGTGGTAGTACCTCAACCTACACGCCGCAGCCGCGTGCAAACTAGGATCCCGCAGCAACCCGCATTAAAACGCTCCGGCCGGCTCCGCGGGAAGCGGGAGCCGGCCGGAGCACGGGCAACGCGGCACGTTGCCGAAAGCCAATTAGTGGGCGAAGCCGACGCGGCGGATTTCCTCCGGGCCGACCTCGATGTAGGCGATGCCCGCGGCCGGCACGAGAACTTCGCGGCCCTTGGGGTCGGTCAGGGACAGCACCGAACCGTCGGCCATTGCCGCAGCAAGCTTCTCGTTGACTTCTGCGTTGCTCAGTTCCGACTCGAGTACGACTTCGCGGGCTACGTTCTGAATGCCAATCCGGATTTCCATGATTGTCGTTGATCCTCTCGAAAAATGTGTGCCCTAAAAGAAGGGACCCTCAGCCACTAATCTAGCTACTTTTCCTTGGGGAACTGGGAAATTCCGCGCCAAGCTAAACGCGAGACCAGGTCAACCGCGGTCTGCTGATCCACCGAGTCGTCGCCGGTGGCCCAGTAGCGGGCCGAAACCTGGGACAGGCCGGCCAGCGCGCGTCCGGCCAGCAGGCCTTCGGCCTCGCTCAGTTCGGTGTCCTTGACCACGACCTTGGAAATGGACGTGGCCAGGTTGTTGTTGAATTCCTCGATGCGCGCGGCGATCAGCGGATCGGAGAGCACATCGGATTCGAAAATCAGGCGGTAGGCGTGGGACTCGCTCTTGATGTACTGGTAATAGGTGTTGATCGTGGCGAAAACGCGCTGCCGGTTGTCGTCGGTGGATTGGATGGCCTCGTCCAGCCGGCGGCTGAAATCCGCCAGATGCGAATCCAGCAACGCCAGGTAGAGTTCGCGCTTGCCGGGGAAATGCTGGTACAAAACGGGTTTGGAAACCTTGGCCACGTCGGCGATGTCGTCCATGGAGGCTCCGTGGTATCCGTTGCCGACGAAGACCTCGTGCGCGGCCTGGAGGAGCTGGCGGCGCCGCGCTTCCCGCGGCATTCGCTGCGTTCGATGTCCCTTGAGCGCTTCTGCTTCAGCCATGTCGACCTCGACCTTCCCCCTGTGCAAGGCTCCGCCCACGTCATTGTGGATTTTGAAAATCTTCCGGGAGCCTACTTGCAAGTAGTATTCCACGCATCGCGGTGGAACGGTAACTATGCGGGAGAATTACGGGTGCCGCTACGCGGTGCGCGCGGTGGTGTCCACGGGGCAGGCGGCCGGCGCCGTGGCGCTGGCCGGTGACTCCGGTTCACGCAGTTCCAAGCCGTAGAGGGTCTCCAGCGCGGTGACATAGTCCGCGGTGCGCCCCTCGGAGGCCAGCTCGCGGGCCCGGACGGTGGGAATGTGCAGCAGTTGGCGCATCATGCGGCGCATGGCCAGTTCGACCTCGTCTGCGGCGGCGGTGCAGCCGTGCTGGGCGCGCACGCGGGCGACCTCGGCGTCGAGCACCGCCTTGGTGTGCTGGCGCAGGGCCACGATGGCGAAGTCCGCTTCGCGTTCGCGCTGGGCGGCGGAGAATTCCTTGGCTGCGCTCTTCACGATGCGGCTGGCGGCGTGCACGGCCAGGGCCTGGTCGGTCGGGGCGGCCATGCGCACCGACTCCAGCGTGATCAGCTCGACGTCGGCCATCTCGACCAGTGCGGGATCGAAGTCGTGGGTGAGCGCCATGTCGATGGCGATCAATGGGTGGTTCTTCACGCGCACGGCCTCCAGGGCTTCGCGGTCGAGGCGCTGTCCGCCGCCGGAGCAGCCGACGATGATGTCGGCTTCACGCAGGGCCTGGGGGAGCAGCTCGTCGCTCAATGGAAAGCCGCCGCGCTTGCCGGTGAATTCGGCGGCGCGTCCGGAGCTGGAGTACACGCTGATGCGCTCGACGCCGCGTTCCTTCAGCAGCGCCATGGTAGCGCCGGCGTAGGATCCGGTGCCGAAGAGCACCACGTTCTGGTCGGCCCAGGAGGTCGCCTCGTTGGTGAGCTCCTCGGCCAGGTCCAGGGCGACCGCTACCACGGACTTGCCCTGGGTGCCCAGGTTGGTGTTGCTGCCGACGTCCTTGGCCGCCCGGGTGGCGTTCTGGAACAGCCGGGTGAGGTTGCTGGTGGTGGTTTTCTCCTGTTGCGCCTGGGCCAGCGCGCGGCGGACCTGGCCGGCGATTTCGCGTTCGCCCACGACGGCGGAGTCCAGGCCGGCGCCTACCGAGAAGAGGTGCTCGATCACCTTCTCGCCCTCCAGGATCGTCAGCTGGCGGGCCAGGAAATCGGCGCTGAGCGCGGCGGTGGCCGCTAGATGGGACACGAGGTGCTCGGTGGCGTCTTCGACGTGCTCCACGTCCGCGTAGACCTCGAAGCGGTTGCAGGTGGCCAGCACGACGGCGCCATTGATAGCTGCCGAACCGTTAACGGAGGCAGCTGCGAGCCCGCTGGCCGAGGCGCTGATTCGTGCCACGGTCTCAAGGTCGAGCTGCGAATGCGATGCGACAAGAGATAAGAAAACCACAATGTTCCTAGGTTAAGCTCAACGCCCCGGATAAACAATGCAGGTGTGCCTAAGGTCAATCCCCGTCAGACGCTTAATTTCAGCGGAGAGTGAGCATGTGTCCCTCCAAATGGGCTTTAAAGGCAAGAGTTGGCAGAATTGAATCATGACTCTGTCGCAGAACCATCCGATGATCGATGGACGTACCCAAGATTCCGCATTGATTCAGGCCCTGACCGGTCGCGAGCCGTCGCACCATCCGGTGTGGTTCATGCGCCAGGCGGGGCGCTCGCTGCCCGAGTACCTGAAGCTGCGCGAAGGCGTGAGCATGCTTGACTCGTGCCTCGACCCGGCCATGGCAAGTGAGATAACTCTCCAACCGGTACGCCGACACAAGGTGGACGCGGGCATCTTCTTCTCCGACATCGTCATCCCGCTGCGCCTGGCCGGCATCGGCGTGGACATCGTCCCGGGCGTCGGCCCGGTGCTGGACACCCCGATCCGCACCGCCGAGCAGGTCGCGGCCCTGCCAGAGCTGACCGACGAAGCCCTGGAGCCCATCCGCCAGGCAGTGGCCCTGACCGTCGCCGAACTGGGCAGCACCCCGCTGATCGGCTTCGCCGGCGCCCCGTTCACCGTGGCAGCCTACATGGTCGAGGGCAAGCCGAGCCGCGACCACCTGGGCCCGCGCACCATGATGCACGCCGAGCCGGAGGTCTGGGACGCGCTGATGCAGTGGGCCGCCGACGCCTCGGGCAAGTTCCTGCGCGCCCAGGTGGAGGCCGGGGCCTCCGCCGCCCAGCTGTTCGATTCCTGGGCCGGCTCGCTGTCGCTGCCGGACTACCAGAAGTTCGCCGCCCCGTACTCCGCCCGCTCGCTGGACTTCGTGCGCGACCTGGGTGTGCCGCTGATCCACTTCGGCACCGGCACCGGAGAGCTGCTCACCGCCATGCGCGACGTGAACGTGGACACCGTGGGCGTGGACTACCGCATCCCGCTGGGCACCGCGATCGAGCGCCTGGGCCAGGGCGTCTCGGTGCAGGGCAACATCGACCCGGCACTGCTTTCCGCCCCGTGGGAGGTCCTCGAAGCGCATGTGCGCGAGGTCGTCGCCAGCGGCAAGGCCGCGCGCGGGCACGTGGTGAACCTGGGGCACGGCGTTCCGCCGACCACGGATCCGACCGTGCTCACCCGAGTGGTGGAGCTCATCCACTCCCTGTAGCCCGGCAGGACTAAGCTAGGTTATACAGGCGTCATCGCGGTGGCGGACGCCTCGGGGGCCGACCCCGGGCGTGCGCACCGCAGCAAACGATTCAAAGGCAGAAGGTGCATCGGTACGTGAGCAAGGACCAGCGCAGCGAGAACGCGGCGGAAGCCTCGACCCGGACTCCCGCTCCCAAGGCGCGACGAGTCATCGCCTCCGACGCCGCCGCCCACGCGCTGCGCCTGCTGGAAAAGGTGCGCAGCGCCACCGATGCCCCAGCCCACAAGCGCGCCGCCAAGGATGCGCCCGACCCGGCCCCGCATGCTGTAGTGATCGGCGGCGGGGTCGCCGGCCTGGTGGCCGCGCGCGACCTGCGCCAGACCGGGCACCGCGTCACGGTGCTGGAAGCCGCGGACAGCTTCGGCGGGTGCGTGCGCCGCGCCGAGGTCGCCGGGCTGCAGCTGGACGCGGGGGCCGAATCCTTCGCCGTGCGCGGCGAAATCGTCGGCTCCTACCTCGACGAGCTGGACCTCTCCGGCTCCATCGCCGCCACCTCCGGGGCCAGCGCCTGGCTGATCCAGGGCGATGGGGAGAAGATCCTGGCCAACCCGCTGCCCGCGACCTCGCTGATGGGCATCCCCGGCCACGTGCGCACCGACGAGGTGCGCCACATCATCGGCCGCGCCGCCACCGTGCGCGCCGCGGCGGATTTGATCACCCCGATGAGCAAGAAGTGGGCCACCGAGCCGCTGTCGCTGGCTGAGGTGGTGCGCTCGCGCATGGGCCAGGGCGTGCTCGACGAGCTGGTGGCCCCCGTGGTCAACGGCGTGTACTCCACCGACCCGGCGCAGATCGACATCGACGCGGCCGCACCGGGCCTGCGCGCCGCGCTGCAGTCCACCGGCTCGCTGGCCCGCGCCGTGACCCAGCTGCAGTCCGCCGCCCCGGCCGGATCCCGGGTGGCGGGGCTGGACGGCGGCATGTTCACCATGGTCCAGGCGCTGACCAGCCAGCTGCAGGCCTCCGGGGTGTCGCTGGTGCGCAATTCACCGGTCACCGCGGTCAGCCGCCAGCCGCAAGCCGCGCAGCCCTACACCGTGCACACCCTGGGCCAGGAGCTGAAGGCCGACCGCGTGGTCATCGCGACCCCGGCCGAACCGGCCCTGGGCCTGCTCAACCCGCTGCTGCCGGCCGACGCGCAGATCGCGGGCCACTCCGAGGCCAACGCCATCGCGCTGGTCACCCTCGTGGTGGACAAGCCGGAGCTGGACGAATCCCCGCGCGGATCAGGCGTGCTGGTCTCGCGCGGCGCCCCGCTGGTGGCCAAGGCGCTGACCCATGCCACCGCCAAGTGGCCGTGGCTGGCCGAGCAGGCAGGGCCGGGCACCCACGTGGTGCGGCTGTCCTTCGGCCGCATCGGGGAGCACGAACCGATCGTCGAATCCGGCGATGACGAGCGGCTCCTCCAGCAGGCGGTCAAAGACGCCTCAAAGATTCTCGGTGTTCAATTGCAGCAGGAAGACGTGCTCGGCAGCGCGGTCTCCCGCTTCAACGACATGGTGCCGCTGCAGGGCGGCGCCGCCGCGCAGCGCCGCGCCAAGGTCCAGCAGGCCCTGGCGGAGCTGGACGGCGTGGACGTGGTGGGCGCGTGGCTGGCCGGCACCGGCCTGGCCCGCGTCATCGCCCAGGCCCGCCGCGCGGTGGCCATCAGCGCCCGCTAGGCGCCCCCGCCGACACCAACAGACCCAAGCCAGAACGGCAGATCCAACCCAGATCAGCAGATCCAAGGAGAAACACCAGTGAGCAACGCACCGGAGCATAATTCGCCAGTCATCCGCGAACGCGAAAACGCCGGCGAGAACCCGACCTTCTTCTACACCCTGTGGACCATCTTCAAGCGCTCGGACGCCGTCCAGCGCACCGACGCCGCGGCCGCCGAGTTCGAGGCGCTGATTGAACAGCTGGCCGCCGAGGGCGCCGTCGTGCGCGGCATCTACGACGTGTCGGCGATGCGCGAGGACGCCGACATCATGATCTGGATCCACGGCCCGGCCGCTGAACTGCTGCAGGCCTCCATGCGCAAGATCCGCCGCTCCGCGCTGCTGGCCGGCACGCAGATCGTCTACTCCACCATGGGTGTGCACCGCGAGGCCGAGTTCGCCAAGGACCACTCGCCGGCCTTCGCCCGCGGCGTGGACGCCAAGGGCTGGATGACGGTCTACCCGTTCGTGCGTTCCACCGACTGGTACACCATGGATCCGGCTGAACGCGGAAAGATGCTGCGCGACCACGGCGTCCTGGGCCGCGAGTTCCCCGAGGTGCTGGCCAACACCGTGGCCGCCTTCTCCTTCAGCGACTACGAGTGGCAGATCTGCCTGGAAGCCGATGACATGATCGACCTGGTCGACATGATGCGCCACCTGCGCTACACCGAGGCCCGCCACCACGTGCGCGAGGAAACCCCGTTCTACACCGGCCGCCGCATCAGCGCCGCCGAGGCGCTTGAGGTGCTTCTGTGAGCCAGTCCTTCGATCCGCGCACCGGCTACGACGAGAACGGGCGCATGATTCCGAAAGCCTACGATGCGATCCTGCTCGCCTCCTTCGGCGGCCCCGAGGGGCAGGATGACGTCATCCCGTTCCTGCGCAACGTCACCGGAGGCCGCGGCATCCCGGACGAGCGCCTGGAAGAGGTCGCGGTGCACTACCGCACCAACGGCGGCGTCTCGCCGATCAACGCGCAGAACCGCGCGCTGAAGGCCGCGCTGGAAGCCGAGTTCGCCGCGCGCGGCATCAGCGTGCCGATCTACTGGGGCAACCGCAACTGGCACCCGTTCGTGAACGATACGCTGAAGCAGATCGCCGCGGACGGGCACCGCACCGTGCTGCTCATGGGCACCGGCGCCTACTCGGGCTACTCGGCCTGCCGCCAGTACCGCGAGGACCTTGGCCTGGGCCTGCGCGCCACCGGCCTGGAAGGCGTGGTGGAGGTCGACAAGCTGCGCCAGTTCTTCGACACCCCGGCCTTTGTGCAGCCATTCATCCAGGAGCTTCCCGGCTCTCTGGCCTCGGTGCGCGAGCAGCTGGCCGCCGCCGGGAAACCGGAGGGGAAGATCAAGATCGTGTTCGTCACGCACTCGATCCCCCTGAGCGATGCGAACGCCGCAGGTCCCGAAGACATCCGCAGCACGCTGGACGAGAACCTGTACACCGCCCAGCACCGCGCCGTGGCCGAGCACATCCTGGCCAACGTGCCGCAGGCCGCCGGCCTGGAGCATTCCCTGGTCTACCAGTCCCGCTCCGGATCCCCGCACACCCCGTGGCTTGAACCGGATATCAACGACGCGCTGGAAGAGGACGCCGCAGCCGGCGTGGCGGGCGTGGTGGTGGTGCCGATCGGCTTCATCTCCGACCACATGGAGGTGCTCTGGGACCTGGACACAGAGGCCAAGGACACCTGCGCGCGGCTGGGCCTGGCCTTCGCCCGCGTTCCCACCCCGGGCACGCACCGCGCGTTCGTCTCCGGCCTGGTGGACCTGGTCGAGGAACGCCTGGCCGGTCCCGACGGCAAGGCCCTGCGCGAGGGCCGGGCGACCGAGACCGCGCTGGGCCCCTGGTTCGACGTCTGCCGCCCCGGCTGCTGCGTCAAGGCGGCCCTGGACGGCACCCTGCGCCCGACCATCGGCGCGGTGGATTCAGAGGTAGGAGTACCGCAGCCATGAGCCAGTCCTTTCGCGTAGGAACCCGCGGCAGCGCCCTGGCCACCACCCAGACCGGGTGGGCGGCCGAGCATCTGGCCCAGCTGTCCGGCCTGGCGGCGGAGACCGTGCTGGTGAAGACCGAGGGCGACGTGGTGACCGGGTCGCTGGCCAACCTGGGCGGCACCGGCGTGTTCGCCGCCGCGCTGCGCCAGCACCTGCTGGACGGCGGCTGCGACCTGGCCGTGCACTCGCTCAAGGACCTGCCCACCGTGCAGCCCGGGGGCCTGGTGCTCGCCGCCATCCCGCCGCGCGAGGACGTGCGCGACGCGCTGTGCGGCCGCGACGGGATGACCCTGGACGAGCTGCCGGAAGGCGCGAAGATCGGCACGGGTTCCCCGCGCCGTGCAGCCCAGCTGCGCGCCTACCGCCAGGACCTTGTGATCGTGGACATCCGCGGCAACGTGCCCACCCGGCTGGGCCGGGTCAAGGGCATGGGGGACACCCTGGACGACGGCAGCGTGGGACGGGCCACCCAGGGCGACTTGGATGCGGTGATCCTGGCCGCGGCCGGCATGCGCCGGCTGGGCCTGGAGAAGCACATCACCCAGTACCTGGACCCGTCGATCATGCTCCCGGCTCCCGGCCAGGGCGCGCTGGCGCTGGAGACCCGCACGGCCGGCACCGACCATGCGGAACTCGACCAGGCGCTGGCCCGTTTCGACGACCTGCACACCCGCCTGCAGGTGGAAGCCGAACGCGCGCTGCTCAACGCCCTGGAGGCAGGCTGCGCCGCGCCGATCGGCGCGCTGGCCCGCGTCCAGGAGAACAAACTGGTGCTGGACGCCGTGGCCTGCAACCCCGACGGCTCCGAGGTCATGCGCCGCAGCGCGGCCGCCCCGCTGGCCGATGTGGCCGCGGCGCAGGCGCTGGGCCGCGAGCTGGCCAACGGCATGCTGGCCGACGGCGCGGCGGTCGTCGCCGGGCTGGCCTAGCAGGCCCATGGCATACCAGGCACTGATCCTGCGCGATGCGGCCCGCGCCGCGGCCACCGTGCAGGAATTCGAGAAGCTAGGCATCACCTCCTGGTGCGCCCGGCTGATCGACGCCATCTGGCCGCAGGACACCGCGGCGCTGTCGTCCATGGCGGCGGCGCTGCGGGCCGGATCCTACGACTGGCTGGTGCTCACCAGCGCCACCACCGTGGCGGTGCTGCACGAGCTGCTGGACGGCCGGCCGCTGCCGCAGTCCCTGGAGCTCGCGGTCGTCGGCGCCAAAACCGCCCAATCGGCCCGCGAGCTGCTGGGCCTGGAGACCGATTTCCAGCCCGAGGTGCAGTCCGCCGCGGGCATGGCCGCGCAGTGGGCCCCACCGACCGGGGCGCGCATCTGCTACCCGCACGGGGACCTGGCCAGCGGCACGCTGGGCGATTTCCTGGCCGGCCTGCCGGTGCAGGTGGACGAGGTCATCGCCTACCGCACCGTGGACGCCGGCACCCCGGGCCGCCCCGTGCCCGGGCCAGCTGCGCCGGAACACGTCACACGCCTTGATCCGGCGCAGATCGGTGCGAAACTGGAAGAACTGGACCTGGTGGTGTTCAGCGCCCCGAGCATCGTGCGGCGCTTCGTGCAGCTGGCCGGCGGCCGGCTGCCCGAGCGCGTTCACACGCTGGCCATCGGCCAGCCCACCGCCCGCGCGCTGGAAGCCGCGGGACTCCCGGTGCACGGCACCGCGCAGGACCCCGGGCCGGCAGGACTGGCGCAGGCCGCACGCGGCATGCTGGGCATCGGCCAGGCCGCGCAGCGCACGGCCGCACCAAGACTTTCGAAGAAGCAAGACTAGAACTGGAGATACGAAGCCATGGGTTTCCCTCAGCATCGACCACGCCGCCTGCGGCAGAATCCGGCCGTCCGAGCGCTGGTGGCGCAAAACGAACTGTCCGCACGCCAGCTGATCCTGCCGGCATTCGTGCGCGAGGGCCTGGCCGAGCCCAACGAGATCACCTCGATGCCCGGCGTCTACCAGCACACCATGGACAGCCTGAAGGCCGCCGCAGCGCAGGCGGTCACGCTGGGCCTGGGCGGCATCATGCTCTTCGGCATCCCGGCCGAACGCGATGAGAACGGCTCGGCGGGCATCGACCCGCAGGGCATCCTGAACCGCGGCATCGCCGCGGTGCGCGCCGAGGTGGGTGATGACCTGGTGGTCATGTCCGACGTGTGCCTGGACGAGTTCACCTCGCACGGCCACTGCGGCGTGCTGGATGCCGACGGCGCCGTGGACAACGACGCCACCTTGGCGATCTACGGCCAGATGGCCGTGGCCCAGGCCCAGGCCGGGGCGCACATGCTCGGCCCGTCGGGCATGATGGACGGCCAGGTCGGCGTGATCCGCGAGGCGCTGGACGCCGAAGGCCACCTGGACACCGCAATCCTCGCCTACAGCGCCAAGTACGCCAGCGCCTTCTACGGACCGTTCCGCGAAGCCGTGGATTCCCAGCTCAAGGGCGACCGCCGCACCTACCAGATGGACGCCGCCAACCGCCGCGAAGCCATCCTGGAAGCCGAGCTGGACATCGCCGAGGGCGCCGACATGATCATGGTCAAGCCGGCCATGAGCTACCTGGACATCGTGCGCGACGTGGCGGAGATTTCCCCGGTGCCGGTCTCCGCCTACCAGATTTCCGGCGAGTACTCGATGATCGAGGCCGCCAGCGCCAACGGCTGGATCGACCGCAGGGCCTCGGTGCTCGAATCCCTGCTGTCCATCAAGCGGGCAGGCGCCGAACAGATCCTCACATACTACGCAGCCGAAGTTGCCGGCTGGCTCAAGGAAGGCAAGTAATACGCATGTCGAACTCTGAAAAGCTCTTTGCCGAGGCCCGAGAGGTCATGCCCGGCGGCGTGAACTCCCCGGTGCGCGCCTTCGGCTCGGTCGGCGGCATCCCGCCGTTCATGGTCGGCGCCAAGGGCGCGTACCTGACCGACGCGGACGGCAAGGAATATGTGGACCTGGTCTGCTCGTGGGGTCCTGCGCTGCTGGGCCACTCGCACCCCGCCATCCAGGCCGCCGTGCATGCAGCAGTGGACCGCGGGCTGTCCTTCGGCGCTTCCACCCCGGACGAGGCGAAGCTCGGCCAGCTGATCAAGAACCGCATGGGCGGGGTGGAGCGCCTGCGCATGGTCTCCACCGGCACCGAGGCCACCATGACCGCCGTGCGCCTGGCCCGCGGCTTCACCGGCCGCGAACTGATCATCAAGTTCTCCGGCTGCTACCACGGCCACCTGGACGGCCTGCTGGCCGATGCCGGTTCGGGCGTCGCCACCCTGGCCCTGCCGGGCTCCGCCGGCGTCACCGCCGCCACCGCCGCTGAAACCCTGGTGCTGCCGTACAACGACCGCGCCGCCGTTCAAGCGGCCTTCGCCGAGCACGGAAGCAACATCGCCGCGGTGATCACCGAATCCGCACCGTGCAACATGGGTGTGGTGACCCCGGAGGAGGGCTTCAACAAGTTCCTCAAGGACACCACCGCCCAGCACGGCGCCCTGCTGATCCTGGACGAGGTGCTCACCGGCTTCCGCGCCTCGGATGCCGGCTATTGGGGCCTGACCGGGCGGGTGGAGGGTTGGAACGCCGACCTGTACACCTTCGGCAAGGTCATCGGCGGCGGCCTGCCGACCGCCGCCCTGGGCGGCCGCGCCGAGGTCATGGACTACCTGGCACCGCTGGGCCCGGTCTACCAGGCCGGAACCCTGTCGGGCAACCCGGTGGCCATGGCCGCCGGCATCGCCCAGCTGGAGAATGCCACCGACGAGGTCTACTCCTTCCTGGCCAAGCAGTCAGCGGCCCTGCAGGATGCCATCACCTCGGCTTTCAACGCCGAGGGCCTGGACCACTCGATCCAGCGTGCCGGCACCCTGTTCTCCGTGGCCTTCGGCACCTCCGCCAACGGCGTGCACAACTACGCCGACGCCCAGAAGCAGGAAGCATTCCGCTACGCGCCGTTCTTCCACTCCATGCTGGACTCCGGCGTCTACCTGCCGCCAAGCGTGTTCGAGGCATGGTTCGTTTCGGCCGCCCACGACGACGCGGCGCTTGACCGGATCATCTCCGCCCTGCCGGCTGCGGCCAAGGCCGCGGCGGCCGCCACGGCCTAGGTTCCGGCCCGGCCACGGGCATCACCGGCTCCCCGCCCATCCGCCCGACACACCACGTGTCGCGCGGATGGGCGGGGAGCCTCCTGCGTTTAATGGCACTGCGCGCTACCGCTCCACGAGTCATGAGTCACAGGACGATGCTCCAAGTCGCTGGGGCTTCGTGGAGCTCCGCCTTCCGGCGTTGCCTTCTCCGGGCGGTTCGGGTCGTGGCATCAACCCACGTCAACCGGATTATTGTTGAACAATATTCGGTGGCCGGTATCCCTCCAATCTGCCGAAACCAGTGCCCTGCTGCCTCCTGATCTGGGAAAATGCGGAAAACCGCTCCCATGTTGTACGGCTAGGCTTGTGCGGTAAGTTTTTCGCATTTCATCTCCCAAAGGGATCAAAGTGAGCCTATTTCGTACCAAGCCAGTTGAGAGTTTCCTGGCGGACGCCGCAGGGCCCGGACGTCAGCTCAAAAGGACCCTGAACACCTGGGATCTGATGATCATGGGTGTCGCGGTGTCGGTGGGTGCGGGCATCTTCTCCGTGGGCGCGCGGGCGGCCGCCAATTTCGCCGGCCCCGCCGTCACGGTGTCCTTCGTCATCGCCGCACTGACCTGTGCGATGGCGATCATGTGTTATGCCGAGTTCGCGACCGCGATCCCCGTGGCGGGTTCAGCGTATGTCTTTTCCTACGCCACCATGGGCGAGTTCATCGCCTGGATCATTGGATGGAACCTGATCCTCGAACTGTTCACCGCGGCAGCGGTAATCGCCAAATATTGGGGTATCTACCTCACCGAAGTATTCCAGTTTGCCGGGATCCATCTCTCTCCGACCGTTGGCCTGGGTCCCGTGACCATGAGCTGGGGGCCGTTGCTGATTGTTGCGCTGTTCACGGTGCTGCTCGTCTTGGGGACCAAGTTGTCGGCAACTGTCGGGAACGTGTTCACCATCATCAAGATCGCGGTGGTGCTCTTCGTGGTTGTCGCCGGGCTGTTCTACTTCAACGCGGAGAACTTGACCCCGTTCGTCCCCGAGGCGGTTCCGTCCGCCGGGAACGGCACTGCCGACGTGCTCCAGCAGTCGCTCTTCTCCTTTGCCACGGGAGCCGCACCGGCCCAGTACGGCATGGCGGGAGTGCTGGCGGGCGCCGCCTTGGTGTTCTTCGCCTTCGTCGGCTTCGACGTGGTGGCCACCAGCGCCGAAGAAGTCAAGAACTCCAGCAGGACGCTGCCCCGCGGCATCTTCGCAGGACTGGCGCTCACCACGCTGCTCTACATTGGCGTGTCCTTCGCGCTGACCGGCATGGTTTCCTACAAGGATCTGGCAGCCGTGGAGAATCCGACGCTGGCCACCGCCTTCGCCGCGGTAGGCAACGAAGGCGCGGCCTCCATCATCGCCGTCGGCTCGCTCATCGGGTTGACTACCGTGGTGATGGTGCTGCTGATGGGCTTGACGCGTGTCGTGCTTGCCATCAGCCGCGACGGGCTGCTGCCGCATTCGCTGTCCAAGGTCAGCGCCAAGCGCGGCACTCCGGTGCGCATCACGGTCATCTGCGGGACCCTGGTGGCGTTGGCCGCCGGGTTCACTCGCGTAGATGTGCTCGAAGAGATGATCAACATCGGTACGCTGTCCGCCTTCGTGATGGTCAGCCTGGGTATCCTGGTGCTGCGTCGCAAGCGTCCGGACCTGAAGCCCGCGTTCCGCGTTCCCTTCGGCCCGGTGATCCCGATCGTCTCGGCCCTGCTGTGCACCTACCTGATGCTCAACCTGGCCATCGAAACCTGGCTCTACTTCGTTGTATGGCTCGCAGCCGGCGTACTCATCTACTTCGCCTACGGCCGTCGCCATTCACGGCTGAATGATGACGACGCCGCCGAGGACGGCGCAGAACTCGAAGACAGCTCGGCGGCATCAGCCCGGTAGCCGCATAACCCGCAGGCCCTGCCGCTGCAATGGCCCGACCGCCGGGCTTCTGAAAACACCGATGCATTCCCCCTTGCCTGTGATCCAGACGAGGCGGAATGCATCGGTGTTTTGCGTTCGTGCGCGGGCATCCGCCAGACGCCCGCCTGAGGACCTGTGCCGTTAGATGGCTGGAACATGGCCGGGGCACTGAGATGCCCGGGGGAGCACGGCCGCGGTGCCGTCGCCGGCTGCGCGGGGGCTTGCCTGGCGGACTGGGGACCACCGGACGCAAAAAGCACGGCCGCCCATCCGATTCAATGAAGCGAGTCACTGAGGATGAGCGGCCGTGCAGGTCATGCGGTGCCGTGGTGGCTAGAAGGCCGGAATGACGCTTCCGTCGGTCCAGGTGTCCTTGATGTAGGTGCGGACCTCGTCCGAGTGCAGCAGCTCTTCGAGCTTCGCGATGGCCGGGGTCTCTTCGCCCTCACGCCAGGTCAGGAAGTTGGCGTTCGGGTTGTTCTCGCCGGATTCCTGAGCCAGGATCTCGTCCTTGTTCAGCTTGGCCTGGACGATGAAGTTGCCGTTGATGACGGCAAGGTCGATCGAATTGTCCTTGGTGTAGTACTGCGGGACCTGCTCGGCATTGACATCCTTGAGTTCCAGGCCCTTGGGGTTCTTGGCCTTGTCGTCCTGAACGGTGAGCACCGAGTCGGTGTCTTCCAGACCGGCCAGCAGGCCTGCGGATTCCAGCACGCGCATGCCGCGCAGCTGGTTGACCGGGTCGTTGTTCAGCACCACGGTGGCGCCGTCGGTGACGTCTGCGGCCTTGTCGAACTTCTTCGAGAAGACGGTCATCGGCTCGACATGGATGCCGGCGCCGTGGGCGAACTTGTAGCCCTTCTCGGCAACTTCGGTAGCCAGGTACTTCTCGGTCTGGAAGTAGTTGGCGTCCAGCGACTTGTCGGCCAGGGAGGTGTTCGGGGTGACGTAGTCGTCGATTTCCACGACGTCCAGGTCGATGCCTGCGTCCTTGGCGAGGTTCTCGTCGATGTAGGTCAGGATCTGGGCCTGCGGAACCGGGCTGGCGCCGACCTTGAGGACCACCGGATTTGCCGGATCCAGCGGCTGGGCCGAGGCATCGGCGGCAGGTGCATCGCTGCCGCCGCAGGCGGAGAGTGCGAAGATTGCTGCGACACCGGTCAGTGCAAGAGCGAATTTTTTGCGCATTGCGTATTCCTTAGTTTGATGTGCCGTAAACGGCGTGTGCGAGTGTTTTCTGCCCGGAAGCCGAAGCGTTGCGGGCGACCGCCGGATGGACCGGCGGACGTTTCTAGCGGTGGTCGACCTTGCGGGCGATCAGATCGCCGATGACCTGGACGATCTGCACCATGATGACGATGATGATGATCGTCAGGATCATGATGCCCGGGTTGTAGCGGGTGTAGCCGTAGGTGTAGGCCATGCGGCCCAGACCGCCGCCGCCGACCAGGCCGGCCATGGCCGAGTAGCCGATCAGCGTGACCACGGTCGTGGTGATGGCAGAGACGATGCCTGGCATCGCTTCGGGCACCAAGACCTTGCGGATGACCTGCATCTTGGTGGAGCCCATGACCAGCGCGGCGTCGACCTTGCCGGAGGAGACATCGCGCAGGGCGGTCTCCACCAGGCGGGCGAAGAACGGGACGGTGCCGATGGTCAGCGAGACCGAGGCGGCGACCGGGCCCAGCGAGGTTCCCACGATGATGACCGCGAGCGGAATCAGCGCCACCATCAGGATGGCGAAGGGGATCGAGCGGGTGATGTTCACGATGATCCCGGAGAGGATCGCGTTCAGCCAGCGCACGGGGGCCAGGCCGCCCTTGCCGGTGACGTGGAGCAGGATGCCCAGCAGCAGGCCGACGACGACGGTGACGACACCGGAGATGAGCACCATCTCCACGGTTTCCCAGGTGGCGGTCAGCATGGCTTTCTGGACGGTGGGAGTGAGGAAATCCATGGGTTTACTTGGTTCCCTTCACGGTCACGGCAATGCCGTTCGACAACAGGTAATTGGTGATCGTCTCGACATCCGCATCGAGGGGCAGCTGGATGCGCAGGTGCGCGTACTGCTGGTCGCCCAGCTGTTCCACCGAACCGGCCAGGACGTTGACGTCGATGTTGAAGGTGCGGGAGACCGCTGAAATCACCGGCTCGGTGGCCTGGTCGCCGGTGTACAGCAGGTCCAGGATCGTGCCGGCCCCGGCCGAACGCGGAGCGTCCCCGGGCAGCGGCAGCAGGGTGTGGGCCAAGCGGCCCTGGGCATTGGTGATCACCGAGGCGATGTCGCCGTGCTCGACGATGAACCCTCCCTCAAGCAGCGATACCGAATCGCAGGCCTGCTTCACCACGTGCATCTCATGGGTGATGATCAGCACCGTGATGTTCAGGCGGTCGCGCAGCTTCTTGACCAGGTCCAGGATCTCGTCGGTGGTCTTGGGATCCAAGGCGCTGGTGGGCTCGTCGCACAGCAGGACATCCGGATCGGTGGCCAGGGCGCGGGCGATGCCCACACGCTGGCGCTGGCCGCCGGACAGCTGGGAAGGGTAGGCCTTGGCGAACTTGGTCAGGCCCACGAGCTCCAGCAGCTCGGCGACCTTGGCGGCGATCTGCTTCTTCGGGGTGCCGGTGAGCTCCAGCGGGTAGCCGACGTTCTGCTCGGTGGTACGTGAATCGAAGAGGTTAGCGTGCTGGAAAACCATGCCGATCCGGCGGCGCGCGTCGCGCAGCTCGTCCGCGCTGACGTTGGTCAGCTCCTTGCCGTTAACCGCGACGGTCCCGGATGTGGGCTGGTCGAGCAAGGTCAGGCAGCGGACGAGGGTGGATTTGCCAGCTCCGGAATGTCCGACGATGCCATGAATTTTCCCGGTAGGGACTTCAAGGCTGACCCCGCCGAGGGCGACAACGTCATTGCTTCCCTGGCGGTAGACCTTGCGCAGGTCACTAACTGTGATCACTAGGCGTGTTCCTTCAGGTTCTCAGAGGGTGTTAGAGAGTACCCTCCATTCAATCACTATCGAACAAAATCGCCCGAATAACCCTTTGTGCTTGGTCATCGTCCTTAATATCGGGTATTGGCAGGGTGGGTGTCGAATATACTTCGCGCGAAGGCGGTGATATATGAACGAATGACCTGTTTCGCGGCGTGCTAGGGCTGCCAGGACTGGCTGTGAAGTGCATTACCCACCCCCGGCGCTCCGGCCGGGGAGCCTGGTCCTAGTCGTCCTTGATGGGCCACGCGCCGTCGACGACCGCCTCCGGCTTGGTCTTGCGCAGGTAGGCCTGGAAACTTTCGGCCTGTTCGCGCGCCCAGCCGATCTGCCAGCCGTGCAGCACCTGCGGGTCGACCTGCAGCTGCGGGTACTTCTCCGCGATCGCCCGGGCCACCGCCACGCAGGCCACGGCGTCGGCAAAGGAGGTGTGGGCATTCTCCAGCACCACGCCGTAGTGCTCGCAGGCGGCGCCCAGGGTCCGCTTGCCCTTGCGCCACTTGTCGACTTGCTTGTCGATGATGAACGGATCGATCACGTTGCCCGGGATGAACGGAGGCATGTCGTAGCGCAGGGCCTCGGAATGCAGCACCGAGAAATCGTAGGCGGCGTTGAAAGCGATCAGCGGGGCCTGCTGGGAGGCGAAGGCGAGCAGGCCCAGGATCTCACGCACCGCCTGCGGGGCCGGGATGCCCTCGGCGCGGGCCTTCTCGGTGGAGACCCCGTGCACGGCCGTGGCTGCTTCGGGAATCTCGATCCCCGGATCAACTAGCCACTCGCGTTGGTTGACGATGTTCTCCTGAGCATCGAGCAGCACCACCGAAGCGGTGACGATGCGCGCGGTGGCGGTGTCAACGCCGGTAGTTTCCAAGTCAAAGCCTACGGCGAGGCCGTTCTGCCATTCAGTCATGGTTCAACGCTACAGCCCTGCGCAGACATGTCGGGTCTTGGACGCACCGGATGTGGAACACGGCGGCCGGCTTGGCACAATGGATTCATGACCCGAGCCCCGCGCGATGATTCACTGGCCTATCCCGACGCCGTCCACGAGCTGGCCCGGCTGGTCCCGCGCGGCGCGGTCCTGAGCTACGGCGACGTGGCCGAACTGCTGGGCGCAGGCTCGGCCCGGCAGTCGGGCAAGGCCATGGGTTCCGCCCCGCTTGGCACACCATGGTGGCGGATCCTGCGGGCCGATGGAACGATCACCGGTGCGCTCTTGGCGGAAGCCAGCCCGCACTGGGCCGCCGAGGGGCTCGCGGCGCCGGGCCGGCGGATCGACATGAACAGCAAACGCTGGAAGCCCGACCCCGAGCAGTGGGAACGCATCGACAAACTGCGTACGGCATTGGGCAACCCGAAAATGTCCGAGGCGGATGATCAACTATGAGTATGCACGACGTACCCGCCGAGGAATCGGCCCCGCTGCTGGACACCCTGGCCAGCGCTCGAACACCCCTGCTGGTCACCGGAGCCCCCGGCACCGGCAAGACCACCGCGCTCATCGACACCGCCGTGGCCCGCCTGGACGCCGGACTGGACCCGCTGTCGCTGCTGGTCATCGCGCCCACCCGCCTGAGCGCCGCCTCCATCCGCGACGAGCTCAGCCGCCGCGCCCAGCGCACCTTCACCGAACCGGTGGTCCGCACCTGGTCCGCCTACGCGTTCGACCTGATCCGCCGGGCCAGGGTCGAAGGGCTGCTTCCCTTCATCGAGCGCTCCCCGCGCCTGCTGTCGGGCCCCGAGCAGGACACCCTCATCGGCAGCCTGCTCGAAGGCCATGCCCAGGGGCTGACCCCGGGCCCGGGCTGGCCGGCGGACCTCGACCTGGCGGTTCCGACCCGCGGTTTCCGCAAGGAGCTGCGCGAATTCTTCGACCGCGTCTCGGAGCTTGGCTTGGACCCGGCCGACATCGCGGACTACGGCCAGGCGGTGGGACGGCAGGAATGGATTGCCGCGGCCCTGTTCTACCAGGAATACCGCGACCTGCTGGACCTGGGCAACGCCGAGGCCTTCGACCCCGCGGGCCTGATCACCCGGGCAGCGCAGCTCCTGGAAGAAAACCAGGACTTCCTGCACGCCGAGCAGGACCGCCTGCAATTGATCCTCGTGGATGACCTGCAGGAAGCCACGCTGTCCCAGCACCGGCTGCTGGCGCTGCTGGGCCGCGACCGCCCGCTGCTGGCCTTCGCCGCGCCGGACAGCGTGGTCCAGGGGTTCCGCGGTGCCCGCGCCGACCAGCTGCACCGTTTCTCCGAGCGCTACACCAGCGCAGCGGACGCGCGGATCCTGGAGCTGTCCACCGGCTACCGCATGGGCCCGGAGATCACCGAGGCCTGGCGCCGCATCGTCAAGCGCATCCCGGTGGCCACGGGAACCAGGGGCCGCGCCGTGGAACCGGTCGCTGCCGCCGGCACGGGTGCCGCCCGGGCGCTGACCTTCGAGAACTCCACCCTGGAGGAGCGCTTCATCGCCCAGCGCATCGTGCAGCTGAACCTGTTCGAGGGCAAGGACCTCTCGGACATCGCCATCGTGGTGCGCAACGGCTCGCAGGTGCGCTCGCTCAGCCGCTTCCTGGAAGGCCAGGGCATCGCGGTGCAGGTGCCGCCGGCGGAGATCCCGCTCAAGGACGAGGCGGCCGTCCGCCCGCTGCTGGACCTGCTGGACCTGGCCTTCGCCGACGGCGCGGCCGAGGACCCGCTGCTGATGCAGAACCTGCTGCTCTCGCGCTACGGCATGAGCACCGCGCTGGAAATCCGCCGGCTGCGCCAGCTGCTGCGCCAGCAGGAATCGGCCCGCGGCGGCCGGCGTTCCAGCCAGGAGCTGCTCGAAGCCTGCCTGAGCGAGCCGGAGCTCGCCGCAGACCTGGGCAAACCGGCCTTCGGCCTGCAGCGCCTGCTGAAGATGTTCACCGCGCTGCGCGAGGAACTGGCCACCGGCACCGCCACCCCGGAAACCGCATTGTGGGTCATGTGGGAGGCCTCCGGGCGTGCCAAGTCCTGGCGGGAGGAAGCCCTGGGCGCCGGAACCAGCGCGCGCCGGGCCGACCACGACCTGGACGCGGTCCTGTCCCTGTTCCAGGCCGCCGAGCGATTCGTGGACCAGCTGCCCGGCGCGAGCGTGGAGCAGTTCATCGAGCACATCCTGCACCAGGAACTGCCCATGGACTCGCTGGCCAGCCGCGGCGCCGGGGGCCAGCACGTCACGGTGCTGACCACCGCGGCCGCCGCAGGCAAGCAGTGGCCGATTGTCTTCATCCCGGGGCTGCAGGAAGGCTCCTGGCCCAACCTGCGGCTGCGCGGCGAGCTGCTGGGTTCCAACGCGCTGGCCGACGTGGTGGAGCACGGCATCGGCTTCCTGTCGAGCCGGACCCCCACCCACCTGGTCCGCCAGATCCGCAGCGACGAGCTGCGCAGCTTCAGCAACGCAGTCTCCCGCGCCGGCTCGCAGCTGATCTGCACCGCCGTGGACAACGAGGACTCCCAGCCCTCCTCCTTCATGGACCTGGTGGAACCGCCCGGAGACGAGGGCCGCGCGCCCACCCCGGTGCCGCGCATCCGCGCGCTGCCCGCCCTGGTGGCGGAGCTGCGCAATACCGCCGAACGCGCCAAGGCCGCGCAGCTCGGCGCGATCGCCCCGCCTCCGCAGGTCAGCGCCGAGGACTTGTACCAGGACGCCGCCCAGGTGCTGGCTGGGCTGGCCGCCCAGCCGCGCACCGTCCGCGGGGCGCACCCTTCCTCATGGTGGGGCATGCTGCCGTTGAGCAGCCAAGGCCCGGTCATCCCGGAAGGCCAGCCGCGCAGGATCTCGCCCTCCAAGGTCGAGACGCTGGTCAAGTCTCCGCTGAACTGGTTCGTGCAGAGCGCCGGGGGCACCGCAGCCCACGACTTCGCCGCCTCGCTGGGAACGCTGATCCACTCCATCGCCGAGGAGCACCCGGAGGCCACCGGCTCCGAATACGAGCGCATCCTCGAGGAGCGCTGGCCGGAACTGGAGAAGCTGGAGAACTGGGAAGGCCAGCGGGACTTCGACCGGGCCAACTCGATGCTGAAGAAATTCGCCCAGTACTGCGTGGCCGCGCGCCAGGAAGGGCGCACGCTCGTGGCCCGCGAGCTGCCCTTCAACGTGGAGGTCCCCACCGAGGGCGACCCGGTGCAGATCCGCGGCGTCATCGACCGCGTCGAAGCCGACGCCAACGGCAGGGTGACCGTGGTGGACCTGAAGACCGGCGCCTCGGCGCCGAGCAAGAACGACGTGCTGGAACACGCCCAGCTGGGCGTCTACCAGACGGCCATCCAGCTCGGGGCCCTGCAAGAGCACCCCGACACCGCAGGGCTGTCGGACGATCCCGCCGGCGCGTCGCTGGTCTATGTGGGAACCTCCGCCAAGAGCCCGGCGCTGCGCGACCAGCCGGCCCTGGGCGAGGACGACTGGGCCCGCACGCTGATCCTGGAAGCCGCCGAACTGATGGGCCACACCGAATTCACCACCCGGCACGTGGCCGGATCCGCAGGCCTGCTGGGCAGCTGCACCCTTCCCGAAATCTGTCCGCTGTGCAACGAAGGACGTCAGGTGACCGAGCCATGAGCACTATCATGTACACCCCGCAGGAGCTCTCCGAAGCGCTGGGGGAGAAGTTCCCGCCCACCGACCAGCAGGCGCAGATCATCAGCGCCCCGCTGGAACCCATGCTGGTCATCGCCGGCGCCGGATCCGGAAAAACCAAGACCATGGCGGACAAGGTGGTCTGGCTGGTCGCCAACCAGCTGGTGCGGCCGGAGGAAATCCTCGGCGTGACCTTCACCCGCAAGGCCGCCGGTGAGCTGTCGGTGCGCATCCGCGCCAAGATCGCCCAGCTGGTGGCCACCGGCCTGCTCAGCGAGGAAACCACCCGGGACTTCCTGGACCCGGCGGTGTCCACCTACCACTCCTACGCCAACACCCTGGTCCAGGACCACGGGCTGCGCCTGGGGCTGGAAGAGGACACCGTGCTGCTGGGCGCCGCCCAGTCCTGGCAGCTGGCCCATTCGGTGCTGGAAGGCTATACGGGGGACTACCACCACCTGAACAGCGCCACCAGCACGCTGATCGACGCCATCGTGTCCTTCAGCTCCGAAGCGGCCGAACACCTGCTCACCGCGCCCGAGGCCCACAGCTGGATCGACGACCTGGTAGCCCGGCTGCGCACCCTGCCGATGGATCCGGAGAAGAACAAGGCGCCCACGCAGGCCGCGCTCAAGCTCATCGACAAGCTGGCCTCCCGCGCCACCATTGCGCAGCTGGCCGAGGACTACGCGGCGCAGAAGAAGAAGCTCGGAGTCATGGACTACGGCGACCTGGTTGCCCACGCGGCCACCATCGCCCAGCAGGTTCCCGCCGCCGCGCTCGCCGAACGCACCGCGCACAAGGTCGTGCTGCTGGACGAGTTCCAGGACACCTCGCACGCCCAGATGGTGCTGTTCTCCGAACTCTACGGCCAGGGCCACCCGGTGACCGCGGTCGGCGACCCCAACCAGTCGATCTACGGCTTCCGCGGAGCCAGCGCCGGCCAGCTGTTCCGCTTCCCGGAGAAGTTCCCGATCCACCGCCCCAACGGCCGCGAGCTGGCGCACGTCAACCACCTGACCATCGCCTGGCGCAACACGGTCAACGTGCTGGAAGCCGCCAACGCCATTACCGCCGGCTCCGCGCAGTCCACCGGGCCGGTGGCCGTGAAGCCGCTGGAGCCCTCGGCCTTCGCCATGCCCGGTCGCGTAGTGCTCAACCGCTGCGCCACGGTGCGCCAGGAAGCCGAAGCCATCGCCGATTTGATCCAGGCCGAGGGCTTCGTCGCCGCCGATGGCACCGTGCGCACCAGCGCCGTGCTCTCGCGCAACCGGGGGCAGCTATCCTCCATGGCCGAGGTGCTCGACGAACGGGGCATCGACTACCAGTTCGTGGGCTTGTCCGGGCTGCTGAGCACCCCCGAGCTGACCGACCTGGTGGCCTGCCTGCACGTGCTGGTGGATCCGCTGCGCTCGGACAAGCTCATGCGGCTGCTGGCCGGCGCGCGCTGGCGGCTGGGCGTCGCGGACCTGACGGCCTTCGCCGATTGGTCGCGCCAGCTCGAACGCCGCCGCGCCCGCGGGCTGAACCCGCAGGAAATCCAGAACGGGACCGGGGAGGAATCCGAGCCGGCGTTGGAGGCGGCCCGTGCGGAGCTGAATGACGGGGCCAGCCTGGTCGAAGCGCTGGACTACCTCCCTCCGGAGCACTGGACCAGCGGGGACGGACGCCGGCTGAGCGCCGTAGGCCGTTCCCGGCTGGTGCAGCTGCGCAAGGAGCTGGCCGGGCTGCGGCTGCTGGCCAACGACGACCTGGATACGCTGATCCGCGAGGTCGAACGATCCATGAACCTGGATATCGAGGTTGCCGTCCGTCCCTGGGTGGACCGCGACAAGTCCCGGGCGAACCTCGACGCCTTCGCTGACGTGGTCCGCGAGTACTGCCGCAATGCGCCGCGTGTGGAACTGGCCGGATTCCTGATGTGGCTGGAACAAGCCGCCGAAAAGGAAAAGGGGCTGCCGCTGCCGGGCGAGGACGCGGACCCGAGGGCCGTGCAGCTGCTGACGGTGCACGCCTCCAAGGGCCTGGAATGGGACACCGTGGCGGTCATGTCGATGAATGACGGGGTGTTCCCCGGCTCCAAGTCAGACCGCTGGACCAGCGGCGACAAGGCCGTGCCGTGGCCTTTGCGCGGCGATGCGCGGGATTTGCCCCAGTGGGACACCGACCAGAGTTCGCTCAAGGAGCTGCTCGAAGCCGAATCCGTGTTCACCTCCGATGTGGAGGACCACCACATCGCGGAGGAACGGCGCCTGGCCTATGTGGCGGTGACCCGCGCCAAGACCCTGCTGGTCTGCAGCAGCAGCATCTGGACGAACAGCCGCACCAAGCCGACCGAACCGTCGTTGTTCTTCACTGCGTTGATGCCGCTGGCAGAAGGGGAGCATCCCCGGGCCCAGATCGGCGTGTGGGTCAAGGACGAAGACGCGCCCGAGCAGAACCCCAGCCGCATGACGCCGCTGGAAGCCGACTGGCCCTATGACCCGCTGGCCGGACCCGAGATCCGCGGCGGCGTGGCCAAGAGCCCGCATCCGTATTCGCGGCGCAGCGTGCTGCAACAGCTGGCGCAGGACGTTGTGTCTGCTGACCAGCACCGCGAGATCAGCACCGATGTCGGGCGGGCCTGGGCCGAAGAAGCGCAGCGACTGGTCGCCCAGCGGGAATTCCTGGCGAACAGGGAACGCGGCATCGAAGCGCCCGAACACGTGCGCGCCTCGCTGTTCGTGGAGCTGGCGGAAGATCCCGTCGAGGTGCTGGAGAATCTGCGCAGGCCGGTGCCCCGCCGCCCGGGGCTTGCCGCCCGCCGCGGCACCGCGTTCCACGCCTGGATCGAGGAGTACTACGAGAAGACCGCGATGCTGGATTTGGGCGACTTCATGGAGCCGGCCGACAGCTACCTGGACGACGCGCTGGATTTGGCATCCATGAAGGAGGCGTTCCTCGCCAGCGAATGGGCGCAGCTGTCGCCAGCCTATGTGGAGGTGCCGCTGGAAACGCGGGTCGGCCCGGTCGCGGTGCGCGGTCGCATCGACGCGGTGTTCCGCCTGGAGGACGGCACCTGGCTGATGCTGGACTGGAAGACCGGGCGGGTGCCCTCAGGCAAGGATTTGAAGAGCAAGCTGGTGCAGCTGGCCGTCTACCGGCTGGGCTGGTCCAGGCTCCACGGAATTCCGTTGGAGCAGATCAAGGCTGCCTTCTACTACGTTGCCGCGGGTGTGACGATCCATGCGGAGCATCTTTCCGGCGAGGAAGAGCTCGAGGAAATGATCACCGCTGCCTTTGAGCAATTGACCGACGGGGAACCGGCCGGCACCCGGTAGGGCTCACCTGGAGGAGTCGGGTCCGTCCTCTGCCGAGGGGGCGGATTCCTCCTCCGGCGCCGCCGGATCGGAGGCGCCGGGACCTGCCTGGCGTTCTCCGGCCTTCGCGGCGGTCCCGGGGGCCGCGGCGTTGGCTGGATTCCCGGCCTTGGGCTGGGGGTCCGGCTCGGCGCCATTCGAGGCGGCTCCGTTCGGGGCTTCCGCCGGTGCAGCAGCTGAAGCGTTGCCTCCCAGCGCGGTGACCTTGGAAGAATTGACGGTCGGGGCCGAAGACTTGGGCACCATTACGGGGCGTTCGCTTGCCGGCGCCGGCGGGGCCGGGCTTGCGGCAGGTGCCGCCGGGGTGCCCAGCGGGCGCGGCGCTTCGACGACGGACAGCGGCTGGCCGCCGTACTCGGCGATATTCCGGTCCAGTTCCTGGAGCATCTCCTCGGCTTCGGCGATGCGTTCGGCATCCTTGCTGTCCAGCGACTTGACCAGCCATTGGGCCAAGGCGAACTCGGCGGCGAGCGCCGCCCGGCGCATGATGTGCGGGTCGGCGGATTTTCCGCGGGCCTCGACGTAGGCGGCGAACACGCGCTCGCTGAAGTTCTGGTCCTCGATGGCCGACAGCCACGCAAAATCGTCCGCCGGGTCCCCGACATGCAGGTCGGTCCAGCCCTTGACGGCGGTAATGCTCGACTGGGAAATCTGGATCTGCTCTTCGTCGAAGTCGCCGTGCACCACGGCTGCGTTGAAGCGCCACAGGGAGACGTCTTCCATTGCATGCTCCCAGCGGCGCAGCAGCCGGCTGGGAACCTTGCCGGTGGCGGCTGCGGTATCCAGCTCGTTGAGCTTGCGCTGGCGCACCTCGTCGGCGGTGTAGGTCGGAAGCCCGGCGATCTCCACGGACTCATCGGGAATCTGGTGGATGGCCGCCATGCACTGTCCCAAGGCGGCCGCCAAGCGGCTGCCCTCGTCCACCAGTTCGTCCAAGTTCGGAACCCGGCCCGGAAGATCCTTGTAGACGAAGGTGCGCAGCGACCCCTGGCGCACCGTGCCGGCCACGCTGGGCAAGGCGAAGGGCAAGGAAGCGCGGACCTTCGCGGAGAAAGCGCGCAATGCCGACAACTCCGCTTCCAGCCTCATGCTGGCTTCGTCATGGCGCGGCGAACGTACGCGCCAGCGGTGCTTCTGCGCGTCGACGATCAGGGCTGAATCGAAGTCTTCTGCATCATCGGATAGCGCGGCAAAGCCCACCGGTGACAATCCGGGTACAGCGGCGGTGGCAATTGCGGCGAGTTCCATGGCAGTGCGTTTCACAATGTCCACCGTATGCGAGATTCCTTTCGGCATCGTTGAATGACGCACGGAAGATGCGCCGTTTTCCAGCGAAATACCGGTGTTGCGATGAAGATCATTGTCAATTATTTCCACAGCGTCTTGCTGGCGCGTTCCCCTCTCCTCGAAGTGCACTAGGTTAGAAGTATGGCGTTGGCAGACATTTACCGTTCACCGATTAGTGGTTTGAGCTTTTCCCGGTCACAGATTCACCGACCTTTGACGGAACACGACGATCCGGAGAAGCTGCCGCGAGCCCTCTCCGAAGCGTCCACCCGGGTTCTGCTGCTCTCCGAGGCCGGTGCCGCCGTCACCGGCGGCCAACTGCTGTTTCTCGACGGTCCTGCCTACGTGCCGCAGGCCGATGACCGTCAGGTGTTCCTCGGATCCCATGGGGCGCAGAGCTTCGTGCTGGCCATCGTCAGTTCCGAGCATTACCCGCAGATCGCCCCCGAGCAGTGGATCAGCCTGCGCGAGGCATTCACCGTCCTGGGCGGCATCGAAGCGGAGCTTTTTGTCGAAGCCCAGGCCATCGCGAACTGGATCCGAACGGAAAAGTTCTGCCCGCGGTGCGGATCGGCAACCCGGTCCGCCACCTTCGGCTGGGGCCAGCGTTGCGTGGCGAACGGCCACGAACTGTTCCCGCGCACCGATCCAGCGGTCATCGCCGCGATCATCGACGCCGAGGATCGCATCCTGCTCGGAGCCAATGCGACATTCCGAACACACATGTATTCGGTCTTGGCAGGCTTCGTGGAAGCCGGCGAGTCCTTGGAGTCCGCGGTGCGCCGCGAGATCTTCGAGGAATCCGGCGTCCATGTGGGGGATGTCGCCTACCGCGGCTCCCAGCCGTGGCCGCTGCCCCGTTCGCTCATGCTCGGCTTCACCGGGGAAGCGTTGAGTACCGAGCTGGTCCCGGATGGCGCCGAAATCCAGGACCTGCGCTGGTTCACCCGTGAACAGCTCGGCGCGGAATTGCGCGCCGGCAGCCTGCAGATTCCCCGCGGTGCATCCATCGCGCATGCATTGATCAAGTCCTGGTACGGCGAGGACCTTCCGGAGGCATCCAAGTAGTGAGCGCGTACGACAACCCTCCAATCCACGACCTGCTGGCCGGCCTCGATGCCGAGCAACGGGAAGCCGCTGAAACCCTGCGCGGACCGCTGTGCATCCTTGCCGGTGCCGGCACCGGTAAAACCCGGGCCATCACGCACCGCATAGCCCACGGCGTCCATTCGGGCATCTACAATCCGACCAGTGTGCTGGCCCTGACCTTCACCACCCGCGCCGCCTCGGAAATGCGCACCCGGCTGCGCCAGCTCGGGGCCGCCGGGGTGCAGACGCGCACCTTCCACGCCGCCGCGTTGCGCCAGCTGCAGTATTTCTGGCCCCAGTCCATCGGGGGAACCCTGCCGAATCTGGTGGAGCACAAGGCTCCACTGATTGCCGAGGCCGCCCGCAGGCTGCGCATTTCCAGCGACCGTGCCATGGTGCGGGATCTTGCCGCCGAGGTCGAATGGGCCAAGGTCTCCATGCATTCCCCGGAAAGCTACGCCAAGATTGTTGAAAGCCGCGAAATGCCCAATGGCCTGGCCCCCGTGAGCATGGCCCGGATCTTCCAGACCTACGAGGAGCTCAAGGACGACCGCAGCGTCATCGACTTCGAGGATGTGCTGCTGCTGACCAGCGCGATCCTGGAAGAGGACGAAAAGGTGGCGGCCAGCGTGCGCCTGCAGTACCGGCATTTCGTGGTCGACGAGTATCAGGACGTTTCGCCGCTGCAGCAGCGGTTGCTGGACTTGTGGCTTGGAGCCCGGGACGAACTGTGCGTGGTCGGCGATGCATCGCAGACCATCTATTCCTTCACCGGGGCGCGCCCGGACTACCTGCTGAACTTCGGAACCCGCTTCCCGGAAGCGAAGATCGTCAAGCTCGTGCGCGACTACCGTTCGACCCCGGAAATCGTTTCCCTGGCGAACAAGGTGCTTGCCACCCGCCGTATCGAAACCGCGGTGCCCGACCGCACCGTCACCTGGCCGGAGCCGCTGGAGCTCGTGGCCCAGCGGGACCACGGGCCCGCCCCCGAATTCTTCGAGGCGACCGATGACGAGAACGAAGCCGACGAGGTCGCCCAGCGGATCAAGATGCTGGTCAAGCAGGGCCAGGACATCTCAGAGGTTGCGGTGCTGTATCGCACCAACGGGCAGTCGCAGGCCTTCGAGCAGGCACTGACCGCCCATTCGATCCCGTATGTCATGCGCGGCGCCGAACGCTTCTTCTCGCGACGGGAAGTCAAGGAAGGCATGCTCGCCCTGCGTGCGGCGCTGAACGTTTCGCAAGACGAGAACGTGGCGCAGCTCGTCCGCGATGTGCTTTCCTCCCACGGGTATTCCGCCACTGCGCCCAGCGGCGGCACCGGCGCCGTGAGGCAGCGCTGGGAATCGCTTTCGGCACTGGTGCGCCTGGCCGACGAACTCGTCGAGGGCCGCAAGTCGCAGGGGGAGAAGGCGACGCTGCATGATGTGGTCCGCGAGCTCGAAGAGCGCGCGGCGATCCAGCACGCACCGACCCTGGACGGCGTGACACTGGCATCTTTCCACGCCGCCAAGGGCCTGGAATGGGACGTGGTGTTCCTGGCCGGCCTGAGCGACGGACTGGTCCCCATCACCTATGCCAAGGACCAGGCCGGATACGATGAAGAACGCCGCCTGCTCTACGTGGGCATCACCCGTGCCCGCATCCGCTTGTACCTGTCTTGGTCGCTCGCCCGGACCCCGGGCGGTCGTGCCCACCGCTACCCTTCGAGGTTCCTGGACGGCATCAAATCGGTGCGCCAGGCCAGCAGCAGGCAGCAGGCCCCGGCCAAACGCCGCGAACAGAAGGTGACTCCGGCGGTGTGCAGCACCTGCGGCTCCTTCCTCACCAGCGCCAAGGAACGCAAACTCAAGCGCTGCTCCTCTTGTCCGGCGACCTATGATGAAGCCCTCTTCGAAGCGCTGCGTGCTTGGCGCTCGCAGGTAGCCAGCTCGAACTCGGTTCCGGCCTTCGTGATCTTCACCGATGCGACGCTGATGGCCATCTCGGAGCATCGGCCGACCTCCGAGCAGGCGCTGGGCAAGATCTCCGGGGTGGGCCGCAGCAAACTGGAACGCTACGGCCAGGCCGTGCTGGAAGTGCTCTCCGACCACCTCGGCTAGGTTTTGCACAACCGGCGCCCGCGGCACAACAGCCGCGAGGCCCCGGCCTATGGTGAACCGTAGCCACGCGGCTCGTATCCGGTCCCCGGATGCCTGCCCCCAGTCCTGAAGGGAACGCGCCCATGCCTGCCTTGCCGAAGACCATAGACTTCGTGGCCTCGGACGACATTCCGGTGCGCGTCGTGCGGTCGGCCAAACGGCGGAAGACGATTTCCTCCCAGTGGAGGGACGACCGGCTTGTCGTCCAGGTGCCTGCGGCGCTGGATGAACGCTCGGAACGGATGCTGGTCGACGAGATGGTCAAGAAGTACCGCCGCAATCGTGTCCAGCGTGCCGAGGCGACCAGCGACGCGGGCCTCGCGGCCCGGGCCGAGCAGTTGGACCGTCGCTATTTCGGAGGCCTGGCGCAGCCGGTCTCCGTGCGCTGGGTCAACAACCAGAACAAGCGCTGGGGGTCGGCCAGCGTGTTTCAAAAGACGATCCGGCTTTCCTCGAAGCTGCTGCACACCCCTCAGTGGGTGCAGGACTACGTGCTGGTGCACGAGCTCGCGCATCTGGTGGCGCCCGGGGACGGCCACGGCGCCACATTCCAGGCACTGCTGGACAGGTTTGAACGCCGCGCGGAGGCCGACCAGTACCTGGCCGGTTTCAGCGCAGGTTACCGGGCCCACGCAGCGGACAACGGACAGGATGCGGCCGGGGCGGGCGGGTTCGACGGCGACGAGGACGAATAGTCTGTTCCTGCACGCGGGCACCGACGCTTTTCAGCCGGGACAGCAATGGTGCGGGCGCCGAATCGACAAGATTCGGCGCCCGCACCACGTTACCGGTCCCGCACAGCAGTCTAGGCCTTGGGATCCTGCGGATCCTCGTCGTTGTTCTCATCCTTCGGCGCTTCGGCGACGGGGTCGATGCCGTCGAATTCGCCGTTGAGCAACTTGCCCAGGGCCACGTCGAATTCGTCGAATTCTTCGGCGGCCTCTTCACGGCGCTTGGTGAAGCCGGCGGGATCGCTCAGGTCCGCTTGGGTCGGCATCAGGTCTGGATGGTCCCAGACGGCATCGCGGCCTTCGATTCCCCGCTCGTTGAACAGGTGCTCCCACAGGGCCGCCGCTTCACGCAGCTTGCGCGGGCGCAGTTCCAAGCCGACCAAGGCGGCAAACGTCGACTCCGCCGGTCCGCCTGATGCGCGGCGGCGGCGCATGGTCTCGCGCAGGTGGCCTGCGAACGGCAGGTTCTGGGCCGCTTCGGAGACGACATGGTCGACCCAACCTTCGATCAGAGCCAAGGTGAGCTCCAGATTTTCCAAGGCCTTGTCCTGGGCCTGGGTGCGCTGCGGGGTGAACAGCCCCTCGCCGAGCATGGACTGCAGCGCTTCGGGATTCGACGGGTCGATCCCGCGAACTGCTTCCTCGATGCGCGACATGTCGATGTGGATGCCGCGGGCGTAGGACTCCACGGCGCCGATGAGCTTGGAGCTCAGCCAGGGTACGCGGTTGAACAGGCGGGCGTGGGCGCTTTCGCGCAGCACCGCATAGAGCAGCACTTCCTGCTCCGGAATTTCCAGGCCGTCGCCGAACACGGAAACGTTGGTTGCCACGATGCCCGGGGTCGTGCCGGCCAGCGGCAGCCCGATATCGGTCCCGCCCAGCACGTCCTTGGCCAGTTCTCCCAGCGCGGAGCCGAGCTGCATGCCGAACATGCTGGCGCCGAGGTTGCGGAACATGCCGTCGGCGTTGCCGAGCATGCCCTTCATCTCCTCGGGAATCTGGTCCTTCATGGCACTGGTAATCGCCTGGGCCACGGATTCAGCCACCGGCTCGGTGATCTTCTTCCAAGTGCCCAGCGTCTTGTCGTACCAGCGCTTGCGGGTCCACGCCTCGATGGGTGTGGAACCTGCTTCGAAAACGGTGGAGTTGTTCAGCCACAGGTCCGCGAGGTAGGACGCGTCGGTGATCGCACTTTGGCGTGCGACCGACACCTCGGGGTCTTCGCTGGCGTAGGCCTGCAGGGCGGTGTCGGAGGCGAGCTTCCAGTTCACCGGACCGGATGACGCGTTGCTGCTCATCATTGCCGACATCATGGTCTGCGCCTGCTGCATCATTTTCTGCATCGCCGCTGGGTCGCCCTGGGCCCCCAAGGCATCTCGCAGCTGCGGTGGAAGATTATTTGGGTCGAATCCGCTGCCGAAGAGCTGACCAAACATCGCAGAGAACGGATCCTGCGGGTTGTTCTCGTCGTCGTTACCGTCGGGGCGGTTATTCGGGGGGTTCTGTGCCATGTAGTTAAAACTACCGCCTACGGCTGGGAGTTCGCAGTCGTAATAGTCCCAGTTCGCTTTCGGCACATAGATTCTGCACGCTTCCTCATGAATTTCACAGCATGCCTTCAGTAGGGTTAACAGTAGCCTTGCCACTCTTGGCATTGCTGCACCAATTTTCCGTCAGGAGTAGGGTACGTGTACGAACAGGAACCAGTCATTTCAGCCAGCGACCCGGCTCCAACCGGGGCGCCTGGCAGGGGTTTCTCGCGAGTGCAGCGCACCAGCGCCGGAATGATCGCCCTGCTGCTCATCGGCGCGATGATGTTCCTGCCCACGAACTTCGTAATCCGTTCGCCAGGCCCGGTGCTCAATACGCTCGGCGAAGTCGATGGCACCGAACTGATCACCATCGAGGGCGCCAAGTCCTTCGAATCCGAGAGCACGCTGGACATGCTGACCGTGTTCGTCCAGGGCGGCGGATCCAATCGCGTGACCATCCCGGTGGTGCTGGAAGCGCTGGTCAACCCGACAAAAGACATCGCCCCGGAGGAAACCGTCATCCCGCGCGGCGTGAGCACCGATGAGCAGTCGGAGCAGAACGACATGCAGATGGTTTCCTCGCAGGACCAGTCGGTGGCCGCGGCGCTAACCGAGCTGGGCTACGACTTCAAGACGTGGCTGGACGTCGCAGGGTTCGCCACCGATGCAAACAAGGCAGTCCTCAAGGAAGGCGACCGGTTGCTGAAGTATGAGGGCAAGGAGATCAAGTCCCTCGAACAGCTGAAGGCGGATCTCGACGAGCATGGTGATGCGCCGGCAACGATGACCATCCAGCGGCCCGGCGGCAAGGCTGCAGCCAAGCAGCTGGACGTGGAAGTTTCCACCACGCTCGGCGAGACCGGAAACCGGCAGTTGGGCGTGCTGCTGAACACCACCCACGATTTCCCGATCGACGTGAAGTTCGGCGTCGAGAACATCGGCGGGCCGAGCGCCGGCATGATGTTCGCACTGGCGATCATCGACCGCCTCACCGAGGGTTCTCTGGCAGGGGACCACCACGTGTCCGGAACGGGCAGCATCGACCAGGCCGGAAACGTCGGGCCCATCGGTGGCATCGCCCAGAAAATGGTCTCGGCCAAGAAGGAAGGTGCAACGGTGTTCCTGGCTCCAGCGGAGAACTGTCCGGAAGTCGTAGGGAGAGTCCCCGACGGATTAAACGTTGTCAAGGTATCGACGCTGCACGAAGCACGCGAAGTCCTTGAAAAGGTGGCCAGCGGCGCGGACCCGGCCAGCATGACGACCTGCGAATAGATTTAGCTGCGCAACACGGGAAGAATGTGGTGCAGACAGCAAGACTGGTGCGTAATCTCTCGCACGTGAATTAGGTACATGAGTTCTGACGCGAAACCAGCGTCGGGGACACAAGGTAAGGAATAAATAGTGTCATACGGATCGGATACACCGTCCGGGGGCCCACCGCGGCCCCGCCAACCGCAGCAACCGTCCAGGCCCTCGGGCAAGAAGGTGTCTCCGCTGACCCTGACCATCTTCGCGGTGGTCATCTTGGTCGCGGTGTTCGTTTTCCTGTCCAATTTCTACGCAGATATCCTGTGGTTCAACCAGCTCGGCTTCTCCGAGGTCTATTGGACCGAGCGCATTGCCAAGCTGGTGATCTTCCTGATCGCCCTGGTTCTCATGGCTGTTCCGATGTGGTTCTCCATGCGCAGCGCCTACAAGCACCGTCCGGTCTACGCACCGGACGGCGGCCGTGCGGACTCGATGTCGCGCTACCAGACCCAGCTGGAGCCGGTTCGCCGCTTCCTGATGATCGGCATTCCGCTGGTGGTCGGCATCTTCGCCGCCGTGGCGGTAGCCGGACAGTGGAAGACCATCCTGCTGTTCCTCAACCGCACCCCGTGGGGGAGCACCGATCCGCAGTTCAACATGGATCTGTCCTTCTTCATGTTCTCGCTGCCATTCATCGCACTGGTCACCGGATTCCTGATCTCGGTAGTGCTGCTCAGCGGTGTGGCCGGCTTGCTGACCCACTACCTCTACGGCGGCATCCGTGTTGAAGAGCGCGGCGGCATCACCATTGGCAAGGCAGCCCGCGTGCACACCGCCATTGTGGTGGCAGTCTTCCTGCTGCTTCAAGCAGTGAACTTCTGGATCGGCCAGTACGAAACCCTGACCGACCAGTCCGGCCGCGTGGCCGGTGCGCTGTACCGCGACGTGCATGCAGTCATCCCTGCGCAGATGATCCTGGCGATCGTCGCCGTGCTGATTGCCATCACCTTCGTGATCGCCGCAATCACCGGCCGCTGGCGCCTGCCGCTGATCGGTACCGCAATGCTGGTGATCACCATGATCGTGGCCAGCGGCGTGTACCCGTACATGGTGCAGCAGTTCCAGGTCGTGCCTTCCCAGCGTGCGCTGGAAAGCCCGTACATCGAACGCAACATCGAGATGACACGACAGGCCTACGGTCTGGACGACATCGAGGTCACCCAGTACGACGCGACCGTGACCACCGAGAAGAACGCGTTGGCCAAGGAAACCTCGACGACCGCGAACATCCGCCTGCTTGATCCCAACCTGGTCTCGGCCGCCTTCGCACAGCTGCAGCAGTTCCGCGGTTACTACACCTTCGCCGAAACCCTCAACGTGGACCGCTACAAGGTCAACGGCAAGGTCGAGGACACCGTGATCGCGGCCCGCGAAGTCAACGTTTCGCCGACCGACACCTGGGTGAACCAGCACATCTCCTACACCCACGGCTACGGCCTGGTTGCCGCCTACGGCAACCGCGTTGCCGCCGGCGGCCGTCCGGACTTCATGCTCGGCGGCATCCCGACCAACGGCGATTTGGCCAGCGACAAGGACTACGAGCCGCGCATCTACTTCGGCGAGAATTCGCCGCAGTACTCGATCGTCGGCGGCCCGGAGGAGGGCTGGGACGACCGCGAGCTGGACCGCCCGAGCGCCAGCGGCGACGCCCAGGACACCCGCTACACCTTCACCGGCAACGGCGGCCCGAACGTGGGCAACATGTTCAACCGCATCGTCTACTCGCTGAAATTCGCCTCGACCGACCTGCTGCTTTCGCAGGACGTAAACGCCGATTCGCAGATCCTCTACGACCGCGATCCACGCGAGCGCGTCAGCAAGGTTGCCCCGTACCTGACCCTGGATTCGAACGCCTACCCGGCGATCGTCGACGGCCGCGTGCAGTGGATCATCGACGGCTACACCACGTCGAACAACTTCCCGTACTCGCAGCAGCAGCAGCTGTCCTCCGCGGTCACGGATTCCCTGACCAACGCCCAGGACATCGACGCGCTCAACGGACGCGTGAACTACCTGCGCAACTCGGTCAAGGCTACCGTCGATGCCTACGATGGCTCGGTCAAGCTGTACGCCTGGGATGACGAAGATCCGCTGCTGAAGTCCTGGCAGAGCATCTTCCCGAACACCATCCAGCCGATGACGGATATGTCGGCACAACTGATGGAGCATGTGCGCTACCCCGAGGACATGTTCAAGGTGCAGCGCGAAGTCTTGTCGACGTACCACGTGGATGATCCAGGTACCTTCTACGAGGCGAATGACGCATGGGCAGTCCCGGATGACCCGACCACCGCCAACGCAAAGGTCAAGCAGCCTCCGTACTACATGTCGCTGAAGATGCCGACGCAGGATGAAGCCGCGTTCTCGTTGACCTCGACCTTCATCCCTGCAAGCTCGGCCAGCGGCCAGCAGCGCAACGTGCTGTTCGGATTCCTCTCGGCGAACGCGGATGCGGGAACCGCAGCGGGAACCAAATCCGAGGACTATGGCAAGCTCAGACTCTTGGAGCTGCCGACCGACACCGCCGTGCCGGGCCCCGGACAGGCACAGCAGAACTTCGATACGAATACACGGGTGACCCAGGAGCTTAACCTGCTTCGCCAGGGTGCTTCGGAAGTGAAGAACGGCAACCTGCTGTCGCTGCCTGTTGGTGGCGGTATCCTCTATGTCCAGCCTGTCTATGTCCAGTCCTCGGGTGCTACAAGCTACCCGACATTGCGCAAGGTGCTGGTGGCCTTCGGCGACCAGGTTGGATTTGCCGATACGCTCACCGAAGCCCTTGACCAGGTCTTTGGCGGCGACTCGGGTGCGGTGACCGGTGAAAGCGGCGCCAACGCTGGCGAGAAGCCGAGTGAGGGCGACAACGGTTCGAAGCCGACGCAGACCGACTCCCAGAAGCTTTCTGACGCACTGAACGCCGCCAATGCGGCGATCAAGGCCGGTCAAGAAGCCTTGGCCAAGAACGACTTCGCCGCCTATGGCAAGTCGCAGAAGGACCTGGAAGCCGCGCTGCAGAAGGCCATCGAGGCCGATGCCGCGATTAATGGCACTCCAAAGGAAACCGAGAATCCAGCCCAGGACCAGGGCAGCGAACAGGGAACTGAATCGCCTGCCCCAACCGACGGGAACAACGGATAGTTCAACTGGCACGAACGCCCGATTTGCGTTTCACTCCGCGATGATGCAATAATTGACTAGTCATCGCGGGGTGGAGCAGTTCGGTAGCTCGCCGGGCTCATAACCCGGAGGTCAGAGGTTCAAATCCTCTCCCCGCCACGAAGGCCAAAAAGACGGAAGCGAAAGCTTCCGTCTTTTTGCATTCCCAGGCACCTGAACCTGACGTCAAGATCGTGAATCTGGCAGGACAGCTTCCCCTCATTTGTTATGGACGTCTCGGACGCTGTCTTTCGAGCCGTTCGCAGCCGCCCATTGCAGCCGGCCGGCGGTTTTCCATCATCATTCCCTGCGAAGTTCAATTGACCGCAATTGGCAGCGTCTCCTCGGGTTCAAGTTAGCGTCGCGGTCCGAACACAAGTTTGGTATCAGGGTCCCGTGACGATTGCAGAATCGCATCCGAGCCGATAGTGGATTCCAGGGCGGGTGCAGGTGAAGCATTCATCCGCCATGAACTTTGCCAGCGAAGTCCGCAGTAAATTCCCTGCGGCCGGTCTGACGGCAGAAACCTTGTCCGTCCAGGTTGCGTTCCGTGATCGAGCGCTGATCCGGCCCGCTGCAATGCCACCGGCGCCCGCAACTCGCTTGAGAGCCTTGCCCAGCCGTGCCGGCCAGGGAAGTGTCCTCCCGGCGGGCGTGGACGTTGCTTGGGCCGCAAACCGGCAAAGAATGGCACCGTCGACAGGCCGAAGGCCAGGAAGCCAGGGCTCGCAGCCGGCCTCCAGCGTCGCGCACGATAACAAGTGCGACTCGGCCTCGGCGCCTGTGCTCGGAATTCCCGCTCGGCGCACGGCCTGGGGAACTCTCGGTCGTGTCCTGCTGCTGGACCAAGAGAAGCATTGAGCATCCGTTTTTACCGCTACCTTGAGGCTGGTTGCCGCTTCGATGAACTCCGAAGGCGACCGGGGTGACGAAGGCCACGGGCGCTCGATTCGCGATTCAGTTTCCTTGTTGGTAATGTTGTATTTACCGACGCGGGGTGGAGCAGTTCGGTAGCTCGCCGGGCTCATAACCCGGAGGTCAGAGGTTCAAATCCTCTCCCCGCCACTAAGGCGAAAGACGGAAGCGAAAGCTTCCGTCTTTTTTTATTTCCGAAGCGTATGCACCCACCCCTCGGATCCAATCAGCGCTGCCTCCAAGGCCTCCAGGAACTGCAGCGCGTACGACGGGGCGGCGGCCTCAGCTGGTGGCACCGCTCGCTCGCCCCCCTTATTGCGGGTCTGGCGGAATCGTTCGCAGGCTCGTCATCGATTGACGCGTGGCAGGCGCCATCCCCTGGTGGATCCAGATGCCATCAATTCCGACCCCGTCGAAGACCTCGTCGACGCGGCGTGGGGGAGGGGGCACTGTCCGCCAGCAGGCGGTTCAGTAGCGGAAGAGCCACGCGGCTTGCCGCCTCCGTGATCTGTTGGAGTTTTCCTATTCGCCAACCGGTGGTCCGGGGTGGCCCATTGACCATGTTTGACTCGGGCCGGGCGGCGGTAGGTGGTTGAAGTGTTGCAGTTGATGCGCCGCGCTCATTGTTGGCCATTGCGCGTTGCCGTTTTCTTTCGGGGATTGACGGACTGTTTGGCTGGAGGTTTTCCGTCTGGGGTTGCTGTGCGGGGATGGCATCCATGGGCGACTTGGTCCTTTCCAGGCTTTCGGGGGCGGGAGCAGGTTTTCAGGCCTCCTTTATCGCAGTTAGCCCGAGAAAGAGCCAAGCCGGAATGCGGTGGTGACGAACGACACGTGCCCCGGATTCGCGTTCATGGTTACGCGTTGGTAATGTTGTATTTACCGACGCGGGGTGGAGCAGTTCGGTAGCTCGCCGGGCTCATAACCCGGAGGTCAGAGGTTCAAATCCTCTCCCCGCCACCAAGGTGAATGGAGATCCGAAAGGGTCTCCATTTTGCTTTTCCCCGTGAAGCTTCCTTCCGGAACCAGTTCGCGGGAATGCGCTTCACCACTTGCCGGGAACTGAAAAAAAGGGGGCTCCCCCTTGGCTGACCTCGAACGGTCTTGCCAAGGGGGAGCCCCCTTTTCCCGGTGATGACCCCGGCCGGCGCTTAGCCTTCCAGCTGGCCCGTTTGCTTGGCCTTCAACGCGGCCAATCGGGCCTCTACCTCGGTCTGCTCCCCGAGATCTTCCAGCGATTCGAACTGTGCATCCAAGCTGGAGGATGCGAGCTCTGCGGCGCCGCGGACACGAGCCTCTTCGCGACGGACCTTTTCCTCGAAGCGGCCGATTTCGCTGGACGGATCCATGATGTTGACGGCCTTGACCGCCTCATTGACCTGGTTCTGGGCGTGGGCCGCCTTGGAACGGGCGATCAGCTCATCGCGCTTGCTGGACAGCTCGGTGCGCTTCTCCTTCATCTGGTTCAGGCCGGTCTTCAGCTTCTCGACGATTTCACGCTGTGAAGCGATCGTCGGCTCGGCAGTCTTCATCTCCGATTCCGACTGCATCTGGCGCTGGATGGCCACCTTGGCCAAGTTGTCGAACTTGGCCGCGTCAGCGGCGTTTCCTGCGCTGCGGAACTCATCAGCCTTGTTGGAGGCGGCCAAGGCCTTGGTGCCCCAATCCGCAGCGGCCTGCTGGTCTTCCTTGTAATCGTCTTCGATCATTCGCAAGTTGCCGATGGTCTGGGCAATGGCCTGCTCGGCTTCGGCGATGTTGTCGTTGTAGTCCCGAACCATCTGATCCATCATCTTCTGGGGATCTTCTGCGGAATCAAGCAGTGCGTTGATGTTGGCTTTCGCCAGCTGGGAGATACGTCCGAAAATTGACTGTTTGGTCATGGTTGGCTCGTCCTGTCTGATTGATGATTATGAAATCGGGTCGTGCACACTGTCAAAATCTCTTGGCCGTCCGGCTAGAAGCTGCCGCCGCTTCCACCGAAGCCGCCGCCGTCCCCTCCTCCGAAGCCTCCTCCGAAGCCTCCTCCGAAGCCGCCGAAGCCGCCGCCGCCGAACATCCCGCCGCCGTCGCCGTTGTTGCCGCCGTGGCCGCCATGGAGGATGGAATCGATGAGAATGCCGCCCAGCACCGCGCCGCCGATACCGTCGAACATGCCGCCGCGTCCGCGTCCTCGACCTCCATAGCCTCCACCGAAATCGTCCCCGCCGCCGAAGCCGTTGACGTCCTGTTCAGCCATGCTTGCAGCCTGATCGGCCAGTTGGATCGCGCGCTGGGCGGATGCCACTGCGGCGGAAGGGTTGCGGCTGGACTGCGAACGGGCGTCGTCGTAGGCGCGCTGCGCTTCGGAAAGTCGGGTTCGCGCCGATGAACGTACGCCACCGCGACGGGCGCGGATGTAGTCTTCGGTGCCGTTGATCCGCGATTCGGCCGTATGCAGCAGGCTCTGCAGCTGCTCGCGAGCGGCCTGCTCCTGCTCTGCCTGGTTGCGCAAATTGGCCAGCGACGTCGCCAGCGGCTTGCTGGCTTCATTAAGCTGCGAAATCAGGGCTAGCGGGTTGTGTTTGCTGCCTAGCGACTTCTTGATGTTGTTCAAGGCGCTGAGCACACCGGCAACGGGGCCGGCCAGGTTGGGCTGGGAGCCATTATTCACCAGTGCCTGGGCCTGGGCTACATCTCGCGAGGCGAGCGCAACCGCCGATTCCAGATCGGATTCTGCCTGGCTCAGTGCCGTTGCGGACTTGTTGATGGCTTCCAGCAGGACTTCCGCCTGGTCCTGGGCTTCCTCCGCGTTCTGGATCAGCAGTGCGGCGTTTGCCCGGTCGCTGCCCAGCTGCTCGGATGCCTGCTTCAGCGCCGAGGCGGCGAAACTCAGGCGATCAGAGGCCTGCTTTGCGTTGTCCAGGATTTGCGATACCGCGGACTGGTCGTACCTGTCGGTGAGCTGTTCAAGGATGGCAACCCGTGCGGAGAGCTGCTGATTCAGGGGTTCCTGCTCGGCGGCTACTTCGGTGATCCGGGTTTCTGCGTTCTGCTCCAACTGGCGCAGTTTCCTGAAGTCGTCGGCGTGCTTCTGCAACGTCTCATTGACCTGTCCGCAACGATTGATGATTTCGCCGAGCCAGGAGCGCTGCTCCTGTTCCGTGTCCGGGATGTCATCATCCAACTGCTGCTGCAGCCGGAATGATTCGGACAGGTGCTGCTTGGCCTGGACCAGGTCCTGGGTGAATACCTCGATGGATTCTTTGCCGTATTGGGCTTCGGCGAATCCCAGCTCCTGCTCTGAGGAGCGAATCGAGTCATCTGCTGCGACAAGCAGCTGGTCGGCTTGGCGGCGCAGCTGGTCCAACGGAACGAGTTGTTGCTGCGGCATGCCAGGGAAACCGGGACCCTGTCCCGTTGGCAACTGCGCAGACTTCGTCTTTCCGCGGCGGCTCAACACCATGAACGCGAGGACAGCGCCACCGGCGATGATGATCATGACCCAGAAGAAGCTGAAACCAGACGAGGAACTGGACGAACCGCTGCCGGCCAAGGTTCCGCTGTCGAAAGCCTCAATGCCTGAGATAGCTCCCTCTGCCGCCCCCAGCCAATCGTCATCGCTTAAGGCCGGTAGTACTTCATTCGAAAAGATCTCTTGGCGGTAATCATCGAGGGGGCTTTTGTCGGAAGTACCCAGGAATGCCTGGCGGCTTTCGGTTCCGACAACCAAAATGGCATCATTTGTGCCCATGTTCTTCTTGTTGAAAACTGCTTCGGCCCACTTCTGGGGATTCTCTGGGCTGGTGAACTCATCGACGTAGATGGCGAACAGGCTGTACCCAGTAGCCTTGCGCAGCTGCGCAATCTGGTTTTCCAGCTGTGGCACATCTGAACCAAGTACGTTTGAATTGTCGACAACGAAGTCCCCGGGAGGTATCGTGACCGGAGATTCCGCCATGGCCGGCGAGGTCAAACCCACCGCAGCCACCGAGGCCAATAGGGCTCCGGCCAATATTCGCCGAGCTTTGCTACTCATGCTTTCCCACCTGAACTGCTACGTCGAACTAAAACCAAGGGCGATACCCCGATTTGGTAAATACAGGAAGCCGTATTCACACTTCGAATTGATTCTATTTGCCCCAGTGAAGCACGTCTATGACATTCAGCTTCCAGAATAGTTAACTCACAGGGGGCGCTAAGTTTGTGCAGTTTCATGCCACAGAACGCAACGGAATAATTGAAGTCAAGAGATCCTAGAGCTGAAAGAGACGAACAATGAGCCAGAACCCGAACGAGCCAAGCGACAACAACGCAGACGGCTCTGCTCAGTCGGGAAACAATCCCGATGCCACCGTGCCGGCTTCGTCTGAGCCGACAGTCAACGTTCCCCGGGTCGGCCAGACCCCCCAGGGCAACGATCAGCCAACAGACGCCTACCCGCATGCCAATCGCGGCGAAGACGCTACCTCGGAATACCAGCCAGCCCAGCATGCCGGGCCAGGAGCCTCATACAACTACACGAATGCCTCGGACAACACGTCGAACGCCGCCTACGGTTCGGGATACTCCGCGCCGCAGTCGCAGCACGTGAACTACCCGGTGCCGCCTGAACGCAAGCCATCGGACAAGAAGACCTTCACCGGAACCACCTTGATCTCCGGCATGGTCGCGGCCGCCTTGGTTGGCGGCCTGACCGCGGCGGGAACGAGCTACTTCCTGTCGGATACGGGAAGCACCGGCGGCACCACCACCCCCGCCCCGCAGGCAGGGGTTGTCATCAACAATCCCGACTCCGTCACCGAAGTCACTGCGGCGGCGGCCAAGGCCAGCCCCAGCGTGGTGACCATCGAGGTCTCCGGCAGTGGATCCAGCGGATCCGGTTCGGGCATCATCTTGGACAAGGACGGACATATTCTGACGAACACCCACGTGGTGACGCTTGGCGGCAAGGTCGCCAACCCGGACATTTCGGTGCAAACCAACGACGGACAGGTCTATAACGCCAAGGTCGTCGGCACCGACCCGATGTCGGATCTGGCCGTGATCAAGATCGAGGCGAGCAACCTTGTCCCGGCAACCCTCGGCAGCTCTGCTGACCTGAACGTTGGCGATACATCGGTAGCCATCGGTGCACCCCTGGGACTGAGCGGTACGGTGACCGACGGCATCATCTCGACACTGAATCGCACGATCTCCATCGCGTCCTCCGCCGTGCCTGAGAATACCGCGCCGGAAAGCAACGGCGACAACGGAAGCCAGTTCAACTTCCAGTTCCCGGGAGAAGAGCAGCAGCAGAGTTCGGCTGGCACCATCTTCGTCAACGTCATCCAGACCGACGCGGCCATCAACCACGGCAACTCGGGCGGCGCGCTGGTCAACGCGAAGGGCGAAATCATCGGCGTCAATGTCGCGATCGCCTCGGCGGGCGGCACCGAGGACTCGGGTTCCATCGGGGTCGGCTTCGCCATCCCGATCGACTACGCCAAGCGCATCGCAAACGACCTGATCGCCAACGGCACCGCCACCCATGGCCTGCTGGGCGCCACCGTCCAGGCCACGGCCGGAGCCAAGGATTCTTCTGGCACCGCCACAACGTCCTTCTCGGTGGGCGCCACCATCGTGGATGTGACCAAGGGGTCGGCTGCGGAAAAGGCCGGCCTGAAGTCCGGGGACGTCATCACGTCGGTCAACGGCCGCGCGGTCCGCGATTCGCAGACCGTTACAGCTGCAATCCGCGAGGTGCCAGCTGGCGGCGAGGCGAAGATCACCTACCTGCGCAGCGGGCAGGAGAATACCGCAACGGCCACCGTGGGATCGTTGAGCAGCAAGTAAATATGACTCCGAGAGTCGTCATATCGTCATTGTGAGACACGTGACGCGGTCTGGTGATTAACCAACCGCGTCACGTGTTGTTCTCTGAGCGATAAACGGCAATGGCATCGCCGTTCGTGGATACGATAGATGCAGATGAGATCTTCCGGCGCCTGGCGCACAGTGCGGCCGGATTACCCGAACTTCGAGGAAGGCGCGAATGAGCGACGCGAGCACTACGCCACTGACCATCGTGGTCCTGGTCAAACATGTTCCAGATGTCCAGTTTGACCGGCACATCGACCAGGATTCCCTGCGGCTGGACCGTACCGAGTCGGTTCTTTCGGAACTAGACGAGTACGCCGTCGAGGCGGCCCTCGCCATCGTTGAGGACAACGGGGGATTCGCGGCCGGCCACCAGGTCATCGCGGCGACCATGGGTTCCGGCAGTTCGGTGAACTCGGTGAAGAAGGCGCTGCAGATGGGTGCCTCCTCGGGGCTGCACCTGAATGATGCTGCGCTCGCCGGGTCGGACGCCGTGGCCACTTCCAGGGCCCTGGCTGCCCTGGTGCGGCACGTACCCGATGCGGATCTGGTGATCACCGGCATGGCTTCCACCGATGCTGAAACCTCGGTCGTTCCGGCGCAGCTCGCCGAGCTGCTCGGCTTCGCCCAGCTGACCCATGCGGCATCGGTGGCTTTCGATGCCTCGGTCCGTGAGCTGACCGTCGAACGAGACCACCTCAACCAACGTGTGACGCTCAAGGCAGGGCTTCCCGCCGTGCTGTCGGTCACCGACCAGGCCAACGATCCCCGCTATCCGAACTTCAAGGGCATCATGGCCGCGAAGAAGAAGAAGATCGTGGAAGTCGATCTGGCCGCGATCGGCCTGGCTGCGCAGGACGTCGGGGCCGAAGGTTCCACCACTTCCGTGCTGGCCGCCGAACAACGACCTGCCCGGCCGGCCGGCACCATCATCAATGACAGCGGTGAAGCGGGCATTGCCCTCGTCGACTTCCTTGCCGAACAGAAGCTGATCTAAGGACCTATTCGAACATGTCTTCTGCACTTGTATTTTTCTCCGATCTCAGCGCCGCCCCGGGCAAGGCACAGCGTGAGCTGCTGACCTTGGCCTCGCGCTTCCAGACCGCGGTGGTGGCCGCGGCCACCGAGATTTCCGCCGAGGCCCGCGACGTGATCGCCAGCTACGGCATCGGCACCGCCTTGCAGGCCGCCAACCCTGGACAGGGGTTCGGCGAGCATGAACTGGCAGTGCTGGATGCGGCGCTGCTGCAGACCGATGCCGACCTGGTGCTGCTGGGCAACGACAGCTTCAGCCGCGAGCTCGGCGCGCGCATCGCGGTGCGCCGCAACGCGGCGATCGTCACCGACGTCGTCGACGTGTCCGCCGACCTGATTGCCACCAAGGACGAACTGGCTGGAAGCTACAGCGCGAGCGCCAAGTCCACCACCGGCGTGCTGATCGCCGCCGTCAAGCCGAACAGCATCCAGGATGCGCCGGCTGGTTCCGCGGGAACCGTGCAGGTCAAGGAGCTGGACCTCGGCGCCGAGCAGGCGCCGAAGGTCAGTGTTGTCGGGGTGGAGGAGAAGGCTGTTTCCGAGCGCCCGTCGCTGGGCGAAGCCCGCGTGGTGGTCGCCGGCGGTCGCGGCGTCGACGGCGACTTCGGACCGCTGGAGGACCTTGCCGACGCGCTGGGCGCCGCCATTGGCGCCTCCCGCGCCGCGACCGACGCCGGATGGATTTCACATGACGCGCAGGTGGGCCAGACCGGCATCACCGTGTCGCCGCAGCTGTACATCTCCGCCGGAATCTCGGGGGCGATCCAGCAGAAGGCCGGAATGCAGACCAGCAAGTACATCATCGCGGTGAACAAGGACGTCGACGCGCCGGTCTTCGAGATCGCGGACCTGGGCATTGTCGGGGACCTGGCCAAGGTGCTGCCGCAGGCCGCCGCCGAGATCAGGCGCCGCCGAGCATGATCGACACAACCCAATTCATCACGGCCCAGACCGAGCGGGTGCTGGCCTTCGCCGCCCACCCCGACGACCTGGACTTCGGCGCCGCCGGAACCATCGCCGCGCTGACCGCAGCCGGTGTCGAGGTGCAGTATTGCATCATGACCGACGGGGATGCCGGCGGCTTCGACGAACGCGACCCGCAGGAAACCGCGCGCCTGCGCCACCAGGAGCAGACCGTTGCAGCTTCCAAGGTCGGTGTCAGCACGGTGCACTTCCTCGGCGAGCGTGACGGGTACCTGGAGCCCACCCATGAGGTCATCCGCAAGGTGGTGCGCCTGATCCGCCAGGTGCGTCCGAGCATTGTGATGGCCATGCATCCCGAGCGGAACTGGGACCGCATCCAGCGCTCGCATCCGGACCACCTGGCCTGCGGCGAAGCGGTCACCCGGGCGATCTACCCGGCGGTGGAGAACCCGTTCGCCTACCCGGAACTGGTGGCCGAGGAAGGCCTGGACGCCTACAAGGTGCCGTGGCTGTGGCTGTACGGCGCTCCGCGCGAGCGCGAGAACGGTTTCGTGGACATCACGCAGTTCTTCGGGCAGAAGATGGAGGCGTTGCGCGCGCATTTCACCCAGCACCCCGACGTTGCCTCCATGGAGCGTTTCGTGGAGCGCCAGTGCCGGACGAATGCCGAACGCGGGGGATTGCCTGCCGCCGCGTTGGCCGAGTCCTTCCATCTGGTCGCCGTGAATGCGGACGACACGATTTCCGGCTTCTAGGACCGCAAGCCGGAACCGGACAAAACATGAGGCGCGTTCCCTTTGGGGAACGCGCCTCATGTTTTGCGGCTTGGACGGCTGCTAGTCGTCCGCGCCCGGGGTGCTGGTGTCGCTGGCGCCGCTGTCCTGGGCGTCGGGAACTTCGGATGCTCCAGGGTCCAGCGGCAGGTCCACCGATGCTTCGGTGTCCTCCGACGGGGCCGAAGGGATCGTGGATCCTTCGACGGTGATATGGATGGCCAGGACGTCGCCGGCCGGGGTCAAGCCCGCATCGACATCGTCGCCGGTGGACGAGGCGACAACGGACACTCCGGTTTCCTCATGGACGGCCCACACGACATACTGCTGGCCGTCGGCGAGGCCCGGCAGGCTGGTCAGGTCCACGCCGATGGCGTCTTCCGATGCGGAGGAGCTGAGGACGGCCTGTCCGCCGTTCTTGAGCTGGATGGTCTGGATCACCGCGTCGTCGGCTTTGGCGGCTTTGGAAGCCTTGGGGCCGCCGTTGAGCAGCGAGAAGACCACGAGAGCGAGAACCGCAACGATCACGACGCCAACAACACCGAGGATCCAGCGCTTCGGCCTGGAGTTCCTCTCGGCGCGTGAACTGCTGGCCACTTGGTCAACCAGGTCTAGACCCAGGTCTTCGTCCTGAGGCTCGTCGCGGTGCTGGGAATGGCTACCGTTCATTGTCTTGGTTTCTCCCGGGGTTGTGGTCAAAGTTCAATACCTGCGGATCAGCGGGCACATATCGAGCCTACTTTATAAAGATTGGGTAAACCTGTATACGTGGCCGTACTTCGCTGGTACTTTATGCTCCGGCAAAGCCGTGCTGGCGCCACGCTTCGAAGGCAACAATCGACGCAGCGTTGGCCAGATTCAGCGAGCGGCGGCCCGGGAGCATGGGGAGCTTGACCAGGTCGGTGACGCGGGGATGCTGCTTGTCCTCGGCACTCAATCCCACCGATTCCTTGCCGAACAGCAGGATGTCGCTCGGCTCATAGCTGATATCGCTGTAGATGGTCTCGCCCTCGGAGGTGTAGGCGAAGACTCGCCCTTCGCCGAGAGCCTCGAAGGCGGCATCGAGATTTTCATGCACGGTCACGAATGCCAGGTCGTGGTAGTCCAGGCCGGCGCGACGGAGGTTGGCGTCCTCGAAGTTGAAGCCCAGGGGTTTGACCAGATGCAGTTCTGCGCCGGTGATGGCTGATAGTCGGATGGCATTGCCCGAGTTGCCGGGAATTTCTGGGGCATTGAAAACGATACGAAACACACTTCCAGTTTAAGGGGTGCGAACGCAGATCGAGTCATCGGCCTAGTACATGCCGCCGATCAGCCGGGCGAGGACTTCGCGGTCCACGATATTCGGCGAGGGTCCGGAGCCGAGGAACAGCTTGAGCTCGCGCACCAGACCCGCTGCATTGAGCACGTTCGCGGAGCTCGCCAGCGAGGGCTGGGCGTTGCGATGGTAATCGATCACCGGTTCGTGGTGGTTCCCGTTGGAGGCCAGGACCAGCGTGTAGGCGGCGACATTCATCTGCATGAAGGCCCGCTGCATGCCGGAGATCTGAATTTCCGGGGGCTGCGTCATCTTGTTGCCGTGGCGGAGCACCGAGCCGTCGAAGGCATAATAGCCCTCGGGCAGCGTCATCGTGTTGACAACCGCCATCCGGTATCCGGCGGTCAGCACGTGGTCGTAGTGGCCCCCGTTGGGGGAGCGCAGCCCGTTGACCAGGCGTGCCGCCGGCAGCACGTTGAGCACGTTCTTGCTGAGCAGGTTGATGGTCGTGGCCTCGCGCTGCAGGCGCGACCGGGAGCTGAACATGCCGCGTTTGCGCGGTTCCCCGTGCACCCGCTGCGCGGACCGCTTGGAGTCCAGGGCGGTGAACTGGGCATCGTTCAGCGGCGGAACGTACTCGGTGGGCAGCTGGGCCTTGGGCTGCTGCGGCGTGGTGCGCAGCCGTTCATCGTACTGGCGGGCGCTGAAGCCTGCCCGCGGCGCCTGGCCCGGGGACTGGAAGCTGCGTTCGAAGGAATCATCGGACTGCTGGTCGCTGAGCTGCTGGAACGCGCGTTGGACTTCCTTGAAGGCATCTTCGCTTCCGCCCAGATCCGGATGCGTGGCGCGCGCGGCCCTGCGGTAGGCGACCTTGATTTCTTCCATGCTTGCCGTGCGGGATACGCCAAGGATTTCGTGGGGGCTCGGCGAGCTCATAGTCAGGCAAGTTCCTTTCGATGCGGCGCACTATCGCCGACCCTTACTATCGTAGCGAAAGACCTGTGGCCAATGCTTTCCGAATCTGTACGTTAGCTGGGTATTGTCTATAGGCATGTCCGTCCAGCACCGTTTCCAGCGCATCGAGATCGTCTTCCACCCCGCCTCGGGCAGGGGCCGGGGAAGCCGCCGCGCAACGCAGCTGGCCCAACGGCTGGCTGGCGCGGGCATCCAGGCGAACCTGCTCGACGTCTCGTCGCTGCCTTCGGCGCGGATCGCCGCACAGCTTGCGGAAGCGGACGCGGTGGTGGTGGTCGGCGGGGACGGGCTGATCCACCACGTGGTGCAGGTGCTGGCCGGGACCGGGATTCCGCTCGGGATCATCCCGGCGGGCAGCGGCAACGACACCTGGCGTATGCTCCGCGACGCGAATCCCGCGCAGTCCATGGACCGGGTTGCCTCGTTCCTTGGCGGGGGGACTGCCGCGCACCCGGTCGATCTGCTGGAGGTCGAGTTCGACGAAACACCGCACCGCACCCGGCTCGTGGTCGGGGCGATCTCCTGGGGATTCGAGGCCACGGTCAACGCCCGGGCCAACCGGCTGCCGCGCGGCCTGGGATCTTTGCGCTACATCGTGGCGCTGCCGCTGTGTCTGCCGAGGCTCAGGGCCTTCGACACCCGGGTCGCCGCCAAGGGGCTGGACTACCGCGGACCGGCGCTGGCCGCCAGCATCGCCAATATCCGTTCGCTGGGCGGCGGCATCACGCTGTTCGCCTCGGCCGAGTTCGACAACGGGCTGGCGGACCTGTCGCTGGTGCGCGGCGGCCGGATCGCCCCGGTGCTCAGGCATGTGCCGCGGATCCTGGCCGGGCGGGAGCATCCCTTCCGGGTTTCGGCCAGGGCGAAGGAATTCAGGGTGGGGGCCGCAGGGGACTGCTATGCCGACGGGGAACGGCTGGGTCGAGGGGCGTTGACCGTGCGGGTCGTCCCCGGAGCCCTGCCGCTGATGCGCTAGCGGTCGACGCGGTACTCGGCGAAGAGCATCGAATTTTCCTCCAACAGGGTATGCAGCCTGAGGCTGCGCTGCTGCTCGCGGACCGAGCGGGCGATACGCGACCCGGCTCCCGCCGCGAGGACGGGGGAGTAGCTCACGCACAGGGAGTCGACCTGCCCGGCGGAGATGAACTGCCCGAAGATGTGCGGTCCTCCCTCGGCGTGGATGAACTGCAGGCCCCGCGCATCGAGGTCGGCGACGATCTGCACCGGGTCGGGGCCCTCGCCGTTGTTTGCGACCTGGACCAGCTGGACATGCTCCGGATAGCTCTCGCGCAGCGGCTCGGCGACCTGTGCGCAGGTGTACAGCAGCACCGGCCCGGGCGAGGCCGTCAGTACCTCGGCGTCCGGGGCGATGGACAGGTTGTGGGAGACGATGGCGAAGACGGGGTGGGCGTCCAGCCCGTGGGCGGTGCGCCAGGCCTGGTCCGCGTCGGAGACCAGCGGGCCGGCATAACCCTCGGCGCGGACCGTGCCTGAACCAACCAGCACCACATGGGCCAGCCGGCGCAGCAGGCTGAAGATCCTGTGGTCCCCGTTTGAGCCGAGCGCCCCGGACAGCCCGCCGAGCTGGGCGCTGCCGTCGGCGCTGGACACGAAGTTGAACCGGACGAACGGCAGGGCGGCGCCGGCGTAGCGGGAGAGCAGGTAGTCGTCGTCGACCTGCTCAATCGGCTGGGGCAGAAGGGCTCGCATGGATCTCCTTGGATGCTCTAGGCGCTGGCTTCGCATTCGGGATGCGCCGGGGGATTGACGTCCCCCATATTGTGGATCTGCCTCACCGGCTGGCGCCAGCCCTGGGCGGCTTCGATCAGGCGCACGGTTTGCATGGATTCCGGGATGTTGTGCATCCGCAGGATCCGCGCCCCGCCCATGGCGCACATGGTGGCCGCGACCATGGAGCCCAGCATGCGTTCGGACTTCGGCAGGTCCAGCGTCTCCCCGATGAAGTCCTTGTTGGACACCGCCGCCAGCGCCGGATAGCCTAGTTCGGCAATGGCCTGGAACCCGGCGGTCAAGTCGAGGGTATGCCGGGTGTTCTTGTTCAGGTCGTGCCCGGGATCGATGATGAGCTTCGAATCCTTGATGCCGAAGCCCTTGGCCAGCTGCACCTTCTCGTGCAGGTAGCGGCGCACCTCGGCGAGCACGTCGTCGTAGTGCGGGCGGGGGTAGATGGTGCGCGGTTTGGCCAGCGAATGGGTCAGCACCAGATGCACGTCGTTGGCGGCCACGACCTTCGCCAGCTCGGGATAGGCCAGGCCGGTGGTGTCGTTGATGACATCCGCCCCGGCGTCGATGGCCGCCTGCGCCACCAGCGGATGGAAGGTGTCCGCCGAAATCACCACGTCGCTGCGCCGGCGCACCTCGCGGATCACCGGCACCACGCGCTCTGCTTCCTCGCGCCAGGGCAGCTCCGGGCCCGGGGAGAACGGCACCCCGCCGATATCCACCCAGTCCGCCCCGGCGTCCACCGCACGCAGCGCCGCCGAAACGGCCTCATCCAATCCGAACGTCGACCCGGCGTCGTAGAAGGAATCCGGCGTGCGGTTAATCACCGCCATGACCGCGATGCGACGCGAGAAATCGATGCTCTTGCGGGCGAACTGATGAATCGGGACCAACAGATCTGGCATGTACATCGGTGGCGGCTCCCTTGAGACGGCTGGCTGACGGTGTGGACCTACTTCATCATTCATATCACTGCGGCAGCCGAAACCCTCGGTGGCAGGGGAATGGCTCGGTAGTCTTAGGACATGCAGTTTTCCCATGTCTCCGCTGAATACGGCCAATGGATCATCGACGCCTGCGCCGATGCAGACCCGCTGACGGTCACCGCCCAGGTGCCGGTCGGCTATGAACGCTACGCCCGCATCCTCCATCCGGCGCTGGATGAGGACGACCGCCAGGTGGGCTGGTCCACCGTGGCCGCCAGCCGCGGCCACGTGCTGACCGCCGCCGATTCGTTTGAAACGGTTGCCGGACTGGATGCCCAGGGCAACCCGGTGGCCGAGGACGCCTGGGTGGATACCGACCTGCCGCTGGACGAGCTGCCGGCCAACCAGTGGAAGGACCTGGCCCTGCAACTGATCCAGGCCAGCGGCAAGCAGGAGTTCGTGCTGGGCCTCTGGGCGGGCTATGCCTTCATTGAAGGCGGCGAGCGCATCCAGATCGAGCTGGAGCCGGATCCTGCGCTGAACGACGAGCAGAATGCCGCGGCCCATGCCGCCGCGCTCGCCGAGGCGCAGAAGCCCGCCTTCGCGGACGAAGACCTGGCCGGAGGCCCGCTGGAGCTGGGCGGCGGCTACCGCAACTACCACCTGTTCCGCGCCGATGCGGCGTTCTTGAGCGATCCGCTGTGGGCGAAAACCGCGGCGGGGGAGCAGCGCCAGCGCCCCTCGCTGGTCTTCCCGGAGGACCGCTGCTGGATGCTGTCCACCGAACCCTATGACGACTGCACGTTGGTCGGCGGGCCGTCCGCGCTGATCGAGGCGATCTTGAAGGATCCGGGCCTCGAAGCCATCGAGGTCGGGCAATTCACACGGATCGGGCATTCAAACTAGGAGCGCGAAGCTCGTACCATGGAAGGGATATGAATACTTCCGCCGTATACTTGGACCACGCGGCAACCACGGACATGACCCCGGCGGCGCTGGCCGCCATCACCGCGCAGTTCGCCGCCACCGGCAACCCCTCGTCGCTGCACACGGCGGGCCGCCGCGCCAACCGCGTGGTCGACGACGCCCGCATCGCGATCGCGGCCGCCGCCGGCGCGCATTCCAGCGAGCTGATCTTCACCTCCGGCGGCACCGAATCGGACAACCTGGCGCTCAAGGGCCTGTTCTGGAACCGCGTGAACGCCAACCCGGCGGCGCGGATGATCCTGGTTTCCGGGATAGAGCACCACGCGGTGCTGGATACCGTCACCTGGCTGGCCGAGCACGAGCAGGCCGAACTGTGCTGGATGCCGGTGGACGCCGACGGCGTGCTGGACCTGCAGGCCGTGCGCGCCCTGCTGGAAGAACACCACGAACACATCGCCCTGGGCACCATCATGTGGGCCAACAACGAGGTCGGCACCGTGCAGCCGGTTCCGGAATTCGCGGCGCTGCTGGCCGGTTACGGGATTCCTGCGCACAGCGACGCGGTGCAGGCCTTCGGCGCCGTGCCGACGAACTTCGCGGACTCGAAGCTGGCGGCGATGTCCATCAGCGCCCACAAGATCGGCGGCCCCGTGGGCATCGGCGGACTGCTGGTGCGCCGCGACGTGGCCCTGATGCCGGTGCAGCACGGCGGAGGACATGAACGCAAAATGCGTTCGGGAACGCTGAACGCCGCGGCGGCGGCAGGCTTCGCCGCGGCCGCCACGGAAGTCGCGGATCACCTCGCCGAGGAAGCCGCGCGGCTGAGCGGGTTGCGCGAATACGCGGTGCAGCAGATTTCGCAGCTGGTCCCCGAGGCGGTGCTCAACGGCCCGCGCGACGCGGAGAACCGGGGCACCCGGCTGCCGGGGAACCTGCACTTCACCTTCCCCGAATGCGAGGGGGATTCGCTGCTGTTCGTGCTGGACATGCTGGGGATCGCCTCCTCCACCGGATCGGCGTGCACCGCCGGGGTCCCGCAACCCTCCCATGTGCTGCTGGCCATGGGCCGGGATGCCCGGTCGGCGCGCAGTGTGCAACGTTTCACACTGGGGCATAGATCCACCCGGGCAGACGTTGACGCATTATTGGAAGCCTTGCCGCAGGCCTATGAGCGGGCAAGGAAGGCTGGAATGGCAGCCGATGAAAGCAGCATCCACACGGCAGGAACGGGTTTTACGCGATGAAGGTACTAGCAGCAATGTCCGGCGGCGTGGACTCGGCGGTCGCCGCGGCCCGTGCGGTCGAGGCCGGCCACGATGTGGTCGGCGTGCACCTGGCCCTCTCGCGCATGCCCGGAACCCTGCGCACCGGCTCGCGTGGCTGCTGCACGGTGGAGGACTCCAACGACGCCTGGCGCGCCTGCGACAAGCTGGGCATCCCGTTCTACGTGTGGGATTTCTCCGACCGGTTCGCCGAGGACGTGGTGGACGACTTCGTTTCGGAGTACGAGGCAGGCCGCACCCCGAACCCGTGCATGCGCTGCAATGAGAAGATCAAGTTCGCCGCCCTGCTGGAAAAGGCGCTGGCCCTGGGCTTCGACGCGGTCTGCACCGGCCACTACGCCAAGGTGCTGCGCGACGAGCAGGGCAATCCGGAACTGCACCGCGCCGCCGACTGGGCCAAGGACCAGTCCTATGTGCTGGGTGTGCTGACCCACGAGCAGCTGGAGCACTGCATGTTCCCGCTGGCCGAGACCCCGTCCAAGGCCGAGGTGCGCGCCGAGGCGGCCGCCCGCGGCCTGACCGTGGCGAACAAGCCGGACAGCTATGACATCTGCTTCATTCCCGACGGCGACACCCGCGGCTGGCTGGCCGAACGCATCGAGATGAAGCCCGGCGCGATCGTCGACCACGAGGGCAACGAGCTCGGCGAGCACGCCGGAGCCCAGGCCTTTACCGTCGGGCAGCGCAAGGGGCTGCGCCTGGGCCGCCCGGCTGCGGACGGCAAGCCGCGCTTCGTGCTGGAGATCCGCCCGAAGGAAAACAAGGTCATCGTCGGCCCGGAGGCCCTGCTGGCCGTGGACCAGCTGCGCGGCATCCGCATTTCCTGGGCCGGACTGCCCATCGGGGAAGTGTCCACCGGCGCCGAATTCGACTGCATGGTGCAGGTGCGCGCCCACGGCGACCCGGTCGCCGCGGTGGCCCACATGGAACGCTCGGCCGAAGGCCGCGACGAACTGGTAGTCAACCTGCCCGAGGGAATGCGCGGCGTCGCCCCGGGCCAGACCATGGTCGTCTACCAGGGCAGCCGAGTGCTGGGCCAGGCGACCATCGACTCCGCCCGCTCCAGCGCCTGGGATCCCGCGAAGGTCGGATAACGCGCCCCAAGGATTGCGCTTCACGAGCGATGGCCCCGGCCTGCGCGAAACCCGTTGAGGTTTCGCGCAGGCCGGGGCCATCGCTGTTTCGACCGGCTAGCTGCGCACGAACTTGAGCTTCCACCGCTGCGGTCCTTCTTCGAGGTAGCTGACCTCGAAGGCCGTCTCATCGCGCTGCCGCAGCTGGGCCAGCAGCGGCAGCGGATCATGCGTGGCCGACAGCACCAGGCCTGCACCGGGCCGCAGCGAATCCAGCGCGCCGAAGATGGCCGCGTGGCGGACCGCATGGGGGATCGCCTGGACATCGAGCTGGGGGAGGTCCTCGTCATGCCCGCCGCAGGCGCAGCCGCCCGGCGCGTGCTGCTTCTGGGCTTCTTCCCTGCTGCCGGAAATCTCGATGCGTTCTGCCATGATCTGCTCCCTTGCCCGGCTCCGGCGTCGCCTCGTGGGGCGCATGCCGGTCCGCGTGGTGCGGTTCGATTTATTTTATTACACTTAACTTAGTGGAAAATAACGGGGCAGGAAAGAGCTGGCTCCAAGGAGGCGCGGAATCATGGGCAAAGGACCGGAGGGCGGAGCGCCCCGGCGCAGCGGAGGCGGGCGCGTTCACTCGTCGACCCGCGAGCGGATACTGTCGCTGGTCGAAATGCGGAACGAGGGCCTGAGCCTGCCTCAGGTGGCCGAGTTTATGGGCCTGCATGAGAACACCGTCCGGAGCCATCTGGACGCGCTGCTCGCCGACGGGTACGTGCAGCGGGAGTCCGCGCCCGCCGCCGGCCGCGGGCGGCCAGCATGGATCTGGCGGGCCGCGGCGCCAACCCCCTCGCCGTTCGCCGCGCTGGCCAACGTACTGGCCGACCAGGTGGCGCTGTTCAGCGACAACCCGGCCCGGGCCGGCATCGAGGCCGGCCAGCGCTGGGGCGCAATGCTGCCAGAAGCCGCCCGGGAAGGCGATGCCCGTGGCGCGGTTCTCGACTCGCTGGCTGCGCTCGGTTTTGCGCCCCGTCTCGAAGCCGACCACAGCGTGTCGCTGCTCTCCTGCCCGCTGCTCAGCGCGGCCCGGGAGAACCCGCAGGTCATCTGCAACGTGCATCTGGGGATCGTGCGGGGGATCCTGCAGTCCCGCGGACGGGATCCTGCAGGAAGCCGGATCCTGCCTTTCGCGCTGGAGCACGGCTGCCGCCTTGAACTGTCGCCACAGCGCGAGGGGCAACGATGAGCCCGGCCTCCTATGCTGCGCCGTCCAGGCCCAAACGCCGGGGACGGTGGCGCCTGGCCCTGATGCTCCCGGCCGGCCTGTGCCTGCTGGCCGGGCTGGATGCGGCGCTGATCCTGCTGGATGTACCCGCCCCGGTGCAGATTGCCGCGTGGGGGCCGGCGCATTCGCTGGCCATGGTCTTCGGGTTTGTCGGAGCGCTGATTGCCTTGGAGCGAGCGGTGGCCTGGGGGCGGGCCGCGGGCTACGCGGCGCCCGTCCTGCTGGCGCTAGGCGGTGGCAGCCAGCTGTTCGCCGCGCCCCGGGCGCTGACCGGAACGCTGCTGATCCTGGGCATGGCCGCCCTGCTGGCCACCTACTACCCGTTGTGGCGCAGGCAGCGTGCCGACGCGGTGCTGATCCAGATGCTCGGCGCCTGCGCCGGGCTGGGCGCCACCGTGCTGTACACCGGCGCAGTGGAGATCTCCTTGCTGCTGCCGTGGCTGGCCGCGTTCCTGGTGATGACCATCGCCGGGGAACGGGTTGAGCTGGCCCGCATCCAGTTGACCTCGCGCTCGCAAGCCCTGGCGGTGGTCCTCAACGTTGCGCTGCTCATGTCCGCCGCGGCGTCCACGCTGTTCGTCCAAGCCGGGACCGTGCTCTTCGGTCTGGTGCTGTGCGCACTGGTGCTCTGGCTGGCGGTCAACGACGTCGCGCGGCGCACCGTCAAGTTGAAGGGCGCGCCGCGCTACATGGCGGCCTGCCTGCTGGCCGGCTACTTCTGGCTGCTGGTTGCCGGCGTCGTCTGGATGCTGGGGTACCCGGCCGGCTCCGGCGCCTATGATACTGCGGTGCACGCGGTTTTCCTGGGCTTCGTGATGTCCATGATCATGGCCCATGCGCCCACGATCCTGCCGGCCGTACTGGCCATCGACCTTCCCTACCGCCAGGCCATGTGGCTGCCGGTGATCCTCATGCATGCCGGCTTGGTGATCCGCCTGTGGCTCGGCAACGGGTTGGGTGGGCAGCTGGCATGGCAGGTCGGTGGTGTTCTCAACGTCGTCGCGCTGCTGCTTTTCGTGTTCGTGGCCCTCGCCAGCGCGTTGCTGGCGCTCGCGTCCGCACCCGCCTCCGGGAAGGAATCCGTTAAATGAACCTGCCGTTGAGCACCGGGCCCGCCGCGGCGAAGGTCCCCGGCCGGGGTTTCTGGCCGCTGCGCGACCTGCCCACGGCGCTGTGGCTGATCCTGGTGGTTGTCGTCGCGCTGGTCCACCGCCAGCTGCCGGCGCCCCGCTGGCTGCTGATCCACCTGCTGCTGCTCGGCGCGCTGTCCCACGCCATTCTGGTCTGGTCGCAGTACTTCGCCACCGCGCTGCTTAAACGCGTGGTGACCGTCCAGGAACGCCGCCGGCAGTCGCTGCGCCTGGGGCTGATGAACGGCGGCGCCGCCGTGGTGGTTGCCGGGGTGCTTGCCGAACTGTGGCCGTTGACGCTGGCCGGTGCGCTGCTGGTCGCCGCGGCCGCGGCATGGCACGGAGCCTGGCTGTACCGCAGCCTGCGCGGCGCGCTGCCCTCGCCCTATGCCGCGAGCGTGCGCTACTACATCGCCGCCGCCTGCTTCCTGCCGATCGGCGCCGGGCTGGGAACCTGGATTTCCGCCGGGCTCGCTTCTCCGCTGCATGAGCGGCTGACCTTGGCCCATGCGCTGGTGAACCTGCTGGGCTGGGTCGGGCTGACCGTCGCCGGAACCCTGATCACGCTGTGGCCCACGATGCTGCGCACCCGCATCGCCACCCATGCCGCGGTGCGCCTGCGCCGGGCGCTGCCGGTACTCGCAGCCTCGGTGCTGGTGGCCGCGGGCGGGGCGGCCGCGGGACTGCTGCTGGTGGCAGCCCTGGGTGTGCTCGGCTATCTGGCAGGGCTGGGAATGACTGCCTCGCCGTTCATCCATGCCGCCAGGGCCAAGCCGCCGCGCAGCTTCGCCACCTTGTCGGTCCTGTCCGCGGTCTGCTGGTGGACGGGCACCCTGGTGTGGACGCTCTACGCCCTAGCTGCCAGCGGCGACTGGACGCAGATGGGCCGGCACTTCGACACCATCGTGCCGTACCTGGCCGCAGGCTTCGCCGCGCAGATCCTGCTGGGCGCGCTGTCCTATCTGGTGCCCGTGGCGCTTGGCGGCGGGCCGCGCCCGGTCCGCGCGGCGGCCACGGCCTTCGACCGTGGAGCCGCCTGGCGGGTGAGCATGGCCAACGCGGCCTTGCTGGCCTGCGCCCTGCCGGTCTCCTCGCTGGTGCGTGTGCTGTGCTCGGTGCTTTACCTCGGCGCCATGGGCAGCTTCATCCCCTTGCTCTTCACCGCCTTGAAGGCCCATCGCTTGGCCAAGAAAGAAGCCGCGGAATCCGCAGGCCAGCCGAGGGCCCGCGAGCGCGGCCCGGTGGAACCCGAAGGCGCCCGCCCGCCCGGCCAACGCCTGGGCCAGGCGGCCGCAGGTCTGATGTCGGTTGTGCTGGTGATCGCCGTCGGCGTAGCGCTGGATCCCGCGGCCGCCGGGATCCGCCCGCCGGCCGCTTCCACCGCGCAGCAGCCGGTCGACCCTGCCAACGCACCGGTCAAGACCGTGCAGATGACCGCCAAGGACATGCGGTTCACACCTTCCACCATCGAGGTGGAAGCAGGAACACGGCTGGTCATCGAATTGGCCAACACTGATGCCGCGCAGGTCCACGACCTGGTGCTGGCCAACGGGAGCGACTCCGGGCGCCTGGCGCCGGGCCAGAGCGCCACCGTGGACGCCGGGGTCATCACCGCAGACATGGAGGGCTGGTGCTCCATCGTCGGGCACAAGCAGATGGGCATGGTGATGCGGATCGTGGTGACCGGCGCCGCCGCCGCCGCCGCCGCACCCGGCGACACGGCACCCGAGACGTCCCACGGACACCTGCAGGATGCTGGCCAGCCGCCCGCGGCCGCGGGACCCGACCTGCTGGCCCAGCCCGCGGACGGATTCACCGCACGCAACCCGGTAATGGATCCACTGCCTGCGGACACCGGCAAGCCGGCGCTGCACAAGAAACGCTTCACGGTCAGCGAGCTGCAGGCCGAGGTGTCGCCGGGGTTCACGCAGAACCTGTGGACCTTCAACGGCACCGCCCCGGGTCCGGTCCTGCACGGACGGATCGGCGACAAATTCGAAATCACGCTCTACAACGACGGCACCATGGGCCACTCCATCGACTTCCACGCCGGGTCCCTGGCCCCGGACAAACCGATGCGAACCATCGTCCCTGGCGAGGAACTGACCTACACGTTCACTGCCACCAAGTCAGGGATCTGGATGTACCACTGCGCCACCGCACCCATGAGCGCGCACATCGCCAACGGCATGTACGGAGCGGTCATCATCGAACCCGAGGACCTGCCCGCGGTGGACAAGTCGTATGTGATGGTGCAGTCCGAGTACTACCTCGGCGCGGAAGGGCAACCGGTGGACGTGGACAAGATTGCAGGAGGGAACCCCGATCTGGTGGTGTTCAACGGCTACGCAAATCAATACTCCTTCGACCCGCTGCAGGTTGCCACCGGTGAACGCATCCGCATCTGGGTACTCGCCGCGGGCCCCAACAGGCCCAGCAGCTTCCACGTGATCGGCGGCCAGTTCGACACCGTGTACTTCGAAGGCGCCTACCAGCTGGACGCCCGCGATCGAACTGGCGGGGGTTCCCAATCCCTGGCGTTGGCACCGGCGCAGGGAGGATTCGTGGAACTGGTGCTGCCCGAGGCCGGGAACTACCCGTTCGTCACGCACTACATGTCGGACGGGGAGAAAGGGGCGCACGGCATGATCAGGGTTTCTGATCCTAACTAGCGATCGCCGTAGCCCCGGGTCCTTCCATGCCGCCCGGGTCCGGAGCGTCAGCGGCAGCGCCGGCAAGGAACCTGCCGAGCTGCGCCAGCACGATGCGGTGGCCGGAACGGCTGCCCTCGATCATCGCCGCTCCGATGAAAGAGGTCACCTGGCTGGTGACAGCCACCTGCGTCGCGCCGCCCAACGGCTCCAAGGTCCAGGAGACCAGTGCGGAGGACAGCGGTGTCTCGTTGGTCCACACGGTTTCCGCATAGACGATCACCCGCTGCTCGACCACGCGGAGGTACTGCGCCTCGACGAGGAAATCCAGGGAACCCAGCGGGCCGCAGCGGTAGCTCTCGCGTCCGCCTTCGCGGAAGTCCTCGGCGGCGTACTCGATGCCTTCCCCGGCAGGTACGCCCCACACGCAGCGGCGCGCGGGGTCGGCATACGCATTCCAGACCTCGACGCAGGGAAAGGGGATGCGCCTGCTCAGCGTGATGGTCTCATGGACAAGTGCATTCATTGCGCCGCTTTTCCTCGGTTCGGCTAGTTGCTCGCAATTATTGGCACTGCGACGGGCGAATTCAAGGGCCTCTCAGGGGGATCGACCTGCGGACAGGGGCATGTTGTGAGTGTACTCATAACAGGAATATTGACGCGTCAATTACTATTGTGGCTGGTAGGTGAAAAGACCACCGACTTTGTTCAAACGGAGATGACATGCCAAAGAAAATTGGTTTCCTGACCTTCGGCCACTGGTCGGGCACTGCAAACTCCGCGGTTCCCACGGGTGCCGCCGCGGTGCGGCAGATGGTGGATCTGGCGCAGGCCGCTGAGCGCAGCGGCTTCGACGGAGCCTGGCTGCGCGTGCACCACTTCGACCGTTCGCTGTCCGCCCCGTTTCCGCTACTGGCGGCCATGGCCGCCTCGACGACCACACTTGAGGTTGGCACCGGAGTGATCGACATGCGTTAGCGCATATCGTGGTTACAACACTCGTCCACGTAAGCTTGGTTGCATGGTCGAACTGGTAGCGCTGAGGAAGACGAACGAGGTGGCGGCCTACGTCCGCGCCTCCATGGACCGCAAGGGCGACCGCTGGACGGTCGATACGCAACTGAGGAAGATCAGGGCACTGGCCGAGGCCAAGGACTGGACCGTGGTCGAGGTCTACGAGGACAACGCGGTGTCGGCGACGAAGAAGCGTCGAGCTGGTACCCGCTGGGCCGAGATGCTGGACGACGCCCGAGCAGGTCGGTTCTCGATGGTCGTCGCCGTGGACATGGACCGACTGCTGCGGAGCACGAAGGACCTCAACACGCTGATCGACCTCGGCCTGCGCGTCGTCACAGTGGACGGCGAGATCGATCTCTCGACAGCAGATGGAGAGTTTCGGGCGACGATGCTCGCAGCACTCGCCCGGTTCGAGGCACGGCGGAAGGCGGAGCGGCAGATCAGGTCGAACGAGCGCCGACGTGCCGAGGGCATCCCCGCGTCCACATGGAAGGCGTTCGGCTGGACGAGGGAGGGCGAAGTGATCGAGGAGGAGGCCGCCGCCGTCCGGCGGGCCTTCGACGCGTTCCTCGGCGAGCCATCGCTGTCGATCCGGCGCATCCGAGAGGACCTGAACAACGCCGGTCATCTCACCGCGCGCGGGTCCGAGTTCTCCGTCGATGCCGTGCGGTACCTGCTGGCGAACTCGCTCTACGCTGGCTTCATCCGCCACTACAAGACCGGCGAGCTGTACCCGGTGCAGGGCGAGGCGTTCCCGCCCATCGTCGGCGAGCAGACGTGGCGGGCCGCGGTGGCGAAGCTGGAGGACAACGTGCGGAGGTCGGCGAGGCAGGGCAATCAGCCGAAGTACCTCCTGTCCACGATCGGCCTCTGTGGGAAGTGCGGCGCGACGCTCGTCTCGGGGACAAATAGCCGCAAGCAGCCGACGTACCGCTGTGGCGAGCAGTTCCACCTCACCCGCCAGCGCGAGCCCGTCGATGCGATGGTCACCGAGGCGGTGCTCACGCGCCTGTCGTCCGTGGACGTGCACGACCTCGTGATGCCGCAGGAGGACGACGGGCCGGATCGCGAGGAACTGCTGACCGAGCGGAACGCCCTGGTCGAGCGTGTGAAAGAGCTGAGCCCGCTGCTGCGCGACATCCATCAGCCGGTCCTGGAGATCACCGCGGCGATCAACGAGGTGAAGGCCCGCATCGATGAGATCGACACGGAGCTGCTGGACCGCTCGGTGTCGGTGGCGGCGAAGCTGCTGGCGGGCGGGGAGGAGGCGGTCGGCACCGCGGAGCGTCGTGAGGTCGTCGAGTCGAAGTGGAAGGCGTTGGACATGGACCGTCGCCGGATGCTCGTGGACGAGCTGGTGACGGTGACCATCGAGCCCATAATGCCGGGTCACGTGAAGTTCGACCCCGATCTCGTGCGGATCGAGCCGAGAAGCGACTGACTCATGACTCGACTCGTCATTGCACTGGTGAGTCGAGTCATGGGAGAATGGTTGCAGACAAGAAGATCCCACCGGGGCCGCGACTTAGAAGCGCGGGGTTCTGCTCCCGGATGAGTAGCCGGTCAAACAGCCCAATTACCGTGGCGGGGAACCGGAAGATACTCATGTCTGAGGACTTCCGATGTCTGTCGTTATCGACGTCCCCCGCGCATCCGCGCTCGACCACCCTCGCCTCGATCAGGGCTCCACTCCTTCGCCGCAGGCAGACGGCCACGATCCCGTCATCGCCGCCGCCCGTGCCGCTGGCCGCCGAGCCGGTGAGCGCCTGGCACTCACTCCGCTGACCCCGCGCCAGCGCGCCGCCGTTGCCTCTGTGATGGGTGGTGGTCGCTGATGAGCGCGAACTCCGCCGCCTTCGATCACCTGACCGGCTTCCGCTGGCGTCAGGGCGACCCGTCCCTCGCCGACGCCGAGGCCCAGCTCTACGACCTCGGCGTGCTCCGCTCCGTACTGGAGGAGGCGGTCGAGATCGCCGTCGCCGACGCCCGCGCCGACGGGGTGACCTGGGCCAGGATCGGCGACGCGCTCGGCGTCACGCATCAGGCTGTCATCAAGCGCTACGGCCGGGGCGGTGGTCGCTGATGTACGCCGACGCACGCAACCTCAGCACCGCTCCCACCGACCTGACCCCGCCCGGAGGGCCTGGCCTGGCACCCGCCGAAGGCGGGCTGCCCGTCGTCGTGATGACTGCCCGTAGCCGTGCTTCGCACTCCAAGAGTTACGAGACCCTCATTCGTTCCTACGGGCGCGGCAAGGGCTTGTCGATTGCCGCGCCATGCAACAACGTGCCTGGTCAGCAGCCGGTTCCGCCCTCGCTCCGTCGCGTGGCCTCGTGGGATCATTTTGGGTCTCATTTGGGGGTCAATAGGGGGTCATTTAGGCGCCGCACTCCCTCTGAGACCCTCCGCGCCGCCCGCGGCGGGGGTGGTCGCCGTGGCTAAGCAGGAGAACAACCCGACGAGCATCGGGCTCACGCAATACCTCGATCCGTCGTACTGGGCCTGGGCTGCCGAGGACCCGAACGGGGCCGCGCTGCTCCAGCAGGGTGCCGAGGCGATCCTCGCCTACGTGGTGCAGCGGCTCGAGGCCACCGGCTGCGAGGTCGTCGAGGCCTACGGCATCGTGCACGACAAGGACGAGCGCGAGGTCTGGAGCGACACGGAGAAGGCCCTGGTGGTCGAATTGAAGCCCGAGCACCTGCACGCCGTGATCAAGTTCGCCAGCCGTGCGAAGAGTGCGCCGCTGGATCGGCTCGCGTTCGGCATCGGTGTCGAGCCTCAGTACGTCGAGAAGCCTGGCCGCGGGCGGTACGCCTTCGACAACATGCTGTCGTATCTGACGCACGTGAAGTACGCGGACAAGCACCAGTACGCGCCTTCGGAGGTTGCCACGGTGCGCGGGCCTGAGTATCTCGGGATCGACGCCCAGCGCCGGGAGACGTGGCTGAAGGGCCGCGCCCACGTGAAGAAGAAGGTCGTCGCCGAGAACTTCGAGGACATGCGGGAGCGCGTGCTCCAGGATGAGATCACGCGGGATCAGATCATGCTCACGGACGAGCTGTTCGACATCTACTCGCGGCATCAGCGGGAGATCGACGACGCGCTGTCGGCCTACGGCCAGCGTCGCGCATACCGGGCAGCGGCGAAGCTCCGCGCCGGTGAGTTCTCGACGCACGTGGTGTTCGTCCATGGGGATGCCGGGATCGGTAAGACCCGGTTCGCCACGGACTTCATCACCGAGGCGATCAACGCGGCGAACGCGCACGGCGAACGGTGGCAGGTCTACCGGGCTGCGACGGGGAACCCGCTTGATGACTGGCGAGGCGAGGAGGTGCTGCTGCTGGACGATCTGCGGGCCTCGGCGATGGATGCGAACGACTGGCTGCTGCTGCTTGATCCGTACAACGCCTCGCCTGCGAAGGCTCGGTACAAGAACAAGGGCGAGGTGGCCCCGCGGCTCATCGTCATCACGGCGACGATCGAGCCTGTCGAGTTCTTCTACTACGCCCGCCAGAAGGGCAACGTGGACGAGGCGCTGGACCAGTTCATCCGCCGCTTGGCCTCGGTCGTGAAGGTCTATCGTGCCGACGACATCAATCGTTACCTCGTGCAGCACATCGGGAAGATCGAGCCCTACGAGTGGCACCAGTGCAGCATCCCGACCGCCGCACACACGCCCGGCATGTACGGCAACGCGTATCACCAGAACGTCGGGTCGCGGGAACTGACCTACGGTCCGGAGACCTCGGCGGAACATGACGCGGAGGGCGCGGTTGCTGAGCTGCTGGGCGGGCTCGCGGTGCGGAGCCCTGACGTGCCGCTGGCGCTGATCGGAGGTGCCGCATGAGCACCGAACGCGATGCGCTCTTCCAGGGGGTCGAGGGGGCCGGAGGCCCCTCGCAAGCAGCCGGGGAGGACATGAGCGCCAGCGAAATGTCCGACACGGCTACTGCTTGCCACTCTGGCGTACAGGTGGAGCAGCAGACCGACTCCCAGGTGAACACCGGTCGGACTGATGCGGAGGCTGTGCGGCAGAGTCACGGCGGCGCGAAGCGTCGTGGGGGCCGCGCGAAGCTCGATACCGACTTCGGAGAGGAGACGCTCATGGCGCTTCGCACTCGTGCGAAGCGGCTCGGGCTGGCTCCGAGCACGTGGGTGCGGACCGTCGTGCGCGATGCGCTCCATGCCTCTCGGAGCGAGGAGCTGGACGCCGCCGTGGCCGCGCACCTGCTCGGGGTCGAGGAGCGCGTGCAGGCGTCTGCTGATGCTCGGGAGCTGGCCGCCCAGGTGCGCCCGCTCGCGATCAACGTCAACGACCTGGACCGCCGTGCTCGCGCGGGTGAGCCGGTGGCGCTGTCGGCGGAGGTGCCCGAGCTGATCGAGCTGCTGCGCGAGGTCCGCGCGCTGCTCGGGGATCGGGCGGCCTCATGAGCACGACGCATTACAGTCCGAGCGCCAGCGCCGCCGACACCGAGCGCTACATCCGTGGCAAGGAGGACGAGCGGGGCGTCGCGATCACGTGCGACGTGCCGGGAGGCCCCGGCGCGTTCTCGGCGCGCGCTCGGGCGCTCACGCAGAACACGACGCGCGAGGTCGAGGCGCTGCACTACCGCCAGTCGTTCAGCGACGAGGAGTTCGACCCGAAGAACCCCGAACACGTGCAGCGGGTGAACGATCTGGGCTACCAGCTCGCGAAGAAGATGCACCCGGATTCCGACTGCCTCATCGTCAGTCATGTGGATGGGCGGGGAAAGAAGCCGCACAACCATATTTTGGTCCTCAATCACAACAACCGCACGGGAAAGGCGCTCTCGGACTACCGCACGTTCCACGACCGCAAGGCCGGGAATCAGAAAGGCGTGCAGTCGGCGAACGACGAGCTGATGCGCGATCACGGCCTCTCGGTCGTGAAGCGTCTGGAGCACGCGCCGAAGGACTGGGAGCTGCGCCGCGAGGACTTCGCCGAGGGATCGCTCGACCGCGAGATGGGCGACCGGATGAGCGCTGCCCTGACCGATCCCCGCGCGGTGGACAAGGCCGGTCTCGAAGCGGTGATCGACGAGCAGAACCAGCAGCTCGGCGATGACGGGGAGAGGGTGCCGCGGATGCGGCTGCACAGCCCCGTCAGCAAGAAGGGCAAGCGCGCCGGGCAGGAGACCTGGACGCTCTACATCGAGGACCGCCGCGGCGAGTCCGGGCGCGCCGAGCGCCGCAAGCGCGCGAGCGCACTCTCGGCGGACTTCACCCCGGAGGGCGCGCAGGCGTTCTTCGACTACCACCAGCAGCAGAAGGAGCAGGAACATGAGCGCAGCACTCGACAGGCTGAAGCAGCAGAACGGGCCCGTGCAGTCGCCGCCGCCGCTCGGCAGTCCGGAGACGATGGAGCTGTTGACCTCGATCCTCGCCGCCGTCGAGGCGCAGAATACGAGGATCGCCACGCTGGCCGAGCAGCAGAAGAAGCTCGCGGGGTTCGTGAAGGTCATGGACGAGGAGACGACGAGGCGGCTGGAGCGGATCACGGCCCCGGCGTCGACCTCCTCGCCCTCCAGCGACGTGTCCGCGAGGATCGCGAGTATCGAGAGCAGGCAGAACGAGATCGCGAGCACGCTCGGCGAGTTCGCGCAGAGTCTCAACGGCGAGAGCTTGAACGCCGCGTCGCGGAGCTTGGTCGCGGAGGCGCAGAAGAATCGCGCGGCTACGGCCTCGGCGATTGAGGGGCTCAAGGCGCAGGCCGCGGCGAACCAGAAGCTCTTGAGCCAGGTCGGCGGCGCGGTGCAGCGGATCGAGAAGCGCACCGAGGAACGGGTCGAGAAGGCCGTCGAGCAGGTCGCCGGGGAGGCTTCGACCACGATGACCGCGAACCTCGATGCGTCGAACGAACGGGCCGAGCGGATCATCGCGGCGACGGCGAAGCTGGAAGCGCGTCAGCTCTGGTCGGCGGCCGCGGCGATGTGCCTCGCCCTCCTGCCGGTGGTCGTGGTCGTCGCCGGGCTTTGGATGGGTATCGCCGGGCTCATCACCGGCGCTCAGTGGGCGCTGGACGTGGACGGGAGCGTGTGGCTCGGCATCGGGCGGTGGCTCGCGGTCGGCGCTGGCCTTGCCGGGTCCGGCTACGGGCTCTTCGCGTCCGTCCGGTGGGCCGCCGGTCTCGTGGAGACGTGGAAGGGTCGCGGGATGCCGACGTGGCCGAGCTGGCGCAAGAGGTGACCGTGATTCCCGAGGGCAAGCGCGCGGAGCGCGTGCGGCAGCCCTGCAACTGGACGATAGGTCAGCACACACTGTATAGTTCAGTGCATGCTGACTATTGCTTCGCGCCTCGACGTCATGAACCGGCTGGGCCGGGCCATGGCGGACCCGACGCGCTCCAAGATACTGATGTCCCTGCTCGACGGCCCGAGCCACCCCGCCGTGCTCTCGCGCGAGTTGGGGCTGACGCGGTCGAACGTGTCGAACCACCTAACCTGCCTGCGCGACTGCGGGATCGTGGTCGCCGAGCCCGAGGGCCGCCAGACCCGCTACGAGATCGCCGACCCACACCTGGCCGCGGCGCTGACGGCGCTGGTGGACGTGACGCTGGCGGTGGACGAGAGCGCGCCGTGCATCGACCCGCACTGCTCGGTGCCCGGTTGCTGCGCCGCGACAGGCTCGGAGGACGCTTCGTGAGCGCGGCCTGCGGCTGCGACGAGCCGGCCGCCAGCGCCGCCGAGGAGGTGGAGGAGGAGGCCGAGCGCCCGTGGTGGCGCGACCCGGGCCTGGTGGTGCCGATCCTCTCCGGCGTCGCGTTCGGCATCGGCCTGTTGCTGGAGTGGTTGGGGCTGCACGTCGCGGCGCTGGTCGCGTTCTGGGCGGGCCTGCTGCTGGGCGCGTACACGTTCGCGCCCGGCGCGCTGCGGAACCTGTTCGTCAAGCGGAAGCTGGGGATCGCGCTGCTGATGACGATCAGCGCCGTCGGCGCGGTCATCCTCGGCTACGTCGAAGAGGCCGCCGCGCTGGCGTTCCTGTACTCGATCGCCGAGGCCCTGGAAGACAAGGCGATGGACCGCGCCCGCGGCGGCCTGCGCGCGCTACTCAAGCTCGTGCCGGAGACCGCCACCGTGCTGCGCGACGGTGCCTCGGTCGAGATCCCGGCGAAGGAGATCGCCGTCGGCGACGTGCTGCTGGTCCGCCCGGGCGAGCGGGTCGCGACCGACGGCCTGGTCCGCGTTGGCCGCTCCAGTCTGGACACGTCGGCGATCACCGGCGAGTCGATCCCGGTCGAGGTCGCGCCCGATGATGCAGTGTCGGCGGGCGCGATCAACACCGCCGGAGTCCTGGAGGTCGAGGCGACCGCGGCGGGCACCGACAACTCGCTGACCACCATTGTGGAGCTGGTCGAGCAAGCCCAGGCCGAGAAGGGCGACCGGGCCCGCATCGCCGACCGGATCGCCCGCCCGCTGGTGCCCGGCGTGATGGTCCTCGCCGTCCTTATCGGCGTGCTCGGCTCGCTGCTCGGCGACCCCGAGACCTGGATCACCCGCGCCCTGGTCGTCCTCGTCGCCGCCAGCCCGTGCGCGCTGGCGATCGCGGTGCCCGTCACCGTGGTCTCCGCGATCGGCGCGGCGACGAAGTTCGGCGTCGTCATCAAGAGCGGTGCCGCCTTCGAGCGCCTCGGCGGCATCCGCCACCTCGCCGTCGACAAGACCGGCACCCTGACCCGCAACCGGCCCGAGGTCACCGCCGTCGTCGCCGCCGACGGGTTCGACGACGCCCAGGTGCTCGCCTGGGCAGCGGCCGTGGAGCAGCACTCGACGCACCCGCTCGCCGCCGCCATCGCCGCCGCGGGCCAAGGAGCGCCCGCCGCCCAGGACGTGACGGAGGAGGCCGGGCGCGGCATTGGCGGCATGGTGGACGGCCGCCGGGTGACGGTGGGCAGCCCCCGCTGGATCGACGCGGGGCCGCTCAAGGCCCGGGTCGAGGACCTGGAGGCCGAGGGCCAGACTTGCGTGCTCGTGGCCGTCGACGGCGAACTGGCCGGGGCGATCGGCGTCCGCGACGAGCTGCGCCCCGAGGTCCCCGAGGTCGTGCGCACGCTGCGGGCCCAGGGCGTCGAGGTGAGCATGCTCACCGGCGACAACGCCCGCACCGCGCACGCGCTCGCGCAGCTCGCTGGGATCGGCGACGTGCACGCCGAGCTGCGGCCCGAGGACAAGGCCCGCATCGTCGCCCAGCTCTCTAAGGCCTCGCCGACGGCGATGATCGGCGACGGCATCAACGACGCCCCCGCCCTGGCCGGTGCGACCGTGGGCATCGCGATGGGCGCGACCGGATCCGACGCCGCGATCGAGTCCGCCGACGTCGCCTTCACCGGTCACGACCTCGGCCTGATCCCGCAGGCTCTGCGGCACGCCCGCCGAGGCCGGGCGATCATGAACCAGAACATCGTGCTGTCCCTGGCGATCATCACCGTGCTGCTGCCGCTGGCCATCACCGGCGTGCTCGGCCTGGCCGCAGTCGTCCTCGTCCACGAAGTCGCCGAGGTCGTCGTCATCGCCAACGGGCTGCGCGCCGCGCGTGCCCGCAAGAGCCAAGCGGCGGCTGCGTCGCCTGAGACGGCGTCACCGGCCGCGGTCCGCGCGGACAGAGCCTGAGAGGAGTGGATCGTGGAGATCACGTTGCAGTACTTCGACGGGTGCCCGAACTGGGAGGTGCTCGACCGGCGGCTCACCGAGGCCCTCGACGGCCGATCGGACGTCCGCGTCGTGCATCAGCGAGTCGAGACTGCCGAGGACGCCGCCCGCCTCGGGTTCCACGGGTCCCCGACCGTCCTCATTGACGGCTCCGACCCCTTCGCCGACGAGCACACGCCGGTGGGGCTCGCCTGTCGAGTGTTCCGCACTCCTGCCGGGCTGGCTGGTTCGCCCACCGTCGATCAGCTGCGCGAAGTACTCGATGCGCCTCTATGAGGGTGGAGCACCGCCGGGTTGCGCGATCATCGCACCGACGCTCAGCGCAGGAAGAGCCGCCTTCATCGAAAACCAGCCAGGATTGCCGTCAACGTTGTGCTGTAGAGCGCGCCGACGCTGACAACAAGTGCTACAACCCAGGCATGCGCTACGAGAACCCGCTGTACATGGCGGAGGAAGCCGCGGTGACCGACGCCATCGCCCGCGGCCGCATGCAGCTTGGCATCAGCCGTGGTTCACCCGAGCCCGCAGCCAACGGTCAGGAGCTGTTCGGCTACACGCTGGGCGAGGGCGAGAGCTGGTCCAGCGTGACCCGCGAACGCGCAGCCACCTTCCGCGAAGCCATTGCCGGCACGCCGATTGCCCGCCCGGTGCATCCCGAGCAGCACGGCGGCCAGCTGCTGCCGATCACCCCGGTTTCCCCGGGGTTGGAAAACCGCATCTGGTGGGGCGCGGCGGGATTCGAGACCGCTGAGTGGGCCGGTCGAGAAGGCATGAACCTGCTGTCCTCGACCCTGCTGCTGGAGGACGACGGGCGTCCCTTCCACATCGCCCAGCGCGAGCAGATCCGCCGCTATCTGGATTCCTACAACGCCAGCGGGCACACCACCGGAGGGCAGACCGCGGTAACGCGCAGCGCCTTCCCGGTGATCACCGATACCGACGACTTGTACTTCGGACGCCGCGAGCGCGGAGACTCCGTCGGGCAGATCGAAGGCATGCGGGCACGCTCGGGTCCGACCTATGCGGGATCCCTGGACGAGCTGGCCGAGCTGTTCACCCGCGACGCGGCGATGTCCGAAGCCGACTACCTGCTTTTCGCCCTGCCGAACCAGCTGGGCGTTGAATACAACGAGCATGTGATGGCCAACATTACGAAGGTCGTCAAGGACATCGGCTGGAAGTAGCCGCCGTTCCGGGCCCCGGAGCACTTGGGCCCCTGGGCCTTCCGCGGATGATCCGGAAGGCCGAGGGGCCCGTTGCACATTTCGGGCGGCGATTCTCCGGAGCCACCGCGGGCGGCGGGGAAAAATGAAATGTTATGCCCCGTGGAGGAAATCTTCCGCACATACTCGCAGCGTCAAACGCTTGATGATAGCTTGTTGCCCGTATCGCCTCAGGTGAGTGCCTGATCTCCCAGGCGATGCAGGCAGATGCCACATGATGCACCGACTATCTATTGGAAGGTTTTATGCGCGCACGAAAATTGCTGTCCGTCTGGGCCGCCCTGCTGCTGGGGGTATCCCTGAGCGCTTGCAGCAACGCCGATCCGGCGCCACCGCCGGCCGAAGCAGCGGCTGGTACCGAAACGACACCTTCGGCAGGTCCTCCCGCAGACGCCGCCGGCGGCGACGTGTCGTTTCCCAGTTGTGCAGAAGTTGCAGAACTCAGCGGCGACTTGTTTAAGGGCTTGGTGTTTGCCGACGAAGCGATGACAACTGATATGGGATCCCTCGGGGAAGCGGACGTGAGCTGCATATGGGTCACGGAAGCTGCCGCGAAGCAGTCGCCAGATCTGACGAAGCATGCGACCGTGGGGCTGACATTCCAGTGGGAAGAGGAAGCACTCGAATATGAGTCCTTCGCCTCGATGGGGATGGCGTTCAGCACCCCTCAGACCGAGGAGGTCGGGGCTTTCCTGCTCAACAAGAAGGAATCCCTGGACCTTGGCGGCCCGCCAAGCCTGAGCGGCCCGCTGCTGGTCAAGGGGAAGCTGAGCATCGGAGCCTCCGGCATGGGGGCCATGGCCGGAGACGCCGTGGTTCTGGACTTCACGAACCAGGACCTGCTGGACGTCCAGGTGGAAATCCTCAAGTACATGGAAAGCCGTCAGGCCTGATCGCACGCGCTGACCGGATGGAGCCAGGAGAGAAGCGAAAAGAACCCTGCGGTGCCTGCCGTCCCTCGGGACGGCAGGCACCGCAGGGTTTTCTCGACGTTGGATTAGCAGCCAAGGGTCACGGGCCCTGCAGGCGGTGGCTAGTCCTCGTCGACGATGCCGTACATGCGCGCGGAGATATCCGGGTACTCGACCCGTGTCCGGCCGGCTTCCAATTTCGGCAGCTGGGCGGGGGAGTGATGAGAGCAGTGCACGAAGTCAAAGGTCGGCCACCATTTCTTTGGTCGTTCGTAGTCCTCGGTGCCGCATACTTCGCAGACCAGATGCACCCAGACCGGGCGCTTGCCGGTCCGGTTGGCGCGGGACTGGGCCAGCCATGCCGGCGGATTTGAATTCAGCTCGCGGAACTCGGCTTCGCTCATCTTCGAAGGGATGCCGTGCTTCTTGGCCATTTCTAGGGGGATATCCAACGCAATGGCGGCGTCTCTACGTGTCATCATCGCCTACCAGCCTAATCTACCGGTGCGCCCGCGCATCCAAGCCGGGTGGGAAACTGGACGTCAGGCACGGAAGCTGTGAGCCAAAGCATCGAAATCAGGCCCGGAAGTGAAATTTTTGCGACTTGACCCAGTGTGCTATTGGTCATAGGTGGGCTGTATCACTTAGTCTATGTGAAGCATGTGTTTTCAATCACCGCAAGCATGCTCACAGATTAAGGATCACTTCATGACTCGCAAGAAGAACGGGCTGCGACTCGCCGCGGCCGCTTTGGGAATTTCCGCCCTCGCACTGACCGGCTGCACCTCTTCCGCCTCCAATGACGGCGACGCATCGGGTGCGCCAAGCGGCGACGCATCAGGCGCGCCGATCACCTTGGGAACCACGGACAAGGTCACCTCGCTCGACCCGGCCGGCTCCTATGACAATGGTTCATTCATGGTCATGAACCAGATCTTCCCGTTCCTGCTGAACTCCGAGCCGGGCAGCCCTGAACCCTCGAACGACCTGGCCGAGTCCGCCGAGTTCACCTCGGACAAGGAATTCACCGTGAAGCTGAAGCCGGGGTTGAAGTGGGCCAACGGCAACGATCTTGACTCCAAGGACGTGAAGTTCACCTTCGACCGCCAGCTGAAGATCGCGGACCCCAACGGCCCGTCCTCGCTGCTGGGCAACGTCGAGTCCATCACCGCACCGGATGCCACTACCGTGGTCTTCAAGCTCAAGGTCGCCAACGACCAGACCTTCCCGCAGGTGCTCACCTCGCCGGTCGGCCCGATCGTGGATGACGAGGTCTTCCCGGCCGACAAGGTGATGGCCGATGAGGAAATCGTCGCAGGCAAGGCCTTCGGCGGCCAGTACGTGATCGACTCGTACAACAAGAACAGCCTGATCTCGATGTCGGCCAACGACGCCTACGCCGGCGTGCTCGGCGCACCGGCCAACAAGTCGGCCGCCATCAAGTACTACGCGGATTCGAACAACCTGAAGCTGGACGTCCAGCAGGGCAACATCGATGTCGCGTATCGTTCGCTGACCCCGACCGACGTGGAGGACTTGGGCAAGGACAGCAACCTCGTGGTCCACAAGGGCCCGGGCGGCGAGCTGCGCTACATCGTGTTCAACTTCGACACCATGCCGTACGGCGCCAAGACCGCGGACGCTGATGCCGCGAAGTCGCTGGCCGTGCGCCAGGCCGCCGCGAACCTGATCGACCGCGAGGCCATCGCCAGCGAGGTCTACAAGGGCACCTACACCCCGGCCTACTCCTACGTGCCGCAGGGCTTCACCGGCGCCATCGAGCCGTTGAAGGAGCTGTACGGCACCGACGGCAAGCCGGATGCCGCCAAGGCGAAGAAGGTCTTGGAGGATGCCGGCGTCGACATCCCGGTCAGCCTTCCGCTGCAGTACAACCCGGACCACTATGGCCCGAGCTCGGGCGACGAGTACGCCCTGGTGAAGAAGCAGCTGGAGGCCGACGGCCTGTTCAAGGTCGACCTGAAGTCCACCGAATGGGTCACCTACCAGAAGCAGCGCGTCACCGACTACCCGGCCTACCAGCTGGGCTGGTTCCCTGACTACTCGGACGCCGACAACTACCTGTCGCCGTTCTTCGCCAAGGACAACTTCCTGTCGAACAACTACGACAACCCGGCGGTCGACAAGCTGATCTCGGAGCAGCGCGGCATGGCCGACGCGGCCGAGCGCACCAAGGCCATCGAGGACCTGCAGACCATGGTCGCCAAGGACCTCTCCACCCTGCCGCTGCTGCAGGGCGCGCAGGTCGCCGTGGCGGGCAAGGACGTGCAGGGAGTCGAGAAGACCCTGGACCCGTCGTTCAAGTTCCGCTTGGGCGTTCTGAGCAAGTAAGCATCAGCGCACTGGCTTGACCTGAACCCCAGGGGGTTCGCCGCGCGGAATCCACCGGATCCCGCGCGGCGGATCCCCTAAATCTGTGCCCGGGGATCTCCCGGCGCAACGCACGTATTTTGCGATTTCCAAAGGATTGACGATGACCATCACGTCTCCACCGGGACAAGTTCCCAGCCCGCTGGCGGCACCCAAGCCAGCCAAGCAGAAGGGCGGGGGGTTCCTCCGCTACGTGATCACGCGCTTCCTGCTGATCATCCCCACCGTCTTCATCCTCATTACGGTGGTCTTCTTCCTGATGCGCGTGACCGGCGACCCGATCACCGCCGCGCTGGGCGGGCGCCTGACCCCGGACCAGCTTGCCGAACGCATCCATGAGGCCGGATACGACCGGCCGCTGTTCATCCAGTACTTCGAGTACCTGGGGCAGATCTTCACCGGCAACCTGGGCCGCACCCTGACCGACAATACCGCGGTCACCGACATCCTCACCACCTATGGCGCCGCCACTCTGGAACTGGCCATCAACGCCGTGCTCGTGGCGCTGATCGTGGGCATCCCGCTGGGCCTGGTCGCTGCCAAGTTCCGCGACCGCTACCCGGACGCCATCCTGCGCGTGCTGGCCATTCTGGCCTACGCCACCCCGGTCTTCTTCGCCGGTCTGCTGCTCAAGCTGATCTTCGGCGTCTGGCTGCACTGGCTGCCGATCGCCGGGCGCGCCGACTGGCAGACCGAACTGCAGCTGACCACGCTCCAGGCGCCGACCGGCATCTACTGGCTCGACGCACTGCGCAGCGGCAACATGGAAGCGTTCGTGAACGTCACCCAGCACGCCATCCTGCCGGCCATCGCCCTGGGCCTGCTCACCGGCGGCGTGTTCCTGCGCCTGGTGCGCACCAACGCCATCGGCACCCTGGGCCGCGAATACGTGGAGGCCGGGCGTTCGCGCGGCGTCAGCGAATTCCGGCTGACCACCAAGCACGCCTACCGTCCGGCGCTGATCCCGATCATCACCGTGATGGGCATGCAGATTGCGCTGCTGCTCGGCGGCGCGGTGCTGACCGAGACCACCTTCGAATGGAAGGGCCTGGGCTTCAAGCTGGCCGAGTACCTCACCGCCCGCGACTTCGTCGCCGTCCAGGGCATCGTGGTGCTGCTGGCGATCATCGTCGCCTTCACCAACTTCATCGTGGACATCTTGGCCGCACTGATCGACCCGAGAGTCAGGTACTAACCATGGGCACCGCTACTCTTCCCGCATCCAACAAGTCCTGGGTGGACAAGCTCCCGATCATCTCCCACCTGAAGATGTCCTCCGGGCTCCAGCGCGGCATGCTGATCAGCGGGCTGGCCCTCACCGGCCTGTTCCTCATCGCCGCGATCTTCGCGCCGCTGATCGCCCCGTTCGACTTCGCCCAGTCCGGCAACGCCAACGGCGACTTCCCGCGCCAGGCCGCCCCGGGCGGGGACTTCATCTGGGGCACCACCTCCGGCGGCTACGACGTGTTCTCCCGCACCATCTTCGGCGCGCAGACCGCGATCTTCGTGATCATCGCCGCCGTGGTGATGTCGTTGTTCCTCGGCGTGCTGCTGGGCCTGGTCTCCGGCTACCTCGGCGGCTGGTTCGACCGCATCGCGGTGATGCTCTCCGACGCCATCTATGCCTTCCCGTCGCTGCTGCTGGCCATCGTGATGTCCATCGTGATCTCGCAGGGTCAGTCAAAGGTGTTCGGCGGCGTCATGGCCGCGGCCATCTCCATCACCGTGGTGTTCATCCCGCAGTACTTCCGCGTGGTGCGCGCCGAGGTGATGCGCCTGAAGGCCGAGCCGTTCGTGGAATCCGCGCAGGTCATCGGCGCCAGCCCGTGGCGGGTCATGTTCACCCACCTGCTGCGCAACGCCACCCGCACGCTGCCGCTGATCTTCACGCTGAACGCCACCGAGGCGCTGCTGACGCTGGCGGGCCTGGGCTTCCTGGGCTTCGGCATCGAACCGACCAGCGCGTCGGAATGGGGTTACGACCTGAACCGCGCGATGTCGGACGCCACCAGCGGCATCTGGTGGACCGGCCTGTTCCCGGGCCTGGCCATCGTGGTCACCGTGCTGGGCATGACCCTGGTCGGCGAATCCATGAATGATTTGAACGACCCGCGCCTGCGCCGCTTCAGCCGCAAGAAGGCCAAGCGCATCACCGAGGCAGGAGTCGGAGCATGAGCCACGCAGCGCCAACCATCACCGAAGACCGCGACGCAGTACTGCGCGTCGAGGGCTTGAACATTGACTTCGTCACCGACGCAGGTGCGGTTCCCGCCGTGCGCGGCGTGGACTTCACGGTCAAGGCCGGGGAAATCCTTGCCATCGTCGGCGAATCCGGATCCGGCAAGTCCGTGACAGCGCGCACCGCGCTGGGCATCATGGCGGAGAACGGAGCCGCCAGCGGAGCCGTGTACCTCAACGGCAAGGACATGCTGACCCTGCACGGGGCGGACCTGCGCGCCGCCCGCGGCCGGGACGTCGCCATGGTCTTCCAGGAACCCTCCACCGCGTTGAACCCGGTCTACACCGTGGGCTGGCAGATCATGGAGGGCATCCGCGCCCACAACAAGATCTCCAAGAAGGAAGCCAAGGCGCGCGCCATCGAGGCCATGCGCCAAGTCGGCATCCCGGACCCCGAGCAGCGGGTGGACTACTACCCGCACCAGTTCTCCGGCGGCCAGAAGCAGCGTGTGGTGATCGCCGCCGCGCTGGCGCTGAAGCCCGGGCTGATCGTGGCCGACGAGCCGACCACTGCGCTGGACGTCACCGTGCAGGCGGAAATCCTGGCCCTGCTGCGCGAGCTGCGCAACGAGCTGGGCACCGCGATCGTGATCATCACCCACAACATGGGGGTGGTCGCCGACATCGCGGACCGGGTGATCGTGATGAACCAGGGAAAGATCGTGGAGGAGGCTCCGGCGCTGACCCTCTTCGAGACCCCGCAGGAGGACTACACCCGAGCGCTGCTGGCCGCCGTTCCGCACCTGGGCCGCGAAAGCGCTTCCGAGGGCATGACCGAACGCCCGGTCGCCGGCGCCGAGGTGCTGGTCGAGGCCAAGGACCTGGTGGTCCACTTCCCGGGACGCTTCGGCGCCCCCGGCTTCACCGCCGTGGACAAAGTCGATCTGAAGATCCACGCCGGGGAAGTCTACGGCCTGGTCGGCGAATCCGGCTCCGGCAAGACCACCATCGGGCGCACCATCGCCGGCCTGAACCGGATGACCTCCGGATCGCTGAAGGTGCTGGGCTACGAAATGGCGGACTTCAAGGAACGCAGCTTCAAGCCGCTGCGCGAGCAGATCGGCTTCGTGTTCCAGGACCCGGCCGCCAGCTTCAACCCGCACCTGACCATCGGCGAATGCGTCGCCGAACCGCTGACGGTGCACCGCGAACTGGGCGCCTCCGCCACCCGCGCCAAGGTCGCCCAGCTGCTGGAAGCGGTGCAGCTGCCCTCGGGCTTCGCCAACCGCTACCCGCATGAGCTCTCCGGCGGCCAGCGCCAGCGCGCCTCGCTGGCCCGCGCCCTGGCGCTGGAGCCCAAGCTGCTGATCGCCGACGAGCCGACCAGCGCGCTGGACGTGTCGGTGCAGGCCAAGGTGCTGGAGCTGTTCCGCGAGCTGCAGACCGAGCTGGGCTTCGCAGCCCTGTTCGTCTCCCACGACCTGGCGGTCGTGGACCAGCTGGCCACCTGGGTCGGCGTGCTGTTCCGCGGGACGCTGCTGGAGGAGGGGCTGGGCTCGCAGGTACTGGCCAACCCGCGCAACGACTACACCCAGCGGCTGATTGCCTCGCTGCCGGTTCCCGACCCGCGCGAGCAGGCCCAGCGCCGCGCCCGCATCGAGGAGCTGAACGCCAGGGGCTGAGCCCTGCCCCGCCCCGCCGCATCCGTCCGCGCAGCGCACTTCCCCGCCGGGGAGCGTGCCCTGCGCGGACGTTTCGCGTTCCACGGTGTCCGGCGTCACCTTCTGGGTGAAGCGTCCGGTGACCACGTAAACTACAAACCATGAGCGAGCCGAACCTGACCGAAGAGAAGAACGCCTTCGACCCGCACGCGAGTTCCCTGCAGGGCGAAGTCCAGCAGGAGGTGCTCGATGAGCTGTATGCGATCCGCGGGAGCATCGACAACTTCGACGCCCAGCTGGTCTACCTGCTGGCCGAACGCTTCAAGGCAACCCAGCGCGTGGGACACCTGAAGGCCACGCACCAGCTGCCCGCCAGCGACCCCAATCGGGAGAAGGCCCAGATCGAACGCCTGCGCCGGCTGGCCCACGAGGCCCACCTGGATCCGGAATTCGCCGAGAAGTTCATGAATTTCATCATTTCCGAGGTCATCCGCCACCACCAGCACATTTCGAACAACCATCGGGGACCCGGCATCGATGCCTGAAGCGCAGGACCTTTCGGGCGTCCCGGCACGCCGGGAGGATGTGCACGTCACCTCCTTCTGCCAGTTTCCGGGCGCCGATCCGCTGGAAATCCACCGCGTCATCCGCGGGGAGCTGGGCGAGCCGAACCTCGCCGTGCTGCCGCAGCTGCCGGACCGCGGGGTCGGGGCCGACGCCCTGGGCCGCAGCGCCACCATGGTCGCGGACCTCGGCTTCGACCTCCAGCCACACGGCTGGCGCATCGGGGTGCCCGACGGGCTGGACGCCCGGCGGGCCCGCAGCCTGCTGCGCAGCGACGAAAACCTGCTGGCTGACGTGGCCGGGGCCGAAAAGAAACGGCCTTCCAGGCTGCTGCTGGGGGTGCTTGGCCCTTGGAGCCTGGCCGCCAGCCTGCACCTGACGGGTGGAGAAAAGGTGCTCTCCGACCACGGGGCCCGGCGCGACGTCATCGAAGCCTACGCGCACGGGGTGCGCGAGCACCTGGCGCGGATTACCCGCGCCACCGGCATCACCGGGTTCACCCTGCAGCTCGACGAGCCGCAGCTTCCCGCCGCGCTGGACGGCGCCCTGCCCACCGCCAGCGGCTACCGCACCCTGCGCTCCATTCCGCGCAGCGAGGTGCGCACCAGCTACGCCGACTTCCTGTCGGTGCTGTCCGATGGGAAGGAGCCGTCGGCACTGCGCGTGGCGGTCAACCTGCCCGCGGCGGACGCCTCGTGGATCGAAAGGGTCGACCTGCTGCACCAGGCGGGCATCGATGGATGGCTGCTGGATCCGGCGGCGATGGGCCCCCGGCAGTGGGAACGCGCCGCGGGCCTGGTCGAGTCGGAAGCGCAGCTGTTCCTGCAGCTGCTGCAACCAGCAGGCCGTGCCCCGGGCATCGTGCAGGGTGTGAAAACCATCCTGAGACCCTGGCGGCAGCTGGGCCTGCCGCTGTCGCGCCTTTCGGCGCTGACGCTCATGCCCGCCGGATCCTTCGCCTCCAGCAGCGCCGCCGAGGTCGTGGAGTGCCTGGGGCGCCTGACCGGCTACGCCCAGGCCCTGGAACAGACCCGGGTGGACGCCTAGCCGGTGATCTGCCCCAAAGGCAGGGCTTTGCGCCAGTCAACGGGCTAAATCAGGGGCTGGTCATGTATCTTAGAAACAATGGCGGTAGCTTAGTTACCCACAGGCGACCAGCCGATTGAGCAGGCCCTGCGGGCCTGCCTCTGCCGGCGGGCCGCCTGCGGCTGTCCTAGCATTTCAGGGGGAAATTGGATGAAGGCTCGAATTCTTGTCGTCGACGATGACGAGGCGCTGTCGGAAATGATCGGCATCGTCCTGCAGAACGACGGCTTCGAGGCCTCTTTCTGCTATGACGGCTCCGGGGCGCTGGAAGCTTTCCGCGAGTCCAATCCCGACCTGGTGCTGCTCGACCTGATGCTCCCGGGCATCGACGGGATCGAGGTCTGCAAGCAGATCCGCGCCGAATCCGATGTCCCGGTGGTCATGCTCACAGCCAAGTCGGACACCGCCGACGTGGTCCGAGGCCTGGAATCCGGCGCCGACGACTACGTCCCGAAGCCCTTCAAGCCGGCCGAGCTGGTGGCCCGCGTGCGCGCCCGGCTGCGCCCGAACGAAACCCACGCGGCCGAGACCCTGCAGGTCGGCGAGGTCACCATCGACGTGGCCGGCCACCGGGTGACCCGCAGCGGCACCGTGGTGTCGCTGACCCCGCTGGAATTCGACCTGCTGGTCACCATGGCGCGCAAACCATGGCAGGTCTTCAGCCGCGAGCAGCTGCTCGAAGCGGTCTGGGGCTACCGGCACGCGGCCGACACCCGGCTGGTGAACGTGCACGTGCAGCGGCTGCGCTCGAAGATCGAGGTCGACCCGGAGAAACCGCAGATCATCCAGACCGTGCGCGGTGTCGGATACAAGGCTGGATCGGAAAGTTGAACACGCACGCGCCGACCGGAAAAGAACTTGTCCCGGTCGATGTGCGTGTCCATGAGATACCCCAGGCCCCGCGTTTCTACCGGCTGAAGCACTGGATCCGCCGCCCGGTCGAGGCGGTGCGCAACCGTTGGCAGCGCCACCTGCTGTACCGCACGGTGATCTCCACGCTGCTGTTCACCTCGCTGGCGCTGCTGGCGGCCGGGGCGTTCCTCTCCAACCAGATCGCCTCCACGCTGTTCCAGGAACGCTTCAACCAGATCGAGAAGGAATCCGAGCGCGGTCTCACGCAGGCGCGCTCGATCCTCGAATCCGCCGCGACCACCGACCGCGCCTCCACCCAGGCCCTGGTGAACTCCACCCTGGCCACCTTGGAAGGCGACGGCGCCACCGTCATCCGCGACTTCGTGCTGATGCCCATCGCCGGGGACGAGAACCTCTACGTCGGCCCCATGGCTTCCGGCTCGCTGACCACCCGGGTGGTGCCCGCGGACCTGGCCGAAAGCGTGGCGGGGGAGCAGGGCATTTTCTGGCGTTCCATCGAGCTGGGCGTCGAGGGAGAGCAGTACCCCGGGCTAATCATCGGCACCAAGGTGCTGATCCCGCCGGGCCGCGAATACGGCCTCTATTTGGTCTACGACCTGTCCAGCGTGCAGGACACCCTGGCGTTCATCAACCGCGCCATGACTTTCACCGGCCTCGTGCTGCTGGCCGTGGTCGGCTTCGTCGCCTGGTCCGTGGCCCGCACCGTGGTGCGCCCCGTTGCCGATGCCGCCTATGTTTCCGAACGCATCGCCGCCGGCGACCTGGACCGCCGCATGAAGGTTTCCGGCCGCGACGAAGTCGCCCGGCTGGGCACCGCCTTCAACCACATGGCCGCCTCGCTGCAGGAGCAGATCACCGCCCTGAACAACCTTTCGGCCATGCAGCAGCGCTTCGTCTCCGACGTGTCGCATGAACTGCGCACCCCTCTGACCACGGTGCGCATGGCCGCGGAGCTGATCCACGACGCCCGCGAGAACTTCGACCCGCTGACCGCGCGCTCCGCCGAGCTGATGTACAACCAGATCGAACGCTTCCAAATCCTGCTCAACGATCTGCTGGAAGTCTCCCGATTCGACGCCGGCGTGGCAGTGCTGGACCGCGAATCCACGGACCTCAACGTGATCGTGGGCAAGGTCATCGTCACCGCCACCCCGGTGGCCGACGAGTACGGTTCCATCATCCGGCTGAATTCCCCGTCCGAAGGCTGCGTGGCGGAAGTCGACCCGCGCCGCCTGGAGCGCGTGATGCGCAACCTGGTGCTCAACGCCGTGGAGCACGGCGAGGCGCAGCCTATCGACGTGACCATCGGCGCCAACGACTCCGCCGTGGCCGTCACCGTGCGCGATTACGGCATCGGGATGTCCGAGGAATCCTGCAAGCACGTCTTCGACCGATTCTGGCGTGCCGACCCGGCCCGCGCCCGCACCACCGGCGGCTCCGGGTTGGGCCTGTCCATCGCCATGGAGGACATCAGGCTGCACGACGGCCGGCTGGAGGCCTGGGGCGAACCGGGGGTAGGATCGGTCTTCCGCATCACCCTGCCACGCACCGCCAGCGACACCATCGACTCCTCGCCGCTGCCGCTGGAACCGGCCGCCGCGCAGACCCTGGACGAGCCGCAGGGGGACAGCTTCCCGCTGACCGGCGAAGTGCCCAAGATCGGATTCACCCCGCTGGTGCTGCCCGAGGACGACGAGCCGGGCGATGACGATGTCGTCGATCCCAGCGCGCCGATTCCGCCCGCCTCGTCGGAGGAGAAGTAATGCGACGCACGTTGATTCCGCTGCTGGCCATGCTGCTGGGACTGGTGCTTGCCGCCACCGGCTGCGCCTCCATTCCGCGCTCCTCCCCGGTCAATCAGATCGAGGTGGACGCCGTGGACGCCGGCGCCGAGCCCTACAGCTACGCCGCGGATGGGCCCGTCGACGGCGCGGACGCCAGGTCGATCGTGGACGGCTTCGTGGCCGCTGGCCGTTCGATGGCCGAGGACTACGCGGTGGCCCGCGAATTCCTCACTCCGGAGCTGAGCCAGCAGTGGCGCGGCGACACCAGCACGCTGATCTACGAAGCAGTCAACGTGGTCAATGGCGCCGACACCAACCAGTACACGATCCAGCTGGAGATCATCGGCGCGGTGGATGCCCAGGGTGTGCGGACCGTCTACCCGGACCACTCGACCCGCGCGGTGGACGTGGTGGTCTCCAAGATCGAGGACCAGTGGAGGATCTCCGATGCGCCCAACGGGGTGATGCTCGAAGCCTCCACCTTCAACAAGATCTTCTCCGCGCAGACGCTGTACTTCTACAACGCCACCTTCCGCTATCTCGTGCCCGATGTCCGTTGGTTCCCCACGGGCAGCGGCACTGCCACCTCCATGGTCCAAGCGTTGCTGGCCGGACCCGCGCCGTATCTGGAAAACGCGGTGGTCTCCGCCTTCAGCTCCGCCGGATCCCTGGTGCGCTCCGCGGTGCCGGTGCGCGACGGCACCGCGACCATCGACCTGAGCAGGGCGACCTTCCAGGACGCCACCGACCAGATGCTGCTGCTCATGGACCAGCAGCTGGAGGCCACGTTGATCCCGCTGAACAACGTGACCAACGTGAAGATGCTTCAGAATGAAAACGACATCACCCTGGCGGACCAGAGCACCACCATCGAGCCGGCGCTGGTGAACCCCAGCACCCCGGACACGCTGATCGGTATTGCCGACAAGTCGCTGGTGTACGTCAAGGGCCGCTCGATCATCCCGGTGGGAGGGCTGCCGGAGATCTCCCGCTACAACCCGCGCGAACCGGCCATGTCGCCCATCGGCAACCGCTACGCCTTCCTGAACGGTTCGCGCAAGCAGCTGTGGACCATCGGCGAGGACGGGGCGCTGGATCTCGGCTTGGAAGGCGAGTCCCTGATCCAGCCGTCTATGGACCTTGCCGGCTGGACCTGGACCGCTGACAACCATGACGAGAACCCGCTGCGCGCGGTGCCGGACGATATTGCCGGCAAGGGGGAAGCCCGCACCATCAGCGTGCCCTGGCTGGAAGGTTCCACGGTCAGCTCGCTGCGCATTTCCCGTGACGGGGCCCGTGCGCTGATCGTGGCCACGAAGGACTCCACCACGACCGTGTACGTCTCCGGAGTGATCCGCGATTCCGACGGTGTACCGCGCGGGCTGAACAAGACGCCGATGAAGATCTACCCAGCTGTTCCGGTCGACACCGCGGTCTGGGAGTCGGACCGCTCGATCATCGTCGCCGACCTGAGCCTCACCGAACCGGTGCTGGCAGAGCAGATCACCTTCCAAGGCGGAAACAGGCACCTGCAGGTCCTGCTGGGCATGGTGGGAATCGCCGCCGGCACGGGAGACCAGCGGGAAGTCTACGCAGAATCCCAGGACCAGTTGTTCACCCTGGTGGGCAACTCCTGGCATGTGCTGGACGACTTTGCCAAGGACATCTCCTACCCGGGGTAGCGGTATCCACACCCGGCGCCCCGCTGCGACCGCCGGGCCCTTCGGCCGGCCACCATGGAGCATGGGCTCCAACGACCGGGAATTCCTGCGGGATCTGGACCAGCTGTACGGACAGAAGACCCCGCAATGGCTTCGCTTTGCGCTGCGCGAGACCGTGAACTTCTTGCTGCCGGCCAGTTGCGCCGTTTGCGGCCGGGCTGATGACCGGCTGTGCACGGAATGTCGCAGTGCGGTGCGCCACCAGCTCGGCCTGCCTCCGTTGCCCGCAAGACTAAGCCGCTACCTGGAACTGCCGGCGCTGGCCGGGCAGATCCCCGTGGCCGCCTGCGGGATCTACGGCAATGAGCTGGCCCGGGCCATCCTCGCCTACAAGGACCACCAGCGGTACTTCCTGAAGAACCTGTTCGCCCCCTATCTTGCGGCCGCGCTGAACGCCGCGCTGGTCCCGCAGACCAGCGTCCGGCGCACGCTGATCGTGCCCATGCCCACCTCGCTGAAGGCGGTGGCGCGCAGGGGCTACCGGCCGGTGGAATCCATGCTCCAGTCGGCCGAGCGCCTCGGACTGCTCGACGCCGGGCTGGAGCTTTCCCCGGTGCTGCACTACCGGCTCGGCCAGGTGTTCAGCGGCGCCCAGAAGAGCAAGTCAGGGGCCGACCGGCGCGGGCGGCGCGTGCAGTTGATTGCCGAGATCCCGCGTGTTCGCCAACAGCCGATCCTGCTTGTCGATGACGTGATGACCACCGGCGCGACCCTGCAAAATGCCGCAGTTACCTGTAATAACGCGGGATTTGAGGTGCTCGGGGCGGTGGTCCTTGCGCTGACCAGGCCGCCGGGCGAGGAAGAGCCGGGGCAATTACGCTGACCGCGATAGGAAATGTGCGCGTTCTGTACTTGAATCTGGGGCGTGGTGGCCTAAGGTGAAGTATGGGTTGCATCACATGGATGCAGCGAAGCCCATCTTCAGTTCGAAGCGACGAAACTTTCGAACTGTTGTGTCACCCGACTCTATTTTGGAGGACACCATGGAGCTGAACTACAGCGGACGCAACATCACCATCTCGGATCGCTTCCGGGAGTACGTTGACGAGAAAATCACCAAGGTCGACCAGCTGGCAACCAAAGTCCAGCGCATTGACGTCAAGGTCGTCAAGGAAACTCACGCCCGCAACCAGAGCACTGCACTCTCCGTGGAACTGACGGTTGTCGGTCGAGGACCGGCCATCCGTGCAGAAGCCCGTGGCGCCGACAAGTTCGCAGCCTTCGATGTCGCCTTCGCCAAACTGCTTGAGCGTCTGCGCAAGGCCCGCGACAAGCGCAAGGTGCATCGCGGAAACCATGCCCCGGTGGCAGTCCACGAGGCCACAAGCGCGCTGCCAGTGGTACCTACCGACAAGTCTCTGGTCGAGGAAACCCTTGCAGCCCAAGCCGCCGCCGAGGCGGCCGAGGCCGAAGAGAACGCCGAATACTCGCCGGTCGTGATCCGTCGCAAGTCCTTCCCGGCCGAAGTCATGAGCGTCGATGACGCCGTTGACCGTATGGAGCTGGTGGGGCACCCGTTCTACCTGTTCATTGATGAAGCTACCGGAGAGCACGCCGTGGTCTACGGACGCACCCAGTACCAGTACGGAGTCATCACCCTGGATGCTTCGCTCAGCGCCGAGTCCGAGTCGACCGTCGAGACCCGCGGGTACCGCGACAAGGCAATGGCAACCGAGGGTTAGTCATTAGCGATCCAGCAAGCAAGGGCGGTCAGCGCACCCTGAGCCTGTCACAGGCTCGACGGGTTGCGCTGGCCGCCCAAGGCTTATCCCGGGCCCGCCCGGACAAGCCGGTGACCCTGCGGCGGATGAACTCGACGCTGGAAGCCATTGCGCAGCTGCAGATCGATTCGATCAACGTGGTACGGCGCGCCCACTACATGCCGCTCTTCGCGCGGCTTGGCGCCTATGACACCGGGGCCCTGGATGCGCTGGTGGCCCGCCGGCGCGGGCCCATGACCGAATACTGGGCGCACGAAGCCAGCTACGTCCGCAGCGAGCTCGTCGCGGACCTGATCACCTGGCAGCGGCGCGGTTGGGTCGACCGTTCTGATCTGTTCACCGGAAAACACCATGAGCTGACCGAGAGTGTATTGTCATATCTCGCCGCGCATCCGGGGACTACCGCCCGTGAACTCAGCACGGCCTTGGACGTGCAGCCGGTCGGGGAGAAGCAGCACTGGGGCTGGAACTGGAACGACACGAAGTTCGTCACCGAGGCGCTATTCGCCCAGGGCAGGATCCTTGCGCTGGGTCGCAGCAGCCAGTTCGAACGCCGCTTCGCACTGGCCGAGGACGTGATCGACATGCCGCCGAGGCAAGACGCGCAGGACAGGGAACCCGCACTGCGCCGGCTGGTGCTGCGGGCGCTGCGCGCACTGGGCGTGGGTACCTCCCACTGCATTGCCGAGTATTTTCGACTGCCCTCGACCCAGGTTGCCGCCTTGCTGCGCGTACTCGTCGATGAGCGATTGGTGGAGCAGGTGGAGGTCGCCGGCCTTGCAGGGAGTTGCTACCGGCTTCCCGGCGCAGTGATCCCGCGCAGCATCGAGCCTGATCTTCGACTGCTTTCGCCCTTCGACTCCATGGTTTTCAACCGGCGCAGGCTGGAACGGTTCTTCGGGTTCGAGTACCGGGTGGAAATCTACGTCCCGCAGGCCAAGCGGCGCTACGGGTACTACGTGTTCCCGATGCTGCACGGCGAGGAATTCGTAGGTCGGGTGGACCTGAAAGCCGACCGGCGCAACGGGGTGCTGCAGGCCAAGGCGGTGCATTTCGAGCCCGGTGTTTCCCCGGAAGTTTCCGGCGCGCTGGACCGCGAGCTGGGGCGGATGGCGCAGTGGCTCGGGCTGGGCAGGGTTGAACGTTGACTGTGAACTGCCTGTTCGGTCCATTGCCGTTCACCACAAGAACACCGCAGAGACCGTTGAAATAGCGTTTGACGACGTTTTCCTCACGTAGACTGATTACGCCAGATTTACTGTGCTTGAGATATTGGGAGCTACCACGTGGCATCATTGCTAGAACGTATTTTGCGTACCGGCGACAAGAAGACCCTGAAGGTTCTTCGTAAGTACGCCGACACGATTAATACGTTGGAAGACGAGATTCGTGAACTTTCGGATGAAGAACTCCGGGGGGAGACCGAAAAGTTCCGGGCTCGCCTGGCCGATGGTGAATCGCTCGATGCCCTGCTTCCCGAGGCGTTCGCCGTAGTGCGCGAAGCCGCGGACCGCGTGCTGGGCATGCGTCACTTCGACGTCCAGCTGATGGGCGGCGCGGCGCTGCACATGGGCAATATTGCCGAAATGCGCACCGGTGAAGGCAAGACCCTGGTCGCGACCGCGCCTGCCTACCTGAATGCCCTGAGCGGCAAGGGAGTGCACGTGGTGACCACCAACGACTTCCTTGCGCAGTACCAGTCCGACCTGATGGGCCGCGTCTTCCGCTTCCTCGGCCTGAGTTGCGGCTGTATCCTGGCCAACATGGATCCCGCCGCGCGCCGCAAGCAGTACGCTGCCGATATCACCTACGGAACGAACAACGAATTCGGTTTCGACTACCTTCGCGACAACATGGCCTGGAGCAAGGACGAGCTCGTCCAGCGCGGCCACCACTTCGTCATCGTCGATGAGGTCGACTCGATCCTCATTGACGAGGCTCGTACCCCGCTGATCATCTCCGGCCAGGCCTCGGGCGACGTGAACCGCTGGTATGTCGAGTTTTCCAAGATTGTCTCACGCCTGACCCGTGAAGACGATTACGAGGTCGACGAGAAGAAGCGCACCATCGGCGTGCTCGAGAGCGGCATCGAGAAGGTCGAAGACTATTTGGGCATCGACAATCTCTACGAGGCGAACAACACCCCGCTGATCGGCTTCCTGAACAATGCCATCAAGGCCAAGGAGCTGTTCAAGAAGGACAAGGACTACGTCGTGGTCAACGGCGAAGTCATGATCGTCGACGAGCACACCGGTCGTGCGCTGCAGGGCCGACGCTACTCCGAGGGCATGCACCAGGCGATCGAGGCCAAGGAAAACGTGGAGATCAAGGCCGAGAACCAGACCTTGGCCACGGTGACGTTGCAGAACTACTTCCGTATGTACGAGAAGATCTCGGGCATGACCGGCACCGCGCAGACCGAGGCCGCCGAGTTCTACGGCACCTACAAGCTCGGTGTCGTGGAGATCCCGACCAACAAGCCAGCAATCCGCCAGGACCAACCGGATCTCATCTACAAGAACGAGATCTCCAAATTCAATGCGGTCGTCGAGGACATCGAAGAACGCCACAAGACCGGCCAGCCGATCCTGGTGGGCACCACCAGCGTGGAGAAGAGTGAATACCTGTCCCGGCTCCTGGCCAAGAAGGGAATTCGCCACGAAGTCCTGAACGCCAAGCAGCATGCACGCGAAGCCGCCGTGGTCGCGATGGCCGGCCGCAAGAACGGCGTGACCGTGTCGACCAACATGGCCGGCCGCGGTACCGACATCATGCTAGGCGGCAACGCCGAATTCCTCGCGGTGGCGGAAATGGAACGCCGTGGCCTGGACCCGGAAAACCACGCCGACGAATACAACAAGCAGTGGGATGACGTCTTCGAGGCGGCCAAGAAAACCGTGGCCGCTGAAGCCGAGGAAGTCACCAAGCTCGGCGGGTTGTACGTGCTGGGCACCGAGCGCCACGAATCGCGCCGCATCGACAACCAGCTGCGCGGTCGCGCCGGACGCCAGGGCGATCCGGGCGAATCCCGTTTCTACCTGTCGATGACCGATGACCTGATGCGCCGCTTCAACTCCGGCATGGCCGAGCGCATCATGAACAATCCCTCGATGCCCGACGACGTGGCCCTGGAATCCAAGATCGTTTCCCGAGCCATCGAATCCGCGCAGGCCCAGGTTGAAGGCGTCAACGCCGAACAGCGCAAGAACGTGCTGAAGTACGACGACGTCATGAACCGCCAGCGTGAAGCGATCTACACCGACCGCCGTGCCATCCTGGAAGGCGACGACCTCGAAGAGAAGGTCGGCCACTTCCTGGAAGACGTCGTCAAGGCCATGGTCACCGAAACCACCCAGGTGGGCAACCCGGATGACTGGGATCTGAAGCAACTGTGGACCAACCTCAAGCAGCTGTATCCGATCGGCATCTCCATGACCGAGGTCATCGACGAAGCCGGCGGACTCGGCCACCTTTCGGCGCAGTTCCTGGAACGCGAGATCCTCTCCGATGCGCAGTACCAGTACGAGCTGCGCGAGAACCGCGTGGGCTCCGGCGTCATGCGCGACCTCGAACGTCGCGTGGTCCTGTCGACGATCGGCCGCAAGTGGCAGGAACACCTCTACGAGATGGACTACCTCAAGGAAGGCATCGGCCTGCGGGCCATGGCGCAGCGAGATCCGCTGGTTGAGTACCAGCGCGAGGGCTACACCATGTTCCTGACGATGATGGAAGCCATTCGCGAGGAAAGCATCGGCACCTTGTTCAACCTGGAAATCCCGAGCGGTTCCGAGGAATCGGGCGAGCCCCAGGCCGCTGCTGCGAGCCAGCCGACGAACCTGCAGTTCACCGGGCCGGATGAGGAAGGCCACGCGAGCACCTCCCGCGCCCAGGCCGCCAAGTCGGAAGGCAAGTCCGAGAGGAAGGCCAACAAGAAGAAGGCCAAGAACAAGCGCTAAAGCATTTCAACGCTTGTCACCTGCCACCGTCCGTGCCATGGCTCTACCCGCAGAGCCACGGCGCGGACGCGGTATTTAAAGCCAAGGATCACCGTGCACTCCCATCCGCCACCCAGGGTACTGCGCAGCCGCATGGACTGCACCTGCCCGTGGCTTGTGCCTGGCTCCGGGGCGGTCTTGTATCCGTCGGTCTCGATGAGCGCCTGATCCCGGAGCTTGCGGATGCAGTCCGGGTTCATGACGAAGTTCAGCTGTGCGACGGTTCGGTAGCCCGCGATGATCTCGAAGACCGCGCGGGACACCGCATGCGACAGCCTGACCACGTTGATCCGTTCGGAACGACAGCCTGGGCCGCGATGGAAGATGTGGTCCATCGGCACGGCGATAGCGGCAGGAGTCCGGTTCTCGGCGGCCGTCACAGGCTGTTGGCAACGACTACGGGAGCTCTTGCGCTGGTTCAGGACTTCTCTGCGGGCTTCGATTTCCCTGACCGTATAGGCCAAGTCCTGGAAGCCGGTGTCGGTGCTCATGGGGACTCCTCAAAGGTTGTTCACTGGTATGCGGCGGCGCTGCCCGGATCACTTCAGGGGCGGAAGCGAAAGAACGGTGCCGATTTTAAGAAGGTCCGGATCGGCTCCGATGGCTGCGCGGTTCAGCTCGTAGATGCGGGGCCACAGGGCGGAGATTTCCGCGATGGTCGCCTGCCTGCCGAGCATCTGCGAGGCAATGCTCCACAGTGTCTGTCCCTTTGCGACCACCACCTCCTGCCGTACGCCCTGCGCGCGTCCCGACGGCTGCTTCTGCCCGCCGACGATCCGGGCCAAAGGCACGTTGATCGCCTCGGCCGACCATCGCGGCGAGGGAAGCTGCTCGCTGGCGGCAACCGGCTCGGGTTCTGAAGCGGTCGTATCCGTCGTTGCGGGAAGCGAAGCGGCGATGCTCTGCTGGGCAGCGCTCGGCCCGGCCCAAGCAGAGGCAACCGTCGCGGAGGATAAAGTCAGCGATGCCCCCAGCGCGGTCCCCAGAACGCCGCGTGCCACGTGCGGGGCCACTGCCTGCAACAGCCGCAGGGTGCGCTGATGCCGCCGGGCGGCGGCCCAGCGGATGGCGTGCGCCGTGGCGGTGCGCAGGATGTAGAACGCCGCGAATAGCGCTGCGGCATAGAGTGCAGGGACGATTATCGTGCCAGATCCAGGGTTCGCGTAATCGAAGACCGGGCGTTCTCGCCAAAGCCAGAACCCAACTCCGGCCAGGATAATGCCGGTTCCCAGCGCCAGTAGGAGGGGCAGAAGCGTTCGTCGTAATCCATCCATCACCAAAACTCTTTTCGTATCGTTTGATGCGATTTGATGAAGTTTGATTCACATGATGACACCTTGATGTGATTTTGTGAAGAGGGTTTCGTCAGCGAGTTTTCCCTCGTACAGTTGGCGCATGCGTTGGGATTCACTTTTCGAGGACCTCGAATCACAGCTTCAGGCGCAGCTGGAGGCGCAATTCCGCGACGAGGTCGCGGAAAACATTCGCATCGAACGCGCTACGGAAAAGCTGGCGGGAAAACTCGCGTCGCTCGCGGGGTGCACCGTGCACCTGCATCTGGCGGGCTCCGTGGAAGCCGTGGGGACGGTGGGGCCGATGGGGGAGGACTACGTGTGCCTGGATGCCGAGGCCTCCAGCCTGCTGGTCACCGTGAAGGCCATCCAGCGGATCACCATGGCCTCGCCCTCTCGGTCTGCGGCGCTGCCGGGGCCCGAACCGTCGCCGGTCAAGCTTCCGGCACTGCTGCGCGGGTTGTTGCGCGACCGGAGCCGGATGCGGATCCACGACGGGTGGGGCAAACTGTTGGCCGAGGGCACCCCGACCCAGATCGGCCATGATTTCTTGATGATCGCCGCCCATCCGCGGGACGAATTCCCCCGCGAATCCAGCATTACCGAACACTCCATCGTGCCGCTGGCCGCGATCGGGTGGATCTCCATACCTAGGGGATACTAATCCACAGTTTTCAACTACAGCCTTTCGCGCACCGCCAACTTGTCGTAGGCTCGGCTCACATATATCCATGTGTTGGAGGTGCGTGCCGTGCCAGCAGAACGACGTGTGAACGAGTCCCGACCCGCCGCCGCAGCGCGGGTCAAGCGGCCCAGTTGGAAAGATCCTCGGCTGGCGCTCGGAGCGGTGCTGGTTACCGCGTCGGTCATCGGCACGGTGTATCTGGTGCGCGGCATGAACGAAACGACGACCGTCTACGTGGCCGGAGCAAACATCACCCTGGGGGAGCAGCTCACCAGCCGCAATCTCAAGCTGCAAGAGGTCCAGCTTGGCGATGCGCTGGGCAAGTACCTGGAAGAAGACGTCGTGGATCTGGGCAAGGCTCGGGCGAACACCTTCATCGGTGCCGGGGAGCTCATCCCGCTCTCCTCGATCACCAGCAGCGAGCTCGGCTCGCGCCGGCCGGTGAACCTTGAACTGCCCGCAGACCTGAGCGAGGCAATTACCCCGGGCAGTTTCGTGGATGTCTGGGTCGCCCAGCGCGCAGCCGGCGGCGCCAGCTACGGCGTGCCGGAGCAGCTGGCCTCCATGGTCGAAGTCTCCGCGCGCGTCGCCCAAGCCGGAGGGCTGGTGGGGAACAACGGAACCAACCTGGAGCTGCTGGTTGAAGCGGACAAGCTTGAGGCCTTCCTGCAGGCGCTGGCCAACGACGCGCGCATCACCGTGATCTACAACCCGGCGGGTGGGCAGCAATGAGCGTCTCGGTGGTGGTCCTTGGCCGCGATGAACACCTGGTGCGCCAGATCGAAGGGTACCGCGGAGAGCTGATCGTGGTGAGGGTCTGCGACGACGCGGCGGAGGCCATTGCGGCCTGCGCCGCCAGCGCGGCCGACGTCCTGCTGGTTTCCGAGCGGGGCCTCATGCCGCCCATGGAACAGGTCGACCAGCTGACCGGGCAGCGCACCGTGGTCGCCCTGCTGGATCCGAAGCCCGGGCGCACCACCATCGTCCCGGGCCTGGTTGAAATCCAGGACACCGTCGGCATGGTCGAACTGGAAGCGCTCATCACCCGGGCCCTGGGCAGCCTGGGCGGCGCTGCCGAGGGACGGGGAGCCGGTTCCTCGGCGGCACCCGAGGCAGGTGCCGGGCGCGAAGGGAGGATCGTCTGCTTCTGGGGTGCTCCGGGATCTCCGGGACGCAGCACCGTGGCGCTGAACTATGCGGTGGAGGCGGCCGTGGCCGGGCTCTCGGTAGTACTCGTTGATGCCGACACCTATGCGGCGGCTCTCGCGATCCAGCTCGGCCTGATGGATGAATCGGCCTCGATCGCGCAGATGTGCCGCGTTGTCGACTCCGGTTCCCGCGACCCGGCCCGGCTCCGCGCGACCTGCCTGGCCGTCGAGGTCGCGGATTCCACGCTCATGGTAGCCACCGGCATCCCCAGGGCCAGCCGTTGGCCCGAAGTCCGTGCGGCGGCCCTGCGCCGGGCCGCGCTGACCCTGCGCTCCCACCACGATCTGGTGGTGCTCGATGTGGCTCCCTACATCGAGCTGGACGAGCAGCTCAGCTTCGACACCCAGGCCCCGCAGCGCAACGCGGTCACAGTGGAAATGCTGCAGTGCGCCGATGACGTTTTCATGGTGGTCGCCGCCGACAGCCTGGGTATTCCCCGGGCGCTTCGTGCCATCGATGAACTGGAGGATAAAGTCCCGGGAATCGAACCGCAGATCATCTTCAACAAGGTGTCTTCGGGCAATTCCGGGCACAGCCCCAAACGCCGGGTTCTCGAGGCCTGGCAGCGTTTTGGACCAACGCACCCCGTCGTTGGCTTTTTGCCCAATGACAACCCGATTTGCCATGCTGCAATCTTGGCTGGAAGCCCATTAGTGGAAATAGCTCCCAAAAGCTCATTACGTTCAGAAATACGGTCATTGGCCGGCATTAAATCTTCGGATTCCCCGGCAAAGGGAAAGACTCGTCGATTGGCAAAGAACCTGTGAGCCCGAAGCGCTGGAAACATGTAATGTGGGTAAAACTATGGGTCCGCAACGGCGCGGACCAATCGAATCGTTCTTGGAGGCGTTCACTTGAACTCGTCGAATTCCAGCATGACTGAATCATTCATGGCGGAGACTCTCACCCCAACCTTGGTGAGCGAGTACTACGGCCAGATCGCAAAGGAGGATGTTGCGGCCTACAGGCCGAACGAACTCGAATCGCGTGTCGCCGCCCATCTGGAAATCGGCTTTGAGCGCGAAGCTGATCACGCCAACGTCGCCATCACCCGCAATGCGGGCATTTCCGTGGTCAACATCGTCACCGACGACATGCCGTTCCTGGTGGACTCGGTCACCACGGCGCTGGTCAAGCGCGAAGCCCCCATCCAACTGGTGGTCCACCCGACTTTCGTGGTTTCCCGCGATCGCACCAGCGGCCAGATCCAGAACCTGAGCCTCACCGGCACCCAGCACATGGCCAGCGGCGATACCGCCGCCCTGTCGGATCTGAGCACCTTGGTCTCCTCCGAATCGCTGACCAAGATCGAATCGTGGATCTCTGTTGAGCTCGCCCGTGAACTGAGCGACGAACAGGCCGAGGACATCATCACGGGCCTGTACCAGGTCCTGGGCGACGTGCGCGTCGCAGTGAAGGACTGGCCGGCCATGCTGGACCAGGCGAAGGCCATTGCAGAAAGCCTCCCGCAGACCACCAACGCCGGCCAGATCGCCGAGCTGGAGCAGGCCGTTGAGCTGCTGAACTGGATGGCCGACGACAAGTTCACCTTTCTGGGCTATCGCGAGTACGACCTGGACACCGTGAACGGCGAGGACGTCCTGGTGGCCCGCCCGGGAACCGGCCTGGGCCTGATGAGCGAGCTGGAAAACCAGGGTCCGCAGCATCTGACCAAGCGCGGCCGCATTACCGCGCGCGACAAGCGTGCGCTGATCGTCACCAAGGCCAACGCCCGCTCGACCGTGCACCGCGGCGTCTACCTGGATTACGTGGGTGTCAAGAGCTTCGACGCCAACGGTGAGGTCAACGGCGAACGCCGCTTCATCGGCCTGTTCTCCTCGAGCATGTACACCTCCAGCGTGAAGTCCGTTCCGGTCGTGCGCGAAAAGGTCAAGGCGGTGTTGAAGAACACCGGCTTCGCCCGCAACTCGCACTCCGGCAAGGACATCACCACCATCCTTGAGACCTACCCGCGCGACGAGATGTTCCAGATTTCCGTCGAGGACCTGACCTCCACCGCCCTGGGCATCCTGCGCCTGCAGGAGCGCCGCCGCACCTCGGTGTTCATCCGCACCGACGACTACGGCCGCTTCGTCACCGCCATGGTCTACATCCCGCGTGACCGCTTCTCCACCATGGTCCGCCACCGCGTGGAGCAGGAGCTGCAGACCTCCTTCAACGCGGACTCGGTGGAGTACGAGGCCCAGCTGGGTTCCGGCGCACTGGTGCGCCTGTTCTACCGCCTGCGCCTGCAGCGCCACGGCTTGGCCCCGGTCGTGGACCGCAAGGCCCTGGAAAACCGTATCGCCATGGCCGTGCGTTCCTGGTCCGACGCCATCGTCGACGCGGCCCGCGACAGCCTGGAGGCCGGCGTGGCCAATCAGCTGTCCAATACCTGGGCCGAGGCGTTCCCCGCCTCCTACAAGGTCCAGTTCGAGATCGACGACGCGCTGAACGACATCGAGCTGCTCGCCGAACTGCAGGAGCCTGCGGCCTCCGCAGGCCCGGTCGTCTCCTTCTACGATCCGAAAACCGATGACGAGGATGCGCTGGTGACCAAGCGCATGAAGATCTACGTCGATCGCCCGCTGCTGCTCTCGCGCATCCTTCCGGTGCTGCAGGACCTGGGCCTGGACGTCGTGGACGAGCGCCCGTACGAGTTGAACCCGGAGGGCATCGGCCAGCGCTTCATCTACGACATGGGCCTTAAGGTCGACGACTCCATCGACTTCGCCGCCGTCCAGGACAAGCTGGCGGCCGCCTATGCCGCAGTGGTCCGCAACGAGGCCGAGTCTGACAGCCTCAACGCACTGGTACTGCGAGAAGGCCTGGACTGGCAGGAAGTCGCCATGCTGCGCGGCTATGCGCACTACCTGCTGCAGCTGGGTGTGCCGAATTCGACCGGCTTCATCGCCGGCGCGCTGGTGAGCAATGCCGCGGTCACCCACGGCATCGTCGAGCTGTTCCACGCCACCTTCAACCCGAAGCTGAGCGCAGAGCAGTCGCAGGCGCTGCGCGCCGCCGCCCACGAGAAGATCACCGACGCGCTGGAGGCCGTGCCGACGCTGGACGCCGACACCCTGCTGCGCCGCTTCGTGAAGGTCATCGAGGCCACCAAGCGGACCAATTACTATGCCGAGAACCAGCAGGCGCTGGCCTTCAAACTGGCTCCGGGGGAAATCGACTTCGCGCCGTTCCCGCGCCCGAAGCACGAGCTGTGGGTCTACTCGCCGCGCGTGGAAGGCACCCACTTCCGCTTCGGCGCCGTCGCCCGCGGCGGCCTGCGCTGGTCGGACCGGCGAGAGGACTTCCGCACCGAAGTCCTGGGCCTGGTCAAGGCCCAGATGGTGAAGAACTCCGTAATCGTGCCAACCGGTGCGAAGGGCGGTTTCTACGCCAAGCAGCTGCCTAACCCGGCCGTGGATCGCGGGGCCTGGATGGAGGAAGGCAAGGGCGCCTACCGCGTCTTCATCCGCACCCTGCTGGAGCTGACCGACAACCTGGTCGCCGACGAGAACGGCGAGCACGTCGTGGCTCCGGACAACGTGGTCCGCCGTGACGGCGATGACACCTATCTGGTGGTCGCCGCAGACAAGGGCACCGCGAGCTTCTCCGACACCGCGAACGAGATCTCCGAGGACAAGGGCCACTGGCTTGGCGATGCCTTCGCCTCGGGCGGTTCGGTGGGCTACGACCACAAGGGCATGGGCATCACCGCACGCGGCGCCTGGGAATCGGTCAAGCGCCACTTCTTCGAGCTGGGCATCGACACCCAGACCCAGGAGTTCACCGCGGTGGGTGTGGGCGACATGTCCGGCGACGTCTTCGGCAACGGCCTGCGCCGTACCAAGACGATCAAGCTGGTCGCTGCATTCGACCACCGCGACATCTTCCTTGACCCGAATCCGGATCCGGAAGCGGCCTTCGAGGAGCGCGAGCGCCTTTACCACCTGCCGCGTTCCAGCTGGGCCGACTACAACCGCGAGCTGATCTCTGCCGGCGGTGGCGTGTACCCACGCAGCCTGAAGTCCGTTCCGGTCAGCCCGGAGGTCCGCGAGGTCCTGGGGCTTGACGCGTCGGTCACCGCCATGTCGCCGAACGAGCTGCTCAAGGCCATCCTTTCGGCCCCGGTCGACCTGCTGTACAACGGCGGGATCGGCACCTACGTGAAGTCCTCGGCCGAACGGCACGGCCAGGTGGGCGACCGCGCGAACGACTCGATCCGCGTGGACGGAGCGGACCTGCGCGTGAAGGTCGTCGGCGAAGGCGGCAACCTGGGCATGACCCAGCTGGGCCGTATCGAAGCCGCACTGAACGGGGTGATCCTGAACACCGACGCCATCGACAACTCGGCCGGCGTGGACACCTCCGACCGCGAGGTGAACATCAAGATCTTCGTTGACCGCCAAATCAAGGCCGGCAACATCGATCCTGCCGAGCGCAAGGACTTCCTGCTGTCGATGACCGACAACGTGGGTGACCTGGTGCTGCAGACCAACTTCAACCAGAACGTGCTGCTGCTGAATGAGAAGCACGCCGCGCAGACCTGGGCCCCGGCCTACGAGCGCCTGATGCAGTGGCTGGAGGAGCACGCCGACCTGAACCGCGCGCTGGAATTCCTGCCGGGCTCCGAGGAGCTGGAAGAGCGCCGCGCGGCCGGCGGTGTCATGACCGCACCGGAGCTGTCGGTCCTGGCCGCCTACGCCAAGATCCAACTGGCCCATGCGCTGTCCGAATCCGATCTGGCCGAGGATCCCTACTTTGCCGAGACCATGCGCCGGTACTTCCCGGAGCGCCTGGTGGAGCGTTTCGGGGACCAGCTGCAGTCCCATCCGCTGCGCAAGGAAATCATCGCCACGGTGATCGCCAACGACATGGTGAACATCGGCGGCATCACCTACGTATTCCGCGCCATGGAGGAAACCAGCGCCAGCGAAGTGCACATCGCCAAGGTGTTCTGCGCCCTGCGCGAGGTCTACCACTTCGATGCGCAGTTCGACGCGATCAACTCCCAGCCGGCGGGCACAGACGTGGACTACTGGGGCCGCCAGCACCATGACATGCGCCGCCTGCTGGACCGCGCCACCCGCTGGTTCATCAACCGCGTCGACCAGGAACTGCTGGTCGGCCAGGCGGTGGAGCGCTACGAGTCGATCGTCACCCAGCTGCGCGAAGAGCTGCCGCAGCTGCTGCACGGCAACGACCAGGAGCGCTTCCAGCAGTGGCACGCAGACGCCTTGGCCAACGGCATTGGCGAACGCCGTGCCAGCATGTGGGCCTCGCAGTTCGAGTCCTTCGCGCTGCTGGACGTGGCCGACCTGGTGCACCGCACCCAGGAGGACGTGGAGAAGGTCTCGCAGACCTATTTCATGCTCTACGACCTGTTCAGCGTCGATACGCTGCTGAACCGCATCACCAACCTGCCGCGGTCGGACCGCTGGCAGGCGCTGGCCCGCGCGGCCATGCGCGATGACTTGTACAGCACGATCATCGACCTGACCAACGACGTGCTGGAATCCTCGGGAGAGATCACCGACGTGGCAGAGCGTGTTGCGGCGTGGGAAGTGGCGAACGCGGCTAATCTGGATCGTGCGAAGGCAATGTTCGCCGAAGTGAACAGGCTTGAACGCGATGACATGGCATCGCTCTCGGTGGCCCTTCGCCTGTTGCGTTCAATCGTCCGGAGGTAATCACCCCTAATGGCCCTCATCACCGAAGATCTACGTCACAAGGCCGACCTCGGTCCCGGTGATGAGGACTGGCTCCACCTGCTGGTGGGGGACTGGCAGCTGGTCTCGGACCTCGCGTTCGCAGACCTGGTGCTCTGGTTCCCCACCGGCGACGGATCCTATGTCGCCTTGGCTCATGTGCGCCCCTCCACCTCGCACACGACCTTCCACACCGACTTCGTCGGCGAGCGGATCCGCAAGGATCTGCGTATCATGGTGGACCGCGCCTGGGACAGCCGAACCATCCAGCGTTCGGCCGAGCATCCCGGCGCCGACCTGATTCCAGGGCTGACCACGGTGCAGGCAGTCCCTCTGGTTCGCCAGCACCGGACCGTCGCGGTGCTCACGTCGCACTTCGACCGCAGCCAGTCGCGTACCCCCTCGAATCTGGAACTCGTCTACCGGCAAAGCGCCGACGACCTGCTGGCAATGGGCACCAAGGGCCTGTGGCCGGACTTCGCCAGCCCGACCGGTTCGCGCCGCGGCGCGCCCCGCGTGGGCGACGGCTTCATCCGACTCAGTGTCGAGGGAACCGTGGAATTCGCCAGCCCCAACGCCGTCTCGGCTTTCCGCCGACTCGGCGCCGCCGACGTGCTGCAGGGCCAGCCGCTGGCCGACCTGACCATGGCGCTGGTCCGCGACCGGCGAGTGGTCGACGAAACCCTTCCGCTGGTCCTCCAGGGCAAGATGCCCTGGCGCACCGAAGTCGAGTACCGCGGAGTCACCCTCTCACTGCGCGCCATCCCGCTGCGTGACGAATCCAAGCGCTGGGGTGCATTGGTTCTGTGCCGCGACGTTTCGGAACTGCGGCGGCGTGAAAAGGAGCTGGTGACCAAGGATGCGACCATCCGCGAGATTCACCACCGTGTGAAGAACAACCTCCAGACCGTGGCCGCCCTGCTGCGCATGCAGTCGCGGCGCATGAGCTCGGATGAGGGCAAGCAGGGCCTGGAACAAGCCATGCGGCGCGTGTCCACGATTGCCTCTGTCCACGAATTCCTGTCCAAGGGGCTGAACGAAACCGTGAAGTTCGACGACTTGATGGATCGCCAGTTCCGCCTGATTGTCGAAATCGCCTCACCGGGGCAAAAGGTCTCCACCCGCCGCGAAGGGGAGTTCGGCATGCTCGATGCCGACCTGGCCACTCCGTTGTCGCTGGTGATCAACGAGTTGGTGACCAATGCCGTAGAACACGGACTGGCCAACCGCGACGGACAGGTGGCACTGATTGCCGAACGTTATCTCGGCGCCGATACCAAGGACTGGCTCAGGGTGATCATCGAGGATGACGGCCACGGGCTGCCTGAGGGGGAGCGCCGCGAAGGGCTCGGGCTGCAGATCGTACGCACTCTGGTGAACAGCGAGTTGTCAGGGGAAATCCATTGGCTGCCCGGCCACGAGGGTGGAACGCGCGTCGTCATCGAAATGCCGTTGACCCTGGATCGCCGGGCCCAGGCCTGAACGTCCGCCGGACTGGCGGCCAGCCGTTGTTCGCCGTAGGAAAAACGAAAGGCGGCCCGCAGAAGTGGAAACTTCTGCGGGCCGCCCTTCGCACAGTGCTTAGCGGTACTGCTTCATCAGCGATTTCACGCTGGCTACGTAACGCTTAGTGTCATCGTACATGCCGTACTTCCTCACGCCGCCAAGGCCCTGATAGTACGCAGCGATGGCATCATCCAGATTGCTGGTGTTGTCAAGGTTGTAGCGGATGACTGCAATGCCAGCGGTCACGTTATCCTGCGGGTCCAGCAGATTCAGCTTCTTGCCAACGCGCGAGGACATCCACTCGCCGGTGCTCGGGATGACCTGCATGGCGCCGATGGCATTCGCGGGGGAGACCGCACGCATATTGAAGCCCGACTCCTGCATCGAGTGCGCCAGCGCCAGCGCTGGGTCCACACCCATGCGGTTGGCGGTGGACACGATGATGCTCTGCATTTCGCTGCGGCTTGGCACGGAGACCGAGTCGAGGTAGTCCTTGTTCTCGTTCGCGCTGCTGACCACATGGTCGGCATAGGTGCGTCCGAGGAAGGTGTTGCCGATCTTCTTCTTGGAGCCGCCGGTCGACGTCGAGGATACCGATGATCCGCTGACCTTGACCTTGGCGCCGATCTGCAGCGGGGTCGAGGTGCTCAGCTGCGGGTTCTTGTCCAGCAGATCCGAGAGCTTCATGCCGTGCTTGGCCGCAATGCCGCCGAGTGTGTCCCCGGACTTCACCGAGTAGCTCGAAGCCTTGGAAGTGCCCGCCGACTGCTTGGGCGAGGAGGACGACGTAGAAGTCGAAGACGAAGAAGCGCTGCCCGAAACCTTGATCTTGTCGCCCGGGAAAATGGGCTTGGAAGCAGAAATCCCATTCAAGCTCAACAGGGTGCCCAGCTTCATGCCGTTCTTGGCCGCGATGCCGCTGAGGGTGTCTCCGGACGTCACGGTGTAGCTTGAGCCGCTGGAAGGCTTCGAGGACGACGAGGACTTGCCCGAGGAACTGGAGGACTTCGAGGAGCCGTTGATGGTGAGCTTGTCACCGGGGAAGATCGGCTTGCTGGCCGAGATGCCGTTCTTGCTCAAGAGCGCAGACAGGCTCATGTTGTTCTTGATGGCAATCCCGCCCAAGGTGTCTCCGGCTTGCACGGTGTAGCTGGCAGATCCGGCGCTTTTCGACGAGGACTTACCCGACGAAGAGCCCTTGCCGGAGCTGCCGGTCGATCCGCCGTTGACCTTGATCTTGTCGCCCGGGAAGATTTTGGTGCTGGACGAGATGCCGTTCTTCTTCAGCAGATCGGCCAGGCCCATCTTGTGCTTGGCCGCAATGGCACTAAGAGTATCGCCGGACTTGACGGTGTAGCTGCCGGTTGCCGAAGAACTTGAAGCCTTCGAAGACTTTGACGGCGAACCGTGGCCCGGGACCTTCAGCGTCTTGCCCGCAACGATGAAGTCGCTCTTGAGGTTGTTCAGGTCCTTCAGCTTGGCAACGGTGGTTTTGTACTCCACCGCAATGCTGGACAGGCTGGCGCCGGCCGGGATCTGGATCTCCTTGGTGCTGGCCTTGGCTGGCAAACCTAGGGAAGGAACACGGGAAGCAATCAGGTGTGCCTTGATCTGATCTTCGGCGATCTTGATGTTTTCGGGTGTTACCGACTTTGCGGCCGAGCCTGGGGTGTTTACCGATACCGCAGGCGCTGCATAAGCAGCCGGGGCCAAGGCGAGGCTGCCGATGACAGCAGCGGGGATCGCTGCACCTGCGACAACACCTAGCGCATGCGTGGAGACATGGTTCGCTTTGTGGGGCATAGAGTCATTCCTCATTTGTACGGTTGCGATAATCGCAAACAGTCACAAGGGCACCTGAACCGGCTGCTTCAGGAGTTGTTTGTGTTGCAATTGTTATCAAAGTGATACATGAAAATTTACACTACTTGTGTGACGCATGGAAACAGCTGTGACTGGTTTGAACAAAGTTTCTGCGGTGAATCGCAATTTATGGGAACCTTAAGGGGTGAATGAAATTCAAGAACTCGTTGGCCAGTGGCTGACCCTGCCCGATCTGGCTGAAGAATTAGACATTGATATTCGCCGAGTGCACCGCATGCTTGACGAGCGTGAAGTTGTGGCAATGCGCATTGGTGAGCGCAAGGTTCGTTCGGTTCCTGCAGAATTCGTTCAGGACGGTGCGGTGGTCGACAGCCTTAAGGGCACGCTGTCCGTGCTTAAGGACTCGGGCTACTCTGACGAAGAGAGCATCAAGTGGCTCTTCACCGAGGACGCATCGCTTCCGGGAACCCCAATGAACGCGCTGCGCTCGGGCCGTAAGACCGAGATTCGCCGTCGCGCGCAGTCGCTGGCCTGGTAGAGAGACACCGCTTAAGATAAACAACAGGTCTCGACGTTCCTCCATTTGGAAGGAAGGTCGAGACCTATTGTTATGTATGCGTGATGTTCTGCAAGTCTACTTGCTGCGTTTGGTCACCGCGTCGCTGAGGAATTTCATTCCGGCCAGTGCGAGGCCGTGGGCCTCGATCGCGCCCAACGCCCGTAGCGACTGCGAGGTCAACTCGCTGATGCAACGTTCGGTTTCTTGCAACGCGCCGCTGGCTTGCAGGATTTCGCTGAGCTTTTGCACTTCGGCATCCGAGAGGTCCGGAGCGCCGAGCCTGTTCTGGATGAAGTCCCGCTCTTCCGGAGAAGTCAGCAATAACGCGTGGGCGATGAGTTCGGTGCGTTTTCCTTCGCGGAGGTCGTCACCAGCAGGCTTGCCGGTGATCTCGGGATCGCCGAAAACGCCCAAGACATCGTCACGAAGCTGGAAGGCCTCGCCCAAGGGCAGGGCGAAGGCGCTGTAGCTCTCAAGCAGGCTTTCGTTCCCCCGAGCAAGCGCGCCGCCGAGAAGAACAGGGTTCTCGGTGGAATACTTCGCCGACTTGTAGCGGACGATGGTGCGCGCGCGCTTTACTGCTTCGGCCGGATCGTAGGCGGGGCCGGCGGACTCTTCGAGCACATCGAGATATTGCCCGGCCATGACCTGGGTTCGCATGCGGTTGAAGATGGTGCGTGTAGTAGCGTCGACTCCGGGAATCGATGCAAAAAGCTCTTCGCTCAAGGAGAGGCACAAATCGCCGGTCAGGATGGCGCTAGCCATTCCGTAGTTCGCCGCGCTTCCGGACAAGCCCAGCGACTGATGCTGCGCCTCGAAATGCTTGTGGACGCTCGGGCGTCCTCGACGGGTATCGGAATTGTCGATGATGTCATCATGGATCAATGCCGCTGCCTGGAAAAGCTCAAGCGCGGCGCCCAGCTGGATCACATCTGCGGAATCCTTGGGGCCGCCAGCGCCCAAAAAGCCCCAGTACGCGAACAACGGGCGAAGCCGCTTGCCGCCCTGCGTCAAGGTCCGGATCGCGTTGACGATTTCCGCCGCGCTGATGGTAATTGACGAGACTTCATCGTTCTTGGCGGAAAGGAAGTCTTCAAGCTTTGTGGCAACGGCGTCCGTAAAGCTCCGGCTCAGCTCTCGGACTTCAGCCTCAAAGGGCGAGACGGTTTCAGGCAACGACATGCAAAATCAATTCTCCGCGTGAAGGGGCAGATGGCTAGGATCAACTCTACCGGGAATCCATAGGGGATTTTTCCGGATGACTCGGCAGGTGCAGGCGGAGTGCCGTGTCGCTCGGTTGCCAGCACACTGTCGGGAGCGCGCACTAAGATAGCTGTCATGAATGACAAGGAGCATCGCGCGATCCTGCACGTGGATATGGATGCCTTTTTCGTCTCCGTGGAACTGATCGACCATCCCGAGCTCGTCGGCGAACCTGTCATTGTCGGTTTCCCCGGCCGACGCAGCGTCGTCCTCTCGGCCTCCTATGACTGCCGGGCCAGGGGAGTGCATTCGGCTATGCCGATGAGCCAGGCGATTGCCCTGATGCCCGAAGCGAACATCGTCGAGCCGGTTCACGGAAAATACAGCGCGATCTCCGAGCGGATCATGGCCTACCTCCACACGGTTACTCCGCAGGTGGAACAAGTCAGCGTCGACGAGGCTTTCCTGGATGTCACCGGGAGCATGAGAATGCTCGGAGGACCGGTCGCCATTGGCCAGAAGATCAGGGCGCACATCCAGAACGAGTTCGGGTTGCCTGCCAGTGTTGGCATCGCCCGAAACAAGTTCGTGGCGAAATTGGCCTCGACCTATGCCAAGCCGAACGGGATGACCGTGGTTGCGCCGGAGCGCACCTTGGAATTTCTGCATCAGCTGCCTGTCACCAAGATGTGGGGCGTGGGGAAACGAACTGCCGAGCAGCTTCATGCCTTGGGCATCGATACGGTGGCACAGCTCGCGGCCGAACCCGAGTCGAGGTTGGTGCAGAGATTTGGCGAGCATGGCCGCGCACTATGCCTGCTGTCCCATGGCATAGACAACCGTCCTGTGCAGCCAGTGCGTGAGGAAAAGAGCCTATCGGCTGAACATACCTTTTCTACCGATATCCGGGACAAGGACGTCCTGGAACGAGAGCTGCTGCGCCTCGGGCACCGGGTGGGTCAGCGGTTGCGAGCCCAGGAGAAGGTGGCACGCGGTGTGGGGATCAAGCTGAAGTATCAGGACTTCAGCGGGATCAACCGTTCCAAGACCCTTGCCGCCGCGACGGATTCGTCGTCGGCAATCAGCTCAGAGGCAATCAGCCTGTTTCGGAATCTGTGGCCGTTAGCCCAGCCCATCCGGCTGCTCGGAGTCAAGGCCGAACGGCTCGAAGACTCGGCGCAGGGGATCCAGCTGAGCCTGGACCCCAAGGACGAAAAAACTCGGGAAGCCGAGCGGATCGCGGATCTGATAAGCCAGAAATTCCCGAAGTCGTCGACTGGTCCTGCTCGTTTTCTGCGCCCTAAGGAGTAAAGGACGTGTTTTCCCTACCTATGCCTAAGTTAACAGTGGTGAAGATCAACTAGCAGGGTGGAGACAAAAGAGACTATCCTTGAAGTAGGTTCGAACTATGACTGGGAACTTTTTCCGGGCATGAAGCGTTGGAACCAATAGACGGTGCATGACCGTCTGAAAGTCATTGGAAGGAGAAGGCGATGCCGCTATCGGAACACGAGCAGCGTCTGTTGGAGCAGTTGGAAAAGCAGCTGCACGAAGATCGTCGCTTTGCCTCCAACATGAAAGCCCCATCAAGCACGGGGCGGCTTTCAACCCGCAACATCGCGCTGGGCATCCTCTTGGTCATTCTCGGACTGGCCGGTTTGATTTTCGGAATCTCCCAGCAGGTCATCATTGTTGGTGTTATTGGTTTCGCGGTGATGTTCGGTGGAGTCATGTTGGCGTTGAAGAAGTCGGCAGCAGGAAAAATCGGCCCGGGTGCCAAGCCCCGCGCAGGATCGAATGCGAAGAGCAATTCTCAGTTCATGAGCGGCCTTGAAGAGAAGTGGAACCAGCGTAAGCGGGACCAGTCCGACGGCTAGAGACGATCGTATACAGAGGTGTAACCCTAGGGTTGCACCTCTTTGTTTTTTTAATGCCACTTTTCAATCCCAGCCCGCGCACAGCGGGTACTTCGGTGCAGCGGGAACCAGGCACGCCGTCGAGGCAACTCGCGGCAGTGGGCTGGATCCTCGATTCCCACCAACTTCCTAGGGAACGAATTTAGGGTCTGGAACGCCGGCCCCCACTTCCCTCCCCAGCGCCCTCCACCTTCCACCACTGAGGGCCCAAATCCCGAATTCCCGGGCATTTTCGGCGCTTTGCCAGGTCTCCTTCGCCAACTCGCGTGCTACAGACCCCATGCACCTCCCCCGCGTTTTATTCTCTGAATACGCGGAAATACGCTATTTTTTATGTCTAAACCTTCGGCAAACCCTGTTTGTTGCGTTGACAGTGGAGGGTTGTGGAGTAAAGTGGAGTGCAGTAGAGGGAATCGGGGATTCTGACCACTTCGCGGAGAAAGGCGGTGTGCATGTTCCTTGGAACTTACACGCCGCGACTCGACGAAAAGGGGCGCCTGATTCTGCCTGCCAAATACCGTGACGAGTTAGCTTATGGGCTGGTCTTGACCCGGGGACAGGAACGCTGCATCTACGTCTTCAGCCAACGAGAGTTCGAGAAGCAACACGAGCAACTAGCTCAGGCTTCCCTGACGTCTCGCAAGGCCAGGGACTATGCCCGCGTGTTTCTCTCCGGTGCATCTGACGAAGTTCCCGACAAGCAGGGGCGAGTCACAATCCCGCAGGTGCTTCGCACTTATGGCGGCCTCGACCGCGAGGTAACGGTGATTGGTGCGGGTAATCGCATTGAAATCTGGGATTCCGCCGCATGGCAGCAGTACCTGCAGGAACAGGAAGAAGTATTTTCCGAGACCGATGAGGACTAGCCCTCCTTTTGGAGGACGGCCCATCAGGTCAACCAAGCAGCTGGGATGAGATCTCCAGCCACCTTGAAGGCGAAAACTTCTGGCTTCACTTCCCCGGAGCCAGAAAGAGTCGCCGTCAACGGTTGGAGGGGGATCTGATCTCAGCACCGATTTGAACGCGAAAGGGGGCGCAGTGACGAATCAGGATTCCCAGCGACCAGCATCGGAACGACATGTTCCGGTACTTCTGGATCGTTGCGTCAATCTGCTGGCTCCGGGTATTGAACGAGCCAATGCAGAAGGGCGTCGGGCAATCGTCGTCGACTGCACCCTGGGCATGGGTGGTCATTCGGAGGCCATGCTCCAGCGGTTCGAGAATCTCCACTTGATCGGCCTGGACCGTGACGAGCAGGCGCATGAGCTGGCCGGTGCTCGCCTGCGGCCCTTCCAGGGCCGTATCGACCTGGTGCACGCGGTCTACGACGAAATCGCGGATGTCGTGTCCGATCTCGGTTTCCCGGGCGTCGACGGCGTCCTGTTCGACCTCGGCGTCTCCTCGCTCCAGCTTGATGAGCGCGAACGCGGTTTTGCCTACTCCTACGATGCTCCTCTGGACATGCGCATGGATACCTCAGTCGGGCCGACCGCCGAGGACCTGGTCAACGACCTCGAACGAAACGAACTGCTGCGCATTATCCGCCAGTGGGGCGAAGAGAAATTCGCCGGTCGCATCTCGACAGCAATTGTCGAAGCACGCGCCAAGGACCGGATCACAACCACCGCCCAGCTGGTGGAGGTGATCCGAACAGTTGTCCCCGCTGCGGCCGCCCGCAACCACGGACATCCTGCCAAACGGACCTTCCAGGCGCTGCGTATTGCGGTCAACGAGGAACTGGACGTTTTGGAGCGAGCCATACCGGCTGCCATGAGCTCCCTGAACGTCGGAGGCAGAGTGGTGGTCATGAGCTACCACTCGCTGGAAGACAAGATCACCAAACGGCACTTCGTCCAGGGATCGACTTCCTCGGCCCCTCCGGGTTTCCCGGTAGAGCTTGAGGAACACAAGCCTGAGTTCAAGGTCCTGACCAAGGGGACCGAAAAACCCAGCGAAGCGGAAATCGCCGAAAATCCACGTGCCGCCTCAGCCCGCCTGCGGGCTGTGGAACGAGTTCTCAAGAGGAGCTAGTATGAGCCAACGAGCCCAGCGCCGAGTGCAAAAGAACGTAGCCATGACTGCCCAGCCAGTCGTTGACGGCAGTACTGCCCGCGCCGTGCGCCCCGAGCCCGTTTCCGCTAGCGATCTCAAGTTCGTCGACACGCCGCAACGCGTGACTCTCTCGTTGGTTCCACGGATCAACGAGACGAACAAGCGCTCCATGGTGGTCACCTCGGTGGCCATGGTGATGCTGTTCGTCGCCGTCGTCGTGACCCTGGTCTTGATGAACACGTCCGTGGCCCAGCGTCAGTACGACATCGTCTCCCTGCGCAACCAGGAGCGTGCGCTCTCCCAGGAGAACCAGACGCTGCTCAAGGACGCCCAGTCGCTCTCTGCTCCGCAGGCACTGGCCCGGAAGGCCGCCGACCTCGGGCTCGTTGCACCGGGTGCTCCCGGACTGATCGACCTCTCTGAGGGAAAGATCACCCAGCCGGCTGAAGAAGCGGTCAAGGGCGACAAGAACCCCACGAATTACGACACCCTGCCGCTGCCCGGCGAGAGCATCAACGGCAGCAAGAAGGCCAAGGCGGCCGAGGAGAAGCCGAAGTCCACGGCGCCCGAAACCACGGTTGGCAAGCAGGCTTCCGAAAAGCCCGAGCAGGCAGCTGCTGCTGAGACCAAAACTGAAACGGTCGAGCGCAAGGTCGGGGACGACGGACGCCCGGTGTTCACCGAGGGCGAGCTCAACGGCGGCACGATTCCGGCGCCGACCATGAAATCCCCGACGGACTAAGTTTCGGTTCCTAAGCTTGAGACAGGGCGGCGTGTTGGCTGTCAAAAATCCACGATGAAGGAAAGTTGGGTTCACCGTGAGTTCGACCGTCGCTGACACCGCGAAGAAGCGCATGCGCTTCGTATTGCTGCTGTCCATTTTGCTGCTGGTGATTATTGCCGGTCGGCTCTTCTGGGTGCAGGGCATCAATCCCGCGGCCGCGGCCAAGGAAGCGGCCGACACCCGCAACCGCGAGGAGATCATCGCGCCCACCCGCGGATCCATCCTGGACAAGAACGGCAACATACTCGCCGTGTCCGTGGACCGCTACGACCTTGTTGTGGACCAGCGCGACCAGAAGGACACCATCAGGCGCAAGGTGCGGGACGGCTCCAACGCGCGCGAACGCATTTCCTGGGAACAGGCAATCAAGGAGCTCTCCGTGGTCCTAGACCAGGACGTCGACGAGCTGACCAAGGCCATCCGCCCGCAGGAGGGCGCGAAGCCCAAGGGCTACGTCATGATCGCCAAGAGCGTGACCCCCGAGGTCCGCAACGAGGTCATGGAAATCGGCATTCCGCGGTTGAACTCGGTGCTGCGCAGCGAACGCCAGTACCCGCAGGGCGTCATCGCCGGTCCGCTGCTGGGCTTCGTGCGCAACTCCGAAGACCAAAAGGGCGTTGTCGGCGCCGAGGGCCTGGAACTCAGCCAAGAAGAGCATCTCGCCGGCAGCGCCGGCAAACGCAAGTTCGAGGTCAGCGCCGACGGCGTGCGCATCCCGACCACCGAGCTGGAAGAGACTCCGGCCGTCAACGGCCAGGACGTGATGCTCAGCATCGACAACGACATCCAGTACGTCGCCCAGCGCGCGGCGGAGGCCAAGCAGAAGCAGTTCAATGCGGAGTGGGCCACCGTCATCGTGCAGGAGGTCAAGACCGGCAAGCTGCTGGCCATCGGCGACTCGGCCGAACTCGACCCGAACAACCCGGGCGCCACCGAACCGGAATTCCGCCGCTCGGTCTCCATCACCCGCGCCTTCGAGCCGGGCTCCACGGGCAAGGCGGCGATCTTCGCCGCGGCCATCGACCAGGGCAAGGTCAAGCCGCTGGACGAGTTCACGGTCCCGAACAAGAAGACGTTCACCAAGGAGACCATCAACGACTCGCTGCCCCACGCCACCTACGACATGACGGCGGCCGGCATCTTCGCCCGCTCCTACAACACCGGCACGGTGATGGTGGGCAATACCGTCAGCAAGCAGACCCGCTACGACTACATGCGCGCCTTCGGCCTGGGAACCCCCATCGACGTCGGACTGAACGGCGCCAGCGCCGGCCAGCTGGCCGCCCCGGAAACCTGGGACCGCCGCCAGCAATACACCACGATGTTCGGCCAGGGCTACTCGCAGACCGCGTTGCATACCGCGTCGATCTTCCAGACGCTGGCCAACGGCGGCGTGCGGATCCAGCCGAGCCTGATCGACGGGTACCGCAACGAGGACGGATCCATCTCCGAGCCGGCCGAGCGCAAGGAAACCCGGGTTGTGAAGGATTCAACAGCATCCGAGATGCTCAAACTCATGGAATCGGTCGTTGAGTCGGGAACCGGTACTAAAATGAAGATACCGGGCTACCGCGTTGGCGGTAAGTCGGGTACCGGCCAGGCCGCCAGTGCAAAGGGCTACGACGGCTACACGTACTCCTTCGCGGGCGTCGCCCCGCTGGACGATCCGCAGTACGTGGTTGTAGCCACGATGTACCGGCCACAGGGCAACTGGCGGAACTTCTCGGTGGCGGATACGTTCACCGAAGTGATGAGCCATACGTTGAATACGTACAACGTGCCCCCGAGCACAAGCGATTCAGAGGCGTACAACGTCTTTGTAGGTGAGGAACAAAAGAAACCTTGGTAGTCCAGGAACCCGGCACGCCGCGCGCGCTGGAACAGCATTTGCGTCCGCACTCCGTGGCGGAAACCAGCTTCGAGCAACTGTGCACGGCGGTCGGCGCCCTGCGCGGTGCGCTGAACCCGGCCGCGAACCCGTTGATTCGAGGTGTCAGCCTGAACCCGCAGGTGGTGCAGCCCGGGGACGTTTTCCTCGCGATCTCCGGCGCGCGCCGCCATGGGGCGGAATTCGCCGCCACCGCGGTGGCCAACGGGGCACTGGCGCTGATCACCGACGCCCAGGGTCTGGCCCATCTTCCCGCGGACTTCGAGCTGCCGGTGGCATCCGTCTCGAACGTGCGATCCATCGCCGCCGCCGCGGCCCAGCGCATCTACGGCACCGCGACCCGCTGCCCGGAGCTGTTCGGCGTGACCGGCACCAACGGCAAGACCACCACCACCTTCATGATCCGCTCCATTCTTGAGGCGCTGGGCACCGAAACCGGGCTGGTCGGCACCATCGAGATGTCAGCCCGCGGACAGATCATCCCCAGCGTACTCACCACCCCGGAATCCACCCAGCTGCACGGGGTGCTGGCCCGCATGTCCGAACAGCAGGTCGCCGCGGTGGCCATGGAAGTCTCCAGCCACTCGCTGAGCTACGGACGGGTCGACGCGCTGTCCTTCGCCGTCGCCGGCTACACCAACCTCACCCAGGACCACCTGGACCTGCATGGCACCATGCAGGACTACTTCGAGACCAAGGCCCAGCTGTTCACCCCCGAGCACAGCGAGCGAGCCGTGGTGCTGGTCGACGACGAGTACGGCCAGCAGCTGGCCGACCGCGCGCTGGTTCCGACCGAGTCGCTGAGCCTGGACCCCGCGCACCCGGGCGCCGACTGGCGCGTGGAGGACCTGCGGCACTCGGGACTGGGGCACAGCTTCCGCATCACCCACCGCGACGGTCGCACCCTGGAAACCCGCACCGGGCTTCCTGGCATGTTCAACGTCGCCAACGCTGCGCTGGCCGCACTGATGGTGCTGGCCGGCGGCGTGCCGCTGGCTAGGCTGCAGCAGGCGCTGGACGCCAGCGACCCGCTGTCGGTTGCGGTGCCGGGGCGCATGCAGGTGGTCGGCGAGTCGCCGGTGGCGGTGGTGGACTTCGCGCACAATTCGGACGCGCTGGCCAAGGCCCTGGATTCGGTGCGCCCCGGCCCCGGAGGGCGGCGCATCATCGTTTTCGGCGCCACCGGCGACCGCGACACCACCAAGCGCCCGGACATGGGCGCGGTGGCTGCACGCCACGCGGACATCGTGATCGTCACCGACGACGACCCGCACGGGGAGGATCCTGCCCCGATCCGCGAGCAGGTGGCCGCCGGAGCCGCCCGCGCCATCCAGGCCGAGCGTCCCGAAGTTCAGCTGCACAACATCGCGCCACGCGCCAAAGCCGTGGAGTTTGCTGTGAGTTTGGCGGGTGTCAACGACGCGATCCTCGTGGCCGGCCGAGGACACGAAGTCAGCCAAGACGTCGCGGGAATGGACGTGGAGCTCGACGACCGGGTGGAACTGGCCAATGCCCTGAAACTTCATGGTTTTGTGACCATTGCCTAGCACGCCCCTGTCCATCAACGTCATCGCCCGAGTGTAAAGTCCTTAATGCCATGATTGAACTGTCTTTGACCGACCTGCTGAGCATCACCGGAGGGAAAGCGACGAATACCGCCGCCCCCGACACGGTGGTGACCTCGGCGACCACCGATTCCCGCGATGTCGTACAAGGCTCGCTATTTGTAGCCAAGCCCGGAGAATTCTCCGACGGCCACGCCTTCATCGACGCCGCACTGTCCTCCGGGGCGGTGCTGGCGCTGGCTGAACGCGTCACCCTCGACGAGCAGCGCCGCGAGCACCCGGCGGTCATCGTCCCGGATGCCGTGGAAGCCATGGGCAAGATCGCGGCGCACATCGTCGCCTACCTGAAGCAGAAGAACGACGCGGTGGTCGTGGGGATCACCGGCTCGGCCGGCAAAACCACCACCAAGGACCTCTTGGCGGCCATCCTCTCCGAGGTCGCCCCGACCGTGTCTCCGATCGGCTCCTACAACGGCGAGGTCGGCGTCCCGCTGACCGTCTTCAACGCTACCGAGGACACCAAGTACTTCGTGATCGAGATGGGCGCCACCGGCATCGGGCACCTGACCTACCTCACCGACATGGTCCACCCGAAGATCGGCGTGGTGCTGTGCGTGGGCACCGCGCACGCCGGCGAGTTCGGCGGCGTGGAGAACATCGAGAAGGCCAAGGGCGAACTGGTCGAGGCGCTGGACGCCGACGGGATCGCCATCCTGAACGCCGAGGACCCGCGCGTGGCGCGCATGGCCTCGCGTTCCGGGGGAGCGGTGCGCTTCTTCGGCACCGGGGGCAACCCGGTGGAGGGCGCAGGGGTGTGGGCGACCGACGTGGAAGTCAACTCCCAGGGCCAGCCTGAACTGACCCTGCAGTTCCCCGACGGGTATTCCCGACGCATCACCTCCGGCCTGCTCGGCCGCCACCACGTGTCGAACATCCTGGCCGCGGCCAACGCCGCCTGCGCACTGGGCATCGACCCCGAACTGATTGCCCGCGTGCTGCACGGCCGCACGGCCGGCAGCCGCTGGCGCATGGAGCGCATCGAGCGCGCGGACGGCGTGAGCATCATCAACGACGCCTACAACGCGAACCCGGAATCCATGCGCGCGGCGCTGGTGACCCTGGCCGAGCTGGGCCTGCCGGGCGACAACGCCCCGGCGCGGCGCACCTGGGCAGTGCTCGGGGAAATGCTGGAGCTGGGCGAGGAGTCCATCCACCAGCACGACCTGCTGGGCCGGATGGCGGTGCGGATGAACATCAAGAAGCTCGTGGTCGTCGGCCGCGGCGCGAAGGCCGCCTACAACTCCGCGGTGCTGGAAGGCAGCTGGGGCGACGAGGCGTTCTTCGTGGAAAACGTGGACGAGGCCCGCACCCTGCTGCAGGAGCAGCTGGAGCCGGGGGACATCGTTTTGTTCAAGTCCTCCAACGGCGCCGGACTGCGCCACCTGGGTGATGACATTGCAGCATTCGTGAAGGAAGGCGAGAACGCATGATCGCATTAATCGTAGGAGCGGGCATTGCGCTGCTCTTGACCGTGGTGTTCATGCCGCTGTACATCAAGCTGCTCACCAAGAAGCAGTACGGCCAGGTGGTCCGCGACGACGGGCCGATGTCCCACGCGGTGAAGTCCGGAACGCCCACCATGGGCGGCGTGGTCTTCGTGCTCGCGGTATTCATCGCCTACTTCCTGACCCACGCCATCCTGGGCATGATGGGTCGGGCCAGCGCCGGCATCACCGCCAGCGGACTGCTGGTGCTGCTGCTGTTCGGCGGCATGGGGCTGGTGGGCTTCCTGGACGACTTCATCAAGATCTTCAAGAAGCGTTCCCTGGGCCTGCGGGCCTGGCAGAAGATCGTGCTGCAGGCCGTGGTGGGCATCAGCTTCGCCGTGCTGGCGCTGCAGTACCCCAACGCCGACGGGCTGACCCCCGCATCCACCGCGATTTCCTTCCTGCGCGACACCAACATCGACCTGGCCTTCGCCGGCCCGATGCTCGGCCTGATCCTGTTCGTGCTCTGGTCGAACCTGATCGTCACCGGCACCACCAACGGCGTGAACCTCACCGACGGCCTGGACGGCCTGGCCACCGGCGCCTCCATCATGGTTTTCGGGGCCTACACGCTGATGGGCATCTGGCAGCAGAACCAGGCCTGCAGCAACGTGAACGCGCTGGACGTGTGCTATTCGGTGCGCGACCCGCAGGACCTGGCCATGCTCGGCGCCATCCTCTCCGGTGCACTGATCGGCTTCCTGTGGTTCAACGCCAAGCCTGCGAAGATCTTCATGGGCGACACCGGCTCGCTGGCCATCGGCGGCGCCGTGGCGGCCTTCGCCATCCTCTCCCGCACCCAGCTGCTGCTGGTTGTCATCGCCGGCCTGTTCGTGGTCATCTCGCTGTCGGTCATCATCCAGGTGGGCTACTTCAAGCTCTCCGGCGGCAAGCGCGTCTTCAAGATGGCTCCGCTGCAGCACCACTTCGAACTGTCGGGCTGGTCCGAGGAAAACGTCGTCATCCGCTTCTGGATCCTGGCGGGCCTGTTCGTGGCCGCGGGTCTGGGCATCTTCTACTCCGAATGGGTTGTCGCACTGTGAGCGCAAACGCCAATGCCGATCTGGCCGAACTAACCAGCTGGGATTCGAACTGGAAGGGCCTGCGCGTGGTCGTGGCGGGCCTGGGCCTGTCCGGCTTCTCCGCCGCCGACACGCTGATCGAGCTCGGAGCGGTCGTGACCGTCCTGGACGGGCGCGACGACGAGCTGAACCGGCAGCGCGGGGAGACCCTGATGATCGTCGGCGCCCACCAGGTGCTGCTGGGGTCCGAGCACGTCAAGCACCTCCCGCAGGTGAACGATCAGCAGCCGCAGCTGGTGCTCGCCTCGCCGGGCTGGAACCCGCGCCACCCGGTCATCGCCGAAGCCGCCGAGGCCGGCATCCCGGTCTGGAGCGACATCGAGCTGGCCTGGCGCGTGCAGAACCGCGAGGGACGCACCGCGCCGAAGTGGCTGGCCATCACCGGCACCAACGGCAAGACCACCACCGTGGGCATGACCGAGGCGATCCTGCAGGCCGCCGGCCTGAAGGCCATCGCCGTGGGCAACGTCGGCACCCCGATCCTGGACGCCGTGCGCGAGCCGGTCGACTACGACGCCTTCGCCGTGGAGCTGTCCAGCTTCCAGCTGCACTACACCCACAGCATTTCCCCGGTCGCCTCCGTGGTGCTGAACATCGCCGAAGACCACGTGGACTGGCATGACGGGTTCGAGAACTACAAGGCCGACAAGGCCAAGATCTACGAGCGCACGCAGACCGCCGCGATCTTCAACGCCGCCGACGAAGTCACCCTGGACATGGTCGAGAACGCGGAGGTCATCGAGGGCTGCCGCGCCATCGGCTTCACCACCAACACCCCGGCGGTGTCCATGGTCGGCGTGGTCGAGGACCTGCTGGTGGACCGCGCCTTCATCGAGGACCGCCGCACCAACGCGGTGGAGCTGATCGCGCTGAAGGACATCGGGGAGATCGTCCCGCGCCACACCGCTGCCAACGCCGCGGCCGCCGCGGCGCTGACCCGCGCCTTCGGCGTTCAGCCGGAAGCAGTGAACCGCGGGCTGAGCGGCTTCGACGCCGGCGCGCACCGCATCCAGGCCGTCGCCCGCCGCGGCGACATCCTGTGGATCAACGACTCCAAGGCCACCAACCCGCATGCAGCCGATGCCTCGCTGGCGGCCTTCACCAAGGTCGTCTGGATCGCCGGCGGCCTGTCCAAGGGCGTGGACTACAACTCGCTGGTGGCCAAGCACGCGGCCCGGCTGCGCACCGTGCTGCTGATCGGCACGGACATCCAGGGCCTGCGCGAAGCGCTGGCCGAGCACGCGCCGGAGGTCGAGGTCATCGACATCACCGCCGCGGTGCACGCCGAAACCGGCACCCTGCCCAGCGGGGCCCAGGTCATGACCCGCGCGGTGCACACCGCGGGGAAGCTGGCCCAGCCGGGCGACACGGTGCTGATGGCTCCGGCCGCCGCGTCCATGGACCAGTTCAGCTCCTATGCCCAGCGTGGCAACGCCTTTATCAGCGCGGTCAGTGATCTGATGGATAGTGATTCCACGGATCAGAACTCCAACGACTAACAGCACGCAAGAGAATCCGGCGCGGGCCGGAAAGCAACAACAGACGGGGGCATTGGTGGTGACCAAGGAGCGCAAGCAGCCGCAGGGCGCCAAGGCCGAGATCGGGAAGGCCGCTGCCTCCGGCAAGAAGCCCGGCCTGCGCCCGCAGGGCGGGATCTTCAGCGGGGTCGAGAAGGCCAGCGCACGCCTGGCCTCCACCGACTACTGGCTGGTCCTGGTAACCTCCATCTTCCTGTCGGTGTTCGGCGTCATCATGGTGCAGTCCTCCGCCTCGGTCGAGGCGATCGCGGCGGGACGCAACGGTTTCACCGTGGCCTTGTCCCAGGCGCTTTTCGCGGTGGTCGGCATCGCCTGCATGCTGGTCATGCAGTTCATCCACCCGTCCAAGCTGAAACGCCTCGCGTGGCCGGCGGTGTGGGCGGCAGTGATCCTGCTGGGCCTTGTCGCGTTCACCCCGCTGGGCCATGAAGTCCTCGGCAACCGCAACTGGATCAAGATCACCTCCACCATCGGCCTGCAGCCCAGCGAATTCGCCAAGCTCGCGCTGGCGGTGTTCTCCGCCTTCATGCTGGAGAAGAAGCAGCAGCACCTGCTGAGCGACGTCAAGCATCTGGTGATCCCGATCCTGGCTCCGGTCGGCGTCGCCATCCTCTTCCTGGTCATGCTCGGCAAGGACGTGGGCACCGCCCTGGTGCTCATCATGATCCTGGCCACCGCGATGTTCCTGGGCGGCCTGCGCATGAAATGGCTGCTGGGCCTGGGCGCCGCCGGGTTCGTGCTGCTGTCCGTCGCCGTGATGTCCTCGGCCAACCGCCGCGGACGCATCAAGGCGTGGCTGGGCATCGACTGCGGCAGCGGAGACCAGTGCTACCAGTCGAACATGGGTATGCACGCCTTCGCTTCGGGGGGATGGTTCGGGGTCGGTCCCGGCCAGTCCCGGATGAAGTGGTCCTATGTTCCCGAAGCGCAGAACGACTTCATCTTCTCCATCCTCGGCGAGGAATTCGGCTTCATCGGCGTGATCTTCGTGCTCGCGCTGTTCGCCATCCTCGCCCTGGCCATGTACCGCATCGCCATGCGCGCCAGCGACCTCTACACCCGCGTGCTCATGGGCTGCCTGATGTCCTGGATCATCGGCCAGACCTTCGTGAACCTGGGCACCGTCACCGGCGTGCTGCCGGTCATCGGCGTGCCGCTGCCCTTCATCTCCTCCGGCGGTTCGGCGATGCTCGCGGTCATGCTGGCCATGGGCTTCGTGCTTTCCTCGGCACGGCAGCAGAAGAAGGACCAGCTGGTCGCCGTCCTGCCTACCGCGAAGCCGACGACCAAGCCCAAGGACTGAACCCGTCGCCCGGCGTCCGGATCCCGCCGCGCGAACCACCGACCGACCTCCGGCACCCGCTGCCGACGAACCCAAGGAGTAAACCAGCACCATGAGCGAACCGATTCGACTGGTAGTTGCCGGCGGCGGCACGGCCGGGCACATTTCGCCCATGCTGGCCATCGCCGACGCGGTGAAGCAGGACAACCCCGCCGCCCAGATCACCGCGCTGGGTTCGCCCGGGGGACTGGAAACCCGACTGGTGCCGGAAGCCGGCTACCCGCTGGAACTGATCCCCAAGGCGCCGATGCCGCGCAGCATCAACCTGGATCTGCTGAAGTTCCCCTTCCGTTTCGCCAAGGCCGTGAACCAGGCCAAGGCGGTGCTGCGCCAAAGCAACGCGCAGGCGCTGCTGGGGGTGGGCGGCTACGTCTGCACCCCGGCCTACCTGGCCGCCAAGAAGCTGGGCGTCCCGATCTTCGTGCACGAAGCGAACTCGAAGGCCGGCATGGCCAACAAGCTCGGCGCCAAGCACGCCGCCGCCGTGGGCACCACCTTCGCCGGCACCGGGCTGCCCGGCGAGGAACAGGTCGGCATGCCGATGCGCTCCAACGTGGCCACCATGGACCGAGCCGCCCTGCGCGAGGAGGCCCGGGCCCACTTCGGGCTGACCGACGACCGCCCGGTGCTGCTGGTCACCGGCGGCTCCTCGGGCGCGCTGAGCCTGAACAATGCCGTCGCCCAGAGCCTCCAGCAGCTGAACGCCGCCGGCATCCGCACCGTGCACATCACCGGGCGCGGCAAGCAGCTCACCGACGCCACCGGAGCGTTGCTGGCCCACGAGGGCTACACGCAGGTCGAATACGTGGACCGCATGGACTACGCCTACGCCGCGGCGGATCTGATGGTCTGCCGCTCGGGCGCCGGAACCGTCTGCGAACTCGAAGTGGCCGGCACCCCCTCGGTGCTGGTCCCGCTGCCCATCGGCAACGGCGAGCAGAAGCTCAACGCCCGCGAACTCGTCCAGGCCGGCGGCGCGCTGCTGGTCGACGACAAGGACTTCTCCGCCGGCTATATCGCCGAGCAGGTCATCCCCTTGCTGGGCGATCAGCATAAACTGGAGCAGATGTCGCAGGCCGCCTCCTCACTGGGACGGCGCGACGCCGCGCAGATCATGGCACGGAAGATCATCACCGAAGTTTCATCCCGGGTCCACTCGGGACAGGAAGGCTAGAAACATGTCGAAGCGAGCCGACGAACTCAAGGCCGAATTGGGCAAGGTACACCTCATGGGCGTCGGCGGTGTCGGCGTCTCCGCCGTAGCCAGGCTCATGCTGGACTACGGGCTGACCGTTTCGGGATCCGACGCCAAGGACCTGCCGGTCATGGACGGGCTGCGCGAACGCGGGGCGCGCATCCATGTCGGCTACGCGCCGGAGCACCTCGGCGACGCTGACACTGTGGTGATCTCCTCGATCATCAAGCCGGGCAACCCCGAATACGACGAGGCTGTGCGCCGCGGACTGCGCATCCTGCACCGTTCCGAGGGGCTGGAAGCAACCATGCGCGGGCATGACCGCGTCGTGGCCATTGCCGGAACGCACGGCAAGACCACCACCACCTCGCTGACCGCCCACATGCTCAAGACCGTCGGCGCCGCGCCGAGCTTCGCGGTGGGCGCCAACATCCCGAGCCTGGGCACCAACGCGGAACTGGGCAACGGCGGCTACTTCGTGGCCGAGGCCGACGAATCCGATGCGTCGTTCCTGAACTACCGCCCGGACGTCATTATCGTGACCAACGTCGAGGCCGACCATCTGGACCACTACGGCACCGCCGAGGCGGTGCACCAGGCCTTCGTCGATTTCGCCCAGCTGCTGCCGGAAGACGGGCTGCTGATCTGCTGCGCCGACGACCCCGGAGCCAATGAGCTTGCGCACAAGATGCGCCAGAGCCGCGGCGACCTGCGCGTGCAGACCTACGGCTTCTCCGACCACGCGGACCGCCGTCTGGGCGATGCGCGCGCCCTGGACAACGGCCGGTTCGCCGCCACCATCGAATGGGGCAGCGGCCAGGAGCACATCCTGGATCTCGCGGTGCCGGGCCAGCACAACCTGCTCAACGCCGCCGCCGCGCTCTCGGTGGGCATCGACGCCGGGGTGGACGTGGACGACGCGCTGGAAGCCCTGGCCGGCTTCAGCGGTGCTGCCCGCCGCTTCGAATTCAAGGGCGAAGCCGACGGCGTACGGGTGTACGACGACTACGCGCACCACCCCACCGAGGTCACCGCCGCGCTGAAGGCCGGCCGCGTAATGGCAGGGGAGGGCAAGCTGCACGTGCTCTTCCAGCCGCACCTGTTCTCCCGCACCAAGGAGTTCTACCGCCAGTTCGCCAGCGCGCTCTCGCTCGCTGACACCGTAACCCTGCTGGAGATCTACCCGGCGCGCGAGGAGCCCATTGAGGGCGTGAACAGCGAGCTGATCGCCGAACGCGTCGAAGTGCCTGCCCACGTGTTCACGCCGGAGGCGGCCGTGGCCCATGTGGTGGAAAACGCCGAGCCCGGCGATGTGATCATGACCGTGGGAGCCGGCGACGTCACCTATCTCGGCGGCCAGCTGCTCGACGCGCTGTCCTGAGAACCGCTCGACGAACGCAATCCGAGGAATCCATGGACGAAAAAGCCAAGGTCGTTGAACTTCCGCCCAGTCCGGAGAAGAGACGGCGCAAGATCATGCTCATCGGCGGCGCCGCCATCGTGGTGCTCAGCCTGGTCGTGGTCTTGGTGCTGAGTTTCTCCCCGGTGCTGGCCGCCAAGAAGATCGAGGTGACCGGGACCAAGCTGTTGAGTGAAAAGCAGCTGCTGGAGTCGTTGGCTCCCCTGGAAGGCACTCCGCTGCCGCGGATCTCCGAGGCCAAGGTCGAAGAGTTGCTCGGCGAGCAGCCGGCGATCGACAGCATCGTGGTTCGGGCCCAGATGCCGGACACCCTGGTGGTTGAAATCCATGAGGAAGTGCCCGTGGCGATCCTGGTGGACGGCAAAACCAACTATCTGGTTTCCGACACCGGAGGCAAGCTGAAGAAGCTCGGCGCCAAGGACAAGACCAAGCTGCCGAAGATCAAGGCCTCGGACGCGACCAAGGATCCCGAGCAGTTCAAGCTGCTGACCTCGATTCTCAGCGGTGTGGATGCCAAGGTGCTGGAACAGGTTTCCACCGCCTCGTTGACCGAAGCGGGATTCATGGAGCTTGCCCTGCCGCAGAAGCGTACACTGATTTGGGGCAACGGGGACAAGGCCGCGTTGAAAAATCAAGTCACACAGATTTTCCTGAATAACTCCAAGGACAGCGCGGAGGCGAAGAAGACCATCGACGTCTCCAACCCGGAAAATCCGGTGACCTATTAAGTACGTCAGGCTTGGGCGCGGGATGAACATTCTCAGCCGAAATTCTGGAAAGATAGTTTTGAAGTAGCGACACGCCTCGGCGGTCGTTGCACAAAGACCATACGACTCATAGCGTTCTTAATAACGATCGCTTGACAGAAACCTAACCTTCAGGCTAAGGGTGAAGGTTTCGGTTTGGGTCGGATTCATGTAGCACATCTAACAAGGGAAGCGGGACGTGGCAGCTCCACAGAACTACCTCGCGGTCATTAAAGTCGTCGGAATCGGCGGTGGCGGTGTAAACGCAGTCAATCGTATGATCGAAGTCGGTTTGAAGGGCGTTGAATTCATCGCCATCAATACCGACGCTCAAGCTCTGCTCATGAGCGATGCCGACGTCAAGTTGGATGTTGGACGTGAACTGACTCGCGGACTGGGCGCAGGCGCCAACCCAGAGGTCGGCCGTCAGGCAGCCGAGGATCACGTCGAGGAGATCGAAGACGTCCTGCGCGGCGCCGACATGGTCTTCGTCACCGCTGGCGAAGGCGGCGGCACCGGTACCGGTGGCGCTCCCGTCGTTGCCCGCATCGCACGCTCCCTGGGCGCGCTGACCATCGGTGTGGTCACCCGTCCATTCACCTTCGAAGGACGCCGCCGCGCCAACTCGGCGGAGTCCGGCATCGAGGCGCTGCGCGACGAAGTCGACACGCTGATTGTTATTCCAAACGACCGGTTGCTGTCCATCTCGGATCGCAACGTGTCGGTTCTGGATGCCTTCCGCCAGGCCGACCAGGTCCTGCTCTCCGGTGTCCAGGGCATTACCGACCTGATCACCACCTCGGGCCTGATCAACCTCGACTTCGCCGACGTCAAGTCCGTCATGCAGGGCGCAGGCTCTGCGCTCATGGGCATTGGTTCGGCCCGTGGCGAGGACCGCGCGGTCAAGGCGGCCGAATTGGCCATCGCCTCGCCGCTGCTGGAAGCCTCCATCGACGGTGCGCACGGCGTGCTGCTGTCCATTCAGGGCGGCTCGGATCTCGGCCTGTTCGAGATCAACGAAGCCGCGCGCCTTGTCCAGGAAGTCGCCCACCCGGAAGCGAACATCATCTTCGGCGCCGTCATCGACGATGCCCTGGGAGATGAAGCGCGCGTGACCGTGATCGCCGCAGGCTTCGACGAGCCGGACGTGACCAGCAAGCCGATGTCCGCACCGGCCGCATCCAGGCCAGCCGTCAGCCGTGCAGCAGAGCCAGCTGCACCTGTCGCTCCTGCTGCTCCAGCCGTCGTTCCGCCGGCCGCGCCGGTGCCTGTAGAGAAGCCTGCCGCCGAGCAGAACCCTTTCCAGGACCTGCCAGACGTTGTCGACTCGGACCTCAACGGCTCCAACGACGACCTGGATGTCCCGGACTTCCTGAAGTAAGAACAGCAGGAAGCTGAGCAGTGCTACATTTCGCGTCGAACCTCGATCCGAGTATTCAGCTGGCCTTCACATCTCAGGCCGAGGGAAACCTCGCCCTGCACGTGAACGACGATCCCCGCCGCGTGGCGGAGAATCGGGCCAGGCTGGAGGACTCGATCGGGGTTCGTCGTTTTTCCCTGAATTTCATGAATCAGGTCCATTCCGCGCGGATCCATGCCGTCGACGGCGCACAGCGCACCTCGTGGAGTGAACCGGAGGCGCCGACCTGCGATGGGCTGATCGACCCCACGGGCCTTGAACCGCTGGCCGTCATGGTCGCCGACTGCCTGCCGGTGCTTTTCGTGGGGCGCAACCCGGAGACCGGCAGCAGCCTCACCGCCGCGACCCACGCCGGACGCCGAGGGCTGCTCGACGGAATACTCTCCAAGACGGTGCAGCAGCTGCGCTCCCACGGAGCGGTGCAGATCGAAGCGGTCATTGGCCCTTCCATCTGCGGCAACTGCTACGAAGTGCCGCTGCAGATGGCCGAGGAATCGGAACGGCAGCGACCCGGCATCCGCAGCAAGACCTCCTGGGGAACCGACGCCCTGGATCTTCCGGCTTCCGCGGCCCGGGAGCTTGAGCTGTTGGATGTCCACGTCCGTCTCTGCGGAGTCTGCACTTTGGAAGACGAGCGATTTTTTTCATACCGCAGATCTACTGAGTCGGGCCGTCTGGCGGGACTCGTTTGGCGCGGGTAACACCCGTGTGCGACACACCGGTGAGAAAATCAAGAATGAACATTGCTACCTGAATTCTGTGCGGTAGCGTCGAAGTAGCGGAATCATGCATGGGGTGCATGAACGGGACAAACTAGGAGAATTATCGTGGCTGACGGACTGCGCAAGGCAATGGTCTATCTCGGCTTGGCGGACGCCGTCGAGCACGAAGAGGCTGTGGTAGAGAAGTCAGAGCCGAAGCCTCAGGTGCGCGTCGTCGAAGACCCTGCTCCGAAGCGTCCCGCTGAATCCCCGCGCCCGCAGCCAGTCGTTCGCGCTGCCGCTCCGCAACCAATTGCCACAGAACCGGATGCCGAATACCGTGCACCGGTGACCCCCATCAAGCGTGCCCCTTCAGTGAGGGATGAGGATTCCGAATTGCGTCAGATTACAACCGTGCACCCTCGTTCTTACAACGATGCCAAAATCATCGGTGAGAACTTCCGTGACGGCATTCCGGTGATTATGAACGTCACCGACATGGGTGAAACCGACGCCAAGCGTTTGGTGGACTTCTCCGCCGGCCTCGTTTTCGCGCTGCACGGATCGATCGAGCGAGTCACCAACAAGGTGTTCTTGCTCTCGCCGTCCACCGTTGAGGTGTTGGGTGAGGACCGCAAGCAGTCCGAAGCCCAGGCTACCTTCTTCAACCAGAGCTAAGACGCCAGGAGCGAGCGCACAAAAATGGTGTTCGGGATTATTTATCTCGCATTGGCGATCCTGCAAATTCTGCTTCTGATGCGAATTGTGCTGGATATAACTGAAAACTTTGCCCGCCACTGGCGTCCCAAGGGCATCGCGCTGGTCGTTGCGTCGGTCGTCGTGTCGATCACGGACCCGCCGCTGCGGTGGCTTCGAGGGAAGATCAAGCCGCTGGATCTGGGTGGAATCCGCCTTGACCTGTCTTTTTTGATCTTCTTTATCGTCGTCATGATCGCGAAGGTAATCATCGGCAATCTGGGGGCGAACACAGGTATCTGAGTAGGAGTTTCTCCTTCAGCAAAAGGATTGTAGGCTCAGCGCTTACAAGGTAGATTCAAAGAAAAAGAGACTCGGGTGAAGACCCGATTTCGTGTTTAGTGTCCAAATCGTTATATCCTTTAGGAAATAGTGCTCCGACTTCACCGGTCGCGACACTGAAGAACGGTAAGTGTTTCGCAGGGCCAATCGAAGGCCTTGCGAAAATGATCCCAGCATTGAGGTGACCCAATGGCTTTGACGCCAGAAGACGTAGTCAATAAGCGCTTTCAGCCGACCAAGTTCCGTGAAGGCTACGACCAGGACGAGGTAGATGACTTCCTCGACGAGATCGTGGTGGAGCTGCGTCGCCTAACCGGTGAAAACGAAACTCTCCGCCGCCGTCTGAGCGAACTTGGCGAAGACGCGAACGTTGTAGCCAAGGAACAGTCTGTTCCGGCCCCAGTTTCCGCTGCTCCGGCTGCCAAGCCGGCAGAGGAAAAGAAGGCTGAAGCCAAGCCTGCCGAAGAAGCCAAGGCTACTCCGGCCCCAGCTGCCAAGCCGGCAGAGGAGAAGAAGGTCGAAGCGGCTCCTGCCGCCAAGCCTGCGGAGAAGAAGGTCGAAGCAGCTCCAGTTGCAGCGCCGGCCGTCGCTCCTTCCGCCGAATCGGCTGCCAACGTTCTGGCCATGGCCCAGCGCCTGCACGACGAATACGTCGCATCAGGTGTTGAGCAGCGCGACAAGATCATCTCCGACGCCAAGACCGAGGCAAACTCCCTGGTCACCTCGGCCGAAGAGAAGAGCCGCAAGACCCTGTCTGCCCTGGAGCAGCAGAAGTCTGTCCTCGAGCGCAAGCTTGAGCAGCTGCGTGGCTTCGAGCGCGACTACCGTGCTCGCCTGAAGACCTACATCGAAGGACAGCTGCGCGACCTCGAGTCGCAGGGTTCGATCGATGGCGCAGCAGGCAAGGCCAACTAACTGCTTGCAGTTCAACGCTTGAACTGGCCATAAAGTAAGATCATCGGTGGTGCCCGGATTCTGTCCGGCACCACCGATGACGTTTAAAAGGAATTAATGGGTAACACCGTGAGTGAACCACAAGCGGGCAGCGCCGCCGCAAAGGCCAAACGCTACACCGGACTCGGCTTGATCATCGCCCTGATTGCCCTGGTCCTTGACCAGGGTGTGAAGCTCTGGGTCGAAAACAATATGAAGCTGGGCGAGTCTTTTGAGGTGATTCCCGGGTTCTTCGATATCCACTACATCCTCAACCCGGGTGCCGCCTTCTCCATGGGCGAGAACTTCACCGTCGTGTTCACCATCCTTCAGGCCACCGTCGCCGTGGTCGTCACCTACCTTCTGTTCCGACGGGTCAAGATCCGCAGCTGGGCGATCGTGCTAGGCTGCCTGCTGGGCGGGGTGCTCGGAAACTTGGGCGACCGGCTGTTCCGCGAACCGGCCTTCGGCTTCGGCCACGTGGTGGACATGTTCTCGGTGACGAACTTTGCGATCTTCAACGTCGCCGATTCGTTCATCGTCTGCTCCATGATCGTGGTCGCATACATGCTCATCCGCGGCATCAACCTGGACGGCACCATTGGGGACAAGCCCAAGGACGGGGAATCCGCAGGCGACGGCGACGATCCGCAGAAGCCTGCGGCATGACCCCCGCCGTAGACGCAGCGCACCACGAGCTGTCGGTTCAGGATGCCGACGCCGGCTCCCGGCTGGACGCGTACCTGGCTCGCGTCCTGCAGATCCCGCGCACCCTGGCCTCGAGCCTGTGCAAGGACTCCCACGTGAAGGTCAACGGGAAAACTATTGCCAAGTCACTCAAGCTCAAAGCGGGGGATCAGCTGTCGGTGACCATACCGGCCCAGGCCGACCCGCTGGAAATCAGGGTAGAAGCCGTGGAAGATCTGAAGATCATCGCCGACGATGACGACTATGTCGTGATCGACAAGCCGGTGGGCGTCGCGGCCCACCCGTCGCCGGGCTGGGTCGGCCCCACCGTCGTCGGCGCACTGATGGCCGAGGGCTACACGATCTCGACCTCCGGTGCTTCCGAGCGCCAGGGCATCGTGCACCGGCTCGACGTGGGCACCAGCGGCCTGATGGTGGTCGCGAAGTCCGAACGCGCCTACAGCGCACTGAAGCGCGCCTTCAAGGAGCGTACGCCGAAGAAGATCTACCATGCGGTCGTCCAGGGCCTGCCCGATCCGCTGGAGGGGACTATCGACGCACCCATCGGCAGGCATCCGGGCCACGATTGGAAGTTTGCCGTCCTCGATGGCGGACGCAACTCGGTCACCCACTACAAGGTCATCGAGGCCTTCGGCCGAGCCAGCCTGGTTGAGGTGCATCTGGAAACCGGGCGCACCCACCAGATCCGTGTGCATTTCTCCGCGTTCGGGCACCCCTGCGCCGGAGACCAGACCTACGGGGCCGACCCGAAGCTGGGGGCGGCGCTGGGCCTGACCAGGCAGTGGCTGCACGCCAAACGACTTGGATTCGAGCACCCCGTGACCGGGCAGTGGATGGAATACGAAAGCGAATACCCCTCGGACTTGTCCGGGGCACTGGAGCTCCTGCGCGAGGGGACTTACTAGCAGCAGGAGACCCCCGCGCTCATGGCAGGGCTGCAGCCGCCTGGAATATTTTCCCGGCGGCTGTATCTCTTCCCACACCTGGTTCGGGGTCGAGGACTTCCGCGCCGGCTGTCGCTAGACTGGATTGGTGAGCGCGACACGTGACGGATTTGTCCATCTTCATACACACACCGAATACTCCATGCTGGACGGGGCGGCCAGACTAGGCGAACTCTTCGCCGAGGCCAACCGCCAGGGCATGGAGGCCATGGCCATCACCGACCATGGCTACCTCTTCGGAGCCTTCGACTTTTGGCGCCAGGCTACCGGTGCAGGCATCAAGCCGATCATCGGCGTGGAAGCCTATGTCACCCCCGGCACCCACCGCACCGACAAGACGCGCGTCAAGTGGCGTACCGAGGAGCGCCAGAAAGGCGACGACGTTTCGGGCGGCGGCCTCTACAACCACATGACCTTGCTTTCATACAACAACAAGGGCATGGACAACCTCTTCAAGGGCTCCTCGCGCGCCTCGCTGGACTCCGTCTTCGGCAAGTACCCGCGCTGGGACCGCGAGCTGCTCAGCGACCACCACGAGGGCCTGATCGCCACTACCGGCTGCCCTTCGGGGGAGGTGCAGACCAAGCTTCGCCTCGGCCAATACGACGCAGCCAAGGCCGCAGCCGCCGAATTCCAGGACCTGTTCGGCAAGGACAACTACTACTGCGAGATCATGGACCACGGCCTGGAGATCGAACGCCGCATCACCAAGGACCTGCTGCGACTGGCCAGGGAACTGGCCATTCCGCTGGTCGCCACCAATGACTTGCACTACACCCACGAGGCCGACGCCAAGGCCCACGAAGCGTTGCTGGCCATCAACTCCGGTTCCACACTGGATGAACCGACCTACGACCAGGGCGGCAGCCGCTTCGCTTTCAGCGGCACCGGCTATTACCTCAAGAGCGCGCGCGAAATGCGCGAGCTTTTCAAGGAATTCCCCGAGGCATGCGACAACACGCTGGAAATCGCGGACCGCGTGGATCTGACCTTCGACACCAACGCCAACTACATGCCGAAGTTCCCCTGCCCGCCCGGCGAGGACGAGACCAGCTGGCTGATCAAGGAAGTCGACAAGGGCCTGCACTACCGCTACCCCAACGGGATCCCTGAGGCTTCTCGCAAGCAGGCGGATTTTGAACTCGACGTCATCATCAAGATGGGTTTCCCCGGCTACTTCCTGGTCGTGGCGGACTTCATCAACTGGTCCAAGGACCACGGCATCCGTGTCGGTCCGGGACGCGGTTCCGGCGCGGGCTCCATGGTTGCCTACGCCATGCGCATCACCGACCTCGACCCACTGGTCCATGGGCTGATCTTCGAGCGCTTCCTGAACCCGGAACGTGTTTCCATGCCCGACTTCGACGTCGACTTCGATGATCGCCGCCGCTCGGAAGTCATTAAATACGTGACCGAGAAGTACGGCGATGAACGCGTATCCATGATCGTGACCTACGGCTCCATCAAGACCAAGCAGGCGCTGAAGGATTCCTCGCGCGTGCTGGGCTACCCCTTCTCCATGGGGGAGTCCCTCACCAAGGCGCTGCCGCCTGCGGTGATGGCCAAGGACATTCCGCTCAACGACATCGAGAACCCGGACTCCAAGCGCTACTCAGAGGCCGGGGACTTCCGCAACCTCGTGGCCAACGACCCCGAAGCCAAACGCGTCTTCGAAACCGCCAAGGGCCTGGAAGGCCTGAAGCGCCAGTGGGGTGTGCACGCCGCCGGCGTGATCATGAGCTCGGATCCGATCATCGATGTTGTCCCGATCATGCGGCGCATCCAGGACGGCCAGGTCATCACCCAGTTCGATTACCCGACCTGTGAAGGCCTGGGGCTGATCAAGATGGACTTCCTCGGCCTGCGAAACCTCACGATCATCTCCGACGCGCTGGCGAACGTGAAGGCCAACAAGGGGGTGGAACTCGACCTGGAGACCCTGCCCCTGGACGATGCGGCCACCTACCAGCTGCTGGCCCGCGGCGACACCCTGGGAGTGTTCCAGCTCGATGGCGGTCCGATGCGCTCGCTGCTGAAGATGATGCGACCGGATAACTTCGAAGACATTTCCGCGGTGCTCGCGCTGTACCGCCCGGGCCCCATGGGCGCCAACTCGCACACCAACTACGCGCTGCGCAAAAACAAGCTGCAGGAAGAAACTCCCATCCACCCGACGCTTGAAGAACCGCTGCGGGAAATCCTGGGCGGCACCTTCGGCTTGATCGTGTACCAAGAGCAGGTCATGTCCATCGCGCAGAAGCTGGCCGGCTTCTCGCTGGGGCAGGCAGACATCCTGCGCCGTGCCATGGGCAAGAAAAAGAAATCGGAACTGGACAAGCAGTTCGCCGGCTTCTCGAAGGGCATGACCGACAACGGCTTCACAATGGAGGCCGTGCAGGCCCTGTGGGACATCCTGCTGCCCTTCTCCGACTATGCGTTCAACAAGGCCCACTCTGCGGCCTACGGCGTGGTGTCCTACTGGACCGCGTACCTCAAGGAGCACTACACGGCCGAATACATGGCCGCGCTGCTGACCTCGGTGGGCGATGACAAGGACAAGCTGGCGCTGTACCTGAACGAGTGCCGCCACCTGGGCATCACCGTGCTGCCGCCGGACGTCAACGAATCGGCCTTGACCTTCACCCCAGTGGGCAAGGACATCCGCTTCGGCATGGGCGCGATCCGCAACGTCGGCTCCAACGTCGTGGACGGCATGGTGCAGGCACGCAAGGAAAAGGGCGCCTACACCGACTTCAGCGACTTCTTGAACAAGGTCCCGGCGGTGGTCTGCAACAAGCGCACCATCGAATCCCTGATCAAGGCCGGCGCCTTCGACTCCATGGGCCACCCGCGCCGTGCGCTCGTTGCCATCCACGAAGAAGCCGTGGACTCGGTCATCCAGCTCAAGCGCAACGAGGCGGCCAACCAGTTCGACCTGTTCAGCGCGCTGGATCCCTCCGAAGCCTCGGACGCCATGACCGTCGCGGTTCCGGACCTGCCGGACTGGGACAAGAAGGAAAAACTGGCCTACGAGCGCGACATGCTCGGACTCTACGTCTCCGACCACCCGCTGCAGGGCCTGGGCTCGGCGCTGGAACAGTACGCGGACATGTCCGTGACCCACGTACTCTCCGACGACGGGCCGCAGGACGGCCACATCATCTCCATAGCCGGCATGATCTCCGGCCTGCAGCGGCGCATCGCCAAGAAGAGCGGCAACCCCTATGCGCGCTGCGAGGTGGAGGACCTTTCCGGCTCCATGGAGGTCATGTTCTTCGGGCAGGCCTACCAGCCGATCGCCGAGGTGCTGGCCGATGACCTGATCGTGGTCATCAAGGGGCGCGTGCAGCGCCGTGACGACGGATCCATCACCCTGAACGCCCAGGAGATGATGATCCCCGAGCTGTCCGAGGACGCCAACGGCGGCCCGGTGGTCATCGGCATTCCGACCCACAAGGCCACCGAATCCCTGGTGCAGAAGCTCGGCGACGTGCTGCGCACCCACAGCGGCAATACCGAGGTCCGGGTGAAGCTCACCGGCAGCCGCGGCACCTCGCTGATGCGCCTGGGCATGAACTTCCGGGTGAACCCGAACCCCGCGCTGTTCGGCGACCTGAAGGTTCTGCTCGGCCCCAACTGCCTGGACGTGTAGCCCTCCGGCACGCCGGCGCGCAACAGCAGATGACCGGGCGAGGTAACCAATGGGTGCCGCGCCCGGTCATCGGCGTTAAAATGGGTTCGTGACTTCCAATCCAGTATCCGTCTTTTCCGAACTCGCAACCCTCGACTGGCGTACCGAGGACTTCAGCTACGCCCAGCTCAAGGCCAACCTGCCGCGCCCTGCCGTGAACTCGCAGACCGCCGCCGAAACCGTGCAGCAGATCATCGACGACGTACGCTCCCATGGCATGGCCACGCTCAGGGACCTGGCCCGGCGATTCGACCAGGTGGAACTGGACCATACACGCGTTCCCCAAGCCGAACTGGTCAAGGCGCTGGCCGACCTGGATCCGAAGGTCCGCCAGGCGCTGGAGGAATCGATCTCGCGCGCCCGGCGCTTCGCCGCCGCGCAGGTGCCCTCCGATGCCGTGGCGGACTACAGCAATGGCGGAACCGTCACCCAGCGCTGGGTGCCGGTGCGACGGGTGGGCCTCTACGTCCCGGGCGGGCTGGCGGTCTACCCGTCCTCCGTCATCATGAACGCCGTCCCAGCCCAGGCCGCGGGCGTGCAGTCCCTGGCCCTGGCCAGTCCTCCGCAGAAGGAATTCGGCGGACTGCCGCACCCGACCATCCTGGCCGCCGCGAAGCTGCTGGGCATCGAAGAGGTGCACGCCATGGGCGGCGCCCAGGCCGTGGCGGCCTTCGCCTACGGAGTGGACATGCCTGATGATGCACGCGGCGGCATCGAGCCGGTCGACGTGATCTCCGGCCCCGGCAACGTCTTCGTTGCCACCGCCAAGCGCCTGGTCAAGGGCGTGGTAGGCATCGACGCCGAGGCCGGCCCCACCGAGATCGCGATCCTGGCCGACGGCACCGCCAAGGCCGACTTCGTCGCCGCCGACATGATCTCCCAGGCCGAGCACGACGCCAACGCCGCCGCGGTGCTGGTGACCGATTCGCCGGCGCTGGCCGAGGCCGTGCGAGGCGAGCTCGAGGTCCAGGTCGCCGCCACCAAGCACAACGAACGCGTCCGCCAGGCGCTGACCGGGAGCCAATCCGCGATCATCCTGGTCAAGGACCTGGACCAGGGGGTTGAGGTCTGCAACGCCTACGCGGCCGAGCACCTGGAAATCATGACCGCCAACGCCGCGCAGGACGCCGCCCGCATCACCGCCGCCGGAGCGATTTTCGTGGGCGACTACGCCCCGGTATCGCTGGGCGACTACTGCGCGGGATCCAACCACGTGCTGCCGACCAGCGGCACCGCGCTGCATGCCTCGGGGCTCAACGTGAACACCTTCCTGAAGGCCGTCCAGGTCATCAGCTATGGCAAGTCGGCGCTGGGCGACGTCGCCGCGCATGTCATCAATTTGGCCAATGCGGAGGATCTTCCGGCCCACGGCGACGCGGTCGCGGTGCGAAATGCGCACAAAGCGCTAAACTAATACATGACATGTGAGGATTCCGGGCGTTATGCCGTCCGGAATCCCGATTTAGCAATGAGTTGGAGGTGCCATGAACTGCCCTTATTGCCGCAACCCCGATTCGCGTGTGGTCGATAGCCGAGTTGCCGATGATGGCGTCTCCATCCGTCGGCGTCGCCAGTGCACCGCGTGCTCCCGGCGTTTCACCACGATCGAGACCGCGAGCTTGAGCGTCTTGAAGCAGTCCGGAGCGGTCGAACCGTTCTCCCGCAACAAGGTGATCAACGGCGTGCGCAAGGCCTGCCAGGGCCGGCCGGTCACGGACCACGATCTGGCGATCCTGGCCCAGGAAGTCGAAGAGGCCGTGCGCACCTCCGGCGCCGCGGAGATCCCGGCCCACCAGGTGGGCCTGGCAATCCTGGACCCGCTCTCGCGCCTGGACGAGGTGGCCTACCTGCGTTTTGCCAGCGTCTACCACAATTTCCAGTCGCTGCAGGATTTCGAGGCGGCCATGGAGAAGCTGCGCGAACAGCGAGGCAAGGCCCCGCAGGGGACCCAGCGTCCGCTGACTGCAGACTGATCCTTCGGGATACGCCAGAAGGCGTTGGCCGGACCCTTCCGGGGCCGGCCAACGCCTTCGCTGTTTTTGGCGCCGCTGCGGCGCGAGGCCTTAGGGCAGGGTCAGGATCTCTGCGCCCGAGTCGGTGACCAGCAGGGTGTGCTCGAACTGTGCGGTGCGCTTCTTGTCGCGGGTGGTGACGGTCCAGTCGTCGCTCCACATGTCCCATTCCACGGTGCCCAGGGTGAGCATCGGCTCGATGGTGAAGACCATACCCGCCTCGATCAGCGTGTTGTATCCGGGGGCGGCATCGTAGTGGGGGATGATCAAACCCGAGTGGAAGGCCTCTCCCACGCCGTGGCCGGTGAAGTCGCGGACCACGCCGTAGCCGAAGCGCTTGGCGTAGCTTTCGATGGTGCGCCCGATGACGTTGATCTCGCGGCCCGGCATGACCGCCTTGACGGCGCGCTTGAGCGAGTTCTCGGTGCGTTCGACCAGCAGGCGGGATTCCTCGTCCACGTCGCCCACCAGGAAGGTCGCGTTGTTGTCGCCATGCACCCCGCCGATGAAGGCGGTGATGTCGATGTTGATGATGTCCCCGTCCTGCAGGACGGTGGAGTCCGGGATGCCGTGGCAGATCACTTCATTCAGCGAGGTGCACAGGGATTTCGGGAAGCCGCGGTAGCCCAGGGTGGAGGGGTAGGCGTTGTGGTCCAGGAGGAACTCGTGGCCGATGCGGTCCAGTTCGTCGGTGGTGGTGCCTGGCTGGCAGGCCTTGCCGACCTCGGCCAGCGCCTGGGCTGCAATGCGCGAGGCAATCCGGATGCGCTCGATGACCTCGGGGCTCTTGACCTCGGAAGCGGTGTTCTTGGCAGGTTCGAGCTTGCCCACGTACTCCGGACGTTCAATGTGCTTGGGTACCGGGAGCTGTGGGGAGACCACGCCCGCGGTGAGATTTCCGATTGGTGCAGTTGCAACAGTAGCCATGCACATATTCTATCGCCCGGCAGGCCCCGGTTTCGTGGATGAGCTCAGGGCACAACGCATTTCACACTGAAATCCCTCGCGGTGCGCTAGCGTTGAGGTAGGCAGACTTCAATCCACCTGAAGGAGCGGGCGATGAGCTCAGAAGGCACCCCTGGCGAGGGGCAGTACTGGTACAACGTGAACACGAAGACCATCGAGAAGGGCGCGCAGTCGGACTGGTCCCAGCTGCTCGGCCCCTACGACAGCGAGGCCGAAGCCCGCACTGCACTGGAAAAAGTGCAGGCGCGCAATGAGGCCTGGGACGCGGCAGACGAAGACGACGAATAGGCGGCCCGCCTCCGCGCATGAAAAAACCGGTGCGTGCACCCCTGCAGGGGTGCGCGCACCGGTTTGTTTGTTGCCATGGCTGCTGCCAGCCGGCTGCTATTTGTCGAACTCGTACTCGGCCGACGGGAAGGTCCCGGCCAGCACGTCCTGGTGGTAGGCGCTGACCGCACCGGAGACGATCGTGCGCAGGTCCGCGTACTTCTTGACGAACTTCGGGGTGCGGCGGCCGCCCAATCCCAGCATGTCCTGCCAGACCAGCACCTGCCCGGTCGTCGATGCCCCAGCGCCGATGCCGATCGTCGGCACCGCCAACGCCTCGTCGATCAGCTTGGCGGCAGGACTCGGGACCATTTCCATCAGGATGCAGAAGGCTCCGGCATCCTGCAGGGCCAGTGCATCGAGTTTCATGCTCTCCACCGCGTCGCCGCGGCCCTGGACGCGGTAGCCGCCCAGGGCGTGCTCGGACTGCGGGGTGAATCCCACATGCCCGATGACCGGGACCCCGGCCAAGACCATGGCGCGCACGTGGTCGGCGTAGGCGGCGGTGCCTTCCATCTTCACTGCGTGCGCATGTCCCTCCTTCATCAACCGGACGGCGGTTTCCACGGCCTGCGCCGGGGACTGCTCGTAGCTGCCGAACGGGAGGTCGGCGACAACCATGGCGCGCTTGCTTCCGTTGGCGACGGCCTTGGTGAAGATGATCATTTCGTCAATGCTGATGGGCAGCGTGGATTCGTATCCGATGACGGTATTGGCGGCGGAATCACCCACGAGCAGGATCTCGATCCCAGCTTCATCGAAAATTTCGGCCATCATGACGTCATATGCGGTTAACATGGCGAATCTTTCGCCCTGTTCCTTGGCTTGCTGCAGATGATGAACCCGGATGCGGGACGGGCCTTTTTCAGGGTTCGCTACGTATGGTTGAGGCATGAAACGACTTTATCGCACTTGGCGCAGGCGGTGCTTGCACAGCTAACGAGCTCGAAACGTTATAGTCTTGCAACAGGTCAACATAACTACGGGCCTGATGGGCACCGGACTCTAGCATTTACAAGGCGGTGGAATATGGATCGTCAGCAGGAATTCGTGCTGCGCACCATTGAAGAACGTGACGTTCGATTTGTGCGCATGTGGTTTACCGATGTGGTTGGTTCACTGAAGTCTGTTGCGCTGGCACCCGCAGAAGTCGAAGACGCCTTTGAAGAGGGTCTCGGCTTCGACGGATCGTCAATCGACGGGCTGTCCCGGATCTCCGAATCCGACATGCTGCTGCAACCTGATCCGGCAACCTTCCAGCTGCTTCCCTGGCGCGGAGAGGTCGAGCCGACCTCGCGCATGTTCTGCGACATTCTCACCCCCGAAGGCCAGCCGTCGAACGCCGACCCCCGCCAGGTGCTCAAGCGCCAGCTCAATGAAGCGGCGAACATGGGCTTCACCTGCTACACCCACCCGGAGATCGAGTTCTACCTGCTGAAGAACTCCGAGCTGGACGCTGAAGGCCGTCCGCAGCCGATCGACAACGGAGGGTACTTCGACCACGTGCCGGACGGCGTCGGACAGGACTTCCGCCGCGCCTCGGTCACCACGCTGGAAGCCTTGGGCATTTCGGTGGAGTTCTCCCACCATGAGACCGGCCCCGGCCAGAACGAAATCGACCTCCGTTACGCTGACGCCCTGCAGACCGCGGACAACATCATGACCTTCCGCACCGTCATCAAGGAAATGGCCATGCAGAAGGGCATCCACGCCACTTTCATGCCCAAGCCGTTCGCCGAGCATCCGGGCAGCGGGATGCACACCCACTTCTCGCTGTTCGAAGGCGACGTCAACGCGTTCTTCGAAGCCGGCCGCGAGTACCAGCTTTCCGATGTCGCCCGGTCGTTTATCGCCGGCATCCTGCACCATGCGCAGGAAATGACGGCGATCACCAACCAGTTCGTCAACTCCTACAAGCGGCTGTGGGGCGGGGGAGAAGCCCCGAGCCACCGCTCGTGGGGGCACAACAACCGCTCCGCCCTGGTGCGCGTGCCGCTGTACAAGCCGGGCAAGGGCCAGAGCGCCCGCGTGGAGTACCGTGGCATCGATTCGGCCGCCAACCCGTACCTTGCCTACGCCTGCCTGCTGGGCGCCGGCCTGAAGGGCATTCGCGATGGCTACGAGCTGGAGGATCCGACCGAGGACGACGTCTGGAGCCTGTCCACCGCCGAGCGCCGGGCATCGGGCCACGTGCCGCTGCCGGGCAGCTTGCATGACGCGCTGCGCGCCATGGAGGAATCCGAGCTCATGCCGGAGATCCTCGGCGAGCAGGTGTTCAACTCGTTCCTGGCCAATAAGCGCGCCGAATGGGAAGAGTACCGACAGATCATCACCCCGTACGAGCTGGATAAATATCTGGGGATCCTCTAGGCGGATCCCGGCGCGCAGCCGCGCGTCACACAGTCAGGAGCCGACGTTCACGCCATGACAGAAATTTCCTCGCGATCCCTGATCAACGCCGGGTTCTCCGACATTGAACGGGCCAAGAAGTTCCTTGATTCCAAGGAACTGTCCGCCTTGGACCCGGAGCTGATCGTGAAGATGATGGCGCATGCGCCGGACCCCGACCAGGCCCTGCTGCTGGCCTTGCGGCTGGTGGACCGCCACCCGCAGTCGGCGAAGATCTTCCTGCAGGCCGAAAGCTGCCAGGCGCTGATCCGGTTGCTGGGCAGTTCCTCGGCACTGGGCGAATTCCTGATCCGTTGCGAGGACGCGCTGCAGATCGTGGGGCAGGCGCCGTCCTCCGGGTTCAGCGGCGTACCCGCCGACCAGCTGCGCAGCGACATGCTCGACTCTGTGGGCGCCATGCAGACGCCGAACGGCCACTGGGTCGCCTCCTGCACCGGGGCCGAGGCGCGGCAGAAGCTGCGCGTCAGCTACCGGCTGGCGCTGCTCTCGCTGGCCTATCGCGACCTGGGCTCGGCCCAGCCGCAGTGGGTCATGCCGCAGGTCGCCGCCGAACTGGCCGACATGGCCGCGGCCGCCCTGGAAGGGGCGCTGGCCATTTCCCGCGCCGAAGCGGGGGATCAGTACACCCCGGAGCAAGTCGACCAGGTGAAGCTGTCGGTCATCGGCATGGGCAAATGCGGAGCGCGCGAACTGAACTACATCTCCGACGTGGACGTGATCTACGTGCATGGCTCGCTTCCGGGCATCGAGGAAGACCTGGCCGGCGCCATCGCCACGGTGCTGTGCGGCAATGCCGCCCGCGCGCTGATGGTTCCGGGCCCCGAACCGATGCTGTGGGAAGTGGACGCCAATCTGCGCCCCGAAGGCAAGGACGGGGCGCTGACCCGCACGCTGTCCTCGCACGAAGCGTACTACCGCCGCTGGGCACACTCCTGGGAGTTCCAGGCGCTGCTCAAGGCCCGCGCCATCGCCGGAGACAAGGACCTGGGCGCGGCCTACGAACGCATGGTCTCGCCCATGGTCTGGTCCAGTTCCGAACGCGACGGCTTTGTGGAATCCGTGCAGGCCATGCGCCGGAGGGTCAGCGACAACATCTCCAAGGACGACGTGCCCTGGCAGATCAAGCTGGGCCCGGGCGGGCTGCGCGACGTTGAATTCACCGTGCAGCTGCTGCAGCTGGTCCACGGCCGGGTGGAACCCTCTATCCAGGTGCCCACCACCACCCTGGCCATCCACGCGATGAGCGAGACCGGCTACATTGGCCGCGAGGACGCCACCAACTTCGACGGCTCCTACCGCTTCCTGCGCCTGCTGGAGCACCGTATCCAGCTCAGCCAGCTGCGCCGCACCCATCTGATGCCGCGCAACGAAGACGCCCAGCGCGTGCTGGCCAGGGCTATTCGCGGCGCCGGGGATCTGCAGGCCACGAGCCCTGACAAGCTGCTGCGCCGCTGGAACGAAACCAAGCGGCTGGTGCGTTCGCTGCATGAACGCATCTTCTATCGCCCGCTGCTGGTCAGCAGCTCCAACCTTTCAGCGGACGATGTCCGGCTCACCGCGGAATCGGCGCAGGCCCGGCTGCGCGCCCTGGGCTACCTGGATCCGAAGGCCGCGATGCGCCATATCGAGGCGCTGACCGGGGGAGTCTCCCGGCGGGCGGCCCTGCAGCGCCAGCTGCTGCCGGTGCTGCTGGACTGGTTCGCCCGCGGCGTCGACCCGGATGCCGGGTTGCTCGGGTTCCGCCGGCTCAGCGAGTCGCTGGGCAAGACCCATTGGTTCCTGGGCATGCTGCGCGACACCAACGCCGCCGCCGAGCGGCTGAGCCACCTGCTGTCCAATACCCGCTTCCTCACCGACCTGCTGGCCAACGAACCGGCCGCAGCAGCCTGGCTGGGTACCGACAGCTCGCTGAGGCCGCTGAGCCGCGAAAGCCTTGAGCAGCAGAACACCTCCATCATCCAGCGCACCAAGGCGCCCGAGGCGGCCATCCGGCAGATCCGGCTCGTACGCCGCCGCGAGATCCTGCGCGTCGCACTCGCCGATGGCGCGGGCCTGCTGAAGGTCGACCAGGTGGGCCAGGCCCTGTCGGACATCGATGGAGTCATGATCGATGGGATCCTGCGCGTGCTGCTGGCCGCCGACCAGGCCGCGCACGGGGAACACACGCGCATCGCCGTGATCGCCATGGGCCGCCAGGGCGGGCAGGAGATCGGCTACGGGTCCGACGCGGACGTGCTCTACGTCCAGCGCCCGGTCCAGGGCGCGACCGAACAGCAGGCCCAGGAACAGGCCTCCCGCGTGGTCACCGAACTGATGTCGTGGAGCTCGAAGCCGCTGAAACCGGCCATCCCTGCTGAGGTCAAGCTCAAGATCGACTCCGATCTTCGCCCCGAGGGCCGCCAGGGCGCGCTGGTGCGCTCCTTCGATTCCTATGCCGCCTACTATGAGCGCTGGGTCGAAGTCTGGGAGCGGCAGGCGCTGCAACGCGCCCGCCCGTTCGCCGGCGACGAGCAGCTGGGCCAGGACTTCATGGAGCTGATCGAGCCAATCCGCTACGGCCGCGGCCTGGACGAGGCGGAGATCAAGGAGATCCGCAAGATCAAGGCCCGGGTGGAGGCCGAGCGGCTGCCGCGCGGGGCGGATCCGAACCGGCACCTGAAACTCGGCCGGGGCTCGCTGTCCGACGTCGAATGGCTGGTGCAGTTCTACCAGCTGCGCTACGCCTGGAAGCACCAGGAGCTGCGCACGCCGTCCACGCTCATCGCGCTGGACCAGCTCGCCGCCCTGGAAATCATCACCGAGGAGCAGGCGGAGGTGCTGGACATGGCCTGGCGCCTGGCTACCCGCATCCGGTCCGCCGAGATCATCACCTCGGGGCGCTCCAGCGACGTACTGCCCAGCTCCGCCAGGGACATGGAAGCAGTGGCCCGCTGGTGCGGCTACGAGCCGAATACCGGCATGGAGCTCGAGGAAGACTACCTGCGCGCCACCCGGCACTCCCGGGCGCTGTTCGAGCAGCTGTTCTACGGCTTCGAAGACTAGCCTTGACGACCCGGACACGGATTCGCGAGGAGCACTGGAACCCGGCGCCCGGCGGCTACCGGGCGTGGCGGCGCCAAACCTACCTGGGCTCGGGCGACGCATTCTGGGAGCAGTCGGCGGCAGCGCTTTTGCGCTGGGAAGTGAAGACCCGCAGCGGATTCCGCATCAGCCCGCAGGATAAGGTCCGCAGCGGGGCCAGGCCGCAGATCATCGTCCCGGTGGGACCGGTGTCGATCCACGAACCCGTCGAGGTGGTGGATGTCGTTGAAGCCGACGACGTGGTGGGGTTCGCCTATCGCACGCTGCCCGGGCACCCGGTCTCCGGGGAGGAAGCCTTCATCCTGCGCCGGCTGGGGCCCTCGGTGTTCCTGGAAATCCGATCGCTCACAGCCGCCTCGGACCGCGGGGTCTGGCGTTCGGTCTTCTGGCTGCTGCTGGGCGCGCAGAAACTCACCCGGTGGCGCTACCTGCGGGCGCTGCGCCAGCGCAGGTCCTGAACGCCATCTGCACCAGCGCGACGGCGGCAACACCATGAATTTACTGCAGACCCTCGCACCCGCGCCTGATCAGGGGATAGGCTGGGCACGCAGTGCAAAATTTTCGGTTCGGCGTCCCCGGATTGCCCGGCAACGCCGATCGTTTGAGGGGGAGCAGGACATGGATCCACAGCTAATGCAGGCAGCGGTCGACCAATCGGTGCTGGCGCTGGAGAGCAACGACAGCGGCCCGTTCGGGGCGGTCGTGGTACTGAACGGCAAGGTCATTGCCGCCGGCTACAACACCGTGGTGCATGATTCCGATCCGACGGCCCACGCAGAGGTCAACGTGATCCGCAAAGCAGGACAGGCGCTGGGAACCTTCGACCTGTCCCAGTGCGAGCTCTACACCAGCTGCGAGCCGTGCCCCATGTGCCTCGGCGCCATCTACTGGGCGCGATTCAAGCACGTCTACTATGCCAACGACCGGCAGGATGCGGCGAACATCGGTTTCGACGATGATTTCATCTACACCGAGCTGGAGCTGCCGATGAGCGAACGGCGCATCCCGTTCACCAAGGTCGAGCTGGCCTCGGCCCTGGCGGCGTTCGAGGCATGGACTGCCAAGGAGGACAAGCAGGAATACTAGCCGCCGTTGTTTCAGGGCCGGCTTGGCACCAGGCGGTGCTGCACATCCGGCCAAGGCACGTGGATGCGTTCGGTGGGCTGCAGGGCCTTGGTCTGCAGCGCATTGGCCAGCACGATGCCGTGCGGCGAGACCTCCAGTATGGTCAGCAGCTCGGTGGCATCGCGGGAGCCGGAATCCAGCACCCAGTCGGTCATCACCTCGCTGATGCCGCGCTCCAGCAGCAGCTGTTCGCCGTCCAGATACCCGCAGGCGTCGGCTACAGCGTGGCCCAGGACGTTGCGCGGGGTCACCAGGGTGTAGTCGGGATCCGCAGGGTCGAGATAGCCCACGGTTTCTCCGTCGTCGCGCTGTACGCTGACCCAGGTTGAAATGTCCATGACGCCAGCCTACCCCGGGACAAAACAACGCCGGGTTCCACCTGTTGGTGGAACCCGGCGTTGTGCTGTCACCCCGCGGGGCGGTGATTAGCAGCCGTAGTACAGCTCGAACTCGTAGGGGTTCGGGCGCAGGCTCAGTGGCTTGAGCTCGTATTCGCGCTTGTACTCGACCCAGGTCTGGATCAGGTCTTCGGTGAACACGCCGCCTTCGAGCAGGAACTCGTGGTCGGCTTCCAGAGCCTTGAGTGCCTCCTCGAGGGATTCAGGAGCGCGCTGGATGTCCTTGGCCTCTTCGGCAGGAAGCTCGTAGAGGTCCTTGTCGATCGGGTCGGCAGGTTCGATGCGGTTCTTGATGCCGTCCAGGCCGGCCATCAGCTGTGCCGCGAACGCCAGGTACGGGTTCGAGGAGGCATCCGGTGCGCGGAACTCGATGCGCTTGGCCTTCGGGTTCGACCCGGTGATCGGGATACGGATGCCGGCCGAGCGGTTGCCCTGCGAGTACACCATGTTGACCGGAGCTTCGTAGCCCTTGACCAGGCGGCGGTAGGAGTTCACCGTGGGGTTGGTGAAGGCCAGCACGGCGTCCGCGTGCTTGAGCAGGCCGCCGATGTACCAGCGGGCGGTGTCGGAAAGGCCGGCGTAGCCCTTCTCGTCGTAGAACAGCGGATCGCCGTTGCTCCACAGCGACTGGTGCACGTGCATGCCCGAGCCGTTGTCTCCGAAGACCGGCTTCGGCATGAAGGTTGCGGACTTGCCCCAGGCATCGGCCACGTTCTTCACGATGTACTTGAACAGCATCAGTTCATCGGCTGCGTGCACCATGGTGTTGAACTTGTAGTTGATTTCGGCCTGGCCGGCTGCGCCGACCTCGTGGTGGCTGCGCTCGACTTCGAGGCCGGCATTGTCCAGCTCGATGCAGATGGCGTCGCGCAGGTCAGCCTGCTTGTCGGTTGGCGAAACAGGGAAGTAGCCGCCCTTGAACGGGGTCTTGTAGCCCTGGTTTCCGCCTTCTTCCTTGCGACCGGTGTTCCATGGGGCTTCGTCCGAGTCGATCTTGTAGAAGGAGCCCTGCGGCTTGGATTCGTAGCGGACGTCTTCGAAGATGAAGAATTCAGCTTCGGGAGCGAAGAATGCGGTGTCGGCGATGCCGGTCGATTCCAGGTAGGCCTCGGCACGCTCGGCCACGCCGCGCGGGTCGCGGTGGTACGGCTCACCGGTGCGCGGGTTGATGATCGAGAAGTTGAAGGCCAGGGTCTTCTCGATGCGGAACGGATCGATGAACGCGGTGGTGACGTCTGGGATCAGCTGCATGTCGGATTCGGAGATTCCAGCGAAGCCGCGGATCGAGGATCCGTCGAACAGCTGGCCGTTGACGAAGAAGTCTGCATCGACGGACTTGGCCGGCACATTGAAGTGCTGCTGGACGCCTGGCAGATCGGTGAAGCGAATGTCAACGAACCTGACGTCCTCTTCGGTGATGTAGGCCAAAGCTTCTTCTGGACTCTTAAACATGTGCAGGTTACTCCCTGGTGAGATTTGGTTTTGGTAAACGGAACGATCATGTGAAGTGATCTGAGCTGTTCTCTTGCTTACCCGTTAACCTTACCTAGTATCCGTTTCTTATTGGTGTCTCTATTGTTTCGTCCGCGTTACAAACAGGAAGTCCGGGCGTGTCGTAGGACTCTGATCAGGCGGAAAGCAAGAGCTTAGTAATCTGAAGCCTGCGGAAAATCAGCAAAAAATGTTTACACAGGGTGCGCGGATAGACTAGAAGGGTGGAACGTAAAGACTTTAGTTCGTGGCTCGAAGGCCCGCCCCAGCTTAATTCCCAGCATTGGCCGGGGGAGCACATGGGCCGTCCGGAAAAGGGCCCCGGTTCGATTGGGCGCCTGCCGCGCAGGCTTGGGGCAATCTGCATCGACTGGGGACTGTCAATGCTGCTCAGCTGGTGGCTTTTTGACCTCAACGACTGGGCGACGCTGGTGCTGTTCGGTCTGGGCCAGATTATCGGCGTGGGCATCACAGGTCATACCATCGGCCACCGGGTCTTCAGAATGCAGGTCCAGTCGATGGACGGCACCGCGGTCAAACCGCTGCAGGGGCTGATTCGATCGGTGCTGCTGTGCCTGTTCATCCCGGTGCTGATTGCCGACAAGGACCAGCGTGGACTGCACGACCGCCTGGCCAAGAGCATCTTGGTCAATATCCGCTAGCTACCGCAGGCTCCGCCGGCCCTGCGCAGCTGCACCGGACCCGCACTGATCCATAACAAAAAAGAAACCGCATCCGAAGATGCGGTTTCTTTTTTATCCGGTTCTAGCCTCGCGTTGCGCGGCGGTTCGGTCGAACGCGGTTCGGGTCGATGCCCTTTGGAATCGGCAGGCGATTCGCAGTCAGGGTGCTGAGGCGCTTCTCAACTGCGCTGACCTCAAGCTTGGTGATCGACTTCGGAAGCTTCTTCATCTTCTTGGCGATGTCTTCCAAGGCAACCTGGTCTTCATCCTGTCCGGCGTTGATCACGTGGATCGGGACGTTCGGCAGGACGCGGCCAACACGCTTGCGTTCGGAGATCACCAGTTCGCGCACGCGCGACTTGGGGCCTTCGGAAACCAGCACCACGCCGGCGCGGCCGATGGCCATGAACACCAGGTCCTGGTGGCGGTTGTAGGCGACCGGTTCCTCTTTCAGGATCCAACCGCGACGCAGTACACTCATCGCTGCGCCGACGGCACCCGGTCGTCCGACCAGTTGCGAGAAGGCGGCCTTCTCGGCACGGCGGGACATGATGTACATAGCGGCAAGCAGGGCCAGCGGGATCGAGATGATCAGCATGGTGACCCAGTTGCGGATCAGCAAGCCGATGACCAAGCCCACGGCGATGATGCCCAGGGCGGCCAGAGCCATCCACCAGACGACCATCGGGTCGTGGCGGCGGGTCATCTGGAAGACCTGGCCGATCTGCTTTAGGCGACCGGGCTCTTTGTTCTGCTTCTCAGCTTTTGGTTTACGCGAAAAAAGCCCACGCTTTGATTGCGAGGCAGCGTCGTTGTCGGAGTTTTTGGCCATAGTGCCTCAATTCTACGCGATGAATCTATGAGATCTAATCCGGTGCGGGAAATTGCCGGTCCGGAGGGGCTGCGGGGAGATCAAACGCACAATGTCCCGGCCCGACGCGCCCCAGGGCTGGAGCGCGTCGGACCGGGACAAAGCTGGCTGTGCGGCTTAACCGCCGATCAGCGAAGCGGCTTCCTGGCGGGTGTCCCCGGAAGATTCGATGTGTGCGAGCGCCGCGGGGATTTCGCGGCCCTTCTTGCGCATGGCCCCGGCCCATAGGCGCCCGGCCCGGTAGGAAGAACGGACCAGCGGTCCGGACATGACTCCGGCGAAGCCAAGCTCTTCAGCTTCCTGCTGCAGCTCCAGGAATTCCTGCGGTTTCACCCAGCGGTCCACCGGCAGGTGGCGCTCGGTCGGGCGCAGATACTGGGTAATGGTCAGCAGATCGCAACCGGCCTCATGCAGGTCGCGCATGGCTTCAGAGATCTCCTCGCGGGTTTCTCCCATGCCCAGGATCAGGTTCGACTTGGTGATCATGCCACGCTGGTGGCCATGGGTGATGACGCCCAGGGAACGTTCGTAGCGGAACGCCGGGCGGATGCGTTTGAAAATACGCGGAACGGTTTCCACGTTGTGCGCGAAGACCTCGGGCGCGGAGTCGCAGATCGCATCCAGGTTCTCCGGCTTCCCGGAGAAATCCGGGATCAACAGCTCCACGCCGGTGTTCTCGTTGAACTGGTGGATGCGGCGCACGGTTTCTGCGTACAGCCAGACACCTTCGTCTTCGAGGTCGTCGCGGGCTACGCCGGTGACGGTGGCGTAACGCAGGTCCATCTTCTTCACGCTCATGGCGACCTTGAACGGCTCGGAACGGTCGAGCGCGGCCGGCTTGCCGGTGTCGATCTGGCAGAAGTCGCAACGGCGGGTGCACTCGGAACCACCGATGAGGAACGAGGCCTCGCGGTCTTCCCAGCACTCGAAGATGTTCGGGCAGCCGGCTTCTTCGCAGACGGTGTGCAGCCCCTCGGACTGCACCAGATTCTTCAGCCCCACGTATTCGGGGCCGATGTTGAGTTTTGCCTTGATCCACTCGGGCTTGCGCTCCACGGGAACGGCGGCGTTGCGCTTTTCGACGCGCAGGAGTCGACGGCCTTCTGGCTCGATGCTCATTGACTGCTCTTTCTTAAGGAAGGGAGTGGTTGTCTAGACAACTTGAGGGGTGAGGAGGCGCTCAAGCTCCTGCTCGACACGATCGACGACGTCGCTGGGGGAGATCTCGCGGCCCAGTTCCCTGGAAATCGTGGTGACTCCGGCATCCGTGATGCCGCACGGGATGATTTGATCGTAGGCGCTGAGGTCGTTCGAACAGTTCAAGGCGAAGCCGTGCATGGTCACGCCGTGGTTGATTCGAATGCCGATGGCAGCGATCTTCCGGTCCTGCTCGCCCTCCGCGCCTGGGACCCACACTCCGGAGCGTCCCTTCACCTGCACGGTGGGGATGCCGTACTCGTCGACGACGTTGATCAACGCTTGCTCGAGGGTTTCCACGTACAGCCGTATCGCGCTGATCTTGCGCAGCTTAACGATGGGATAGCCAATGAGTTGGCCTGGTCCATGCCATGTGAGTTTACCGCCGCGATCCACATCCACAACGGGGGTGCCGTCGAGGGGAAGATCTTCGGGTTCAGTCCGTTTGCCAGCCGTATACACGGCTGCATGTTCGAGGAAGAGGACTTTTGGGGTTTGTTCGTCCGCGGCCACCGCATCATGCAGCTGGATCTGGTAGTCCCAGGCCTGCATGTACGGAATATATTCTGTGCCGAGTCCGACTCTTTCGAATTCGATCGCCATGGAGGTTACCCTACGCCGTTGAACCGGCGGTCGCTAATTCTCCATCGTCCGCTGTACATGTGGATAACGAATTTGCAATTCGGGAATTTTTGGTAGAACGGAGTCATGGATGAATCAACGAATCTGCTGGCATGGCCGACGTGTCCCGGGTACATGACGGTGAAGCCCTTAAGCACCAAGTCACCTTGCAGAGTCTGGCTCATTCGGCGGGAATCTGACCAGCAGTACATGGTGCTGAAACTTAGTCTGACTATGGAAAATGTGGCTGCGCAGCGGCTGGGCAATGTCAACGCTGCGGGGAAATATGTCGTCGATTTTTACGGCATGCTCAGCACCCAGCTGGGCGACGGGCTGCTGATGGAGTACTGCCCCGGCGGCAGCTTGGCCGCGCTGGTCACCCGGCGCTCGACCTTCAGCCTCGCCGAATGCATCACGGCGCTGGCCCCCATTGCCCAGACGATCGCAGGACTGCATGCGGCAGGAATGCGGCACGGGGATATTTCCCCCTCGAATATCATGCTCACCGGTCAAGGCATGCCCAAGATCATCGATTTCCAGGAATCGACGCTGAGCCAGGATGCGGCCGAGATCGCCGGGACACCTGGATTCATCGCACCCGAGGTGCTCGCTGGACAGGGGGAGGAGGAACTTGGCGCCCAGGATGTCTTCGCCCTGGGAAGCTGCCTCTGGTACCTGCTTGATGGCGAACCGCCAGCGGAGCCGCATTTCCGGCCCCCAGTGAGGGTCCAATTCCCCGGTGTGCCCGAGATCATCCAGGAGCTCTTGGCCGACTCGCTGGACGGCAATCCGCAGCAACGCCCCACCGCCGACCAATTCGCCAGGACCTTGTTCTCCAGCATGCCGGCCGAGCCGATCCACTGGGAGGGCTTCATTGACAGCGACACCAGCCAGTTGATGGATACGATCCACCCGGACCTGCGGATACGATCGAAACACCGTCGCGCCGTTGCACCTCGCAGTGCGCGGAAGTCCACCGTGGTCGAGGACGGGAGCGGCGGCAGCTGGCAGGGGCATCGCCTGCTTCGAACACCCGGCGGTGCGAAAATTGTTGCGGCGCTGGCGCTCAGCGTCATCGCGATTGCTGCCAGCTTGTTCGGGGTGCGGCATCTGATGCCCGGCCACTTGCCGGATCCGGTGGCGCAGGCGGCGGAAGCTGGCGAGGGGGAAAGGTGCCGCATCCTGGACGTCGGGGAGCTGCCGGCCTGCGCCTTTGAAGCCGATACGGTTATTGCAAGTTTCCTGGCCCTCTCGGCAGCGCGGGACCAGGCCATGAACTCCGGTGATTCCTCCGCCCTGCAAGAAATCTACGTCGAGGACTCGGAACAATTGGAACGAGACCGGGAAACCCTGGAAGCGATGAGCAAGCTGCGCTTGAGATTCAAGGGCCTTGCCACGAGCCTGGAGGATGTCTCGGTCCAGGCGCGCGGCGCCGCGGACACTGTCATCCTCAACGCCCGCTCGACGCACAGCGCCTATGCCTACGTGGATGCCGCCGGCGAGACGCGGCACCAGGTGGCCGCAGGCGACCCGGAACGAATCCAGGTCGAGGTGGTGCTCGTTGACGACCGGTGGCTTCTCGGACCAGTACTCAGCCGCGGCGAATGAACGGAGCCCGGTTAAAATGAGAACGGCCGTCCTCCCCTGAAATCCGGGAGAACGGCCGATAGGCGGCGGCAGCCGCCTGTCGCGCAATTAGCTCCAGAGCACGGCGACGGCGATATTGATCAGCGCCAGTCCGCCAACTGCGTGGGCAATGCCGGTGGACACTTCCTGGCCCGCCTTGACCTTCTTGCGGCCGATGAATGCGGCTACGGCGATGCCCAGGGCGATAACAACCTTCACGCCGATCTTGATGTGGTTCAGTTCAGCGTCCTGTGCTTCGTAGATGCCTACCAGAGCCAGGCCGGTGACCAGCTGCAGCAGCGCTCCGTACCACTGCCAGACGTTGACGGTGGGGGTCTTGAAATTGGCCAGCCAGCTGCCGAAGATCGCCGCCGCACCCAGGATGTGCAGGAAAACGAGGATAGAGATTGCAAAAGTCATATCTCTAGACTAGTCGAGGTTCGACGCATTGTAGAAACGCCAAGGGGAAGCTTCCACCGCCGGCGAACCGACGGGAAAACTTCCCCTTGCTAGAAGCGCTGAAGCGTTCGAGTCTTACAGACCCAGATCGCCCTCGAATGCGCCGCCTTCAAGACGTGCCTTGACGGTCTGCAGGAAGCGACCGGCGTCGGCGCCGTCAACCAGACGGTGATCGTAGGTCAGGCACAGGTACATCATGTGGCGGATGGCAATCGAATCGTTGCCCTCGGCGTCGGTGACGACCATTGGGCGCTTGACGATTGCACCGGTGCCGAGGATGGCAACCTGTGGCTGGTTGATGATCGGGGTGTCGAACAGTGCGCCAACCGAACCGATGTTGGTGATCGAGAAGGTGCCGCCGGACAGCTCATCCGGACCGATCTTGTTGCTGCGGGTACGGGCAGCGACATCAGCGATCTTGTTGGCCAAGCCAGCAAGGTTCAGATCGCCTGCGTTGGCTACCACGGGAACCAGCAGGCCCTTGTCGGTATCTACCGCGAATGCCAAGTGCTCGGCATTGTGGTAGGTGATCTGCTGAGTCTCTTCGTTGTACTCGGCGTTCAGCTTCGGGTGGGCCTTCAGCGCTTCGGCAACAGCCTTGGCGATGAACGGAAGGTACGTCAGGTTGACGCCGTTGACTGCCTTGAAGTTGCTCTTGGCCGTGCCGCGCAGCTTCACGATGCGGGTCATGTCGATCTCGTGGACCTGGGTCAGCTGAGTCGAGACATCCAGCGATTCGCGCATGCGGCGGGCGATGACCTGGCGGATGCGCGGGGCCTTCTCCGTGGTGCCGCGCAGGCTCGAAGCCTCGACAGCCGGAGCGGCCGGCTTGGCGGCGACAGGAGCGGCAGCGGCCGGAGCAGCAGCTTCCTTGGCGGCAACTGCGTCAAGCACGTCCTGCTTGCGGATGCGTCCGCCAACGCCGGTGCCCTTGACCGAGGCGATGTCGATGCCGTGCTGGTTGGCCAGACGGCGCACCAGTGGGGTGACATAACCCGAATCATTGGACTCGGCGGCCGGAGCTGCTGGCGCGGCTGGAGCCGGAGCCGGCGTAGCAGCAGGAGCAGGTGCTTCTTCCTTCGCGGCCGGAGCCGGCGCGGCTGGAGCTTCTTCCTTCGCTGCCGGAGCTTCTTCCTTCGCTGCCGGAGCTTCTTCCTTCGCCGCCGGAGCTGGCGCTTCCGGAGCTGCTGGCGCTGTCGGGGCGGCGTCGGCAGAACCAATGACGGCCAGGACGGCGCCGACCTCGGCGGTCTCGTCTTCCGGAACACGGATTTCCAGCAGGGTGCCGGCCACCGGGGACGGAACCTCGGTGTCGACCTTGTCGGTGGAAACTTCCAGCAGCGGCTCGTCGACGGAGACTTCCTCGCCGACTTCCTTCAGCCAGCGGGTGACGGTACCTTCGGTGACCGACTCGCCCAGTGCTGGCAGGGTGACCTCGGTGCCGGAGGCTGCGCCAGCGGCAGGAGCTGCAGGAGCGGCTTCGGCAGCCGGTGCCGGGGCCTCCTCTGCGGCCGGGGCGGCAGGGGCTTCCTCAGCAGCAGGCGCGGCTGGGGCGGCGGACTCGCCGGCACCTGAACCGTCGCCGATGCGGACCAGTGGAGCGCCGACTTCGGCTTCCTCGTCCTCGGCCACGAAAATTTCCTCGATGACGCCGGCCACTGGTGAAGGAACCTCGGTGTCAACCTTGTCGGTGGAAACTTCCACCAACGGCTCGTCAACCTCTACGCGGTCGCCGACCTGCTTCAGCCAGCGGGTTACCGTACCTTCGGTAACACTTTCACCCAGTGCGGGCAGGTTTACGGTTTCAGACATCTTCCCGTATCTCCTCGTTTATAAAGCTTGAATTTTGTAGGAGGCGTTGCCTCCGAGCCTAGTGCATGCGGGCGGCACGGCAGAATACTGCGCCGCCCGCATGGCTTGATGCACTATTAGCCGTGCAGAGGAGCTCCGGCCAGAGCCATTGCCGCTTCGCCCAGGGCTTCGTTCTGGGTCGGGTGCGCATGGATCAGCTGTGCGACGTCTTCCGGGTAGGCTTCCCAGTTCACGATCAGCTGTGCTTCGCCGATCTGCTCGCCGATGCGGCCGCCGATGCCGTGCACGCCGACGATTGGGCCGTTCTTGACGCGGACCATCTTGATGATGCCGCCGGTGCCAAGGATCGAGGACTTGCCGTTGCCGGCCAGGTTGTACTCGGTGGTTTCGATCGCGTCGGCACCGAACTTCTCCTTGGCCTTTGGCTCGGAGTAGCCCACTGAGGCGATCTCAGGCTCGCAGTAGGTGACCTTCGGGATGTTGATGTCCTCAATGATGGTCGGCTTCTTGCCTGCGATTTCCTCGGCAACGAAGCGGCCGTGCTGGTAGCCGCGGTGGGCCAGCTGCAGACCCGGGACGATGTCGCCGATGGCGTAGATGTTGCCCACGCCGGTGTGCAGTCGCTCATCGGTGATCACGAAGCCGCGATCGATGGTGATGCCCTGCTCCTCGTAACCCAGGTTCGCGGTGACTGGACCGCGGCCAACGGCCACCAGGACGATCTCGGCTTCCAGGGTCTTGCCGTCGGCCAGGGAGACCTTGACGCCGTTGGCGTCTTGCTCGACCTTTTCGAAGAAGACACCGGTGTTGAACTTGATGCCGCGCTTCTTGAACGCGCGCTCCAGGTTCTTGATGATGGCGGGATCCTCGTTCGGGACCAGCGACGGCAGGCCCTCGACGATGGTGACGTCCACGCCGAAGGACTTCCACACCGAGGCGAACTCGACGCCGATGACGCCGCCGCCCAGGACGATGGCGCTCTTCGGCAGGTCTTCCATGTTCAGCGCTTCGGTGCTGGTCAGGACGCGGCCGCCGATTTCCAGGCCGAAGGTCTTGGACTCCGAGCCGGTGGCGAGGACGATGTACTTGCCCTTGTAGACGGTGCCATCGACGTCGATGGAATCCTGCGAGACGAGGCGGCCGTTACCGGTGATAACGTTGACCTTCTTCATCTTCAGCAAGCCCTGCAAACCCTTGTGCTTGCCGGCGACAATGCCGTCCTTGTAGGTGCGCACGCCGGCCAGGTCGATTGACTGCAGCGAGGAGTTGATGCCGTACTTGGCGCCCTCACGTGCGTTCTCGGCGAGTTCTGCGGCGTGCAGGTAAGCCTTGGTCGGGATGCAGCCGGTGTGCAGGCAGGTGCCGCCCAGCTTCTCCTTTTCGATCAGACCGACGGTGTAGCCCAGCTGGATGGCGCGCAATGCTGCCGAGTATCCAGCGGATCCACCGCCGAGGATGAGGACATCAAATTCTTGCGTTGCTGCCGAATCGGCCACGTGAACGCTCCCTCGTTATTAGCTAAGTGAGGCCGACTTTGGTCGGCCTGGGGATCGGGTAGCAGATCGATGGTTCGCACTGGTAGGCGCGCGCCAGCAATCCGCGGTGATGTTTCAAAACTTACCTTAGTACCGTCGGCGCGCTGCAGTCACCTTCGCGCGCCCAAAAGTTGGGTAAGTCTCGTTGCCCAATACAGGCTGTGGCGCATGAAACGGTGAAATTCCATGCGCCACGAATTGTCCTATCGGCTGCCGGCCAGCTTCTCGGCGTAGGCAACCAGGGTGCGGACCTGGGAGCCGGTGCCGTTCTTCGGGGTGTAGCCCCAGGCCTTGCCTTCGTTGAAGGCCGGGCCGGCGAAGTCGATGTGGGCCCACGGGATCTTGGTGCCGTCAACCTCTCCGACGAACTCCTCCAGGAACACGGCGGCGGTCATCATGCCGCCCATCCGCTCGCCGATGTTGGCCAGGTCGGCCACCTGCGAGTCGATGCTCGGGCGCAGCTCCTCCGGCAGCGGCATGGCCCAAGCGAGCTCGCCGGCTTCGTTGGAAGCTGCAACCAAGTCGTCGCGGACCTGTTCGTTGCCCATGATGCCGGCGGTGCGCAGGCCCAGTGCCAGCATCTGCGCGCCGGTCAGGGTAGCGATGTCGATCATCACGTCGGGCTTTTCCTCGCTGGCCGCGGCCAGTCCGTCGGCCATCACGAGGCGGCCCTCGGCGTCGGTGTTCAGCACCTCGACGGTCTTGCCGCCGAACATGGTGATCACGTCGCCCGGGCGGGTCGAGGCGCCGCCCGGCATGTTCTCGGCCAGGCACAGCCAGGCGGTGACCTTCAGGTTCAGGCCCAGCTCCGCGACTGCCGCCACGGTCTGGAACATCGCGGCGGCGCCGGACATGTCCGACTTCATCGCGTGCATGCCTGCAGGCGGCTTCAGCGAGATGCCGCCGGTGTCGAAGGTGATGCCCTTGCCGATCAGGGCCAGGTGCTTTTCCGCCTTGGCCGGGGCGTACTCCACCTTGACCATGCGAGGCTGGCGGGCCGAGCCGCCGCCGACGCCCATCAGTCCGCCGAAGCCTTCCTTGGTCAGGCGCTTCTCATCGAAGATCGTGACCTTTAGCGGCAGCGGCTTGGAGTATTCCTTGACGGCCGCCGCGAAGGACTCCGGGTAGAGCAGGTTCGGCGGGGTGTTGATCAGGTCGCGGGTTGCGCGCACGGCGCGGCCCAGGATCGCGGCGCGCTTGAGGGCCTCCGGCAGGTCCTTTGAGGTTGCGGCATCGGTGGCGATCATGGCCTCGGCGAGCACCGGCTTGTCGTTGGCGGCGGTGCGCAGATTCTCATAGCGGTACGCGCCCAGGGCGACGCCTTCGGCGATCGCGGCGACGCGTTCGGTGGTGTCGGCCGGCAGCGCGAAGATCGCGCTCTTGGCGTTGGACATCTGGCGGGCGGCGGAACCGGCGGCGCGGCGCAGGGTCTCGGCGTCCAGCTCGGCCAGTTCCTTGACGCCCAGGCCGATGAACAGCAAGACCTTCGCCTTGGTCTCTTCGACGCCTGGCAGCAAGGTCACTTCGTCGGCCTTGCCGCCGACGCCGATCAGTGTCAGCGACGTCTCAAGTTCGGTGGTGACGTCGGCGGAGAACGGGGACGCGGCAATGGATACCTTGTCGCCGTTCTTCATCACGCCCAGCACCAGGGTATCGGCGCTCTTGCGCTTGATGTCGGTGCCGATGGCAGTCAGTGTGAGATCACTGGAGTTGATCACAAAATCATTCCTTCTATGCCTTTGTAGGGTCTAAGGACGAGACAGCCCAGAGTTCAATGCCGGAAACGGTGATGCCGGTGGGCTGCGTATCTCCCATAGACGATGTTATCCGAGGTCCGGCATCGGCGTGCCATACTTCACAGCGAGCGAAAGCCGGCACGCGCTAGGATTGATCATTGAGCTGTGTCCGGTTGCCGTGTGCCAGGAGCATCGCGGCGGTGCAGAGATTTTTTCCAGTGTGGTCAGTAGAGGGGTGGAGATGTCCAGGGAACCGTTGATGACGTTGGTCGCGTCCGAGGTGGACGACGCCCGACTTCAGGGCCTGGGCATGTATGTGGCGCTGCGCGGAATGTCCGACGCGGGCCATACCCACTCGCAGGTCGCCAACGAGCTGTTCGGCCGCCTGGACTCCGAGCTGTTCGCGACTTTCGACGCCGATGAACTGGTGGCCTACACCTCCCAGCGTCCGCGAGTGACCTTTCTCGGCGACCATTTCGCCGGCTACCAGACCCCGCGTTTGGAGATCTATCTCATGACCGATGAGCTCGATCGCAAGTTCTGGCTGCTGACCGGAGTGGAACCCGACCTCAAGTGGGACCGTCTGATTGCCGAGCTGCTCGGCTTCATCGAGGCCTTCAATATCGATCTTGTGGTCAGCACCGCGTCCTTGCCGATGCCGGTACCGCACACCCGCCCGGTCGGGGTCACCGCGCATGGCAACCGCAAGGACCTGATCGAAAACATCTCGACCTGGAGCCCAACCGTGGAATCCCCGGCGGGGCTCACCTCGCTGATGGAGATCCGGCTCAACGACGCCGGTCGCGACGTGGTCGGCTATTCGCTGCACACCCCGCACTACCTCGCCGAATCCGAATACCCCGCGGTGGCCGTGGCCGCTTTGGAACATGTCGGCGCGGCGCTGAAATTGGCCTTGCCGACCGATAACCTCCGCGAAGCGGGCCGGCTGATCGACACGCAACTGGCCGAACAACTGGAAAGCAGCACCGACGTGCGCCAGATGGTTGACGGTTTCGAACAGCGATTCGACGCGCACGCCCATGAGCATGAGCGCCGTTCACTGCTGCTCGACGAGGGTGAAGACATGCCCGATGCCGAGGAACTGGGCACCAGGGTTGAAGACTTCCTGGCGAATATCGAAGACACCCAGGATTGGCTGAACAATTCCGAGAATGGCCCGTTCCCGGGTGAATCGGAACAGTGAGCACTTCCCGCCTGAACTCGAAAAGATCGTGGCTCGTCTACGGTTTTGCAATTCTCACCTACGTTTCAGCTATTGCCCAGCGCACCAGTTTCGGTGTGGCCGGACTTGAAGCCACCGAACGCTTCAACGCCAATGCCCAGATCATGGCCACCTTTTCGGTGGTCCAGCTGGTCGTCTACGCAGGTGCCCAAGTCCCCGTCGGGCTGCTCCTGGACCGGTTCGGTCCGCGCATCCTGATTACCACCGGCGCGGCGCTGATGACGGCCGGGCAGGCCTTCCTCGCCATTTCAACCAACGTCCCCATGGGCCTTGCCGGCCGCGTCATGGTGGGTATGGGCGATGCCATGGTCTTCGTCTCGGTGTTGAAGCTGTTGCCGCTGTGGTTCTCCGGGTCGCGGATCCCCATCTTGACCCAGCTGACCGGCACTTTCGGCCAGCTCGGGCAGCTGATCAGCATTTTCCCGTTCCACATGATTCTTGTGGCACGGGGATGGACCCCCGCATTCTCTGTGCTCTCCGCACTCGCCTTCGCGACGCTGATCACCACCATCGCTTTTGTTCGCAACGGCGACAACTGGACCCACGCCAAGCAGGGCGTCGGGGCGCACCAAGGCTCGCGCCTCGCCGCGGCCCTGCGCCAGCCCGGCACCAGGCTCGGATTCTGGACCCATTTCAGCACCGCCTTCATGATCAATACGTTCATGATGACTTGGGGTTATCCATTCCTTGTCCAGGGCCAGGGGATCGACAGCGCCCTGGCTTCGAGCCTGATGTCGGTGTTCGTCGTGGTTGCGGTGCTGGTCGGCCCGCTATTGGGGGCATTGACCTCTCGGCATGCCGACAAGCGGTCCTTCTTCGCGCTGGGCATCGTCGCCTGGATGGTCATCATGTGGGCTGTCGTCCTGCTCTGGCCGGGCCAGGCCCCGATATGGGTGCTGATCATCCTCATGGTGTCCGTTGCCGCCGGCGGTCCGGCTTCGGTGATCGGCTTCGACTTCGCCAGAACATTCAACCCGCCGCACCTGCAGGGAACCGCAACGGGCGTGGTGAACACCGGCGGATTTATCGGTGCCTTCATCACGATCTACGTCATTGGGTTCATCATGGACTGGGCCTACAAGGCGGGTGGCTCAACTGGTGAGCTCTACAACCTCCCGGCGTTCCGCCTCGCGCTGTCCTTCCAGTTCGTCATGGTGCTCATCGGAGTGTCCTTCATGCTGATCGAACGGGGAAAGGCCAAACGGTTCCTGGCCGACAACGGCTAATTCCGCAGTTCGCGCCAGCCGGTCCGGGGCGTTCTCCACAGTTCGCGAGGCATTGCCAAGGGATACTGCCCCGGTGACTCACCGTGGCTTCATGACTACTACACCCGAACGCCAACCGCTGTCCCTCGCAGATATCGAAGACATCCTGGCCTACATCCCGCATGCTCTGGGATTCCATCCCATTGATTCGGTGGTGCTCCTGCTGGTCCAGGATCGCCGGCTTGAAGCAACTCTGCGTGTCGACCTGCCGAATATGCAGCCTGAAGAGGAGCTGAATGCCTGGGTGCTCCAGGTGGCAAACCTCCTGCGCCGCATGCCCGAGGTGCAAAGTGTTGTCGCAGTGGTTTACGCACCATCCAGCCTCGGCGCCGACACGGAGATCCCTTATTGGCAGATGCACACGAAACTCAACTCCCGGCTGCGGCACCGGGGTGTCGACCTGCGCCATGCCTGGTGCGTGGGCGACAGCTGCATCTGGGACTACAGCACGGCTGATGTCAACGTCTGGTTGCCGCGACCGGAGACCCGCGGCAACGAGAACCACTTGTCGATGGTGCTGGCCGGATCGGCGCCGCTGGAAAAGCCCTGGGACGGGTGCGGTATGGCCCAGTGGCCCAATGCGGAGATCGTCCGGGAACTGGCAGCTGTGTTCAGCATGAATTCTCTGGAAGGCATCGCCTGCTGGGCGAAGCTGCTGGAGCTGCCTTCGGAGATCGCCTCACGGGAAATTCACGAGGACCCCAAGCGCGCGGCAGAGCTGATCGGTTCGTTGTATTGGAAAGTCGTCCGCGACATCCTTCCCTATCTGGCCGGTACCAGCTATGCGGAAACCAAAGGCGTTCTGCTGAAGCTGTCCGAGCGGGAACAGGGGGAGGAAGTGCCGGAGCTGGGGCAATTCCTGCTGGGCAAGGGATGGCGAAGCCCTGACTGGCAGCGGACCGAGCGGCTGTGGAGCTTGGCCCGCGATCTGCTGGGCGTCGCGGAGAACAACCAGCGTTACGCGTTGATGTGCGTGCTCGGCTGGATCGAATGGGCCAAGGGCCGGGGATCGCTGGCCATGACCCTGCTTGACCAAGTGCTTCGCGAATGCCCGGACTACAATTTGGCGAAGCTGTTGAAGGAGATGCTCAACCAGGGCATGATGCCGCATTGGGCGACCGACCAGCTGCGGGCTTGGAGAGCCCATTTCGCCTGACACGATGCACGCTGAACCCTTCAAGTGGTGTCTGGGCATCAATTCATGGATAATGGTTCAACAGACCCGGTTAGGTTCGAAAGCGCCTTTGCCTCAAAGTCCATGATTTTGGGAACATTCGGCGGAGCTGGTGCGTTGTAAAGTACGTGCCAACTTACGGTGATTCGTCGTGTACGAATCGCTATCGGACTTGACAGGGTCATAGTGGTGTTACCGGCAGGTGCATCCGGAACGCATCGTTAGAAAGGTTATTCGTGTCATCTTCTGAGACGAACGCTAATCGCAAGGCAACCGAAGCTGAGGTCGAGGTCGCCGAGGAATCGGTATCAAAGCCGGTAGCGAAGAAGCGCGCTACCAAGGCCCGTACCAAGAAGGCAGCAGCCGACTCCGCAGAGCAGACCGAAGCCGCCGCTGAGGTCGAGGAACTCGACGACGATGCCGAAGCTAAGGCCCCTGAAAAGCCGGAGGAAGAGTCCAAGGGCTTTACGCTCTCGACTACCGACGACGATGCCCCGCAGCAGCAGGTCATGGTTGCCGGCGCCACCGCCGACCCGGTCAAGGATTACCTGAAGCAGATCGGCAAGGTTGCCCTGCTGAACGCCGAACAGGAAGTCGATCTCGCTCTGCGAATCGAAGCTGGCCTGTTCGCCCAGGACAAGCTCGATCACGACGAAGGCGCCATCGACCAGCGACTGCGCTGGGATTACGAGCAGATCATCCACGACGGCAAGATCGCCAAGAACCACCTGCTGGAGGCCAACCTCCGCCTGGTCGTCTCGCTGGCCAAGCGTTACACCGGCCGCGGCATGCTGTTCCTGGACCTGATCCAGGAAGGCAACCTGGGCCTGATCCGCGCCGTCGAGAAGTTCGACTACACCAAGGGCTTCAAGTTCTCGACCTACGCGACCTGGTGGATCCGCCAGGCGATTACCCGCGCCATGGCCGACCAGGCACGTACCATCCGTATCCCTGTGCACATGGTTGAAGTCATCAACAAGCTCGCCCGTGTCCAGCGGCAGATGCTTCAGGACCTGGGCCGCGAACCCACTCCGGAGGAGCTCGCCAAGGAACTGGACATGACTCCTGAAAAGGTAGTCGAGGTCCAGAAGTACGGCCGCGAACCAATTTCGCTGCACACCCCGTTGGGTGAAGACGGAGATTCCGAGTTCGGCGACCTGATCGAAGACTCCGAGGCCGTCGTGCCGGCAGATGCGGTGTCCTTCACCCTGCTGCAGGAACAGCTGCACTCAGTGCTCGACACCTTGTCGGAGCGCGAGGCCGGCGTTGTCGCCATGCGTTTCGGGCTGACCGATGGACAGCCAAAGACCCTGGACGAAATCGGCAAGGTCTACGGCGTGACGCGTGAGCGTATCCGCCAGATCGAGTCGAAGACCATGTCGAAGCTGCGCCACCCGTCGCGTTCGCAGGTTCTTCGCGACTACCTCGACTAAGCCGTAGTTGCACCGGGGGCCGGTCCAATCCGCAAGGGTTGGGCCGGCTTCCCTGTTTAATCACGGAGCCAGGTGCGGTGCGGCTGGTATGGAATGGCCGGACGGCGCAAAAAACCGCAGGCGGCCCCATCGATGATGAGTCCGCCTGCGGTGCATCCTTTGAGGGATCGGGCACTATCAGTCGTTGATGTCGACCTTCGGCTTTTCGTAGAGTCGCGAGGACTCGTCGTGCCACAGCGAAGTCTGTGGGCGTAGTTTTGGTTCCACGTCCCGTGCATGGTGAGCGCAGAAAAGCAGCTCGCCGCCGGTAGAAGCTAGCACGGCCCGTACGTAGGCCTGTGCACCGCAGCGGTCGCACCGGTCGAGGGCGTTGAGTTCACGACTAGGAGTTGTAGTAGTCATCGCCAGCCTCCCTAAATAGATGGTTACTCTATACAACCAGCTTTGCCCCCGACTTTATCCCCAAAGAGCCGCGCTTTCGCTCACCGCGTAGCGAGTGTGGATAACCTCTCATCGTTCCGCCAGCGCCCGGATTGCCGTCAAATGCCACGGATTCGAACAAAGTAACGATTAGAATGGGAAGAGAAGTAGTTCTTTTCTCGTGTCAGTAGGAGACAGCAGCCCAGTGGCCTCATCCGAAAATTACAACGCTCGCCACCTCTCGGTTCTTGAAGGACTTGAAGCCGTGCGCAAGCGACCGGGTATGTACATCGGCTCCACCGACTCCCGAGGCCTGATGCACTGCCTGTGGGAGATTATCGACAACTCGGTTGACGAGGCCCTGGGTGGTTTCGGCCAATCGATCAACGTGATCCTGCACAGCGACGGGTCGGTCGAGGTCCAGGACGATGGCCGAGGCATTCCGGTTGACGTTGAGCCAAAAACCGGATTGAGCGGGCTTGAGGTCGTCTTCACCAAGCTGCATGCCGGCGGCAAGTTCGGTGGCGGATCCTACAGCGCTTCCGGCGGCCTGCACGGCGTGGGCGCATCGGTGGTCAACGCGCTGTCCTCCCGGCTTGACGTAGAGGTGGACCGCGGTGGCAAGACCTACGCAATGCAGTTCCGCCGTGGCGAGCCCGGATCCTTCGCGGACAAGGGCCGCAAGAAGTACGACGCGGAATTCACCCCGCACAAGAAGGCCACCCCTCCGGAAATTATCGGCAAGGCCAAGCGCGGTGTCACGGGCACGCGCATTCGCTACTGGGCGGACAACTACATCTTCACCCCGGACGCAAAATTCTCCTACACGGACCTGCAAGACCGGGCGCGCCAAACCTCATTTTTGGTGCCCGGCCTGCGCATCACCCTGCGTGACGAACGCGGCCTGCCTGATACGCCAGGAGCCGAGGGGCCGCACGAAGAGATCTTCCAGCATGACGGCGGCATCAGCGAGTTTGTCGACTTCCTGAGCAGCGACTCTCCGGTGACCGACATCTGGCGCTTCCACGGCAGCGGTTCGTTCCACGAGAAGGTCCCGGTGATCGACGAGAACGGCCGCAGCCATATCCAGGACGTGCAGCGCGTGTGCGAGGTCGATGTTGCCCTGCGTTGGGGAATCGGCTACGACACCACGCTGCGCAGTTTCGTCAACATCATCGCCACCCCCAAGGGCGGAACCCACACCACCGGTTTCGAGCAGGCGATGCTGAAATCGTTCCGCAAGAACGTCGAAGCCAACGCCCGCAAGCTGAAGTTCGGCCAGAAGGACAAGCTGGAGAAGGACGACGTCCTGGCCGGCATGACGGCGGTGCTCACCGTGCGCCTGGCCGAGCCGCAGTTCGAGGGGCAGACCAAGGAAATTCTCGGCACGCCGCAGGTGCGCCAGGTGGTTTCCAAGGTCTTGGAAAAGGCGATGGACGAGCGTCTGGGCTCCAGCAAGCGCAATGAAAAGGCCGAGGCCAACTCCTTGATGGAGAAGGTCGTCAACGAGATGAAATCCCGCGTCTCGGCCCGCATGCACAAGGAAACCCAGCGGCGCAAGACCGCGCTGGAATCCTCCTCGCTGCCGACCAAGCTGCTGGACTGCCGCAGCAAGGAAGTCGGCCGTTCCGAACTGTTCATCGTCGAGGGCGACAGCGCCTTGGGCACCGCCCGGCTGGCCCGCTCCAGCGAGTTCCAGGCGCTGCTGCCGATCCGCGGCAAGATCCTGAATGTGCAGAAGGCCTCGGTCTCCGACATGCTCTCGAACGCCGAATGCGCGGCGATGATCCAGGTGATCGGCGCAGGCTCGGGGCGCAGCTTCGACATCGAGCAGGCGCGCTATGGCAAGATCATCCTGATGACCGATGCCGACGTCGACGGCGCGCACATCCGCACCCTGCTGCTGACCTTGTTCTACCGCTACATGCGGCCGATGATCGAGCACGGGCGCGTGTACGCGGCGGTTCCGCCGCTGCACCGCATTGAGATCATCAACCCCGGGTCGAAGCAGAACGAAGTGGTGTACACCTATTCGGAAGCAGAGATGCAGCGATTGCTGACGAAGATCGAGGCCGAGGGCCGGCGCTACAAGGAACCGATCCAGCGCTACAAGGGCCTAGGCGAGATGGACGCAGACCAATTGGCCGAAACCACCATGGATCCGCGCCACCGCATGCTGCGCCGCGTGAAAATCGAGCATGCCCAAGCGGCCGAGGAGATCTTCGACCTGTTGATGGGTTCGGACGTCGCCCCGCGCAAGAGCTTTATCATTGCAGGCGCCGATGACCTGGAGCGCGAACGCATCGACGTATAGCACCGGTGGAAAAAGGTCCGCCGCCCCCAGTCCGCGCAGTGCGGGCCGGTGGCGGCGGACTTTCTTTTATTGGCGGTGCAGGCGGCTACCAGGCCAGCAGGCGCGGAGCGATCAGCAGGACGGTCGGGCACACCATGAGCAGCACGGTGCAGGCCAAGACCAAGCCGCGCTGCGGTTTGGCCAGCGGTTCCTCCGGAGTGAGCAGTCGCTGCAGGCGGCGGGAGGATACTTCGCCGCCGGGCATCCCGACCTGCTGGGCATTGGAGGAGCCTGCGCCGGCAGATCCGGAGGCCTCGGGAGCGGCGGCGGCCGCGACGGTGACGATGGCCTTGAGCAGGGTCTGGCGGCTGACCTGCTCCAGTGCCTTGTCGTCGGCCAGCATCTCGATCAGCTGCCGCACCGCGTCCAGGGACAACCGGGAGGTCGGCAGCCAGGGCAGAGCCTCGTTCCAGGCCGTGAACGCCAGGATCAGCAGGTCGTGGCGTTGGTCCAGGTGCGAGCTTTCGTGAGCGATCACGGCGGCTTGTTCCTCGGGGGAGAGCTTGGTGAGCAGCCCGCGCGACAGCACGGTGACGGACTGGGCGATTCCCGGCACGCAGTAGGCGACTGGCATGTCATGGTCCAGCACGAGGGTATTGGGACGGGTATCCGAGGGGTTGCTCAGCAGTCGAAGAAGCTGCCGGTGCTTGGCGCGCTGTCTGGTGGTGCGCCACGCGGCGCGTGCCAGCGTGAGAACCAGATGGAAACCGAAGAGCAGGGCCGTGCTCAGCGCAAATAGATGCACGATGCCCGGGTAGACGACATCGGGATCGCCGGTGATCAGGCGCCATCCGGCAATCAGTGCGGAAATCAGGTCGCTGCCCAGGGGTGCCAAGCCCCAGACCAGCATAGAGCCGATCATGGACAGGCCGCCGCCCAGTGCAATGGCCTGCCAGAGCAGGACGGCCTGCACCGGAGCGCGGGAGGTCCATTTTGCCTTGGACAACGCCAACGGCGTTGGCCACGCCAATGCGATAGCCAACGCCGCTAGAAAATATGAGGTGAGAAGCACTCAGTCCCCGAAGTTCGTGTAAATTAGGCGGACTTTACAGTGTCCAAGATAGCACGAAGGGATGCTGCTTCATCTGCTGAAATGCCGCCGATAAAGCGGGCAAGGACGGCTTCGCGATCCTGGGCGGTCCCCAGAGCGTCGTTGAGCAGTCCCACAGTGTGGTCCTCGCGGGTTGAGGACGCCGTATAACGGTGAGGCCTGGTGGTACGTTCACGTAGCACGAGGCCCTTCTTCTCCAGTCGTGCCAACACGGTGAGCACCGTGGTAACTGCGAGTTCCTTTGCATCGGTACCAAGTGCCGCAAGATTGTCGCGAAGATCATTTGCGGTGAGTGGTTCTGCGGAGTCCCACAGCAGGTCCATGACGGAGCGTTCCAGATCGCCAAGGCTGGCCACTAGGTAGTACCTCACTTGCTTTAGTTGCTGACGCATCAGGGTCCTCGTCGTAATGACGTGAAATCTGGTGCTTGGAAATCTCATTGTAGCGACAATTGACCAATATTTCTACGTGTCGTAAAAGAGGTTCGTGAGCACACTGTTTCCGAATCGTGGAGCATTGAGTGCAGTCCCGGTGGTCACCTTTTCGTTGACTTGGGAAATTTAATTTCCGTGGACGTGAAGCGGTCTACGGGTTTAGAATCACCCGAACGTCAATTTTCGGAGCTGATTCTCAGGATTGCCGCGCGTGCAAGTGACCCAGCCGACGCGATTTCTACAAGTTGTCGAAATTGATCTAAGGTGATCGTGTGAGCCGATTTCTACCAAGCGTAGAAGTTGGCGGCCAACTCAACTCGCGACATATATACAGAGGACCCGATGGATGCATTAGAGATTGCCCGGTGGCAATTTGGCATTACAACCGTCTACCACTTCCTAATGGTGCCCTTGACGCTGGGCCTGGGCATGACCGTGGCGGTGCTCCAGACTGTCTGGTACCGCACCGGCAATGAACAGTGGCTGCGCATGACCAAGTTCTGGGGCAAGCTGTTCCTGATCAACTTCATCATGGGCGTCGCCACCGGCATTGTCCAGGAATTCCAATTCGGCATGGCCTGGAGTGAGTACAGCCGATACGTCGGAGACGTTTTCGGCGCCCCGCTGGCCATGGAAGCCTTGCTGGCGTTCTTTGTTGAGTCAACCTTCCTCGGCCTGTGGATCTTCGGCTGGAAGAAGCTTCCCAAGCTGGTCCACCTGGCAACGATCTGGTGTGCCGCACTCGCCTCGCTGCTCTCCGCCTACTTCATCCTCGTCGCCAACTCATGGATGCAGCATCCAGTCGGTGCCGAAATCATCGACGGCAAGGCCGTGATGACCGACGCCTGGGCAGTCTTCACCAACAACACCGCACTGATCACCTTCCCGCACACGCTCTTCGGCGCGTTCGCCGTTGCCGGCGGATTCCTGCTGGGCATCTCCTGGTTCCACCTCTACCGCCGCCGCAAGGAAGGCATTGATTCCGTCGACGCCCAGGGGCGGGTTGTCGTTGGAGAAGACCTGAGCAAGGGCAAGAACCGCGACAAGACGGACTACCAGGTCTGGATCAAGTCGCTGCGTATCGGCGCCGTCGTCGCCATGGTCTCGTTCCTCGGCGTCGCGCTGACCGGCCACGAGCAGGCCAAACTCATGTTCGAGCAGCAGCCGATGAAGATGGCCTCCGCGGAAGCTGCCTGCCACGACGGCACCGGCTTCTCGGTGCTGACCCTGGGCGACATCACCACACCGGGTTCCACCAGCTGCGATGACATCGTGGCGACCTTCGAGCTGCCAGGCCTGCTGTCCTTCCTGGCCAACGGCGACTTCACCACCGAGGTCAAGGGCGTGAATACGCTGATTCCGGAATACCAGGAAAAGTACGGCAAGTACTACCCGGAAGATCCGAACTTCGGCCCGTACGCCGGTCAGGAGATCAACTACCTGCCGGTCATGGAGGTCACCTACTGGGGCTTCCGACTGATGATCACCTTGGGCGGGCTGTCCGCAGTGACCGCGGCCCTGGCCCTGTGGCTGACCCGCAAGGGCACCGTCCCGCAGAGCAAATGGCTTTCGCGCCTGGCGCTTCTGAGCATCGCGGCTCCGTTCGGCGCGAACTCCGCCGGCTGGATCTTCACCGAGATGGGACGCCAGCCGTTCACCGTGGCGCCTAACCCCCAGATGGGCGGAATCGACCAGGTGTTCATGTACACCGCGGCCTCGGTCTCGCCGACGGTCAGCGCGGGGGAGATGCTCTTCTCGCTGATCACCCTGACCCTGGTCTACGGCGTGCTGCTGGTGGTCGAGCTGGTGCTGCTCACCCGGTACATCCGCGGCGGCATCGGAGCGGCCATGCCGGAGCTGAATGAGACACCGGATACCAAGAATCCCGACGGTTCGGGCCATGACAAGAACGACGACGGCGACGTACTCGCCTTCGCCTACTAGTCCGCACCGAACAAAGGAGAAACACCATGGATTGGCTACCAGCACTCTGGTTCATCCTCATCGCTGTGCTCTGGTGCGGCTACCTGTTCCTTGAAGGGTTCGACCTGGGCGTGGGAATGCTCATCGGCCTGGGACGAAACACCGAGAAGCGCAAGCGCGTCCTGCTGAACACCATCGGCCCGGTCTGGGACGGCAACGAAGTCTGGCTGCTCACCGCCGGCGGCGCGACCTTCGCCGCCTTCCCGCACTGGTACGCCTCGCTGTTCTCGGCGCTGTACATCCCGCTGACCCTCGTGCTCGTGGCGCTGATCTTCCGCGCCGTTTCCATCGAGTACCGCGGCAAGGCCAAAACCGCCCGCTCGCTGAAGCTGTGGGATGCCGCCTTGGGTTACGGGTCGCTGGTTGCGGCCTTCGGTGTGGGCGCCATGCTGGCGCTGACCACCCTGGGGCTGCCGCTGAATGAGAACGGCGACCGCGTGGGCGGACCCTTCGCGTGGCTCACCTGGTACGCGGTGCTCGGCGGCGTGGCCGTCGTGGCCTTCTGCTGGATCCACGCGCTGGCCTTCGTCCGGTTGAAGACCGACGGTCCGGTCCGCGAACGCGCCGGCACGTTGTTCACCCGCTGGCTGCCGTTGGCCGTGCTGCCGCTGGTAGCCTGGGTGCTGATCGTGCTGCTGGAGAACGACTCGGCCGTCGGATGGGCCCTGCTCGCTGCCGCGGCGCTGGCGCTGGTTGTCAGCATCGCCACCGCCCGCGCCGGGCGTGAAGGGGTTTCCTTCATCGCCCTAGGCCTGATGCTCGCCACCGGCGTGGCCGCGATCTTCACCGCAGTGTTCCCCGTCGTGCTGCCCTCCACCCTGGACCCGGCGTTCAACCTGACGATCTACAACGCTTCCAGCTCGCCCTACACGCTGAAGCTGATGAGCATCGTAGCTGCCTTCGGCGTCCCGCTGGTCCTGGCCTACCAGTCCTGGAGCTACTGGGTCTTCCGCAAGCGCGTCAAGGAGGAGCACATCCCCGAGGCGCACCACCCGGAACCGATCGTCAAGTAGCACGCCTCACCGCGGCGACCGAAAGGAACGCACCCCATGCGCACACCGCGCTTCCTGCCCCGAGAGCTGATCGCTCCGCGCCAGATCGTGATCCTCACCGTGTTCTCGGTGCTCAAGACCCTGGGACTGGTGCTCACCGCCTACGGGCTGGGCCAGTGGATCGCGAACATGGCTTCCGGCCTCGGCAACAGCCCGCAGCTGCTGATCCTGGCCGCCGCCGGCGTGCTGGGCCGGTCCGCAGGGGTGTGGGGGCTGAACACCAGGGCGCGGCGTATGGGGCTGGGGGCCAAGGAGCGGATGCGTGCCACCCTGGTGCACACCGCGGCGAGTCGGCCGGGCATCGTCCCGGCCGACTCGGCCGAGCACTCCGTGCCGGTCACCGCAACCCTTGCAAGCCACGGCATCGACAAGCTCGATGACTACTTCACCAAATTCATTCCGGCGCTCATCGGCGCCATGGTGCTCCCGGCGCTGCTGGGCATCTACATCCTGTCCCTGGACTGGATCAGCGCGGTAGTGCTGCTGCTGACCATCCCGCTGGTCCCGGTTTTCATGGCCCTGATCGGGCTGCACACCCAGGACACCCTGGCCGCCTCGCAGTCCAAGCTCGACGCGCTGGCCCATCAGATGTACGAGCTGGCCCAGGGCCTGCCCGCACTGCTGGGCCTGGGCCGCGCCCGCCGCCACGGCAACGCCATCGCCGCCGTCAGCGAGAGATACCGCCAGGCCACGATGGCCAACCTCAAAACCGTTTTCCTCTCCAGCTTCTGGCTGGAACTGATCTCCACCCTCTCGGTGGCCGTGCTGGCCGTGCTGATCGGCGTGCGCCTGGTCGGCGGTAACATGGAACTGGCCCCGGGCCTGGTCATCCTGATCCTGGCCCCGGAGCTGTTCTCCGCGCTGCGCGAGGTCGGCTCCGCTTACCACGCCGCCGATGACGGGCTGGCCTCCTACCAGCGCTACCGTGCCATTACCGCGGAACAGGACAACCACCAGATCCTCTCCCTGGTCCCCGCGACCCCGGGCAGCCTGCTGGAACTGCGCGACGTGTCCATCGGCTACCGCGCCGGCGAACCGGTGCACGAGCACCTGGACCTCACCCTGATGCCTGGTCAGCGCAAGCTGCTGTCGACCGCCAGCGGCACCGGCAAGACCACCGTGCTGCGTCTGATCGCCGAGGCCTGCACCAGCGACAACAGCTTCGACGCGGACCGGGTCGGCGGACAGGTCTACGCGGGCAGCCAGCTGGCCGTCATCAGCCAGCACCCGCAGTTCAACGCCGCCACCGGCACCGCCCAGCTGGCCCAGGACGTCCCGGACGCCGATGAGCGCCTCGCCGCCGAGTTCTCCGCCCGGCTGGAGCTGGACTCCATGCTGCCCCGGCAGATCGCCGAATACTCGCCGGGCGAACTGCGCCGGCTGGAGGTGCTGCGCGCGCTGCTGCGCCTGCACAGCGTGCCCGAATGCCGCCTGCTGCTGGCCGACGAACCCACCGCACACCTCGATGCGGCCAACGCCGCCGCCGTGCGCCAGCTGCTGGCCGAGCTTCCGGAGGGCACCGCGGTGCTGGTGGCCAGCCACGACCCGCTGCTGGCGGACGAGTCCGCGCACAAGCTGGAATCCGGCGCGCCGCAGGCCTCCCATCCCGCCGGGGCCCCGACGCACCCGGAGCCCGCGGACCCGCCGGCGGCCGCCGCCGCCGCAGCAGCCCCGGCCGGGGCCGCGCCGCGCTTCAACCCGCTGCGCGAACTGTTCTCCGGCTACGCCTCGGCCCGCAAGGCCGCAGTGTATGGCACCATCGGCGTCCTGTGCGCCGTGGCCCTGTCCGCGCTGAGCGGCTGGTTGATCGTCGAATCCAGCTACCAGCCGGCCATCTTGCACCTGACCGTCGCCTTCGTCATGGTCCGCACCCTGGGCATCGGCCGCGCCGCCTTCCGCTACCTGGAACAGCTGGCCATCCACGACGCGGTGCTCGCCTATGCCGGGGCGCTGCGCGAGAAGATCTGGACCTCCATGGTCGCCAACCCCGCCCGCTGGGGACTGGTCAGCCGTTCCTCGGTGGTGCTGCGCTTCCTGCTGGCCGAGGTCGACGAACTGCGCGACCTGCTGGCCCGCGTGCTGTTTCCCCCGATCCAGGCCGTCGCGGTCTGGACCGCCGGCATCGCCGTGCTGTTCTACCTCCAGCCCGCCTTCGGCGCCGCCGCGCTGGCCGCCGGGCTGCTGCTGGCATTCCCGGGCCGCTGGCTCGTGCGCCGGGTCGAGGGCCTGCACCTGGCCCGCCAGCTGGCCCACCGGCTGTCCGTGAACCAGGGCGTGCTGGGCATCCTGCGCAACCAGGGCTCGCTGCGCGCCTACGGGTCGCTGACCCGGGTGCTGGAAAAGCTTTCCCGCGAGGAATCGGAAAATACCGCGGCCTCCCGGCGCCACGCGCTCGGCCAGGGCCTGGCCCCGGCCCTGGGCGCCCTGCTCAGCGGCGCGCTGGCCATCGCCTGCGCGGGGCTGTCCACCAGCTCGGCCTCCTTCACGGCGCTCGCCGTGCTCCTGGCCCTGGCCCTGGGTGAATCCGCCACCGCGGCGCTGGCTGCGGTGCAGCAGGGCCGGGCCCTGAAGGAGCTGACCACGACCCTCGGTTCCCGGGGTGTGGGCGGCGGGGAAGCGGCGCCGGCCGGCCTGCGCGAGAACTCCCCGGCCGGGGCCCCCGCGGTATGCGGTTTCGTGCTGGAGGACGTGTCGCTGGGCTACGGCCCGCAGGCCCCGGTCGTCGAGCAGCTGACCGCCCGCATCGAGCCTGGCCAGTGGACCGCGCTGACCGGACCTTCCGGTTCGGGCAAATCCACGGTGCTCACCGCGTTGCTCGGGGCGCTGCCGCTGGAGGGCGGGCGCCTGGCCGCGCTGGACGCCGACGGGCGGGAGCACCCCTTCGCCGCAGCGAACCCGGACTCGGTGGCATGGTGCCCGCAGGAGGCGCACCTGTTCGACTCCACGCTGCGCCGCAACCTGCTGCTGGGCGCCGCCGACGAGGCGCAGGTATCCGACGCGCAGCTGCGGGACGTGCTGGAGCAGGTCGGACTGGGTGGCTGGCTTGCCGCCCAGCCCGAGGGCCTGGATACCCGCATCGGCACCGGCGGCCACCGGCTTTCCGGCGGCCAGCGCTGCAAGCTCGCCGTCGCCCGCGCCTTGGTGGGCGGGCACCAGGTGATTCTGCTGGATGAGCCCACCGCGCACCTGGGCCAGGACGAATCCGTCGAACTGATGCAGACCCTGCGCGCGGCGCTTGAAGGACGCACCGTCGTGCTGATCACCCACGATGAGCAGCTGGCCGGCGGCTGCGAGGGCAGGATCCGGCTGCAGGCCAAGCTGGCCCCCACCGCCTGACACGGCGCACCGCCGGCCGCAGGCCGAACGCAGACAAGCCCGGGACCGGTTCATGCAGAACCGGTCCCGGGCTTGTCCGCTGCCATCTGCCGATGGCCGGCAGGAACTGCTAGAGCACGACCCCGCCGTCATCGAAGGGCAAGGTGTCCTCGCCCGGCTGCACCGACGGACGGGTCGACGGCGCCGCCGGAGGCAGCGGGGATGAGGCCGGCGCCGCAACGGTGCCCAGGTTCAGTGAACCGCCCAGGATGTTGATGCTCTGCGCCAGCGGGGCGCCTGAGCCGTCGCGCTTGCCGAACTCGGTCGGCAGGGCACGCACCACGCCGGCCGCGGAGCTGGCGCGGGCCGGACCGTGCCCGGCATAACCCAGGACCAGGTAGTCCTCGCCCTTGACGAAGCGGTGGGCGCGCACGCCGGCCGTGGCGCGGCCCTTGGCGGGGAACTCGCTGAACTCGGTCAGCTTCACCGACTGGCCGGAGGTGCCCGGCAGGGTCTGGGAGCCGGCGGCGATGGTCGCCACCACCGCATCCTCGGCTCCGGCACGGACCACCCCGAAGTAGATGACCTTGTCCTCGGCGCCGAGCTTGATGCCGGCCATGCCGCGGCCGGTGCGGCCCTGGGCGCGCACGGCGGAAGCGCCGAAGCGCAGCAGCTGCGCCTGGCGGGTCAGGAACACCAGCTCGTCCTCGTCCTCGGCCGGGGCCGCGGCCACCACCGTGTCCCCGTCCTTGAGGGTGATGGCCTCGAACTCGTCGCGGTTCAGCGGGTAGTCCGGGGTCACCCGCTTGACCACACCCAGCTCGGTGCCGATGGCGACGACCTTGTTCAACGGCAGCAGCGCCACCGCCTGCTCGCCCTTGGGCAGCTTCAGGAAGTCGGCCACGGCCACCCCCTGGGCCAGCTGCGGGAAGCCGTGCATTTCCGGCAGCACCGGCACGTCGATCAGCGAGATGCGGATCATCCGGCCGGTGGAGGTCAGGGCGCCGATCTCGCCGCGCGCGGTGGACGCGACCTGGGAGAGCAGCACGTCGTGCTTGATGCGGGCCGCGGAGAAGTCCAGCGCGGCGCGGTCATGGGTGCGGGCGATCTGGCCGGTGGCCGAGAGCAGCACCCAGCAGGGGCTGTCGGCTACTTCCATGGCCAAGGTGGCCTTCTTGCCCGAGCCGACGGCCTCCGGCAGTGCGGTGCCCTTCAGCGGCTGCAGCTGGGCGCTCTTGGAGAGCTTGGTGCGGCGCGGGGTGCCGAAGGTCTGCGCCATCTCGTCCAGCTCGCTGGAGACCAGCTCGCGCAGCAGCGCGTCGGAGTCCAGGATGGCGCGCAGCTCTTCGATCTCCTTGCGCAGCTGCTCGGCCTCGGTCTCCAGCTCCAGCCGGGAGTACTTGGTCAGCTGGCGCAGGCGCAGCTCAAGGATGTGGTTCGCCTGGGGCTCGGAGAGGTCGAAGACCGTCATGAGCCGCTCGCGCGCCTCGGCCGTCTGCTCGGAGGAGCGGATGATGGCGATGACGTCGTCGATGTCCACGATCGCGATCAGCAGGCCCTCGACCAGGTGCAGGCGGTCCTCGCGCTTGGCCAGACGGAAGGCGGTGCGGCGGCGCACCACGTCCACGCGGTGGTCCACGTAGACGGTCAGCAGTTCGCGCAGGCCCAGGGTCTGCGGCTGCCCGTTGACCAGCGCCACGTTGTTGATGCCGAAGGAGTCCTCCAGCGGGGTGTGCTTGTAGAGGCTGGCGAGCACCGCATTCGGGTTGAAGCCGTTCTTCAGCTCGATGACCAGCTTCAGGCCGTTGTGGCGGTCGGTCAGGTCCACGACGTCGGAGACGCCGGAGATCTTCTTGTTGTTCACCCCGTCCTTGATCTTCTCGATGATCTTTTCCGGGCCCACGCCGTAGGGCAGCTCGGTGACCACGAGCGCGGACTTGCGGGCGGAGACCTTTTCCAGGGCCACGGTGGCGCGGGTGCGGAACAGGCCGCGGCCGGTGCGGTAGGCGTCATGGACGCCGTCGAGCCCCACGATCGTGCCGCCGGAGGGCAGGTCCGGGCCCGGCACGAACTTCATCAGGTCCTCGACGGTGGCATCGGGCTCCACCAGCAGGTGCTGGGCCGCCGCGACGACCTCGCCCAGGTTGTGCGGGGCCATGTTCGTGGCCATGCCCACGGCGATGCCGGTGGTGCCATTGACCAAGAGGTTCGGGAAGGCGGCCGGGAGCACTTCTGGCTGCATGAACTGGTTGTCGTAGTTCGGGACGAAATTGACCACATCCTCGTCCAGGTTCGCCGTCATGGCCACCGCGGAGGCCGCCAGCCGGGCCTCGGTGTAGCGGGCCGCCGCCGGGCCGTCGTCCAGCGAACCGAAGTTGCCGTGGCCGTCGATCAGCGGCAGGCGCAGCGCGAAGTCCTGGGACAGGCGCACCATCGCGTCGTAGATGGCGGTGTCGCCGTGCGGGTGCAGCTTGCCCATCACCTCGCCGACCACGCGGGCCGACTTCACGTGGCCCTTCTCCGGGCGCAGTCCCATCTGCGCCATCTGGAACAGGATGCGCCGCTGCACCGGCTTCAGGCCGTCGCGGGCATCGGGCAGCGCACGCGAATAGATGACGGAGTAGGCGTACTCCAGGAACGAAGATTCCATTTCGCTGGTGACATCGATGTCGACAATGTTCTCCACGAAATCCGCGGGGAGATCTTCAGACTTCTTTCGAGCCATGACCCTGTAATTCCTTCATCTGCATAACTTTTCGCTTAAGTCGCCGGCTGATCGTGTTCCTACTGGGCACAATGTCGAAGTCGCGACTATCCTAAGCCTATGGTGGATCGTAAACTTTCGGTGGCATATCCGGCCCATTGGGAAGCAGACGTGGTGCTTCGAGACGGCACCACAGCACATCTTCGGCCGATAACCCCGGCTGACGCGCAGGGTTTGCAGGACATGCATCATAAGCAATCCGAAACCTCGGTTTACCTACGCTATTTTACGTACAAGTCCTCGCTGACCGCGAAAGAGCTCGAGCGCTTCACGAATGTCGACCATGTGAATCGCGTCGCCTTTACCGTTTTCCGCGGCAGCAACATCATCGGCGTGGGCCGCTACGACCGGCTCGACGACCCCACCGAGGCCGAAGTCGCATTCAACGTGTCCGACGCCTACCAGGGCACCGGCATCGGCTCGATCCTGCTGGAGCACCTTGCCGCGGCGGCCCGGGAGAACGACATCACCCGCTTCACCGCCGAGGTGCTGCCGGAGAACCGCAAGATGCTCACGGTCTTCTCCGACGCCGGCTACGCGGTGGCCCGCCACTTCGAAGACGGAGTGGTCATGCTTGAATTCCCGATCAACCCGACCGAACGCTCCCGTGAAGTGACCGAGGCGCGCGAGCACCGCGCCGAGGCCAGCTCCGTGGCCGCCATGCTGGCCCCGCAGTCCATTGCGGTGGTCGGCGCCAGCCGCACCTGGGGCAAGCTGGGGCACCGGGTCCTGGACCGCCTGGTCGAGGGCGGCTACACCGGAGCCACCTACGCGGTGAACGATGCCGCGCTGGAAGTCGGCGGGCACCTGGCCTACGGCAAGGTGTCCGAGATCCCGGGCCCGGTGGACCTCGCGGTGGTCTGCGTGCCGCGCGACCAGGTGACCGGCGTCATCGAGGACTGCGGCGCCCACGGGGTCAAGGGACTGGTGCTGATGACCGCGGGCTACGAGAACGCCGATGGGCTGGCGGCACAGCGCGAACTGGTGTCGCTGGCGCGCGCCAACGGCATGCGCGTGGTCGGGCCGGCGTCGCTGGGCCTGGTCAACACGGACCCCGAGGTGCGCATGACCGTCACCGGAACCACGGTGCAGCCCACCGCCGGCAACGTGGGCCTTTTCAGCCAGTCCGCCTCCATGGGAGCGATCCTCCAGGGGGTCAGCGTGCAGCACGGGGTGGGCGTGAGCAGCTCCATCTCCTCGGGGCTGCGCGCCGACGTCTCCGGCAACGACGCCATGCAGTATTTCGAGGACGATCCGCGCACCGACCTCGTCGCCATGCACCTGGAATCCTTCGGCAACCCGCGCAAGTTCGCGCGCATCGCCCGGCGCCTGGCCCGCAGCAAGCCGGTCATCGTCGCCAAGTCCGACCTGCTGGGCCGCCGCCTTCCGCCGGGGCATTCGGTCCGCGTGGGCCAGGCCCCGCCCGGCGCCCTGAACGCGATGCTGCGCCAGTCCGGGGTCATCCGCGTGCAGTCCGTGGAAGAGCTCATGGACGTGGCGGGCCTGCTTTCGGTCTACAAGGCTCCGGCCGGTCCAAACGTTGCCGTGCTCTCCAACTCGCTGACCCTGGCCGAGGTGGTCTGCGACGTCGCCGAAGCATGCAAGCTGAAGGCCACCGCCGACCACCGGGAACTGGACTACACGCTGGGCCAGTCGCGGGTGCTGCCCAAGCTGCGCGAACGGGTAGCGGAGTTGGTCGCGAATCCCGAGGTGCACGCGGTGATCCTCGCCCACCTGTCCTATTCGGGCATTTCCACCGAAGCTGTGCTGGAGGTGCTCCGTGAATTCTCCACCCAGCCCAAGCCGGTGATCACCGTGCTGCCCGGGCAGATCGACCGCAAGATCGCTGGGGGAGTGCACCACGGGGTGCCGGTCTACACCTCGCCGACCTCCGCCGTCGGGGCGCTGGGCAAGGCCTACGGCTACCGCCAATGGCTCGACATCCCCTTCGAGCCGCTGGTCGAACCCGAGGGGCTGGACGTGGAAGGCGCCGCGGACTACCTGCACCAGCTCTCCGCCGGGATCCCGGGCACCGAGCTGCGCAAGCTGAGCACCGAGCAGACCACGAAGCTGCTGGGCTTCTACGGCATCAACATCTTTCCGTCCCAGGTGGTGCATACCGCGCAGGAGGCCGTCGACGCAGCGAAGTCGCTGGGCTGGCCGGTGGCGCTCAAGGCCAACGACCCGGACCTGCGCCAGCGCCTGGACCTGGGCGGGGTGCGCCTGAACATCCCGGACGCCGAGACCCTGCGCGCGGACTTCACCCACATGAGCGAGCTGATGCGGCAGTACGGCGTCGACTCCCTGGAGGTGCAGTCCATGGCCTCGGCCGGGCAGGCCTGCGTCGTGAAGGCCATGGAGGACCCGCTGCTGGGCCCGGTGGTCTCCTTCGGGCTCAGCGGGGACGCGGTGAACCTGCTCGACGACTGGGCGCACGGCGTCGCGCCGTTCTCCGCCACGGACCTGACGCTGCTGATGCACCGGCCGCGCAGCAGCGCCCGGCTCTTCGGCTACCAGGGGCTGCCCGCGGTGGACCTGGACGCGCTGCGGGACTTCATCACCCGCGTCTCGCTGTTCAAGGACAACCATCCGGAAGTCACCATCGCGCAGTTCGCCCCGGTGTCCGTGTCCGCCGATTCGCTCAGCGTGCTGGGGGTCAAGCTGCGCATCGGGAATGCCGAACGGCGCACCGACAGCATCCGCCGGGCGCTGCGCGGCTGAGCGGCAGGACACGAAACCTGAAACACGGCGGCGCACTGGGTAGAATTGGATCATGAGCTCTGCAACCTATTCGACGACTGCCGGTGCCGACCTCCAGCATGACCTGGTCCGCGCGGGCTTCTACCCGCAAATGGTCCAGGACGTGCTGGCCGAAGCAATGCTGGACTTGCCGGTAGTGGACCACTTCCTGCATCTGGAGACCCATTTCGACCACACCGAGGTCCACCGCCACATCACCGTCATGGTGCGCAGCGAGAAAGTGCTGTTCATCGTGCACGTCGACGACCAGCAGCTGGATGACCACGGCCACGACGTGATGGCCCAGGTGTCGGTGGAAATGATCAGCCTGGCCCGCATCGAGTCGGTGGCGACCAGCTACGTCTACCACCAGCCGCAGCATTACAGCAGCGGCGACCTGGTGCGCGAGCTGACCTTCGGCATGTCCTGGGACGGCACCAAGCGCATCGACCTGGCTCCGGCCGAGTGCGCCGACCCGCAGTGCGAAGCCGACCACGGCCTGAACGGCACTTCCCAGCCCGAGGACCTGGTGCTGCGCGTAAGTTCCGAGGCCGACGGCCAGCGTGCAGTGGACAAGGCCCGCGAATTCGCGGTACGCCTGCGCCTGGCGACGATCGCCTAGGGACGCCAAGCCAACGTGACTGACTCCTCCCTGCCTGTCCCCGCCCAGAAACTTCCCGCAGCGCCGGCCTACGGCGCAGCCACCCTGTCGGAAATCCTGCCTTCGGCGGCCCACGCGCTGGGCATCCCGGGTTACTCGAATCCGCTGGGTCTGGAACCCACCAAGCGCGTCGCCGTGATCATGGTCGACGGCCTGGGCTGGAACCAGCTGAAATCGCACCTCGGACACGCGCCGTTCCTGCGTCCGCTGTTCGAGCGCGCGCAGAAGCTGGGCACCGGTTTTCCCTCCACCACCGCGACCTCGCTGTCCAGCCTCTCCATCGGACTGGCTCCGGGTCAGCACGGGATGCTCGGCTACGACGTCGTCGACCCCGCCCGGCGCCGCGTGGTCAACCAGCTCGGCGGGTGGCCCGGCGACCTGGACCCCGTGGCCTGGCAGCCGTTGCCCACGGTCTTCGAAAAGGCCGCGGCACACGGCATCCACGCCGCAACGGTGTCCATCGACCAATTCTCCAACTCGGCGCTGACCCGAGCGGCGCTGCGCGGCCCGAAGTTCGTCGCCGCGCGCCAGCCGGCGGCCCGGGCCCGCGCCACCGCGGAGGTGTTCGCGGCGCAGCGCAACGCGCTGGTCTACACCTACTTCAACGAGCTGGACAAGGCCGGGCACAAGTTCGGCGTCGATTCCCCGCAGTGGCGCGATACGCTCGAAGAGCTGGACTACGTCATCAAAAACCTCGTCTCGCGCCTGCCGGAGCAGACCACCGTGCTGATCACCGGCGACCACGGGATGGTCGACGTGCCCGCATCGCAGCGCATCGACTACAGCCTGCAGCCCGAACTCATCGAGGCCGTGGAGCTGACCAGCGGCGAGCCGCGCGGGGTGCAGCTGACCTTCGCCGCCGGCACGGATGCGGCCCAGCGGGCCAAGGTCCGCGAGGCCTGGCAGCGCGCCTACGGGTCCAAGGCCTGGATCCTCAGCCGCGATGAGGCCGTGGAGCTCGGGTATTTCGGACCGGTTCGTCCCGAATTCCTGCCCCGCCTGGGTGACCTGATGATCCTGGCCGCCGAAGCCATCGCGTTCTACGATGGGCGCCGGGTCAAGCCGATGGCCTTCGAGATGGTGGGGCAGCACGGCTCGCTCACCGCGGCCGAGCGTTTCGTCCCGCTGTTCGTGCACCGTACCGCCTAGCTGGCGGGGGCCGCCGCACGCAAGAAACCCGGGAGCAGCCAACTGGCTGCTCCCGGGTTTTTGGTATTCAGTGTGGGGCGGGTGCGGACCTAGGAGTCGGTATCCTTTTTGCGCTTGCCGAACATGATGTCGTCCCAGCTGGGCACGGAAGACCGCTTGGCCTTGCGTCCGGCGCCGTCCTCGGAAGGCTCCTCGGCAGGCTTCGGGGCCAAACCGGAGGACTTGTCTGCGTCGGTGACGATCACCAGCTGCGAGGTGCGCGGAGAGATGCCCTGCGGCAGGTGCGGCAGCGACTCGTCTTCCTCGGCATCGTACTTGCTCATGCCCCGCTCGATGATTTCGTTGTAGCGGGCCTCGCGCTCCGGATCCTGGTCCTTGGGACGCTGGCCGCGGCGGGCATTGAGCAGGGATACCAGCTCCTCGGTCTCATCCGGTTCCGGGGCGGCCGGAGCCGCGGGTTCCTCGACCTGCGAGATGGCCGAGACCGGGCGGAAGTACTCCGGGGCGACCTGTTCGCTGAGGGTCTGGGCCCAGCGGTTCAGGTTGCTCAAGGTCTTGCGGGCCGGGGCGAAGGACCAACGGGCCACGTTGTCCGGCTGCGGCAGCGCATTGTCCAGTTTCTCGACATTGTCGGCCTGCAGCGGCGAATCAAATTCGACGGTGACGATCCACTGTCCCTCGGGATCCTTCCACGAGTCCCAGCGGGCCGTGAGCGGATTGATATTCAGCTGGTGCAAGCGGTGGGCGACCATGGAGCCCAGATCTGCGGGCTCCTCTCCGAAGACTTCGCGGTACTCGGCATCGGTCTGCGGACCGGAAACCTCCACGCGGCGGGCGAGCTCGGCGATGTGCTCGCGCTCGGCCAGCACCGGCCCTTCGTACTTGACGATCGACTCGACGGGAACGTCCCACTCCAGCGCCAGATCGTAGGCAGAAGCACCCGCGCGCACGCGGGCCTGGATCTCCCTGGGGGTGTGCACCGAGGATTCATCACGGTTGCGCGGCGCCCTGGAACGAGCGATTTCGGCCATGGCACTGCGCAGGGCATCGTCAACGGGCAGCTCGAAGCTCATCCCGTCGTCGCTGCTGACCTGCAGACTGGAACCATTTTCATGAATTCCTACCAGTCTCAGCTGACGCATTACTACCCTCCACACGGTTCATTTACTGTGTAAAACTTTGCCACTTGTCGCCCGATTTTCCTACCACCGGGCGGGGCGTGGCGCAAGATTAGTCGACAAGTTCACGCAGAAAGTTGCGTTCGGGCTTCCGCCGTGGGCATAGCCCGCCGAACGCGGGCAGTTTCCAGGGCCTTCGGACGTTATACTTCTATGCCGGAATGAAAATCCTTCCGCGGATTGACGTCCACTTCATCGCCTGCAGGAAAGAGCTGACAATCACCATGGCCACACAGTCTGCCGCCGTCCACCCGGCCGAAGCCGAGAAGGCGCGGGTCCGGGAAATTGCCGCGCTCAAAGCCGGGAAAACCGCGGCAATGGCGAACTTGATCGATGAATCGGAATCCGAGCTGGCCGAGCTGTTCATCCTGCCCGGGGGAGAAGCCCAGTCCGAAGAGGCCAGCATCGACATCGTGCCGGAGCAGGCCGACGAGTTCACCTGCGCATCCTGCTTCATGGTGCGCCACCGCACCCAGCTGGTGCGCGAAGCGGGCGGGCAGAAGTTCTGCGCCGAATGCGAAGGCTGAGCGGCCCCGCCTCCTGCCTGCGTGCCGCCATCCCGGAGCGCGCAAAAGAACCCCGGACCCCGCCTTGCGGCGGGTTCCGGGGTTCGATGCGTTGCGGGGAAGCCTAGGGCTCCCGGGGATGATCCTCGTCCGCCGCGGCGTCCGCCTGCCGGCCTTCGTCGGTGAATTCGTACATGATCCCGCCCAGCGCCGCGGTGAGCTCTTCGGGGCGGCGGGTCGAAGCCAGCCAGTAGGGGGTGGCGTCGCGTTCATCGGTGACTTCCATGCGGACCACCGCGTCGAGGTAGCCGCGCAGCAGCATGAAGGCCAGGCCGTGCAGCTTCTGCCCGCGCTGCTTGAAGGCCTCTTCACCGCGGTAGCCGATGACCTGCCCGATGTAGCGGCGTTCAATGGTCGCGCGGCCGACGGTGACGGTCTGCCCGGTGACCTCGATGACCGGCACGCGAAGGAGCATGATGACAGCCAGGGCCAGCATGACGATGATGCCGGTGGCGTAACCGGCAGCGATGTTGATCGGTGCCACGGCGATGCCAGCGGTGAGGGCAATCAGCAGCGGCCACATCCACGATCCGAACGATGGCCAGATCTTTTCGCGAAACAGGACGTTGGAAGCCTCTGGGCTGCTATTACTCATGAGTCCTAGTCTAGGCAATCTTTCGGGGGACGCCGAACTGCCGGATGTGGTCCGCGGTCCGGCCGGGCGCGATAGAGTTGTGCAGGTAAACGCAGACCAGCTACAACTTTCCAGAGTTCCGGGGGATGACCAAACCACGATGAGCGAGCCTACGATCTCAATCTCCATCAAGATGCTCGATAGCGAACTACCCGTTCCAAGCTATGCCCATCCTTCGGATGCGGGTGCTGACCTGCATGCACGCACCTCCTTGGTGCTCGAACCGGGACAGCGCGCCCTGGTGCCGACCGGAATCGCCTTGGCGCTGCCGCACGGATACGTCGGACTGGTGCATCCGCGCAGCGGCCTGGCCGCCAAGCATGGCATCACCATCGTCAACGCCCCGGGGACCGTCGACGCCGGATATCGTGGTGAGATCATGGTCACCCTGTTGAATACCGACAAGGACCAGGCCTTTGAAATCTCCCGCGGCGACCGCATCGCCCAGCTGGTGATCCAGAAGGTCGAGCAGGCGGTCTTCGTCCAGGTCGACTCCCTGGAGGATTCGGCCCGGGGAACCGGCGGCTTCGGCTCGACCGGTGGATTCAGCGCCAACTAGGTACGCTTGGTGCCAAGCGAAACTCTCTAAGGACATCATGATTTTCAAGCGCAAGAAGTCTAAAGCCGAGCCAGCAGCCGAGCAGGCGGCCGGCGCCGTCGAGCAGGCCGCCGAGACCGCCGCCGAGGGCGCGGACCCGGCCGAGCAGCAGCCTGCCAAGAAGCCGACGCTCAACGGCCCGTTCGACTTCGCGGACATCGAGAACACCGACGACTACCTGGACTTCGGCTCCATCCTGGTCAAGCCGGTTGCCGGGCTGAAGGTGCGCATGGACGTCGAACAGTCCAACCAGCGCGTCATCGCGGTCTCCCTGGAGCTGGCCGAGTCCCGCGTCCAGCTGATGGCGTTCTCCGCCTCCAAGTCCACTTCGCTGTGGCCCGGGATCAGCGACAAGATCCGCGAGGACATCGCCAGCCAGAACGGCGAGATCTACCAGCGCGACGGCGAATACGGCCAGGAGCTGCTGGCCCAGGTGCCGCAGCAGCTGCCCGACGGCCGCGCAGGCCACGTCGCGTTGCGCTTCGTGGGCATCGACGGGCCGCGCTGGTTCCTGCGCGCCGTCATCGGGGGCGCCGCCATCGGCGACGAGGAAGCCTCCCGGGCCGTCGACGACCTGCTGCGCAGCATCGTGGTGAACCGCGGCGACAAGCCGCTGCCTCCGCAGGAACTGCTCCCGCTGAACGTCCCGCACAACGCCCAGACCCGACCGGACGCCGAGGCGCAGGTCGATGCCGGGAACCCGGACGCGGCGGCGCAGCGTCCGGAACGCGGACCGGAAATCACCCAGATCGGCTAACCTGGTGCCCCTAGAATCCAAGCCGGTCACCCCGCAGCTCGACGGCACGCAGGCGGCCCGCACCTTCACCCGGCTGCAGTCGCTGGAGCAGCTGCCGGCCAAGGGGAGGGTGGAGCACACCGGCTACATCCAGTCGGTCAGCTATTCGGCGCCCGACGCGGCGCCGCTGCTGACCGCGGTGGTGGTCGACCGGCTGGGCAGCGGGGCGCCGCGCCGCGGAACCGCGCCGCACGTGCGGCTGAGGTTCATGGGCCAGAAGAACGTTCCGGGCATCAAACCCGGGGTGAAGGTCCGCTACGCGGGGATGGTCGCGCCCGTCGACCAGATCCCCACCATTTACAATCCGCGCTACGTCATCGTTCCCGTTCCCCGAGGGTGAACGAAGAACGCCACCGGCCGCAGCGCCTGCCGGACCAGCCCCACCAGGCGGAAGCGAGAACACCGTGAACGAAAACCCACCGACCGGCCAGCAGCCGGAGCCGGAGAAGAAGCCGAGCCTGGCCGAGGCGATCGGCGCGAACGCCAAGGTCGCGCAGAACGCCGACGGCGGCATCGACGTGCTCTCCACCGTGGGCGGGGTGCGCGGCATCCTGGAAACCGTGGTGCCGGGCTTCGTGTTCGTGCTGGTCTACGCGCTGGGCAACCAGCTGTCCTGGGCGCTGCTGTCCTCGATCGCGCTGGGTGTGGTCTTCATGGTGCTGCGCCTGCTGAACAAGTCGACGCTGGTGCAGTCTGCCAGCGGCCTGATCGGCATCCTGATCTGCGCGCTGGTGGCCCGCACCTCGGGCGACGCCCGGGACTACTACGTTCCCGGCTTCCTGATCAGCGGCGGTTACCTGCTGGCCCTGATGGCATCGATCTTCGTGAAGTGGCCGCTGATCGGCCTGCTCTTCGGCTTCATCCGCAACGAGGGCGTGGCCTGGCGCCAGCAGCCGGACCGGCTGCGCCGCTACGGCATCGCCACCTGGATCATCTGCGCGGTATTCGCGCTGCGCCTGGCCGTGCAGCTGCCGATGTACTTCACCGACCAGGTGGTTTCGCTGGGCATCGCCCGCGCGCTGATGGGGGTGCCGCTGTACGCGGCCGGCCTGTGGTTCGCCTGGCTGGTCTCGCGCCCGGCCACCGCCGGGCACGCCCCGACGCCCGAGGACCTGGCCTCCTAGTACTGCCGTCGTGTTTCCGCTCCCAGCGGCCGCGCACGGCGAAAACCCCGCCCATCCCGTTGCGGGATGGGCGGGGTTTTCCCTTTTCCGAGGCGGCGCCGGCTACCGGGTGGCCGCCTGCAGCACGCGGCGCAGCAGCGGTTCGGCCTGCGGGGTGGTGATGAAGAAGATTTCGTCGCCGCCCTCGATGACATCGTCGTCGCTGGGCGGGAACGGGGTCTTGTCGCGCACCACGGCCATGAGCGTGGTTTCCTCCGGCCACGGCACGCGCCCGATGGTGCGCCCGATCATGCCCGAATCATGCGGCACGGTGAACTCCACCAGGTAGACCTCGCCGGCCTTCAGCGTGAGCAGGCGCACTAGGTCGCCGACCTCCACGGCCTCCTCGACCAGCGCGGTCATCAGCCGCGGGGTGCTCACCGCGACGTCCACGCCCCAGGCGTCGTCGAACATCCACTCGTTCTTGGGATTGTTCACGCGGCCCACGGTGCGGCGCACCCCGAACTCGCTCTTGGCCAGCAGCGAAACCACCAGGTTGACCTTGTCGTCGCCCGTGGCGGAGACGACCACGTCGTAGTCCTCCAGCTGCAGGCGCTGCAGCACGGCGAGCTCGCAGGCGTCGCCGATCAGCCATTTGACCCCTTCGAGGTCGGCGCGCTGCCGCATTTCCGCCTTGAGGTCCACGAGCAGCACCTCGTGGTGGTTGGCCACCAGCTCGCGGGCGATGGAGGACCCGACCGAGCCGGCTCCGGCGATCATAACCTTCATTCTTCGGCCTTTCGCTTAGTCTGCAGGGGCGGGCTTGGGGGCGCTGGCCAGGATCTTTTCCACTTCCTGGCTGCGGTCCAGGTGCATCATGACGTGGATCAGGTCCCCGCCCTGCAGCCGGGTGCGGCTTTCCGGGATGGTCCCCTCGCCGAAGCGGGTCAGGTAGGCCACGCGCACCCCGGCGGCGGCCTCCAGGTCCTTGACCAGGCGGCCGTACCATTCGCGGTGCAGCGCCACCTCGGTCAACACCAGGCGGCCCGAGGGCTCGCGGAAGTCCCCGCGCATCGAGTAGTCCGGCAGGATGCGGCGCAGCACCTGGTCGGTGCTCCAACGCACCGCGGCGACCGTGGGGATGCCCAGCCGCTGGTAGATCTCGGCGCGGCCCGGGTCGTAGATGCGGGCGACCACATGCGGCACGTGGTAGGTTTCGCGGGCGACGCGGGTGGCCAGAATGTTGGAATTATCACCGCTGGAGACCGCCGCGAAGGCGTAGGCCTCGTCGATCTTCGCCTGCTCCAAGGTGTCCTTGTCGAAGCCCAGGCCGGTGACCTTGCTGCCGGAGAACTCGTCGCTGAGCCGGCGGAAGGCCTCCGGGTTCTGGTCGATGACCGCCACCGAATGCCCGGCGGAATCCAGCGTATGGGCCAACGCCACACCCACTCGGCCGCAGCCCATGATCACAAAGTGCGCCACCAAAAACTCCTCGGGGTCCAGCATCAGGATGAACATCGTCGCGGCACCGCTGCTGGTGCCACGAATGCAACAATAGCGCTGATCGGCGCCGCGTTGAGCCCAATGAAGACGGCATGCCGCGCGGAGCCTGCGATAACGTTGTCTCGTGCCTGCTTTATTTGATGGTCTGAAACGGATCCTCGTGGGCCGGCCCTTCAGCACCGAACAGCTGAAAAAGAAGCCGCTCCCACCGAAAATTGCGCTGCCGGTTTTCTCCTCCAGCGCCCTGTCCTCGCTGGCCTACGCCCCGGACGAAATCCTGCTGACCCTGGCCATGGCCGGCGTCGCGGCGACCATGCTCTCCCCGGCGGTGGGCGTGGCCGTGCTGGTGGTGCTCGTGGTGCTGGTGCTGTCCTACCGGCAGTCCATCAAGGCCTACCCCTCCGGCGGCGGCGACTACGAGATCGTGCGCACGAACCTCGGCGCCCGGCCGGGCACCGCCGTGGCCGCGGCCCTGCTGGTGGACTTCGTGCTCACCGTCGCGGTCTCCAGTTCCTCGGCCGCCCAGTACCTCAGCGGGCTGTTCCCGGTGCTGGGGGAGCACCGCGGCCTGGTCGCGGCGGGCATCGTGGTTTTCCTGGTGGTGGCGAACCTGCGCGGGCGCGGCCAGAGCCGCTGGGCGCTGGCGGTGCCGGTGTACCTGTTCGTCTTCGGCATGCTGGCGCTGATCGCGATCGGCGGGCTGCTGGCGGCCACCGGCAAGCTGGGCCTGGCGCCCAGCGCCGAGTTCACCATTGTGCCCGAGGAGCAGTTCTCCAACGGGCTGCACGGCGTGGTGGGCGCGCTGCTGATCCTGCGCGCCTTCTCCACCGGCTCCGCGGTGCTGACCGGCATCGAGGTGCCGATCTCCAACGTCCAGTCCCTGGCCAAGCCGCGCGCCCGCAACGCCGGGCGCATCCTGCTGGTGGTTGGACTGCTCTCCGGGGTGCTGACCCTGGGCACGCTGATGCTGGCGCGGGCCAGCGGCATCAAGGTCGTCGCCGACCCCCAGAAGTCCCTGATGCTGGACGGGCTGCCGGTGTCCGCGGACTATGTCCAGGTGCCGGTGCTCGGCCAGCTGGCGCAGGCGGTGTTCGGCGACTTCATGCTGGGCACCGTGGTCGTCTCGGTGCTGACCATCCTGGTGCTGCTGCTGGCCGGCAACCAGGCCTTCAACTCCTTCCCGTCGCTGGCCAGCCACCTGGCCACCGACGGCTACCTGCCCCGCCAGCTGCGCACGCGCGGTGACCGGCTGGGCTTCTCCAACGGCATCCTGTCCCTGGGCGTCGCCGCGGTGCTGCTGGTCCTGGTGTTCCAGGGCGATGTCACGATCCTGATCCAGTTGTACGTGGTGGGTGTGTTCGTCTCCTTCACGCTGAGCCAGCTGGGCATGCTCAAGCACTGGAACCGCGAGCTGGTCCCGGTCGCGGACCGGCGCATCCGCGCCGCGAAAAAACGCCAGCGCCTGCTGAACCTGGTGGGCCTGGTGCTCTCCGGGCTGGTCCTGCTGATCGTGCTGGCCACCCGCTTCGTGCACGGCGCCTGGATCGCGGTGCTGGGTATCGTGCTGCTGATGTTCGTGATGAACTCGCTGCACCGCCACTACCAGCAGGTGGATGCCGAACTGTCCATCGAGGACGGAGGCCAGGCCACCGCGCTGCCGGCGCGCGTGCACGCCCTGGTGCTGGTCTCCACGCTGCGCAAACCGGTGCTGCGCGCGCTGGCCTTCGCCCGGGCCAGCCGCCCCTCGAAGCTCGAAGCGATCATCGTCGACGTGGAGCCGCAGAAGACCCAGCGCACCCTGCAGGACTGGGAGCGGCTGCGCATCCCGGTGCCGATCACCGCGCTGGCATCGCCCTACCGCGACATCCCCGGGGCGCTGATCGAGCACATCCGCTCGATCAAGCGCGAGTCCCCGCGTGATCTGATCGTGGTCTACATTCCCGAATACGTGGTCGGCCACTGGTGGGAGCAGCTGGTGCACAACCAGACCGCCCTGCGGGTGAAGAACCGGCTGCACTATGAGCCCGGGGTGCTGATCGCCTCCGTGCCCTGGCGCCTGCTGAGCGCCAAGAACGCCCTGGGCGGCGGGCCGACCGAGGAATCCTCGGCCCACCGCGAACCCAAACCCCTGCCGAAGGACTAAACCCCGTGACTGAATTACCCACCCTGACCCTGCGCCTGGGCGCCATCGCCCACGGCGGACACACCGTGGCCCGCCACGAGGGGCGGGTCATCTTCGTCCGCCACGGCATCCCCGGCGAACTGGTCACCGTCCGGCTGACCGAGAGCGGCGAGAACGCCAAGTTCTGGCGCGCCGACGTCGTGGAGGTGCAGGAAGCGAGCGAGCACCGCGTTCCGCATTTCTGGGCCGCGGCCGACGCCCTGCGCCGCCGCGACCCGGTGGGCGGCGCCGAATTCGGCCACATCACCCTGGAGCACCAGCGCGAGCTGAAGGCCGCGGTGGCCGCCGAGCAGCTGACCCGGCTGGGCGGCCTGAAGGCCGAGGACTACAACTTCCCCGCCGTGCAGCCGGTGGCCGGGCAGGGCGACGGCCTGGGCTGGCGCACCCGCATGTCCTACTCCGTGGACGCCGACGGCAAGCTGGCCATGAGCGGCTTCCGCAGCAATACGCTCACCGCCATCGACTCCATGCCGCTGGCCCACCCGGCCATCGAGCGCACCGGGCTGTACGCGATGGACTTCAGCGGTATCGAGCGGGTGGAGGCCGCTGTCTCCAGCGCGGACGACGCCACCGTGCTGATCCTGCTGGCCGAGTCCCGCCCCGGCGCGGCCCGCAAGGCGGCCCGCCAGTTCCCCGAGGGCGTCAACGTAGCGGCCTTCAGCCAGCAGGGCGGCTCGGCCGCCGACGGCCGCGGCGAGCTGCAGGCGCTGACCGGGCGCAGCTGGCTGCAGGAGTCAGTGCTGGGGGAGGGCTTCCGCATCACCGGCGAGGGCTTCTGGCAGGTGCACCGCGCCGCGGCCACCGTGCTGAGCGAACGGGTCCTGGAACTGACCGAACCGGCGCGCGGTGAGCAGATCGCGGACCTGTACGCCGGGGCGGGCCTGTTCTCGCTGCCGCTGGCGAAGGCCGTGGGTCCCGAAGGGCGCGTGTTCTCCATCGAGGGCGCGCCGGGCACCCACGCCGATGCCAAGAAGAACCTGCGCGAGCTGCGCCAGGCCAGCGTCATCCGCGGCCGCGTGGAACGCGTGCTGCGCCAGGTCGCCCGCGACGCCCAGCTCGATGCGGTCGTGCTCGACCCGCCGCGGGCCGGAATCGACAAGCAGGTGGCCGCCGAATTGGGTTCCAGCGGTGTTTCGCGCATTTGTTACGTCTCCTGCGACCCGGCATCTTTCGCCCGGGATACCGCTCGATTGACCTCCCGTGGCTACGAATTAGCGCACATGGAGATTCACGATTTGTACCCGCACACCCACCACATGGAGTCGATCGGGCTCTTTGTACGCCGTTAGACCGGCGAATATTGCCGTTTGGACACGAATTTGGCGGAAAATTATCCCTGTTCATTCTTTTTGTCCTAGTTGGCGATAGACTGTTTTTAGCTCTGCAACGATACAAGCATGAGAATCTCAGTTAGGAACTCCTAACTGGAATGCGAGTGTGTGCGTGCAACAGAATGAGTGTCTGGCGAGAGGAGTCCCACGTGAGCAATGTGGACAGCTTCGGTGCCAAGGGCGTACTTGACGTCAATGGAACCGAATACGAAATTTACCGACTGAATACGGTCGAAGGCTCAGAAAGCCTTCCCTACAGCCTTAAGGTTCTTCTGGAGAACCTGCTTCGCACCGAAGATGGTGCGAACGTTACCGGCGAGCACGTCAAGGCGCTGGGACAGTGGGATGCTTCGGCGCAGCCGAACACCGAAATCCAGTTCACCCCGGCCCGTGTGATCATGCAGGACTTCACCGGCGTTCCATGTGTTGTCGACCTTGCCACCATGCGCGAGGCCGTCAAGGAACTGGGCGGCGACCCAACCCGTGTGAACCCACTGGCTCCTGCCGAAATGGTCATCGACCACTCGGTGCAGATCGACACCTTCGGTTTCGAAGGCGCCGTCGAGCGCAACATGGAGATCGAGTACCAGCGCAACGGGGAGCGTTACCAGTTCCTGCGCTGGGGCCAGACCGCGTTTGACGACTTCAAGGTCGTCCCACCGGGCACCGGCATCGTGCACCAGGTCAACATCGAGTACCTGGCTCGCACCATCATGACCCGCGAGGTCGACGGCGTACTGCGTGCCTACCCGGACACCTGCGTCGGCACCGACTCGCACACCACCATGGTCAACGGCCTGGGCGTGCTGGGCTGGGGCGTTGGCGGCATCGAGGCTGAGGCAGCGATGCTCGGCCAGCCTGTCTCCATGCTGATCCCGCGTGTTGTCGGCTTCAAGCTCTCGGGCGAGATCCCGGCCGGCGCGACCGCCACCGACGTGGTGCTGACCATCACCGAAATGCTGCGCAAGCACGGTGTTGTGGGCAAGTTCGTCGAGTTCTACGGTGAAGGCGTGGCAGCAGTGCCGCTGGCCAACCGTGCAACCATCGGCAACATGTCCCCTGAGTTCGGTTCGACCGCAGCCATGTTCCCGATCGACGATGTCACCCTCGACTACCTGCGCCTGACCGGCCGCAGCGAGGAGAACATCGCACTGGTCGAGGCTTACGCCAAGGAACAGGGCATGTGGCACGATCCAAGCCGCGAGATCCGTTTCTCGGAGTACATGGAACTGGACCTGTCCACCGTGGTTCCATCGATCGCCGGCCCGAAGCGTCCGCAGGACCGCATCGAGCTGTCGAGCTCGAAGGAGCAGTTCCGCAAGGACCTGCACAACTACGTGTCGGACACCGAGGACACCCAGGGCGCAGGCCGCCCATCGGTCGCCGTCGAGGTCACCAAGGAAGATGGAACCCAGTTCACCCTGGACCACGGCCTGGTCTCGATCGCATCGATCACCTCGTGCACCAACACCTCCAACCCTTCGGTGATGCTTGCAGCAGCAGTGCTGGCTCGCAACGCCGCCGAGAAGGGCCTGTCCTCCAAGCCATGGGTCAAGACTTCGGTCGCCCCGGGCTCGAAGGTCGTCACCGAGTACTACGAGGCTTCCGGCCTGCTGCCATACCTGGAGAAGCTCGGCTTCTTCGTGGTCGGCTACGGCTGCGCCACCTGCATCGGCAACTCCGGTCCGCTGGATGCCGAGATCTCCGAGGCCATCCAGGCCAACGACCTCGCCGCCACCGCAGTGCTCTCGGGCAACCGCAACTTCGAAGGTCGCATCAACCCGGACGTGAAGATGAACTACCTGGCTTCCCCGCCACTGGTCATCGCCTACGCCCTGGCCGGCACCATGGACTTCGACTTCGAGACCGACTCGCTGGGCAAGGACACCGAGGGCAACGACGTCTTCCTGAAGGACATCTGGCCATCGCCGGTCGAGGTCCAGCAGATCATCGACTCGTCGATCGACAAGGAGATGTTCGCCAAGGGCTACGAGGGAGTCTTCGAGGGCGACGCCCGCTGGAAGGCACTGGACACCCCTGAGGGTTCGACCTTCGCATGGGACGAGAAGTCGACCTATGCCCGCAAGGCACCGTACTTCGACGGCATGACCGCCGAGCCGCAGCCTGTCCAGGACATCGACGGTGCCCGCGTGCTGTTGAAGCTGGGCGATTCGGTCACCACCGACCACATCTCGCCTGCAGGTTCCTTCAAGTCGGAGACCCCGGCTGGTCGCTACCTGATCGAGAACGGCGTGGATCGCAAGGACTTCAACTCCTACGGCTCGCGCCGTGGCAACCACGAAGTCATGATCCGCGGTACCTTCGCGAACATCCGCATCAAGAACCAGCTGCTGGACGGCGTCGAGGGTGGCTTCACCCGCGACTTCACCCAGGAAGGTGCTCCGCAGTCGTACGTGTACGACGCTGCAGAGAACTACAAGGCCGCCGGCACTCCGCTGGTCGTCCTGGGCGGCAAGGAATACGGTTCGGGCTCCTCGCGTGACTGGGCCGCCAAGGGCACCGCACTGCTGGGCGTCAAGGCTGTCATCACCGAGTCCTTCGAGCGCATCCACCGCTCGAACCTGATCGGCATGGGCGTTCTGCCGCTGCAGTTCCCAGAAGGCGAGTCGGCTGACTCGCTGGGCCTGACCGGCACCGAAACCTTCGCAGTCTCCGGCGTCACCGAACTGAACAACGGTGTCACCCCGAAGACCCTGAAGGTCACCGCAACCGCTGAAGACGGCAAGGTCGTCGAGTTCGACGCAGTCCTGCGTATCGACACCCCGGGTGAAGCAGACTACTACCGCAACGGTGGCATCCTGCAGTACGTGCTGCGCCAGATCGCAGCCGCCAACTAAGGATCCCGCTTCGATCCTTGATCGACGTGAACCCTAGGTAGTTCCGCAACCCGGAACACCGTGAGACCCAAGGCCCCGGCCTTGGGTCTCACGGTGTTAAACGTGCAAGAATGTTCGGGCGGCGAGCAGCTGCCCGGATGCGTCCGGACCGCCAATCAGCCCTGCCAAGGTGAAAGCAGCGATGCGCGAGATGACGACTCGAAAACCCCGTCTAGACCAGTTCCTGGATCCAGCGCAACTCGATGCGGTCGAACGCTGGCTGCCTGACTGCACCGTAGTCGCGGACCTCTCCTGGCATGAGACCGATACCCTGGTCCTGCACCTGCGTACCCCCGGAAGCGACTACATCCTCAAAAGCGCCGGAGCCGTGAACCGTCATTTCGAGCGGGAACTTGTCGCCCACAGCGGGCCGACGGCGGCACTGGTCGAGTCGGGGTTCGGCGCTGCGCTGCGTTTCGCCGATTCCCGGGCCAGGCTCATGATCCTCGAATATCTTCCCGGACGCCTCAGCGAGCACACCGCACGGGAACTGGACCCGGAATTCCACCGCCAGGCCGGACACGCCCTGCGAACCCTGCACCAGGGCACGGGGCGGCTCGACGCAGAATACGAATCGAAGCTGCTGGCCGTGAGCCTGAAGCGGCTGGGACAAGGGCACCGGATCGAACCGGAGAACGAACGCCGGGCCTACGAGGCCCTGCGGGCCTACCGGCCGCGGCCGGTCCGGCTGGTTCCAACCCACGGCGACTGGCAGCCGCGCAACTGGTTGAGCGACCATGGAAACTTGAAGGTCATCGATTTCGGCCGTTTCGACTACCGTGCACCGTCCACCGACTTGGTGCGGCTGGCCAACCAGCAATGGCTGGGGCGCCCCGAGCTTGAAAAGGCTTTCCTGCAGGGCTACGGCGGCGACCCGCGACAGGCACGCAGCTGGCCGATCGAATGCCTGCATGAGGCTATCGGCACGGTCGTCTATGCCTACCGCCTCGGCGCCGAGGACTTCGAAGCCCAGGGCCAGCGCATGCTCGGCCGGGCCTTGCAGCTTGCCGGGTGCTGAAGACCGCCAGGCCGGCATCGGCCACCCGCCGGTGATCCACGGTGCCGGCAGCCCTATTCGGAACGCGCGGTGCGCAGCATCTTCAGGGTGTCCCGGACGGCGAAGATCCGCTGCCGAAGTCCGTGGGCGCCGAAGGGCTCCAGCGAGATGAGCATGCGGATCCGTCCGAGCAGTCCCATCCGCAGCTTCGCACGCCGGGTGCCGAGCTCCGCTGCAGCCCGCGGGAGCTGCTCGAAGATCGACCGCCCTGCGGGAACGTCCCGCCGGATGACCAGCGGAACCCAGCTGCCATCGATCCTGGCCCGTGCCCGGTATTCCCACGCGGTGGCGGTGCGCACGACGCCGCCGGCGGCCAAGGGGATCGGAGGCTTCCCGCGCCGCCCGGTGATAAACCCGGTCACGGTTCCGGGCTGCATATCATCCAGCGGCAGCCACACGGTCAGCCGCACCCCGAACCCATGCCCGGACAACTGTTCGTTCCAGCTGACGCCAACCGGCCCATCGGTCATGGCGGTGCATCGGTAATCGGCGTGAACCCCTTCCGGCCGAGACCGCTCAAGATAGGCGACCGCGTCCCGGTAGCCCATGGACATCAGCGTCGACGCGCTGATCCGCCCCAGATAGAAGACCGGGTCCAGCGGCAGCGGGTGCTCCGGCTTGATGACATGCAGGACGAATTCACGTCCAGCGGCCTTGGCCTGCTCGAAATCGGCCAGCAGCCCGCCGGTGGCGCTCATTTCGATCATGTGCACGTACTGTTCCAGCGGGCCGTTGCCCCAGTACGGGGAGTTGCCCACGCACCAGACCAACCAGATTTCCCTAGCGCCATGATCCAGCGCCGCGGTGATATTCGCATCCCGGATCCACGCCGCATCGGTCCAGGTGGCCCCGTCGCGATGCAGCGGCGCGGTGAAAATCGGCAAGCTCATGCCCGCCACCAGCAGCTGCGGGTCCACGTCTTTGGATGAGACCGCGATGCTTCGCTTTTCGGTGAAGTTCGCGATGTTGAACGTCCCGGGAGTCTTGCTTTTCCGGATGGCCTCCACATCCACGCCCATGGAGGGGAACAACTTGGTGATCATTGCCTCGGGGCTGGAAAGCGCCGGCAGGTTCCATGGCCCCCGCAGGTAGTCGCGCAGCGGCAACGGCGAGGAGAAATGGGAGACCTTCACCGAGGCCCAATGCTTCATCATCTGGTCTGCATCCTGCCCGGAGAGCATCATGGCGGTGTTCAGGATTCCGCCGGAGGTCCCGTCCACATGGGTGAACTCCAGGCCCGCTTCTTCCAGGGCCTTGAGCACGCCAGCCTGCCAGGCGACGCGCATGCCTCCGCCGGCGAGCACCAGCGAGCGTTTCACCGCAGCGTCCGTTCATGCTTCGGGAGCATCTTCGCGCCCAGGCCGGCGGCCAGCACCGCGGCCGAGAGCAGGTCGAACGCCGCGACGGCCAGCGCCCGGCGGGCGAACACGCCGCGGCGCACCCCAATCGCGACCGCGCCGACCGCGCCGGCCTTCTGGACCACGGACCAGAACAGCGCCAGGCGCATCGACTTGCGGCAGAGCATCGAGTGGGTCAACATCCCGCCGGTGACCGTCATGAACATGCCGACCGTTCCGAACAGCTGGCAGGTCGCCGGCGAATTCTCGGCCCCGACGAGCTTCAGCACGAGGCCCGGAGCAGCCGCCTGGCTTGCCCCGGACACCACGGTGACAGCACCGATGCCAAGCGCCGCGCGATCCAGCAGCGGGCCGGAACAGGATTTTACTGATGTGCGTTTCATGGCAGTGCCTCCCATAATTCATGGCCCGCCAGCAGATAACCGACCGCGGCCGCCCAGTAAACCAATGCTGCGTAGAATCTCGCCCAGTTGCGCGTGACCCACTGGCGCATCGTGGCGCGCAGCTCGGACTCGTCGGTCACCGCACCGGTCAGCAGCTGCTGGTTGACCGGACGCATGGACAGCGCAAACCACAAGGCCAGGAACATGTATGCCGCGGCGGTGGCGATGGCGAAGGCCAGCGCCCACACGTGGGTGCGGCCCAGCCACATCTGGACCAACGGGGCGACCAGCAAGGGGAGGAACATGATCCCCAGGAAACGGGTGATCGCCGTGATGGGCACAGCGAAGACCGTCGACAGCTCATCGAGCCGCAAGCCGAGAAACACCGGACGCAGGAAGAACTGCGCCACCGTCATGAATCCGAGATACAACGATGCCCCAAAGACGGTGACCAGTGCCGAAACCAGTGCGGTCCAGGCCAGTGCCGCGCTCATTGGACTCGGCTTTGGTCCCGTTGCGGAGGGTCGGGCCAGTCTTCGCCCAGCCCCAGCCCGACCACCGAATCCATGCCGTCCCCGCCGTAGGGGGCGCGGTCACGGCCGTACTGGAACCATGCCTCGTAATGGTCATCCAGCACCCCGTGCGAATCGGGGATATACAGGGTGAACACCGGCTGCGGGTCGAAATCCAACCCGGCCAGCCCTGCCACCTGAGGCAGGTCGCCGAACTCCAGCCGCGCCTTGGCCTGCCGGCCGATCGACACGTCGGCGGTGCCCTGGAAGTAGATGCTCGACTTGTAGAGCATGCCGCGGAACGAGCAGTAGTTCACCGCACCGACCTTGATCGGCAGCGCGGTGGGCGCCGGGCGGTCGATCTCCACCAGCGCGCCCTTCACCCCGTCCAGCTCGTAGGCGCTGGACACTGTCTGGTCCGTCACCTTGAAGTCGAGGCTGGCCTGGTGCTTTGGCATGCCCCAGATGCCCTTGCCGCCCTTGACCGAGATCTCCGTGCTCACCGGCAAATCCACCACGTACTGCCCCAGGTTCAGGGTTTTCTGGAACAGCATGGGCAGCAGCGGCGGCGCCGGCCGCATGCCGCGGGTGACCGCCAGGGCCAGCGAGTACTCGATATAGGCGCCGATATCCGTGGCCAGGTAATTGATCACGGTGACCATCAGCAGCGATTTCCCTCCCGGCAGACGGAACGGATGCAGCTCCTCGCCGGGGATCAGCCGCGCGGCCGCTTTGGCGTCGACGGGGAACGCGGTCATCAGGACCGGCGAGGGCTCGGAGTTCACCGGCAGCAGGTAGCTGATGCCGTCCACGGTGGCCTTCTGCCCGGACAGCTGCCGCTGGCGAGCCGGCAGCGCGGAGGGCAGCAGGCGCAGCGCCGAACGCAGCGGGGGTAGCAGATTCATGATGCAAGCTCCTGAAGGATCAGAGGATAGGTGTCGCGCCAGGCGTCCCTGCCGAAAATAAGGTCCAGATGCCCGTAGCCGGGAATCACGTGCAGCGAATGCTTCCCGGGGGCGTAGTGGTCGAAGAACTCGTAGGTGCGCCGCTGCCCCTGCGGCAGGAAGCAGCGGTTGTCCGCCCCGGCGATGAAGGAGAACCGCGCCTCGGTGCGCGGCGGCCCGTCCACCAGCGAGGCGGGAAGCTGGCTGCGCTTCCCGGTGGGCACCAGGTATCCTGCCTTGACGCTGTCGGCCATCTGGCGGAAGAAGGACAACGGGGCGCCGGCGAACTCCCCGATGATCCAGCGGTGGGTGGCGTCATCCAGGTTCGCATGGGACCACAGGGCCGGGTGCCCTGCCCCGTAGGTGAAGGACACCAGCCGGCAGACGGTGTTGTCGCATTCGTGGTGGGTCAGCTTCACCCCTGAACGCACGATGCGCGAGAAATACCCCTGGGACTTGTAGCCCCAGCGCGGGGAGAGCATCGGGGTGAACCCGCCCAGCAGCGGCAGCAGGTGGGTGATCTTCTGGCGGGACACCCAGGGGACGTCCACGAACAGCGAGGAGGCATTGGAGACGATGGTGCGCACCTGCGGCAGCAGCCCGGCCACGGCCGCGATGGTGAAGGAGGTCGACCCCTGGCAGTGCACGAACGCCGCGAGCGACTCCGCCCCGGTGCGGGCCAGCACCTCGCGCACCGCCGCCGGATGGTCGAACACTGCCGCGTCATCCAGCGTCCAGGCCACCGGCGGCAGGTCGATGGACGCGCGCCAGTTCAGCATCCACACGTCCCAGCCCTCGTCCAGCAGGGCGTCCACCAGGGTGCGGGCGATCGGCGGCCGGAACAGCTCGGCGCGCACCCCGGCCCCGTGCACCAGCAGCACCGGTCCGCGCGGGGCGTCCGGGCAACGGCGCGATGATACGTGGATGAGTGTCAGCGGCAGCCCGTCGTCAGCCGAAAACTGCACCACCTCGGTCGCATGATCGGCGCGGGTTGTCTGCACTGTGGTCATTGGACACCTCCCGGGGTGCTGAAGCCGTTGATGCTCACGATGATCGGATCCTCCAGCAGGCGCAGCTGCGGCAGCCCGCCGACGGGCACCGGGCGCATCTGGTTACGGGTGCTGGGCCCGGTCTCCCAGTCGTGGACGACGGTGTCGGCAATCACCGGATAGATCACCAGGGTGCCGTCCTCGCGCAGGTGCATACGCAAGAACCCCTTGCCGTCCTCGTAGGCCAGCGCCGTCATCTTCAGCCGGCCCACCGCCCCGGACGGGGCGAACACCAAATGCAGTGCAAAGGCCATCGTGCCGGCGGCCGCGCCCAGCACCGTGGCATAGACCGCGGCCAGCAGCACGGTGATCCACCCGGCGCTCCAGCTCCGCTGCCAGGGCAGGGCGATGAGCCCCGTGAAGATGCCCGACGCCAGCAGCAGCTGCACCCCGACAAGAAGCAGCGGCTGCACCAGCGGGCTGGCTCTCCCGGAGTCCCCGGGCCCGGCCTTGACCAATCCCCGGGCGTTGCGCGCCAGCCACAGCAGCAGGGCCACCAGCAGCGGCACCACGAACAGGAACACCACAATGCCCGCGGCGTGGACCCAGTCGCCCGAACCCAGCGCCTCGGGGTACGAATCCCCGGTGATCCCGGAGAAAATGGTGCACAAGAACATGAAGCAGCCCAGGTGCACCACACCCAGCCCGGTGCTGAACCACGGGTTGCGCCAGGGCAGGAAAAATTGGCTGAACGGGTTGGCCAGCTTCCAGTGCAGCGCCCGCTCCTGCGCGGGCGTCGGGTATACGGTGTCGGCCAGCGCATACCGCTGGCGCTCGGCCGGATTCACCATCTCCCGCGAACCGGTGGGCGGCAGCAGCAGCTCGGGCGACAGGTGCCGGGCCCCCGAAAGGTAGGCCCCGCCCAGCCCGCAGGTCAGCAGCTGCTCGCGCCGCGGGTCTTCCGGCCCTGCCTGCTCATGCAGCTGGGCGTAGCGCGCGTAGTGGTGCTTGTCCCCGCTCAACCGCACCCGGATCTGCGCCCCGGTGGGCGTCGATTCCCCGGTCGCCGGATCCGTCCGCCGCAACAGGTAGTGGTTCTCGAAGTAGCGCAGCGCGTTGTTCGCGTTCGGGTCGCCGTCCGGCAGCGTCCCGGTGGCCTCCCAGGTGGGGGAGGAGGCGCACAGGATGATCGCGTCGCCCGGCTTCAGGTGCCGCGTCACCTCCGCCTCGAAGTACTGCAGCTGCGGCCGGTCGATGTAGCTGCCCAGTTCGCTGTCCAGCGCCACCAGCCACCAGGTCTTCTGCACGGTGTTGGCTTCCAGGTTCGTCAGCCGCGCGGCGAAGTAGCCGCGGGACTGCAGGGTCTGCCACCCGCCGATCTTCGCCTGCTGGCAGAAGATGCGTTCGAAGGCCGTCAGCCCGTCGTACCAGTCGTGGTTTCCGGGCAGCGCCAGCAGCGCGGCCGGCGGCCCCGGGAGCGACGCGGCCCGGTAGGGGCGCACCAGCCGGTCCTCGTAGGCGCGTTCGGACGCTGCGGGGTAGACCTCGTCACCGCCCATGACCAGCAGCTGCGACTTGGGCAACGCCACCTGCGGCCGGCCGGGATCCGCGGCCTGTACCTGCAGCTCGGGCTGGGCCAGCGCCCAGGCCATGGTGTAGGTCGCGTCGAAGCCGTCGCCCAGGTCAGCGATGAAGTCGATCCAGCGGCCCTGCTCCTGCGGCGGGAAGCCGCCCAAGTCCAGGGCCCGCTGCGGAAAGATGCTCTGCGTTTCCCGGTTGTCCATGAACCCCAGGAAGACGTGGGCGGCCAATGACTGGATGCCGGTGCGCAGCAGCTCGGGCGGGGACAGCCAGCGCACCGCCGGCCGGGGGCGGAACCCCAGTTCATGCTCGAACTGCGCCAACTCATGCTGGTTCATGATCAGGCTTCCCGGAGCGGCGCGGTGCAAGGTAGCTGCGGTACAGCGACCCGAGGAACAGCCCTCCGAAGGCCGACAGCGCCTGGAGTTTGCGCGGGCCCTGCGCCCTGAAGGTCGTGAGCTGGCGTGCGAAGTCCAACGGCTCGATGTACAGGACGCCGGATCCCAGCACCGCCGGGTCCTCGGAGGCCAGCAACCCGGAGGCCGCGGGCAGTTCCGGAGGCGGCGGGAAGACGTGTCCGTCCAGCAGCTGCACGAACAGCGTCGTGGTGTCCGGCCAGAGGTCCAGGCCCGGCCCGTCCTGGATGTCCTTGAACCCCACCATGGTCAGCTTCCGCCCGCCGGGGGACTGGATGTGCAGCCGGTACAGCATCAGCCGGCGCTGTTGCCCGTCGGGCACAAACAGGTTGAACCAGCCGCGCAGCACCGGGCAATGCCCGCCCAGCACGTCCGCGTCGAGGAAGCCCTCGGCGCTCGCCGGGTGGCGTGGGTCGTCGGTGAAGCGCTCGATGTCCTTGGCGGTGATGGTCAGGGTGAACATCATCCGCTCATGGCGCAGCGACGCCTGCTCCAGGCCGGATTTCGGTTCGCCCACACCCAGGGTGACGTGCCCGCGCATGGTCTCCGTGAACGCCACCGTGGTGGCCCGGGGATTAAAGAGCCCGGCCGGATCCTGCGCGTCCGTGGCGGTGTCCTCGGCAGCTGCGTCGGCGGGGGCGGCCCCGGCCGCGGCGCCAGGGGAGGCCCACTGCTGGTCGAGCAGGTGCTCGCAGGCCCGGTCCGCCATCGCGGCGATGGTCAGCGACGGATTCGGGCCGACCGGACCCGGCATGGCGGCGCCGTCCACCACGTACAGGCCCGGCTGGCCGTACACCGCGGACCACGGGTCGCAGACCCCGACCCGGTCGTTCGCGCCGATCGGCGCCCCGCCCAGCGGATGCACCGTGACCACGCGCTGGGCCTTCCACAGCGGGTTGTCCTTGAAGGCGGCGCCCAGCTGGTCGCCGATGCCGCGCATGGTGCCGCGCACGGATTCGAAGTACTCCTGTGATGTGGACAGCGTCCAGTCCGCGGCCAGGCGGCCCTCGCGCAGGTACATGCGCCCGTCGGGCACATCCCGGCCCATGCCCAGCAGCGGCAGCGCGGTGCTGGAGAAGCTCCCCTGGCCCAGCGCCATGGCCAGGTCGGCGGAGATGCTGCTGCGGTTCTGCTGGAACAGCCGGTTCTCGAGGATCTTCGCGGCCACCTTGCCGGCGCGCGGCAGGGCCTGGCGGAACTGCGAGAGTTCCATGAGCCAGTTGAAGAACGCCGGGTAGCCGGCGTCCTGCAGGTAGTAGCCGCGTCCGGTGGCCCCGTTGCCGTCCGCTGCGTCCGCGACTCGCACGGTGCTGGTGATGACCGGGCCGTGGTTGCCGTAGAGCCGGCGCGGCACCGTGCGGCCTTCCACCTGTTCGCTGGCGTTGAACAGCAGTCCCAGCAGGTCTCCGTTGCTGCTGAATCGGGTGCCCAGCGCCGGGCTGATCCCCGGCAGGGTCATCCGGTTGCGCAGCAGCAGGTAGCTGGTGCCAAAGGTGCCGGCGGCCAGCAGCAGCTTGGCGCAGCGGATCAGCCGTTCGGGCAGGTCTGCGGTGGCGGCGGGCTGCTGCGGGTCGTGGACGACGTAGCGCACCAGCCAGCTGCCGTCGGTCTCTCGGGAGAAGCCGCGCACCTCGTGCAGCGTGCGGAGATCGGCGTTGCCGGTTGCCGCCGCCGCGGAAAGGTAGTTGTGGTCCAGGGTGTTCTTGGCTCCCGAGTTGCAGCCCAGATCGCATTCGCCGCACAGCGTGCAGGTGGTGCGGGGCTTGCCGTGGATGTTGCCGTAATCCGCCAGCGGCAGCATCCTGCCCGGCTGGGCGGGGGAGCTTGCATCGGTGGAGAAGCTCACCGCCAGCGGCGGACGGAACACCGTGTGGCCGCCGGCCCGGGCGGCCTGCTCGAAGGCGTTGGTCTTGGCGGTGTCAGGGTAGGGGTAGCGGTTCACGCCGATCATGTCCTCGACGCGCTGGTAGTGCTGCTCCAGGTCCCGGTACCCGATGGGCCAGGATTCATAGCCGCCGCCGGGCAGCGGGGATTCGTTGACGAACCACTTCTCGTCCTTGCGCAGCAGCACGTTCGCGTAGATCAGCGAGCCGCCGCCCAGACCGCTGGAGACCAGCCCCTCCAGGCCGCGCAGTGTCCAGGCGTCGAACAGCCCGTAGAGTTTTTCGCTCGGATCCCAAAAGGCGGTGGCCAATTCCGCCGGGGAGCGGGCGAAATCGCCGGGCCCGTAGGATCGGCCGCGTTCCATCAGGACCACTTGCTTGCCGGCCTCGGCCAGGCGGTAGGTCGCCACCGAACCGCCGAACCCCGAACCGACCACAACTGCATCTACATATTCCGTCGGCACCCGGCCGGCACGAATTTCCCCCATGTCCCCCTCCTGGGAAGACCTAGCAGATTCGCGAGGTGGATAGCCTCGTGTCCAGAATTAGGCTCATCTTACCTACGCCGGACGAGTGTGGAAAGAGGGAAACTCGACAGCTTCTAGTTTCTTTTCCGTCGTCGTGACCGCGGTCGAACTGGGCGTAGCCAACATCATCATCGAAAAATTGGTTTCAGCCCAAAAGGTGGCGGATAATGGGAGCAGTCAAGTGCGCGATAGACTAGTTGTTTCGCACGGACTTGCGGTGCCCGCACGGGCAGAAATGTGAAGGGGATGACTGTGTCTTTACTCGAGACCATAAAGAAACCAAGCGACCTGCGGGCGCTTACCCTGGATCAGCTCACCCAGCTGGCGCAGGAGATCCGCGCCTTCCTCATCGACAACGTCGCCCGCACCGGCGGCCACCTGGGCCCGAACCTCGGTGTGGTGGAACTGACCATCGCCATGCACCGCGTGTTCGATTCCCCGACCGACTCCATCGTGTTCGACACCGGCCACCAGTCCTACGTGCACAAGCTGCTGACCGGACGCCAGAATTTCCAAACGCTGCGCCAGCAGGGAGGCCTGTCCGGATACCCCGACCGCGGCGAATCCGAGCACGACATCGTCGAGTCCTCCCACGCCTCGTCCTCGCTGTCCTGGATCGACGGCATCTCCCGGGCCAACAAGCTGACCGGCCGCACCGAAAGCTACGCGGTGGGCCTGGTGGGCGACGGCGCGCTGACCGGCGGCATGGTCTGGGAAGCGGTGAACAACATCGCCGCGGACAAGGAGCGCAAGGCCGTGATCGTGGTCAACGACAACGGACGCTCCTACGCCCCGACCATCGGCGGTCTGGCCGACCAGCTCGCGGGCCTGCGCCAGCAGCTGGACAAGGTCCGTACCCACCCGGCGTACGAAACCGCCATGGACAAGCTCAAGGGCCGGCTGAAGGATTCCGGCCCGGTCGGCAACTTCACCTACAAGTCGCTGCACGCCACCAAGAAGGGCATCAAGGACTGGTGGGCCCCGCAGGGACTCTTCGAGGACCTGGGCCTGAAGTACATCGGCCCGATCGACGGCCACAACCTCGCCGCCGTGGAGGAAGCACTCCAGCAGGCCAAGCAGTACGGCGGCCCCGTGCTGGTGCATGCGCTCACCGAAAAGGGCCACGGCTATGCGCCGGCCTTGGCCGACGAGGCGGACCAGTTCCACGCCGTGGGCGTCATCGACCCGGCCACCGGCGCCCCGGTCGCCAAGCCCAGCGCGCAGAGCTGGACCAGCGTCTTCGGCGACGAGATCGCCAAGATCGCCGACGAGCGCGAGGACGTCGTGGCGATCACCGGAGCCATGCTGCTGCCGGTGGGGCTGAAGAAGATGTCCGACGCCCACCCGGACCGCGTGCTGGACGTCGGCATCGCCGAGCAGCATGCCATGACTACCGCCGCCGGCCTGGCCTTCGGCGGGCTGCACCCGGTGGTGTGCGTCTACGCCACCTTCCTGAACCGCGCCTTCGATCAGCTGCTGATGGACGTCGCGCTGCACAAGGCCGGGGTCACCATCGTGCTGGACCGCGCCGGCGTCACCGGCCCGGACGGAGCCAGCCACCACGGCATGTGGGACATGGCGCTGACCCAGATCATCCCGAACCTGCATCTGGCCGCACCGCGCGACGCCACCCGCCTGCGCGAGGAGCTGCGCGAAGCCATGGACATCAACGACGCCCCGAGCGTGGTCCGCTTTTCCAAGGGCTCGGTGGGCGAGGAAGTCGAGGCCATCGACCGGCTGCCCGACGGCGTGGACGTGCTGGCCCGGCTGGGCGACCGCGCCGCGCCTGACGTGCTGATCATCTCCGTGGGCGCGATGAGCGAGCTGTCCCTGGACGTGGCCGCGCGGCTGAACAGCCAGGGCGTCTCGGTGACCGTGGTCGACCCGCGCTGGGTGCTGCCCATGCCGTCCTCCGTGATTTCGCTGGCCGCCCGCCACCGAATTGTGGTCTGCATCGAGGACGGGGTGCGCGCCGGCGGCGTCGGTTCGCGCCTGCGCACCGAAATGCGCGCCGCCGGGGTGGACACCGCGCTGAACGAGGTCGGCCTGCCCACCAAGTTCCTGGCCCACGGCACCCGCGCCGAAGTGCTGGAGCGCGTGGGGCTGACCGCCCAGCAGGTCGCCCGCGATACGCTGGCCCAGGTGCTGGGCACCAAGGTCCCGTTCGCCCGGCCGCTGCCCGGCCAGGACCTGCCCACCGGACAGATCCCCAAGCTGTGAGCGCCAAGCCCGGTTGCCCCGAGCACCTGCCGCGCAACCCCCAGGCCGTCGCCGTCGGAGCACTGGTGGTGGCGCGCGCTTGGAAGTACGACGCCAGCCCGCATTGGGTGGTGCCCGGTTTCTACCTGGGGAGCGACGACCACGGCCACTGGGTCCACCAGCCCGCCGGCTCGCTGGTCTCCCGACCGGGCACCGCGCACCTGGCCGCCTGCGACGCGCTGTGCCTTTTCCCGTCCGAGGGACAGTGGATCGCCACGCTGTACGACGACCCGGATGAGGATTTCGACGTCTACATCGACCTGGCCGGCGGCATCGGCTGGCAGCAGATGAAGCGCGGCGCCTGGGAAGTGAACTCCATCGACCTGGACCTGGACGTGATCCGCTCGCACAGCCGCGGCACCTTCCTGGACGACGAGGACGAGTTCGAGCAGCACCGGCTGGAAATGGGCTATCCCGAGGCATTGCAACGCTCGATCCGCGCCGAAAGCCGCAGGCTGCTTGACGCCGTGCGCGCCGATGCGGCCCCGTTCACCGCGGAGCACCGGCGGCACTGGCTGGAGCGGGCCCGCACCCTGCAGCGCGTCGGCTGAGCCGGCCCGACGCACCGAAACCATGCAAGACACCGAGACACCAACCCCTGGGGGAGACCGATGGCGATCATTCGCACATACCGGATGAACGAGAAGAACGAACTGCAGTTCCGCGAAGCGTGGTTCCAGCAGTTCGAGGACGACGAGCTGGGCCAGTTCGTGATCAACCACGGACCGGTAGGCCACATGTCGCAGACCAGCCAGGTGCAGGACGTCACCGCCGACCGCGCCGACGAGCTGTTCGCCGGCTTCGTCGCGGCCTGCGCCGCCGAGGACTACAAGGAGCTCGCCGACGAGGAGCAGTCCTGGGTCATCGTGCAGTACGCGCTGAAGACCGCCGAGGGCACCGCGCGTGACAAGTACCTGCAGAACAAGGCCACCGAAGCGCTGACCGGCCACTTGGCCTGGCGCGGACTGGGCACCGTGGAATCCAGCGATTTCGGCAACCGCAAGCTGAACATCCGCATCCTCACCCCGGCCCCGAAGCTCGCGGTCAACGCCGTCAAGGTCTGCATCCGCGAAGCGAAGCTGGACTTCACCAAGATGGTCATCGCCACCGCGCCGTACGACGGCCTGGACAAGGCGCGCATGGCCTACCCGATGCCGCCCAAGCCGTTCAGCCTCGACTAGGAGCTGCAAGCCATGCCGACGCCGGCGTTCAGCATCCAGCCACTGGAACCGGGGGACTACCCGGCCGTGCGCGAACTGTCCCGGAGCCTGGGGCGGTGCAGTGCGCCGGAGCGCTTCGCTCCCGGCGGCTGCCTGCTGGCCGCCCCGTCGGAGAACGGGCGCCTGGTCGGCTGGGCCAAGGCGCAGTGGTGGGATCCGCAGGATCCGGTGGCCCCGGCGGGCTACTACCTGGGCGGGGTCGAGGTCGACCGCCGCTGGCGGCGCCGCGGCGTGGCCGCGGCGTTGGGCCTGGCCCGGCTGCGCTGGGTGGCACAGCGGGCGGACGCCGCCTGGTGCGTGGTGAACACGCGAAATAGCGCCTCGCTGGCCTTGCAGCGCTGCCTGGGGTTCACCGTCCGGGCGCGGGGCGCAAGCTTCGGCACGGTGGAGTTCACCGGGGGAGCGGGTCTGCTGCTGTGCCGGCCACTGGAAGATTTCGCGCCCCGCGACGGCGCGGACAACGACGAGCAGAAGTAAGGACACATGATTCCTCAAGAAGACCGGGACGAGAACCCCGGCGCCAAGCGCAAGCCGGTGCACATGGGTGCCACGCGGGTGCCGCTGCACCTGGTGTTCCAGGCCTGCGTGGGCGTCATCATCGGCATCGGCATCACCTCGCTGTTCTCCGGCATCGGCCATGCCCAGCTGGCGCTGGCCGGCGTGATTGTGGTGATCGCCGCCTGGATCGTCGAACAGGGCTTCCATCTGCCCGAACCGAACACCAGGACCGGCGCCCGGATCCGGCTGATCCTGCGCATCGTCTCGCTGGTCGGCTTCACCATTGCGGTCAGCCCGCTGCTGCAGCTGATCGAGGCGTAGCCGCGCCCGTCGAACAGGACAGGCGCACGCTGAAATCCCTGCTGTGGCCGGCCGCCCAGGTGCTGATCGGTTTCGCCGCGGGGCTCGTGCTGGCCAAGACGATGTCGCTGCCCGAGGAGCAGATCGCCCTGATCGGCACCGTGATCACCCTGGTGACCTGGCTGACGGACGAGGCGGTGAAGCTCCCGTCGAAGGAAACCCGGCTCGGAGCGGTGCTGCATGGATCCCTCAGGTTCCTGTCGCTGGTCGGCTTCATCATGGCGCTGCAGTCCCTGGCTACGCTCAACGGGCTTGTCGCCTAGGCCGGCGCCCGCAGACCCAGGCGGCAAAAAGGCCCGGGCGGTTGCTTCCAGTCAAGGAAGCATCCGCCCGGGCCTTCGTCGTCTAATGACTCAGCGCAGGAGCCTAGTCGGTGCCGGAATCAAAGGCAGCCAGCTCGTTCACGCGGTCGGTGGCCAGCTCGTCGCTGTCCGCCGGGGTGGCGTCCACGATGGCGTCGGCTCCGCCGGCCTCCAGCGAGCCCACGAGCTTGGCGGTGGTGCCGCCGACCAGGCCCATGGCTGCGTACTGTTCCAGGCGGCCGCGGGAATCGGCGATGTCCAGGTTGCGCATGGTCAGCTGGCCGATGCGGTCCACCGGACCGAAGGCGGCGTCGCCCACGCGCTCCATGGACAGCTTGTCCGGGTGGTAGCTCAGGTTCTCGCCGGTGGTGTCGACGATGGTGTAGTCGTCGCCGCGGCGCAGGCGGATGGTCACGGTGCCGGTGATGGCCGAGCCGACCCAGCGCTGCAGCGACTCGCGCAGCATCAGGGCCTGCGGGTCAAGCCAGCGGCCTTCGTACATCAGTCGGCCCAGGCGGCGGCCTTCGTTGTGGTAGCTGGCCACGGTGTCTTCGTTGTGGATCGCGTTGACCAGGCGCTCGTAGGCGATGAACAGCAGCGCCATGCCCGGAGCCTCGTAGATGCCGCGGGACTTGGCTTCGATGATGCGGTTCTCGATCTGGTCGCTCATGCCCAGGCCGTGGCGTCCGCCGATGATGTTCGCCTCGTTGACCAAGGCGACCGGGTCGACGAATTCCTTGCCGTTGATGGCGACCGGGCGGCCGGCGGAGAAGGTCACGGAAACATCTTCCGAGGCGATCTCGACGCTTTCGTCCCAGTACTTGACACCCATGATCGGCTCGACGTTCTCGATCGAGCTGTTCAGCAGCTCCAGGGTCTTCGCCTCGTGGGTGGCGCCCCAGATGTTGGCGTCGGTGGAGTAGGCCTTCTCGGCCGAGTCGCGGTACGGGAAGCCGTGGGCGACCATCCACTCGCTCATCTCCTGGCGGCCGCCCAGCTCGGCGACGAACTGCGGGTCGAGCCACGGCTTGTAGATGCGCAGCTTCGGGTTGGCCATCAGGCCGTAGCGGTAGAAGCGCTCGATGTCGTTGCCCTTGTAGGTCGAACCATCGCCCCAGACGTCCACGCCGTCCTCGCGCATGGCGCGCACCAGCAGGGTGCCGGTGACCACGCGGCCCAGCGGGGTCGTGTTGAAGTACGACTTTCCGCCCGAGCGGATGTGGAAGGCGCCGCAGGCCAAGGCGGCGAAGCCCTCTTCGACCAGGCCCGGCTTGCAGTCGACCAGGCGCGAAGCCTCGGCGCCGTACTCCAGGGCGCGGCCCGGAACGGCGTCGATGTCCGGCTCGTCGTACTGGCCGAGATCACCGGTGTAGGTGTACGGAATGGCGCCGTTGTGGCGCATCCAGGCGACGGCAACGGAGGTGTCGAGGCCACCGGAGAACGCGATACCGACGCGCTCGCCTACTGGGAGATTGGTAAGAACTTTAGACATGTTTCCATCCTAATGGATAAATATGCATTGTAGTGAATTGAGACTGAATGCCGGGGCGCGGAGACCTACCAGATAGCCTATGGGTATACGACGCTCCAGTGAAGCGGAGCACAACTATGAAGTGAAGAGGTGTCCATGGAATTCCGCCAACTTGGCCGCAGCGGCCTGAGTGTTTCCGTCGTCGGTCTGGGCTGCAACAACCTGGGGCGGACCGGTACCGCCACCGAATCCCAGGAGGGGACCAACGCGGTGGTCCACGCCGCGTTGGAGGCAGGAATCACGCTGTTCGACGTGGCCGACACCTACGGGCGTGAACCGGGTCTGTCCGAAATCCGCCTGGGCGCCGCGCTGGGCAGCGCCCGCGAGGATATCATCCTCGCCACCAAATTCGGCATGGACATGGGCGGGGTGAACGGACCGGACTTTTCGGCGCGCGGATCGCGCCGCTATGTCGTCAAGGCGGTCGAGGCCTCGCTGAAGCGTCTGGGCACCGACTACATCGACCTGTTCCAGTTCCACACCCCGGATCCGAACACCCCGATCGAGGAGACCCTTCGGGTGCTGGACGATCTGGTGGCCAGCGGCAAGGTCCGCTACATCGGGCATTCAAACCGGTCCGGCTGGCAGATCGCGCAGGCCGAGTACGTGGCCCGGGAGCTGGGCACCGAACGCTTCATCTCCGCGCAGAACCACTACAACATGATCGACCGCCGCGCGGAGCTGGAGGTGCTTCCGGCCGCGAGGGAATTCGGGCTCGGCGTGCTTCCCTACTTCCCGCTGGCCAACGGGCTGCTCACCGGCAAGTACTCCAAGGGCCACGCGCCCGAAGGAAGCCGCCTGACGCATTCGCGGCAGCACCTGGTGGAATCCAGCAACTTCGAGCAGCTGCAGCAGTTCTCCGACTTCGCCGCCGCGCGCGGGCTCACCGAGATCCAGCTGGCCTTCTCCTGGCTGGCCGCCCAGCAGCCGGTCGCCTCGGTGATCGCCGGAGCCACCCGCCCCGAGCAGATCACCGCCAACGCGCAGGCAGTCAGCTGGGTCCCGACCCCGGCCGAGCGCGCGGAACTGGACGAGATCTTCCCGGCCCCGGAGAAGATCGCGCCATTCTAAACGGAGCTTAAAGCACCATGCGGCGGAACCCCCGAATCGGGAAGTCCGCCGCATGGCGCTTTAACCAGCAGTAAGCCAGCCGGAATCTAGGCGTCGGCGGTGACGTAGACGACGATGTTCTTGTCCTTGATTTCCGCGGCGTAGCGCGGCAGGGCCGCCTTGGCCGGGCCGGCCACCACGGTGCCGTCCTTCGGGGCGAACTTCGAGCCATGGCAGGCGCAGTAGAAATTCTCATCCTGCGACTTCGGCGTCAGCGCGCAGCCCTGATGGGTGCACTTGTTCGAGTAGGCCAACACGGTCTTCTCATCCGGACGGAACACCATGACCGCGGTCGCGCTGCCGTCCGGGTAGGTGGCCGGCGCCGAGGCGCGCGAGCCGACCGGCAGGTCCGAGACCGGCATCAGCACCTGGCCTTCGCCGCTCGGTTCGGGGATGGATTTGGCCTCTGGGGTTTCTACCGCTGATTCTCCGTTGCCGCAGGCGGTCAGCAGGGCTGCCGATCCGATCGCGGCGGAAGCGCACATGAACGTGCGGCGGGCTGGTCGGGCGAAGTCAGTCATGGGTTCATTGTCGCAGAATTATCTGTGACGGCGCCAAGAGGGCGCACCACACCCTGTTTCCGGATGTCGTATTTCTGTAGAGTGGGCGAATTCGCCAATGCCCGCGGCGAAGGACCCGATCCAAGGAGAACCCATGCGCACCTTGACCTACTACGTGGCGGTAAGCCTGGACGGATTCATCGCCGGACCGGCAGGGGAATTCGACGCGTTCCTCGCCGAGGGGGACCACATGCAGGCCATCGGCGAGCAGTTCCGGGGCACCGTGCCTACCGTCCTGGCTGACGCCGTGGGTATCCCGGTCCAAGACGGGCCCTTCGACACCGTGCTGATGGGATGGAACACCTACGCGGTCGGGATGCCCGACCAGCATCTGGCCAGCCCCTATGCCCACCTGCGCCAGGTCGTATTCACCCATGGCCGGCAGGGCCCGGAAGGCAGCCAGGACGTGCTGTTCACGGACCGGGATCCGGTGCAGCTGGTGCGCGAACTGAAAAAGGAAGACGGCAAGGACATCTGGCTGTGCGGCGGAGGCTCGCTGGCCGCCGCGTTGGCCGGGGAGATTGGCCGGCTGGCGCTGAAGATCAACCCGGTGACCTTCGGCAGCGGCATCCGTCTGTTCGGCGACCGCTCCTACCAGCCGCAGCCCTGGCGCAGCACGTCCGTGCAGGCCTTCGAATCGGGGGTCACGCTGGTGCAGTACGAACGGGCCTAGACAGTACACCCAGCGCTTCCCTCCAGCCGCAGAACATGACGGCGGGGTCCTCGGCCGGCGTATGCCGCCGCCGAGGACCCCGCCGTGGTGCGCCGGATCAGCTGTTGAACTTTGCTCCGTTGACGCGTTCGGAGGCGCCGACCTGGTCGAGGTACGGGGTGATGCCGCCCAGGTGCATCGGCCAGCCCGCACCGGTGATCATGCACAGGTCCACATCGGCGGCTTCGGCCACCACACCCTCGGAGAGCAGCAGGCCGATCTCCTGGGCCAGCGCGTCCTGGACCCGGGTCAGGATCTGCTGTTCGCTCGACGGGCTGCTGCCCTGCGTGATGACCTGCGCCGCGGCCGGATTCAGCACCTGGCCGCCCTGCTCGTCGTCGACCCACAGCGAGGTGACCTTCGCGTCGATCAGCTTCTGCAGGTTCTGGGACACCGCGAAACGGTCTCCGAAGGCCGCGTGCAGCGATTCGGTGACATGCTGGGCCACCGGCAGCCCGACCATCGACAGCAGGGTGAACGGGGTCATCGGCAGGCCCATGCCGGACAGGGCGTTGTCCGCGGTCTTGGCGTCGGTGCCTTCGTCGAAGGCCGCCTGGACCTCGCTGAGCAGGCGCAGCAGCACGCGGTTGACCACAAACGCCGCCGCATCCTGGGTGAGCACGGTGGTCTTCCTCAGTGCCTTGCCCAGCACGAACGCGGTGGACAGCGCGGTGTCATTGGTCCATTCGGTGGCGGCGATCTCCAGCAGCGGCATAACCGCCACCGGGTTGAAGAAGTGGAAACCCACCAGGCGTTCGGGGTGCAACAGGTCCCGGCCCATCTCGGTGACCGAGAGTGAGGAGGTGTTGGTGGCCAGCACGCACTCGGGGGAGACAACCGCCTCGACCTCGGCGAAGACCTGCTTTTTCACCCCCAGCTCCTCGAAGACCGCCTCGATGACGAAGTCCGCGTCGGCGAAGCCGTCCTTGGAGACCGAGCCGGAGACCAGCGCCTTGGCGCGGTTGACCGCGTCCTGGCTCATCCGGCCCTTGGCATGCAGCTTGTCGATCTCGCCGTGGATGTAGCCCAGGCCCTTGTCGATGCGCGACTGGTCGAGGTCGGTGATGACCACCGGCACGTTCAGCCGGCGCACGAACAGCAGCGCCAGCTGGCTGGCCATCAGCCCGGCCCCGACGACACCCACCTTGGTGACCGGGCGCGCCAGCTTGGCGTCGGGCGCTCCGGCCGGGCGCTTGCCGCGCTTCTGCACCAGGTCGAAGAAGGCGTAGACGGTGTTCTGGAACTGCTTGCTGCCCATCAGCTCGGTCAGCGCCTGGATTTCCAGCTGTGCCGATTCGGGCTGGGTCAGGGTCAGGCCCTGGCGGAAGACCTCCAGCACCTTGGACGGTGCGGGGGCGGCGCCGTGCAGCTTCGCGTCGACGAATGCCTGCGCGGCGTCCGCTGCCTCCAGCCAGCGGCGGGCCACCTCGGGATCGCGCGGGTCCACTGCGTTGGGACGTCGCGCCTCGGTCTCGCCGCCGAGCACGCCGTCGACGAACGCGACCGAATGCTCGATGAAGTCCGCCGGCTCGAACAGGGCGTCGGCCACACCCATCTTGTAGGCGGCCGGGCCGGAGAGCGTCTTGTTGTTGTTCAGCGGGTTCTCGATCATCACCTTCAACGCGTTCTCCGGCCCCACCAGGCGCGGCAGGCGGTAGACGCCGGCCCAGCCCGGGATCAGCCCGAGGAACGCCTCGGGCAGGCCCAGCGCGCCGGCGGCGGTGCTGACGGTGCGGTAGGTGCAGGCCAGCGCGATCTCCATGCCGCCGCCCAGGGCCAGCCCGTTGACGAAGGCGAAGGTCGGCACGCCCAGATCGGCGAGCAGGTCGTAGGCGTAGTGCCCCAGGGCGGCCATGGCGCTGCCTTGTCCCGGCGAGGAAAGCCGGGTGACCGCGGACAAATCCGCGCCGGCGATCAGGAAGTGCGGCTTGCCGGTGATGGCCAGCGCGTGGATCTCCCCGGCCTTGGCGCGCTCGGCCTGGGTTTCCAGCGCTGCGCGCAGCTCGATCAGCCCGTTGGGGCCCAGCGTGGTCGGCTTGCGGTGGTCCAGCCCGTTGTCCAGGGTCAGCAGGGCCAGCACCTTGCCGCTGGGCAGGGCGACGTCGGAGACCAGCGAGTGGGTGACGGTTTCATCGTGCATGAGCTCGGCGATGGCCGAGAAGTCCTGCGAAGTTGTGGCGGTCATGGTTCTGCTCCTTTAAGCCTTGCTGCCGAAGTCGGGGTGGTTCGGGTTTTCCCAGATCACTGTGCCGCCCATGCCCAGGCCGATGCACATGGTCGTGATCCCGTAGCGCACCGAGTGGTCCTCGGAGAACTGGCGAGCCAGCTGGGTCATCAGCCGCACGCCGGAGGAAGCCAGCGGGTGGCCGACGGCGATGGCGCCGCCGTAGCGGTTCACCCGCGGGTCGTCCTGGTCGATGCCGTAGTAGTCCAGGAAGGAGAGCACCTGCACGGCGAAGGCCTCGTTGATCTCGAACAATCCGATGTCCTGGATGTCCAGCCCGGCCTTGGCCAGCGCCTTCTCGGTGGCCGGGACCGGGCCGTAGCCCATCACGTCCGGCGCGACGCCGGCGAAGGCGAAGGAGACCAGGCGCATCTTCGGGGCCAGTTCCAGCTCGCGCACGGCCCGGCCGCTAGCCAGCAGCGCGGCGGTGGCCCCGTCGTTCAGGCCTGCCGCGTTGCCGGCGGTGACCCGGCCGTGGGCGCGGAAGGGGGTGCGCAGTTCGCCCAGCGATTCCATGGTGGTTCCCGGGCGCGGCGGCTCGTCCACGCTGTGCACCGCCCAGCCTTCGCCCGGGCGCTTGGCGGCCACGGAGACCAGGTCAGGTTGGATCTGATGGTTCTCGTAGGCGGCGGCGAGCTTGGCCTGCGAGGCCACGGCGTAGCGGTCGGCGCGTTCCTTGGTGATCGCGGGGAAGCGGTCGTGTAGGTTCTCCGCGGTGTTGCCCATGTTCAGCGCCTGCGGGTCGACGATGCGCTCGGATACGAACCGCGGGTTCGGGTCGGCCCCGGCGCCCATCGGGTGGTTGCCCATGTGCTCCACGCCGCCGGCGATGACCAGGTCGTAGGCGCCGAAGGCGATGCCGCCGGCGGTGGAGGTGACCGCGGTCATCGCTCCGGCGCACATGCGGTCGATCGCGTAGCCGGGCACCGACTGCGGGATGCCGGAGAGCAGCGCCACGGTGCGCCCGATGGTCAGGCCCTGGTCGCCGGTCTGCGTGGTGGCTGCCAGCGAGACCTCGTCGATCTTCTCGGCCGGCACCTGCGGGTTGCGCTCCAGCAGGCCGCGCACGGTCTTCACTGCCAGGTCGTCGGCGCGCGTGCCGTGGTAGATGCCCTTCTCGCCGGCGCGGCCGAACGGGGTGCGGACCCCGTCGACGAAGACGACATCGCGGTCATCGAGCATTCTGCTTGCGTTCTCGTGCTCGGTCGTGGTGTTGGCACTCACCGGCGGGCTCCTTGCGGGGTAGGTTCTGCCTGCCGGAGGGGCCCGGCAGTGGCCACCGTCACAGTGACCTGCCTCATACGTTACTCATGAGTAACTTTTAGCGCAAGTGCAGACCCGGCCAGCTGGCCGGCATCGGGGCCGCGGGGGATGCAAAAGCCGCATGCGGCACCCGCGCCGAGGGCTCGGCGGCAGGGTGCTGCATGCGGCAGCGGTATTCAATGGTGCGGCCCGCGGGCCGGACGCGGCCTGGCCCGAATTTCGGCTAGGCCTTCAGCGCGGCGGCCAGCTTGCCGGCCAGCAACTCGCGCTGCCACGGGCGGGCGCCCAGCGTGCTCAAAGCCTCGTCGATGGAGCCCTCGCTGAGCACCGCCGGGGGAGTCCAGCACAGTTCGCGCAGGAACTTGGGGGTCAGCAGGTTCTCGGCGGGAATGTTCCAGGCCTCGCTGACCTCGGCCACCACCAGCTTGGCGGCGGCCAGCCGGTCCGCGGCCTTGGGGTTCTTCTCGCTCCAGGCGCGCGGGTTGGGCAGCCCGGTCTTGTCAGTGCGCAGCTCGGGCAGGTCGCGGGTGCTGCGTCCGCGCTGCACCGCATCCAGCCAGCGCGGGGCGTCGCGCTTCACGCTGCGCCCGTGGAAACCGGGGATCTGCAGCAGCGCCGGCACCGAGTTGGCCCGGTGCTCGATCGCCGCCATGATGGCCCGGTCAGGCAGCAGCCTGCCCGGGGCGACGTCTCGGCTCTTGGCCAGCGATTCGCGCGAAAGCCACAGCTCGCGGGCCACGGCCAGATTGCGTTTGCTCTTGATCTTGTGGATGCCCGAGAGCTTGCGCCACGGCTCGGCCACCTCGACGGCCTGCGGCGGGATCAGCTCGAAGGCGAATTCCTGCCGGGCGAACTCCAGCTTGCCCTGCTCCTCGAGTACGCCGGTGATCTCCTGGCGCAGCTCTTCGAGCACCTCGACGTCCAGCGCCGCGTAGGTCAGCCAAGACTCGGGCAGCGGGCGGGTGGACCAGTCGGCGGCGGAGTGCTCCTTGGCCAGCGCCAGGCCCAGCAGCTCGGCGACCATGGTGCCCAGCGAAACGCGCGGGAACCCGGCCAGGCGCCCGGCCAGCTCGGTGTCGAACAGCGAGGTCGGGGCCAGGCCGAGCTCGTTCAGGCAGGGCAGGTCCTGGGTGGCGGCGTGCAGGATCCATGGCTGCTCGTTGGCGAACTCGACCAGCGGGGACAGGTCATCCAGGGTTTCCGGGTCGATCAGCCAGGTGCCGGCGCCTTCGCGGCGGATCTGGATCAGGAAGGCGCGCTGGCCGTAGCGGAAGCCGCTGGCGCGTTCGGTGTCCACCGCCAGGTCGCCGGTTCCTGCGCGCAGGGCGCGCACCGCGCGGCGCAGCGCCGGCGGGGTGTCGATGACTTCGGGCACGCCGTCGCGCGGCGCGGTGATTGGGATCAGCGGCGGCGCGGAAGGCTGCGAGTCGTCGGAGGCGGATGACGGTGCGGTCGGCTGGGAATTGCTCATGGTGATTCCATTCTAAGACCGCGCGGGGAACTTCGGCGCTAGCTCAGGCGGCGGCGCGGCAGCTGCTGCACGCCCTCGGGCAGCGGAGGCAGCCCGGCGAAGGTGCAGACCATGTCCGCCCAGGCGCTCAGGTGCACCCCCAGATCCTCGGATTCCGGGGACCAGGAGGCGCGCAGCTCGATGTCGATGTGGTCCTGTTCCCCGGCCATGTTGCCGAAGGATTCGGAGATCACGCGCGTGGCGGTGCCGCCGGCCGAATGGTAGGCCGCGCCGCGTTCGCACAACGCGTCCTCCAGCCAGCTCCAGGCGACCGAGGCGAGCATGGAGTCCTGCCCCATGTCGTTTTCAAGCCGGGCGCGGATGTAGGTGACGATGCGGAACTTGCCGTTCCACAGCTGCTGCCCGGCCGGGTCGTAGAGCAGGATGAAGCGGCCGGTGGCCAGCTGCTCGGCCGGCTGCAGGAAGGGGGTGCGGCCCATTTCCTTGCCGAGGCGACCGTGGCTGGGACCTGCGTGTTCAAGCACGTCGCCGCTCAGGGCGAGGGCGAAGGGGGCGAGGCGTCCGGGGGCCGGGATTTCGGTGAACTGAAGCTCTTTGCGCACCGTGGCGCGGGACAACTCGTCCAGGGCCTTGGCGAAGGCCGGCGGGGTGGCGGCTGCAGGGCGTTCATTGGTCACAGTCAGAGTCTAAAACGCGCCGCACCGCTGGTGCGGTACGGCGCGCCGGTCGGCCGGGGGCCAACTGGGGGTTCGAAGCTAGGCGGTCGCGAACTGGCCCATCAGTTCTTCGAGTTTCGCGGTGAAGGCGTCCACGTCGGCCTCGGTGGTGTCGAAAGAGCACATCCAGCGCACCTGGCCGGCGGCGCGGTCCCAGTCGTAGAAGCGGAAGTGCTGGCGCAGCTCGTCGCTGACCGACGTGGGCAGCTGGGCGAACACGCCATTGGCCTGGGTCGGGTAGACCAGCTCCACGCCGTCGATGCGCTGCACCGCGGCGGCCAGCTTCGCGGCCATGGCGTTCGAATGCCCTGCCAGCTCGCGCCACAGCCCGGTGCCGTAGAGCTCGATCAGCTGCGCGGAGATGAAGCGCATCTTGCTGCCCAGCTGCATGTTCATCTTGCGCAGGTACTTCATGTCGGCGGCCAGCTCGCTGCGCAGGGTCAGGATGCCCTCGCCCAGCAGCATGCCGTTTTTGGTGCCGCCCAGCGAGACGATGTCCACCCCTGCGTCGGTGGTCAGCTCGCGCAGCTCGACCCCCAGCGAGGCGGCGGCGTTGGACAGCCGCGAGCCGTCCAGGTGCACCTTCATGCCCAGCTGGTGCGCGTGCGCGGTGATCGCCTTGATCTCCTCGGGGGTGTACAGCGTGCCCAGCTCGGTGGCCTGGGTGATCGACACGGCCAGTGGCTGCGCCCGGTGCTCGTCGCCCCAGCCCCAGGCCTGCTGGTCGATCAATTCAGGGGTCAGCTTGCCGTCAGGGGTGTCCACCTGCAGCAGCTTGAAGCCGCCCACACGCTCCGGGGCGCCGTTCTCGTCCACGTTGATGTGGGCGCTGGAGGCGCAGATCACCGCACCCCAGCGCGGCAGCAGCGACTGCAGGGCGGTGACGTTGGCGCCGGTGCCGTTGAACACCGGGAAGATCGCAGCCTGCTCGCCGAACAGCTCGCGCGCCAGCGCATCGAGCTGCTCGGTGTACTGGTCCTCCCCGTAGGAGATCTGGTGGCCGCCGTTGGCGCGCTCGATGGCCGCCAGGATCCGCGGGTGCACGCCCGAGTAGTTGTCCGAGGCGAATCCGCGCAATGCCGTGTCGTGGCTGAAGGTCATGATGGGGGAGATCCTTTGCAGGTCGGGGCCGGCCGGTGGGCCGGGGAAAATGGTGGGCGCGGCACATCGGCCGGTGGGCCGTGTTCCGCGCCGGTGGCGGCAGGACGCCTGCCCGCCGCCGGAAGCGGCTGCGGGCAGGCATGCGCAGGCTAGGACTTGGGCGCCGCGGGCTTGGCCTTCGCGCCGGCCTTGGGCAGCGCGACGCGGGTGCCGTTGAGCTTCGCGGCGTCGGGCCGCAGCGCGTCCACCGCGGCCTTGGCCAGGAACTCGACCGGGGTGTGCCCCTCGGGCGCCTGGTCCGCCGGCTTGTCGCTGAGCGCCTTGACCACCCAGCTGAAGGCCGAGGCCTGCGGCGCCTGCTTGCTGAACAGCCGTGCCACGGCGTTGACCCAGTGCTCCGCGGCGGCCTTGACGGCGCCGTAGTTCGCGTTGGACGGGGTCGGGTTGACCACCGATTCGGAGCTGACGATCGCCAGCCGCCCGGCCTCGGAGGCCACCAGGTCCTCGACGAACACGCGGCTGGTATTGCGCAGCGTGGTCATGACGGACTCGTGCAGGAAGTCCCAGTCCTCGTCGCTCTGCCCGGCGATCGACTTGCCGCCGCGCCAGCCGCCGACCAGGTGCAGCAGCACGTCGATCGGGCCGTGCTGGCCGTGGATGGTGTCGCGCAGGTGCTCGACCGCCGGGTGGTAGGCAAGATCGCACTGGTAGCGCAGCACGCCGCGCGGCATGCGCTCCACTAGCCGATCCGCATCGCTGCCGATGGCCAGCACCTTGGCTCCCGCCTCCATCAGCGCTTTCGCGCAGGCGATGCCGGATGCCGAGGTGGCCCCGGCGATGAGAACCACCGGGGCCTTGCGGCCTTGCTGCTTCTGGTCCAATGTTTGTTCGCTCACGTACCTAGCCTAAATCAAGCGGGCCTGAAAAGGGCCGACTAGATGCGGTCAGCGCCGGTCATGCCGCGAGTGGACTCGATGACCGCGGTCATCTTCTTGGACAGCGCCTCGTAGAACATGGACAGCGGGAACTCGTCGTCCATCACCTGGTCGGTGATCTCGCGCAGCGGCGAGGTCAGCGGCAGCGCCTGAGGGCCCTTGGCCCAGACCGAAGCCGGGTGCGGAGTGACGGTGGCGGAAACCAGCTCGTAGGCGGCCAGCCAGTGCGCCAGCTTCGGGCGGTCGATGGACTTCCAGTACAGCTCGTCGATCTTCTCGCCCAGCGCGGCGACCACCGCGGGCACCTCGGCCCAGTCGATGCGCAGCTTGGTGTCGGTCCAGTGCAGCACGTGGTGCTGGTGCATCCAGGCGAACAGCAGCTGGCCGCCCAGGCCGTCATAGTTGCGCACGCGCGAGCCGGTGATCGCGAAGCGGAAGATCCGGTCGAAGATCACCGCGTACTGCACGAGTGCGGCCATTTTCGCGGTCTTTTCGTCCGCTGAGGGATCCGCGGCGATCTTCATGCATTCGCGGAATGCGGTCAAGTCGCAGCGCAGCTCCTCCAGCGAGTACAGGAAGAACGGCATACGCTGCTTGATCATGAACGGGTCGAAGGGAAGGTCCCCGCGCATGTGGGTGCGGTCATGGATCAAATCCCACATGATGAACGCCTCTTCAGCCAGCGGCTGGTCCTCGAGCAGGCGCGCCGCCTCGGCGGGCAGTTCCAGGTTCGTGATCTGCGCGGCGGCCTTGAGCACCTTGCGGAATCGTGCTGCCTCGCGGTCCTGGAAGATCGCGCCCCAAGTGAACGACGGGGTCTCGCGGATCGCGACCGACTCGGGGAAGAGCACCGCAGAGTTGGTGTCGTAGCCGGCGGTGAAGTCGATGAAGCGCAGCGGCACGAACAGCTTGTTCGAGTACTCGCCGGCCTCGAGCTGCGAAATGAACTCGGGCCAGATCACCTGGACCAGCACCGCTTCGAGGTGGCGGTTGGTGGATCCGTTCTGGGTGTACATCGGGAAGAGCACCAGGTGCATCAGCCCGTCCACGCGCTGGGTCTGCGGCTGGAATTCCATAAGCGAATCGAGGAAGTCCGGCACGCCGAAGCCCTGCTCGGCCCAGCGCCTCAGGTCTGCGACGAGCTTGTCCAGGTAGTCGGCCTCGTGCGCGAAGAAGCCGCGCAGGGTCTGGATGGAGTCGACGATCGTGTCGACCAGCTCGCCGGCGCGGACGCGCTGCTCGGGCTCGGCCACGGAGCCGTCCTTGAGCTGCAGACCCTGGAATTCAGTGGCGGCGGCCTTGAGTCCAAGCCATGCGTCGGACTCGGCGATGCGGCGGGCGTCGGAGGGGCTGGTTGGCCGTGGTTCTGCGGAAATCTGGGTCATTGAGATACACCTTCTTCTTCGGTAGGGCAGCGTTCAGTTGCTTAACTAGAACGCTACGCCCATCGAAAGGAAAAGTAATCCTGACTCCTCGGTGAATAAGCAATGCTTATTCTTGGGGTGACTTGCGTCGCTTCACGCTGAGCACTGTTTAGCCCTGCGTTTCGCGCAGCTTCAAGCTCAGCGAATTCATGCAGTACCGCAGGTCGGTCGGGGTTCCGAAGCCCTCGCCCTCGAACACGTGGCCCATGTGCGAATCACAGTTGGCGCAGCGCACCTCCACGCGCTTCATCCCCATCGACTCGTCGGTGATGTAGCGGACGCGGTCTTCGGCCAGCGGTGCGAAGAACGAGGGCCAGCCGCAGCCGGCGTCGAACTTGGTGGTGCTGGCGAACAGTTCGGAGCCGCAGGCACGGCAGGAATACACGCCCTCGGTCGTCGTGTCCCAGTATTCGCCGGTGAACGGGCGTTCGGTGCCGGCCTGTCGCAGGACGTGGAATTCTTCGGGGGAGAGAACCTGGCGCCAATCGATCTCGGCGGGGTTCCGGTCTTCGGTGTTCTGGTTTTCGTTCATACTTAGGAAACTACCTCCGGGGCGTGATGATTCCCAACACGCCATCTGCAAAGATGAAAACATGGCTCGGAAAATCGTCGACAAGCTCGAACCACGCAAGACAGTTCCCGCGACCCTGATCGGCGCCGGTCTGGGAGTCGCGGCAGGTTCGCTGGTGGCCGCCAGCGTTTCCGCGCTGGCCGGGTACTTCGCCCGGCGCGTGGTCACCCCGGAGGAGCGGCGCGCCTCGAACGCGGTCATCCGCGAGATCACCACCGACGCTCAGGGCAAATTGTGGATGCATCTGGCCCGCGACGCGGAGACCGCCGAACCCGGCGGGTGCACCTTCCTGGCCGAATTCGATGCCTGCGCGGTGCGTTTGTCGGCTCCGCAGGATGTCGCGGGCAAACCGAAGATCGTGGCCCGGCAGATCGAGCAGGTCTACCGCGGCAGCCTGGACGGGGTCAAACGCGGCTACCTCTCCGGGGCGATGTACGAGCACCCCTCGGATCTGGGCTTCGAGGCCGAAGACGTGGCAGTCAGCCTCGACGTGGGCGACGGGCCAGCCTGGCTGGTGCCCGGGACCAGCAACAAGGACGTCTGGGTGATCGGGGTGCACGGCCGCGGCGCGCGCCGCACCGAATCCATCCGCGCGCTGCCGGCCCTAGCCAAAGCCGGGGTGAGCACCCTCTTGATGAGCTACCGCAACGACGGGCTGGCGCCGACCGCCCCCGACGGGCGCTACGGGCTGGGCGACACCGAATGGCTGGATGTCGAAGCCGCGGTCCACTTCGCGACCTCGCGCGGCGCCCGGCAGGTTATCCTGCTGGGCTGGTCCATGGGCGGGGCGATCAGCCTGCAGATGGCCGACCGCTCGGACCTGGCCGACCGGGTGGATTCGCTGATGCTGGTGGGGCCGGTGATCAACTGGGTCGACGTGCTCTCCCACCAGGCGCGGGCGAACAAGATCCCGCAGTCGGTCGGGCGGTTCGGCCAGTGGCTGCTGTCCAACGAGGCCGGGCGCTGGATCACCGGGCAGGCCGCACCGGTGAACCTGAAGCGGCTGAACTGGGTGGACCGCGCCGACGAGCTGTCCCACCCGATCCTGCTCATGCACAGCAGGGACGACCAGTTCGTGCCCAACGGGCCGAGCCTGAAGCTGGCGGCGCTGCGCCCGGACCTGGTCAGCCTGAAGACCTTCACCCTTGCCGGCCATACCAGGGAGCCGAACGTGGATCCACAGGGGTTCGCGCAAACGGTCAGCGACTTCCTCGCCGCGCGCATTGACGCGAATACGAACAGGTAGCCGACCGCCGCGGTTGATCGCCTAGCTGGCGGCGATCGGCGCCCAGATGGCTCCGGTGGCTCGCGCGGCATCGAGCGGAGCGATCTCCAGGCTGAAGCCGCGGCGCCCGCCGGAGATGAACACCGTGTCGAATTCCAGGGCGCTCTGATCGATCACGGTGCTCGAGTGCTGGCGCTGCCCGAAGGGCGAGATTCCGCCCAGCACGTAGCCGCTGCGCCGCTGGGCGGCGGCCTTGTCGGCCATCTGCACCTTCTTGGTGCCCAGCGCCGCGCCGACCGCCTTCAAATCCAGCATGCTGTCCACCGGCACCACCGCGACGGCCAGGTCCTGGGCCGCGGTGGCGCCGGCGGCGACCATGAGCGTCTTGAACACCCGGGCGCCGGGCACCCCCAGCTGCTCGGCCGCCTCGCCGCCGTAGCTCTCCGCCGCGTCGCTGTGCGTGTAGCTGTGCGCCACATAGCTGATCCCGGCGGCATCCAGGGCCGCGGTGGCCGGGGTGGAGGCCGCATGTTTCTTCTTGCCCACGGGCGTTTGAACCTTCCTTCGCGGTGTGGCGCGCGCCGCGCCTAGGCGGCGAGCTGTTCTGCGATCTGGCGCTTGATGCGGCCCAGCATGGCGGTCATGCCGCGCATGCGCAGCGGCGAGAGCGCGCGGGTCAGGCCCAGCTGCTGCGGCATGTCGTCGGGCACCGCCAGGATCGCGGCGGCGTCCTTTCCGTCCAGCCCGGCGGCCAGCACCGAGGCGAACCCGCGGGTGGTCGGCGCTTCCGGCGGAGCGGAGAAGAACAGGCTCACCGGATGCGCGTCCGCGTCGGACACCTCCACCACCAGGAACAGCGGCGACTGGCATTCGACGACCTGCTCGAACAGCTCCGGGTGCTCGGCCAGGCGCGCGGGCAGCTCGGGCAGCTCGCGGGAGTATTCCAGCAGCAGCTCCAGGCGGTCGGCCTCGGGCACCTCGGTGAACTCCTCGATGATTTCGGTCAGTTCTGCGGGAATCGTGCTCATGCGCGCACCCCGCGCTTCGCTGGAACCTCGCCCTGCTCGGCGCCGCGGACGATCGGCACGCCCACGGCGTTGCCCCACTCGGTCCACGAGCCGTCGTAGTTGCGCACGGACTCGAAGCCCAAAAGGTGCTTGAGCACGAACCAGGTGTGGCTGGAGCGTTCGCCGATGCGGCAGTAGGCCACCACGTCGTCGCCCGGCTTCAGCCCGGCCTCGTCCAGGTAGATCGCTTCGAGCTCTTCGCGGGAGCGGAAGGTGCCGTCCTCGGCGGCGGCGCGGGCCCACGGCACCGAGGCGGCGCTCGGGATGTGGCCGCCGCGCAGCGCGCCCTCTTCCGGGTAGTTCGGCATGTGGGTGCGCTCACCGGTGTACTCCTCGGCGGAGCGCACGTCGATCAGCGGGTTGCCCAGGTGCTCCAGCACCTGCGGCAGGAAGGCGCGGATGGCCTCGTCCGAACGCTCGATCACCGGGTACTGCGACGGCGCCACCGTCGGCTTCTGCGTGCTCAGCTCGCGGCCCTCGGCGATCCACTTGTCGCGTCCGCCATCCATCAGGCGCACGTCCTCGTGCCCGAACAGGGTGAAGACCCACAGCGCGTACGCCGCCCACCAGTTCGACTTGTCGCCGTAGATCACCACGGTGCTCTCGCGGCTGATGCCCTTGGCCTGCATCAGCGCGGCGAAACCCTCGCCGTCGACGTAGTCGCGGGTGACCTCGTCGTTCAGCTCGGTATGCCAGTCGATTTTCAGCGCGCCCGGCACATGCCCGGTGGAGTACAGCAGGATGTCCTCGTCGGACTCCAGCACCACCAGGTTCTCGGCGCCCAGGTTGTCCGCGACCCACTGCGTGGAGACCAGCCGTTCCGGATGGGCATACGCTGCATACTTCTCGTTGGACTCAACGGGCAAAGGCATTTTCTATCACGTTCCTTGACGGTATCGGGGCGGCGGGAGGCCCCCGCCGATCGCTTGCTCTGCTCCTAGCCTAGTGCTCCGAGCGCAATGGCACCGTGCGGGGTGCGGCATTTCACCGTTTATCCGGGTCATTCAAGGTAAACTGGCCGATGGGCTGCGCACGGAGCGCCCGCACATCACCGCATTCAACCGAAGGATCCACGAAGCCCATGGCGACGATCACCCACCTGAGCGAAACCATCCCGCAGCTGTCGATCGACGAGCTGCTCGCCGGATTCCATCCGTCATACCGCTTCGGTGAGGTGTCCTTCAATACCTACCGCCCGGACCCCAACCAGCCTTCGCAGACCGAGGCCGTCCACAAGCTCACCTCCTTCGCCGAGTCGGTAGGCAAGTCCTCCTCGGGGTCCTTCTTCGGCAAGCTGTTCGGCAAGAAGAAGGAGAGCAAGAACGGCATCTACCTCGATGGCGGCTTCGGCGTGGGCAAGACCCACCTGCTCGCCTCCTTGTGGCACGCGGCCCCGGGGCGCAAGGCCTTCGGCACTTTCGTCGAATACACCAACCTGGTCGGCGCGCTGTCCTTCCGCCAGACCGTCGACGTGCTCAGCCAGTACTCGCTGGTCTGCATCGACGAATTCGAGCTGGACGATCCGGGGGACACCGTGCTGATGTCCCGACTGATGCGCGAGCTGTCCGATGCCGGCGTGAAGCTGGCCGCGACCTCCAACACCCTGCCCGGCGCGCTGGGCGAGGGCCGCTTCGCCGCCGTGGACTTCCAGCGCGAAATCAAGACCCTTTCCGAGCAGTTCGACGTGCACCGCGTCGAGGGCGAGGACTTCCGCCACCGCGGCCTGCCCGAGGCGCCGCAGCCGCTGGACGATGCCGACATCGAAGCCTTCGCCGCACAGCGCTACCCGGACAAGACGCTGGCCGTGGACAACTTCGCCGACCTCGTCGCCCACCTGTCAAAGGTCCACCCCTCGCGCTACCGCCAGCTGCTCTCGGAAACCGACGCGCTGGTGCTGCACAACGTCGACACCATCACCGACCAGGCCATCGCCCTGCGCTTCGTGGTGCTCGCCGACCGCCTCTACGACAAGGATGTGCCGATCGTTGCCTCGGGCAAGCCGTTCAGCGAGCTGTTCACCCCGGAAATGATGGCCGGCGGATACCAGAAGAAGTACTTCCGCGCCGTCTCCCGCCTGACCGCGCTGGCCCGCGAAGGCCAGATCGGCGAGTCGGCGCTCTAAGCCGCGCCATCCACTTCCAGATCATCGCCGAGCAGCGACCTGCTCGGCGATGATGTGCGTTAACAGCCCGATTACCAGCGCCCAGAAGGCCCCGCCGATACCGAACAGCGTCACATTCGCCGCGGCGACGAGCATCGTGGCCAAGGCGCTGAGCTGCCAGCGCGGTTCCTTCATGGCCCCGAGCATTGCGTTCGCCAGGGTCGCCAGCAGGGCCAGTCCCGCGGCGGCCTCGAACAGCCCGGCGGGGGAGAGCGTTGCCAGGGAGGCGACCAGCGCCGACCCCAGCGCGAACAGCAGGTAGAACACCCCGGAGGAGGCCGAGGCCTTCCATCGCTGCCCGGGATCCTTGCCGCCGGCCTCGCCCGCCGACAGGGCTGCGGAAATCGCTGCCAGGTTGATCGCATGGCCGCCGAAGAATGCGCCCGCCGCGCTGCCGAAGCCGGTGGACAGCATGCTCGAACGCCATGGGGTGGCAAACCCGAAGGATGACATCACGGCAACACCCGGGATGTTTTGCGAAGCCATGGTCACGATGAACAGCGGCAGGCTGATGCTCGCCACCGCCTGCCACGAAAATTCCGGAGCCACGAATTCAAGCGTCGGCAACGCCTGGATTTGCGACCAGGCCTGCGAACGGCCGATCGAGAAGAGGCCGTAGCCCACGGCGCTGAGCATGCTCAAGGCCACCGCGTAGCGCGGCAGGAAACGCAGCCCCGCCAGGAACACCGCCAGGATCAGCACCGCCGCCACCGGGATGCTGCCCAACGCAGTGAACGGCTTCAGACACAGCGGAATCAGCACCCCAGCCAGCATTCCCTGCGCGATAGGCACCGGGATCGAGGTCAGCAGCCGGTGCAGCACCGGGACGAGCCCGGTGAGCATGATCAGCACTCCGCTGACGATGAATGCGCCGACGGATTCGGCGAAAGTGAAACTGCCCGGAGCCAGGCTTGCCAGCAGGGCCGCCCCCGGTGTGGACCACGCAATCGTCAATGGCAGGCGGTGCTTCAGGGACAATACCAGGGAAGCGGCGCCTACCAGGAAGGTCAGCGCGAGCAGGCCGGAGGAAGCCTGCGCGGGACTCGCGCCCGCCTGCAGCAACCCCGTGATGACGACGGCAAAGGACGAAGTGAAACCGACCATGGTGGTGATGAATCCCGCGAGAACTGCCTCGCGTGGCAAACTCGGACGGCTGATGATGTTGCTTCCCATGCTTAGTTTCTATCCGCTCGAGAGCCTGGTGGGAAATTCCGGCGATGCGGTGACCAAGATGTGGGATCGATATGATCGGTGGGCATTTCTCCGGAAAACTAGAAAAGCGCCACCCGCTTGGGGTGGCGCTTTCCTACGTGCCTAGGGGAAGGCCAAAGATCTATCGACTGGACGTTAAGCCTGATCCTTGTTTCCGAGGTTGCCCAGGAAGTTCTTAGCTCCATCCTGGACGCCATCGACCTTGTCGGCATACTTGCCGCCGGTTTTGCTGTCGATGAAGTCCCCGGCCTTGTCGATGCCGTCTGAAATCTTGTCAGAGTTCTGGCTCGCGAATTCTCCGGCTTTGTGTGCCAGTCCTTCGACCTTGCCCTTTAGCTCGTTAAAACCTGCCAATGGACACCTCCCTTCAACACGGAGGGCCTCTTGCCCTCAACTCTTGGGTCCATCATAGGATGCAACATCCATGTTGGGTAGCGCGCACAATGAACATGTATGTTTCCGAGTTGCAGAGGATCGGCGAAAGTCACGGCTGAGTAGTAAATTAATAGCAGTTTTCGCTGATAAAGAAACTTGGGACCCACACCGAAGTGTGGGTCCCAAATTATTTGGAGCGGTCAACGAGGTTCGAACTCGCGACCTCAACCTTGGCAAGGTTGCGCTCTACCAGCTGAGCTATGACCGCAGGATTTGTATGAAGTTATGGAGCGGTCAACGAGGTTCGAACTCGCGACCTCAACCTTGGCAAGGTTGCGCTCTACCAGCTGAGCTATGACCGCATGGACACATACATGTATCCAGTGCGCGATACTGGGATCGAACCAGTGACCTCTTCCGTGTCAGGGAAGCGCGCTACCGCTGCGCCAATCGCGCCGAAGATTCGGTTAAGAATCCCGACAGAATCATCATTTTACCGATGAATTCTTGGAGCGGTCAACGAGGTTCGAACTCGCGACCTCAACCTTGGCAAGGTTGCGCTCTACCAGCTGAGCTATGACCGCATATATTTAGTTATGAAATTCGTAGCCTGGTGGACTACGAGTTCCGTGCGCGATACTGGGATCGAACCAGTGACCTCTTCCGTGTCAGGGAAGCGCGCTACCGCTGCGCCAATCGCGCAAAAAAGATGTGCAATCTTCATTGCGAGGTGGGGACGGGATTCGAACCCGCGTATACGGCTTTGCAGGCCGCTGCCTCGCCTCTCGGCCACCCCACCAAATCCGGCCGAAGCCAGGTGACTATTTTTACGTAGTCGGTGCATCTTTTTGCGAGCGGACAACGAGGTTCGAACTCGCGACCTCAACCTTGGCAAGGTTGCGCTCTACCAGCTGAGCTATGTCCGCAAAAGGGTTGTTTTCGGAACGTTTTCGTTCTTTCCAACGAGTAAAAACTCTATACGAGTTTTCCCAAGCTTCCAAATCGAAGTGCTGAGATCTGGTTCACAAAGCTCAAAACCCCCGGAAATACGCGGAATAATTCCTAAACGTGCAGCGACTAGGGGTGAAGTGTCCACCTGCGGTGCAATCATCGTGTATATGACGTCACCGAAATTAGCGATTCAGACCGATCTCGGCCGCATGTACAGCCGACGAGTCGGCGGCGAGGCAACGGTTCCATCGATTACGACAATCATTGGTATGGACCATGTCGACCTCACCGGTTGGGCGGGCTATATGGCCGCCAAGTCTTTGTCCGAGGATGCACGGCTTGCCTCGTCGATCTCCGAACCTGGCCGGATGAGATCGCTCGTGCGCGATTCCGCCTCCGCGGCAGAGATATACCGCGATGCGGCAGCCGCCCGGGGAGACCGCGTGCACAATTACGCAGAGCAGTGGGCGCTGGCGGAGCTTGGCCAGCCCCATGAAGTGGACTCAGCGCGCCAGCTGCTGCAGTCGCACGGTGAACAGGACTACGCCGAGCACTTCGAATACTGGTGGCGGGACTACCGGGTAGAGCCTGTGGCGGCGGAGGTGACCGTATGGAACCAAAGCATCGGTTACGCCGGCACCATCGACCTGGTCGCGAGGATCGGAGGAAGGGAGTGCCTGGTTGACTACAAGACCAAGACCAGCGACCGCGATGGCTTCGTGAAACGGCCCGATGACAAGGTGATCATGCAGCTCGCCGCAGCCTGCAAGGCGGAGGAGCAGGTTGCCGACGCGGAGTCCGGTCAATGGGAGCCCTGGCCCTACGGTTCGGACACCATGCTGCTCGCGGTGGCGCTCGGCCCCACCGGGAGTCGGACCTTTATGGCTCCTCCCGAGGCCATGCCCGACTATTGGGCCAAGTTCTATGCACTGCGGCGCAACTGGGAAGCCGCCTTCAAGATTGCACGGTCCCGGGCCACGCTGGTGGAAATCACTCCACCACCTCAGCAGTAGCCGGTGCCGACCGCGTAGACTGGATGGGCTTGGGTTCCCGCGGTAGAACTGCGGCCGGACCGGGCGATCCGCTGAAATCAACAGAAGGTAGTCGGAAGCACTATGGCAATTTTGGGAATTCGGATCATCGGTGATCCAGTCCTTCGCACCCCAGCGCAGGAGGTGACCGAGTTCGGCCCGGAAATCCAAAAGCTGGTCGAGGACATGGATCAGACCATGGAAAACGTCGACGGTGCCGGCCTGGCCGCGCCGCAGGTGGGCGTTTCGCTGCGCGTGTTCACCTACCAGATCGGCGAAGAGCGTGGGCACATCATCAACCCCGTGCTCGAGCTGAGCGAGGACTACCAGGATGACCAGGTTGAGGGCTGCCTGTCCATCCCCGGCATCGCCGCCCCCGTTCCGCGCCGCCGCCATGTACGTGCCACCGGCTTCGACAAGCACGGCAACCCGCTGGTGCTCGAGGGCGAAGGCATGCTCTCGCGCTGCGTGCAGCACGAAACGGACCACTTGGACGGGATCCTCTTCCTGGACCGGCTGCCGGCGGAGGAGAAAAAGGCGGCGTGGCGCAAGCTTCGCGCCACCGATTACTCGCAGACCGCCGGCCGGACCGTCGCCAAGCGCTCCGGGTCGCTGGGCTCCAGCTTCGGCGCGGGATTGGGGAAGTAGTCCATGCGCATACTTTTCGCCGGAACCCCGCAGGTCGCGGTCGCCTCGCTGAATCATCTGCATGCGGCCGGATTCGATATCGCCGCCGTGCTCACCCGTCCCGATGCGCCGCTGGGCCGCAAACGCGTGCTCACCCCTTCGCCGGTCGCCGCCCGCGCCGAGGAACTGGGCCTGCCGCTCATCAAGTCCTCCAAGATCACCGATGACGTTACCGAGCAGTTGCAGGCGCTGAACCTGGACGCCGCAGCGATCGTTGCCTTCGGCGGGCTGGTTCCGCAAGCGGCACTGTCCGTCCCGCGCCACGGGTGGATCAACCTGCACTTTTCACTGTTGCCGAACTGGCGCGGCGCCGCGCCGGTGCAGCACTCGATTATCCACGGCGACGACATCACCGGCGCGGTGACCTTCCAGCTGGAAACCGGGCTGGACACCGGCCCGGTCTTCGGCCAGGTGACCGAGGTGGTCAACGAACTGGATACCGCAGGCGTCATGCTCGAACGGCTCAGCGAGTCGGGCTCGATGCTGCTGGTGCAGACCTTGCAGGCGCTGGATGCAGGCCGGGCCGTCGCGGTTCCCCAGACCGGATCGCACACCTACGCACCGAAGATCACCGACGTGGATGCACAGCTGGACTTCAGCCGTCCGGCCACCGAAATCCGCCGCCGAGCCCACGGCACCACCCCGTTCCCCGGCGCCTGGAGCGCCGTGGGGGAGCAGCGCTACAAGTTCGGTCCGTTGCGCGAACGCCGCGACGTCACCGACTTGGCCTCCGGCGAACTGCGCATCGTACCGGGCAAACAGCCCACCGTGCTCATCGGCACCGCCACGTGGGCCCTTGAACCAACTCAAATCCAGCCCCCGGGCAAGAAGATGATGAACGCCTCAGACTGGGCCCGCGGCATGCTGGCCCAGGGAACGGAAGTGAGCTTCGCATGAGCGCCAATGAACAGCGCGGGGATTCCCGCGGGGATCGCCGGAGCATGGACCAGGGCGACGGCCAGCGCCGCAGCGAGTCCGGCCGCACCCGCAACCGCGGCCAGGGCGGACGCCCGCGCCAGTACTCGCAGGCCGCCCCCGGCCAGCGCAAGCGCAGCGCGGACCCGGCCCGCTTGGTCGCTTTCAAGACCCTGCGCGAGGTTTCAGGCGCCGACGCCTACGCCAACCTGGTGCTGCCCAAGCTGATCCGCGAATACCAGCTGGACCGCCGCGATGCCGGCTTCGCCACCGAACTGGCCTACGGCGCGTTGCGCGGACAGGGGTTGTACGACGCGATCCTGACCACGCTGGTCGACCGGCCGCTGTCCGAGCTGGACCCGGCGGTTCTTGATGCGCTGCGCTTGGGCGCCCACCAGCTGATGGCCATGCGCGTGCCCAAGCACGCTGCGCTGGACGAGACCGTCTCACTGGCCCGCGCGCAGATCGGCGCCGGCCCCTCGGGGCTGATCAACGCGGTGCTGCGCCGCGTGAGCGAACAGGAGCCCGCGGCGTGGGTCGCCCAGCTGACGGCCGGCGCGGAGAACGACTCCGCGAAGCTGGCCATCGAGCACTCGCACCCGGACTGGATAGTTCGGGCGCTGCGTGGCGCGCTGATCGCCCACGGCCGCGACGCCGGGGAACTGTCCGCGTTGCTGCAGGCCGACAACGCCGCCCCGGTGGTTAACCTGGTGGCCCTGCCGGGCCTCGGGGACCTGGACGGCGCGATGGAGAACGGCGCGGAGCCGGGAACCCTGGTGGAGGGCTCCGCCACCTACAAGCACGGCGACGTGGCCCGGGTCCCCGGGGTGCGTGAAGGCACCGTGCGCGTACAGGACGCCGGAAGCCAGGTCATGGCCCGCGCCCTGGCCAACGTCGAGCTGCCGGCCGATGGCGATGACCGCTATTGGCTGGATCTGTGCGCGGGGCCCGGCGGCAAGGCGGCGCTGCTCGGCGCGCTGGCCGTGCAGCGTGACGCCCGGCTGACCGCCAACGAGCCCACCGCGCACCGCGCCCGGCTGGTGGAGAACTCCATGGACGCGGTGCCCCGCGACTACTGGATGGTCACCGAGCTGGACGGCCGCGCCTACGGCGGGGAAGACTACGCCGGCGACTACGACCGCATCATGGTCGATGCCCCCTGCTCCGGCCTGGGCGCGCTGCGCCGCCGACCGGAATCGCGGTGGCGCAAGGCCCCCCGCGATATCCCGGAGCTCACCGCCCTGCAGGGCGAACTGCTGGACGCCGCCTTCAGCGCCGTGCGCGTGGGCGGGGTCGTCGGCTTCGTCACCTGCTCGCCGCACCAGGCTGAAACCCGCCTGGTGGTGGAGGATTTCCTCAAGCGCACCGGACAGGCCAAGCTGCTGGACACCGGCGCCGAGGTCGCGAAGGTGATGTACGAGGACGCGCCGGCCGCCGGACACCCGCTGGGCGAGGGCTCCACCGCCCAGCTCTGGCCGCACCTGCACGGCACCGACGCGATGTTCATGGCGCTGCTGACCAAGGTCGCCCCGACCGAATAGCACCGCGCCGCGTCACCAACTGCCAGCGTCCGCCCGGACGCTGGCAGTATTGCATCAAGAACCTTTCCGCCCCTGCCAGAACCCAAGGAGCCCCCGTTGAGCACCGCGCGCATCCACCCCTCGATCCTCTCCGCCGACTTCGCCAACCTGCAGCGCGAACTGACGCGCATCCACACCGCAGACGGCGTGCACGTGGACGTCATGGACAACCACTTCGTGCCCAACCTGACCCTGGGAATGCCCGTGGTCGAGGCGCTGCACAAGGTCAGCGAGCTGCCCATCGACGTGCACCTGATGATCGAGGACGCCGACCGCTGGGCTCCGGAATACGCGCAGCTGGGCGTGGACTCGGTGACCTTCCACGCGGAAGCCTCCGCCGCGCCGATCCGGTTGGCCCGCGAGCTGCGCGCCGCCGGATCCAAGGCCGCCATGGCGCTGCGCCCGGCCACCGGCATCGAGCCCTACCTGGACATGCTCGGCGAGCTGGACATGCTGCTGCTGATGACGGTCGAACCGGGCTTTGGCGGCCAGAAGTTCCTGGACCTGGTGCTGCCCAAGATCCGCCGCGCCCGCGCCGCCATCGACGGCTCGGGCCGGCCCATCGCCCTGCAGGTCGACGGAGGGGTCTCCCGCGACACCATCCTGCGCGCCGCGGAAGCGGGGGCCGACGTGTTCGTCGCCGGCTCCGCGGTGTACGCCTCGCCCGAGCCGTCGGTGGAAATCGACGTATTACGCAATCTTGCCCTCGGCGCGCACTGAAGCGCCACAAAGTATGCAACAATAACGAATGTAAACGTAAATACGTGCTCCGGGGTCGGTGAAAGTCCGAACCGGCGGTGATAGTCCGCGACCCGCATCCAAAGCCACAAGCCGAGGAAGCGGTTGAGCCGGTGGAATTCCGGTACCGACAGTTAAAGTCTGGATGGGAGAAGCACGAATTTGATTTGCCTTGCGGTATTGCCGGCGGCTCCCTGAGCGGAGCCGTATTCTTCGGCCTACGCCGCAGGTCCATCAAATGCACACCCCCGGAGCCGCCGCTTCGAGAAGGGTGGAAAGATGGATTTCCTGCGGTGGCTCATTGAAGCTTTTAATTCACAAATTGCGGTTGGTTCCTCGGCGCTGCTGGTGCGCGAGGTCGTCGGCAACATCTTCGGGCTGGCCAGCGCCGTGGGCGGCATGCGCCGCAAGGTCTGGGCCTGGCCGGTCGGCATCGTCGGCAACCTGCTGCTGCTGACCGTGTTCCTGGGCAGCCTGTTCGACACCGACTACGCCGCGAACCTCTGGGGCCAGGCAGGACGCCAGATCATGTTCATCGCGGTCTCCGTCTTCGGCTGGTACCGCTGGAAGCAGGCCCGCGACGGCAGCGGCAGCGCAGTCACCCCCGCATGGGCCTCGAACAAGGTCCGCCTGGGATTGGCCGTCACGCTGGTGCTGGGCACCATCGCGCTGACCCCGCTGTTCCGCATCCTGGGCTCCTACGAGCCGGTGTGGGCCGATGCCTGGACCTTCGTCGGCTCCCTGCTGGCGACCTTCGGCATGGCCAAGGGCTGGGTTGAGTTCTGGCTGATCTGGGTCGCGGTCGACGCGGTCGGCGTGCCGCTGCTGTTCTCCGCCGGCTACTACGCCAGCGCATTCATGTACCTGTTCTACGGCGCGTTCACGCTGATCGGCTTCTTCGTCTGGGCCCGGGCCAAGAAGGGCGACAAGCCAGCGGTGGAAACCGAGCTGCCCGACCCGACCCTCCAGGGCAAGCGGTAACCGCGATGGCCACCGAACAGCAGCTGGATGCGACGCTGGAAACCGCGCTGGAAACCGCCCGCCGGGGCCACCGCGGCGCCAACCCGCTGGTCGGCGCGTGCATCCTCGACGAGCACGGTTCGCTGATCGCCACCGGCTACCACCAGGGCGCCGGCACCCCGCACGCTGAAATCGACGCGCTGCGCCGGCTGGGCAGGATCTCCCGCGAGCGCGCCGCGCGGCTGACCATGGTCGTCACCCTTGAACCGTGCAACCACACCGGGCGCACCGGCCCCTGCGCGGCGGCCATCGCCGAGGCCGGCATCGGCGCGGTGCACTACGCGCTGGGCGACGACACCGACGCCAGCGGGGGAGCTCGCTACCTGGCCGCCGCCGGCGTCGCGGTCAGCCGGGCGCGCGAAATCTCCGCGATCCGCGAGCTGAACCACCGCTGGATCCGCGCCAAGGAGCAGGGCCGCCCGTTCATCACCGTGAAGACCGCGCAGTCGCTGGACGGGCGCATCAACGCCCCGGACGGCACCAGCCAGTGGATCACCTCCGCACAGTCCCGGGCGCACGCGCACTCGCTGCGCGCCCGGGTGGACGCGATCGTGGTCGGCACCAACACCGTGGTGCACGACGATCCCCGGCTGAACGCCCGCGCCGCCGACGGCACCGCGCTGCCGCGCCAGCCGCACCGGCTGGTCATGGGCACCCGCGAGCTGCCCGGCACCCTGGCCCTGGCCTTCGACGAGCACTGGGAACAGGTGCGCACGCGCGACGTGCGCGAACTGATCGCCCGCGCCGGCGAACTGGGCTACGGGCACCTGCTGGTCGAGGGCGGGGCCACCATCGCCTCGGCCTTCATCGCCGCCGACCTGGCGGACGAGATCTACTGCTACCAAGCGCCGATCATCATCGGCGCCGGGGACTGCTCGGTGAACCTCTCCGGCACCCGCACCCTGGGTGACGCGCGCGCCTACCGGATCGACGCCTACAGCGGCGAAACGCTCGCCCGGCTCGGCCCCGACATCATGCTGCACCTGGAACCGCTGCCGCAGCACTAAACACCCCCGCCTCACCTTCCGCGCACCGGCGGCGGCCTCGCCGTACCCGAAAACCCGCGGATCCGCCAACTTCTGAGAAGGAAACCACCCATCATGTTCACCGGAATCGTCACCGGAACCGGCACCGTCACCGGCATCACCACCGACCCAGGCAAGGGCCTCGCGGTCCTCACCCTGAAGGCCCCGGGCCATACGCAGGACCTGGGCCTGGGCGGCTCGCTGGCCGTGAACGGCGTCTGCCTGACCGCCACCGCGCTGGACGGGGACACGCTCAGCGTCGACGTCATGGGCGAAACGCTGGAGCGCACCACCACCGGCCAGCTGGCCGAAGGCTCCACCGTCAACCTGGAACGCTGCACCCCGGCCGGGGCCCGGCTGGACGGGCACGTCGTGCAGGGCCACGTCGATGCCGTCGGCTCCGTGCTGGCCCGCGAGGACCACGGCCAGTGGACCACCTTCCGCATCTCGGTGCCCGACGCGTACGCCCCGCTGACCGCGGAAAAGGGCTCGATCGCGCTGGATGGCATCTCGCTGACGCTCACCGCCGTCTCCCCGGCCGACGCCCCGGCCGGCGGGCACTGGGTGGAGGTGGGCATCATTCCCATCACCCTGGCCGAAACCACCATGGGATCCCGCCGGGTCGGGGACCGCATCAACATCGAGGTCGACGTCCTGGCCAAGTACGTCGCCCGCCTGAACGCCTTTGGAGGTCGAAACTAATGGCTGCCGCATCCTTTGATTCAATTCCCGCCGCCCTGGCCGCGCTGGCCGCCGGCCGCGCCGTGGTGGTCGTCGACGACGAAGACCGCGAGAACGAGGGCGACATCATCTTCGCCGCCGAGCACGCCACCGCGCAGCTCATGGCCTTCACCGTCCGGTACACCTCCGGGGTGATCTGCGTGCCGCTGGACGCCGCCCGCGCCGACGCGCTGCGCCTGGCCCCGATGGTCGGCATCAACCAGGACTCCAAGGGCACTGCCTTCACCGTCAGCTGCGACGCGGCCAGCGGCATCAGCACCGGCATCTCGGCGGCGGACCGCGCGCTGACCAGCCGGCTGCTGGCCGACCCGGAGACCACCGCGGAGCAGCTGGTCCGCCCCGGGCACATTTTCCCGCTGCGCGCCGCCGCGGGGGGAGTGCTCGAACGCCGCGGCCACACCGAAGCCGCGGTGGACCTGTGCCGCGCCGCCGGTCTGTCCCCGGTCGGAGTGATCGGGGAAATCACCCACGACAACGGCGAGATGATGCGGCTTGACGCGCTGCGCGTCTTCGCCGCGGAACACAGCCTGCCGCTGATCACCATCGACGACCTGGCCCGCTGGCGCCGCATCAACGACCGGATCGAGCTGACCGACCCGGTCGCGCTGCCCACGGCCTTCGGCGACTTCACCGCCCGCGCCGCGCTCGTCGAGGGGCACGAGCACCTGGTGCTCAGCCATCGGGGCCCCGAGGGGTCCGACCCCGGCAACCTGGTGCGGATCCACTCCGAATGCCTCACCGGCGACGTGCTGGGTTCCTACCGCTGCGACTGCGGCGAGCAGCTGCACGCCGCCATGGCCCGCATCGCCGCCGAGGGCGGGCACGTGGTCTACATCCGCGGCCACGAGGGCCGCGGCATCGGCCTGGTCAACAAGCTGCGTGCCTACGCGCTGCAGGAGCACGGGCTGGACACGCTGGATGCGAACCTGCACCTGGGCTTCCCGGCCGACGCGCGCGAGTACTTCGCGGTCGCCGCGATCCTGGCCAAGCTGGGCCTGCATTCCATCCGGCTGCTGAGCAACAACCCGGACAAGCGGGACAAGCTCATCGAGGCCGGCATCCAGGTCACCGAGCTGGTGCCCAGCCTGGTGCCGCCGCGCCGCGAGAACGAGGCCTACCTGCGGACCAAACAGGCCCGCTTCGGCCACCAGCTGGGCCTGCCGCAGGACTCTGCGCAGGACGAAGCCCAGGCCCAGGCCTACCACGGCGCCTGAGCGCCGCCACCGACACAAGCAAAGGACACATCACCATGAGCAAACACGGAGCGCCGACCAACGTCGCCGAGGAACTGAAGACGCTGGCCGCCGGCGACGCCTTCTCCCAGCTGAAGGTCGCCATTGTCGCGGCCAGCTGGCACGAGGTCATCATGAAAGGGCTGATCGACGGCGCCCAGCGCGCCGCCAAGGACGCCGGGCTGGCAGAGGCCACCACGCTGATCCGCGTCCCGGGCACCTTCGAGCTGCCGGTCGCCGCCGCCACACTGGCCCGGGACTACGACGCGGTGATCGCGCTGGGCGTGGTCATCCGCGGCGGCACCCCGCACTTCGACTACGTCTGCCTTGCCGCGACCAACGGCTTAACCAATGTGAGCGTGGACACCAAGACGCCGATCGGGTTCGGCGTGTTGACCTGCGACACCGAGCAGCAGGGGCTGGACCGCGCGGGACTGGAGAACTCCAGCGAAGACAAGGGCTACGAGGCCTACAGCGCGGCGGTCATGACCGTCGCCGCGCTGGCCTGAGCAGGCCTCCAGCGCACCGCCGCGCTGCCGGCACCGGACCCGGTCCCATGCCGTCACAAAGCATGCCCCGAGTTCGGCCCGGCAGGCGGGAAACGCTAGACTGGTGGATGTGAAAACTTTTGACGAGCTCTTCAGCGAACTGTCGCTCAAGGCCCAAACCCGCCCGGAAGGCTCTCGTACCGTCACCGAACTCGACTCCGGTGTCCACGGCATCGGCAAGAAAATCGTCGAGGAGGCCGCCGAAGTCTGGATGGCCGCAGAGTACGAATCGGACCAGGAAACCGCCGAGGAAATTTCGCAGCTGCTCTACCATGTGCAGGTTCTCATGATCGCCAAGGGACTGTCCCTGGCCGACGTTTACAAGCATCTCTAGCCGTCGCGCGGCCGCGGCGCGGATCCTTTTTCAGCGATCCGCGCCGCGCCAACGCACGGCGGCAGTAACAACGGCCAACGAAACCACTCCTTGGCGCTTGTTTTTGGCACCACGCCGCAGCGCCACACTCCCGAAAAGAGTCACTCCATGCTCCGCGTAGCCCTGCCCAACAAGGGTGCCCTGTCCGACATCGCCTCCACCATGTTCAAGGAGGCCGGCTACCTCCAGCGCCGCGATTCCCGCGAACTGGTCATGGTCGACGAGGACAACAACGTTGAATTCTTCTACCTGCGTCCCCGCGACATCGCCGTCTACGTCGGCCGCGGCATCCTGGACGTGGGCATCACCGGCCGCGACCTGTACCTGGACGCGGATGTCGACGACGACGTCGAAGAGCTGATCCCGCTGGGCATCGGCAAATCGGCCTTCCGCTTCGCCGCCCCGGTCGGCGCCTATACCGAGGCCAGCCAGCTGAACGGCAAGCGCATCGCCACCAGCTACGACGTGCTGCTGCGCCACTATCTGGAAAAGTCGGGCATCCAGGCCTCCGTCGTCCGCCTGGACGGCGCCGTGGAATCCTCGGTCCGCCTGGGCGTGGCCGACGCGATCGCCGATGTCGTGGAAACCGGCAACACCATCAAGGCCGCCGGCATGGAGATCTTCGGCGAGACCCTGCTGGCCTCCGAGGCCGTGCTGATCGGCCGCATCGGCCACCAGCCCGCCGGGCTGGACGTGCTCACCCGCCGCCTGAGCGGCGTGCTCGTCGCCCGCCAGTACGTGATGCTGGACTACGACGTGCGTCGCGACCTGGTGGAACAGGCCTGCGCGCTGACCCCCGGCCTGGAATCGCCGACCGTTTCCGACCTGGCGAACTCCGACTGGTGCGCGGTGCGCGCTATGGTCAAGAAGTCGCAGACCAACAACATCATGGACGAGCTGTACGACGTGGGCGCCCGCGCCATCCTGGTCAGCCAGATCCACGCCTGCCGCATCTAGCCGGCCCCACCCAAGGAGCACAACGCGATGAGTGTTGCAATTCGAGTGATTCCCTGCCTCGACGTCGATGCCGGGCGCGTGGTCAAGGGCGTGAACTTCGAAGGCCTGCGCGACGCCGGGGACCCGGTGGAGCTCGCCCGCCGCTACAACCTGGCCGGCGCCGACGAACTGACCTTCCTGGACGTCACCGCCTCCAGCTCGGACCGCGAGACCACCTACGAGGTGGTCCGCCAGACCGCCGAGGAGGTCTTCATCCCGCTGACCGTCGGCGGCGGAGTGCGCGCCGTGGAAGACGTCGACCGGCTGCTGCGCAACGGCGCGGACAAGGCGTCGATCAACACCGCCGCGGTTTCCCGGCCCGAGGTCATCAACGAGATCACCGAGCGCTTCGGCTCGCAGGTGCTGGTGCTGTCGCTGGATGCGCGCCGCACCACCGACCCGGCGATCGCCTCCGGGTTCGAGGTGACCACCCACGGCGGCCGCCAGGGCACCGGGATGTGCGCGGTGGCCTGGGCCAAGGAAGCCGCCGAGCGCGGCGTGGGGGAGATCCTGCTGAACTCCATCGACGCCGACGGCACCAAGGACGGGTTCGACCTGGAGATGATCCGCGCCGTGCGCAAGGAGGTCAGCGTCCCGCTGATCGCCTCCGGCGGCGCCGGGCGCCCGGAGGACTTCCCGCCGGCCATCGAGGCCGGGGCCGACGCGGTGCTCGCGGCCTCGATCTTCCACTTCGGCCCGACCGACATGATCGCCCGCGTCAAACAGCAGATCCGCGAGGCCGGCTACCCGGTCCGCTAGCGGCGCCCACGCAAAAGGTGCCGGCCCCCTCGAAGGGGCCGGCACCTTTTGCGTTGGCCTCAGGTCTGCGGGATCGCGTCGGCCCCGGAAGCTAGAGCGATGGCCTGTAGCTCTTGATGATGTCCAGCGCGGTGTCCCCGCCCTCGAAGGTCACCAGGCAGTGGTCGGTGCGCCCGAAGGCGTAGAGCATGAGCTCGGCGACCGGGCCGCTGATCGACACCGCGTTGCGGGCCTTCTTGGCCACGTGGCGCTGGCCGTCCGGGCGGGTGAGGATGATGCCGACCGGGGCCTTGCGGAACAGCAGCCGGGACATCCGGGTCAGCGACTGCCAGAGCAGCTCGGTGTACTCCTTGTCCAGCACGCGCGGCGCCCACTGCCCGCGGGCGCGGCGCACGTCCTCGGTATGGACGAAGTATTCGCTCAGGTTCGCGGCCTGGTCCACCTTGTCGATGGAGAACGGCGAGTACTTCGCCGGTCCCGAGCGGAAGCGGCGCACCAGCGCGGCGTAGCGTTCGGGGGACTGCGCCTCGTCGGCGGTCTGCCGCAGCTTCTCCTCCAGTTTCCCGGACAGCGGCTTGAAGAGCGTGCCGGCGGAGAGCAGCGAATTCTCGCGCAGGACGAGGTGCGCGGCCAGGTGGCGGGTCTGCCAGCCGGCGCACAGGGTTTCGGCGGTGGGACCTGCTGCCAGCAGCGTCTCGGCCAATGCCAATCGGGAAGCGTGAACTAAGTGCATCACCTCTGAAACTAGCACGCTTCGCCGCGCCGTGCGCGCAACACGACTCGGGTGTCGGGACCTGGGGCCAGGAGGCCGTCGGCCGCAGGTCACGGGGCGCGCAATCGGGCGTGCACCCAGTATGCTGTAGGGGATGGCTACTTCTCATGGGGGTCCGCGGCCGGACCCCGAATTCCCGGAACTCGACCCTGCGATTGCGCGGCGTCTCAAGCGCGATGACAACGGCCTGTTCGCCGCGATCGTGCAGCAGCACGACACCGGCAGGGTGCTCATGCTCGGCTGGATGGACGACGAGGCCCTGCGCCGCACGCTGTCCACCGGCCGGGTGACCTTCTTCTCCCGCTCCCGCCAGGAGTACTGGCGCAAGGGCGATACCTCCGGACACTTCCAGTTCCTGAAGTCCGCGGCGCTGGACTGCGACGGCGATGCGCTGCTGCTGCAGGTCGACCAGGTGGGCGCGGCCTGCCACACCGGCACCGAATCCTGCTTCACGGGACGCGAGCTGCCGGCAGTCGTCGGCCACCGCCCGGCCTAGGCCGCCCCGGAACCGTCCGCACTGACCAGGCATCGCCCGCACCAAGGCCCGCGCACGGGCCGGACGACCAGAGCATCGACCAGCGCCTAGAAGAAGAAACAGATGAAAACCCTCGGCACCATTTCACCCACCCGCGAGGCATTCCTCGCCATGGCGGCCACCCGCCGCGTCATCCCGGTCACCCTGTCGGTGCTGGCCGACTCGCTGACCCCGATCGGCCTGTACCGCACCCTGGCCGGCGGCCGCCCGGGCACGTTCCTGATGGAGTCGGCCGCCGCCGGCGGCGTCTGGAGCCGCTACTCCTTCATCGGCGTGAACTCGCCGGCCACCCTGAGCACCCGCAGCGGCGAGGCCTACTGGCAGGGCACCGCCCCGGCCGGCCTGCCCTCCGGCGGCGTCGGCGTCGAGGTGCTGCGCGACACCGTGCGCGCCCTGCACACCGCGCCGATCCCCGGCATGCCTCCGCTGACCGGCGGCATGGTCGGCTTCATCGGCTGGGACTGCGTGCGCCACTGGGAGAAGCTGCCCAACCCGCCGGCGGACGACCTGGACCTGCCCGAGCTGAGCATGAACCTGGTCGGGGACATGGCGGTGCACGACGCCACCGAGGGCACCGTGACGCTGATCGCCAACGCCATCAACTTCGATGACAGCGATGAGCGCGCCGAGGCGGCCTACGACGCCGCCGTCGCGCGCCTGCAGGCCATGCTCGACCAGCTGGCCGTCCCGGTGCAGGGCGCGGCCGCCGTGCTGACCGGCACCGACGTGCCCCGCGAGCAGCTGATGGATTCGGTCACGCATTCCTGGGCTGAAAACGAGTACCTGCAGGCGCTGGCCAAGTCCAAGACGGCCATCGTGGACGGGGAGGTCTTCCAGATCGTGGTCTCCCGCCGCTTCGAGCTGGAGACCCGGGTCGACGCGCTGGATGTCTACCGGGTGCTGCGCGCCACCAACCCCAGCCCCTACATGTACCTGTTCAACTTCGTCAACGAGCACGGCGAGCCGTTCCAGATCGTCGGCTCCTCCCCGGAAGCGCTGGTCACCGTCAACGACGGCCACGTCGTCACCCACCCGATCGCCGGCTCCCGGCCGCGCGGGGCGAACTACGAGGAAGACCAGCTGCATGAGAAGTCGCTGGTCAACGACCAGAAGGAACGCGCCGAGCACCTGATGCTGGTGGACCTCTCGCGCAACGACCTTTCGCGGGTCTGCCAGGCCGGCAGCGTGGAGGTCACCCAGTTCATGGAGGTCGAGCGCTTCAGCCACATCATGCACCTGGTCTCCAACGTCGTGGGCAAGGCGCGCGAGGACGTGGACGCGTACGACGTGCTCGCCGCGACCTTCCCCGCCGGCACCCTTTCCGGGGCGCCGAAGCCGCGCGCCCTGCAGCTGCTCGACCAGTACGAGCCCTACCGCCGCGGCATCTACGGCGGCGTGGTGGGCTACCTGGACTTCGCCGGGGACATGGACATGGCCATCGCCATCCGCTCCGCGCTGCTCAAGAACGGCCGCGCCTACGTGCAGGCCGGCGGCGGCATCGTGAACGACTCCAAGTTCGCCGACGAGGCCCTGGAAACCGTGAACAAGGCGGCCGCGCCACTGCGAGCCGTGTGGGCCGCGCAGTCCATGCGCGCCGCGCACACCACCACCGAATCGGATGAGAGCAAGTGAAGCAGAAACTGACCGCCCGCAACCTGGCCTTCCTCGGCGCGCTGGGCGCCGTGATCGTGCTGTGGTCCGCCACCCGCACCTGGATCACCGTCGACGTGGCCTCCGGGACCGTGCAGATCCCGCAGATCGTGGTCGACGGCGCCTCCGCGGCGGCCGCCACCACCGCGCTGTCCATCGCGGTGCTGGCCGGATCGCTGGCGCTGCTGATCGCCGGCAAGATCTCCCGCTACATCATCGCGGCCATCTGCCTGCTGGCCGGCATCGCGATCATCGCCGCCGGCGCGGCCACGCTGGCCGACCCGCAGGCCGCGGCCTCCACCGCGGTGTCCACCGCGACCGGGCTGGCGCAGAACGCCGCGCAGTATTCGGTGAGCGCCTGGCCGGCAGTGGCCGTCGCCGGCGGCGCGCTGATCGCCGTGCAGTCGGTGCTCGTGCTGGTCTTCGCCCGCAGCTGGGCGGTCAAGGCGGACAAGTACTCCCGTTCGGCCGGGAAAACCGCGCTCGAACCCAAGGACGCTTCCTCGTGGAACATCTCCAGCTGGGAACAGCTTTCGGACGGCGAGGACCCCACCGCGGATCGCCGCTGAGCGTGATTCCGGCCACCCGCCCGACACGTTCGCCGCAGGAATAGGCCTGAAGCGAATTCAGATGGCAGAATGGAACCAGCAGATCACCGTGCGGGTCCCGGAACCGGGCGCGCACACGCACCACAACTACCAAGGAGACATCGAGCAATGTCGCAGAAAACCGACATCGATCCGGTATACACCGAGCAGATCGGCCACGGCAACTCCGTCGCTGCCTGGGCTTGCGTCCTGACCATGATGGTCGGCGCCATTGCCGGCGGCATCGCCTTCGCGAACCTGAACTGGACCTTCTTCTGGGTTTCCATGGGCGTCGTCGTCCTGGGCCTGGTCCTCGGCGGCGTGCTGAAGGCCGCCGGCTTCGGAGTGGGCGGTTCGCGCAGCGGAGCAGCTCACTAAATTGACTGTTCTTGATGACATCATCGCGGGCGTCCAGGAAGACCTGGGCGCCCGTCGCGCGCTTCAGAGCCTTGAGGCTGTCAAGCGCCGCGCGGCGCAGGCGCCTGCCGCGCTCGACGCCTACGCCGCGCTGGGCGGCCATGCCGACCCCGCGCAGCGCGACACCACGCTGCGGGTGATCGCCGAGGTCAAGCGCAAGTCCCCGTCCAAGGGCGCGCTGGCCGAGATCCCGGAGCCGGCAGTGCTGGCCGCCGAGTACGAGGCCGGCGGCGCCTCGGTGATCTCCGTGCTGACCGAAGCCCGGCGCTTCGGCGGCTCGTTGGAGGACCTGGACGCCGTGCGCTCCGCGGTGCGCATCCCGGTGCTGCGCAAGGACTTCACGGTCGACGAGTACCAGATCTACGAGGCCCGCGCCCACGGCGCCGACCTCGTGTTGCTCATTGTTGCGGCGCTGGATGACCAGACGCTGCGAACTTTTCTAGAATTGACCCATGACTTGGGAATGAACGCTCTGGTGGAGACCCACACCGAGGAGGAGATCGCACGTGCGGTCGCCGTCGGCGCGAAGATCATCGGCGTGAACGTGCGCAACCTGAAGACGCTGGATGTGGATCCGGCGAACTTCGGCAAGCTCGCCCACCTGCTGCCGGCCGGCGCGGTCATCGTCGCCGAATCCGGCGTGGAGTCCACCGTGCAGGTGCGCCAATACGCCGCGGACGGCGCCGACGCGATCCTGGTCGGCGAGGCGCTGGTCAAGCACGCCGACCCGCGCACCTCGGTGCGGGAGTTCATCCAGGCAGGAACCGCGGCCAAGCCGCAGCGCTGAGGCGGTTGACCCGCCCAGGTGCAGCCCACCAAACTGATCGTGCCCCGCAGGAAGCTTCCGGCGGGGCACGAAATCTACCACGATTGACGTTTCGTTGAAGGAAAGAGGGAATCGATGAGCACACCGGAGCACTCCGAGCACGCCGACTCGATCGACCAGCAGTCGCTAAAGCATGCCAGCGGCCCGTACTTCGGTGCCTACGGCGGACGATGGATGCCAGAATCCCTCATGGCCGCGATGGACGAGCTGAACGAGACCTTCGAAGCGGCCAAGAACGACCCCGAGTTCGTCGCCCAGGTGCGCGACCTGAACACCAACTACTCCGGACGCCCCTCGCTGCTGACCGAGGCCAAGCGCTTCTCGGAGCAGTTCTGCGGCGGGGTGCGCATCTTCCTCAAGCGCGAGGACTTGAACCACACCGGAAGCCACAAGATCAACAACGTGCTGGGCCAGGCGCTGCTGGCCAAGCGCATGGGCAAGACCCGCATCATCGCGGAGACCGGGGCTGGCCAGCACGGCGTCGCCTCGGCGACCGCCGCCGCCCTGATGGGCCTGGAATGCGTGGTCTACATGGGCGCCGAGGACTGCCGCCGGCAGGCGCTGAACGTCGCCCGGATGCGCCTGCTGGGCGCCACCGTCATCCCGGTGACCGTCGGCTCCCAGACGCTGAAGGACGCGATCAACGAAGCGCTGCGCGACTGGGTCGCCAACGTGGAAACCACGCACTACCTGCTGGGCACCGCCGCCGGCGGGGCGCCGTTCCCGGCGATGGTCCGCTATTTCCACGAGGTCATCGGCGAGGAGGCCCGCGAGCAGATCCTCGCGCAGGCCGGACGCCTGCCCGACGCGGTCACCGCGTGCATCGGCGGCGGCTCGAACGCCATCGGCATCTTCCACGGTTTCCTGGATGACAAGGACGTGGCGTTGTACGGCTTCGAGGCCGGGGGCGACGGCGTGGACACCGACCGCCACGCCGCGACCATCACCCTGGGCCGCCCCGGCGTGCTGCACGGCGCGAAGAGCTACCTGATGCAGGACGACGACGGGCAGACCATCGAGTCGCACTCGATCTCCGCCGGCCTGGACTACCCGGGCGTCGGCCCCGAGCACGCGTTCCTGGCCGACATCGGCCGCGTGAACTACGAACCGGTCACCGACACCGAGGCGATGGACGCGTTCAAGGCGCTGTGCCGCACCGAGGGCATCCTGCCGGCGATCGAGTCCTCCCACGCGCTGGCCGGCACCATCCGGCTGGCGCAGAGGATGATCGCCGACGGCGCCGCCCCGGAAGAGACCATCATCATCGTGAACCTCTCCGGCCGCGGGGACAAGGACGTGGGCACCGCCGCCGCCTGGTTCAACATGATCGACGAAAAAGACGCAGACGCGGAGATCAGCGGCGCCGCGGCGGCCGCCGAGCGCTCCGCAGCGGACAGCGAGGAGAAGTAGATGACCCGGGCAACCAGCGCCCAGAAGATCGCCGCGGCCCGCGCCGAGGGCCGCCCGGCACTGATCGGCTACCTGCCTGCAGGCTTCCCGGACGTGCCCACCAGCATCGAGGCGGCCGTCGCGCTGGCCGAGAACGGCGTGGACATCATCGAGATCGGCATTCCGTACTCCGACCCCGTGATGGACGGCGAGGTCATCCAGGCCGCCACCGTGCAGGCCCTGGCGAACGGCTTCCGTGTGGCCGACGTGTTCGAGATCGTGCGTGGCATCACCTCGCGCACCGACGCCGCCGTGATGGTCATGACCTACTGGAACCCGGTGCTGCGCATGGGCGTGGACGAGTTCGCCCGCCGCTTCGCGCAGGCCGGCGGCTCCGGGCTGATCACCCCCGACCTGGTGCCGGAGGAAGCCGGCGAGTGGATCGAGGCCAGCGAGAAGCACGACCTGGAACGCGTGTTCCTGATCGCCCCGTCCTCCACCGAACAGCGTGTGCAGCGCACCGTCGACGCCTCCTCGGGCTTCATCTACTGCGTTTCGCTGATGGGCGTGACCGGGGCCCGCTCGGAGGTGTCCTCCGCCGCGCAGGCGGTGGTGGACGCCGCCCATGAAGCCGGAGCGGAAAACGCCTGCGTGGGACTGGGTGTCTCCAAGCGCGAGCACGTGCAGGAGATCGGCGCCTACGCGGACGGGGTCATCGTGGGCACCGCCCTGGTCGCCGCGCTGCGCGACGGGGGAGTGGCCGCGGTGGGAGCCCTGGCCGCCGAGCTGAGCGGCGCCGCCGCCAAGGAGCACGCCTAGGATGAACCTGCCCGCACAGCTTGCCCTGGCCCTGCCGGCCTCCATCCCGTCGCCGCCGGCGGAGTTCTCCAAGTTCTCCATCGGCCCGCTGACCATCCACGCCTACGCGCTGTGCATCCTGGCGGGCATCCTGCTGGCCCTGTGGGTGACCAACCGCCGGCTGACCGCGCGCGGCGGCAACTCGGACATGCTCTGGGACATCGTCATCTGGGCGATCCCCTTCGGCATCGTCGGCGGGCGGCTCTACCACGTGTTGATCACCGACCCGGGGTACTACTTCGGCCTAGGCGGGCAGCAAGCCCACTGGGCTGAAATACCCCAGCTGTGGCTGGGCGGGCTGGGCATCATGGGAGCGATCTCGCTCGGCGCGGTCGGCGCGCTGATCGGCTGCCGGCGGGCCGGGGTCAGGCTCTCTGCCTTCGCCGACGCCGCCGCCCCGGGCGTGCTGCTCGCGCAGATGGCCGGACGCTGGGGCAACTGGTTCAACCAGGAGCTCTTCGGCGCCCCGACCACCCTTCCCTGGGGCCTGGAGATCGACCCGGGCAACCACAACTTCCCGGCCGGGCTGCCGGCGGACACGCTGTTCCACCCGACGTTCCTGTATGAATCGGTCTGGAACCTGCTGGGCTTCTTCGTGCTGATCGGGCTGGACCGCAAGTTCCAGCTGCGCCGCGGCGCACTGTTCTGGTGCTACGTGATCTGGTACGGCATCGGCCGCACCTTCACCGAGTCGCTGCGCCTGGATCCGGCTGAAATCATCACCATCGGCCCGCTGTCCCTGCGCATCCACCAGTGGCTGGCCATCGGCTTGATTGTGCTGGGCACCGTCGCGCTGGTCTACGTGCTGGCCAAACTGCGCCCGCAGCACCAGGACTCGATCTTCCTTCCGGGCCGCGAACCCGAGCTTGCTCCAACGGGGCGCGAGGCGAAGGCCGACGGGGCCGAGGGCCCCGCGAAGCCTTCCGGCACCGAAGCTTCCGGCACGGAAGCTTCCGGCACGGAGCCATCGGGCACGGCCAGCTCCGAGGGCGGGTCGGAGGACTAGCCGCACGACGCCGCACAGGGGACCATCCACCAGGATGGTCCCCTGTTCCGTCCCCGCCCGGCCGTGCCGCAGGGGCACGTCAAAAAACCGATTCCGAGCGACACATTTGCCGCGCCGGAGATCACTGCCGGGTCTCGCCCGCAACATGCCTGAAACATTCCGGCCCCCTGGAACCGGCGCAATCAGCGGTGCGGGCTGCGCGCCCGCCTGCCGGTGCCCTCCGGCATTGCGGAAAGTCCTAGGCGCTTTTAACATTTCGGAAACACAACCGTGCGCTCGAAAGAAACAAACGGTGCGTAGTCTGAATTCCACGCGCCGCACCGGAAGCCTCCCCACCCCGCGGAGACCCGGCGGTGCGTGAACCACAACGAGGTGGGAACCGTTCGTCCCTCGAAACCTCGACCGTAGAGCCCACCGGCGCTACCAGTTCGATGTGTTTGGGCACGATGACGAAACACAGGTGGCCGGCAGCCGATGGAGCACAGCACCGAGCATTGATGCCGCGCAGCGAATTGTCGCCAGCCGGACCGCCTTTCCTGCTTGAACCATAGAAAGGCACGCTCATGAGCATGACCGGAGTCCAGTTGAACGCCTCGCCAGATTTTGGCGGGGGACGCCCCTCGCCCTACACCCGATTCTCCGCCGTGCCCCCCGCGCAAGGCCTGTACGACCCCGCCGCAGAGAAGGACGCCTGCGGCCTGGCGATGATCGCATCGCTGAAGAACTCCGCGTCCCACGAAATCGTCTCCCACGCGCTGACCGCCCTGCGCCGCCTGGAGCACCGCGGCGCGATCGGCGCCGACGAAGGCACCGGCGACGGCGCCGGCATCCTGCTCCACCTGCCCGACGCCTTCCTGCGCAGCGTCGCCGACTTCGCCCTCCCGGCCCCCGGGTCCTACGCCGTCGGCATGGGCTTCCTGCCTGCCGAGGCCGCCGAGCTGCAGCTGGCCCGCGAGGAGCTCGAAGCCCTCGCCGAAGAGGAAAACCTCACCGTGCTCGGCTGGCGCGACGTGCCGGTGGACGCCTCCGTGCTGGGCGCCTCGGCCCGCGCCGTGATGCCGCACATCACCCAATTCTTCGTCGCCGCCCGCAGCGGCGCCGCCGCGCGCGAGCTCGACGCCGCCGCCTGGCGCATCCGCCGCCGCGCGCACAACAAGTCAGGCGTCTACTTCGCCTCGTTCTCCTCGCAGAGCATCGTCTACAAGGGCATGGTCTCCACCGCTCAGCTGGAGCCGTTCTACCCGGACCTGTCCGATCCCGGGTTCGCCAGCCGCTGCGCGATCGTGCATTCGCGCTTCTCCACCAACACCTTCCCCTCCTGGCCGCTGGCCCAGCCCTTCCGCACCATCGCGCACAACGGCGAGATCAACACGGTCAAGGGCAACCGCAACTGGATGCGCGCCCGCCAGGCCACGCTGTCCTCCGAGCTGCTCGGCGAAGTGCCCGAGGAACTGTTCCCGATCTGCACCGCCGGCGCCTCGGACTCCGCCTCCTTCGACGAGGTCGCCGAGATGCTCATGCTCTCCGGGCGCAACGTCGCCGAGGCGATCATGATGATGATCCCGCAGCCGTGGGAGAACGACGCCGCCATGGACGCGGACCTGCGCGCCTTCTACCAGTACCACTCGATGCTGATCGAGCCGTGGGACGGCCCGGCCGCCGTGTGCTTCACCGACGGCACGATGGCCGGCGCGGTGCTCGACCGCAACGGGCTGCGCCCGGCCCGCTGGTGGGTCACCGACGACGACCTGGTGGTGCTGGCCAGCGAGGTCGGCGTGATCGACGTCGCCGAGGAGCACATCCTGGCCAAGGGCCGCGTCGCCCCGGGCAAGATGTTCGCGATCGACCTGGACGCCGGGCGCATCGTGCAGGACGCCGAGATCAAGGCGCAGGTCGCCGCCGCCAAGCCGTGGCGCGAGTGGGTGGCGCAGAACCTGAAGTCGCTGGACGACTTCCCGGACCTGGAGCACGTGCGCCACAATTCGGCCTCCGTGCTGCTGCGCCAGCTGACCTTCGGCTACACCACCGAGGAACTGCGCGTCATCCTGGCCCCGATGGCCGCCAACGGCGCCGAGCCGCTGGCCGCCATGGGCACCGACACCCCGATCGCCGCGCTGGCGGACCGCCCGCGCCTGCTGTTCGACTACTTCACCCAGTCCTTCGCGCAGGTCACCAACCCGCCGCTGGACGCCATCCGCGAGGAGCTGGTCACCTCCCTGGGCACCTCGATCGGGCCCGACGGCAACCTGCTGGCGCTGGACCGAGTCCCGCAGACCCACCTGGCGCTGGACTACCCGGTGCTCTCCAACGACCAGCTGGCCAAGATCGTGAACCTGCGCGATGAAGCCGGTGCCAAGTACTCGCTGAAGGTGCGCGGGCTCTACCGCCCCACCGGCGGCGAATCCGAGCTGCGCGTCCGGCTGCAGGAAATCTGCGAGAAGGTTTCGGCCGCGGTGAACCGCGGGGTGCGCTACATCGTGCTCTCGGACCGCGACTCCTCGGCCGCCTGGGCGCCGATCCCGTCGCTGCTGCTCACTTCCGCGGTGCACCACCACCTGCTCAAGAGCTCGATGCGCACCCGCGTGTCGCTGATCATCGAGTCCGGCGACGCCCGCGAGGTGCACCACATCGCGGCGCTGGTCGGCTACGGCGCCAGCGCCATCAACCCCTACCTGGCCCTGGAGTCAGTGGAGCAGATGGCCGACAACGGCGAACTGCCCGGCGTGGGCCCGGCCAAGGCCGGCGCCAACCTGATCAAGGCGCTGGGCAAGGGGCTGCTGAAGATCATGAGCAAGATGGGCATCTCCACGGTCTCCTCCTATTGCGGGGCGCAGACCTTCGAGGCCCTCGGCCTGTCCCAGCGCGTGGTGGACCAGTACTTCACCGGCACCGCCACCAAGCTCTCGGGCATCGAGCTGGACGTGGTGGCCGCCGAGGCCGCCGCCCGGCACGCCCGCGCCTACCCGCAGATCGCCGGCGGCGCGCAGCCGGCCGAGCTGGAAACCGGGGGCGAATACCAGTGGCGCCGCGAAGGCCCGCCGCACCTGTTCAACCCGGAAACCGTCTTCCGGCTGCAGCACTCCACCCGGACCCGCCGCTACGACGTGTTCAAGGAGTACACCAAGGCCGTCGACGACCAGGCCGCGGAGCTGAAGACCCTGCGCGGGCTGCTTCAATTCGACACCGCCGGCATCACCCCGATCGACATCGACGAGGTCGAGCCGGTCTCCGAGATCGTCAAGCGGTTCGCCACCGGCGCGATGAGCTACGGCTCGATCTCCGCCGAGGCGCACGAGACCCTGGCCATCGCGATGAACCGGCTGGGCGCGAAGTCCAACACCGGCGAGGGCGGCGAGGACCCCGAGCGGCTGCTGGACCCGCAGCGCCGCAGCGCGGTCAAGCAGATCGCCTCCGGACGCTTCGGCGTGACCAGCCTGTACCTGACCAACGCGGACGACATCCAGATCAAGATGGCCCAGGGCGCCAAGCCCGGCGAGGGCGGCCAGCTGATGAGCCAGAAGCTGTACCCGTGGATCGCCAAGACCCGGCATTCCACCCCGGGCGTCGGGCTGATCTCCCCGCCGCCGCACCACGACATCTACTCGATCGAGGACCTGGCCCAGCTGATCCACGACGCCAAGTGCGCCAACCCCTCCGCGCGCGTGCACGTGAAGCTGGTCTCCGAGTCCGGCATCGGCACCGTCGCGGCCGGCGTGGCCAAGGCCAAGGCCGACGTGGTGCTGGTCTCCGGGCACGACGGCGGCACCGGCGCCTCGCCGATCAACTCGCTCAAGCACGCCGGCACCCCGTGGGAGCTGGGCCTGGCCGAGGCGCAGCAGACGCTGATCCTCAACGGGCTGCGCGACCGCGTGACAGTGCAGGTCGACGGCCAGCTGAAGACCGGGCGCGACGTGCTCGTCGGCGCCCTGCTGGGGGCCGAGGAGTTCGGTTTCGCCACCGCCCCGCTGGTGGTCTCGGGCTGCATCATGATGCGCTTGTGCCACCTGGACACCTGCCCGGTGGGCGTGGCCACGCAGAACCCGGTGCTGCGCGAGCGCTTCTCCGGCAAGGCCGAGTTCGTGGTGAACTTCTTCGAGTTCCTGGCCCAGGAGGTGCGCGAACTGCTCGCCAGCCTCGGGGCCCGCACACTGGCCGAGGTCGTCGGCCGCGTCGAGCTGCTGAAGGTCGACCGGGACCAGCTGGACGCGCACCGGAAGGTCGCCGGCCTGGCGCTGCAGGCCATCACCCACGTGCCCGACGTGCCGCTGGCTGCCCGCAGCCGCCGGACCGTCCAGGACCACGGGCTCCAGTCGCACCTGGACCAGCAGCTGCTGGCCGCCGCCCAGCCGGCGCTGGCGGACCGGCTGCCGGTGGCCATCGAGGCGCAGATCGCGAACACCGACCGCTCGGTGGGCACCCTGCTGGGCCACCACGTGACCAAGACCTTCGGGCTGGACGAGCTGGATGCGGACACCATCAAGGTGAACCTCGCCGGCCGCGCCGGCCAGTCGCTGGGCGCGTTCCTGCCCGCCGGCATCACCCTGTCCCTCTCCGGCGACGCGAACGACTACGTCGGCAAGGGCCTGTCGGGCGGACGGATCGCGATCCATCCGCCGCAGCGCACCGAATCCGCCCCTGAGGAGCAGGTCATCGCCGGCAACGTGGTGGGCTACGGCGCCACCAGCGGGCAGCTGTTCATCAACGGCTGCGTGGGCGAACGCTTCGCGGTGCGCAACTCCGGGGCCACCCTGGTCGTGGAGGGCATCGGCGAGCACGGCTGCGAGTACATGACCGGCGGCACCGTGCTGGTGCTGGGGGAGACCGGACGCAACTTCGGCGCCGGCTTCTCCGGAGGCACCGCCTGGGTGCTGGACTTCGATGCGGCCACCTTGAATCCGCTGGCCGCCGCCGACGGCGACCTGCTGATCCGGCCGCTGGACGACGCGGAAGCGGAGGCGGTCTACGCGCTGCTCACCGAGCACATCGCGCTGACCGCCTCGCCGCTGGCCCAGCGCCTGGTGCTGGACTGGGAACGCACCCGCACCCGCTTTACCAGCATCATCCCGCGCGGCTTCGCCGCCGTGCAGCAACTGCGAAGCGACGCCCTCGCGGCCGGGGACAACCCGGACTCGCCGGACGTCTGGACCAAAATCCTGGAGGTGACCCGTGGCTGATCCACGCGGATTCTTGACGGTGACCGAACGCGTCACCCAGCCCAAGCGGCCGGTGCCGATCCGGCTCATGGACTACCGGGAGGTGACCGAACGCCAGGCGGCCGGCACCCTGAAGTCCCAGGCCGGGCGCTGCATGGACTGCGGCGTGCCGTTCTGCCACAACGGCTGCCCGCTGGGCAACCTGATCCCGGAGTTCAACGACCTGGTCTTCAAGGACCGGATGGACGACGCCGCCGCCCGGCTGCTGAGCACCAACAACTTCCCGGAGCTCACCGGGAAGCTGTGCCCGGCCCCCTGCGAGGCTTCCTGCGTGCTGGGCATCAACCAGCCGGCGGTGACCATCAAGCAGGTCGAGGCCGAGCTGGCCGAGCACCTGATGGACGCGGGGGAGTTCACCCCGGCCCCGCCGGCGCGCCACACCGAGTTCCGCGTGGCGATCGTCGGCTCCGGCCCGGCCGGCCTGGCCGCCGCCCAGCAGCTGACCCGCGCCGGGCACACCGTGGCGGTCTACGAGCGCGACGAGGCGATCGGCGGGCTGCTGCGCTTCGGCATCCCGGACTTCAAGCTGGAGAAGCACGTCGTCGACCGCCGCCTGGAGCAGATGCGCGCGGAAGGCACGATCTTCCGCACCGGCATCGAGATTGGCAGGGACATCACCTGGCAGCAGCTGCGCCGCGACTACGACGCCGTCATCGTCGCCACCGGTGCCACCGTTCCGCGCGAACTGCCCGTGCCCGGCCGCGAGCTGGACGGGGTGCACCACGCGATGGAATTCCTCGTCGAGAACAACCGCGTGGTGGCAGGCCTGAAGCCCGAGCGCAGCATCGATGCCAAGGGCAAGCACGTGGTCGTGCTGGGCGGCGGAGACACCGGGTCGGACTGCATCGGCACCGCGCTGCGCCAGGGGGCGGCCAGCGTCACCACGCTGGCGATCGGTAAGCAGCCGGGCACCGAACGCAGCGAGAACCACCCGTGGCCCATGATGCCGGTGCTCTTCGAGGTGCAGTCCTCGCATGAGGAAGGCGGGACGCGCAGCTACCTGGCCTCGACCGTGGACTTCGTGGCCGGCGAGGGCAGCAAGCAGAACGCCGTGATCGGTGTTACAGTGGCAGAGACAGAATTTGTTGCTGGCAAGCGCCTCCCGAAGCCCGGAACCGAACGCGTCATCAAGGCGGATCTGGTTTTGCTTGCCCTCGGGTTCACCGGTCCGGAAGATTCCGGATTGGTCGAACAGGTCAGTACCGAATTCGACAACCGGGGCAACGTCGCCCGAGATGGCTACTACATGACGAACACCGATGGGGTGTTCGCCGCCGGGGACTCCGGACGGGGACAGTCGCTGATCGTGTGGGCAATCGCCGAGGGGCGCGCCTGCGCAGCCTCGGTGGACAAGTACCTCATGGGCTCGACCACGCTTCCCGCGCCCGTAGCTCCAACCGATAGGGCCATCAGCATCATTTGAGAGTCACAGGCTTGAATGCGGCACACCCCACCCGGGGTGGGCCGCATTTTGCCTACGGTTTACATGAAAGGCATATGGCTGACGGAATGAGACGCGCAAAGATTGTTGCTACCTGGGGCCCTTCCCTGGCGAGCTATGAAAACACCGTAGCGGTACTGAAGGCGGGCGTCGACGTGGCCCGCTTGAACATGAGCCACGGGGACCACTCCATGCACGCGCAGTCCCTGGCGAACGTGCGCAATGCGGCCGCCGAGGTCGGCCGAGCGGTCGGCGTCTTCGCCGACCTGCAGGGCCCTAAGATCCGGCTGGGCCGCTTCAAGGACAACGCGAAGTACATCCTGGAAACGGGTGAGGAATTCACCATCACCATCGAGGAGGTCGAAGGCACCCGCAACCTGTGCGGAACCACCTTCAAGGGCCTGCCCACCGATGTCCAGGTGGGCGATTTCCTGCTGGTCAACGACGGCAAGGTCAAGCTCAAGGCCATCGAGGTCACCGACACCGAGGTGCGCTCCGAGGTGGTTGTCGGCGGCGAGGTGTCCAACAACAAGGGCATCAACCTGCCAGGCGTGGCGGTCAACGTGCCTGCGCTGAGCGAGAAGGACGAGGAGGACCTGCGTTGGGCGCTGCGCGCCGGCATCGACATGGTCGCGTTGTCCTTCGTGCGCAACGCCAGCGACATCGAGCGCGTGCACGAGATCATGGACGAAGAAGGCCGCCGCGTGCCGGTCATCGCCAAGATCGAGAAGCCGCAGGCCGTTGCCGCGCTGGAGGAGATCGTCAATTCCTTCGACGCCATCATGGTCGCCCGCGGCGATCTGGGCGTGGAACTGCCGCTGGAGGACGTGCCGGTGGTGCAGAAGCGCGCCGTGGAGCTGGCCCGCCGCTGGGCGAAGCCGGTCATCGTCGCCACCCAGGTGCTCGAATCCATGATCGAGTCGCCTACCCCGACGCGCGCCGAGGCCTCGGACTGCGCCAACGCGGTGCTCGACGGCGCCGACGCGGTCATGCTCTCGGGGGAGACCTCGGTGGGCGCCTACCCGGTGGAGACCGTGGAGACCATGTCCCGCATCATCGCCTCCACCGAGGAGCACGGCCTGGACCGCATCCCGCGCCTGGGCTCCAAGCCCAAGACCCGTGGAGGGGCGATCACCCGCGCTGCGGTGGAGATCGCCGACCAGCTCGATGCGAAGTACATCGTGGCGTTCACCCAGTCCGGCGACTCGGCCCGGCGCCTGTCGCGCCTGCGCCCGAAGAAGCCGGTGCTGGCGTTCACCCCGCTGCAGCAGACCTACAACATCATGACCCTGATGTGGGGTATCCAGGCGCGACTGGTCGCCTACGCGGACCACACCGACAAGATGACCGCGCAGGTCGACGAGGCACTGCTCTCCGAGGGACTGGCCGAGCCGAACGACATCGTCTGCATCGCCGCCGGTTCCCCTCCGGGACAGGCCGGATCGACCAACTCGCTGCGCGTGCACAAGGTCGGTGACCTGGCCGACGCAGGCCAGCTGGTCAACGGCAAGCCGATGCCCGCCCGCGAAACGGTCGGCCCGTGGGATCCGGAAAACGTTTCCGTGCCCAAGTCGCTGTAACCAGGCGGACGCCGGCCGGCAGGACCCGTTTGCGCCACGTTTATCGTGGTGCGGGCGGGTCCTTTGCCGTGCTCGGCCGGGTGCCGCCTGGGAGGTCGTGCGGGGCGGCGCGAAACGTGAAAAAACCGCTGGCCGCAGTTGGATAACTGCGGCCAGCGGTTTGTATTGGTGCCCAAGGTGGGACTCGAACCCACACATCTTTCGATACCGCATTTTGAGTGCGGCGCGTCTACCGATTCCGCCACTTGGGCGAGCACAAAGAATATCCTACTTGAGGGTTCAGTGATTTCCTAATTGAGTTCATGGGCGATTTCCGCCGTGATTTCAGTGCAAGCCAGTAGGCTTGGAAGTGACACTGAGGCAACGGGGCTTCAAGTACTGGAACCACCGAAATCTGCCGATCATGATGGCAGGAATTCTTAAGACGAAGGACGGCGCCGAATGAGCGAGCTACCAGAAATTACCCGAATCCCCTCCGAGCCGAGCAGCTCGCCGCGCCGCGTGATCGTGGCCGAAGACGAGACGCTGATTCGCCTGGATATCGTCGAAATTCTGCGTTCCGAAGGCTACGACGTCGTCGCCGAGGTCGACAACGGCCAAAGCGCACTGGAGCAGGCCCGCGAGCTGAAGCCGGATCTGGTGTTGATGGATGTGAAGATGCCGGTCATGGACGGCATTACCGCTGCCGAAGCCATTGTGAAGGAACGTATCGCCCCGGTGGTCCTGCTGACCGCATTCAGCCAGAAAGAGCTCGTGGAGCGTGCCCGCGAAGCCGGCGCCATGGCGTACGTGGTCAAGCCGTTCACCCCGGCCGACCTGACCCCGGCGATTGAAATCGCGATCTCCCGCAACGACGAACTGCGTGCGCTGGAGGACGAAGTCTCCAGCTTGGCCGAGCAGTTCGAGACCCGCAAGCTGGTGGACCGGGCCAAGAGCTTGCTGATCACCAAGATGGGCTTGAGCGAGCCCGAGGCCTTCCGCTGGATCCAGAAGACCTCGATGGACCGTCGTTTGAGCATGCGACAGGTCGCCGAAACCGTCATCGATCAGGTGAAGTAACCGGCGTAGTGCCGCTATTGCGCTGAAATGTGCGTCAGACCACCTGTGGTTTGACGCACATTTTTTATTTCAGTCGCGGTGCGCGGAATCTGCGTTGCCGGTGTTTGCGCAGGAAGTTGCAGGTTGTTCACCTTCCGTTAACCTTGTGTTGCCATGGTGGACATGTTGACGAACCATTTCATGGGCATAAGATTGAAATTACGCGCTGACCCTTGGTTTGGCGCGCCCTCCAACTCGCAACACGGATCGTCCGCGGTCCACGTAATTTTCCTTGCCGTTCGACCCCTCAGGCTGGTATTCAATGGATTTGACGCTTATCGTCGTCCTGGTCATTGCCTTGGCGTTGTTTTTCGACTTCACCAATGGTTTCCATGACACGGCCAATGCGATGGCCACCCCAATCGCAACCGGGGCAATCTCGCCCAAAAAAGCAGTTGCCCTCGCCGCAGTTTTGAACCTCGTCGGCGCGTTCCTTTCCACGGAAGTCGCCAAGACGATCTCCGGCGGCATCATCAACGAGGACCCCACCACGGGCGTCGCCATCGGCCCGGCCATGATTTTCGCCGGCCTGATGGGTGCGGTGATCTGGAACCTGCTGACGTGGCTGCTGGGACTGCCATCCAGCTCCTCCCACGCGTTGTTCGGCGGCCTGGTGGGCGCGGCGATCGTCGGTGCCGGATTCGGCGCCGTGAACTACGGCGTGCTGCTCTCCAAGGTGCTGCTGCCGGCCATCGTGGCCCCGCTGATCGCCGGTATCTCCGCATACCTGTGCACCAAGCTGGCCTACGCGATCACCAAGCGCCAGTCGGGGACCTCGCCCAAGCGCGGAGGTTTCCGCTACGGACAGCTCTTCTCCTCCTCGCTGGTGGCACTGTCGCACGGTACCAACGATGCGCAGAAGACCATGGGTGTTATCACCCTGACCCTGGTCGCCTCGGGCCTGCAGGACGCCGGCTCGCCGGTGCATTTCTGGGTTGTCGCGGCCTGTGCGTTTGCGATCGCGCTGGGTACCTACACCGGCGGCTGGCGCATCATCCAGACCATGGGTTCCGGCCTGACCGACGTGAAGCCTGCACAGGGCTTCGCCGCCGAGATGTCCACCGCATCGGCGATCCTGACCTCCTCGCACCTGGGCTTCGCGCTGTCGACCACCCAGGTCGCCTCCGGATCGGTGATCGGTTCGGGTCTGGGCCGCAAGGGTGCGGAAGTCCGCTGGGGCACCGCCGGGCGCATCGCCCTGGGCTGGCTGTTCACCCTGCCGGCCGCCGCCATCGTCGGCGGTCTGGCGGCGTGGATCACGCATGCGGGGACCATCGGCGTGGTTATCGTCGCAGCAGCCGGGCTGGCCGCAATGCTGGCCATCTGGGTGCTGTCCCGCAAGAACCCGCACACCCATGAAACCGCGCTGTCGGATATCGACAACTCCGGTGCAGCGGTGAACATCCTGAGCAAGAAGGAACGCCGCGCGAAGGCCAAGGCGGAAGCCAAAGCCAAGCAGCAGGCCCTGCGCGCCAAGGCCGAACGCGAGGAAGCCGAAGAAGAAAAGGTTGACAACGCATGATCGACTGGACAGCATTTCTGATCGTTGCCGTCGTTACGTGGGCTGCGGCCCTGCTGATCGTGGGCGCGTATTCCCTGGGCGTGCGCCTGCTGGCCGTGGCCAAGGACGAGGGCGCCAAGTCGGGCCTGCATAAGTCCGGTGCCTACGCCTGCTTCACGCTGTGCGGGCTGATCGTCGCTTTCGGCGTTGTGCTGATCGTGCCGCAGCTGAGCGAGGCAATCCTGGGGGTCTCCTAGGCCCACCGGCCTGACCTGCCGGGAACCGGCGGACAACTGAATATTGCCTTCGATGGAGGCACCCATAGACTAGAGCCATGACAAGCTTCAAGTACTACGTGGGTGCCTCCATCGACGGTTTCATCGCAGATCGCGCCGGGGATGCGCATTGGCTCCAACCGTTCACCAAGCTGGCCGGGGTCCGGGAGCACTTCGACGAATTCTTCGCGGGCGTCGGCGCGGTGGTGATCGGCGGCAAAACCTACGAGAACATCGCCCGCGACGTGGCCGAGGGCAAGCTGGAATGGATCTACGGGGACAAGCCGGTGTGGGTCTTCACGCACCACGAGCTGCCGACCGTGCCCGGGGCCGATTTAACCTTCATCCGCGGCGAGCTCGGCTTCTGGAGCCGCGATATTGCGCGCAGCGCCTCGGTGGGCGACGTCTGGGTGGTCGGAGGCGCGGATCTGGCCGGCGGCTTCGTGGAGGCCGGCATGCTCGACGAGCTGCTGCTGATCACCGTGCCGGTGCTGCTGGGGGACGGAGCGAACATCTTCGGCCGCGGCGTGAGCATGGAACTGGATGGGCTGGAGCTCAAGGAGCTGGGCGGCAACGTCTTCGCCTCGCGCTACGCGATCGGCTGATTGACCGCCCGCCAGCCGACGGCTCACTGCAAGAAAGCGCCCGTCCCGGCTCCAGCCGGGACGGGCGCTTCGACTTCATGCAGGGGCGGGAGCTAGGGCTCGACTGGCAGCAGCATGTTGGTGATGCGGGCGGTAGCCACGCGCTTGCCGTCTTCGTCGCTGATCACGATTTCGTGGGTGGTGCTGCGCCGGCCCAGGTGCAGCGGCGTGCAGACGGCGCTGACCAGTCCGGCGCGCCCGGCGCGGTGGTGCGTGATGTTCAAGTCCACGCCCACCGGGTTGGCCTTGCCGGCCCCGTGCAGCGCGGCGGCGAAGGAACCCAGGGTTTCGGCCAGCGCGGCCGAGGCGCCGCCGTGCAGGATGCCCCTCACCTGGGTATTGCCCTGCACCGGCATGGTGGCGCAGAGCCGGTCGACCGCGAAGTCGGTGAAGACGATGCCCAGCTTCTGGACCAAGGTGCCCACCCCGTGGTCCGACAGGAAGGGCCACATGCCCTCGGGGACGCCGTGGGAGGAAAGCTGCTCCGCAAATGGGTGTGCTGAAGATTGCGCGGGTTGGGAAGTGAAATTGTCGCTCATGCCAACTAGGCTTTCAGGTGTGAGCGAAACTACCAAACCGACGCCCACGTCGGACAACAGACTGCTGATCATCGACGGACACTCCATGGCATTCCGCGCGTTCTATGCGCTGCCGGCGGAGAACTTCGCCACGAGCACCGGTCAGCACACCAACGCCGTGCACGGCTTCGTCTCGATGCTGCTGACAATGATCCGCCAGCAGAAGCCGACCCACGTCGCGGTGGCCTTCGACCTGGACACCCCGACCTTCCGCATGCAGGAATACAGCGAGTACAAGGGCGGACGCAACAAGACGCCGGAAGAGTTCTACGGGCAGATCGAGCTGATCCAGCAGGTCATGCAGGCGATGAACATTCCGAGCATCAGCCTGGACCCGTTCGAGGCCGACGACATCCTGGCCACCCTGTCCACCCGCGGCGAGGAGGCCGGCTTCAGGGTGCTGGTGGTTTCCGGCGACCGCGACGCCTTCCAGCTGATCACCGACAAGACCTTGGTCTTGTACCCGAAAAAGGGCATCAGCGATATTCCGCCGATGGATGCCGATGCTGTCGAGGCCAAGTACTTCGTGCGCCCCGAACGCTACTCCGATCTGGCGGCACTGGTCGGCGAATCGGCCGACAACCTTCCCGGGGTGCCCGGCGTGGGCCCGAAGACCGCTGCCAAGTGGATCAACCAGTACGGCGACCTGGCAGGCATTCTCGAACACGCCGAAGAGATCAAGGGCAAGGTCGGCGAGTCGCTGCGCGCCCACGTGGACAACGTGACCCGCAACCGCCGCCTGAACCAGCTGCGCCACGACCTGGACCTGCCGGTGACCCTGGACGAGATGGAGCTGGTGGCGCCGAACCGCGAAGAGATCGAGAACCTGTTCGACGCGCTGGAATTCAACACCCTGCGCAAGCGCCTGTTCGACCTGTTCGCGGCGCAGGAGGAGGAGACCGCCCCGGAGGTCGCCGAATTCGCCCGCGTCATCACCGACGACGAGCAGTCCCTGGCGGCCTTCCTGGCCGCCGGCGACGGCGCCCCGATCGCCATCCAGCCCGGCGTCGCGAACGGCGAGGCCGTCGGCCTGGGGCTGTTCCGCGGCAACGAGGCCGCCTGGGTGGAGCTTTCGGCGCTGGACCAGGCGACCGAAGCAGTGCTGGCGGACTTCTTGGCGGACGCCGATGCTCCGAAGATTTTCCACGATGCCAAGGCCGCCATGCATCTGCTGGCCGATCGCGGGCTGGAAGTCGCGGGGATCGCCGACGACACCCTGATCAGCGCGTACCTGATCCAGCCGGACCGGCGCAGCCACGAACTGGTCGACCTGGTGCAGTACCACATGAAATACCAGGTGCCGGTTTACCAGGCGAAGAAGGGCGAACTCGATCTGGGGCTGGCCGGGGAGCTGGCCGAACCGACCCTGGCCCAGGCGCAGGCAATCTTCGATTTGTCCGCCTTCCTGGACGCCAAGCTGGTGGAGAAGCACGCGGACAAGCTGGCCCGTGACATGGAGCTGCCGCTGATTCCGGTGCTCTTCGCCATGGAGCGCGCCGGCGTCGCAGTGAACCGCGAACGCCTCGATGAGCTGCGCGCGCATTTCACCGCCCAGGTGGACCAGTCGACCAACGAGGCGTTCGCCGCTATCGGCCACGAGGTCAACCTCTCCAGCCCCAAGCAGCTGCAGGTGGTGCTGTTCGAGGAGTTGGACCTGCCGCGCACCAAGAAGATCAAGACCGGCTACACCACCGACGCCGAGTCGCTGTCGGACCTGCTGGTCAAGACCGGGCATCCGTTCCTCATCGCGCTGATGGCCTACCGCGACGCGATCAAGCTGCGCCAGACCGTGGACGGGCTGCTCAAGGCGGTGCACCCTGACGGGCGCATCCACACCACCTACGCGCAGACCGTTGCGGCCACCGGCCGCCTGTCCAGCCTGAACCCGAACCTGCAGAACATCCCGGTGCGTTCGGAGGAGGGCCGGCGGATCCGCGACGTGTTCGTGGTCGGAAAGGGCTACGAAACCCTGCTGACCGTGGACTACTCGCAGATCGAAATGCGTATCATGGCGCACCTGTCGGGCGACGAGGGCCTGATCGAGGCCTATCGCAACGGCGAGGACCTGCACCGCTATGTCGGCTCGCGCGTGTTCAACGTGGAGCCGGCCGAGGTCACCTCCGAGATGCGCTCCAAGGTGAAGGCGATGAGCTACGGCCTGGCCTACGGGCTGAGCAGCTTCGGGCTGTCCAAGCAGCTGAAGATCGGCGTGGACGAGGCGCGCAAGCTCATGAAGGACTACTTCGACCGCTTCGGCGCCGTGCGCACCTACCTGCGCTCGGTCGTCGAGCAGGCCCGAAAGGACGGCTACACCGAGACGATCTTCGGCCGCCGCCGCTACCTGCCGGAGCTGAACAGCTCCGACCGGCGCCTGCGCGACATCGCCGAGCGCGCCGCGCTGAACGCCCCGATCCAGGGCTCGGCCGCGGACCTGGTCAAGGTCGCGATGCTCAAGATCGCCGACGGGCTGGCCGCCGGCGGATACGCTTCGCGGATGCTGCTGCAGGTGCACGATGAACTCGTGCTGGAGATCGCCCCCGGCGAGCTGGACGCGGTGCGCGAGCTGGTGACCCTGGAAATGGGCCGCGCCGCGGACCTGCTCGTTCCGCTGGACGTCCAGCCGGGCGTCGGCGCCACCTGGCACGAGGCGGCGCACTAGCCGCCCCGCCGGGCCGTACCCTCGCCGGTGCGGCCCGGCGGCGCAGCACTTCCTCCCACCGCCCATCGATGAAAGGCCCGACCCATGAACTCGCCCACCCCGCAGGGGATCAGACTTGAATTCATCGCGCCGGGACTCGTTGACGGGCAGCCCACGGAATCCTGGCTGAGGCTGGAACGCGCCATCGCCCGCGGCTTCCACGAGGCCAGCGCGGATGCCGAGGGGCGCAAGATCCTGGCGGAGCTCGATGTACAGGACGGGCTGCACTCGATCGTCGCGTTCGACGCAACCTCCACGGCGCCGAGCCTGCACGCAACGGACCCCGTGGGCACCTACTCGTATTTCGCCGGCACGCTGAACGTCGGCGGCCCGGAACCTGTGGACGTGCACGAGATCACCTCGGTCACCGTCAGCCCGACCCACCGCCGCCGCGGCATCCTGCGTTCCATGATCACCACGCATCTGGACCGCGCCGCGGCCGAAGGCATCCCGGTGGCGGTGCTGACCGCCTCCGAGGCCACCATCTACGGCCGCTTCGGCTTCGGGGTGGCCGCCGAACGCTGCCGCTTCGAGCTGGCCGCCGGGCAGGGCGCGCAGTTCCGCGCCCCCGCGGCCGGCACCGTGCAGGCAGTGGACCCGGCCGCCATCGCCGAACAGGTGGAACAGCTCTACCGCGCGCACCACCTCGCCACCCTCGGCTCGGTGAGCCACAGCGCCTTCGACCTGGGCCGGGCCACCGGCCGCTGGGAAAGCTACAACAACCTCAAGCCCCCGGAGAACCTGCGCGGCGCACTGCACTACGACGCCGACGGCACACTGGACGGATTCCTCACCTACACCTTCGAGGGATGGAAGCAGGCCCCGGCCACGATGTCCATCGGAACACTGTGCACCGCAAACGATGCCGCGCGCCGCGAGCTGCTCGCGTACTTATGCGACCACGACCTGATTGAACGCGTCACCGGGCGCGCCCCGGTGGACGACGTGCTGCCCACCGCCCTGAACAATGCGCGGGACTACAAGCTCACCGACCGCGGCGACCACCTGTGGGTCCGCATCCTCGACGTGCGCGCCGCGTTGCGAGCGCGGCGCTACCTGCACGATACGCGTGTTGTCCTGCGGGTGGGCGACGAGCTGGGCTACGCCGCAGGCACCTGGGCGCTGGAAACCGCCGACGGGGGGATGACGGTGCGCCGCGCGGATTCGGCCGAGGCCGAGGCTTCCCTCGACGCCCGGGATCTTGCCACCCTCTATCTGGGCACCCGCAGCGCCACGCACTTGGCGGGTGCAGGGCTGCTCGCCGAGCACCGGACCGGAGCACTTGGCGAACTGGACCGGCTGTTCACCGGCCCGCGGACCCCCTACTGCCAAGCGGATTTCTAGACCCGATGCCGCCATCCACACGACCTGCCGCGCAAGCCGAGCCGACCCGGCGCGGGCTGCTTCGCGGCGCGCTGGGACTGGGAGCACTTGGCTTCGCCGCGCTCACCGGGTGCGCGACGCCTCCCGAAGCCCCGCCCGGTCCCCAGGCGAGCCCGATGCCTGCCGCCCCGCCGCCGCCGAATCCCGCGGCCAGCCCGTCCGCCACGCCGCCGCCGGCTGCCGCGGCGGTCATGACGCGCGCCGAGGCGGTCGCGAAGTACCGAGGCCGGAAGCCGGGCCAGTTCGGCCTGGACGTCCCGGGGATCCAGCTCGGGCTGCCCCGCGGGTGCAGGGCCGCGGCGCTGTCCTTCGACGCGTGCGGGGGACCGGGAGGAACATCGTTCGACCGGGCTCTGATCAAGGCCCTGCGCGACGCCGACGCCCCGGCCACGCTCTTCGTCAACCAGCGCTGGGCTCGGTCCAACCGGAGCCTGCTCGCGGACCTCTCCGCTGATCCGTTGTTCGAGATCGCCAACCACGGAACCAGCCATGCCCCGTTGGGCGTGGCCGGCCAGGAGGCCTACGGGATCCCCGGGACCGCATCGGTGGGCCAGGCCTATGACGAGGTCATGGGCAACCAGCGCTATCTGGCGGGGGAATTCGGCCTCGACGCGCGCTTCTTCCGCTCCGGCACCGCCCACATGGACCAGATCGGCGCCGAGTTGTGCCACGACCTGGGGCTGGTGCCGATGAACTTCACTGTCAACGTGGACGCCGGGGCCACCTTCGCCTCCTCTGTCGTCGCCGCACAGGTCGGCGGCCTGCGCGCCGGGGACGTGGGAATCGGCCATTTCAACCGCCCGGATTCCGGCACCGCCGCCGGAGTTCGCAAGGGGCTGGAGACGCTGCAGGACGCTGGAGTCGAGCTTGTGCGGCTGTCCCAAGCTTGGTGATCGGCCTCCGACCGCGTGGTTCAGGACCGTAAATGTAGCGAACCTCACAAAGCGGCGCCGTCGATGTTGGGGCGATCTGCTTTGCCTCGGCTCAGCGCAGAGCGTAGACTTGAACAGCGCACCGTGGCCATGCCATGTCCGCAAATTGTTTTACCCGTTCGAAATTCCGGGACTTCCGGGGTTTCGACTGATCAAATCTATCCACATCGGAGTCCCTACTACATGACCATCACCTCGAACGAGAACAACAGCGCACCAGTTGTCGCCATCAACGACATTGGATCTGCTGAGGACTTCTTGGCCGCAGTCGACGCCACCATCAAGTACTTCAACGATGGTGACCTCGTCGAAGGCACCGTCGTCAAGGTTGACCACGACGAAGTTCTGCTCGACATCGGTTACAAGACCGAAGGTGTCATTCCTTCCCGCGAGCTTTCCATTAAGCACGACGTTGACCCGGGTGACGTTGTCACCGTTGGCGATAACGTCGAGGCCTTGGTTCTGACCAAGGAAGACAAGGAAGGCCGCCTGATCCTGTCCAAGAAGCGTGCGCAGTACGAGCGCGCTTGGGGCGACATCGAAAAGATCAAGGAAGAGGACGGCGTCGTTACCGGTACCGTCATCGAGGTTGTCAAGGGTGGCCTCATCCTGGACATCGGCCTGCGCGGCTTCCTGCCTGCGTCGCTGGTCGAGATGCGTCGCGTTCGCGACCTGGCTCCATACATCGGCCAGGAAATCGAAGCCAAGATCATCGAGCTGGACAAGAACCGCAACAACGTTGTGCTGTCCCGCCGTGCATGGCTCGAGCAGACCCAGTCCGAGGTCCGCTCGACCTTCCTCAACAAGCTGGAAAAGGGCCAGGTTCGTCCGGGCGTTGTTTCCTCCATCGTCAACTTCGGTGCATTCGTGGACCTGGGCGGCGTAGACGGCCTGGTGCACGTTTCCGAGCTGTCCTGGAAGCACATCGACCACCCATCCGAGGTTGTCGAGGTTGGCCAGGAAGTCACCGTCGAGGTTCTGGAAGTCGATCTGGACCGCGAGCGCGTCTCCCTGTCGCTGAAGGCTACCCAGGAAGATCCATGGCAGACCTTCGCCCGCACCCACGCACTGGGTCAGGTTGTACCGGGCAAGGTCACCAAGCTGGTTCCATTCGGTGCGTTCGTTCGCGTCGAAGACGGCATCGAAGGCCTGGTTCACATCTCCGAGCTGGCAGTACGCCACGTTGAGCTGGCCGAGCAGGTTGTCTCCGTGGGCGACGAGCTGTTCGTCAAGGTCATCGACATCGACCTGGAGCGTCGCCGCATCTCGCTGTCGCTCAAGCAGGCCAACGAAGGCGTGGACCCAGAGGGCACCGAGTTCGACCCAGCACTCTACGGCATGGCTGCAGAGTACGACGAGGCCGGCAACTACAAGTACCCAGAGGGCTTCGACCCAGAGTCGAACGAATGGCTCGAAGGCTTCGAGACCCAGCGCGCTGCATGGGAAGCACAGTACGCTGCTGCCCAGGAGCGTTGGGAAGCTCACAAGAAGCAGGTTGTTGCCGCAATCACCGCCGACGCAGAAGCAGAGCCTGCTGCTGCCGGCGAGGCTGCCCCGGCATCGTACTCGTCGGAGGCTCCAGCCACCGATGCAGGCACCCTGGCTTCCGACGAAGCACTGGCTGCTCTGCGCGAGAAGCTGACCGGCAACTAATTTCGCTTCTCCCGCTGCCGCGGGATGAACGAGAGCGTTTGTCGAGCGCCGCAAGGCCCAACCCACCTCGGGTTGGGCCTTGCGCCTTTTAACCGGCGGCCTTTCTCCGGCGCGCGGGTGCCGCGTCATCATTAGTGCTGATCCGGGGGATAACAGATCGCTCCCGCGGTGGACTCACTCCAATAGATCAGTTCGGTAGTCTAAACCCAGAAGACGTTTCCGGCTTCGGCATCAGCCGATTCGCTGGTCCCGAGGAGTACTGGAGTGCAGATGGAGAATCAGTCCGCGCCCGCGTCGCCGGCGCAGAAGGAAATCCCCTTCCGTTCGCTGCACGAGGATCAATGGGCGCAGGTGCCACGCGGCATCCCGGACCTCTGGCTGAGCGTGGGGGCCTGGGTCCCGCTGGGAACACTGCTGTTCTACCTCATCCGCTTCGCGCCGCAGCCCCTGGTCTTCGGCAGCTGGGCCCCGGTCCTGCTGACCTACTCATTTTTCATCGGCGTGATCGTGCTGCTTGGCGGCGCCGGCCGGCATGCTGCGTGGATCGGACTGGCGGCCGCCATCTGGTTCGATGCGCTGCTGGAACCGACGGGAACCGAGCAGCAGGTGCTGCAGGCGGCCATGGGCTACTTCGGGCTGCTGGCGATCGCCGGCCTGATCGGCCAGCTGAGATTTGCGGCGCTGCTCAATAGCTGGCGTCGGCAGGCGCAGGAGAGAGTGAAGGTACCAGTGGAAGCGCTCCAGCCGCTGCGCTACACCCAGCTACTTCCATCATGGATGTGGGGCCTGACTAGTGCCATAGTGGCGTGGCCGCTGCTCAAGGCGGGCTGGCAATTCTTCACCGGCGCCGACATGGACTTCGCCGCGATCGACGCAGAACTCTACTACGAGCTGGGCGTCGGGCTCGGGGTGACGGCCCTGGTCCAGCTGGTCGGGCTCTTCAAGTGGCTCGAATCCCGCAGCGTTCCGCTGATGGCGCTGGAGATCCCTGTGGCGCCCGCCGTCGGACCGCTGGGCTTCATCGGCCTGGGCAATGCGCTGCCGGCGGCACAGCTGCAGCCCGTTCAGTGCAGCTGCGCGGCAGCGGAAGCCAACAGCAAAGCCGAGGATTTCAAATACCCCGGCTGGATCCTGGCCTCCGAGCAGTGCGCGGTCCACGGTATCCGCGCCGTCAACCAGCTCGCTCCAGAGCAGTTCCTGAAAATCGCCCGGGAACCATGGGCGTACGGCGCGAACGCCGCGGCGCTGCAATCCGCGGCCACCGGTCGCATGGTGATCGCCGGCCTCTACGGCTGGGGCGCCAAGCCGGTGCGGCTGGGAGTTCGCGGCTTCTTCAGCGGGGGACTCCAGACCGGGGCGCAGCTGCTTCCCGCCACGGCACGCGAACCGCTGCGCCGTGCCGATCGCAGCATCAGGTGGGTGGATCCCCAGGGCAACGCCCTGCTCCCGGAAGCGGCCGATGCCGGATCGGACCGGGTCATCGACCGGCTGAATCTGGCGTCCGTGGGCCTGCGCGGGCATGCGGTACGCGTGGCGGGGCAACGGGTGCGTTTCGAGGACTCCGTGGCCCGGGTGCCGGCTGCACGGGATGCCGCAAGGTCCTAGCGGTCAGATCCCGCGCGGATTTACCATGCTTGCATGAACGAACCGCATTCGATCGCAGTGATCGTCGCCCACCCGGACGACGACGCCTATGCGTGCGCAGGATCGATCGCCCTGCACGAAGCTGATCCAGGATTCAGGTTCATCCTGGTGATCGCGACCGACGGGGGCGCGGGGATGATCGCCGACGGCATCCCGGCCACGGCGGCCACCCTGGGCGCCTGGCGGCGCGGCGAGAGCGTGCGCGCTTGGCAGGCCCACGGCCGGGTGCCGGACCGCCACGAATGGCTGGACTATGCCGATGGCCGGCTGCACCTGGTTGATGCCGGGGAACTGGAGCAGCGGGTGCGCCGGATCCTGCTGGAGGAAAGGCCGCAGGTCGTAGCGACTTTCGGCCCCGACGGCATCACCGGGCACCGCGACCACATCGCTATCGGGCGCGCGGTCGACGCGGCGTTCCACCAGGCCAGGGCGGTGCCCGGGCCGGGGCTGCGCCGGCTGGTCCACGGGGCGCTGCGGGAATCGACCTTCCACCGCTGGAACGCTTCGCGGATGCGCCGCGGGCTGCCGCGTTTCAATCCGGTGGTCGAATACCACCTGCGGCCGGTGCCGGATGAGAAGATCGACATCGAGGTGGATACCACGCAGGTGGCCGAGCGGATCCTCGCCGGGCTGCGTGAACACCGCAGCCAGCGCCCGGTGCTGACCTATCCCGGCGGGGACGCCGGCTGGCAGCGGATCGTGGGGCGGGAACCCGCGGTGCTCGCCTGGCCGCCGCGCCCGGACGGCGCACCGCTGCTGACCGACCTGTTCGAAGGACTGTGAGACCGGCGGTGCGCCGGCTCCGGCACCGCGGTTAAGCGGCGCGGTGCTGGTTGACGGTGTTGCGCACCGGACGCTGCGCGGGATCCATGAAACGCGGCATGATGACCTTGGGCACCCCGCCGTCGGCAATGACCTTGATCAGTCCCGCGTGCACGTCGTGGTGGTGCTTCTCGCACAGCATGGCGCCCCAGTACACGGAGGTCACGCCTCCTTCGGACCAGAGCCAGATGTGGTGGATGTTGCAGGACTCGGGGTCCCGGGTGCAGCCGGGCACGATGCAGCCGCCATCGCGCACCGTGATCGCCAGGCGCATCGGTGCGGTGTGGAAGCGGACGGCCCGGCCCATGTCCAGGACCTGGCTCTTGCCGCCGAGCACCAGCGGGATGATTTTTGCCTCGGCCAGGGTCCGGCGCAGCTGCGCGGCGGACAGCTCGTGCCCGTGCAGGGTGATCCCGTGGGTTGCGGCGCGTTCTTCCAGTTCGGCCAGCGTCAGGGTGACGACGACCTGCGGCGCCACGGTGGCCACACCGGATGCCGCGTCGGCGGCCTGCGCCTCGGGCGGCGGGAGTTGCCCCTCGGCACCGGCCAGCTTGCGCAGCCGTTGCGAATTGATGCGCAGGAACCCGAGCAGGGCATTGAGCCGGCGCAGCGCCACGGACGGCTCGGGGGCCGGGTCGGGCTCGGTGTGGGCTGCGGCTTCCTCGTCGGTGACGAAATCAGGGTGGTCGGGGATGGGGGAGGCGGATTCCTGGCGCCCGAAGCTGCCGAAGACGACGTTCGCCTGCCCTTCGCGCGCGCATTGGCCGGCTTGGGTGCGCGGATTGTCCGCCTGCGCGACGATCGAGTCGAACAGCTCGGCTCCCAGCGGGTCCAGCAGCAGCTCGATGCGGGTCAGCCCGCGGCGGGTGCCGCGGCGGAACAGGCCCGCCAGCGCGGCCGGGTCTTCCTCTTCGGTCTGGGTGCGGGCCTGCTTGAAGATCTTGTTCACCCGCCGCTGGCGCGTGGTCGATTGCGGCTCGTCCAGCGCGTCGTCAACCAGCTGCTCCAGCAGCGCCCCGGAGGGGTCCTGGGCGCTGCAGGCCGCGGGGGCGGCGAATTCGGGGACAGGTTCCTCGAACTTTTCCAGCCGTCGCGCGGCGGAGAGCACCTCGCGCGGATGCTGGCCGGGATCCGCGAACCGTGCGGCCAATCGGGTGAATTGCGGCGGGTACTGCTGGTGCTGGTAGTCGAACTGCGCGATGACGTGGTGGGCATCGGCCAGCCGGCGCCGCGCCTCGAAGAAGTCCAGGTCCAGCCAGGCGGCGGTGAGCTCCTCCGGGGAGTTGAAGCTGGGGCGGCCTTGGCACAGCTGCGGCGGCAGCGCCAGATCGGGGTCGGTCTCACGCAGGGCGTCGAGCTCCAGCACCGACAGGCCGTGGGCGGCGCTCGCTTCGATCAGGTGGGCGGCGTGGACCTGGGCGCGCACTGACTCGTCGGCGGTTTCTTCCGCGGAGGCGGCCAGGGCCAGCGCGAAGCGCGGATCGGCAAAGGAGGACTGCCCGCCCGCGGTGCGCAGCCGCCGCAGGAGCGTGGGGATGAGCGCGGCGACGGCCAGCGCGTCGCCGGCGTCCAGGCCCGGCTGGTCCATCCTGCTGGACAGGTCCTCGAGGACCTGCGTCAGTGGTGTGCTCATGGGTCCAGCATGCCCGCGTGCCGCCGGAGGTGGTGCAGCGCCGGCGAAAATGTGGATAACTTTTTCGGGATCAGCCCCGTCGGCGCGTCGAGGCGGTGACGGTGAAGGTCTTGTCGCGGGCCAGCTGGCGGGTGGGGCCGATGCGCCGGGCCAGTTCGCTGCGGTAGCGCAGATGCGAGTTGAACACGCAGACCAGCTCGCCGCCGTCGGCCAGCACGCGGGCGGCGTCGTCGATCAGCTTGTACGCGATGTCCGCGGTGACGGTGTTGCCGATGTGGAACGGCGGGTTCAGCGTGATCAGCGTGGCGCTGGCCTCGGGCAGGCGGGACAGGGCGTCGTCCTGCACCGCGTCGATCCGGTCCTCGACGTGGTTGGCCCGGGCGGCTGCCAGCGTGGAGGCGACGGCGGAGGCGGAATGGTCGCAGGCGGCGATGCGCAGCTGCGGGTGGGTGAGCGCAGCGTAGATGCCGATCGAGCCGTTGCCGCAGGCCAGGTCCACCAGGGTGCGGTGGCCGGAGAGATCGGGCAGGTGCTCCAGCAGCAGCCGGGTGCCCGGATCCAGCCGGGCGGCGCCGAAGGTCGCGGCCCCCGCGGCGAGCGTGAAGGAGGTGCCGTTGACCCGGTGGGAGGCGCGCTGCGGATAGCGGCTGGCGGGCCGGTTTTCCAGCACCCCGGAGGCGGTGAGCACGCGCGATTTCTGCCGGGCCAGGGAGACGTCGAGCTGGGCGAAGCGTTCGGCGAGCACCTGGTTCATCGAGCGGTTCATGTGCTTGATGCGTCCGCCGGCGAACACCTGCACCGCGGGGTCGGCCGCGGCGGCGATCGCGTCGGCCTGCTCCGCCAGCACATCCAGCCCGCGCGGCAGGTTCATCAGCACGTGGCCCGCGCCCCGGGCGGCTTCGGCCAGCGCGGCGAACTCGACCCGGCCCGACCAGTGCGGGGCCAGGGCGGCCAGGTTGTTCTCGATGGCGCGGCGGGAGGTCAGCGCATCGGTGAACACGCGCACCCGCCCGGCTCCGCGCGCCAGCGCGCCGAGGGCCAGGGCGCCGTAGTGGTCGCCGATCACGGCGACGGATTCGGGCCAGGGTGCGCCGTATTCGGCCAGGGCGCCGGCGCAGGTGTCCAGCACCAGCCGGTCGGCGGCGTCGACGGCGAACAGGTTCTGCGCCTGCACGTCGGGCCAGCGGCTCAGCTGCGCCAGCAGTGCCTCGGCTGGATCGGCGGCGGCGTTTTCGGCGCCGGCTCCTGCGCCGGCCGGTTCGCTCATGGTGCTCATGGAAGGTCCACCCATTTGGTGTCGTAGGGAAGCAGCCGGCCCTCACCGGAAGTCAGGGCGGCGGTGAAGGCGGCCAGCTGCTCCGCGTCCTGCGCGGTGTCGTCGATCCCGATGTGCAGCACCGCGTTGTCCGCTTCCCAGGCGCTGGGTTCGAGCTGGTAGCCGGCGGCGCGCAGCTCGTTCTCCCAGCGGGCGGCCAGCGCGTGCGGGGCGGGGAGCGTGAAGATGCGCAGGCGCTGGCGCACGTGCAGGGTCGAATGCTCCAGGGCCTGGGAGACGGAATCCGAGTAGGCGCGGACCAGGCCGCCGGCGCCGAGCTTGATGCCGCCGAAGTAGCGCACGCACACGGCCAGCACGTCGGACAGGTCGGTGCCGCGTCCGGTGTCGCGCTTGGCCAGGGCTTCGAGCATCGGGATGCCGGCGGTGCCCGAGGGCTCGCCGTCGTCGTTCGAGCGTTGGACCATCCTGTCCGGGCCAAGGATGAAGGCGCTGCAGTGGTGGCGGGCGTCGAAGTGCGTCTTGCGCAGCGCGGCGATGTGGTCGCGGGCTGCCGCCTCGGAGTCGACCCTGAAGAGGTAGGTGATGAAGCGGGAACGCTTGATCTCGACCTCGTGGACGCTGTCGCGGCTCAGGGTGGTGTAGGCCGACGCCCGGGAATCGGTGGAGTTCATTGCCACCAGTTTATCGCGACGCGCGTGAAGGCATCCGGAGGGGCGGCCGCCGCAATAGTCCGCACTGCACGATTTAACCCGATGTTTGCACCTCGCTACGGTCTTTCAGGTTGATTTATCCATGGTCCGGGCATTGACTCCGGTGCCGGGGGAGTGGGAAAATTCTCCTCATGGGGCATCTACTGGGGCTGGTTGTGCTTTGCTGGGAGAGTTGCCGATGGCTGCATCATATGAAATTGAACTGCTTGACCGCTGGCGTCTGATCGCCGACGGCCAACCGGTCAAATTGCGTTTGCGCGAGCAGCGGGTGCTGACCCTGTTGGCGGTCCAGGGGCCGGTCTCGCGGCGCCGGATGGCCGGGATGCTCTGGCCGGAGACCACCGAGATGCGCGCGGCCGACAGCCTGCGCGTGAGCCTGTGCCACATCCACCACCAGTGCCCCGGGGTGATCCGCTGCGACGACGGCTGGGTGGAAATCGCCCCTGCGGTGTCCGTGGATCTGCACACCCTGCGCCATCGGCTGCAGCGCTCGCTGCTGGCCGCCGACGCCGAAAGCCTGCAGGAGGACAGCTTCCTGAACACCCGCGCGCTGCTGCCGGACTGGGACGAGCCCTGGCTGTTCGAGGAGCAGGAGGCGCTGCGCCAGCTGCAGCTGCGCGCGTTGGAGGCCGCATCGGCGCAGCTGCTGAATTCGGGGCTGCAGCATCGGGCTTGGCAGCTGGCCCAGAGCGCGTTGCGGATCGACCCGATGCGCGAATCGGCCGCGAGCCTCAGTGCCCGCGCCGAATCAGGGCAGGGCAACAACGCCTCGGCCACCGCGGGGCTGCTGCAGTTCATCGGGCGGCTAAAGACCGAGCTCGGGGTGGAGCCGAGTCCCGAGCTGCTGCACACGCTCACCCAGCTGCGCGGAGCCTAGCTGTACCGCACCCAGCCACCCGGCCCGGGTGCGGCTGCGCGGCATGTTGCGGTGCGCCGGAAACCTGCTCCGGCCCGGGGCCATACTAGGCTGTTACCCATGATGCATGTGGGCCTGACCGGTGGGGTGGCATCCGGTAAATCAGTAGTGGCGGCGAAATTGGCGCAGCTCGGGGCGGTGCTGATCGACGCCGACGCGCTGGCGCGGGTGGTCGTCGAACCGGGCACCCCCGGGCTGGCGGCGATCCGCGAAACCTTCGGCGAACGGATGCTGCAGGAGGACGGGACGCTGGACCGCGCCGCGCTGGGCGCCCTGGTGTTCTCCGACGAGGCAGCCCGCGAAAAGCTCAACGCGATCGTGCACCCGCTGATCCGCGAGGAATCCGCGCGCCTGCGCCAAGCCGCGCCCTCCGGTGCGCTGGTGGTCGAGGACGTGCCGCTGCTGGCCGAATCCGGGCAGGCCCCGGCCTACGACGTGGTCATCGTCGTGCAGGCGCCCCGCGAGGAGCGCATCCGCCGGATGGTGGAGGACCGCGGCTGGACCCGGCAGGACGCCGAGGCGCGCATGGCCGCGCAGGCCACCGACGAGCAGCGCGCAGAAATCGCCGACTACCTGCTCGTCAACGACGGCAGCCGCGAGCAGCTGCTGGCCCGGGTCGAAGAGCTCTACCGCCAGGAGCTGGGCCGCTGATGCTGAAAACCGCCAAGTGGACGATGCTTGCCTGCTTTGCCGCCGCGCTGGTGCTGTGGCTGGGCTTCGGCGGGCGCAGCGAATTCGTCGCCTCCGACGGGCCCTACCCGCCGGTGGTGCACATCAGCGGCTGGCTGGCCCTGGCAGGGCTGGCGGCCGCGACCTGGCTGACCGTCGGCGTGTTCGGCGGGATGATCCGCCGCACCGTGGCGCGCAACTCGATCCGCTTTGGCATGAAGCGCGGGCGCTAGCGGAACCGGGCGCAGCACTGCGCGGCCGACCGCTGGGATCGGCCGCGCACCACGCGAGGCTGCGCCTCGGCAGGGCGGCGCCGGGTCAGGAGCCGCCTGGATCGGGCAATTCATCCAGCGCTATGGGTTCGGGCGCCGCGTCCGGTCCTCCGGCGGCCATCTGGCCCATGGCCATCGGCTCGGGAGCCGCCCCCGTTGTTCCCGCTCCGGCAGCGCCTGCCAGCTGCTCCAGCGCCATCGGCGACGGAGCCGAGGAGTCCGCGGCGTCCTGGGACCCCGCTTCGCCGGTACCCGCAACGCTGATCTTGATCTTGTAGTCCTTGCTCATGTGCGACTGCACCCCTTTCTCTGTCCGTCGGGCTAGAGGTAGACCTGCGTGATGTTCTTCGCCGCGTCCAGGACGACATAGACCTGCTTGCCGGTGGCCTTGGCCACGGAGAGCAGCAGATGGACGTTGGTCACGCCGTCGGCTGCTCCGGTCAGCACCTTGTGCCAGGCGTTGTCCGAGGCCAAATGGGCCCAGGCGTTCTGCGAATGGTTGGAGGTGAAGATCTGGTTGATGGTGGTCCACATGGTTCTTCCTTCTTTCGTGTCGCTCGTGGACGGATTCACAGGTAGCACTGCGAGATGGTCGAGGCGTCGGCGACGACGGTGACCAGCAGGCCCTTGGCCCGGGCCAGCGCGAGCAGGGCCAGCATGTTGGTAATGCCGTCCGGGGCGCCGGTGGTGATCTTGCGCCAGCCCAGGGTTCCCACATGCGCCCACGCGTTCTGCGCATTGACGGTGGCGAAGACCTGGTTGACCGCGATGTTGTAGTGGGTGGCCGGGCCGGTGTTCCTGGTGGCCACCGTCATCGAATGGGCGACGGCGGAGACGGACTCGATGTCCAGTCCCGAGCCGCTGCCGTCCCACCAGTTGCTGTTCGGCGCCGAGGAAGGGCCGAAGCTGGAGCCCGAACCCCCGTAGAGGTCGGTGGCATCGCCGTAGTTCACCCGCCGTTCCAGGTCGAAGCGGTTGTCCGCCTGCTCCAGGGACAGCTCGTAGTGCTTGGCCGGGGTCATCTCCTGGTTGCTGTTGTTGCCGGTGGTGTCCACGTGCCAGATCGCGACGCCGGAATCAGGCAGCGAGGCGTCCCGTCCGGCCTGCTCGCGGTTTTCCACGATGAAGTATTCCGTGGCGCTGCGCGGATGCAGCAGGAACTCGTTGCGTCCGGCCGCGATGGTGTAGCTCTGCCCGGATGCCATGGTGGTGGCCGCCGAGGACCAGCCCGCCGCATGCTTCAGGTAGGCGTCGACCTGGGTCGGATTCTTGTCGTTGCCGCCGTAGCACATCAGCGAATAGTGCCCGACGCCCAGGCCGACCCCGACGCTGTCGTAGTCGTACAGGTCCGGGAAGTCGCACACCATGTGACCGTTCTCGTGGCAGAACGTGCGCAGCGTGAGCTGGTTGCCCAAATCCGTGATCTGGTAGTCGGAGAAGCGGCGCGTCGCGCTGAGCACGTACGGGGTGGCCAGCGCCCAGCTGTGCGGCCACAGCCCTTCGCTCCACGCGTTCGAGCGGACCCCGGCGTAGAAGACGCTCAGCGCCTTGATGTAGCCGCCGGCATCTGCGGTCAGCGACGAGAAGTCGAAGCCCGACGCCACCAGGGAGTTCAGCGCCTCGCGGATCAGTTCCTGGGCCCGGGTGCCGTAGCTGATGGCCGGATCCGTGTAGTAGGTGCGCGGATGGGCCGCCCGGTAGTAGGCGGCCACGAGGTTCTTGTAGCTCAACTTGCCGTCCGAGACGTCGCGGAAGTAGTCGAACGCCGATCCGTTGTTGCCGAAGCCGGTGTAGCCCGCCTTGTTGCAGAAGTCGTCGACCTCCTGCCGGCTGATCGTGGCCGGGAAGTCGCTGAAATCAATGAGCAGCACCAGCCCCCGGAAATTTCCGGTGGTCGGATTCGACGGCGGCGCGGCCTCCGGGGATGCCGACTGGGCCTTGGCCTGGGCCTGGGCTTCCATGCGGCGTTGCATCCAGCGCGGCACCGGCCCCAGGGATTCGCGCACATCGCGGGCCTGCATGGCGCTGGATTCGCGGGTGACCCGCAGGTGCTGCGGCAGGGCCAGGGTTTGCGGATCGGCGGTGTCGACGCGCTCGCCGGTGGGCTGCAGCGATTCTCCGTTCTCGGCGAGCTGCGCGTATTCGTAGTAGCCGTCCTCGCCCTTGACGACGGTGTAGCCGTCCAGGGTTTCGAAGACCGCATGGAACTGGTTTCCCCAGCCCTTGAGTGTCAACTCGGAGCCGTCGGGGTTCTGAAAGGTGAATAATTCGCCTTGGAATGGGACTGGCATTCGGGTGCCTTCCTCCCTTGGGTGGCGTGATGTGGGATTGATTCCGCGTCGTCCGCCGCGTAGCGGCGGCAGGCGGGATTCGCCAAGGCACATCGGGAGGCAGCATCGAAAAGCCAGCGCCCGGTATGCGCAACGTTGTCCGGGGGAGCGGCCGGCAAGAACTGCGCCGGTTCGCCCCGTGGCGCGCCGCCGCCGGAAATTCCGGCGGCGGACGTGCTGTCACTACTATGCCGTTGGGTGATTACCGCTGTGTTACCGCGGCATTACCGCGACGGCAGTCCGCTGGCTACGGCGATCGTTTCAAGCTTGAAAAAGGCGGCGAGCCGCAACGGGACGCCCAGCGCGGACCATTCGATCAGGGAGCCGGCGCGCTGGGGGAGCTGCGGTTTCAGGAAAGCGAGGTGGAGAGCCCCGGCGGTAACGGCCAAGACTCCTTTCACGCAAATACGAGGAAACTTGACGCTGCCAAGCAACACCTACCCGCCCAGGGCGGCGCCCGGGAAACCGGCAGTCCCCGGGACGGCCCGGCGCGTTGTTCGGCCCGGCAACCGATGGGAGAATTCCTAGGGGACGCTGGTAGTCAAGAGAAAAGACATGCCATGATGAAACTGAATTTGCTGGGTGGACAAAAGCTCACGACGCGGGGCGTCGACCGTGTTTCCGGCGGGCCCATAGTCGCGCAGCCGTTGGACCTCCGGCTCCTGCGCCCCGGTAGCCGCGTGCCGCGACCAGTAGCGGCCGGGAGTTTTTGGCCTGAAACGGTCGAGGACCCAGCGCTGAACAGTTTCCGCACCGAACACGCCGCATTGTGCGAGGACGTTGTCGCCGCCTGGCGGACGCTGGCCGAACCACTTGCCACAACCAACCTGGCGGGAATTTCCGGGCCGAGCACCAAGCGCGCCTCGCCTGGCTCGATCGTTGAACGTGATGCCCGGGCCAAACAACACAGCAAACGAAAGTCGTCAATGAACGTCTCTCAGGCCGCCGAATCAATCATGCCCAACACCCCGAAGTCCGGCGCCGGTGAACACCTCGTCTCGATCCAACGGGGTCCCGATTGCGCCGCTGTGCCGCAGCGACAAGGGGGAAGTACCCGGCAGCGCTACCCCTGGCCGTGTTTGATCCCCGTTGAGGTGATTGACGAGGTGCAGGGGACCCGGCGCGCCGGGATCCAGGTGCTCGAATCATCCTTGGCCGCCGAGGCAACCAAGGCGATCACCGACAACAAGCCATTGGCCAAGTTCACCGTCGGCACAGTCGGCCGCATCATTGAATTCGATGGACTCACCGATGGAATTCTTGGTGGTGCCACCGAGCCTGTACCCGTGGAGCGCGCAGACCACGCGGCGGATGCGGCACGGGCTGGAGCATGCCGCGTTGGTGACCGGGCATGAGCACGCACGACGCTGCGCATGAACCTGGGTGTGAAGCTGAGTCCTTTCTGCTGCTCCCGCATACGGTGACCAACCTCGCGGAATTCACGGCATCCCCCCGCAGGTACCTGGTCTCCGTCGAGGAGGAACCCGACCGGGCAACGCAGCTCTGGTTCAAGCGGGCGGCGCAAAACCCCTACGGCGGCGACGGGATTGTGCAAATACGTTATTTCGGCGAACAACTGATTCCGCCCGGATTGTGGGACGACACGCTGGCGATCTGGTTTGCGCTGCTTGACGCGATTGAAGGATTCCTGTCGGCGGGCGCCGGTCACGGCTCATTCAGCGCTGAGATCATTCTCTCGGGGAACCGGCATGCCGCGGGTTTTTCGATTGGCGGGGTATCGAATCGCATCGAGCCGTTGGCGTTCATCCCCGCCGTGCTTGGTGGGGCAAAGCGCTACTTCGACTGGCTTGAAAACAGGGTCGGCCGCACCCATCCCGGGATCCCCGAGCGTATCGAGGTGATGACCCGATTGCTGGATTCTTTCAGCCAACCGCGAGCAGTTCCCCAAGAGTCGGGACCTAGGGCGTAGCCTAGATGCATGAGTCTTGCACAGCCCATCAAACGAGTTGTCGCCCCCTTCGAGGTCATCAGCGAATACGAGCCGGCCGGCGACCAGCCGCAGGCCATCGCGGAGCTGACGCAGCGGATCCAGGCCGGTGAGAAGGACATCGTGCTGCTCGGCGCGACCGGCACCGGCAAGTCCGCGACGACCGCCTGGCTGGTCGAGCAGGTGCAGCGCCCCACACTGGTGCTGGTGCAGAACAAGACCCTGGCCGCCCAGCTGGCCAACGAGTTCCGCGAGCTGATGCCGAACAACGCGGTCGAGTACTTCGTGTCCTACTACGACTACTACCAGCCCGAGGCCTACGTGCCGCAGACCGATACCTTCATCGAGAAGGACTCCTCGATCAACGAGGAGGTCGAGCGGCTGCGCCACTCGGCCACCAACTCGCTGCTCACCCGCCGCGACACGATCGTGGTCGCCACGGTGTCCTGCATCTACGGCCTGGGCACCCCGGAGGAATATGTCGCCGGGATGGTGACCGTGCGCCAGGGCGAGGAACTGAACCGCGACGCGATGCTGCGCCAGTTCGTCGCCATGCAGTACACCCGCAACGACATGGACTTCCACCGCGGCACCTTCCGGGTGCGCGGAGACACCGTGGAGATCATCCCGATGTATGAGGAGCAGGCGGTGCGCATCGAGTTCTTCGGCGACGAGGTGGAGGCGATCTACACGCTGCACCCGGTCACCGGCGAGGTGATCCGCGAGGAAACCGAGATGTACATCTTCCCGGCCAGCCACTATGTGGCCGGCGCCGAGCGGATGCACAAGGCGATCAAGACCATCGAGGACGAGCTGGCGGCGCGGCTGAAGGAGCTGGAGAGCCAGAACAAGCTCGTCGAGGCCCAGCGGCTGCGCATGCGCACGACCTACGACCTGGAAATGATGGAGCAGATGGGCTTCTGCAACGGCATCGAGAACTACTCGCGGCACATCGACGGCCGCGAGGCCGGCTCCGCCCCGCACTGCCTGCTGGACTACTTCCCGGACGACTTCCTGCTGGTCATCGACGAGTCCCACGTCACCGTGCCGCAGATCGGTGCCATGTACGAGGGCGACATGTCACGCAAGCGCACCTTGGTGGAGCACGGCTTCCGCCTGCCCAGCGCCATGGACAACCGCCCGCTGAAGTGGGACGAGTTCCTGGAGCGCATCGGCCAGACGGTGTACCTGTCCGCGACCCCGGGCAAGTACGAGCTGGGCAAGTCCGACGGCTTCGTGGAGCAGATCATCCGCCCGACCGGCCTGATCGACCCGGAGATCATCATCAAGCCCACCAAGGGGCAGATCGACGACCTGCTGGACGAGATCCGCACCCGCGTGGACCGCGACGAACGCGTGCTGGTCACCACCCTGACCAAGCGCATGGCCGAAGACCTCACCGACTACCTCACCGAGCACCAGGTGCGGGTGCAGTACCTGCACTCTGACGTGGACACCATCCGCCGCGTCGAGCTGCTGCGCGAATTGCGCATGGGATCCTTCGACGTGCTGGTGGGCATCAACCTGCTGCGCGAGGGCCTGGACCTGCCCGAGGTGTCGCTGGTGACGATCCTGGATGCCGACAAGCAGGGCTTCCTGCGTTCGGCGACCTCGCTGATCCAGACCATCGGCCGCGCAGCCCGCAACGTGTCGGGCCAGGTCATCATGTACGCGGACAAGATCACCGACGCGATGGGCCAGGCGATCGAGGAGACCAACCGCCGCCGAGAGATCCAGCGGGCGCACAACGAGAAGCACGGCATCGACCCGACGCCGCTGCGCAAGAAGATCGCCGACATCACCGACCAGCTGGCCCGCGAGGATGCGGACACCCAGGAGCTGCTGAACAACAACCGCCTGGCCAAGGGCGGCAAGCGCACCTCCGCATCGTCGACCGTGCGCAAGGACGGGCTGGCCGCTGCGCCGGCCGAGGACCTGCTGGGCCAGATCGAGGAGATGACCGGGCAGATGCATGCCGCCGCCGCGGAGCTGCAGTTCGAGCTGGCCGCGAGGCTGCGCGATGAAGTGTCCGAGCTGAAGAAGGAATTGCGCCAGATGAAGGCCGCCGGGCACGCCTGACCGGCACGGCGTACGCGGAAATGCCACCCCGTCCCCGCGGCAATCCCCGCCGGGACGGGGTTTCACGCGCCCGGCCATCGGACCGGGTGCAGGATGCTCCGCCTGGGGCTGTGATTTTGCTGTGGGCTACAATGGTTGATTGGACGTAGGGGAGTATCCCAAATGCTGTGAACGTCAGCACGCGAATCAAAGGGGATTCGCCGGGCGCAGCAGCCGAATTTCGCACCGCCATCATGCGGTGGGGCCGGCGGAGAGACTTGCGATTATCAGCCATACCCTGCAATGAAAGGTCGCTCTTCCGTGGGCATTTCCGGGTTAACACTTCAATTTGAAATCATCGCACTGATCGTGCTGTGCGCGGTGCTCGTCGCCGATCTACTTTATGTGACCAAGCGCCCCCACATTCCTTCCATGAAGGAAGCGGGCATTTTCGTCGGCATCTACGTCGCCCTCGCCCTGGTCTTCGGCGGCGTGCTCTGGTGGCAGGCCGGCCCGCAGCTCGGCCAGGAATTCTACGCCGGCTGGGTCACCGAATACGCGTTGTCCATTGACAACCTGTTTGTGTTCATCATCATCATGGCCCGCTTCTCGGTACCGCGAAAGTACCAGCAGGAAGTGCTGATGTTCGGCATCATCATCGCGCTGATCCTGCGCGCGATCTTCATCGTGGCCGGCGCGGCCATCATCGAGCAGTGGTCGTGGGTCTTCTACATCTTCGGCGCCTTCCTGCTGTGGACCGCATGGAACCAGCTCAAGGACGAGGGCGACGAGGACGAGGAAAGCGGCCTGGTCAAGAAGCTGACCAGCAAGTTGCCGATCTCCGAGAACTTCGACGGCAACAAGATGCGCACCGTGGTCGACGGCAAGAAGCTGTTCACCCCGATGGTGCTGGTGTTCATCACCATCGGCATGACCGACCTGCTGTTCGCCTTCGACTCGATTCCCGCGATCTTCGGCCTGACCCAGTCAGCGTTCATCGTGTTCACCGCCAACATCTTCGCCCTGATGGGCTTGCGCCAGCTGTACTTCCTGCTCGGCGGCTTGATGAACCGACTGGTCTTCCTGAAGCACGCACTGAGCTTCATCCTGGCCTTCATCGGCGTCAAGCTGGTCTTCCACGCGCTGTATGAGAACCAGGTGCCTTTCATCAACGGCGGCGAGCCCCTGCACCAGTTCGCTTGGCTGGATATTCCGGTGGGCATCTCCCTGCTGGTGATCCTCGGTGCCATTGTCGTGGCCACCGTGCTCTCGCTGTGGACCCCGATGGGCCGCCGCGCCGCCGAGAAGGCCGAGGAAGCCGAGGCCATCGCCGCGGCGGCCAAGGCCGCGGCCGAGGCCAACGGCAGCAAGTAGCCTCATCACGTGAACTGCCCGCCGCCGGCGGCCTGCCAAGGGCCGTGGCGGCGGGCTTTTCGCTGTCCGAAATCCACCATTAACGCATTCTGCTAGGGTACACATCATGAGCACCACACCCTCCTCCGCCACCGAAACCGCCTCGTGGATCGCGGTGTCCTCCGGGACGCTCTCCCGCCTGCTGGGGCATGCCGCAGGGCAGGGGCGATCGGTCACCGCCTGGAGAGTGCTTTCCGGCTTGGACCGCGACGGGGCGCAACGCGTGGGGGACCTTGCGCTCCAGCAGCGTGTCGCGCAGCCGACGATGACCGGACTGGTCATCCGGCTGGAGCAGGACCACATGGTGTCCCGCCGGCCCGACCCCAACGACGGGCGTGCGAGCCTGGTCGAACTGACCGCGCAGGGCAGGGAAGAGGTCGAAGCCTACCGGCTGCGCGCCTACACGGCGCTCGCCGGAGGCATCCAGGCGCTGCCCGATGCCGACCAGCAGGTCCTGGCTACGGCCGCGCCGCTGCTGGCGAAGCTGTGCGAGGAACTGGCCGCCCAGCTGGATCGCTGAGCGGCCCCGGCGCGCCGGCCAGGCCTAGGACCCGGAATCGCCCTTCGCGGCGGCTTCCGGGTCTTCGCCGTTGGTCATGGCCAGCAGCCGGCGGAAGATCGCCGGACCCTCGTCGCCCAGCCCATCGTGGTGGAAGTCCTCGGTCACCCAGGCCTGCAGGTTCGCCACCTGCGAAGCGGTGCGCAGCGACAGCTCGCGATCAACGTAGACGTCGTCGTGGTAGACCGCCGCGGCCACCGGCACGGTATTGGAGGCCAGCGCTTCGACGTCGTAGAGCGGCCCGAAGTGCTCGTGCTCGGCCAGGATCCGGGCCACGTCCTCCAGCGGGCGCAGCGCCGGGTCCTCGGCGAAGTGCCAGCGGAAGATCATCTCCCCGGTTAGCAGCGGGGTCTTGGCGTGCGCGGTGAACTGCGGGAATTCCGGCAGCACGGCCTCGGCCGCGAAGTTCGTGGCCGCGTCCTGGGCGTAGATGCTCTCGTGCATCAGCGCATACAAGGGGTTCGCGGCGAAGGAGGACTGCGTGTACAGCGCATCCAGGAAGGTGTCGGACAGCCGCTGGCCGCCGGGGGTGTCGATGAACGCTTCCTCGAACACGTGGTGCAGCAGGTGCACCCGGCTGTTGCCGCCCAGGTACATGCCCAGCATCTGCACCAGCGGGACGGTGACGCGCTGGCCATTGGGCAGCACTTCGTCGCCGCCGTGGCGCACATGCTCGTAGATCCTGCCCAGGACCTCGAAATCCTGCGGGTACCAGGAGAAATACTCGGCATTGCGCTCTGCCATGCGCTGGTAGGTCGCCCGGTAGACCTCGCGCGGTTCGGCGTCCAGCGAAGCCAGCCCGCCGGTGACCAGGCAACGGTCGAGGGACTGCGGAAACAGCGACAGGTAGGTCAACGTGCAGAACCCGCCGTAGCTCTGTCCCAGGGTGCTCCACTTCTCGATGCCCAGCTGCTCGCGCAGCGCCTCGGCATCGCGCACGATCGAGTCCGCGCGGAAATGCTCAAGGTAGCGGGCCTGGGCGGCGAAGTCGCCGCGCAAGGCCAGGGACTGGCGGTTGGCCGGGGTGGACAGCCCGGTGCCGCGCTGGTCCAGCAGCAGCACGCGGAAGTGCTTGACCGCCTCGGCCAGCCACCCGGAGAGGGACCCGGGCCGCGGGGATTTTCCGCCCGGCCCGCCCTGCAGGAACAGCAGCCACGGCAGCGAGGAATCGGTGCTGATCTCGCGGGCGAACACGCTGATCTTCTCGCCGGCCGGGCGCGTATGGTCCAGCGGGACCTCGACGCGGTGCTCGGTGACGTCCATGCCGCGGTAGTGGCTCATCGTGCTGCTCCTTCGGTGCCCAGGGCGGTTAATTCGGCGCCGTCCAGCCGGCGGGTGGTCCAGCCGTCCATGGAGGAGGCGCCGATGGAATCGTAGAACTTGATGGCCGGCTCGTTCCAGTCCAGCACCGCCCATTCAAGGCGCTTGTAGCCGCGTTGCACGCAAATCTGCGCAAGGGTGCGCAGCAGCGCGGTGCCGGTGCCCGAACCGCGCCGGGCGGAGCGCACATACAGGTCCTCCAGGTGGATGCCGTGGCGGCCCTCCCAGGTGGAATAGGTCAGGTACCAGACGGCCACGCCGATCACGGTGCCGGCGTCGTCCTCGGCCACATGGGCGAAGACCTTGGGGTCCGCGCCGAACAGGTGGTCTTCCAGGTCCTGCACGGTGTTGCGGACCGCGTCCGGCTCCTTCTCGTAAACTGCGAGTTCGTGGATCAGTTCCAGAATCTGCGGGCAGTCGGCAGGGGTTGCTTCGCGCACATTGCTCATGTGCTCAAGCTTACCGCCGTCGTGCCGCCAATTCGTCGGTGACCAGTCTTAAGGTTGAACCCATGATGGGTGGACACCACGCCATGAGCGGCGCAGCCGCATGGCTAGCAATGACGACTCCGGTGAGCATCGGCTCCGTAGACCTCGGCTTCGGGGCCCTGCAGATGGACCGGTGGGAAACGCTGGCCGGGGCGATCGTTTGTGCGGGCGCCGCACTGCTGCCCGACGCGGACCACCACGGGGCCACCATCGCCCGTTCGCTGCCGCCCATCTCCAGCATCTTCACCCGCATCATCGGCAAGGTTTCCGGCGGGCACCGCAACGGCACGCACTCGATCCTCGGCATGGCGTTCTTCATCCTGCTGGCCTGGCTGGCCAACGGCTGGGCGGTGCAGACCGCGGCGCTGGGCACCGTGTACCCGGCCGCGGCGCTGTTCGCGGTGCTGCTGATCTCCTTCGCCGTGAAGTCGGTGAAATTCATGCCCCCGGCCCTGTGCTGGGTCATCGCGCTGGCCGCCGGCGCGTTCGTCGGCATGAACGCGCCGACGGAAAACCAGTGGTTCCTGGTGGCGGTCGCCGTCGGCGTCGTGGTGCACGTGCTGGGGGACATGCTGACCATCGGCGGATGCAACCTGATCTGGCCGATCAAGATCCGTTCCCCGCGCTGGTTCCGGCGCCTGCCGGTCATCGGCGGCGTGTGGAAGGCCAACGGGCGGGTCGCGCTGCCGATCCTTGCCGAAACCGGATCCGCGGCCGAATGGGCCCTGGCCTCCCTGCTCACCGTCTACGTGGGTGTCGCGCTGATCGTCGCCTGACCCATGGCATGGGCTGCGGGCCGGTGATCGATTCCGGTAATGCCCGTGTAATGCGGCCCGGCGGACACTGGGCCTACCCGGGAACCGGCGCATCGCCCCGGCAGTCCGGGCGCCGTGGGCCTGCAGCGATCGTGTCCGGCAGGCTCCTTGTTTCCCGCCGGTGACCCGCTGTTCGGGGCCGCCGGCGGCTCGTACCGCTTCGCCTTCCGTGGAACCACGGGCAGCAATCGAGGGACCGGCCATGCCGAACACCGGCGCGCATCCGCAATTCATCGCCAACATGGCCCAGCGCCGTTTCCCGATCGCCGTGTCGGACCTCACCGCGTGGCAGGACGAGGCGCGGTATCTCGCCCAGCTGCCGGCAACCGCGGCGAACCCCGCGGGGACCCCGCCGGCCGCGGCCGAGCTGGACCAGGCCATCAAGCACCACCTTGACGCGGCGCAGGCGCGGCTGACCCGGCCGAGGTTCAAGATGATGCTGGGCACCACGCTGATCGGCAGCGTCATGGCCCACGTGCACGCCGCCGAATCCCTGATGCTGCGCCGCGGCGACACCGACTACCTGCTGGGCAAGCTGCCCAAGATCCAGTCCGACGTGCGCAACCACCTGCGGCTCAAGGACCCCCAGCGCATCGGCTTCGAACAGCTCATGCGCGACATGGACAAGCTCGGCTCCAATGGGCAGGCCAAACGTGATCTGGTCTCCTCCGGCCACGTGCGCGAGGAGATCATCAACGCCGGCACCGCGGCGAACATGTCCTACCGGCGCGAGTACGCGCGGATGCTCAGCTTCCACCGCGGGCTGACCGCGTGGACAGTGATCCTGCTGGTGCTGGCCGCCGGCCTGGCCGTCTGGGGCGCGGTGCGCCCCACGGACCTGGCGATCTGCTTCACCCCGCAGGGCCAGGGCACCGTGGTCTGCCCCACCAGGGAAAGCCCCTACGCCGCGGGCCAATCCGCGGCGCCGGCCGGCGGCGCGGAGAACACCGAGAGCTCCGCCCAGGTGTCCTCCGGCGAACAGCGGCGCGACGAGGTCATCGCCGGCGCCGTGCGTCCCACCGACATCTCCCTGCTGCTCCTGGTGGGCATGGCCGGGGCGGCGGTGACGGCCGCCGGGTCCTTCCGCAGCGTCGGCGGCACCGCGACACCGTTCAACCTGGCCATCGCCATGGCCCTGCTGAAGCTGCCGCTCGGGGCGCTGATCGCGGTGTTCGGGCTGCTGCTGATCCGCGGCGGATTCTTCCCGGGGCTTTCCGACCTGGACAGCGCCCCGCAGATCCTGGCCTGGGCGGTGATCTTCGGCGCCGCCCAGCAGCTGTTCACCGTGATGGTCGACCAGCAGGCCAAGCGCGTGCAGGACCAGGTCGGCGAAGTGGTGGAAGCGCCGAACGAATGAGCGGCGTCGGGGAAAGGACAAGGACATGCCACTGGCCAACGGGTACGGGGTGCTGATCGGGACCCTGCACGACTACTACCGCGACCCGCCCGATGACTTCGGGCGCTACTACCACGGCAACCTGGTGATCCACGCGCCGGCAGGCAACTACAAGTGCGCCATCGACGTGGATCCGAAGAACATGCCCGACGGCGTCCAGTGGCGCACCGTGTCGCTGCGCACGCTGGACTTCGCGGCGATTTCCTCCCTGCCCGACGGCTGGCACCCGCTGGCCTCCGAACCGTCCACCGGGGCGCTGGACTACATCCGCTCCGCGGTGCTGCACCCGCCGGCCCTCATCCACCTGCTGCGCTACTCGAGCTGCCTGAACCGGCTGCTGGCATGGCTGCGCTGGAATCCTCCGTGGAAGAGCGGCACCGGGTTCCAGGCGCTGACCGAACTGGAAAACGTGATCGATGCCGGCGCCCGGTTCTTCGTGTTCGGCGAACCCTTCTCCAGCGGTCTGGGAGTGCACAATGTGCACCAGAACCAGGGCGACCCGGTAGGCGGCGGGCACGACGCGGAGAACTGGATCTGGCAGGACGGCGGCACTATCGTGCTCAAGCCCGACGGGCGGCTGCTGGGCTTCCTGAACAAGTTCCAGACCCAGTCGTTTAAGACCGATGGGCAGGGCCGCCCGGCCTAGGGCAGGAAGATGCCCCGCACCGTCCGGGATCCGGCGGTCCGGGGCACGCGGCCGCGAGCGGCTACCAGTACATGATGCTGGAGGTGCCGTTGCCCCCGGCCCAGTACAAACGCAGCCGCACCACGTAGCGGCGCCCGGCCAGCAGCCGGGTGGTCAGCTGGGCGTTCAGCCCGGTGCCGCTGTCGTCGTCGCCGCCCAGGTAGCGCAGCGAACCGCCGTCGTCCTCGAAGAGCACCATCACCATGTCCGACGTGCCGAAGGTGGCGATCGTGCAGTCCTGCGAGGCCTCCGGGACGATGGCGAAGTCCGCCTGCTGCCCGGCCGCCAGCTGCAGCACCTTGGATTCGAAGGCCTTCAGCTCGGTGACGGCGGCCGTGGTAGCCGGGTAGAACTTCTTGGCCCATTCCTTGTCCTGGTCCGAGAGCCCTCCGGCCGGTTCCAGGCCGCCGGAGTACTGGGCAGGCTGCACGATCAGGCCCGCGGGGAACCAGTACTCCATGACGGAGTTCGGGTCCCACGGGGAGCCGTCCACCTCCTGCTGGCTGAACTTGTGCAGCACGTTCTGCTCGGTCTGCGCCCGGGTCCAGAAATTCGGGGACCCGGTGAAGAACTTGTAGACCGCGTCCTCGTCCCACACGATGCCGGAGAACGGGTTCTGGTGCTCGTGCGGCAGGCCCAGGCTGTGCCCGATCTCGTGCAGGGCGGTGGTGTGGCCGTAGTCGTCGGTCAGGTCCCAGCCGAAATTCATGGTGGTTTCGGTGGCGGGAATGCCCAGCAGGTCGCGGCCCACATAGGACCACGAGCCGTCGGCCTGGTCGAAGGCGATGCGGATTTCCGAGGAGCCGCGGTCGGTGGTCTCGGTGAACTTCAGTCCCAGCGGCAGGGCTTTCCACTCGGCGAACGCCTTGCGCACGGCTTCGCGCTGCGCCTCGGGCCCGTCGATGAAGAAGTAGTGCAGCTCGGTCTCGTTGACCCAGACCTTGGACAGCACCCGTATGAGGCGCATCCGCAGGTCCGGCAGGCCGGGAGGAAGCTCGCGTTGGACGATCGGCTTGGTCAGGCACAGCGGCCGGTTTTCATTGCTCATATCCTGCTCCCTGGATTCAGGTTTCACGGAGTATCGAGGGGGCGCGCCGCGCCGGAGGCGGTGCGGCGCGCGGTCTGCCTAGCTGACGTAGACGAGCGGAACGCCGAGGTAGTTGGCGTTGCCGTCGGCGAAGTTCAGCTGGGCGTTCGAGCCTCCGCCGCGCGCGTAGACGTAGAGCGCGACGGACAGCAGCAGGTAGGCCTGGTCCGCACCGAGCAGGTCCGAGTAGTACATCGTACGCCAGCCGTCGAAACGGTCGTTGACATTGATGTTGTCATCCCCGGTCGACAGCACGTTCACGCTGCCGGCCGGCTTGTAGTTGTACTGGTAGCCGCGGGCCGTCATCGAGATGTTGACCTTCGCCTCCTTGGAGTCGAACCATCCGTCGTCCGCCCGCACGATGTAGAAGCCGTTGAACGGGACGTAGATGGTCTGCGCGTAATTGCGGTTCTCCGGGGCGCGGAAGCTGAACCACCAGTCCATGTACAGCGTGAACGACCCGGCGCCGGTGCCGAACAGCCCCGAGCCGGCACCGCTGGCCCAGCAGGACGCGTCGATGTTGCCGGGGTTGTAGCCCTGCCAGGAGATGGCCCCGTTGGACCCGTGCAGCGTGCCGTAGTACGGGGTCAGCCAGCCCACCGCCGCAGCGGAAGGCCCGTTGCCCATGACCGCGCAGAGCGCCGTGGATTCGCGCGGCGCCTGCCCGGCCAGCGTTGCCGCGCAGGACTTCATATCCTTCGCCGCCGCCTCCTCCGCGGAGGAATCGCCGCCCAGGTAGGAGGCCAGCGACTCCGGCAGCGAGTCCTGCAGCGCGGCCAGGCTGCGCTGCCCGCGCGTCTCGACGTCGGCCAGCCGGTCGGCCTGCGCCTTCTGCAGGGCGACGACCTCTTCGCGCCGGGCCGCAAGCAGCCGGTCGAAGACCAGATCGGTCCCCTCATTGATGTCCGCCATGATTTCCCCCTCATGCTGAGGCCAACGCCCATGCCGTCGCCGGTGGATACCGGGTCGGCCGCCCGGGTTCGGGCACGTCGGCCGCGTGGAGGCTCCAGCGTAGCCGGGGCGTCGTTACCCGGTTATTACCCCTGCGTTACGCGTCCGGATCATCCGGAGGCGACCCGGTAGACGACGCTGTTCAAGGTGGCGGGGTCCTCGTCGAAGGTGCCGTGGGCGGAGGCCAGGCAGCGGCGCCCGGGGGCGCCGACCTCGGTCTTGGACCAGGTGGCGTCCGCCGCTGGGGCGCCCAGGAAACCGGCCAGGTCCGCGTCCGCGGCGACCGAGCGCTCCAGCCCGAGCAGCCCGATGCCGCGTTCTGGTTCCAGCGCGGCGCTGATCAGGCAGAGCAGCGATCGCGGGTAGAGCCACAGCACGCTGTCATCTTCTTCCAGCTGCCGGTGCAGGCCGAACAGGTGCAGGTGCTCGATGCCCTGCGGGGTGCCGACCAGCGGTCGCAGCAGCCGGTTGAAGTCAGCGATGCTCAGGGCCGCGGCCAGCAGGTTCAGCGAGCTGACGCCGGTGCCCGAGCCGTGCTGCAGGTACAGCGGCAGGAACCTGGAATGGAAGATTGCGCCGGCCGAATGCCCGGCCGCGTGCACCTGCACGGCGCCGGGATTCCGGGCGGTGAATTCGGCCAGCCGCTGCGCCACGTAGGCGGCCCCGCCGTCCACGGCCACCGCCTGGTCGGCGCCGACCTTCATCTGCGCCCAGACCTTCTGGCCCAGCGGGCGCACGGCCCGCTCGACCCCGGCCGCCCAGAGGTCCTCGACGAGGTTGCGGGCCCGGGCCTGCTGTTGCTCCTGCAGCTCGCGGGCGCCGCTGCGCGGCATCAGCGAGCACAGGGCGTCGAGCAGCCCGGTCTCCCAGATGAAGAACAGCGGGTAGATGCCGTGTTCCAGCCAGTGCGGCAGCATGCGGGCGGCGCCGATGATGCCGCGCGCCTCGCTGACCAGCCCGCCGTGGGCCCAGAAGAGCAGCCGTAGCGGGCCCTGGTGCTGGTCCATGTAGCGCGGCAGGTGCTCGGCGAAGATCGCGTCCACGTCCTCGGCGCTGGTGACCAGGGCGCCGTCGTCGGAGAACTGCCCGTTGGAGAGGTTGACCAGGTGCGGGCGCAGGGCCTCCAGGTCGAGGGTGGGAGGCAGCGAATGCAGCGTGGCCGGCTCGGCCGGCTGCAGGCTCAGCAATGCCATGGGGTGCTCCTTTGCGGTGCCGCGCACCGTGCAGGCTCGGCACGGTGCTCAGACAAAGGATGGACGTCGGGGCGTTACCGGAGCATTACCCGCCGGCTGGGGCCGGGGGATTCTCGCCGCGGTACACCAGGGCCAGGCCCGCGGCCAGCAGGGAGAACTGCACGATGGTGGCCACCGCGCCTTCGGCGGAGAAGAGCACCGACCAGCCGCTGAGCAGCAGCACCAGGGTCGGCAACAGGATCAGGGCGCCGCACAGGCGCAGCCGCGGACCGTTCATGGCCACATCCTATGGCACGGCCCGCGGCAAGGCCAGAGCTGCTGGCGCCGCCGCGGGCCGGGAGGGCACGCAGGTGCGAAGGGGTCAGGAGTCCAGGCGCCCCACCGCGGTCACCGTGACCACCGGCTCGCCGGCCTCGTCCGAGTCGTCCAGCGAGATCGTGGCGTTGATGCCCCAGTCGTGGTTCTCCTGCGGGTCCGCGAAGATCTGCCGGACCTCCCAGAGGCGTCCGGGCCGCTCCTTGACGATGAACAGCTTGGAGCTGCGCCCGGTCGGGCCGTCGTCGATGTCCTCGTGTTCCTCGAAGTAGTCGTCCATGGCGTCGGCCCAGGTGTCCGCGTTGAAGCCGTTGTGCTCGTCGAGCTCGCCCAGCGCCTTGTCCTGCTCGTCGGCGAAGAGCTTCACGCGGCGGAACATCTCGTTGCGGACCATCACGCGGAAGGCGCGCACATTGTCGGTGAGCTTTTCCGGGGCCGGCGGGGTGATCTCCTGCGACTCGTCGTGCAGCTCGCCGCGGGAGAGCTCCTCCCACTCGTCCAGCAGCGAGGAGTCGATCTGGCGGATCATCTCGCCCAGCCACTCGATCAGGTCCTCCAGGTCCTCGCGCAGCGCATCCTGCGGCACGCTCTGGCGCAGCGCCTTGTAGGCGTCGGTGAGGTAGCGCAGCAGCACGCCCTCGGAGCGGGCCAGCTGGTAGTACTGCACGAAGTCGGAGAAGCCCATGGCGCGCTCGTACATGTCGCGCACCACGGATTTGGGCTGCAGCTCGAAGTCCGCCAGCCACGGAGCGCCGGCGCGGTACTGCTCGAACGCGGCTTCCAGCTTGTCGGCCAGCGGCATCGGGTAGGTGACGTCCTCCAGCGCGGTCATGCGCGCGTCGTAGTCCATCCCCTCGGCCTTCATCGCGGCGATCGCCTCGCCGCGCGCCTTCTTCTCCTGCCCGGAGAGCACCTGGCGCGGCTTTTCCAGGGTCGCCTCGATGGTGGAGACCACGTCCAGCGCGTAGCTTCCCGAATCCGGGTCCAGCAGCTCCAGGGCGGCCAGCGCGAACGGGGACAGCGGCTGGTTCAGCGCGAAGTTCTGCTGCAGGTGCACGGTCAGCTCGTAGTAGTTGCCGTACTGGTCGGGCTCCTGCCGGCGGACCACCACGCCGGTGGCGATCAGCTCGCGCAGAATGCCGATGGCGCGCAGTTTCAGCTTGCGCTGCGCGGCAGGGGTCTCGTGGTTCTCGGTGAGCAGGCGCACGGCGGCCTCGAACGCGTTGTCCTCGCGCTCCAGCAGGTTCAGCAGCATCGAGTGCGAGACCTGGAAGGAGGACTTCAGCGTCTCCGGGGGCGCGTCCACGATCTTCTCGAAGGTCTTCTCGCCCCAGGTCACGAAGCCCTGCGGCGGCTTCTTCTTGGGGATCTGCTTGAGCTTGGCCGAGCCCTCGCCGTGCTTCTTCATGGCCTTTTCCATGGCCTTGTGGTTCTCGATCGCGTGCTCCGGGGCCTGCACCAGCACGGTGCCGGCGGTGTCGAAGCCCGCACGTCCGGCGCGTCCGGCGATCTGGTGGAACTCGCGGGCATTCAGGGTGCGGGTGCGGGTGCCGTCGAACTTGGACAGCGCGGTGATCACCACGGTGCGGATCGGCACGTTGATGCCCACGCCCAGGGTGTCGGTGCCGCAGATGACCTTCAGCAGCCCGGCCTGCGCCAGCTGCTCGACCAGGCGGCGGTACTTGGGCAGCATGCCGGCGTGGTGCACGCCGATGCCGTGGCGCACCAGCCGGTTCAGCGTCTTGCCGAAGCCGGCCGCGAAGCGGAACCCGGCGATCAGCTCGGAGATGCGGTCCTTTTCCTCGCGGGTGGCCACGTTGATGCTCATCAGCCCGGTGGCCCGGTCGATCGCGTCCAGCTGGGAGAAGTGCACGATGTAGATCGGCACCTGCTGGGTCTTGATCAGTTCCTCCACGGCTTCCTGCACCGGGTCCATGGAGTAGTAGAAGTGCAGCGGGATCGGGCGCTGGGTGTGTGCCACGGTGACGGTGGTCTTGCCGGTGCGCTCTTCCAGCTCCTTCTCGAAGCGGCTCACGTCGCCCAGGGTGGCGCTCATGAGCAGGAACTGCGCCTGCGGCAGCTCGATCAGCGGCACCTGCCAGGCCCAGCCGCGCTGCGGGTCGGCGTAGAAGTGGAATTCGTCCATGATCACGCAGCCCACGTCGGCCCGCGAGCCCTCGCGCAGGGCGATGTTCGCCAGGATTTCCGCGGTGCAGCAGATGATCGGGGCGTCGGCGTTCACCGAGGAGTCGCCGGTGACCATGCCGACGTTCTCCGCGCCGAAGATCTTGCACAAATCGAAGAACTTCTCCGAAACCAGCGCCTTGATCGGCGCGGTGTAGAAGCTGATCTGGTCGCGGGCCATGGCGTAGAAGTGCGCGGCGATCGCCACCAGGGACTTGCCCGATCCCGTCGGGGTGGCCAGGATGACATTGCTGCCGCCGGCCAGGGCCATGGAGGCCTCGTCCTGGGCCGGGTACAAATCGATGCCGCGGGTGGACACCCAGCGGCCGAAGGCCTCGTAGATTTCGTCGTCGGATACGTTATTTGGGTCTGCGGGCAGGTAATCGGTGAGCAACATGATGTTCCAAGCCTATCCTTTGCGAACTGTGACCAGACCCTAGGCGATCACGCGCCGCGCGAATATGCTCTGGATTATGAAGTGGGATCCGAGAAAGTACACCGAATTCGCCGACTACCGCGGCCGCCCCTACACGGACCTGCTCGGCCAGCTGGGCCAGCTGGAGCCTTCGAAGGTGGTGGACCTGGGCTGCGGCCCGGGGAACATGACCCGGCTGCTGGCGCGGCGCTGGCCGCAGGCGCAGGTCACCGGGCTGGACTCCTCTCCCGAAATGATCCGGCAGGCCTCGCGCAGCGAGCACGAGCCGAATCTGGGATTCGAGCTGGCCGATGCGCTGCACTGGCATCCGGAGCCGGACACGGACCTGCTGTTCTCCAACGCCATGCTGCAGTGGCTGCCCGGTCATCGGGAGCTGCTGGCCGGCTGGCTGGATGAGCTGAAGCCCGGGGCCCATGTCGCCATCCAGGTTCCCGGGAACTTCGGCTCGCCGTCCCACGCGGTGATGCGCCAGGTTGCTGACGGCGCCGCGTGGGCGCAGAAGCTGTCCGGGGTGCTGCGCCATGACGACGTGGTCGGGGAGCCCGAGGAGTACCAGCGCCTGCTGCTGCAGGCCGGGTATCAGGCGAACGTCTGGGAAACGACCTACCACCAGGTGATGGTCGGCGAGGATCCGATCCTCGACTGGGTGCGCGGCACCGCGCTGCTGCCGGTGAAAGCCGCCCTGGACGCCGAGGACTACCGGAAGTTCGAGGACGACTACCGCGTGCAGATTTCCGCGCACTATCCCTCGTTCACCGGCCCGGACGGCACCAAGGTCACCAACTTCCCGTTCCGCCGGATCTTCATGATCGGGCGCAAGCTCGGCTGACATGCGCGTCCTTGCCGTCCCGGGGCTTTTGGCTCTGGCCCGGCCGGCCCGGACGGGGCAAACTGCATGCATGGACGAGTACGACGCCTTCGTTGCGGCACCGGAGCACAGCCTGGAGCTGGCCCGGCTGCAGGCCGACTTCAACCGGGAATTCGATGCGCCGTGCCCGCCGGTTCCGGTGCTCGCACGGCGTTTGGAGGCCATGCTGGCCGGAGATCGGTGTTTTGCCGTTGCCGCCGGCGCCGGGCGCGGCCTCGTGGGGCACGCGCTGGTCACCTTGCGGCCCACCATCTATTTCGACGGGCCGCTGGCCGCGCTCGACGAGCTATACGTGCAACCAGCATTGCGCGGGTGCGGCCTCGGCTCGGCCATCATGCGCTGCCTGCTGCTGGAACTGCAACGGCGCGGCAGCCTGGAGCTGCACATCAACGTGGACGAGGACGATACCGGCGCTCGGCGCTTCTACGAACGCTATGGCTTCGCCAACCGCGAGCCGGACAGCGCATGGCGCATGCTGCTGTACTACCAAGAGCTGCCTCCGGCCCGATAGCCGCCCGGCGATGGGCTGCTACCAGCCGCGTGCGCGCCACTCATCAAGGTGCGGACGCTCGGTGCCCAGATCCGTGGTGCCGCCATGGCCGGGGAAGACCTTGGTCTGGTCGGGGAAGCGGCCGAAGATGCGTTCGGCGACATCGGTGATCAGCGAGCTGAAACGCTGCGGATCCTTCCAAGTGTTGCCCACCCCGCCGGGGAACAGGCTGTCGCCGCTGAGGATGACCGGCTGGCCGGAGGAATCGACCAGCGCATAGGCGATGGATCCCGGAGTGTGCCCGCGTAGGTGGATCGCCTCGATCACCACGTCGCCCAGCTGGATCTTGTCGCCGTGGGAGAGCGGATGGCTGATCTTCACCCCCGACTCGTCCGCGATGCCCTGCATGTCGTCGGCACCCGCGTAGGTGGTGACCGGGTACTTCTCGACTGCCGCGGCCAAGGCCCGCACATGGTCCCAATGCTGGTGGGTTGTCGCGATGGCAACAATCTCCGGGTTCGGGCCGTCGTCCGATGCAGCCGAGATCAACTCTTCAATGGCGGGGAAATCATCGGCCGCGTCAACCAGCAGCTGCTTGCCGCTGGCCTTGTCGGTGATCAGGTACACGTTGTTGGCCATCTCGGATACGGAGATCCAGCGGATGCTTACATCGTCGAGAAGAAGTTCATTCATATCCCCAGACTACGGGGAATCCCGGTGCGCGCACGATAGGCTCGGAATAGATATCCAATCTATGAAACGGAGCGTTGCATGACCGACCTGGATTTTGTCAGCCTCGATGCGAAATCGACGGTAGCTCCCTATCAGCAGGTCCGCGAGCAGATATTGACGGCCATCTCCGAAGGCAGGCTCGCCCCGGGAACCAAGCTGCCGTCGGTGCGAGCGCTCGCCGGAACGCTGGGCCTTGCGGTGAACACGGTCGCCAAGGTCTACAAGGAACTTGAGCTCCAGGGCGCGGTGGCGACCCGCGGCCGGCACGGAACGGTGGTCCAGGCGGCGGAGGACCGCGGGGAGCAGGAAGTCAGCGACGCCGCCGCGGATCTGGCGCGGATCGCGCAGATGTGGTCCGTGGACGAAGAGACCGCGGTGAAGTACCTGCGCGCCGCCTTCAGCTCGCTTCCCAAATAATTCCCGGGGCGCGCAAAGAACTGCAGCCAGGCCTGTGGAAAACCGTCCACGGAATTTTCAGCGGCTCATAGGCTGTGCGAATCGACCCAACGGAAGATTCGGGAGCACACCATGAACCACCGAACCGAAAACCGCTTGAAACTGCCAGCCGCCGTCGCGGCCTGCGTGCTGCTCGGCCTGCTGGCCGGATGCACCGCACCGCCGACGCAGCCCGAACAACCGGAGCCCGACCGCGGCACGCAACCGGTCTCCACTGCCTGGACCAGCAAGGAGAACCTGGTCTCGGAAATCCAGGTTGAGGAGCAGCTCGGTTTGGCCATCGCCTATGTGGAACGCGGGGGCGGGCTGACGCTGGTGGCCCGCGAACTCGCGGACGGATCGCTGCGCTGGAAGCGCGAGGCATCAATGGGGCACAACCCCGGAGGCATGAAGATGACGCTGCCGGTCATAGAGCTCAACGGAATCCGAACGGCGGCATTCATCGAAGCAGTGAAGGGAACCACCGAACGTCTGGCGGTCATCGACCTTGCCACCGGGAAGGATGCCTCGGCAAGCGCTGCCATTGACTTCAGAACCACCCGGCCTGGTGAATGCGACGGGTCGTGGTGCGTCGACGGCGATACGAAGTCCGGTGAACCGGTGAATTTGCGCTACGACGCGGCGCAGGGCCGCTGGAACCAGATCGCCGGAGACGACCTTCCCACACCGAAAAAGAATCCGGACGACCGATTCATCGGCGAGGGCCTCTCGTCGACCTCGCAGCGCGGGCCGGGGGAGGAAATGCTCAGCTACGCGCGGGACGGCAAGATCCTGTGGAGCGTGCCCTACGCACAGGTCTTCGACTCGTACTACTCCACGGACAACGGCTGGGAGTGGACCACGTTCGAGGAACCGCAGCAGATCTTCGTCGGCCGTGGTTCCAGGATGGACTACCAGTACCACCCCGAGGGCGATGCCTACGTGCAGGACTGGAACAAGGACGCCATGATGGTCGGGATCGACCCGGCCACCGGACACCGCCGGTGGGCGTTGCCCGGCGCTGATCAGAACTGCTCCGGAATCATCGAGACCCGCCCGGCGCAGACACGCAGCACCTTCGTCACCTGCAGATTCCACCAGGCGTTGGCCACGGTACATCCGTCCACCGGTGTGCGCGGAGCACTCACGGGCCTTGAATGGGACGTTGCCGGAATCGAGGCGGCCACCGGCAGGGAGCTTTGGGCGCATGAGCTGCCCGGCTACGAGAAGGCCCTGGAACTGGCCGAAGCCAACAACACGATCATCGGCGACCGGAAATACGTCATCGCCCCGTTGGCCTCCGGGTACGCCGCCGTGGACAGTTCGACCGGAGAAAAATTCGAACTGTCCCAGGTTCTGGGCGAAACGGTATTGTGCACCAGCTATCGCGAACCGGTGGAAGTCAGGCGCATTGACGGCTACGCTGAGAAGGCCTACCTGAGTGTGCAACAGAGTGTGCAACCGTGTACACGCGACACGCAAAAGGACACGAAGACGTTGCCGCTGTTCGCCGAGTTCCGGCGCACCGGCAAGGACCAGCAGCAGACCACGGTGCTCCCGGGGCGCACCGGCATGGTCGCGTACCGCATGCCCGGCCAGTAGCGCCTCGGGACGCCAAAGCGACAGGAGGTTTTTCTGGGAGCGGGCCGAAAATTTGCTGGCATGCCCTCCCAGAAAGCGGGCCTGGAATCGCGTTTCATGACTCCAGAATCCGTGCGGGCCGCCTCGATGCGGCCTGTTCTCCCGGTACTCATCGCACTGGGTCTCATGACGCTGTCCCTGCCGGCCTTCGTGGTCCGCAAACAGCTGTACACCGCGATCACCGCGGCGGCCGATTCCTCCCCGGCGCTCACCTTGCTGGCGGTCTTCTTCGTCGATACGGCGTTGCTGCTGCTGGTCCTGTTCACGGCCGGGCTGGCCGTGTGGTCCTGGTTCAAGGACCGGGCGGCGTTGACAAGGCTGGCGCTGGGCGGAGTGGGGGTGCTCCTCGCCTACGCGGCAAGCAGCTCGCTCAAGCTGGTCTTCACCGAGGCGCGGCCCTGCCAGAGCATCCACGTGGCGCTCGCCGAAACTTGCCCTCCGCACGGTGACTGGTCCTGGCCCTCGAACCATTCGGTGCTTGCGGCGGCGTTCGCGGCCGCCTGCGCCCTGGCCGTCGTGCGGCTGCGCTGGTACCTGGCCGCCGTGGCCCTGCTCATTGCCGTGGCTCGGGTGGGCGTCGGCGCCCACTACCTGCACGACGTGCTGTTCGGCCTGGGCCTGGGCCTGCTGGTGGTGCTGGCAACGGTCCATCTGCTCCCGCGCCTGCGCCGGGTCCTGCCCTCGTCGGTGCCGTGGATGCGACAGGCAGGCCGGCACTGAGCCCGCCCGGCGGGGGGAGACTGCGCGGTGCCGGCCGGTCGAACTCCGGGTCTTCGGCGAATTGCATGTGAGTTGCGTCAGAGTTCACACTCATTCGAAGCAATTTTCGATTAGTATTGCTTCGTGGCTATTACTGCAGAGAGCAAAAAAACCGATCTGACGCGCCTGGTCGTGAAGGGCGCGCGCGAGCACAACCTGAAGAACGTGGACATCGATCTGCCGCGCGACGCGATGATCGTCTTCACCGGCCTGTCCGGCTCCGGCAAGTCCTCCCTCGCGTTCGACACCATCTTCGCCGAGGGCCAGCGACGCTACGTCGAGTCGCTCTCTGCCTATGCGCGCATGTTCCTGGGCCAGGTCGACAAGCCTGACGTGGACTTCATCGAGGGCCTGTCCCCGGCGGTGTCCATCGACCAGAAGTCCACCAGCCGCAACCCGCGCTCCACCGTCGGCACCATTACCGAGGTCTACGACTACATGCGCCTGCTCTGGGCGCGCGTCGGCCGGCCGCACTGCCCGGAATGCGGCGAGCCGATCTCCAAGCAGACCCCGCAGCAGATCGTGGACCAGCTCATGGAGCTGCCCGAGCGCACCCGATTCCAGATCCTCGCCCCGGTGGTCCGCGCCCGCAAGGGCGAATTCGTGGACCTGTTCGCCGAGCTCTCCTCCAAGGGCTTCTCCCGCGCCCGCGTGGACGGGCAGACCATCCAGCTGACCGATCCGCCGAAGCTGGCCAAGCAGGTCAAGCACACCATCGAGGTGGTCGTCGACCGCCTGGCGATCAAGGAGGAGGTCCGCCAGCGGCTGACCGACTCCATCGAGACCGCACTGGGCATCGCCGACGGCCGCGTGCTGGCCGACTTCGTGGACCTCGACGAGGACGACCCGAAGCGCATCCGCTCCTTCTCCGAGAACCTCGCCTGCCCGAACGAGCACCCGCTGGCCATCGACGAGATCGAGCCGCGCACCTTCTCCTTCAACAACCCCTTCGGCGCCTGCGCCGCCTGTTCCGGCATCGGCACCAAGCTGGAGGTCGACGAGCACCTGATCGTCCCGGACGACGAGGTGACGCTGAGCGACGGAGCGATCGCCCCGTGGTCGCTGGGCAAGGCCACCACCGAATACTGGAACCGGCTGATCGAGGGCCTGGGCAACGACCTGGGCTTCACCATGGACACCCGCTGGAAGGACCTGCCCTCCGCCGCCCGCCAGTCCATCCTGCACGGCAAGGACCACAAGGTCGTGGTGCAGTACAAGAACCGCTTCGGCCGCGAACGCAAGTACTCCACCGGCTTCGAGGGCGTGATCTCCTACGTGCACCGCAAGCACCAGGAGACCGAATCCGACCATGCGCGCGACCGCTACGAGCAGTACATGCGCCAGATCCCGTGCCCGACCTGCGGCGGCGCCCGGCTGAACCCGGCCTCGCTGTCGGTGCTGGTGGGCGGCAAGTCCATCGCCGAGGTCTCCGCCATGGACCTGCGCAGCGCCGCCGAATTCCTGACCACCCTGGAACTGAGCAACCGCGAGGCGAAGATCGCGATGCAGGTGCTGAAGGAAATCGGCGCCCGCATGAAGTTCCTGCTGGACGTGGGCCTGGAATACCTGACGCTTGAACGCGCGGCCGGCACGCTGTCCGGCGGCGAGGCCCAGCGCATCCGCCTGGCCACCCAGATCGGCTCCGGCCTGGTGGGTGTGCTCTACGTGCTCGACGAGCCGTCCATCGGCCTGCACCAGCGCGACAACCGCCGGCTGATCGAGACCCTGCTGCACCTGCGCTCGCTGGGCAACACCCTGATCGTGGTGGAGCACGACGAGGACACCATTGCCGAGGCTGACTGGATCGTTGACATCGGCCCGGGCGCCGGCGAGCACGGCGGCGAAGTGGTGCACTCCGGATCCGTGGAGGGGCTGAAGGAAAACACCCGTTCGCTGACCGGCGACTACCTCTCCGGGCGCCGGCAGATCGAGATCCCTGCCAAGCGCCGCAAGGTGGACAAGGACCGCAAGCTCAAGGTCGTGGGCGCGAGCGAGAACAACCTGCAAAACGTCAGCGTCGAGTTCCCGCTGGGCGTGCTGACCGCGGTGACCGGCGTGTCCGGCTCGGGCAAGTCCACCCTGGTCAACGACATCCTCTACAAGGTGCTGGCGAACAAGCTCAACGGAGCCAAGCAGGTCCCCGGCCGGCACACCCGCGTGCAGGGCCTGGAGCACCTGGACAAGGTGGTCCACGTGGACCAGTCGCCGATCGGCCGCACCCCGCGCTCCAACCCGGCCACCTACACCGGCGTCTTCGACAACATCCGCAAGCTGTTCGCGGAGACCAACGAGGCCAAGCTGCGCGGCTACCAGCCGGGCCGCTTCTCCTTCAACGTCAAGGGCGGACGCTGCGAGGCCTGCTCGGGCGACGGCACGCTGAAGATCGAGATGAACTTCCTGCCGGACGTCTACGTGCCCTGCGAGGTCTGCCACGGGGCGCGCTACAACCGCGAAACCCTGCAGGTGCTGTACAAGGGCAAGAACATCGCCGACGTGCTGGACATGCCGATCGCCGAGGGCGCCGAATTCTTCAGCGCCTTCACCCCGATCGCGCGCCACCTGAAAACCCTGGTGGACGTCGGCCTGGGCTACGTCCGGCTGGGCCAGCCGGCCACCACGCTCTCCGGCGGCGAGGCGCAGCGCGTGAAGCTGGCCGCGGAGCTGCAGAAGCGCTCCAACGGCCGCTCCATCTACGTGCTGGACGAGCCGACCACGGGCCTGCACTTCGAGGACATCCGCAAGCTGCTGCTGGTGCTGCAGGGACTCGTGGACAAGGGCAACACCGTGCTGACCATCGAGCACAACCTGGACGTCATCAAGTCCGCGGACTGGGTCATCGACCTGGGCCCGGAGGGCGGCTCCGGCGGCGGCACCATCATGGCCACCGGCACCCCGGAAAAGGTCGCGAAGGTCGCCGCATCGCACACCGGGCGGTTCCTGGCCGAAATCCTCTAGCCGGATCGCGCCGGGCCCGGCGCACACGGCCGGCGGGAGCGCGTATATTCGATTTCAGTTATGGATTGTTTACCCGCGTCCGCTTCATGGGATGATGTCCTAGTGAATATGTCGGTTGCCAGCGTGCTCTTTGATCTGGACGGGACCCTTGTGGACCCTGCAGGCTCCATAACTTCGGGGATCCGCCATGCCCTCGTGGCCCATGGACTGACGGATCCCGGAGAGGAAAAAATCGAAGCGCTGGTCGGCCCGCCGCTGCAGGTCGGATTGCGCACCCTCGACGGGGTCACCGAGCAGAACATCGACTCGATTATCGCCGCCTACCGGGCCCGCTACGCCGAGGTCGGCATGAGGCAGTCCAAGGTCTATCCGGGTCTGCGGACGCTGCTGGGTGCCTTGCAGGCCGCCGGCATCCACACCGCGGTGGCCACGGCCAAGCCTCTGCCGATCGCCCGCGAACTGATCGCGGCGCAAGACCTGGACGGCAGCCTGGACGCGGTGCACGGGAACACCGGCGAGGGTGGATCCCACGGTTCGAGCAAGGCGCACATCGTGGCCGCCGCGCTGGAGCATGCTGGTCTCGATCCCGCGCGCAGCGTGGTGGTGGGGGACCGGCACTACGACCTGGACGCGGCACGCGCGAATGGTGTCACATCCATCGGCGTGCGCTGGGGCTTTGCCCAGGGCGACGAGCTCGACGCCGCCGACTACCGCGTTGCCACCGCGGCCGAGCTGGCCCAGCTGCTGCTGGGAGAACGCGCCGCGGCCGAATTGAACTTTGAAAAACCGATGCAGGAAGGTGCACAGTAGATGAGCATCTACACCATGACGCGATCCTCGATCCGCGGCATCATCCACGGCATCTGCCGCGCCGAGGTCACCGGCTTGGAGAACGTGCCCAGACAGGGCGGCTTCATCGTCGCCTCCAACCACCTGTCCTTCTTCGACTCGCTGATCATCCAGGCGCTGACGCCGCGCGATGTCGCGTTCTTCGCGAAGGCCGAGTACTTCACCACCCCCGGCGTCAAGGGCAAGCTGATGAAGTCGTTCTTCGAGTCCGTGGGCTCCATCCCGGTGCAGCGCGGCGAGCAGGCCGCCTCCGTGGCGGCCCTGGATTCGCTGGTGGAGATCATCGAGGGCGGCTCCGGCATCGGCATCTACCCCGAAGGCACCCGCTCGCGCGACGGCAAGCTGTACCGCGGCCGCACCGGCGTGGGCTGGCTGGCGCTGACCACCGGCGTGCCGGTGGTCCCGGTCGGGCTGATCGGCACCGAGAAGCTGCAGCCGGCCGGAACCAAGGGCTTCCGCCCGGCCAAGTTCCACATCCACTACGGGCAGCCGCTGTACTTCGACAAGCTCGGACGCAAGCACCCGCTGCCGCAGCGCCGGCTGGCGACCGACCGGATCGTCGACGCGATCGCCGAGCTCTCCGGGCAGGAGCGCGTGGACTCCTACAACCAGCTGCCGCCGGACGCGAAGTAAGCCATGGCCGATCCCGCCAGCTATCGCCCGAAAACCTCGGACATCCCCACCCGGCCCGGCGTCTACCGCTTCCGCGACGAGCACGGCCGGGTCGTCTACGTGGGCAAGGCCAAGGTGCTGCGCAGCCGGCTGCTGTCCTATTTCGCCAAGCCCGAGCGGCTCACCCCCAAGACCCGCGCGATGGTGTTCACCGCCGCGAGCGTCGAATGGACGGTGGTCGGGTCGGAGCTCGAAGCCCTGCAGCTGGAGTACACCTGGATCAAGGAGTACAACCCGCGCTTCAACATCGTCTTCCGCGACGACAAGACCTACCCCTACCTGGCCGTGACCATGGACGAGAAGTACCCGCGCGCCCTGGTCATGCGCGGAGACAAGCGCAAGGGCGTGAAGTACTTCGGCCCGTTCTACCCGGCCAAGGCCATCCGTGAAACCCTTGACACGCTGCTGCGCGTGTTCCCGGTGCGCAGCTGCGCCCCCGGGGTGTTCAAGCGTGCGCAGGCCTCGGGCCGGCCCTGCCTGCTGGGCTACATCGACAAGTGCGCGGCCCCCTGCGTGGGGCGGATCAGCGAGGAGGACCACCGGGCGCTGGCCGAGGACCTGTGCACCTTCATGGGCGGGGAAGCCACCCGCTTCACCAAGGCGCTGACCGTGAAGATGCAGGAGGCGGTCGCCCAGCTCGAATACGAGCAGGCCGCCCGCTACCGCGACGACATCGCGGCGCTGAACAAGGTCTTCGAACGCAACGCCGTGGTGCTGGCGGACAACACCGACGCGGACATCTTCGGCATCCACGGCGACGAGCTGGAAGCCGCGGTGCAGGTGTTCCACGTGCGCGACGGACGCATCCGCTCCCAGCGCGGCTGGGTCGTGGAGAAGGTCGCCGACACCACCGAGGGCGAATTCGTCGAGCAGCTGCTCACCCAGGTCTACGCCGACCACGCCGACCGCATCCCGCGCGAGATCCTGGTCCCGCACCTGCCCGAGGACGCCGAGGAGGTCTCCACCTGGCTTTCGGAGCTGCGCGGTTCCCGGGTCTCGCTGCGCGTGGCCCAGCGCGGGGACAAGGCCGCGCTGGCCGGCACCGTGGTGGAAAACGCCGAGCAGGCGCTGCGCCTGCACAAGTCCAAGCGCGCAGGGGACATCACCACTCGTTCGCTGGCCATGCAGGAGCTGCAGGACGCGCTGGGTGCCGAGCAGGCGCTGCTGCGCATCGAGTGCTACGACGCCTCGCACACCCAGGGCACCAACGTGGTCGCCTCGATGGTGGTCTTCGAGGACGGCCTGCCCAAGAAGAGCGAATACCGCAAGTTCTCCATCACCGGGGAGGCCGCGCGCGACGATACCGCCAGCATGTACGACGTGATCCACCGCCGCTTCAGCCGCTACCTGAAGGAGAAGGTGGACCCGCTGGTGCTTGCCGGCGGCGAGGTCGAACCCGGCGCCGCCGAGGTGAAGAAGTTCGCCTACCCGCCCTCGCTGGTGATCGTCGACGGCGGCCCGCCGCAGGTCGCCGCCGCCCAGAAGGCCCTGGACGACCTGGGCATCGACGACATCCCCGTGGTGGGACTGGCCAAGCGCCTGGAGGAGCTGTGGCTCCCGGACGACCCGTTCCCGCTGATCCTGCCGCGCGCCTCCGCCGCACTGTACCTGGTGCAGCGGCTGCGCGACGAGGCGCACCGCTTCGCGATCACCTTCCACCGGGCCAAGCGCGGCAAGTCGATGCTCGAATCCGAGCTGGACGCCATACCGGGGCTGGGCAAGGCCAAGCAGGATGCGCTGCGCAAGCACTTCGGGTCCATGAAGAAGATCCGCGCCGCCAGCGTGGAAGAGCTGCTCGAAGTGCCGGGCGTCGGCCCGAAGCTGGCGCAGACCATCAGGGATTCGCTTCAAGGCACGTCACCGGGCGCGGTAAACATGACTACCGGAGAAATTCTGGACTAGCCTTGAAGCATGAGCGCTGAGTATGAATCCGTAAAGCCCCCGGAGTCCGAGCTGGTGATCGTGACCGGCATGTCGGGCGCCGGTCGCACGACCGTCGCCCATGCCCTGGAAGACCAGGACTGGTATGTGGTGGAGAACCTGCCGCCTGCCATGCTGGGGCCGTTGACCGAGCTGATGAGCCGTTCCCAGGGCTCCATCCCGAAGATGGCCGTGGTGATGGACGTGCGCTCCAAGGACATGTTCCCGGAGATCCGCGACGCGCTGGCCAACCTGACCTCCAGCGGCGTGAAATACCGCCTGGTGTACCTCGATGCCAGCGACGAGGTGCTGGTGCGCCGCTTCGAGCAGGGCCGGCGCCCGCATCCGCTGCAGGGCGACGGGCGCATCGTCGACGGCATCCAGCGCGAACGCGAAATCACCCGCGAGCTGCGCGAAGCCGCGGAGATCATCCTGGACTCCTCGACCATGTCGGTGCACGACCTGGCCCGCTCGGTCAACGAGCTGTTCAGCGAGTCCGGCCCGATCATCCTGCGCATCAACGTGATGAGCTTCGGCTTCAAGTACGGCCTGCCCACCGACGCCAACTACGTGGCGGACGTGCGCTTCATCCCAAACCCGCACTGGGTGCCGGAGCTGCGCCCGCAAACCGGCCGCGACAAGGAAGTCTCCGACTACGTGCTGTCGCAGACCGGAACGGCGGAGTTCATCGAGAACTACCTCAAGGCGCTGGAACCCGTGTTCGAGGGCTACCGCCGCGAGAACAAGCACTACGCGACGATCGCCGTGGGCTGCACCGGCGGCAAGCACCGCTCGGTGGCCACCAGCATCGAGCTGGGCCGCCGGCTGGCCCAGCTGCCCAACGTCCGCGTCAACGTCAGCCACCGAGACCTGGGACGCGAGTAGGGGTTATGGCATTCGCTACCGGCCCCATACCGATCCAGGGCCTGAACCGCAGCGACGACTACCGCAACCCGTCGGTGGTCGCCCTGGGCGGCGGCCACGGGCTCTCCGCGTCGTTGTCCGCGCTGCGCCGGCTGTCCACCGACCTGACCGCGGTGGTCACCGTCGCGGACGACGGTGGCAGCTCCGGACGCCTGCGCAACTCCTTCGACGTGCTGCCTCCGGGGGACCTGCGCATGGCGCTGGCCGCCCTGTGCGATGACAATGACTGGGGACGCACCTGGCGCGATGTCATGCAGCACCGCTTCGAGTCGCTGGAGAACGCGGAGGAGCCGCTCAACGGCCACGCCGTGGGCAACCTGCTGATCCTGGCGCTCTGGGAGCTGCTGGAGAGCCCGGTGGCCGGACTGCGCTGGGCCGGCGCGCTGCTCGGCGCCCGCGGCCAGGTGCTGCCCATGAGCACGGTTCCGCTGTCCATCCACGGGGAGGTGCTGGAAGCCGACCCGGCCACCGATACGCTGGTGCGCCGCCGCATCGAAGGCCAGGCGAAGATCGCCAAGGCGGGGCATGGGGGATTGGTCACCAACGTGAGCCTTGATCCGCCCGACGCGCCGGCCTGCGCCGAAGCCCTGGAGGCCATCGAGCTGGCCGACTGGGTGGTCCTGGGCCCCGGCTCCTGGTACACCTCGGTGCTGCCGCACCTGCTGCTTCCCGACATGCGCCAAGCCATTGCCAGCACCACGGCCAAGCGGCTGCTGACCATGAATCTGGATCTGGAAACCGCAGAAACTTCCGGCCTGGACGCCGCGGCGCATCTGGAAGTGCTCAGCCGCTACGCGCCCGAGGTGAAATTCGACGCCATTCTGGCCGACGAGTCGCTGGTGAACAACAAGGAACGATTTGAGCTGGCAGCGCAAAAACTCGGTGCCCGGACCTTTTTTAGTAGAGTAGGGGTATCTGACGGTCGTGCGGTGCACGACCCGTTGCGTCTAGCGGCGGCCTATCACGAGGTGTTTACCGCAATCGGGTCCTAGAAAGGATCCATGTAAGGGAGTTTGATTCATGGCATTGACGGCTTCCGTCAAAGACGAGCTGTCGCGGGTGGAAATTCGCAAGCCTTCGGTCCGCAAGGCCGAAGTCTCTACCATGCTGCGCTTCAGCGGAGGATTGCATATCGTCTCCGGGCGAATTGTCATCGAAGCTGAAGTGGACCTGGCTGCGACCGCCCGCCGCTTGAAGATTGCCATTGGCGAGCTGTACGGCCACGATGCCGAGATCGTCATGGTGTCGGGATCGGGGATCCGCAAGGGCAGCCGGTACATCGTTCGCGTCTCCAAGGACGGCGAGGTTCTGGCCCGCCAGACCGGCTTGCTCGACCAGCGCGGCCGCCCGGTGCGCGGGCTGCCGTCGGTGATCGTCAACGGTTCGACCGCCGACGCCGAGGCCGTCTGGCGCGGGGCGTTCCTGTCCCACGGTTCGCTGACCGAACCAGGACGCAGCTCCGCTTTGGAAATCACCTGCCCCGGCCCCGAAGCAGCGCTGGCCCTGGTGGGCGCGGCCCGCCGCCTGGGACTGACCGTCAAGGCCCGCGAGGTGCGCGGCGTGGACCGCGTGGTGATCCGCGACGGCGACGCCATTGCGCAGCTGCTGACCCGCATGGGCGCTCACGACGCGCTGATGGTCTGGGAAGAGCGCCGGATGCGCAAGGAAGTGCGCGCCACGGCCAACCGCCTGGCGAACTTCGACGACGCCAACCTGCGCCGCAGCGCGCAGGCCGCGGTGGCCGCCGGTGCGCGCGTTGAGCGCGCCATCGAGATTCTGGGTGACGAGGTGCCCGAGCACCTGCGTTACGCCGGACTGCTTCGCCTGGAGCACAAGCAGGCGTCGCTGGATGAGCTCGGCCGCATGGCTGAACCACCCATGACCAAGGACGCGATTGCCGGCCGGATCCGCCGCCTCTTGGCGATGGCCGATAAAAAAGCCAGTGATCTGGGAATACCCGGCACCGAGTCCAGCGTTCCAGTAGACGAACTGGAACAGTAAAGTGTCCCCGCGGTAATCCTTTCCGCGGAGATTCATCCAATTGAACAGATTGAGGAGAATCATGGCTGTCTATTCGCTGCCAGAACTGCAGTACGACTACGCTGCCCTTGAGCCGAACATCTCGGCTCGCATCATGGAGCTGCACCACTCGAAGCACCACGCAACCTACGTTGCCGGTGCCAACTCGGCACTGGAGCAGCTGGCTGAGGCTCGCGAAAAGGGCGAGTTCGGCAACATCCCGAAGCTCTCCAAGGATCTGGCCTTCCACCTCGGCGGCCACACCAACCACTCGATCTTCTGGAACAACCTGTCCCCAGAAGGCGGCGACAAGCCTGAGGGCGAGCTGGCTGCGGCGATCGACGACTTCTTCGGCTCCTTCGATGCATTCCGCGGTCACTTCACCGCATCGGCCATGAGCCTGCAGGGCTCCGGCTGGGCAGTCCTGGCATACGATGCAATCGGCGGCCAGCTGGTCATCGAGCAGCTCTACGATCAGCAGGGCAACGTCCCAGTGGCAACCATCCCGCTGCTGATGCTGGACATGTGGGAGCACGCCTTCTACCTGGACTACGTCAACGTCAAGGCCGACTACGTCAAGGCCTTCTGGAACATCGTGAACTGGGCCGACGTCCAGGCTCGCTTCGAGGCTGCCCGCAACGGCGCCGCTGCGCTGATCGTTCCAGGCAAGTAAACTGACTTATTCGGTAAGTTAGCTCACATTCTTCGCTGAAATAGCGTAGGATGTTCAAGTGTGTGGTGGATCCCGGCAGCAGCCGGGATCCGCATGCACGGCACAACGGAGTGTCCTCTTTAAAGTAGGCCACTTCCGTAAGATTGCGGTCGTGGCATCATTTTCCCATTTAGAGGAGATAGTCACGTGACAACCCGTGTTGGAATCAATGGTTTCGGTCGTATCGGACGCAACTTCCTGCGTGCAGTCCTGGCCCACGAGGCGGACATCGATATCGTCGCCGTCAACGACCTTGGTTCAATCGATTCGCTTGCTCACCTGGTGAAGTTCGATTCCGTGCTCGGCCCGCTGGGCGAGCCGGTATCCGTCTACGGCGACGAGATCATCGTCGGAGAACGCCGCATCAAGGTCCTGTCCGAACGCAAGCCGGGCAACCTGCCCTGGCGCGAGCTGGAAGTGGACGTCGTCATCGAGTCCACCGGCCTGTTCACCAAGGCCGACGAAGCACGCCACCACATCGAAGCCGGCGCCAAGAAGGTCATCATTTCGGCCCCCGCCAAGCATGAAGACATCACCATCGTGATGGGCGTCAACCATGACAAGTACGATCCGTCCAGCCACGCCATCATCTCGAACGCTTCGTGCACCACCAACTGCCTGGCCCCGGTGGCCAAGGTGCTCAACGATGAATTCGGCATTGTCGACGGCCTGATGACCACCATCCACGCCTACACCGCCGACCAGCGGCTGCAGGACGCACCGCACCGCGACCCGCGCCGTGCCCGCGCCGCAGCGCTGAACATGATCCCTACCTCCACCGGTGCCGCCAAGGCCATCGGCGTCGTGCTTCCGGAGCTGAAGGGCAAGCTCAACGGCTACGCCATGCGTGTCCCGGTCCCGACCGGCTCGGCCACCGACCTGACCGTCAACCTGGCACGCACCGCCACCGTGGAAGAGGTCAACGCGGCCTTCGAGAAGGCCGCCAGCGAGGGCAAGCTGTCCAAGTACCTCGAGTACTCGACCGATCCGCTGGTGTCCACCGACATTGTGACGAACCCGCATTCGGCGATTTTCGACTCCGGGCTGACCACCGTGATCGGCAACAGCGTCAAGGTTGTGGCATGGTACGACAACGAGTGGGGATACACCTCACGCCTCGTCGACCTTGTCGAATTCGTGGGTTCAAGCCTCTAGTCGATAACCTAGAGACATGACTTCACACACTCTCGACGATTTGCTCGCTGACAACGGTGTCCGCGGACGCTACGTACTGGTCCGCAGCGACCTGAACGTACCGCTCGACGGAGCCACCGTGACCGATGACGGCCGTGTACGCGCTTCGCTGCCGGTCATTTCCAAGCTGGCCGATGCCGGCGCCAAGGTCATCGTGATGGCCCACCTGGGCCGTCCGAAGGGCCAGTTCGACCCGAAGTACTCCATCGCCCCGGCAGCCAACCGCCTGGACGAACTGGCCGACTTCGACGTCACCGTGGCATCCGACGTCGTGGGCCCCTCGGCCCGCGAAGCGGCCGCCGGCCTGGCCGAAGGTTCGGTCCTGGTCCTGGAAAACGTCCGCTTCGACGCCCGCGAGACCTCCAAGGTCGACGCGGAGCGTGTCGAGCTGTCCAAGGAACTGGCCTCGCTGACCGGCGAAAACGGAGCCTACGTCAACGACGCCTTCGGTGCAGTGCACCGCAAGCACGCTTCGGTGTACGACATCGCCGCGCTGCTGCCGAGCTACCAGGGTGACCTGGTCGCCACCGAGGTCCAGGTCCTCAAGACCCTGACCGAAGCACCCAAGCGCCCCTACGTGGTCGTGCTGGGCGGTTCGAAGGTCTCGGACAAGCTGGCGGTCATCGACAACCTGATCGGCAAGGCCGACCAGCTGCTCATCGGCGGCGGCATGGCGTTCACCTTCCTCAAGGCCCAGGGCCACAACATCGGCGGCTCGCTGCTTGAGGAAGACCAGATCGCCGTGTGCCAGGAGTACCTGCAGCGCGCCGAGAAGCTCGTCTGCGACATCATCCTCCCCGTAGACGTCGTGGTAGCCGACAAGTTCGGCGCCGACGCGGCCTACGAGGTGCTGGATGCGGACAAGATCGAGGAAGCAAGCTTCGGCTCCAACGGCCTGGGCCTGGACATCGGTCCGAAGTCCGCGGAGAAGTTCGCCAGCTACATCACCGGCGCCAATACCGTGTTCTGGAACGGCCCGATGGGTGTCTTCGAGATCCCTGCCTTCGCCGAGGGTACCCGTACCGTCGCGCAGGCACTGGCCGGTTCGGAGGCGTTCAGCGTGGTAGGCGGCGGCGACTCGGCCGCGGCCGTGCGCGCGCTGGGCTTCTCCGAGGACGACTTCGGACACATCTCCACCGGCGGCGGCGCCTCCCTGGAGTACCTTGAAGGCAAGACCCTCCCGGGTGTTGCCGCACTGGAAGGCTAATTTATGACCATTTCGCAAAACGGCGCCTTTGTGCGCCAGCCGCTGATCGCCGGCAACTGGAAGATGAACATGGACCACGTCCAGGGCATCACCCTGGTGCAGAAGCTGGCGTGGACGCTGAAGGACCACCAGCACGATTACGATCGCGCCGAGGTGGCGGTTTTCCCGCCCTTCACTGACATCCGCGGCGTGCAGACCCTGACCCTGGGTGACAAGCTGGACGTCGTGTACGGCGCCCAGGACCTGTCCGCCCAGGATTCGGGGGCCTATACCGGTGAGATCTCCGGCCAGTTCCTGAAGAAGCTCGGCTGCAGCTATGTGCTGGTGGGCCACTCCGAGCGCCGCGAATACCACAACGAAACCAACGAGGTCATCGCCTCGAAGCTTGCGGCGGCCTACCGCCATGAGCTGACCCCGGTGTTGTGCGTGGGAGAGGGCTTGGAAGTCCGCAAGGCTGGCGAGCAGGTGGCCTTCACGCTGACGCAGCTGAATGAGTCCCTGGCGGGAGTGAGCGCTGAACAGGCCGAAAACCTGGTCATTGCCTACGAACCGGTCTGGGCCATCGGCACCGGCGAGGTCGCGGGACCGGCCGACGCGCAGGAACTGTGCGCAGCGATCCGCGGGGCACTGGCCGAGCGCTTCGGCGAGGACATCGCCGAGAAGACCCGGTTGCTCTACGGCGGCAGCGTCAAGGCCTCGAATGCGGCGGCAATCATGCGTGAACGCGATGTCGACGGCGTGTTGGTTGGCGGAGCCAGCCTCGACGCCGAAGAATTTGCTAATATTGTACGGTTCGAGCATCATCTCGTTACCGACTGAATCTAACTAAGGAACCGTCGTCTTGGATATTATCAAGATCATTTTGCAGGTACTGCTGGGCATTACCAGTGTCTTGCTTACCCTCCTGATTCTCCTGCACAAGGGGAAGGGTGGCGGTATGTCCGACATGTTCGGCGGCGGCATGACCAGCTCGATGGGGTCTTCGGGGGTCGCTGAGCGAAACCTGAACCGCATCACCATCGTCCTTGGCCTGATCTGGGGTGCAGTCATTATCGGCTTGGCCCTGGTGATGAGATTCAATATCGAGGCCTAGGACTCCTAGCGCCAGACGTGCAAACGGTGGGCATCATCCGCAGACTTGTGGAAGGTGCCCATCGGCCTTTAACACCACCAACCTCGGGGGACATCATGTACTGCACACCAAACTGCGAGGCAACGCAGGCAGGTTCGCGGAGTTTCGGTTGGATGGCCTGCACCGGCACCGCCGCGCTGACGCTCGGCATCGCGTTCGCCATGCTGTTCGTCGACGGCGGGACACCGGCCTCCGGCACCGCGTACGCCGCGGCGGACCGGTCGCAGGCCCAGGCGCTGGGCCAGCTGCTGGCAAATTCGGCTTCCGCCCTGCTGGTTTTCGGCGGAATGGCGATGATCCTGGGCGCCTGGATTCTCGGGCGCAGGAGCCCGCGCGAGTCCTAGGGAGCCCCATGGAGCTAGTCAGCGTGCTCCCGTTCATGTTCGGGCTGCTCATCATGGCGTCGGCTGCGGCGGTGCTTGCACCGGCGATGGCCGACGGACGGCTGCCCCGAAACGGGGCGATTGGCCTGAGGACGCGGCAAACGATGAGCAGCGATGTCGCCTGGTACCGCGGCCACGTGGCCGCCGCGCCCTGGCTGAAGGCCGCCGGCAGGATCGGCTGGGTCGTGTTGCCGGCGGCGGCAGCCCTGTGCATGTTTCAACTGGCCGGGTGGGCCTTTGCCCTCACCGCGGTCGGCTATGCGGCCTTCATCTGCCTGATCCTGGTCTCGACACGCAGGGCCAACGCCGCCAGCCGTGTAGCCGGCGGCCCGGCCCGCTAGCTGGCCGGCTCGCCAGCCAGTTGTGCAGCCAGCTCTGCGACCCGCTGTGCGGTGCCCCAGGACAGCGTGACGCCGGCACCGCCGTGCCCATAGGCGGCGATCACCGGCAGCGGGTGGCCCGTGACGTGCTCCAGCCGGATGGTCTCGCGCGCCGGGCGCAGGCCCACCTTGTGCTCCAGGACCTCCAGTCCTTCCAGCTCCGGCACCAGCGTGGCAGCGCGTTCCAGGATGTCGATGGAGGTCTGCGGTTCGACTTCGCGGTTCCAGTCGTTCGCGGTGTCGGTGCCTCCCACGATGATGTCCTCGCGGCGGGGGATGATGTAGCTGACGCCATCCGGGTAGTTGTCGTCGCACAGCCACTGCGTCAGGTTCTTCGTGTTGGCCAGGCGCACCACCTGCCCGCGGATCGGGTAGACGGTATCGTCGTCGCCCAGCAGCTCGCCGCCGCGCAGGCCCGCTGCCAGCACCACCAGATCCGCGCCGCCCTTAAGCTGCGCCAGATCCGTGACCGTGCCCTTGGCGAAGTCCGCGCCCAGCTCCTCGACCCGGCCGCGCAGCCAGCCCAGGTAGGTGCTCATGGTAATGATCGGCACCGTCGCCCACACGCCCGCGTGGGCGCCGTTCGGCAGATCCTCCCGGGAGGCTTCCTCGGTGCCGGCGACGATGCGGGTCCAGCTGCGGTCCGCGCCCGGCAGGTGGTCCACATTCAAGCCGCGGCGCAGGTCGATGCCGGTCTCGGGGTGCTCGGACAGCTGCTCGAAGCGGGCCAGCGAATCCGCCAGCAGCTTGTCGGCGGCCGGGGAGTTCTCCGAATGGTAGGGGAACCAGATGGCGGCCGCGACCGAGGAGACGCACTCGGCGAGCTCCTGGTCGTAGGCGACGGTGACCTGGTGCCCGGCGGCGGCCAGCTCGTGGGCCGCGGACAGGCCGATGACGCCGGAACCGATCACGGTGATTCTCAACGGTGCTGTGGGCATGGGGGAGTCCTTTCGGGAAAAACAAAGGCCGATGCCTCCAACATCTGGTGTTGGCGGCATCGGCGGGCAGTGCAGCTCAGAGCAGCGTGGCGGCGGCGCGGTCCACGAGCCAGCGGGTGGCCTGCGTTCCCTGCACCGCGCTGGCGGGCACGGAGGCCTCATTGACCTCGTGCTGCGCGGCGGCCAGGGCCGGGGCCTTTTCCGCCCCGGCGACCAGCAGCCAGACCTCGCGGGCCGAGTTGATGGTGCCCATGGTCAGCGACACGCGGTGCGGCGGCGGCTTGGGGGAGTCGTGGATCGCGATGGCCCCCAGTTCATCGGACCGGGTGTGGTTCGGGAACAGGGAGGCAACATGCGAATCCGGGCCCATGCCCAGCATCAGCACGTCGAACGCCGGGTTGGCGGCGCCTTCAGGAGCCTCGTCGGCCAGCAGCCGCGTGTAGGCCGCCGCGGCGTCCTCGGCGCAGTCGAACTGGTCGGTGGAGCCCATGGCGTGCACGGTCTCGCGGTCCAGCCCCAGCGCGTCGAGGGCCGTCAAGAGGACCTCGGCCTGTCCGGCGTTGCGGTCGGCGGAGTCCGCGGCGACGAAGCGCTCGTCGCCCCACCAGAAGTGCACCTTCGACCAGTCCACGCTGGCGCGGGCCGGGTTTTCGGCCACGGCGGCCAGCGCGGCGATGCCCAGCGAGCCGCCGGTCAGCACCACGTGCGCCACGCCGCGGGCGGCCAGCGCGTCGGCGATCGAGGTGATCAGCCGGGCGGCGATGCCGTGCGCGGTCGCCGAAAGGTCCTCATGGATGACGATCTGTCTAGCGATCACTGGAACGGATGCTCCTCAGGTTGGTCAGGGCAAGGCCGCGGGTGATGACCTCGCCGAAGACGTCGTCCGCGTCAAGGCGGCGCATCTCCTCGGCCAGGCATTCGGCCACCGAGCGGCGCGGCAGCGAGATGCGCTGCGGGGCGGAACCCGGCAGGTACAGGTGGGCTACCGGTCCGGAGGGGCGGGACAGCTCCACGTCGCCGGCCTCGCGGGACAGGCGCACCGAGGACAGGCCCGCGGTGGACTTGTCCGCCGCGATGGTCACCGGCACGTCCAGGCACATGGTCAGCCAGGCGGCCAGCAGCGTGGTGGAGGGGGAGTTCTCCGAACCCTTCACCGTGATGCCGGTCAGGCCCTCGGTGCCGACCAGGTCGATGATGCTGGCTAGCTGGGCGCGCCACAGGGTCAGCCGGGTCCAGGCCAGGTCGGTGTCGCCGGCGCGGTAGGTTTCCACGCGGCTGAACAGCGCCGCGGTGGGGTCCTCCATCTCGCCGGAGTCGGTGATGCGGCGGTGCGCGATCTTGCCCAGCGCGGTGGCGGCGGGGTCGACCGGCACGCCGTGCGGCCACCAGGCCACGATCGGCGCGTCGGGCAGCAGCAGCGCGGAGATCAGCGCCTCGTCGGCCACCATGTCCGGGCCGTGCGTGCGCATCACGATGACCTCGGAGGCGCCGGCGTCGCCGCCCACGCGGATCTGCACGTCCAGCCGGTTCTCGCCCTGCGCGGAGCCGCGCACCACCACGATGATGCGGCAGGGGTGCTCGCGGCTGGCCAGGTTGGCGGCCTCGATGGCATTCTCAGCGAAACCCTCGCGGGTGATGACCACCAGGGTCAGCACCCGGGACAGGGCCACCACGCCGTGGGTGCGGCGCGAGGAGAGCAGCTTCTTGGCGACCTTGTTGGTGGTCGTGTTGGGAAGTTCGATCATCATGGGCGTCGCCACGTCCTTCCGTCCTTGGCCATCAGCTCGTCGCTGCTGGCCGGGCCCCAGGATCCCGGGGCGTAGGGGTCGGGCTGCTCGGGCTGCGCGGCCCAGTATTCCTCGAAGGGATCCAGGATGCGCCAGGACTGCTCGACCTCTTCGTGGCGCGGGAACAGCGGCGGCTCGCCCAGCAGCACGTCGAGGATCAACCGCTCGTAGGCCTCCGGGGAGGACTCGGTGAACGCGTTGCCGTAGCCGAAGTCCATGGTGACGTCGCGGATCTCCATCTGGGTGCCGGGCACCTTGGAGGAGAAGCGGATGGTCGCGCCTTCGTCGGGCTGCACCCGGATCACGAACGCGTTCTGCCCGAACTCGTCGTCCTTGTGGTCGGTGAACAGCAGGTTCGGGGCCTTCTTGAACACCACCGCGATCTCGGTGACGCGGCGTCCCAGGCGCTTGCCGGCACGCAGGTAGAACGGCACCCCGTCCCAGCGGCGGGTGTTGATGTTCAGCCGGATCGCCGCGTAGGTCTCGGTTTTAGACTTGGGGTTGAAGCCCTCCTCGTCCAGGAAGCCGACGACCTCTTCGCCGCCCTGCCAGCCGGAGGTGTACTGGCCGCGCGCGGATGCGGCGCCCAGGTCCTGCGGCAGCTTGACCGCGGCGAGCACCTTTTCCTTTTCGCTGCGCAGGTGGTCCGCGTCGAAGCTGATGGGCTCCTCCATGGCGGTCAGCGCCAGCAGCTGCAGCAGGTGGTTCTGGATGACGTCGCGGGCCGCGCCCACCCCGTCGTAGTAGCTCGCGCGGCCGCCGATGCCGATGTCCTCGGCCATGGTGATCTGCACGTGGTCCACGTACTTGTTGTTCCACAGCGGCTCGAACATCTGGTTGCCGAAGCGCAGCGCCAGCAGGTTCTGCACCGTCTCCTTGCCCAGGTAGTGGTCGATGCGGAAGACGGCATCCGGCGGGAAGACCGATTCGACGATCTCGTTCAGCTCGCGCGCGCTGGCCAGGTCGTGGCCGAAGGGCTTCTCGATGACCACGCGTTCCCAGCCCTCGTTGGCGTCATTGGCCAGCTTGTGCTCGGAGAGCTTTTCGCAGACCACGTCGAACCAGCTCGGCGGGATGGAGAGGTAGAAGGCGTGGTTGCGCCCGGTGGAGCGGGTTTCGGCCAGCTCGTCCAGGGTGGCGGAGAGCTGCTCGTAGGCTTCGTCGTCGTCGAAGGCGCCGGAGATGAAGCGCATGCCGGAGGCCAGCTGCGCGAACACCGTCTCGTTGAACGGGGTGCGGGCGCTGGCCAGGATCCATTCGCGGGCCTGGGCCGCGAAGTCCTGCTCGGACCAGTCGCGGCGGCCGAAGCCGACGATGGCGAAGTTCGGGGGCAGCAGGCCGCGGCTGGCCAGGTCGTAGACCGCCGGCATCAGCTTCTTGCGGGCAAGGTCGCCGGTGATTCCGAAGAACACCAGCGCGCCCGGACCGGCGATGCGGTTAAGCCGCCGGTCGCGGGCGTCGCGTAGTGGATTGCTCATTTGCGGTTACTTCGCCGCCTCGAGCAGGGCCGCAATGCCGGCCGCGCGGTCGGTGAGGTTCACGCGCAACACCGGGCGGTGGTGCTTCTCATCGGAGAGCACCCCGGCGTCGCCGCTGGCCTGGGCGGTGATCAGGCCGCCGAAGCTGTAGGGGCGGCCGGGAATTTCCAGGTCCTCGCGGTGGTCGGCGGTGAGCTGCAGGAACACGCCCTGGGCCGGTCCGCCCTTGTGGTACTGGCCGGTGGAGTGCAGGAAGCGCGGCCCCCAGCCGAAGGTCACCGGGCGGCCGGTCTTGGCGGCCAGCGCGTCGCGCAGCCCTTCGAGTTCCGAGTCCCCGATGCGGTCCAGGTAGGCCTGCACCGCCAGGTAGCCGTTGTCCGGCAGCGCGGCGGCCAGCTCGTCCAGCGCTCCGGCCAGGGTGGCGGCGGAGGTGCCGAACAGCTCGACCGGGCCGTCCACCGCATCCGGGGCGGAGGCGGCCGGGGCGTCGAGCAGCGAACGGGCGGCGACCTTGGCGGCCTCCACGTCCGGCTGGTCGAAGGGGCTGATGCCCAGCAGGTAGCCGGCCACGGCGGTGGCGTACTCGAAGATCATGAAGCTGGTGCCCAGCGGGGCGCTGAAATGCACCGCGGTGGCTTCCTCGTCGATCTCCTCGGGCAGCTCGTCGTAGACGTAGAGCGGCAGCACGTCGGCGGCCGGATCACGCAGTTCAGGGGCCCCGGGGTGCGCCACCACCGGCAGCACGCCCTTGGAGTCCTTGCCGGTGGATTCCGCGATGAGCTGTTCGGCCCAGTCCCCGAAGCCCGGCAGGGCGTCGCCCACGCCGGCGATGACCAGCTTGTCGCGCCCGGCGGTGGCCATGGCCGCGCCCAGGTGGAAGGCCAGGTTGTCCTCGTCGTCGGTGGCCAGCACGTCGTGCAGCAGGCCGGCCTCCTCGATCAGCGCCTCGATGTCCGCACCGGCCAGGCCGGTGGGCACCAGGCCGAAGGCGGTCAGCGCGGAGTAGCGTCCGCCCACGTTCGGATCGGCGTTGAAGACCGCGCGCACGCCGTCGGGGTTGTCCATCGGGGAGCCCGGGTCGGTGACCAGCACCAGGCGCGTGGCCGGGTCGATGCCGGCGGCCTGGAAGGCGGCGGTGAAGGCGCGGCGCTGCGAGTCGGTCTCCACGGTGGAGCCGGACTTGGAGGCCACGACCACCACGGTGCGCTCCAGGTCCGTTGCGAGGATTGGGCGCAGCATGGCCGGGTCGGTGGTGTCGCAGATGACCAGGTCGACCTCGTCATGCGCGGCGATGACCTCCGGGGCCAGCGAGGAGCCGCCCATGCCGCACAGCACGATGCGGGTCAGGCCCTCGGCCTGCAGCTGCCCGCGCAATTCCAGGATGGCAGGGACCAGCTGCTGCGCGGCGTCGAAGGGGTTGACCCAGCCCAGGCGGATGGCCGATTCGGCCTCCGCGGCAGGTCCCCAGATGGTGGCATCCTGCGCCGCGATGCGGCTGCCGATGCGGGCCTCGATCAGCTGCGGAAGCAGCTCATCGACCGACTTCAGTGCGTCGCCGGAAGTGACCAGACCCAGTTCCATCTACTTGGCTCCCTTCAGGGCCACCGACATATCCTGGAGCAGTTCGTTCCAGGCGTCCTCGAACTTCTTCACGCCCTCGACCTCCAGCAGGTCAACGACCTCGTTGTAGTCGATGCCCAGGGCCGCGAGCTTGTCCAGCACGCGGTTCGCGGCGTCGTAGTTGCCTGCGATCGCGTTGCCGCGCACCTGCGCTTCGGCCGCGGTGGCGTCCAGGGTCTTCTCCGGCATGGTGTTCACGGTCTGCGGGGCCGCCAGCTCGGTGACGTACAGGGTGGACGGGTAGGCCGGGTCCTTCACGCCGGTGGAGGCCCACAGGGGGCGCTGCACGTTGGCGCCGGCGTTGGCCAGCACCTCGTAGCGGGCCGAGGTGAAGGATTCCTCGAAGACCTGGTAGGCCAGGCGCGCATTGGCCACGCCGGCCTGGCCGCGGACCGCGGCGGCGGCCTCGGTGCCCAGGGCGTCCAGGCGCTTGTCGATCTCGGTGTCCACGCGGGAGACGAAGAAGGAGGCGACGGAATGGATCTTGGACAGGTCCAGCCCCTTGGCGTGGGCCTTCTCCAGTCCGATCAGGTAGGCGTTGATGACCTCGCGGTAGCGTTCCAGCGAGAAGATCAGGGTGACGTTCACGCTGATGCCCTCGGCGATGGTCTCGCTGATGGCTTCCAGGCCTTCCACGGTGGCGGGGATCTTGATCAGCACGTTCTCGCGGTCCACACGCTCGTACAGTGCCTTGGCCTGCGCGATGGTCGGGGCGGTCTCGTGGGCCAGGCGCGGGTCCACCTCGATGGACACGCGGCCGTCGAAGCCGTTGCTGGCCTCGTAGATGCCCTTGAACAGGTCGCAGGCGGAGGCGACGTCGTCGCTGGTGATCTCGGTGATCGCGTCTTCCACGGAGCGGTGGCGCTGCGCGGCGATGGCGTCGCCGTAGACCTCGGCGTTGGACAAGGCGGCGGCGAAGATCGCGGGGTTGGTGGTGACGCCGACGACGTTCTTCTCTTCGATCAGCGCGGCCAGCGATCCGCTGGTGAGCCGTTCGCGGGACAGGTCATCGAGCCAAATGGATACTCCGGCGTCGGTGAGTGCCTGGGTGTTGGGGTTGCTCATGATGTGTTCTTGAGTTCCTTAGTTGGAGGCGTTCTGGACGGAGGTTTCGGCGGCGGCCACCACGGCCGCGGTGGTGATGCCGAACTCCGAGTAGAGCTTCTTGTAGTCGGCGGATGCGCCGAAGTGGCCCAGCGAGACGATTTCGCCGTGGGCGCCGACCAGTTCGCGCCAGCCCTGGGCTACGCCGGCCTCGACCGAGACGCGGGCGGCGACCGCGGCGGGCAGCACCTCTTCGCGGTAGGCGGCGTCCTGCTTGGCGAACCACTCATGGCTCGGCAGCGAGACGACACGCGCGGCAAGGCCCTTGGCAGCGAGTTCCTCGCGGGCCTCGACGGCCAGCTCGACCTCGGAGCCGGTGGCGATCAGGATGACGTCGGGGGTTACCTCTGCGCCGTCGCGCACTGCCTCGGCGAGGATGTAGCCGCCCTTCAGGGCGCCTTCGGCCGGACGGAAGCCGGCAGCCGAACGGTCGTAGATCGGCAGGTTCTGGCGCGAGAGCACGATGCCCGAAGGGGTGCCGGTCAGTTCCAGCATGCCGCGCCAGGCGTAGGCGACCTCGTTGGCGTCCGCCGGGCGGATCACGTCGAAGTTCGGGATGGCGCGCAGGCTGGCGAGCTGCTCCACCGGCTGGTGGGTCGGTCCGTCTTCGCCCAGGCCGATGGAGTCGTGGGTCCACACGAAGATCGACGGCACGCCCATCAGCGCCGCCAGCCGGATGGCCGGGCGCTGGTAGTCGGAGAAGATCAGGAAGGTGCCGGAGAACGCGCGGGTCGGGGACGAGAGCACGATGCCGTTGACGATCGAGGCGGCGGCGTGCTCGCGGATGCCGAAGTGCAGCACGCGTCCGTACGGACTGGCCGACCAGGAATCGGTCGAGCGGCGCTCGGGGGCGAAGGACTTGGCGGTGTCGATGGTGGTGTTGTTCGAGCCGGCCAGGTCGGCCGAGCCGCCCCACAGTTCGGGCAGCTCGTCGGCGATCGCGTTGATGACCTTGCCGGAGGCGGCGCGGGTGGCCATGGTGGAGCCCGGTTCGAAGACCGGCAGCTTCTCGGTCCAGCCCTCGGGCAGCTTGCCCGACTCCAGGCGTTCCAGCAGTGCGGCGCTGTCCGGGTTGGCGGCCTTCCACGCGTCGAAGTCCTTGTTCCAGGCTTCGTGGGCGGCGGCGCCGCGGGACAGGGTCTGGCGCGCGTGGGCCAGCACCTCGTCCTCGATGGCGAAGTTCTTCTCGGTGTCGAAGCCCAGCGCCTTCTTCAGGCCGGCGACTTCTTCGCCGCCGAGCTTGGAACCGTGGATGCCGCCGGTGTTCTGCTTGGTCGGCGATGGCCAGCCGATGATGGTGCGCAGCGAGATGATCGACGGGCGGCCGGTCTCGGCCTTGGCGGCGCGGATGGCCGCATCCAGCGCGGCGACGTCTTCAACATATTCGCCGGTCTTGGTCCAGTCCACGCGCTGGGTGTGCCAGCCGTAGGCGGCGTAGCGGCCCAGGACGTCTTCGGTGAAGGCGATGTCGGTGTCGTCCTCGATGGAGATCTTGTTGTCGTCGTAGATCACCACGAGGTTGCCCAGTTCCTGGTGGCCGGCCAGCGAGGAGGCTTCGGAGGTGACGCCTTCCTGCAGGTCGCCGTCCGAGGCGATGACGTAGATGGTGTGGTCGAACGGGCTGGTTCCGGCTGGTGCTTCCGGATCCAGCAGGCCGCGCATGCGGCGCTGCGAGTAGGCGAAGCCCACGGCGGAGGCCAGTCCCTGGCCCAGCGGACCGGTGGTGATCTCAACGCCGGCGGTGTGGCCGAACTCCGGGTGGCCCGGGGTCTTGGCGCCCCAGGTGCGCAGGGCTGCGATGTCTTCCATTTCCAGGCCGTAGCCGGAGAGGAACAGCTGCAGGTACAGGGTCAGCGAGGTGTGGCCGGGGGAAAGGATGAAGCGGTCGCGGCCGATCCAGTTCGGATCCTTCGGATCGTGGCGCAGGTGCTTCTGGAAGATCAGATATGCAGCCGGGGCCAAGCTGATGGCGGTGCCGGGGTGGCCGTTGCCAACTTTTTCAACAGCATCGGCTGCCAGGACACGGGTGGTGTCAATGGCTTTACGGTCCAACTCGGTGAGGGAGAACTCTTCTACTAAGGATTCAGTCGCCACTGCGGCGTTCCTTCCATTCAGGCTTGGACGGGAGAATAACTCCCGCTGACACGCAATACGCCGTCGGTCCTATGTACCCGGTATTCGAGCTTAAAAGGGGTCATTGGTCGCGACGGCGCAATCAGGTTCAACTCTATCGCGAAACACCCATTTGATGCGCGGGTTAAGCAAGATGACACCCAAAGATTTGCGTCCGCGGGCAACTCACTGCGTTTGCCGGCCCGTTTTGCACCTGTTGCCGATAGTTCGTGAGTGGTTCTCCGGGCCGCGCGGACTGGGTGGATCGCATCCGAGGGGACATGGCCGGAACCCCGGCCAGTGACCAGCAGGAGTGGGCGGTGCAGTGGATGGTGTCTTTTGCGCAAGCAGTGTGAACTCACAATCTACAAAAGTTCGAATTTGTGGCTACGGATCCAACCAATTTTGAGTATTGTTCTCCTGCGATTGGGCTGCTCGGATGTTCGTTGATCTCTAAGTGTTTGTGCCGCGGCCCATGCACCGTGAATAGCACTGGCGCGCGGGTGATTGCCGCCGGTTTCCCGCCGCGCGACGACGGGGTGCCGACGCGGACCGGTTCCATCCGCTGCGTCGCCGGCGCCCGACCTGGGTTGCCGTCATGTGGGCTGTGTGCTCGTCGATCATTACTTGCCGGCTGGCTGCTCGTGTGCGTTGACGGCCTGCGCAAAGGTCTCAAGTTGACTCAAATCACCATGTTTCGGCCGAATCCCTGATAGGGGGGAGTTTCATTCAATTTCTATACGACGTAGAATGGTTGTGTCTGTCCTTGTATCCTTTGAAGAACTGAGTGCGTTTAATTGAAGACTCAAAGTGTCGCCGACTTGTCAGTGCCACGCGCATCGCGCCAGCCTGGTGAATCCGCTGGCGACTTTCTGAAGCGCAAGGCCAGTGCCTATCTCGCACTGACCAAGCCTCGCGTGATCGAGTTGCTGTTGGTGAGCACGCTTCCAACCATGATCTTTGCCCAGCGCGGCTTCCCGCCGGTCTGGCTCATGGTTTCCACCATTGTTGGCGGCGCCATGGCCGCCGGCGCCTCGGGCGCATTCAATTGCTACATCGACCGCGACATGGACAAGCTCATGAAGCGTACCAAGGGCCGTCCGCTGGTCACCGGCGACCTGACGCCCAAGGAAGCGCTGATCTTCTCGTGGACCATGGCCATTGCCTCACTGGTGGTGCTCTGGGTGGGAACCAACCCGCTGACCACCGCTTTGGGACTCGCGGCGATCCTGCTGTACGTAGTTCTCTACACCATGATCCTCAAGCGACGCACCGCCCAGAACATTGTCTGGGGCGGCATTGCGGGCTGCATGCCGGTATTGATTGCGTGGGCCGCAGTCAAGGAAACCATTGAATGGCCAGCGGTCATCCTGTTCCTCGTCATCTTCCTGTGGACCCCGCCGCACTACTGGCCGCTCTCCATGAAGTACGCCGACGACTACAATGCAGCCTCGGTTCCTATGCTGGGCGCCATCGCGAACGCACGCCGCGTTTCCGTCCAGGTGGTGCTCTACGCATGGGCCACTGTGGTCTGCTCGCTGCTGCTCGTGCCACTGGGCGGCGCAGGGATCGTCTATACGGCGATCGCTGGCGGCGCCGGCGCATGGTTCGTCTACGAGTGCCACGTGCTCTACCGCGAGGCTCAGCGCGACCACAAGCCTGCCGAGGTCAACCGCAAGGCCATGAAGGTCTTCCATATCTCCATCACCTACCTTTCGATTGTGTTCCTGGCCTTGGCCATTGATCCGTTCGTCGGAAGCCCGCTTCTGGGCTAGGGCTTCTCCCGCATCTTGGCATCCGGCACTGAATCACTTGATTCGGTGCCGGATGTTTCTTTTAACCCTTGTCGCAGCGGAATACTCCTTATCCTGCTATGCAAGTCTTGTTATGCAAGGTAAAGTTCCATCCATGGAAGATCAAGGCGAGAAGATTGCGACGAACATCCGCAAGGGCGTCCTTGAATACTGTGTGCTGGCTCTGCTGGCACAGGGGGACAAGTACGGTCTTCAACTGGCTGATGAGCTGGTGGATCGCAACCTGACGGCCAGCGAGGGAAGCTTGTATCCCTTGCTGGCGAGGATGAAGTCAGCCGACCTCGTGACCACCCGTTGGGAGGGAAGTAGTACTGGACGGCGGCGGAAGTACTACGCAATCACCGAACGTGGAATGTCGCACCTGCGGCAATTTGATGCGGTTTGGAATGAAATATCAGGGCAAGTAGGCGAACTACTCGGGAGACAACATGAACACGACTGAAAACCAGGATGCGGCAGCCAAGTATCTTCGGGCACTTGACCGGGAGCTGCGAAACGTTCCCCAAGCACGGCGTGAAGCCGTGGTTGCAGATCTTGCGGAGCATATTGACGAAGCCAGAGAACGCGGCCGCAGTGATGCGCAGATCATTGCTTCTCTCGGGCCGGTTGAAGCCATCGCCGCAGATGTCCAGTTGGACTTCGCTGACGGCGCGGCGGAAGTAGAACGCCGCTCGAAGCTCAGGGTTCTGGGTCTTGTAGCGCTTGCTGCCGGAGTGCTGGCCGCAGTTGTCGACACGTGGATCTACCCGTCGTCGAATATCGATGAGTTCTGGCCGGATTGGCTGCTTTCGAGCTCGATCAACTACGACGTAAACACGCGTTGGGGTGCCGGACTGATGCTGGTCTTCCTGCTCCCCGGCATCATGGTGGCGGCGGGATCGCTCGTGAAATCCGGGGCCGCTCGCATTTACTGCACGGCTGCTGCCCTGATCGTGACGGCCTTGCCTTTCGTCATCGGCTTCAACCTCGGCATCTTTTTCCTGCCGCTGATCGTCGCCGCATGGATGATTGCGGGGATATCCCACCGCCGGCAGGAGCCGGCCCAGGGCCGCAAGTTCGTGGCCCAGCGGATCGTGGCCGGGCTGGTTGCGGGCGCCCCTGCCGCCGCGTTGTTCGCTGGTTTGGTGACGGGCACCGTGGGGACCGGGGTGCTGGGCGTGACAGTCATGGTGGTCCTTGGTCTGGCGGCCGCAGGAGCGATGATGGGCCTGCGCGCCGCCTACTGGGTCTTGACGGCCTGCGGTGCGCTGCTGCTGGTTACTGCGGTCTTCGACATGGGCATGCTGGTGCTGGGCCTGTGGGTCGCCGGGACGATCTATTTCTTCGTAGGGCTTGCAGGGCTGCTGCGGCCTGCGCCAAAGGGGTAGGAAATACCTGCCACACAACGATGGGCGGCCCCCAACAAGAAGTTGGGGGCCGCCCATCGTTGTGTGGAGCGGAACTAATCCTGTTCGACGCGCACAGACTTCGGCATGAGGCTCGCACGATCCCACACGTTGGTCGCCGCAACCATGAGCATGCTCGCCCCGAGCATGTGCAGCAGCACTAGGGCGACCGGCAGGCCGTTCAAGTGCTGGATGTATCCAATGGCTCCCTGGATCAGGATGGCAACGACCATCCACCAGCCTGCGGTGCGGAGCTTCGGGTTGCCGGTCGTGCGGTAGGCGAGAACCATGAACGCAATAGTCGCGAGAATCAGCAGGTACACCGGGCCGGTGTGCAACGGGGTGACGATACGTGGATCGAACATGTGGCGAGGTGCATCGGCATCGCCTGCATGAGGCCCGGTGCCGGTGACAATGGTGCCCATGATGATGGCGATGCTCGCCAAGAGCAGCACCAGGGTGCCGACCTGCGCAATGGCCTTGCTGGTGGCCGGTGCCTCGTCGTGCTTGAGTTCGCGGCGGGTGCGGTTGACCAGGATGGTGGCCAAAGCGACCAGCGACGCGGAAAGCAGGAAGTGGAGCGAGACAACCCAGGGGTTCAAGCTGGTGAGGACGGTAATGCCGCCGATGACGCCCTGGCCGGGGATGCCGATCAGCAGCACCAGACCCAGCTTGTACAAGGTGGTGTGGGACTTGCGCATGTTCCAGATCGAAACCAGAAAAGCGATGGCGATGACCAGCAGGACGAAGGTCAGCAGGCGGTTGCCGAATTCGATCAGGCCGTGGATTCCCATCTCGGGAACCGGGGTCATGGAGCCGGGCACGCAGTTCGGCCACTGCGAGCAGCCCAGGCCGGATTTGGTCAGGCGTACTGCGCCACCGGTGACAATGATGCCAATCTGGGAGATCAATGATGCGATCGCCAGACCGTGAACGAGGCGGGTTACCTTCGTTGGCAGCTTGTCGGCCCAGCTCTTGGCGGCTAGGTCTGAAGACATGAAAATCATCCCTTTTGGCTTGGTGTGGTGGTTAGTTCCATTTGAACTTCTTGATGGCCGCGAACGAGCCGGCAACGGCCCAGAGCACCAGGAAGATCAGTCCGGGAAAGTTGAAGTGCCCGTTGATCAGGGCATCGCGCATGGCATCGCCCAGCGCCGCGGATGGCAGTGCACTCAGCGTGGGCTGCAACCATTCCGGTGCCATGCTCAGCGGGTAGAGGACGCCGCCGGCGCCCGCGAGCAGGATCCAGGCGAGGTTGGTGATGGCCAGCGTCGCCTCCGGGCGCACAGTGCCTGCGATCAGCAGGCCCAGAGAGGTGAACGCCGCCGCGCCCAGGAGCAGGAAGAGAATCCCCGGGATGATGCCCCATGGATTCGGTTGCCAGCCAAGCAGCAGCGCTACGGCGCTGATCAACACAACTTGGATGAGCAGCACGGTCAACACGGCGATGACCTTGCCGAAAATCAGCCCTGTCTTGCCCAGCGGGGTGGTGGAGAACATTCTGAGAACACCATAGCGGCGGTCGAATCCGGTGCCGATGCCCTGGCCGGTAAATGCGGTGGAAATGACGCACAGCGCCAGGACTCCGGGGACCGCGGCATCAATGGTGCGCTCTGCAATATCCGAAATCAGATCCGTGAAAGTCAGGACAAAGAGTGCAATCATCGGCATGACCACAGCCAGGATCAGCTGCTCGCCATTGCTGAGCATCTGGATCGCTTCATACTTGCCCTGGACCAGGATGCGCTTGAGCGGGGAAACCGCATTGGATTCGGTGCTGACCTGGGTCATGCCTGTTCCTCCTTCTGCGCAAACTCAAGGAATACATCTTCCAGGCTGCGTGACTGCAAGTTCAATTGGGTTGGCAGGATCGACTCCCTGGCCCACCAGCTGGTCAGCCAATTCAGGTGCTCGGGGGAGTTGACTCCGTCCAAGCGGTACTGGCCGGCAGAGGTCTCCGTGAGGTACAGGCCAAGCGGTGGCTGTGGGAGCGCCAAACCGGCCTCGGCGCTGAAAGAGACAGGCCGGGCATCGTGGCCCTCCTGGGCCCGGGCGATGAGCTCCGAGACGGTGCCCTGGGCAACCGTGCAGCCCTTGTCGATGATGTAGACATAGTCGCTCAGGCGCTGCGCATCATCCATGAGGTGCGTAGTCAGCACAATTGCCTTGCCAGCGTCACGCAGCTCCGAGATCAGGTCGAAGACCACCTGCCGGGACTGGGGATCCAGTCCGGCGCTCGGTTCATCGAGGAACAGCACGTCGGGGTTTCCGGCCAAAGCCAAGGCCAAGGCCACACGCTGTTTCTGGCCTCCCGAGAGGCGGCGAATGGTGCGCGATCCGAAGGAATTCAGATCGAGGCGCTCGACGAGGGCATCGATATCCACCGGATCTCTGTAGAGCGAAGCGACATGACGCAGGAGCGGCACGGGGCGCATCGACGGGGGAAGACCGCCGTCCTGCAGCATCACGCCGACCCGGGCGCGAAGGTCCGGATTGTCCCCGTAGGGGTCCTGTCCCAGAAGCTCGATGGAGCCGCCATCGGGGCGCATCAAGCCCTGCGCGCAGGCCAGGGTCGTGGACTTGCCGGCACCGTTGGAGCCCAGCAGGGTGGTGATTTGTCCCGGGTAGGCCTTGAGTGAGACCGACTCGAGGACTCGCAGCATGCGATTATCCAAGGCCGGAACTGGACCTAAATCTTTGGCCAGCTCATTTATGACGAGGCTGGGGGTAACAGAAGACACCACAGCATTCTACGTCATGTCGAACTCTCGAGCTTGAGTGGTTCGTCACCATCGCTTCAGTTGTCAGCGCCAACGCGAGAGAATTGAAGATGTTAGAAGCAGGTCAAAAACCGCGAATCTACAAGGCGGGAAAGCCCGCCCTTAGTAAGTCCTTCCTTACTAGACTGATCGCGAAAATATACGCATGATTGTGTTGTGTATTCATCTAATTCAAACTCAGTGAGTAGCTCGACCAGTGCCGTCGCCGGTGCTGCGGGTGATACAGAGGAACGCACGCGCGACCGGGTCCTGAACGCAGTTCTCGAAGATGGACCGGTCAGTGCGGCCGAGCTTGGCAGCAAGCTTGGCTTCACGCCCGCGGCGGTCCGCCGTCACCTTGATGCCCTGTCCAAGGCGGGGCTCGTCGAAGTAAAGCTCGTGGCCAACCAGAAAACGGGTGCTGGACGCCCGTCCCGCAGATATGTGCTTTCGCACCGAGGGCAAGCCAAGCTCGGCAACGATTACTTGGAAATCGCCACCGATGCGCTAAAGGTGCTCGGTGAAGCTGCCGGCGAGGACGCGATCCGCAAGTTTGCCCGCGATCGGTTTGCGGCCATGGAGGACCGCTACGCCAAGGCCTTGGCCGGCGTGGAAGGTCTGGAAGCCAGGGCTGACGTTTTGAGCGAACTGCTCAGCACGGACGGCTTTGTCGGGTACACCCGCAAGGTCGACACCAAGGTGGCTACGGCCCTGATGCATAGCGTCCAGCTCTGCCAGGGGCACTGCCCAATACAAGACTTGGCACGGGAGTTTCCGGTGTTTTGCGACATGGAAACCGAAATGTTCGCCCGCTTGATCGGGGTTGATGTGCGTAGGCTCTCAACCCTGGCCGGAGGCGGACACGTGTGCACGACCCACATCCCAGTGGGGCGTGAAAAGGCGCCAATGCGCGCCGAGAAGAGAACTCGAATTCAGTTCACGAAGCAGGAGAGGCCGCGATGACGGATCAGATTGCACAGGAGTCTGCAGACCCAGGTGTAATTTCCGAGATTCTGGAAAAGAACCCTGAACTCCAGGGAATCGGTAATTACGAATACGGCTGGGCCGACAAGAACGACGCCGGAGCCAACGCGCGCCGCGGTGTCGACAAGGATGTAGTAGCTAACATCTCCGCTCTGAAGAACGAGCCGGAATGGATGCTGAACCTTCGCCAGAAGGCACTGAAGTACTTCGACCGCAAGCCGATGCCAACCTGGGGTCCAGACCTCTCGGGCATCGACTTCGACAACATCAAGTACTTCGTGCGTTCCACCGAGAAGCAGGCCACCAGCTGGGAAGACCTGCCCGAGGACATCAAGAACACCTACGACAAGCTGGGTATCCCGGAGGCTGAGAAGCAGCGTCTGGTTTCCGGCGTTGCCGCGCAGTACGAGTCCGAGGTCGTCTACCACCAGCTGCGCGAGGACCTTGAGGCCCAGGGCGTCATCTTCCTGGATACCGACACCGGCCTGAAGGAACACGAAGACATCTTCAAGGAGTACTTCGGTTCGGTCATCCCGGCTGGCGACAACAAGTTCGCTTCGCTGAACACCGCTACCTGGTCCGGCGGTTCCTTCGTGTACGTCCCGAAGGGCGTCCACGTGGAGATCCCGCTGCAGGCCTACTTCCGCATCAACACGGAAAACATGGGCCAGTTCGAGCGCACGCTGATCATCGCCGATGAGGGCTCCTACGTCCACTACATCGAAGGTTGCACCGCGCCGATCTACCAGTCGGACTCGCTGCACTCCGCAGTGGTCGAGATCATCGTGAAGAAGAACGCCCGCGTTCGCTACACCACGATCCAGAACTGGTCGAACAACGTGTACAACCTGGTGACCAAGCGCGCCGTCTGCGAAGAGGGCGCGACCATGGAATGGGTCGATGGCAACATCGGCTCCAAGGTCACCATGAAGTACCCGGCCGTCTACCTGGTCGGCGAGCACGCCAAGGGCGAGACCCTGTCCATCGCCTTTGCCGGCGAGGGCCAGCACCAGGACACCGGTTCGAAGATGGTCCACATCGCCCCGAACACCTCCAGCGCCATCGTGGCCAAGTCGGTGGCCCGCAACGGCGGCCGCTCGGCATACCGCGGCCTGGTCCAGGTGCAGGAAGGCGCCAAGGGCACCAAGAACTCGGTCGTCTGCGACGCGCTGCTGGTTGACCAGATTTCGCGTTCGGATACCTACCCGTACATCGACGTCCGCGAGGACGACGTGACCATGGGCCATGAGGCAACCGTGTCCCGCGTTTCCGAGGAACAGCTGTTCTACCTGCAGTCCCGCGGTCTGGCCGAGGATGAAGCCATGGCAATGATCGTGCGCGGCTTCGTCGAGCCGATCGCGCGCGAACTGCCAATGGAGTACGCGCTGGAACTGAACCGCCTTATTGAACTTCAGATGGAAGGATCGGTCGGCTAAGAATGTCGGAGACCACCACCCATATCCCGGAAGAGAAGTCGCGCATCGGCGCGCCATCGATCCCCGGTTTCACCGAAGAGGGCGAGAACCTCTCGCCGATCAACGACAACGATGGCTCGCCGCTGGGCGGTGCGTCGTCGAAGGCGCACAGCCACGGCGGCGGAGTCGGCGTTCCCGACTCCTCCCGTGCCGGCCGCCTGACCAGCTACAAGGTCGAGGACTTCGCCAAGCTGACCGGCCGCGAAGAAGACTGGCGCTTCACCCCGCTCAAGCGGCTGAAGGGCCTGCACACCGACGAGCTGACCGGCGCCGCGCCGAAGGTCGAGCTGACCGGCAGCGATGCCGTGGTGCTGACCGAGGTGGCCGCCGATGACGTGCTCAACGGCATTGCGCACACCCCGGACGACCGTGTGTCGGCCAATGCCTGGAAGTACGCTTCCAGCACCCAGGTCGTCACCGTGCCGAAGGGCGCCGAAGGCGTGCAGGCTACCCTGCGCATCACCGGCGAATCGATGGATGCCGCGGCGCAGCACATCATCGTGGTTGCCGAGGAGAATACCGAAGCGACCATCATCCTGGACCACGTCGGCTCCGCCGTGCTGGCGCAGAACGTGGAATTCGATGTCCGCGCCGATGCCCGCCTGACCGTGATCTCCCTGCAGGCCTGGGAGAATGACGCCGTTCATGCTTCCTCGCAGCAGGCGCTGGTTGCCCAGGGCGCCTCGTTCAAGCACATCGTCGTCACCTTCGGCGGCGACCTGGTGCGCGTGAACCCGTCGGCACGCTTCACCGGCGAACGCGCCGAGATCGAGCTGTACGGACTGTACTTCGCGGACGCCGGCCAGCACCTGGAGCACCGCCTGTTCGTTGACCACGCCGTGGCCAACTGCAAGTCCAACGTGCTCTACAAGGGTGCCCTGCAGGGCAAGGACGCGCACACCGTATGGGTTGGCGACGTGCTGATCCAGAAGGCAGCCGTGGGCACCGACTCCTACGAGGCCAACCGCAACCTGGTGCTCACCGACGGCGCCCGCGCCGACTCGGTGCCGAACCTGGAAATCGAAACCGGCCTGATCGACGGTGCGGGTCACGCATCGACCACCGGCCGCTTCGATGACGAGCACCTGTTCTACCTGATGGCCCGCGGCATCGATGAGAAGACCGCACGCCGACTGGTGGTTCGCGGCTTCCTGAACGAAATCGTTCAGCAGATCGGTGACGAGGCTCTGCAGGAGCGCTTGACCGAAACCATCGAAATGGAATTGGCTGCGACTGAGAACTAGTCAGTACCTGTCTTCATCAGCTTTTTAGAAAGAAACGGAACGACGTATGTCTACTCTGGAAATCAAGGACCTGCACGTCTCGATCGACACCGAGCAGGGCTCCAAGGAAATCCTCAAGGGTGTAACCCTGACCATCAACACCAATGAGACCCACGCAATCATGGGCCCCAACGGTTCGGGCAAGTCCACCTTGGCTGCCACCATCGCCGGACACCCGCGCTACAACGTCACCAGCGGCACCATCACCCTCGATGGTGAAGACGTGCTGGAGATGAGCGTTGACGAGCGCGCCAAGGCGGGCCTGTTCCTGGCCATGCAGTACCCGGTCGAGGTCCCGGGTGTGACCATGACCAACTTCCTGCGCACCGCCAAGACCGCGATCGACGGCGAAGCCCCGAAGCTGCGTACCTGGACCAAGGACGTCAAGGAAGCCATGGGCAAGCTGAAGATCGACGCCGACTTCGCACAGCGCAACGTGAACGAGGGCTTCTCGGGCGGCGAGAAGAAGCGCGTCGAGATCCTGCAGCTGGAACTGTTCAAGCCGAAGTTCGCCGTGCTGGATGAGACCGACTCCGGCCTGGACGTCGACGCATTGAAGATCGTCTCCGAGGGTGTCAACCGCGCCCAGAACGAGAACCAGATGGGCACCCTGCTGATCACCCACTACACCCGCATCCTGCGCTACATCAAGCCGGACTTCGTGCACGTGTTCGTGGATGGCAAGATCGCTGAACAGGGCGGCCCGGAGCTCGCCGACCGCCTGGAAGAAGAAGGCTACGACCGCTTCCTGAACGTCAACGCCTAGTTAGGAAAGTTCCCATGAGCGAAGCTACGGAACAGAGCAAGGGTTCCACGACTACTCCGCTGGAGGATGTCGAGGAAGCGCTGAAGGACGTCATCGACCCGGAACTCGGCGTCAACATTGTCGACCTGGGGCTGCTGTACGGGCTGAAGTACGCCGAAGACGGTGTGCTGATCCTGGACCTCACCCTGACCACCGCTGCCTGCCCGCTGACCGACATCATCGAGGAGCAGGTGGCCTCGGCACTGGAGAGCGTCGTCGACGAGCACCGGTTGAACTGGGTCTGGATGCCGCCTTGGGGTCCGGAACGCATCACCGATGACGGCCGCGACCAGATGCGGGCCCTCGGGTTCAACATCTAGTCCAAGCCAAGCCTCGAAGGGCGCCGCAGGAATTTCGATTCCTGCGGCGCCCTTTGCCGTTGGCTCCACGGGCTTTGCCGGCGGACGGCGCCGGCAGAGGAACGGCTGATTTCGACTGAGTGGGACTGGAGGTAGCCAGCGGCTCGAAATCGTGCGTATAGTTCCCTGTATTCCAGTTAGGGATACCTCACTCACAGTGCAACAGGGGAGAGAATCGTGACAGAAACGACGCACGCGGCCGCAACGCTGGTTGCCAAGCCCATCGAGGACATCGAAGAAGCCCTGCGGGATGTCATCGACCCGGAACTCGGCGTGAACATCGTCGACCTGGGGCTCGTGTACGGGTTGCGCTTCGCCGAGGACGGCGCCCTGGAGATCGACATCACGCTGACCAGCGCGGCCTGCCCGCTGACCCCGGTCATCGAGGACCAGGTGGAAAACGCCTTGCAGAGCCTCGTCGAGTCCTACCGGCTGAACTGGGTCTGGATGCCGCCATGGAGCCCCGAACACATCACCGAAGACGGCCGCGACCAGATGCGCGCGCTCGGCTTCAACCTCTAATCCTGGTTGCGGGGCATCGATTCGAAGGCGACTGCGCTTCCCGTGCCCCCTGCGGCGGCCATCAACGCGACGGCGCGCTGGCCCGGCATGCGGGCCTGCTGGGCCTGCCAGAATAAGCGAGTGACCAGGACAGCTCCGCTGGCCCCGTAGGGATGCCCGAGGGCCAAGGCTCCGCCTTGGCGGTTCACCCGGTGTTCGCCAATGCCCAATTCGTCCAGGCAGGCCAGCGCCTGCACCGCGAACGCTTCATTGAATTCAATCAGCGCGTCGCTGCGCGCGGGATCCTCGCCGAGCAGGCGGACCAGGTTCCGGTAGGCGGGTGTCGCCGCCATGCCCAGAATTTCAGGATCGCTCGCCCCGGAGACCGCACCGAGATAACGCAAGGCGAAATCCGGTCCCAGCCGTTGGCGCATCCCCTCGCTGGCCAGGACCACCGCGGCGGCACCGTCGTTGATCGGGCAGGCGTTGCCCGCGGTGACGCTTCCGCCCGGAACGAAGGCGGGCTTGAGCGCTGCGAGTTTTCGTGGTGTCAGCCCCGGGCGCGGACAGGTGTCGGCCGTAACCAGGCCGCCAGCGGTGGAAATATCCACCAGCTCGTCGTCGAAGGCTCCGGCTTCCATGGCCTGCAGGGCTTTGTGGTGGCTGCCCAACGCGAACTGGTCCTGCCGTTCGCGGCTGATGCCGTAGCGCACCGCGATGTTTTCCGCCGCGACCCCCATGTCCGGGTCTGGATCGGGCGTCGGCGTGAAACGCGCCCGGGAATAGAGCCGCGGCTGCATCATGGGATCGGTCTGCTTCTCCACCCGCCAGGGGGCGGTGCTCGCGGATTCGACGCCTCCGGCAATGACGAGGTCTGCTTCGCCGCAGCGGATCATGCGTGCCGCCGCTGCGATGGCCTCCAGCCCGCTGGCGCACTGCGCATCCACGCTGGTGGCCGGGACGGTGTGCGGCAATTCCGAGGCGAGGGCCGCAACGCGGGCGATGTTGCCGCCCGGGCCGGCGGCGTTCCCCGCAAAAACATGGTCCACGCTGTGCGGGTCAATCCCTGCGCGCTGCAGCAGTGCATCGATCACGGACCCGAGCAGCCGGTCGGCGGTGATCCGGGTGAACTCCTTGCCGGCCCGGACAATGGGCGTGCGGGCGGCGCCGACTATGTAGGCGTTATTCATCTCAGGAAAACCTTTGCTAGCTGGGGAACACCGGTACCAGGAAGTTCGGAGTCGGCGATTTTTCCGCTGGAAGTCATCGGCCAGCGTTCCAAAAATACCAGTTCGTGCGGGATCTTGTAGCTTGGGAGCAGCTCGCGCAGCCGGCCGCCGAGCTCCCGTCCCTGCAGCGGATCTCCGCAGGTATAGGCCAGCAGCGTCTTGCTCCCGTCGCACTCAACCATGAGGACCCGTACATCTGCCAGCCCGAGCCGTGCGAAGGCCTGCACGATTTCTCCGGGATGCACGTTGTTGCCGTTAAGGTTCAGCATCGCGCCGCCGCGCCCCTGCAGTTCCAGGCGGCCATCGTCGAGCAGTCTGCCGAGGTCTCCGACGCTGGTGGAAGTTCCGCACCGCTCGATGGCTGCGCTTCCGGAAGAATCGTAGCCGCTGGCGTTGAACGGGCTGTCGACGAAGATCAAGCCGTTGGACGAGGACCGCCCCTCACGGTGGAAGTGCAATCGCACTCCGGGGAACGGCGTGCCGATGAAGTTGCCGGCGGGTCCTTCGCCCGGCCCGCGCCGGCGGTAGGCGATCAGGCTGTGTTCCGAGCTGCCGTAGTATTCGGTGCAAGCAGTGGCGGGGGTCTGAACAAAAATTTTGTTCACCGTGGCGGCCGGAAGCGGTTCACCCCCGCTGACCACCGTGGCCAGCGAGGAGAAGGCGCCGTCATCCGCGGTGTCGAGCAGGCGCTGGATGATCGTCGGCACCGAGACGATGCGGGTGCAGGCGTGCCTGGAGAGCATGGCGCGCACGGCATCTGCGTTCCAGCGCCCGCTGGCCAGCAGTGTTCCGCCGGTGTGCAGCGATTCGACCAGCGCGTAGAGTCCGAGCCCATGGGATATCGGACCGGGGCACAAGGTCACCGCCGCGGGAGCCGCGCCGAGGATCTCGGCGCCTGAAGCCAGGGACTCCTGCCACGAGGCCTGGCTGCGAACGATCGCCTTGGGCTCGCCGCTGGATCCTGAGGTGCAGATAACCAGCAGTTCGCGGTCCGGATCGGCTGGCCGGACCGGGCGCAGCCGGCCGGCGGCGTCAGCTGGCACCGGATAGGGGGTGAAGGCCAGTTCCTGCAGCGAACCCGCCTGGTCGGGATGGACGATGACCCCGGCGGCTCCGAGCCGCCGCGCCGTCGCCGTGAGCTGCGCCGGCGGCCATGCCGGGTCGAGGACCACCAGCGGCTTGCCGGCCAGGACTGCTGCATGGAATCCCACTGCCATGGTCAGCGGATCCCGGGCGTAGATTCCCACGCGCTGGCCTGGGTGCTGGCGAAGGGCCTCGGATAGAGTTTGGGCTCGAAGCATCAGCTGGCCGAAGGTCAGTTCCTCCACGGCGGAGGCCACTGCGATCCGGTCCGGCGTGCTTCGAGCCCAATGCTCTACGGCAAGCGAGAGATCCACGAGCTTATTTCAGCAGGCCGCGGTAGCTGCGATGGACGGTCAGGGCGACGAGGGTTGCCACTACCGCCTTGAGCAGGTCGCCGGGCAGGAACGCGAACGAGCCGACCAACGAGGTCTTCAGGTCGAGGCCGGTGACGACCGCGGTCCACGGGACGCCGAACAGGTAGATGACCACGATGCCGCCGAGGATGGTGGAAACCAGGCCGGCGACGAGCTGCAGGGGCTTGGACTGCAGGCGGATGACCCAGTACTTGAAGAGCGCGCCGATCACGAGCGAACCGAAGAACCAGCCGACAAGGTAGCCTCCGGTCGGGCCGAGGAGCACTCCCAGCCCGCCGCGGCCCCCGGCCAGCAGCGGCAGTCCGGCCACCGACAGCACGACGACGATCAGCGACGCCAGGGCGCCGCGCCATGGCCCGAGCATGGCGCCGGCCAGCATGACACCCAGGGTCTGCAGCGTGATCGGCACCGGGATGACACCGAGGGTGATGGGCGGCACCAGGCCCATTGCGGCGATCATCGCTGCGAAAACTGCAACGTACACGGTATTGCGTGTCTGTGATGGTGCGGTCGTGGTGGACATGGATTCTCCTAGAAAGGTGGTGAAAACGTGATGAAGGAAGGTGGGGTGCGGCGGCTAGCGCTGGTTGCGCGGTGCCGGTGCGGAATCATAGCCGCGGGCGTCGAGCGCTTCGGCGGTTTCGTCCGCAATTTTCAACGATCGAATGACCAGCGGGACGCTGACCGCCAGCGGATTGTTGCCCAGCCCGCGAGCGTGCTGCGCTTCGCGGACCTCGAGGTAGACGCGTTTGAGCTCCGGAATGAACCGGATGGCCATGGACAGGGCCAACGCGATCTGCGCAGGATTGGCGCCGAGAACGCGCAGGGGAGAAGCGACGTTCTGGAACAGCTCCAGCATGGCGTCGAAGCTCGTGGTCAGGCTGACCGAATAGGCGAACAGGCACATGGCGAGCAGGCGCAGCACGGAGATGGCCGCGTTGAGCCATCCCGTCTGGACGCCCAACAGGATCAGGACCACACCCAGGATGACCACCAGTGTCAGCAGCGGCATGCGCAGCTGCTTGAAATCCACGCGGGCCGAGGCAAGCGTCGCCGCGCTGAGGATTAGCAGCGCAAGCAGGACTTGCCACGAGGAAATCAGGTACAAGCTGATGCTGACCGCCAGCAGCGTTCCGAATTTCCAGCCGGCCGGGATGCCTGCGAGCCAGGAAGTGTTCTTCGCCGCGATCATGCGTGGCTCCATTGGCGGTAGTGCGCGATGGCCTGGTCCGGTGCGCCGTCGAAACGGATGCCGCCGTCGGTGACCACCAGGACCCGGTCGAAGTCTTCCAGGATCTCCAGATCATGGGTGACCACGATCGCCCGCTGGTCCAGCCGTGCGATTTCGCGTTGGAACGCCAGCCGGTTCTTCAGGTCCAGCATGGTTGTCGGCTCGTCGAAGACTATGGTTCGCGGCTGCATCGCGATCACTGCGGCCAGCGCGACCATTTGCTGCTCCCCGCCGGAAAGGGTATGGCTTTCACGTTCGGCAAGGTGCATGATGTTCAGCTGCGACAGGGTCTCGGCGACGCGGAACTGGCGTTCCTGCTTGCCGAGACCGAGGTTCTTCAACCCGAAGGCAATGTCTTCGGCGACCAGCGGCATGATGATCTGGTTGGCAGGGTTCTGGAAAACGAATCCCACATCGCGCCGGATCTGCTTTGAGTGCTTGGCCGTGGTGAGCTCGCCGACGCGGACGGTGCCCGAGGTGGGCAGGACCAAACCATTCAGCAACCTTGACAGGGTGCTCTTTCCCGCCCCGTTGGCACCGATGATACCGATGCGCTGCTCGTCGAGTGAAAGCGTGAGATTGGTCAGCACGTCACGGTCGTCGTAGCGGACCGTCACGTTCTCAAGTCGAATCTGAGGTAGTTTCACAATGCTCCAGCAGGTCACTCATGCAAGGCCGATGAGTTCTGCTGGTTGCAGTTCGATCAGTCATGCTCTTAGTTCATGGCTTAGTCGGCCACAATTAAGAGGATACTTGATCACCGTTCAATTTTCTTGATCACTGTTCAAGAAAGTCGCTATACGACGAAGAACTGCTCATAGATCAGGCCCAGGGCGAGCCCGATCATGATGATTCCCGAGCAGAAGGTCACCGTGCGCGCGGCCACCGGCCGGGAGCGCAGCAGGACCCGCGCGGCCTTCGCCACCGAAAAGTAAACAGCGATCGAAACCAGGAAATGGCCGATACCCAGCGCGGCCGTCTGCAAGGTCACTGGCATGGGCTGCGCACTATCCAGGAACTGGGGGATGAGCGCCACATAAAGGAGCAGGGCCTTGGGATTGGTGCCGCTCGTGAGCAGCCCCTTGAGGAACGGGGCGCGCCATGGGTTGGCGGTCTTCACCTCGGCTGGCGCCTTCTGCAGTACGGATACAGACATCGACGCGCGTGGTGCTTCCGGCTCAGGTTCGTCGGCGACTTCCTGCAGCCCGGCAGTGCCTGCGCCGTCATAGAATTTGGCCTTCTTCCAGCTGCGCAGCGTCGAGATTCCGAGCCAGAGCAAATAGAGCGAACCGGCCATGGTCAGGCCCATCAAGAGATTGGGGGAGCTTGCCACCAACGCGGCCATGCCGCAGACCAGCAGTGCGGTGTGGAACAGGTAGCCGGAGAGCAGTCCCCAGACGGCTGGACGGTAGCTGGTCTTTCCCAACGCGGAGGAAATAATGTAGGCCCAGTCGGCGCCAGGGGTGCAGGCAAGGGTAATTGAAACCAGCAAAAAACCCGTCAGCTGACTGATTTCCATTGTTCCTCCAGTACGTATCCGATGATCTGGGAACAACGTTAGGAGAAAAAACAGGAAATGTGCTTGCCGAATCTTTGCCCAGATGCAATTTGAGCGCAATATAAATTACCAAAGTCACGAACTAGAGCAAGATCTTTGTGCAGTAGTATCGAGCTATGGATAAATTGGATCGTGCCATTATCGCTGAACTGCAGTTGGACGGGCGAATGAGTGCCACTGCTGTTGCCGCCCGGGTGGGACTGTCGGTAGCGCCATGTCACCGGCGGATGCGGGAGCTGGAGAGGTCCGGGGTGATCACCGGGTATCAAGCCGTGGTCGACCCGCAGCAGGTCGGGCTCGGCTTCGAGGCGCTGGTCTTCGTCACGCTCAGGGACCGGTCGCATCTGAAGGAATTTGAAACTGCCGTAGAAGCGGAGGAACTCATCGTCGAGGCGCAACGCCTGTTTGGAGAACCCGACTTCCTGCTTCGCGTTTTCGCCAAGGATCTGCCGCATTACCAGCGTGTCTATGACGAGGTGCTGGTGAACTTGCCCGCGGTTGAAAAGCTGACCAGCACTATCGTCATGCGAAACATCAAGGGCAGGGCGGTCCTGCCGGTCTAGTCGATGCCCTCGATCTTGGCGGGTGTTCGCGTTACGCGTGGTGACAACAGCAAGGACATCAGCATGACGGCAAAGGCGATCCACAACGCTTGCGGCAGACCGGTGTGATCGACTGCGAACCCGATCAGCGGGGGACCGGATAGCATCGCGCCGTATCCAAAGGCGCTGATAATGCTCACTGCGTTGGGGCCCAGCCTGCTGCCCTGCGATGCAGCGATGGTCATTCCCACCGGGAAGCCCAGTGAACTTCCCAAACCCCACATGACCGAGGCGATTCCCAGGACGATTGGGCCGTGGCCGACGAGGAACATGCAAATACCGACCAGCCCGATCGAACCCATGAGCAGCAGCGTACGCCGCGGTCCAAGGTTGTCCACGATCTTGCCGCCGGCAAACCGGCCCGCTGTCATTGCTGCCACGAAAAGGGTGAACATGAGCGCACCCGTGTGATGGGGCAAGCCATGGCCGCTGACGCTAGCCAATGCAATCCAGTCATTGGCCGCGCCTTCGGCGAAGCTCAGGCCCGCCACCATGAGCCCGAGCAAGAGCAACAGGCCCAACTTTTGGTTCGAGGCGGCCTTGCTCCTGCCCGCCGGCTTGGAACGAGTGCCGTAGTTTTCCTTCTCCCATCCGGCCAGTCCAAGCTGCGCCAGGAAAGCGATGAGTACCAGCAGGGCGGCCACCATCGCGAAATGCCAGATGGTCAACATCTGCAGGGTAATAGTTGCCGTCGCGAGACCCGCGCCGAGCAGCGTTCCGAGGCTGAAGAATCCGTGGAATATCGGCATGAGGCTTCGCCCGCGATGTCTCTCAACGCGAGCGCCGCTGACATTCATCATAATGTCCAGACATCCGAAAAATATGCCGTTAATGAAAAGAATGATAAATGCAGTTACTGGTGATCGCGTAACTGAAATAGATATCCCGAGACCGACGAGACACGCGGCGAGAAGAATTGGGAAATAAAAGAGTAGTTTTCGAGTATCGAATCTACGGCTAATAGTCGGAATGATCGAAATTCCCAATAGGGTTCCCGCGGTCATGCACAGGAGGAAGGAGCCGAACGTCAGGCCTGAAAAATCGAAGACTTCATCGATGACGGACAAGCGGCCAGCCCACGACGCAAAGGAGATGCCAGCAGCGAGAAAAATGAGATTAATACTATCTCGCTCGGTAAGAACTCTCCGAGAAGCTGTGCTGGTGGCCTGTGTCATCTACCCTTTCGCCCTTCGATGTGAAACTGCTTAAAAGTTTATCTCATTCTGTGTTAGTTTCCATGCGTGGCGCCCCGCTCTACTGGCTTTTCAGTGCCGGTGTTGCGCTCGTTCGTATGCCATTCACAGAATCAGATTATGTATCGGTCTTGGCGTGATTCGTCCGGTTGGGATTAGGCGTTCAGGCTCGCCATTTAATGTCCTAGTCAAACTAATGCAAGTCTGGTGCGATCGGCGGATGCCACGTAGGCTCTGAGCAATATCTGAAGATCTTCCAGCGAGGCGGGGATGCGGTAGTGGGCGCCAAGACACTGAAAACCGATGTGGTGATCATCGGCGGGGGACTATCGGGACTAGTTGCGGCGGCCGCAGCCGTAGACGCCGGCCGGCGCGTAACCATCCTGGACCAGGAAAACTCGAATAACCTCGGTGGGCAGGCGTACTGGTCATTTGGCGGGCTCTTTCTTGTCGACTCGCCAGAGCAGCGACGTCTCCGCGTCAAGGATTCCTTTGAGCTTGCGTGGAGCGACTGGCAAGACAGTGCGCAGTTTGACCGCTTGGAAGACCAAGACTCGTGGGCCGTGAAGTGGGCGAAGGCCTATGTCGAATTCGCCGCAGGGGAAAAACGCTCGTGGATTCGTGAACAGGGCATTGAGCTGACTCCAGTTGTGGGCTGGGCTGAACGGGGCAGCGGCGCTTCCGGGCGCCATGGGAACTCCGTTCCACGCTTCCACATTTCATGGGGGACTGGCACCGGAGTCAGCGGTCCGTTCGCGGAGAAAATTCTTCAAGCGCAACGGGATGGCAAGGCAGACCTCCGCTTCAGGCATCGCGTGACCGAACTGTTGGTGGTCGACGGGGTGGTCACCGGTGTTCGCGGTAGCATCCTGGAACCGGATGCAAGTGCCCGCGGAGTCAAGTCATCCCGGTGCGTGGACGGAGAGTTCGAGATCCAATCGCAGGCTGTGGTCGTGGCTACGGGAGGGATCGGCGGCAATCACGAATTGGTCAGGAAATTCTGGCCGAAACGTCTTGGCAGCGCGCCGGCCCACATGATCTCCGGGGTGCCCGCCTACGTTGACGGCAGCGGATTGGAGCTGGGTGAAGCGGCAGGGGCAAGCGTGGTGAATCGCGATCGTATGTGGCATTACACCGAAGGAATCAGGAACTGGGACCCGATTTGGCCAATGCATGGCATCCGGATACTCCCTGGTCCCACCCCAATGTGGTTCGACGCGAATGGCAACCGCCTGCCTGTGCCTGGACTGCCCGGGCACGACACCATCGGTACCCTCCGTCACTTGAGAACCGATGCAAGCGCGTCTGCATTTGATCACTCGTGGTTTGTCCTGAATCAAAGGATCATCGAGAAAGAATTCGCACTCTCAGGCTCCGAGCAGAATCCCGACCTCACCAACCATGACCGCCGGGCTGTGGTGGCGGACCGGATTTTCGGCAAGAGCGCCCCGGCGCCCGTCACAGCGTTCCTTGAGCACGGGGCGGATTTCGTGACATCCGAAACGCTTGAAGGCCTGGTCGCGAAAATGAATGCGATTGCGCCGGAAGCAACGCTGGACGCGGACCGCCTGCGCCAGCAAATAGAATCACGAGATCTCCAAGTGGAAAACGCCTTCAGCAAGGACGCCCAGGTGCAAAGCATCCGGAATGCACGCCGGTATCTGGGTGACAGGCTCATGCGAGTCGTCGCGCCACATCGTATCCTCGACCCGGCCGCCGGGCCGCTGATCGCAGTGAAGCTGCACGTGCTGACCCGCAAGTCACTCGGCGGATTGCAAACTGATCTTTCGGGACGTGTGCTGTCTCCGGAAGGCAATGTTCTGGACGGACTGTACGCCGTTGGGGAAGCCGCGGGTTTCGGTGGCGGCGGCATGCACGGATACAACGCTCTCGAGGGAACTTTTCTCGGCGGGTGCCTTTTCACCGGCCGCCAAGCCGGCCGGGCCATAGGTGCGGAGGTCATTTAGATCCGTAGAAAGCTGCGATCCGCAGGATGCACTCTTGCCCTGCTTCATCCTCATCGACTCGTACTTAGGCCTCTAAAGGATCCGCCCGCAAAGGCCGCCAGCCTTGGTCGGTTGTTTCACAACCTTGAACAGAACCGCCGTTCACTTGGAATCAAGTAAACGGCGGTTCTGCATCTTGCGCCCCCGGCGGGATTCGAACCCACGACCTAGAGATTAGAAGGCTCTTGCTCTATCCAGCTGAGCTACGGAGGCTGAACCCAAAATAGTTTAGCCTATGGTTCGCTTGGAACGCGATTCGAAGCGGATAGGCTGGAGCCAGCGGTGAGATTACAGTTGCTGATTAGGCGAGGTTAACGTGCAACGATGGAAAATCGGCGGGCTACGAGGAACTGTGTTGTTCTGCCTCTTGAGCATGCTTCTCGCGTGGATCGTAGCCATGCCGTTGTGGCTCGGCCCGGGACTGGGCCATCCGTCATTCACATGGATCGCGCTGGCAATGATGATAACTCCGAGTATTGCAGCTGTTGTCGTGGCGGCGCTCGAAGGGACGCTCGGACGATTTTTCGCGGACGTTGGCATGTGGCCAGTGCATCGGCCCTGGCGCTTCATCACAGCAATGCTCCTCGGGATACTGATTCCGGTATTTCTGATTATCCAGGCAGTGTTCGTGGGGTCCTGGATCGGTGTCTTTCCCGGGGATCTGCAGAACTTCACGATCTTGAAAACCGTTTCAGGCGAGGCCGGTGTCGGACGTTACCTTGTTGATCAAGGTGGTTTGATTCTTGTTGCCGGACTTGTAAACCTTCTCCCTGCTCTAGGTGAAGAGGTGGGTTGGCGCGGCTGGTTGTGGCCTCGACTGCAACCGTTGGGCCAGTTGCCTGCCATCCTTATTTCCGGAGTCGTGTGGGGGCTTTGGCATGCGCCACTGATTCTTCTGGGTTACAACTACCCTCTGGCCGACGGGCCGTGGGGCGTGATGTCCATGTGTGGCATGTGCATTGTGGTGGGCGCATTCTTTGCCTGGCTGCGTTCCTTTTCCCAATCGGTCTGGCCCGCGGCCTTCGCCCATGCGATTTTTAATGCCAGCGCGGGTCTCGTGTCGCTGTTCATGGTGATGGGGACGATGCTCGATACTCAAAAAACTTCCATCCTCGGTTGGTCAGGATGGATTCTTCCAGCGGCCCTCATAACGGTCATGCTGTTCGCACGAGTCTTCCGTGAACAGGAAAAACCGGAAGTATCCACAGTTCGTTCGGTGCGTTCTTGAAAGAGTGGAATAGGGCCGACCATGGTGTGGAAGCCGGCATTCGCCGGTACCTCGTTCAAAGGAGAACACGCCATGGCTGATCTGATGACCATCCGGGGGATTGTCGGTACGGAGCCGCAGCTGAGTATTACCCCCAAGGGTCTAGCGGTGCTCAAGTTCCGTGTCGCGACCCATGAACGCAAGCGTGATGGAGAGACCGGGCAGTGGGTTGACGGCGCGACGAGCTGGTTCTCTGTCTCGGCCTTTCGGGCTCTGGCTGAAAACGCGATGGAGTCGATCGCCCAAGGAGACCATTTGGTGATCTTCGGAAAGCTGCAGATTCGGCAATTCGACCGTCCCGATGGCACCCGGGGCATGAGCGCTGACCTTGAGGCCTATTCGCTGGGGCATGACCTCCGGTACGGCATTTCCCAATTTACAAAGGTTCGCAGTGACAACGGCGACGGCGATCGCATCACTCACTCGTCCGCTGTCGACGCCCCTCGCGCTCCGGGTGAAACCGGGAGTGAAAATATGTGGGCCAGCGAGGAGACCGACGCTGCGTGAATCCGGCGAAACCCTCGGTGCCCGGGTGGGCTTTGTGAATCCGGGCACCGTGAGAGGAAGATTCTGCCGAATGGATTGGGTTTTGGAGCCTGCGACAGACTAGCCTTAAGGTTATGGCGGAATTCATTTATACGATGACCAAGGCTCGCAAGGCCGTTGGTGACAAAGTCATTCTTGACGATGTCAGCATGTCGTTCTATCCGGGCGCCAAAATTGGTGTCGTGGGCCCTAACGGTGCTGGTAAGTCAACAATCCTGAAGATCATGGCGGGCATTGATACCCCGTCGAACGGTGAGGCTCGACTCTCACCGGGTTACTCGGTCGGCATCCTCCTGCAGGAGCCACCGCTGAACGAAGAAAAGACCGTCCTGGGCAACGTCCAGGAAGGCGTTGGTGAGATCTACGAAAAGATCCAGCGCTTCAACGAAATCTCCGAAGAAATGGCCCAGGACGGCGCCGACTTCGACTCCTTGCTGGAAGAGATGGGCAAGCTGCAGGAAGCGATTGACGCTGCCGACGCTTGGGACATCGACAACCAGCTCGAGCAGGCTATGGACGCGTTGCGCTGCCCGCCAGGCGATGAAATGGTGACCCACCTCTCCGGTGGTGAGCGTCGTCGCGTTGCACTGTGCAAGTTGCTTCTGCAGAAGCCGGACCTGCTGCTGCTCGATGAGCCTACTAACCACTTGGACGCCGAGTCGGTCCTGTGGCTCGAGCAGCACCTGTCGGCCTACCCGGGCGCCGTCCTGGCCGTGACCCACGATCGTTACTTCCTCGATCACGTCGCCGAGTGGATCTGTGAAGTCGACCGCGGTCGTCTGCACCCATACGAAGGCAACTACTCCACCTACCTGGAGAAGAAGCGCGAACGCATGGAAGTCCAGGGCAAGAAGGACCAGAAGCTGGCAAAGCGCCTGGCGGAGGAACTCGAATGGGTTCGCTCCAACGCCAAGGGACGCCAGACCAAATCCAAGGCCCGTCTTGCACGCTACGAGGAGATGGCAGCAGAAGCCGAGCGCACACGCAAGCTTGACTTCGAAGAAATCCAGATCCCACCAGGCCCGCGCCTGGGCCAGCTGGTTATCGAGGCCAAGAACCTGAAGAAGGGCTTTGGCGACCGCGTCCTCATCGACGGGCTGTCGTTCTCGTTGCCGCGCAACGGCATCGTTGGTGTCATCGGTCCGAACGGTGTCGGTAAGTCGACCTTGTTCAAGACCATCGTCGGCATGGAGCAGCTGGACGACGGCGACCTGAAGATCGGCGATACCGTCAAGATCTCCTACGTTGACCAGAACCGCGAAAACATCGATCCGAACAAGAGCCTGTGGGAAGTCGTTTCGGATGGCCTGGACTACATCCAGGTTGGCCAGGTTGAAATGCCGTCGCGCGCCTATGTTTCAGCCTTCGGTTTCAAGGGTCCAGATCAGCAGAAGAAGGCAGGTGTGCTCTCCGGTGGTGAGCGCAACCGCCTGAACTTGGCACTGACCCTCAAGCAGGGCGGCAACCTGTTGCTGCTTGATGAGCCTACCAACGACCTTGACGTTGAAACGCTGTCCTCGCTGGAAAACGCACTCCTGGAGTTCCCGGGCTGTGCAGTGGTCGTATCCCACGACCGTTGGTTCCTGGACCGCGTGGCTACCCACATCCTGGCCTACGAGGGCACGGAAGAGAACCCATCGAACTGGTACTGGTTCGAGGGCAACTTCGAGTCCTACGAAGCCAACAAGATCGAGCGCTTGGGTGCGGATGCAGCGAAGCCGCACCGCGTTACCCACCGTCGCTTGACTCGCGACTAAGGGTTTCGGGTATGGAAAAAGCCGCCACGAATGTGGCGGCTTTTTCGTTCCCTGGCGAAGTATCTTCTGGCCGCCTAGTTGTTCGGCGAGGGGGCCAGGAGGCCTGACAGCCGGACGTATTGGCGGTCTTGGTGGAGCAGGTGCTGCTGATGGGCGCCGTGCAGGATTTCATGGACTTCGGCGGCGATAAGCCGTGAACCGCCGACGCTAATCGAGGAGTGCAAGCTCGCGCGAAGAGCTACCGGCGCGTGTGGAAAGTATGGTTCGCCAGAGGGCAGGAACTGGAATCCCTGTTCCTGCGTGAAGCGAGGGGCCCCGGGCTGTGCGAAGTTCGTCGCCAATTCGTCATGGTCTTCGCCCAACAAGTGGATCATGAAGCTCGACGCGGACAATACTGCCCCTGCTGCTCCGGATTCCTTGGTCAGGGAGAAGGACACCGCTACCGGCTCAATGGACAGCGATGCCAGCGATGACACCGTCAGGCCATAGGGAATGCCGTCGACCGTTGCGGTGATGAGCGCGACGCCGGCGGGATGATGACGGAAAGCGGTCCGGAAATCATCGGATAAAGTCGACATATTCACTGATCCTTCTGCCGGGCTGACGAGGGCGGCCCGGTGTTGGTCAGGGCCGTTGCCAACCCTGAATCTAAATCATCTCTACGCCCAACACTAAGACTTCAAGTAAACTTGAGGTCAAGCAGGAGTGTGGTGATCATGGACACAAATGGCGGCGACGAGCTGTCGCACAAGATGCCGGGGCAGGAACTGCTGAGCATTGGCACGGTGAGCGAGCGAACCGGGGTTGCCCGCTCGGCCCTGCACTATTACGAAGACGTCGGACTCATTGCGTCGCTTCGATCGGCGGGTAATCAGCGCCGGTATCCGCGGCACATGCTGCGCAGGATCTCGCTGATTACGGTGGGCAGCAAGTTGGGTATTCCGCTGAACGACATCAAGCGCGCGCTGGAGCCGGTGCCAATGAACACCATGCCCTCCGAAGCCGACTGGCTGCGGGCAACGGCCGAATGGAAACGGGTCCTGGAGGCGCGCCGAAGGGCCATCGAGGAACTCGAAGACCGTTTGATGGGCTGCATCGGCTGCGGATGCCTTTCCATGCAGGCCTGTACCTTGCTGAACCCGGAGGACGCGCTGGCCCGCGAAGGCTCGGGTGCACGCCGCCTGGAAGCCGCCGATGACGAAGACTTGCGCGCGACCTGACCCTGCCCGCCGCCGTGCCGGCTACAGGGAGTCTTCCGGCAGCCTGACCATACCTTCCTGCGCCACCGTTGCCACCAGGGTTCCCTCGCGGTCGTAGAACTGTCCGGTCCCCAGACCGCGGGCCGATGAAGCCGAGGGCGAATGCAGCACGTACAGCAGCCATTCATCGGCGCGGAAGTCCCGGTGCCACCACATGGCATGGTCCAGGCTCGCGACGCTCAAACCGGGGTGGACCCAGGTCTTGCCGTGGGCTCGTAGTACCGGTTCCAGCAGCATGTAGTCGCTGGCGTAGGCCAAGGCGGCACGATGCAGCGCCGGGTCGTCGGGAAGCTTGGCCGTGGTGCGCAACCAGACAACGGCCTCGGGGGACTTTTCGAACTTGTGCGGAAGATAGATGGCGTCGGTGACATGCCGGACATCGAATGGTCTTTGATAAGCCCACTCCCGCGCGACGGGGTGGTCGATGTGCCCGATGAGCTCGGCCGTGGTCGGCAGCGTCTCGGGGTCCGGAGCCGAGATCGGCAGCGGATCATGGTGCTCGATGCCCTGCGCCGGTTCCTGGAACGAGGTGATCATCGACAGGATCGGCTCGCCGTTCTGGTAGGCGTGCACGCGCCGGGCCGAAAAGGATCGTCCGTCGCGCAGGCGCTGGACGCCGAAAGTGATGTTCTGGTTGGGATCTCCGGGTCGCAGGAAATAGCCATGGAGGGAATGCACGGCGCGGCTTGGTTCAACCGTGCGCGTTGCCGCGACGACGGACTGGGCGAGCACCTGGCCGCCAAAGACACGCCCGAAGGTGTGCGACGGGGTGTGGCCTACGAAGATATCCTCATCGGTTCGCGCATGGTCATCGCCATCCAAATTGAGCAGATCCAGCAGCATTTGTGTTGTGCCTAGTTCTTCGGACACGTTCTCGACTCCTTCAGGTCCATGATGTGAACGAAGGGCAACGTCGTGTACCCCTAAGTAACATGACGTCTTCTATTCACAGTCTCATCGTCCAACTATACGTTTCAAGGCAGTTCATGACGCCATTAGCGGAAGCAGGGAATGGCAGAACCTGAGTCGTGAGACGATGAATGCATGGCAAGCAGCGCTTTAGTTTTTGACGACAATACCTCCGTCACGGATCTGGCGAACTTCATCAGCCGGGCCAAAACCGTGGAAGACGATGCGGCGCTGCTCATGGCACGGGGTACCGCCCTGGCAGTCTACGTCCCGGTGCTGGTACCGGTGGACCTGGGCCAGGGGGAATACACCATCCTGGCCATGCGGGTGCACCGGCTGGCCCAGCCGGCGGAACTGACCCGCAGCTACTCCCTGGCATCGATGCAGGACCGTCTGGCCCGCATGGCGGACGGCTCGGTCGAGTTCTCGCTTCCACCGGTTGAAGAGAACCCTCGATGGGCCGGGATCTCGGTGCCGGTCTCGGGGTGGACCGACAGCGGAACCATCGCCGATGACGCGCTGCGCACCGCGGCCCAATCGGGCATTGATGCCGTGGCCAAGGCCTTGCCTGAGAATCCCGGAAAGCCCGTAGTGGCTCAGATCCGCCAGCGGATCTGGTCATCGCCGATTCTTGCCAGCGAGCACGAGCTGCCCATGGGAGCGGCCTTCGCGATGCAGGCCCTGGGATTCCTCGTACTTGGCGGTGAAAGCCGGATCTTCCGCAACGGGGGCTGGGTGCGGATCAGCAACGGGCGCGGGCACGTGGTGCTGCGCCGGTCGTCGCTGCTGGGCTAACCGGCTGCAGCAGGCACTAAACGAAAGATGGGCTGGAACTCCCGGGGGAGTTCCAGCCCATCCATGTTCTGCGGCAGGTTACATGGTGTCCGGGGTGTTCTGCAGCGAGTGCGCCGCGCGATCGAAGTAGTCGCGCAGCGTCTCGGCTTGGAGCATCGGAAGCTCCAGCTGGTCGATGGCCTTGTTCATGTGCCCCAGCCAGACATCGCGGTAATGCGAGTTGATCGGGTAGTTGTGGTGGCGCATGCGAAGGCGCGGATGGCCGCGGTGCTCGGAGAAGGTTGTGGGCCCGCCCCAGTACTGTTCAAGGAACAATTGCAGGCGCACCTGGGCCGGATGCAGGTCTTCCTCCGGGTACATCCGTCGGAAATCTTCATCCTCGGCCACGGAGGCGTAGAAGTTCTTGGTCAGCTGGGAGAACACCGGCCGGCCGCCGACCTCCTCGTAGAACGTTCCGGCGTACTGCGATGCATCGACCGGCTCCTGCGCCAAGTCGAGGAATTCCTGCGATGATTTTCCCATCACCAAGGGGTTGCTCATGGGGTCGCGCCGGACGGCCTGCGGAAGAAACTGTGGTTCGCTCATTGGCTAGATCCTTGGGTATCTGTCGGTTGGAAGGGGACTGGCTCATGCAGGACCGGGAAATTCACGGATCGTGCGATGAAGCAGACCTTGTTGGCCTCGCGGTGCAGCGAATCGGCCAATTCCCGCTGGGACTCGTCGGCGAGTTCCACCCGGGGATGCAGCACCACCTGCGTGAACTCGCCGCTGTTATCGCGGTTCAGGCGCAGAGTTCCCGTGGACTCATCGCTGTAGCCCGTGACAACAACTCCGTGCGTCACCGCCACATGCAGGTAGGAGAGCATATGGCACTGAGCCAGCGCCGCCAGCAGCAGCTGCTCCGGATTCCACCGGTCCTTGTCGCCGTGGAATGTCGGGTCGGCGGTGCCGGGAAGATCGGGCAGGCCCGGCGCCCGGACAATGTGGTCGCGGCCGTAGCTGCGGTATCCCTGGGTTCCGGCGCCGCGGTTCCCGGTCCAGTCGATGCCCACCCGGTATTGGTGCTGCGAGAGGTCCATGACCCTATTCTCCCACCCTTTAAACGAACGGTGGTGTGCCATCACGCACACGGCGCGTGGCACACCACGGGTTCGCTGCCGGTCAGGCTTATTAGGCCTGCGCGTCAGCCGCGCGGGCGGCCAAGGCGCGCACCACGTCCGCCTTGGACTCCACCAGCAGCCGGCGCATGGCCGGATGCTTCTCGCCGAGCGAGGACAGGAAGCCGTCGGTGGCCTCCAACGTCTGCTCGGAGACGTTCGAGCCCGGGTAGAAGCCCAGTACGATCTGCTTGGCCATTTCGTGGGAGAAGGACTCCCACGTGTTGACCAGCAGGCCGAAGTACTGCTCCGAATAGCCGGAGAGCAGTTCGGAGTCATGAGTGGTGTTGAAGCCGGCGATGACCGCGCTCTGCTGGTCGTTGGACAGGTTTGCGCTGGTCGCCGCGGCGAACGCGGCGGCCTTGGCTTCGGCCGTAGGGCGCGCGGCGCGGGCGGTGTGCCAGGAGGCCTTGCCCTTGGCGGTGTCGTCGTCGGCAAGCACCGCGTCCAGCGCGGCGTCGTCCATGCGGCCGCCGGCGGACAGTGCGATGGCCAGGGCCCAGCGCAAATCGGTGTCCACGGCAAGCCCGTCGAGCACGGTGGAGCCGTCGAACAGCGACTGCACGGTATCCAGCTGCGCGTCCGTGCGCGAGCGGTGGGCGAAAGCCTTGGTGAACTGCAGCTGCGCATCGGATCCGGCGTCGGCTTCCGAGGCCAGCTCCCACAGCCGGTCGGCGGCGTGGACGCCCAGCTCCTTGCTGTGCTCGGCGGCCACGAAGGAATCCAGCGAGGTGTTCAGCTGGCGCAGCAGCACCATGATCACGGTCGAGTCGACCTCGTGCCCGATGTTGTTCAGCAGCAGCTGGACATAGGTGCGCGCCGGGGACTCAGCCTCGCGGACCGCGTCCCAGGCCGCGGACCAGACCAGCGTGCGGGGCAGGGACTGCGCGAAGTCCTTCAGATGCTCGGTGGCGGTGGCCAGCGAACGCTCGTCCAGGCGGATCTTGGTGTAGGTCAGATCGTCGTCGTTCAGCAGCACCAGGTCCGGGCGCTGCAGGCCGACCAGCGCCGGCACCTCGGTGAACTCGCCGTCGATGTCCAGCTCCTCGCGGTGCACACGCTGCAGCTTGCCGTCGGCATCCAGCGAGTAGAAGCCCACGGCCAAGCGGTGCTGTCGCAGGGTCGGGTAGTCCGCGGCGGCGCTCTGGCGGATGCCGAAGGCGGTGATGGCGCCGTGCTCGTCCTCGGAAATCTGCGCGGTCAGGGTGTTCACGCCGGCGGTTTCCAGCCAGGACTCGCCCCAGTGGCTCAGGTCGCGGCCGCTGGCCGCTTCCAGTTCGCGCAGCAGGTCGGGCAGCTCGGTATTGCCCCAGGCATGCTTGGTGAAGTATTCGCGCACCCCGGCCATGAATTCTTCCTGGCCGACGAAAGCCACCAGCTGGCGGAGCACCGAGGCGCCCTTGGCGTAGGTGATGCCGTCGAAATTGACCTCGACGTCCTCCAGGTCGTTGATCGGGGCGACGATCGGGTGGGTGGAAGGCAGCTGGTCCTGGCGGTAGGCCCAGTTCTTCTCCAGCGTATTGAAGGTCGTCCAGGCGCTGGTGAACTCCGTGTTCTGCGCCGCGGCCAGGGTGGACATGAACTCCGCGAAGGACTCATTCAGCCAGAGGTCGTTCCACCACTTCATGGTGACCAGGTCGCCGAACCACATATGGGCCAGCTCGTGCAGGATGGTGATGGCGCGTCGCTCCACCATGGCGCCGGTGGGCCGGGAGCGGAAGACGTACTCTTCCAGGAAGGTCACCGCACCTGCGTTCTCCATGGCCCCGGCATTGAATTCCGGCACGAACAACTGGTCGTACTTCTCAAACGGGTACGGGGTGCCGAAGTTCTTCTCGTAGAACTCGAAGCCCTGGCGGGTGATGGTCACGATGTTCTCGACATCCAGGTACTGCATCAGCGAGGCGCGGGCGAACACTCCCAGCTCCACGGTGCGCCCGCTGGAGGAGACCAGCGAGTCGCGGGCCACCTGGTAGGGGCCGGCGATCAACGCGGTGATGTAGCAGGAGATGCGCTGGGTTGGCGCGAAATCCCAGGTGGCGGACTCGCCGTCTTCCGTCGGCTGCGGGGTGGGGGCGTTGGAGACGACGTTCCAATATTTCGGCGCCGTCACCGCGAACTGGAAGGTGGCCTTCATGTCCGGCTGCTCGAAGACGGCGAACATGCGGCGGCAGTCGGCGACCTCGAACTGGGTGTAGAGGTAGACCTCCTGGTCCACCGGGTCCACGAAGCGGTGCAGGCCTTCGCCGGTGTTCATGTACAGCGCATCGGCGTCGATCACCAGGACATTCTCGGCGGCCAGGTTCGGCAGCTGGATCCGGATGCCGTCGGACACCTCGGCGGGATCCAGCTCGATGCCGTTCAGCTTCACCGAGCGCACCGTGTCGGTCACGGCGTCGATGAAGCTCGCGGCTCCCGGGGGCGCGGTGAATCGCACGGTGGTCTGCGAGGTGAACACGCGCTCGCCGCGGGTCAGGTCGAGATTCACCTCATAGGACTCGACATTGATCAAACTGGCGCGTTCGGCGGCCTCGGCGCGCGTGAGGTTCATTCCTGGCATGGGGGTCTCCAATTCCTCGTGAGGCGTCACCTCACCCGAAGTTCTGAAATGGATATTGAATATCTATTCCTATTGTGGCACCCGCCACCGCCACCATGGCAACCCCCGGCCGGGAGAATCCTTATATTTCGCGTATTTTTTTCGCGTCACGAATTTCGCCGGTCCGAATCGCGTCCCGACTTCATACTATTGCCCGGCGGGTGACGCAATGCCCATGGTGCGCGCGTTGGTCGCTAAGCTAGAAGCGACAGCAACAACCGTCCCCAATGAATGAGGCTCCACACGATGCGCGTGCATATCGCCACCGACCATGCCGGTCTTGAACTCAGCGACTACTTGGTCAAGCACCTGACCGCCAAGGGCTACGAGATGGTCAACCATGGACCGAAGGCCTATGACGCGGAAGACGACTACCCGGCATTCTGCATCAACGCGGCCAAGGCCGTTGTGGCAGACCAGCGTGCCGGCGTCGACGCGCTGGGCATCGTCCTGGGCGGCTCTGGCAACGGCGAGCAGATCGCCGCCAACAAGGTCGAAGGCATCCGTGCCGCACTGGCATGGAACCTGGACACCGCCAAGCTGGCCCGCGAGCACAATAACGCCAACGTGATCGCCGTGGGCGGCCGCCAGCACACCGTGGAGGAAGCCGCCGAACTGATCGAGGCGTTCCTGGCCGAGCCGTTCAGCGAAGCCGAACGCCATGTTCGCCGCATCGGCAAGATCGCGACCTATGAAACCACCGGCGAGGTCATCGACTAACCGTGCCCGAAGGACATTCCCTTCACCGCCTGGCCCGCCAATTCGACGACGTTTTCGGCGGCCAGACGGTCAACGTTTCTTCCCCGCAGGGCCGCTTCGCGGTGGACGCGCAGCGCATCGACGGGTGCCGGCTGGAGTATGCATTCGCCAAGGGCAAGCAGCTGTTCTGCCTTTTCTCCAACGATCTGTACCTGCGGGTGCATCTGGGGCTATACGGCGCCTTCAGCTTCGGTGGAGACAGCTACTTCACCGGTGCGTCATCCATCGGAGCCCCGCGGAAGATCGGTGAACGCGAAACTTCTGCGCCGCAGGAGGCGGGGGAGTATGCCGGTCCACCAGCCCCGGTGGGCGCGGTGCGTGCCCGCATCGTCTCCGAGCATGGCTGGGCCGATCTGCGCGGCCCGACTGCCTGCGAGGTGCTGGACCACGAGCAGGTGCAGATCCAGCTGGCCAAGCTTGGGCCGGACCCGCTGGTCGGCGCGGCCGTCCGGTTCCGGGCCGCCAAGGGGCAGGCGGATCCCGCCGAGGCGGACGCCCGGCTGGATGAGGCCTACACGCTGTTCAGCGCCAACCTGCTGCGCACCAAATCGCCGATCGGCATCGTGCTGATGAACCAGCAACTCATCAGCGGCGTGGGAAATATCTACCGCGCCGAGGCGCTGTTCCGCAATCGGATTTCTCCCGACCTTCCTGCCAATGAGCTTTCGACACGCACCGCCAGGAAACTGTGGAACGACATCGTGGAGACCATGGAAGACGGGGTGCGTGACGGAAGAATCATCACGACGCATCCCGAAGACCGCGATCCCGAGGGATTGCTGTGGCCGGACAATGCCTACTACGTTTACCAGCGCCAGGGGATGGGGTGCCGGAAATGCAACGCGAAGATCTCCCTCGCGGAGGTCGCCGCAAGGAAGTTGTATTGGTGCCCTAAATGCCAGCGCCTGCCGCGCAAGCGCGGCGGCAATTAGGATTCTTAAGCGCCGGGAATTCGGAATTATCGGATCAAATTCGGATTTCCGGCGTGTTCTGTCTCGTCTGCACCGAACTCGGTGCTAGTGAATGGATCCCAAGTCGGATAGTGGTTTCCCGATTTGCAATGCCCAAGTTTCATGGTCTAGACTAGAACTTGTTCGAAGCGATGCAGCTTCGGAATGGGGATGTAGCTTAATGGTAAAGCCTTAGTCTTCCAAACTAATGACGCGAGTTCGATTCTCGTCATCCCCTCCAGAAAAAGACCTCACCTCGGTGAGGTCTTTTGCGTTCCCCGCGGTTCGCCAGGGCCTGGACAAGACCTGCGCGGTGCTGCGTGGTGGACCGCCAGCTTTTCATAGGTTTTCTCCGCAATACTGGAGCAACGGCCAATCTGACCAACGGCGTTAAACGTACCGGAGCATGGTTCGTAGCCGACCTTCAGGTTCGACCGGAGCACCCCAGCTGACGGATGAATCTCCCAAGCCCCGTCAGGTTGGGCCACGGCGCCGGTACCTTGCAGCGGCGCCCCCCAAGGGCCCCGGTTTCCCCCAACCGGGGCTCTTGCCTTGTTCTTGCCCCGGGAATAGACCAAATGACCGCATGCCAAGGTTTCCCAAGGGTGCTCCGCGCACGCTGTGCTGGATCATTCCCAACACTCTAGGTGCTTGGGCCATGAGACTTGTGCAGCCCCCGGTGGCAGCGCGGCGCGTCTACTCCAACGCATCGACGTTCCGGCGTCGCGCAGCATGGATCCTGTCGACGAGCCTCGGTTGCATGTGGTGCCGATGATTTTTCAGGGACCGCCGGACATTTGTGTGGCAGGTGGTCATTACTAAATGGGGGCTCTGAAGATGTCGTGCTCAAACGCATGGTGCCGTTGGCGGCCAGGGAGTCTCTATCAGGGACTCACTGCTTGATGTGGATGGGTGGCGCGTGGACGAACCGGGCAGCGACGCCAGCATTATCGACGGGATCTGGTCCGGCCCGGTTGCCATTCCGGAGGGCGCGGTCTTCGTGCTCGGCGACAACAGGGCTGCATCCATTGACTCCCGGGGCTCCGGACCCATCGCGCGGGATGAAGTTCGGGGCAAGGTGCTGTTGAGCCTGGGGACCCTGAGCCGCGACTTTTCTGCCGCCGCGGCATCGGAGCGGCCCCTGCCATTCAGTTCGGTGCACCGACAACTCCGCGATCGACCGGCCGCGGAGGGCGTTCACGGGGCGCCCGAGATTCAAGAGTGGTGCTCGGAACTCATGCCCGGGCGCAGCGGCGCCGGGCCGACCAGCACCAGTTCGATGGATTTGTCCGGAATCTCGAACACCAAGGTGGCCGGCAGGCTGTAGCCGGGCTTGATGACCATGTCCGCGGTGTTGGTCCACTAGACCGCGGAATCGAAGGGTGCGACGACGTGCACCGAGAATTCGGCGGCGGTGAATCGAGTGCCGTCTAACTCGAGGGTGGTAAACGCCACCAGCATGCGCACGCGTTGAAGTCCCGCGGGCAGGGCCGCCCTGAGCGCCGGCACCGCTGGAGGCTAGTGATCGAGCTCTAGGGGAATGAGTCCCTGGATGCGGGCAAGACCCCGGACACGGCGCCCATGGCTCCCAAAGGGGTCGCGGTGAGTTTCGGGGCGCTGATCAACTTGCCCACGCCGATTCCGGTCATGGCAAGCCCAAGCATTCCAATCGGGATCAACGCCAGCACCGCCCAGCGCGATGGACCTGAGGACTCCTGCGAAGGCCCGGAACCTTTCGGCTCCTGATCGATGGTTGTCGTTTCGAAAGTCATGATTCATGCTGTCCCTCCAACCCTGTCAAAAGCCTGGCTAACGCGTGAACACTCCGGGAGCCGCAGTTCAAATGGACTTCGCTAAAGCAATTCTCGAATTGCGGCGGCCCCCGCATTTGTTGTTATGCACCTCACGTCTGTGCTGAATACGGACGAAAGATCGGTAATATTCTCGGAAAATCCCCGGAAACACGGGGTTTCCCGGCGGTGACCGGAGAGGAACCCTGATTTTGCATTTGCGCTGAACCCGTGTATCTTTATTTCTTGTGGTCAGGCGCGGATAAAGAAATCCAAACCTGAATTCACAAAGAGTTGATTCAAGTGAAAAGCGATTTTCTCAGGAATTCAACGGGGTGTAGCTCAGCTTGGCTAGAGCGCGCGCTTTGGGAGCGTGAGGTCGCAGGTTCGAATCCTGTCACCCCGACTCATGAACCAGGGATTTCGGTCCGGAAGTACATGAAACTTGAGAGCTAAATATTATTTAGATCTTGTGATCTTCGGATACTAGTGAAATAGTCCGAACTGCATCACAGACGATTAGTGGATACGGTAAAACTTCGGTTAGACTGATCACTGCTAATCGGGGTGTAGCTCAGCTTGGCTAGAGCGCGCGCTTTGGGAGCGTGAGGTCGCAGGTTCGAATCCTGTCACCCCGACTCTGTCGAACAACCCCGCAACGCCACCATGTTGCGGGGTTTTTGCAGATTAGACCTAATTATTACGACTCAGGAGTGCAACGCTGTGAAGAGCGCCGTCGAAAACGTCAACCCGACCCGGGTTAAGCTGACCGTTGAAGTTCCTTACGAAGAGCTGAAGCCCCGCGTCGATGAGGCGTACAAGACTATCGCTCAGCAGATCCAGATCCCTGGCTTCCGCAAGGGCAAGGTCCCTTCCCGCCTGATCGATCAGCGCGTTGGCCGCGGCTACGTGATCGAGACCGCTGTGAACGAGGGTCTGAACGAGTACTACCAGGCCGCCATGGTCGAGAACGAGCTCACCCCGCTGTCGCGCCCAGAGGTCGACATCACCGAGCTGCCTTCCATCGAGAAGGAAGGCGAGGGCCAGCTGGTCTTCACCCTGGAAGTTGACATCCGCCCGAACGTCGAGCTGCCTGACTACAAGGGCATCGAGGTTTCCGTCGAAGCCAAGGAAGTTTCCGACGAGGACATCGAGAAGGCCCTCGACGACCTGCGCGGCCGCTTCGGCACCCTGAAGGACGTCGAAGCTCCAGCAGCTGCTGATTCGTTCGTCACCATCGACCTGACCGCTTCGGTCGAGGGCGAAGAGGTCGACTCGGCCCAGGGCCTGTCCTACCAGATCGGCTCGGGCAACATGCTCGAGGGCATGGACGAGGCCATCACCGGCCTGTCCGCTGGCGAAGACGCAACCTTCGAAACCGAGCTGGCTGGCGGCGAGTACGCCGGCAAGCCTGCCACCGTCAAGGTTGTCGTGACCGCAGTGAAGCAGCGCGAGCTGCCAGAGGCCAACGACGACTTCGCACAGCTGGCTTCCGAGTTCGACACCATCGTTGAACTGCGCGAAGACCTGGGCAAGTCCGCCGCCGAAGGCAAGATCGTCGAGCAGGGCGTCGAGGCCCGCGAGCTGGTCCTGGACAAGCTGCTGGAACTGGTCGAGGTTCCAGTGCCTGAATCGGTCATCAACGAGCAGATCGAGCAGCACTTCGATCAGCCGAACGCCGAGGACGACCACGACACCGAAGAGCACCGCGCAGAAGTTCGCGAGAACACCGAGCGTGCCTTCAAGAACGAAATCATCCTGGACGCAGTGGCCAACGCCGAAGAGGTTGGCGTCGAGCAGTCCGAGCTGATCGACTACATCGTGCAGACCGCCGGCCAGTACGGCATGGAGCCAAACCAGTTCGCGCAGATGCTGGACGGCGCCGGCCAGGTTCCGATGCTGCTGGGCGAGGTACGCCGCCGCAAGGCCCTGGCAAAGGTCCTGGAGTACGCAAAGGTCACCGACTCCAACGGTGCCGCCGTGGACCTGAGCTCCTTCGTCAAGCCAGCTGGCGAAGACGAGGCAGTTGAGGCCGAGGCCGAGGCAACCGAAGCCAAGTAGCCTTCACCCGAATCATTGATGGCCGTCCGCCAGCATGTGCAAACACGCTGGTTGACGGCCATTTTTGTTCGCTTCCGGCGTGCAGCATGCGCCGTGAGCGAAACAGGGGCATGAAACGCCCCATCAAGGACTTGAAGTAAGTAATCTGCAAGTAAACCAGTTGCAGCTTTGGGATTCGGACTTTGGATTCCAGAATCTGATCTACACGTTTGGAAGAGGTAGAGAACATGTCAAATGATTCGCGCACTCCCGCCATGGCCACCGTTGACCCGGCCGGCCGTGAGGATTACATCTACAACCGCCTCCTCAAGGAGCGCATCATCTGGCTGGGCTCCGAGGTCCGCGACGACAATGCGAACGCCATCTGCTCGCAGCTGCTGCTGCTCTCCGCAGAGGACCCTGAGAAGGACATCTACCTGTACATCAACTCGCCGGGCGGTTCGATCACCGCAGGCATGGCGATCTACGACACCATGCAGTACATCCCGAACGACGTGGTGACCGTGGCCACCGGCCTGGCAGCCTCCATGGGGCAGTTCCTGCTGTCCTCCGGAACCCCGGGCAAGCGCTTCGCCACCCCGAATGCCCGCATCCTGATGCACCAGCCATCGGGCGGCATCGGCGGCACGGCCTCGGACATCAAGATCCAGGCCGAGCTGATCATGCACATGAAGAAGGTCATGAGCGAGCTGACTGCCGAGCAGACCGGCCAGACCGTGGAGCAGATCCTCATCGACAACCAGCGCGACAAGTGGTTCACCGCAGAAGACGGCCTGGCCTACGGCTTCTTCGACAAGATCGCCAAGCACGCCGGCTCCGTCACCGGTGGCGGCGGAGTCGAATCCTAAGCGCCGCACCCACCTGCTTGAATCACACAGATTTGTCCTAGGAGAACACCATGCACTTCAATCCTGAAGCCACCAGCGGCCAGATGCCTTCGGCCCGCTACATCCTGCCGCAGTTCGAGGAGCGTACCCCGTACGGCTTCAAACGCCAGGACCCTTACGCCAAGCTGTTCGAAGACCGCATCATCTTCCTCGGCGCCCAGGTCGATGACGCCTCCGCGGATGACGTGATGGCCCAGCTGCTCGTCCTGGAATCGATGGACCCGGAGCGCGATGTCACCTTGTACATCAACTCCCCGGGCGGTTCGTTCACCGCGATGACCGCGATCTACGACACCATCCAGTTCATCCGCCCAGAGGTGCAGACCGTATGCCTCGGCCAGGCCGCCTCGGCCGCGGCCGTGCTGCTGGCCGCCGGCACCCCCGGCAAGCGCCTGGCGCTGCCGAACGCCCGCGTGCTCATCCACCAGCCTGCCATGGGCGGGGGCGAACGAGGCACCGCGACGGACCTGCAGATCCAGGCCGAAGAGGTCATGCGCATGCGCGCCTGGCTGGAGACCACCATCGCAGCGCATTCGGGCCAGACCGTGGAGAAGGTTCGCGACGACGTCGAGCGCGACCTGTTCATGACGGCAGCCGAGGCGAAGGAATACGGCATCGTGGACGAGGTCCTGACCCCGCGCAAGATCAACCGCGCGGTGCTGGGGCACTAGACCGATCCGGGAATAATTGCTGAATACTGGCGGTTTACCTGAAATGTGGCTTTCGGTTGAAAGTGACTCATGACGGGTAAGCCGCCTTGTTCAGCTATTTTGGGGACTACCTGGCCTAGAATTGGGTAAGTCCACAGCTACTGAAGGCAAATGGGAGAATGGTGCGATGGGACGTATGAGCGAGGGCTCGGACCTGCTGAAGTGCTCTTTCTGCGGAAAGAGCCAAAAACAGGTTAAGAAGCTGATTGCCGGCCACGGCGTCTACATCTGCACCGAGTGCATTGAGCTGTGCAATGAGATCATTGCCGAGGAATTTGCCGAAGAGCAAGTCAATGAGGAATTCTCGCTGCCCAAGCCGCGTGAGATCTTCGATTCCCTGCAGGAATACGTGATCGGCCAGGAGAACGCCAAGCGCGCCCTGTCCGTCGCCGTGTACAACCACTACAAGCGCATCCACGGCAACCAGGAACACGCACCGGTTGCCGCCCTGACCAATGACGACCCGCTCGGCGACGTCGAGGTGTCGAAGTCCAACATCATGCTCATCGGCCCCACCGGCTGCGGCAAGACCTACCTCGCCCAGTCGCTGGCCAAGAAGCTGAACGTGCCCTTCGCCGTCGCCGACGCCACCAGCCTGACCGAAGCCGGATATGTCGGCGAGGACGTCGAGAACATCCTGCTCAAGCTCATCCAGGCCGCGGACTACGACGTGAAGAAGGCCGAAACCGGGATCATTTACATTGATGAAATCGACAAGATCTCGCGCAAGAGCGAGAACCCGTCGATCACCCGCGATGTCTCCGGCGAAGGCGTGCAGCAGGCGCTGCTGAAAATCCTGGAGGGCACCGTCGCAGCGGTCCCGCCGCAGGGCGGACGCAAGCACCCGCACCAGGACTTCCTGCAGCTGGACACCACCAACATCCTGTTCATCGTCGCCGGCGCCTTCGCCGGCTTGGAAGAGATCATCTCCTCCCGCGCCGGCCGCAAGGGCATCGGCTTCGGCGCCCCGTTGACCGCGCTGAAGTCCGAGGTTGCCTCGTACTCCGACGTGCGCCCGGAAGACCTGCTGAAGTTCGGCCTGATTCCCGAGTTCATCGGACGGCTGCCGGTGATCACCACCGTGGAGCACCTGGACCGCGATGCGCTGGTGCGTGTGCTGACCGAGCCGCGCAACGCGCTGGTCAAGCAGTACCAGAAGATGTTCCAGATGGACGGCGTGCAGCTGAGCTTCGAGCAGCCGGCGCTGGACGCCATCGCCGAGTTGGCCATTGAACGCGAAACCGGCGCCCGCGGCCTGCGCGCCATCCTGGAAGAAACCCTGGCCGGCATCATGTTCGAGCTGCCAAGCCGTGAGGATGTCGCCGAGGTTGTCGTGACCCGGGAAACCGTCATGGACGGCGCCGAACCGACCCTGCTGTCGCACGCAGTGGTGGCCAAGCGGAACAAGAAGTCCGCATAGTTCAGCTCATCATCAGCCTGCCGGGTTCCGGCGGGAGACCCTAGGAAAGTTGGTAGTTCATGGCTTCGCGTCAGCATGTCGATTTCTGGTTTGACCCTATTTGCCCGTTCGCCTGGGCGACGAGCCGCTGGATCAAGGAAGTCGAGAAGGTCCGCGATATCGAGGTTTCCTGGAACGTCATGAGCCTGTCGGTGCTGAACGAAGGCCGCGACCTGCCCGCCGACTACCGTGCGAAGATGGACGATTCCTGGGGCCCGGTCCGGGTCATCATCAAGGCGGCGCAGGACCACGGCGACCAGGTCAAGGACCAGCTCTACACCGCCATGGGGGAGCTTTTCCACCAGGAGAAGCTGACCGACCGCGACGAAGTGATCGAGAAGGCGCTGCAGAAGACCGGACTGCCGGCCGAGCTCGCCGCCGCGGCCCACACCGACGCGAACGACGACGCGCTGCGCGCAAGCCATGACGTCGGCATCGGCAAGGTCGGCCAGGACGTCGGAACCCCGATCGTCGCAGTCGACGGGGTGGCCTTCTTCGGACCGGTGATCACCCGCATCCCCAAGGGCGAAGAAGCAGGCAAGATGTTCGACGCCGCAGCCGCGCTGGCAGCCTTCCCGCACTTCTTCGAGCTCAAGCGCTCGCGCACCGAAAGCCCGGAATTCGACTAGTCAGTTCGCCGCCACAGGGACGTTCCGCTCCGGAACGTCCCTGTGGTGTTTTAAGCCGCAGGCGCACCAAGCACATGGGGACGGCCCGTCCGGCGAGCATCGGCGATTGCTAAGCTGTAGCCAGGGCCAATTCGATGGCCCCCAGGAAGGATAAACCGTGCCTGCAACGATTTCCCGCTGGCGGTCCATCACCGCGAGCGTATTCTTGATCATCGGCCTGGTCCTCGCCCCGGTCTCCATCACTGGCTTGTGGGCGACGAAGCATGTGACGAACACCGAGGGCTTCACCCAGACGCTCGCGCCGCTGGCCAAGAACCCGCAGCTGCAGGAAGAGCTCTCCGGGCAGATCTCCCAGGCCATCTCCAACCAGCTGCAGCTTGAAGAGCGCATCAATTCGCTGACCGGCGACGGGTTCGTCTCGAGCCTGGTGCCCAGCGGGCAGATCGCCGATAAAGTGGACGGCATCGTCAACGGCGCGGTGCACAACCTGGTGCAGTCCAACCAGTTCGCCTCGTTGTGGGAATCCACCCTGCGCGCCAGCCACGCGAAAACCGTCGCCATTCTCTCCGGCAACAGCTCCACCGTCTCCCTGGACGACGCCGGAGCCCTGACCTTCCAACTCAGCAACGTGCTCGGGGAGGTCGTGAACTCCCTTACCGCCCTGGGCATCCCCGGTCTCGGCGCGCTGACGAACCTCGAATGGGACGTGCAGATCATCCAGAGCGACGCGCTGCCCGCCGTGCAGCAGGCGTACACGCTCATTGAAACCTACGGGCCATGGCTGGTGTACGTGGCCGCGGGCTTGCTGGTGGCCACGGTCATCCTGAATCCGCGTTATGTGACGCGCTCGCTGATCGGCCTGGGCCTGGTGACCGGGCTCAGCGCGCTGGCCATCGCCACCCTGGCGGCCGACTACGCGGGGGAGCACCTGTTCGCGAATCTGGACCCTGCGGTAGCCGACCTGATCTACCACCAAGCCACCGGATCGCTGACCGGGACCCTGACGACGGTTGCAGTGGTTGCGGCCATCCTGGGCGCTGCCTCCTGGCCGATTTCCAGCATCCTGCGCCGGCGGCAGGGGACCGGGCGCGAACAGGTCGGCCGGCCCCTCATCGAGCAGTAGCCTCGGCATAGCGAAACGGCGGGCCGCCGGGAAAACTCATTCCCGGCGGCCCGCCGTTTCGCGTTCGGACTAGGCTTCTTCGACCGGTGCCAACTCCACGTTGGCCACGGTCAATTCACCTTCGGCTTCCACGAGGGTCAGCTCGCGGGCGTTGGCCGCGGACTTGAGATCCTCGAAGCCGGCCCGCAGCTGCGCGATCTGGGCGGCCGGCGCATGGATTTCGCCGGACAGCACCTCGGTGCGCTGCTTGACCTTTGCGTCGGACTTGGCCTTGCGAATGCCGGACAGTGCGGTGCCCACCAGCGGCAGCACCTCTGCGTCCGCATCGGCGATCGCCGCGGCCAGGTGGCCGGTGGTCGGCCACTTCGCCTGGTGCACCGAACCGGCGCGCCACCAGCCCCAGACCTCTTCGGTCGCGAAGGGCAGGAACGGAGCGAACAGGCGGAGCACCGAATCCAGGGTGGTGGCCAAGGTGGCCAGCACGCTGGCCTGCTCGGCTTCGCCGTGTCCGCCGTAGGCGCGGTCCTTGACCAGTTCCACGTAGTCGTCGGTGAACGACCAGAAGAAGGATTCGGTGATGTCCAGGGCGCGGGCGTAGTCGTAGTTCTCGAACGCGCGCTGGGCGTCGCCGATGACCGTGGACAGGCGGGTCAGCAGCGAGTGGTCCAGGCCGTTGGTCACCACGGAGGCGTCGTCGGTGAGCACGTTCGCCTCGGTGGCGCCCAGGTTCAACACGAACTTCGACGCGTTCAGGATCTTGATGGCCAGGCGTCGGCCGATCTTCATCTGGTTGATCTCGTAGGCGGTGTCCGCGCCGAGCTTGGCGCTGGCGGCCCAGTAGCGCACCGCGTCCGCGCCGAACTTGTCCAGCACGTCGTTCGGGACCACCACGTTGCCCTTGGACTTGGACATCTTCTTGCGGTCAGGGTCCAGGATCCATCCGGAGATCGCGGCGTGCTTCCACGGGGCGTTGCCGTGCAGCGCATCGGCGCGGACCGCGGTGGAGAACAGCCAGGTGCGGATGATGTCGTGGCCCTGCGGGCGCAGGTCGAACGGGTAGACCTTCGAGAAGAACTCGTCGTCGCGGCCCCAACGGCCCACGATCTGCGGGGTCAGCGAGCTGGTGGCCCAGGTGTCCAGCACGTCGGCGTCGCCGATGAAGCCGTTGGCTTCGCCGCGCTGGTCCTCGGTGTAGCCAGCCGGGGCGTCGGCGGCCGGGTCGACCGGCAGCTGCGAGATCTCAGGCAGGATCGGGGCGTCGTAGTTCGGCTCGCCGTGCTCGTCGACCTGGTACCAGACCGGCACCGGCACGCCGAAGAAGCGCTGGCGGGACACCAGCCAGTCGCCGTTCAGGCCCGAGACCCAGTTCTCGTAGCGCGAACGCATAAAGGACGGGTGGAAGTCGATCTGCTGGCCGCGTTCGATCATGCGGGCGCGGCGCTCCTCGTCGCGGCCGCCGTTGCGGATGTACCACTGGCGGGAGGTGACGATTTCCAGGGGCTTGTCGCCCTTTTCGAAGAAGTTCACCGGGCGGGAGATCTTCTTCGGCTCGCCGTCCAGCAAGCCGGCCTCGGTGAGCAGCTCCACCATGGTCTCCTTGGCGGAGAACGAGGTCTTGCCGGCAATCTTGGCGTAGACCTCCTTGCCCTCCTCGGAGGTGATCCACTCCGGGGACTCGGCCAGGATGCGGCCGTCGCGGCCGATGATCGGGCGGGTCGGCAGCTGCAGTTCGCGCCACCAGGTCACGTCGGTCAAGTCGCCGAAGGTGCAGACCATCGCGATGCCCGAGCCCTTGTCGGCCTGGGCCAGCGGGTGCGGGTAGACGGTGACCGGAACGCCGAACAGCGGCGAGGTCACGGTCTTGCCGAACAGGTGCTGGTAGCGCTCGTCATCCGGGTGCGCGACCAGGCCGGCGCAGGCCGCCAGCAGCTCGGGACGGGTGGTCTCGATGAAGACCTGCTCGCCGGACTCGGTGGCGAAGCCGTAGCGGTAGTACGCGCCGGGCATTTCGCGGTCCTCGAGTTCGGCCTGGGCCACGGCGGTGCGGAAGGTGACGTCCCACAGGGTGGGGGCCTCGGCCATGTAGGCATCGCCCCTGGCCAGATTCTCCAGGAAGCCGCGCTGCGACACCGCACGCGAATTGTCATCGATGGTGCGGTAGGTCATGCGCCAGTCCACGGACAGGCCCAGGGCGGAGAACAGCTGCTCGAAGACCTGCTCGTCCTCGACAGCCAGCTCTTCGCAGATCTCGATGAAGTTCTTGCGGCCGATGACGTCCCAGTCGCGCTGGTTCTTGGCCGGCTTCTCCGGCGGGCGGTAGCCCTCGATGTACGGCTTGGTCGGGTCGCAGCGGACGCCGAAGTAGTTCTGCACGCGGCGCTCGGTCGGCAAGCCGTTGTCGTCCCAACCCATGGGGTAGAACACGTTCTTGCCGTTCATGCGCTGGTAGCGGGCCAGCACGTCGGTCTGCGTGTAGGAGAACATGTGTCCTACGTGCAGCGAACCGGACGCGGTAGGCGGGGGAGTGTCGATGGAGTAGACGGCCTCGCGGGTCGTGTCCTCGTTGAAGTGATAGGTGCCCTCGGTGCGCCACCGGGACGAGAGACGTTCCTCCAAGCCTTCCAAAGCGGGCTTGTCAGGAACGGAAACCGTTGCGGGCGCGTCTGTGCCCAAGTTTTCTTCTGCCATGGGTTCATTCTTTCATGTTTTATCCGGCGCGCGGTCATCCGTGTCAATGGTTTGCCCCACGTCGGCCCGGTGCGCCGGCACGGCCGCCAGCCATAGGCAGCGGGCCGTGCGGGGCGTACCATCGGTTCCATGAACGAGCATCGCGCCCCCAAGATCCCGCCGCCGGTGGTTGTCGCGGCGGCACTGTCGGCCCAGCGCCTGCTGGCCGGAGACCGCCGCGGAGGCATGGCGTGCAAGACGGCCGGCGGCGTGCTGCTGGCCGCCAGCGCGGGCCTCTCGACGTGGGCCGACCTCGCGTTCGGCGCCGCCAAGACCTCCATCAACCCCCTGCGCCCCGAGCGGAGCAGCACGCTGGTGGTTACGGGCGCGAACGCGGTCAGCCGCAATCCCATGTACCTGGGCATGGTCGGCGCGGCGACGGCCCATGCGCTGTGGCGCGGATCCTTTCGTGCGTTGCTGCCGGTCGCCGGACTCGTCCTGTGGCTGGACAGGCTGCAGATTCCCGCCGAAGAGGAAGCGCTGCAGGCGACGTTCGGCCAAGCCTACGAAGACTACAAGGAGCGCGTGCCGCGGTGGATCCAGCTGCCCTCCACCCTGATCTGGCTGGCCAGCCGCGACCGCCTGCGCGCCGCGGACTGAATCCGCCCGCCGTCGGGCGCCGCAAGAACCTATGATGTGGGGTATGGCACCTTTCCCCGACCTGACCGCGCCCGGGCTGTTCATCTTCGGCTACGGGTCGCTGGTCTCCTCCGCCTCGGTATCCCGTACGCTGCAGCGCCAGGTGGACGCGCGGCACATGCCGCTGGCCCTGCTGCACGGCTATGCGCGCGACTGGGAAATCAGGGTGCCCATCATCTTCGACGACGGCATCGCCTGCAACGGCCAATTCCTGGACATCAGCCCGCAGCCCGACGCGTCGGTCAACGGCGTGCTGATCCCGGTCACCGAGCAGGAGCTGGCGATGCTCACCCGCCGCGAAGCCCAGTACGACGCCGTCGAGGTCGGCGACCGGATCCAGTCGGCCGTGGCCCCCGCCGCCAGGGTCATCGCCTTCCGGGGACGCGCGGAATTCCGCCGGGACACCCCGCAGGTGCCCAGCTTCCGCCCCCGCAGCTACCGTTCCCTGGTCGAAACCGCGGTGCGCAGCCGCGGGGCGGACTTCCTGGCGCAGTTCCATTCGCTGACCATGCCCGCGGAGGTGAACGAATACCAGGGCGGCTACCGGTTCGCCGATCCGGCCCAGGAACTCGCCGCCCGGCCGCCGGCGTGTTAGCGGACAAGAAAATTCACGGCCTACCTCGTGTCCGGCGCGAAGTCATAAACTGAACCCATGACACTTTGGGAAAACACCTCGTCCAATCGTTCCGCCGTCGTCACCGGGGCCTCCTCCGGGATCGGCCAGGCCACCGTGCGCGCCCTGCGCGAGCAGGGATGGACCGTATTCGCCGTGGCCCGCCGTGCCGAGCGGCTGGAGGCCCTGGCCAAGCAGACCGGCGCCATTGCGATCCCGGCCGATGTCAGCAACCAGACCGACGTGGACGCGCTGGCCTTGGCCGTGGCCGAGCACGGGGGTGCGGACACCCTGATCAACGTGGCCGGCGGCGCCCGCGGCACCGAATACTGGGCCGATGCGGTGGATGAGCATTGGGATTTCATGTGGCAGTCAAATGTCATGGGCACCATGCGCCTGACCCGCGCCCTGCTGCCGCAGCTGCGCAAGACCGGGGGCACCATCGTGAACCTGACTTCCACCGCCGCCCTGGCCAGCTATGAAGGCGGCAGCGGCTACAACGCCGCCAAGGCCGCGCAGAGCGCCATGACCCAGGCGCTGCGCCTGGAGGAAGTCGAGCACGGCATCCGCGTCATCGAGGTGCTGCCGGGCCTGGTGCAGACCGAGGAATTCGCGCTGCGCCGGCTGGGCAGCCAGCAGGCGGCGGACAGCGTGTACGCCGGGGTGGACAACCCGCTCACCGCCGAGGACGTGGCCGAGGTGATCCGGTTCGCGGTCAGCGCCCCCGCCCACGTGAACCTTGACCAGATCGTCATCCGCCCGCAGGCCCAGGCCGCCAACCACAAGCTGATCCGCGCCAACAAGTAGCCGGCCTTCCGGCAAGGAGCATTCCATGAGCACCAGCATCCCGCCGGCCATCCACGTGGTGGCCGCCTCGCACGGCACCGACAATCCCGACGGGCAACGGCTGATCAACCAGCTGCGCGGACAGCTGGAGGGGCTGAGCGCCAGCTGGCGTCCCGAGCTGCGCTGGCACGAGGCCTATGTGGACGTGCAGCAACCCTCCTTGCCGCAGGTCCTCGCGAGCCTGCCCGCCGGGGAGCCGGCCGTGGTGCTGCCGCTGCTGGTGGCCGACGGCGTGCACACCACGCATGACGTGGCCCAGGCCGTGGCCTCGCGGGACAGGACGATTGCCGCCGACCCGCTGGGCCCGCTGCCCGACCTCGCGAAGGTGCTGGCGCAGCGAGCCCGGCCGCACCTGGAGAATGATCCGATGGTCATCCTGGCCGCGGCCGGGACCCGGCTGGAGGTCGGCCAGCAGCAAACCGTCCAGCTCGCCGCCAAGCTGCAGGACCTGCTGGGCCGGGAGGTGGCCGTGGCCTACTGCGCCGGGGCGCAGCCGAACGTTCTCCATGCCGTCGCCGAGGCAGGGTCCCGGCCGGTGCTGCTGCTCAGCGTCCTGCTGGCCGACGGATTCTTCCAGGACAAGCTCGCTAGCACGGGCGCCGCGGTCGTCACAAGCCCGCTGCTGCCGGACGTCACGATCGCCCAATGTTTCCTCGTGCGACTGAAAACCGCCCTTGAAACCGCCGGTTTCATGACGCCGCATGACGAAGTTCGAAGTCTTTAGGACTCGCGTGTTCATGTGACCTCCGGCGGTTGCCAGCCCCCGGGGCCGGTTTCCTACGCTGGGAAACATGACGCAGACAACCACACCGGCCCGGCCCCAACGGGCGGCCAAGCCCAACGGCCAATGGAAGATCGACGGCACGACCCCGCTGAACGCCAACGAGGAAATGAAGGCCGCGGACAACGGCCTGAACGTGCGCCAGCGCATCGAAGAGATCTACGCCGTGCAGGGCTTCGACTCCATCGACCCCGAGGACCTGCACGGCCGCTTCCGCTGGTGGGGCCTGTACACCCAGCGCGCCCAGGGCATCCCGGGCGGCAAAACCGCGACGCTGAGCCCCGAGGAGCTCGAGGACCGCTACTTCATGCTGCGGGTGCGCATCGACGGCGGCGCGCTGAGCACGCAGCAGCTGCGCGTCATCGGCGGCATCTCCACCGACTTCGCCCGGGACACCGCGGACTTCACCGACCGCCAGAACATCCAGCTGCACTGGGTGGACGTGGTGGACGTGCCGGAGATCTGGCGCCGGCTCGAATCCGTCGGGCTGCACACCACCGAGGCCTGCGGCGACGTGCCGCGCGTCATCCTCGGCTCCCCGGTGGCGGGCATCGCCGCCGAGGAGATCATCGACCCCACCCCGGTGATCGCGGAGATCGCCCGCCGCTACGTCGGCAACCCGGAATTCGCGAACCTGCCGCGCAAGTTCAAGACAGCGATCTCCGGGCATCCCAGCCAGGACGTGGTGCATGAGATCAACGACGTGGCGCTGATCGGGATCGTGCACCCGCAGCTGGGCCCGGGCTACGACCTGTGGGTGGGCGGGGGACTGTCCTCCAACCCGCGGCTGGGCGAACGCCTGGGCGCGTTCGTCACCCAGGAGCAGGCCCCGGATGTCTGGGAGGGCGTCACCTCCATCTTCCGCGACTACGGCTACCGCCGGCTGCGCAACCGCGCCCGGCTGAAATTCCTGCTGGCCGACTGGGGCACGCAGAAGTTCCGCCAGGTCCTGGAGGACGAATACCTGGGCTACGCGCTGCCGGACATCGCCCCCGGACCGCAGCCGGAAACCGCCGGAGACCATTCCGGGGTGCATGAGCAGAAGGACGGCAAGTTCTACATCGGGCTCACCGCGGAAGCCGGGCGCGTTTCGGGCACCACGCTCACCGCCCTGGCCGACCTGGCCGAGGCCCACGGCTCCACCCGGCTGCGCACCACCCCGCACCAGAAGATCATCGCCCTGGACATCGCGCCGGAGCGGGTCGAGGACTTCGTGGGCGGCGCCCGCGCGCTGGGGCTGGAAGCCTACCCGGGGCTGCTGCGCCGCTCGGCCATCGCCTGCACCGGCATCGAGTACTGCAAGCTGGCCATCGTGGACACCAAGAACACCACCATCGACGCGGTGCGCCAGATCGAGGCGCGGCTGGCTGACCACGAGGGCAAGCTGCCCAAGGCGCTGTCCCTGCACGTGAACGGCTGCCCGAACTCCTGCGCCCGCGTGCAGACCGCGGACCTCGGCTTCAAGGGCCAGCTGATCACCAACGACGCCGGGGAGCAGGTTTCCGGGTTCCAGGTGCACCTGGGCGGCACGCTGGCCGGCTTCGAGAACGGCGAGGCCAGCCTGGGCCGCACCGTGCGCGGCCTGAAGGTCGCCGCCGATGAACTGCCCGACTACGTCGAGCGCGTGGTGAAGAACTATTCGGCGCTGGCCGGGGACGGCGAATCCTTCGCCGCCTGGGCCCACCGCGCCGCCGAGGAGGACCTGTCATGAGCCCCCGCACCGCCAAAACCGAAGCCGAGCTGCGCGAGATCGCGGCGCTGGGCGCACAGGAACTGGGCTGGGACGCCAGCGCGGAGGAGGTCATCGCCTTCGCCGCCCGCCACCTGGAGGTGCGCGAGATCGCGGTGGCCTGCTCCATGGCCGACGCGGTGCTGCCGCACCTGGTGGCGCAGCAGCTGCCCGGGGTGGACGTGCTCTTCCTGGACACCGGCTACCACTTCACCGAAACCCGCAGCACCCGCGACGAGGTCGCCGAAAGGCTGCCGGTCACCGTGGTGGACGTGCTCCCGGAGCTGACCGTGGCCCAGCAGGATGAAAAATACGGCAAGGACCTGTTCGCCCGCGACGCGGCCGCCTGCTGCAAGCTGCGCAAGATGGACCCGCTCAAGCGCGCCCTGTCCGGCTACGGAGCCTGGTTCACCGGGGTCCGCCGCGACGAGGCCCCCACCCGCGGCAACACGCCGCTGGTCGCCTTCGACGAGACCCACGGGCTGCTCAAGTTCAACCCGGTGGCGGCCTGGAGCTTCGATGAGTTGATCGGCTACGCCGCCGGACACCAGGTTCCGCTGAACCTGCTGCTGGCCCACGGCTACCCCTCCATCGGCTGCGAACCCTGCACCCGGCCCGTCGCCGAGGGCGAGGACCCGCGCGCCGGACGCTGGGCCGGCCTGTCGAAAACCGAATGCGGCATCCACATCTAACCCCAAGGACATCCCCATGAGCCTCACCGCTACCGCCCGCCCCGGCACCCAGCGCAGCGTCCTGGACGCCCTGGAAGCCGAATCCATCCACATCATCCGCGAGGTGCTCGCCGAATTCGAGAAGCCCGGACTGCTCTTCTCCGGAGGCAAGGACTCCGTGGTCGTGCTGCACCTGCTGGCCAAGGCCGTCTTCCCGGGCCGCGTGCCGATCCCCGTGGTGCACATCGACACCGGCCACAACTTCGGGGAGGTGCTGGACTTCCGCGACGCCGTGGTGGCCAGATACGGCCTGAACCTGGTGGTCGGCTCCGTGCAGGAATACATCGACCGCGGCCAGCTGGCGCAGCTGCCCGACGGCACCCGCAACCGGCTGCAGACCCGCGTGCTGCTGGACACCATCGAATCCAACGGCTTCGACGTGGTGTTCGGCGGGGCCCGCCGCGACGAGGACAAGGCCCGCGCCAAGGAGCGCATCCTGTCCCTGCGCGACGAGTTCGGCGTCTGGGATCCGCGCAACCAGCGCCCGGAGATCTGGAACCTGTACAACGGCCGCCACGAACCGGACTGGCATGTGCGCGCCTTCCCGATCTCCAACTGGACCGAAAGGGACATCTGGGCCTACATCCAGCGCGAGGACATCGCGCTGCCCTCCATCTACTTCGCCCACCAGCGCCAGGTCTTCGAACGCGACGGCATGTGGCGCGCGGTCACCGCGGTCAGCCAGCCCGAACCGGGCGAGCAGGTGGCCATCCGCGAGGTGCGCTATCGCACCGTGGGGGACGCCAGCTGCACCGGCGCGGTGCTCTCCAACGCGGACACCGTCCAGAAGGTGCTCGACGAACTGGCCGTGGCCACGCTGACCGAACGCGGGGCCACCCGCGCCGACGACCGTATTTCCGCCGCGGGCATGGAAGACCGCAAGACCGAAGGGTACTTCTAAGATGACCACCACACTTTTGCGCATCGCCACCGCCGGATCCGTGGACGACGGCAAGTCCACGCTGGTGGGCCGGCTGCTGCACGACGCCAAGGCCATCCTTGCTGATTCGCTGGACGACCTGGCCCGCACCAGCGCCGAACGCGGCTTCGGCGGCGAAGCCGGCGCGCTGGACCTGGCGCTGGTCACCGACGGGCTGCGCGCCGAACGCGAGCAGGGCATCACCATCGACGTGGCCTACCGCTACTTCTCCACCGCCCATCGCTCGTTCATCCTGGCCGACTGCCCGGGACACGTGCAGTACACCCGCAACACCGTCACCGGCGCCTCCACCGCGGACGCGGCGATCGTGCTGGTCGACGCCCGCCACGGGGTGCAGGAACAGACCCGCCGCCACCTGGGGGTGCTGGCCCTGCTGCGGGTCCCGCAGCTGGTGCTCGCGGTGAACAAGATGGACCTGGTCGGCTGGGACGAGCAGCGCTTCACCGAGATCGAAAACCAGGTCCTGGACCTGGCCGAGGAGCTGGGCGTCCAGGCCGCGACCGTCGTCCCGGTCAGCGCGCTGCACGGGGACAACGTGGTGGACCCCTCCGCCGCGTCGCCATGGTACGCCGGCCCCACCTTGCTGGGGCTGCTCGAGGAACTGGAGCCGGCGCGGGAATCCGGCACCGCCCGGCTGGACGTGCAGTACGTGATCCGCCCGCAGGGAGCGCTGGCCCCAGGACTGGACGCGGAGGAATACCGCGACTACCGCGGCTACGCCGGCACCCTGGCCGACGGCAGCCTCTCGGTGGGCGATACGGTCGGCGTCCTGTCCAACGGCTACCCGGCGGCCAGCCGCGTGCAGGCCATCGGCACGCCGACCGGGCCGGTGCACACCGCGCACCCCGGCGAGGCGATCGTGCTGGAACTGGCCGACCAGGTGGACATCGCCCGCGGGGACACCGTGGTGTCCGGGCCGCCGCCGCAGGCGGTCCGCGAATTCGACGCGGAGCTCTGCGTCCTGGCCCAGGCCACGCTGGCCGCGGGGCAGCGGGTGCTGCTCAAGCACGGCACCAAGGTCGCGGCCGCCAAGATCGCGCAGATCACGAACGTGCTCAACGTGGCGGACTACACCCGCACCCCCGCCGACACCCTGGGCCTGAACGACCTGGGACGGGTGAGCGTGCGCAGCTCCGCGGCGCTGTCGGTCGACCCGTACCGGGACTCGCGCGCCGGCGGCAGCTTCCTGCTCATCGACCCCGCCACCGGGCGCACGCTGGCCGCCGGGATCATCGAGGCGGATCATGCAGCCGCCTGAGCGCCCGGCCGCCGGACGCACCCGGCTGACCGCCCACGCCCCGCGCGCCAACCGGCGCGGCCGGGCGATCGGGGCCGGGGCGGTGGTGCTGCTGGCCGCCGCTGCGGTGCTGACCGCCTTCGCCCCCGCGCCGGCCGGCGGGCTCGGCACGGCCGCCGACCAGGGGCCGGCCGCGACCCTGCGCCTGGGCTATTTCGCGAACGTCACGCACGCCCCGGCGCTGGTGGCCGATGCCAACGGCTACCTGGACGACGCGCTGGGCGCGGACGGCACCACGCTGGAAACGCAGATCTTCGCCGCGGGGCCGGCGGCCATCGAGGCGCTGAACTCCGGGGCCATCGACGCGGCCTACCTGGGACCCAGCCCGGCGCTGAACAGCTACCTCTCCAGCGGGGGGACCTCGCTGCGCATCATCGCCGGGGCCGCTTCCGGCGGGGCCAGTCTGGTCACCACCAAGCAGATTACGCAGGTGTCCCAGCTGGCCGGCACCGAGCTGGCCACCCCGCAGTACGGCGGCACCCAGGACGTGGCGCTGCGCAGCTTCCTGCGGGATCAGGGCCTGTCCGATGCCGTCACCGTCACCCCGAGCTCCAACGGCACCGTCCCGCAGCTGTTCGCCCGCGGATCCATCGACGGGGCCTGGCTGCCCGAACCGCACGCCTCGCTGCTGGTCGAGAAGTACGGGGCGCACCGCCTTGTCGACGAGGCGGACCTGTGGCCCGGGGGCAGGTTCCCCACCACGGTGCTGGTGGCCTCGCAGGAGTTCATCGCCAAGCACCCGGACACCGTCCGGGAACTGGTGCAGGCCAACGCGCAGGCGGTGCGCTGGCTGAATGCCGCCGGGCAGCGGGAGACGCTGGACACGATCCAGTCCGCGCTGGCCGCGCTGGGCTCGGGAACCCTGCCCGACGCGGTGATCTCATCGGCCCTCGAACAGGTCAGCTTCGACACGACCCCGCTGGCCGGGACCTTCGCCACGCTGGTGAACCATGCGGCGGCCGTGGGCATCGGTGAACGCGGCAGCCTCGAAGGCCTGGTCGACGACTCGTTCACTGCCAAGGCGGAGCGGTAATGGGAGTGCTGCTGAACGAGGTCTCCCTGAGCTATCCGGGCACCGGGCTGGTCATCGACCGGCTCAGCGCCCAGATCGAGGACGGCGAATTCATCGCCGTGCTCGGCGCCTCCGGGTGCGGCAAGTCCTCGCTGCTGAACCTGATCGCCGGGCTGCTGGCCCCCACCGGCGGCTGGCTGGAGGTCCCGGACGACGGGGCGGCCTTCATGTTCCAGGATTCGAACCTGCTGCCCTGGCTGACCGCCGGGGAGAACGTGGACCTCGCCCTGAAGCTCGCCGGGCAGCCCAAGGCCGACCGGCCGGCGCGGATCACCCGGCTGCTGGAGCTGGTCCAGCTGGGGCATGCGGCGCACAAGAAGCCGCACGAGCTCTCCGGCGGCATGCGCCAGCGCGTGGCGCTGGCCCGGGCGCTGGCCCAGGACCGGCAGGTGCTGCTGATGGACGAGCCCTTCGCGGCGCTGGATGCCATCACCCGGGACCTGCTGCACGAGCAGCTGCGCTCGCTGTGGGAGCAGACCGGCAAGACCATCATCTTCGTGACGCACAACGTGCGCGAGGCCATCCGCCTGTCCGGGCGGATCCTGGTGCTCTCCTCCCACCCCGGGCGCATCCTGGAAACCCGGAGGATCACCGAGGACCTGCGCCGCACCCCGGCCCTCGCGGCCGCGCTGGCCGACGAACTGACCGCCATCCTGCGAAAGGAGCAGCGAAAACATGAGCGCACCAACTCAAGCTAGGATCCGGCCCGCCGTGCCCGCGGCCCTGGCGCTGCGCCGCCGCGGGCGTGCGGACGCGGTCATCGCGCCGATCATCACGCTGATCGTGCTGGTCAGCCTGTGGCAGATCGCGGCGTGGGCCTCGCCGCTGCGCGAAGACCTGTTTCCCGGCCCGGCGGCCGTGGCCGCCAAGCTGCCCGAGCTGCTGGCCGACGGGTCGCTGCTCTCCGCGGTGGGCACCTCGCTGTTCCGGGCGCTGTCCGGATTCGCGATCGCGGTGCTGATCGCCACCCCGGCGGCCCTGCTGCTGGCCCACCTGCCGTTGTTGCGCAAGGGGCTGGGGCCGCTGGTCTCGGCCATGCAGGTGCTGCCCTCCATCGCCTGGGTGCCGGCGGCGATCATCCTCTTCGGGCTGAGCGACGCGACCATCTACACCGTGCTGCTGCTCGGGGCGATTCCCTCGATCATCAACGGGCTGCTGTCCGGGATCGACATGATCCCCGCCCAGTACTCGGCCCTGTCACGGGTGCTGGGGGCCGGCAAACGCCAGCACATCCTGTCCGTCCAGCTGCCCGCGGCGCTGCCCGGCTACGTGGCCGGCTTGCGCCAGGGCTGGGCCTTCGCCTGGCGTTCGCTCATGGCCGCGGAGCTGATCGCGGTGGGCGGGTCGCTCGCCCTGGGCGTCGGCTCGCTGCTGCAACGCGGCCGGGACCTGGCCGATTTGCCCCTGGTGATGTTGGTCATACTGGTGATCCTGCTGGTGGGCGTGCTGATCGAACTACTGTGTTTTGCCCCGCTGGAACGCAAACTGCTGCGCGACCGCGGAATGACTCGAACTGGAGAAAACCATGCCTAAAGGACATATCACCCTCATCGGCGGGGGACCGGGAGACCCGGAACTGATCACCGTCGCCGGATACAAGGCCCTGCTCGCCGCGGAGGTGGTGCTGGCCGACCGGCTGGGACCGACCGAACTGCTCGCGGACCTGGCCGACGAGGTGATCGTGGTGGACGTGGGCAAGGCCCCTGGCTGCCATGTGAAAACCCAGGACGAGATCAATGAATTACTGGTCAAATACGCTTTGGAAGGCAAGAATGTGGTGCGCCTGAAGGGCGGGGACCCGTTCGTGCTGGGCCGCGGCGGCGAGGAGCTGCTCTACGCCGCCGAATACGGCATCCCGACCCGGGTGATCCCGGGGATCACCAGTTCCATCTCGGTTCCCGCCGCCGCCGGCATCCCGGTGACCCACCGCGGCGTGGCCGCGGGGTTCACCGTGGTCAGCGGCCACACCGAGCTGGCGGACGTGCCGATCCGCAGCGACCACACGCTGGCCGTGCTGATGGGAGTGGCGAATCTGCCGAAAATTGTTGAGACATTGCTTACCCGTGGTTTACCGTCAAGTACGCCAATTGCGATAGTTGAGCGAGGTTACTCACAGACGCAGCGCACAACTATCGGTACGCTAGAAGGGATTGTAAAGCGCGCCCGCAAGGCCGCAGTGGCGAATCCGGCCGTCATCGTGATTGGTGATGTCGTTCGGCTAGCACCGGAAGCCTCCGACAGCCTGGCAGGCTTCCTGCCGCTAGAGAACGCCGACGCCCCCGCGGCGGCCACATTCGTTGACTAAGAAAGAGATGTTGTTTGATGAGTGAACTGATCGTCCCCGAGCACCTTTCGGCCCGCGCCCTGCGCGTGGCAATTGTCGGCGCCGGCCCGGCAGGCATCTATGCCGCTGATCTGCTTAATAAGAGCCAGCCGGTCTCTTCCGGCGCACTGAGCCTGAAGGTAGACCTCTTCGACGAGCTGCCGACCCCGTTCGGCCTGATCCGCTACGGCGTATCCCCGGACCACCCGCGCATCAAGGGCATCATCACCGCCCTGCACAAGGTGCTGAACAACGACTGGATCGACTTCTACGGAAACGTCGGGCTGGGCCGCGACATCACCCTTGATGACCTGCGCGCCCGCTACGACGCGATCATCATCGCCACCGGCGCCCAGAAGGACGCGGACCTGAACATCCCGGGCATCGACCTGGACGGCTCCTACGGCGGCGCGGACTTCGTGTCCTGGTACGACGCCCACCCGGACGCGGACAAGGACTGGGACCTGTCGGCCCGCGAAGTCGCCGTCATCGGCAACGGCAACGTGGCCCTGGACGTGGCCCGCATCCTGTCCAAGCACGCCGACCAGCTGCTGGAAACCGAAATTCCGGCCCACATCTACGCGCAGCTGAACGATTCGGCCGTCACCGACGTGCACGTGTTCGGCCGCCGCGGCCCGGCCCAGGTGAAGTTCACCCCGCTGGAACTGCGCGAACTGTCCCACTCCAAGGACGTGGACATCGTGCTGTACCCGGAGGACTTCGAGTTCGACAAGGCCTCGGACGAGGCCATGAAGACCAACAACCAGACCAAGACCATGGTCTCCACGCTGACCAACTGGCTGATCGAGCAGGAAGAACGCGAAGAGGCACCGAGCGCCTCGCGCCGCCTGCACCTGCACTTCCTGCAGTCCCCGATCGAGGTCCTGGGCGACAACGGCAAGGTCGCCGGCCTGAAGGTCGAGCGCAACGAGCTGGACGGCAACGGCGGAGCCCGCGGCACCGGCGAGTTCGTCGAATACCCGATCCAGGCGCTCTACCGTGCGGTGGGCTACTTCGGCTCGGCCGTGGGCGAGATCGAATACGATGGCGCCAAGGGCGTGCTGCCCAACGTCGAGGGCCGTGTCCTGGACGCCGCCGGAACCCACGTGTCCGGCCTGTACGCCACCGGCTGGATCAAGCGCGGCCCGGTGGGCCTGATCGGCCACACCAAGGGCGATGCCCTGGAGACCATCAACCACCTGCTGGAGGACCTGGGCTCGCTGGCCCAGCCGACCATCGAGCAGTCCATCGCGGACTTGCTGGACGAGCGCGGCGTCGAGTACTCCGACTGGGAGGGCTGGAAGTCCCTGGACGAGCACGAAAAGGAGCTGGGCGCCGCCGAAGGCACCGTGGCCACCCGTTTCGGCGAGATCACCCGCGACCGCATCAAGGTTGTCGAGCGCGAAGACATGATGGAATTCTCCCGCGCAAAAAAATTGGCTGAGAGTCTGTAAGCTCCACCCCAGACTCTGACATCGAAGGGATGGTCCCGCCGCAACCGCCGGCGGGGCCATCCCAACACGTTTCCGCCGTGAACCGGCGATGCGGAGCGGTTCAGGCGAACAGCGTGCTCCAGAGGTAGTCCTCGGACACCACGGGAATGCCGTAGTCCCTGGCCTTCCTGGCCTTGCCGGACAACGAATCCGGATCGGCGGCCACCAGCAGGCTCACCTTTTTGGTGATCGCCTTGTGCGGCAGGTATCCCGCGGCGCGCAGCTCCGCTTCGATGTGGGCGCGGGCCCGGGACATGTCCCCGGTGAGCACCACCAGCGAGCCGGGTGCGATCCGCCCGTCCAGCGGCTCGGCCGCACGCGTGTGCGGCGCGAAATCCGCGGGCGGGGTCAGCGCGTTTCCGAGCCGTTCCTCCGCCAGTCCCAGCAGCGCAGCGACGGTTGCGAGGTCAGCGAAATCGTCCTCGGTCAGCTTGCCGTCGGCCCAGGCGGCGCGGACCAGCTGCTGGAAGTACAGCTCATGCAGTTCCAGCGCCCCGGCCCGGTCCAATCCCAGCTCGGCGGCCAGGCGGATCAGCTGCTGTTCCTCGTGGGCCGACAGGTACCGGTCCATCAGCGCCCGGTCGAGGATCGCCAGGTAGTCGTCCTGGGCTTCGGTGCCGGCGAACTGGGGCAAGCGGGTAGCGAGCCGGTCCAGGAAGTGGCCGTTGGGCTGCGCGGAGGCGGCGGTGCGCCGCACCGGCACGATGCGCCCGGAGGGTGAATCCTGCACCCATGCCGAGCGCGCCGCCCGATCCAGGCGCAGATCCCATTCGGGGTTCTGCTCGTCGAGCTCCATGTACCGCGAGAGCAGGACGGCGGTAGTGGCCGCATCGCCGGCCGCGCTGTGGGCCGAGACCAGCTCGATGCCGAAGGAATCGCAGCAGTCCTGCAGCGAGCGTCCTGCACCGTGCAGGTACTGGTGGGACATGCGCATGGTGCACAACCCCTGTTCCAGGAAATGCCCCGGGACCGGCATTCCGGCCCGTCGGAATTCCGCCTCCAGGAAACGCGCATCGAAGAAGAGGTTGTGCGCCACCAGCACGGTGCCGGACAGGCGCCACTGGAGTTCTTCGGACAGATCGCTGAACGTCGGAGCACCCAGCAGATCGCGGCTCTGAATTCCGTGCAGCGACTGCTTGCCCACATCCCGTTGCGGGTTGATCAGCGTTTCCCAACGGTCCAGCACTTCGCCATGGCGGTTCATTCTCACGATGGCGATCTCGGCGATGCGGTCATGGCCGCCGGGGAACAACCCCGTGGTTTCCGTGTCAAGCACGGAGAAGACTCCACTTTCCATTTTCATATTTCCCCCTGTGCCATGCCGGTCGAATCCTGTCCCTCATAGTCTCCCTACCGGGCGTGCGTGGCTGACACCCGGCGCTTCACATAGGATCAGTTCACAGTCGCTTTTTCGTTCAGGTCGACCCCGAAGCCGCCACGGCCTCGGCATGAAGTGGATGGTGTGCCGTTAATGCGCAATGCTTTTCTTTCATCACTGAGGCATCTGTCCGAGGGGACGCGACTGTACGGTCGAGACCAGCCGGGGCAGATGGCTGCAATCCTCGCACTGAGTGTGTATATCCCTTTGACGCTGCCGCTGCTGCGCGAGGGTGTCTGGATCGGTTTTTCCGCGTGGATCGAGGCGGTGACGGTACCGGGCCCCGGACTGATTCTGGCAGGCTACGCAGTCATTGTGGCCATCGTGATCGCACTGGCGCTGACGCCGCCAAGCATCGCGGCCAACGCGCCGCTGGCCCCCTACCCGGTGGAGCGGCCGGTCAAGAGCCTCATCATCCACAACTGCCGGCTCTTCCTGGGCAGCATGATCGGCTTGGGATTCATCGGCGTGTTGTTCACCTCCGGCATCGAGCGGCTGGAACATCTGGTGTGTGCCGCCGTGGGCGCGTTGCTGCTGCAACTGGGACACCTAGACGAGGTCAACGCCGCCCAGGCCGATGCGGTGCTTGAGCTGCTGGGGGATGAACCGCTGCAGGGTTATGACCGCTGGTATGCCAAGCAGTGGGGGCGGCCAAGGGCAGGGCGGCAGGTTCGTGCCCGGGCTTCGCTGGTGCGCCGCAAGCTCTGGATCGTGGTACTCATGATGCTGGTCCACCTGGGGGTGCTGGTCGCATACATTGCGGTGGTCCACGGAACGGCAGGCCTGGCACGCCATTGGGCGACGGTCCTGTTCCTGTCTTCCGCCACATCGGTGGTGAACCTGTTGATCATCGACGCAGTTCTCGCCGCGTCGCTGGCGATCCGCCATAGCAAGGGGAGCCGCTATAGCACCTGGGTTTCGCATCCGGAAACGTATTTCGCACTGTTGGCGATCGGCGCCAAAATCCTCGCCGTCGCGGCCATGGCCGCGCTGCCGGTGCTGTGGATGAACGCAGAGAACAGGCAAACATCGCTGGCGTATCTGGTCTTCCTGGCCCTAGAGATGCTCTGCATCCTGGCAGTGGTGCTGCTGCTTGTGCACCGATGGGTTTCATCCGGCGTCGTGCCACCCGAACCGCTGGGCCGATACGACGGTGACGAGATGGCGGTTCGGCTCAAGAAGCGAGCGGCCAGAGACCGCGCAGCCATCCGTGGCGCCGTTGCCTACCGCCGGCATCATGCCGCTGCCGTGGCATCCGGCCAGATTTCCTGAGCAAAACAAACGCCGCGGCCGTTCCCCCTTCGTGGATCGGGGGACCGGCCGCGGCGTGGAATCGCTGGGCGCTGCTACTTAGGCGTTGACAGCCTTCGAAGTCTTGGCAGCGGGAACGCTGCGGCGCAGCATCACGAACAGCAGGATCATGCCGACGGTCAGGGCAATGTGTCCCAGCCCGGCGATGCCGGCAATCATGGCGCTGGACTCCTTGCCCAGCACGGTCAGCGAGCCGTGCACGGTGAGCATTGCCGCGGTCAGGATGACACCGATGTTGTAGGTCCACATGAACCACGCGTAGAGCTTGGTATGGGCGCTGATGTTGAATGCCTTCTCCAGCAGCAGCACCAGGAGCAGGACCATGAATCCTAGGACCAGCAGGTGGGTGTGGACGACCGACAGCTGGGTCCAGCCGCCTTCCGGGAAGTCGTTCATCTTGGTGAATTCCCGGTAGAACAGGCCGGAGGCCACGCCGACAGCCATGTAGATGAACGAAAGATTGACGAGCTTACGCATTGATGGTGCTTTCTGTCGATGGTGAAGTTTCGGATTCATCGGCATGCTGGATGCCTGAACCCTTGCCGAAGACCGGCTTGTTGTTTGAACCGAGGACTGCGAACAGGGCCGGCAGCAGCAGGGTGCGGACCACGAAGGTATCCAGCAGGACGCCGAGGCCCACGATGAGTCCCAGTTGTCCCAGGACCATCAGCGGCAGGGCGGACAGGGCCGCGAAGACGCCTGCCAGGACCAGCCCGGCGCTGGTGATCACCGAGCCCGTGCTGCGTGCGGCATTGGCCACGGCTTCGCGAAGCGGCGAAGCGGCGGAGTTCTGGCGCACCCGCTGGGTGAAGAAGATCGTGTAGTCAACACCCAGGGCGACCAGGAACACGAAGGCCAGCAGCGGAACCTGGACATCCAATGCCGAGACGTTGAAGACCATGGAGGAAATCAGGGATCCGAGTCCCACGGCCGCCGCGGCGCTGAGCAGGTTGACCAAGCCCAGCGACAGGGCCGTCTTCCAGGACCGGGTCAGCCAGCCAAGCATGGCGAAGCAGATGATCATGATCATCGGGGCGATGACATACAGGTCGCGCAGGTGTCCCTGATGCGAGTCGTATTGGGCCGCGGTCTGGCCGCCCACCAAGACCGTGGCGGAGCTTGTCTCGCCGGCGGTCGAGCGGATCTGGGCGACCAGGTCCATGGCCGCGGAGCTGGAGGGATCATCCGAGGAGATCACGGAGAATTGCTGCCAGGAGGAATTCGCGAGTTCGTGGGCTTCGCCGACGCGCAGCACCCCGTCCAGGCCCTTGATCTGCTCCTGCAAGGCACCGGTGTCGGATCCATCAACCAGCACGGTGATCGGCTGGGCTTCACCGGCAGGGTAGTGCTCGGAGAGCACGTTCATGGCGCTCGCCGATTCGGTCGGGGTGCGGAACTGCTGGGTCTGGTCCAGTCCAAGGCGGGTTCCGGTCAGCGCGCCGGCGAGTACCAGCAGCAGCACTGCCAGTGCCGCGAGATTGGTCCCCGGTTTGCGCATGACCGCGGTGGCAGCCTTTCCGAAGTACTTGCCCCGGGTGCTCGGCTGGCCCGGCTTGGGGACCAGCGGCCAGAACACCTTGCGTCCACACAGTGCGAGGATTGGCGGCAGCAGCAGGAAGACGAAGAGCGCTGCGATGAGCAGGCCGGCGGCGCAGACGATGCCCAGGCCGCGGGTGTCTTCCATAACGGCCAGCGACAAGGTCAGCAGGGCCAGCACCACGGTGAGGTTGGACGTGAGAATCGCTTCGAAGCTGGCGGCCCAGGCCTTGGCCAGCGCCTTGCGGTGGTCCTCGTTCTTCTGCAGTTCATCGCGGTAGCGGGAGATCAGCAGCAGGGCGTAGTTGGTGCCCGCACCGAAGACCAAGACACTGAGCACGCCGGAATCGAAATGCAGGTCCCAGGCGTTGCCCAGAACATTGGCGACCATGGAGGCGCTGCGGTCGGCCAGTGCGACCACGGCCAACGGAATGAGCCAGAGGATCGGCGAGCGGTAGGTGGCAATCAGCAGCACGGCCACAATGCCGACGGTCACGGCCAGCAGGGTGAAGTCAGCACCGGCGAAAGCCTGGCTGACGTCCGCGGCGAAGGCGGTGGAGCCGGTCATCTGCAGCTGGACCCCTGACAGCTCATGGGTTCCAAGCCAGTCTCGGATGTCGGTCAGCGTCTGCTTGTCGGCATCGAGGTCGACGGTGTCCCAGGAAATCGGGACCATCACGGCCTGGGCATCTTCGCTGGGCAGCGCCGGACCCGCCTTGACCGGAAGCTCGGAAGCCATCTGCGGAGCCAGCTTTTTGACCTGGTCGATCTGGTCGCCGCTCAATGCGGCCCCGTTGGAACCGTTGGCGACAAGAATTGCGGAGGTCGTGGTGCTGTCGCTGTTCTGCGCGACCAGCTCGGCGACCTTGGCGGAATCGGAGCCGGCAACGAGCGAGCTGTCAGCGCGCTTCGGGGCATCCACCCCGCTCAATGCGCCAAAGAGCAACACGACCACGGCCAGCAGGGCCACGGTCCACCAACGAGCTGAACGCCGAGAAGTCAGCGAACTGGCAACCCGGGAAATCACTGGAACTTTCATACTTCCAGTCAACGCTGATTAATAGGGTCTGCCATCGTGGCTTGTGCTGATTCAAAGATCAACCAAACGGTTGAGGCCTCCCCGGGCGCGTCGCCTCGTCATGACGCGGGCTAAAGCAGGCCGAGGTCCTTGGCAGCATGGATTGCCCCGGTGCGGGAGCTGGCCTGCAGCTTGTCGAAAATATGCACCAGATGGGTTTTGACGGTCGCTTCCGAGACGAAAAGTGACTTGGCGATCTGCTTGTTGCTGGCGCCGGTCGCCAGCTGTTCCAGGACTTCGGACTCGCGATGGGTGAGCTCCACCTTGGGCTTGCGCATTCCGGCCAGCACCCGTTGGGTCATTTCAGGTGCCAGGACGAGCTGCCCCGCCGCAGCCTGGCGAATCGAGTCGATGATGGTTTGGGACGAAACATCTTTCAGCAAATAGCCCGCGGCTCCGGCTTCGATGCACTGGACGATTTCCGCATCCTTGTCGAAGGTGGTCAGGATGAGCACCTGCGGGGGATTGGGCAAGGCCCGCAAGGCCGCGGTAGTTGCCACGCCGTTCATGCCATCGCCTAAACGGAGATCGCACAGCACCACATCGGCCGGTTCCCGCCGGGTGATGGCTACCGCTTCCTCGCCGCTGGCCGCCTCACCGAGCACGGAAATTTCCGGATAGTTGGCCAGCAATGCCCGCAGCCCGGTGCGGACAATCGGATGGTCGTCAACCAGCAACACGTTGATCACTGCTCGTCCTTTCGAAGATTCAGGGGCAGGTGTGCACACAGGGCGGTGCCCTCACCTGGTGAGCTTTCAATGTCCAAGCCGCCACCGAGCTCGCCCAGACGCTGGGTCATCGCGGTCAGGCCAAATCCGCCCGAGGGTGTTGCCCCATGGCGTGGGGACTCGACATCAAATCCTATGCCGTCATCCACGATATCCATGCGGACCTCATTGGAGAGCACCCCGAGGTTCAGGCTCACCTGCGTTGCCTGGGCATGGCGCCGCACGTTGGACAGCGCCGACTGGGCCGTACGCAGCAGCGCAATCTGGATCCCCGGTTCCAACGCAGGGATGCCTTCTTCAATATTCAGGCGAGTCGCGACCTTCGAATCAGTTTCGAACGACGCCAGAACACGTTCCAGGGCACCGGCGAGCGCCTGGGCGTCCAGCTCCGCAGGAGCCAGCGCTGCGATGATCCGACGCAAGTCGTTGAGCGACTGTCCGGAGAGCTCGTCAATACGCGCCAGCGCATCCAGGGCAGACTGCGGGTCACCGGCTGCAGTGGCGGCCTTTGCATGAAGTCCGATGGAGGAAAGCTGCTGGGCCACGGTGTCGTGGATTTCCCGCGCCAAGCGGGTGCGTTCTGCGGCGATGCCCGCCTCATGCTGCGAGCGGGCCAGCTCTTCCTGGAGATCCGCCATTTCCTGCTGGGCGCGCATCAATGAATCCACGAGCTTGCTGCGGATTTCCGCATCGCGTTCAAGCTGCAGATAACCGCGGGAGATGCCCCAAGCGAACAATCCGCCCACCAAGGGTCCGACGACGGATGCCAGGGACGAGTGCCCATTGTGCAGGTACGGGGTCATGATGGTGAAGGCGTAAAGCACCAAGGACCAGAGGACGGACGGGAGCAGGGGCAGCTGATGGCCTAACAGCAACCAGAGACTGAACGCCAGCCACATGAATTCCGGGGTCGTCCACAGGCTTGCCACCCAGGTGGCCATGAGGACGGCAATCCACCAGGAAGGCAGCTTGGATTCCCCGCGTACTGCCATGCGGACAAAACCAGCCACATACCATCCGGCTAATAACACTGACGCCAAGAGCACAGGCCAGAGGCTGGCGTCGGTGGAGAGGCCGCGCAGCACCACCACCGCGAGCAAGATGGCCGTGACCACATGTTGGCCCCAGCGAAGGATCGCTGGAGAAGTGATCAGCTGGTGGCCGGAATCCAGGTGGGGCGCTGCAGCCGGGTAAAGACTCATATCTTGAGACTACCCAACAACCCGTGCGGGCCATGCCCGTTGTCCGGGAAAGAAAAGCTATATGCGCTCGCCGATTCCACTGGCTCGAACCAGCTGTCGATTCCTTTGCAAGGTGTTGTTTCCCGAATCGGGGGAGAGAACCGGGGGTCAGGAACTACCCGCGTAGCTAGGCTCGGAGCATGAGCATCACCTTCGTGCAGATGTCGGCCGCTGATAGGGACGATCTGATCGAGTTCCTCACCACCAATCGCTTCCCGTTCCATGTCCATCAAGCGCCCGGCGAAGCTGACGTGCGGACGAGAGTCGATAGCAGCCATTTCTGGAATGAAGACCGGCAGGGCTACTGGGCCGTCCGAGGCGGACAACGTCGTGGCATGGTGGTCTTGGAAGACTTGCAGGACGGTGGATCTCCGCTGTTTGATCTGCGTCTGGCCGAATCCCAAAGAGGCCAAGGCATCGGAGCCGAGGTGCTGCGCGCCCTGTGCGGCATGGTGTTCGAATCGATGCCGAACGCTCTCCGCTTCGAAGGCCAGACGCGGGAAGACAACATCGCGATGCGCAAGACGTTCCTTCGCTGCGGGTTCCTCAAGGAGGCGCATTACCGGATGGGATGGCCAACGGCTGATGGCCGGCATGTGGCTTCGATCGCCTATTCGATTCTGCGTGAGGACTGGGCCAATGGAACCGTGACCCGTTTCGAATGGGAAGACCTCGAGCTGTAGCCGATGTCCGCCATCCGACTACGGCACGGGCACCTTGCCGGCACTCCCGAAAAACCACGCCGAAGTCATGAGGCCCGCGTTGCGTCCGGATCCTGCAGCACCACCAGCTGCGCCGTAGCCCGGGTCATGGAGACGTAGCGCCGCACTGCCCCTTCCACACCGGAACCGAAACGCTCGGGACGATACAGCAGAACCAGATCGAACTCCAGTCCCTTGGCTTGTTCAGGGCTCAACGCAGCCACCCTCAACCGTGCAGTGAACGCGTCATGGCCGATGACCGCTGCAACACCTTCAGCGTGGCTTTGCAGCCAGGCATTGAGAATGGGCTCCAGCTCATCCGGGTGCGCGTAACGTACCGGGGCTCCGTTGGTGCGTACGGACACCGGAACATTCGCCCCGGGCATTTGCTGGCGGATGGCCGTAGCCGCAGCGTCCATGACCTGAGCGGTGGTCCGATAGTTGATGTTCAGCGCTGCAACATGAACGTCGCGTATGCCCGCCCGGGCCAGGCGCCCAGCCCAGGAACCGCTGAACCCGGCAGTTGCCTGCGCACGATCGCCGACAATCGTCAGGCTGCCCGAGGGACAGCGCCTGAGCACCATGGCCCACTGGGCATCCGTCAGATCCTGTGCTTCATCGACAATCACGTGCGAGAAGGGGCCCGCGGATACGTCGCCAACTGGTTCCTCCGGGGCTCGCTGCTCAACCAGTTGGTCCTGCAGGTCGGCATTCATCAGCTGCGAGGACAGGTCTTCTTTGTCGTCGGCAGAAGCGATCAGGTCGTCAACGACCTGTCGCATCAGGGTGCGCGCGGAGGATAATGCGGCGGCACGCTGCACACGGATCTGTTCACCGTGCGGGTTGCCGACCAGTGCGCGGGCTGCGTCCAGCAGGGGCAAGTCAGATTCGGTCCATGTTTCGCCGGTCTCTGCCTGCAGCAGCGTGTCGATGTCATCCAAACTCAATCCCCGGGCGCAGTACCGCAGCAAGGGTGCGTTCGAATACAGGGTCCGAAGGAGCCTCTCCGGATCCAAGACAGGCCAGTACTCCTCCAAACAGGCATCCAGCTGGTCGTTGGCAGCTAATGCATGCCGGGATTCTGAACCGCTGGCATCCTCGCTGGTTACCTTGGCCGCCAACTGCTCGACGAGCACCTCACGGAGCTGGGATCGCGCGGTGTTGTGGTCCAAACCCGATTCGAGGCAGTCCACCGCAGCCGTCCATTGGTCGGGGGAGAGCATGAGCTCATCCCAGGGAGTTTCAATGACCAGACCCTGTGCGGGAGGCTGTTCGAAAACCCTCACGGCTCGTTCCACGGCATCAACCATGGCGGAGGTCCCCTTGATCCGGCCAATCACCGAGTCGGTTTCCACCCGGGCACCACCAGCATTCGAAACCATGTTCGAAAGCGTTGACACGAGAACCTCGTCTTCGCCCAAATTCGGCAGGATATCGGAAACATAGGCTGTATAGGAATCATGGGGACTCACCACAAGCACGCGGCCGCCCCGGTTCTTTACCCGCGCATCCGCATGCAGCAGATACGCGGCCCGGTGCAGCGCCACAACGGTCTTGCCCGTCCCCGGCCCACCGTCCACTACGAGGGCTCCGGCCGATGGGCGGCGGATGATCGCATCCTGGTCGCCTTGAATCGTAGCCAGGACATCTTGCATCTTCCCGGTGCGCTGCTCACCCAGCGAAGCTAGAAACGCCGAATGGTCATCCAGTGAGGTGCTCTCACCCAGACGTTCCAGATCGAATACCTCGTCGAAGTAGCCGGCAATCATCTGCTTGCGCCAGCGATACCTCCTGCGCATCACCAAACCCTGCGGGTTCGCATGGGTCGCAGCAAAAAACGGTTCCGCAGCAGGCGCACGCCAGTCGATCATGAGTGGGCTGCCCTGTTCGTCGCTCAGGCCAAGGCGCCCGATAAAAAGGCGCTCGCCGGTCGTTGTCTGCATGAATCCTAGGCAGTCCTGCGGGCCGAGATGATCCAGTCGCGCCAGCCGTGCACCCAGCGCGCTGACTTCCACGTCCCTCTCCAGGGATTGCTGCAGTACACCCGCCCGGTCAGTCCCGCGGGTGATGAGTCGATGTCGGGTCTGCGTGCGAAGCTGCTCCGTACGCTGGGCGATTGCGTGCAATCGGTAGTTGTCCGCGTCGAGCGTTGCCGGGTTCGTCAGTCCTGCCTTGGCGCCGGAGAGGGCGAAGAATTGTTGGACAAATGGATCGGTGGCTATGGGGGTGTCGGGCATTTGGGGCCTCCGGAAATGACGTCAGACTAGCGGTGCAAGCATTGACTATGCGCCTCGCCCGGGGCCTTGCGGCAAGAGGGTGTCCAGGGGCTATCCTGAAAATGAGGCTTGTGGGAACTTTCCTGCTTGCCCTGTCGAAGAGCGACTCAATTCTCCGAATTGTGCATGCTGGAGGTGTGACGGTGCGCTCACTGCGCACATTGCTGTGCGCCGGGAATTTTCACAGTGCCCAAGTCGCGATACGATGGATGAATCATGACTTTGAACCGGCCATCACCGGGGAGTCGTCGGAAGAACAGCGTTGGTCGATCACGTTCGTCTCACGCCCAGTAGAGCCGGCCGGGTCCAGCCCGTCACAGCTGAAGAGAAGCGATGTCCCGCCGGTGCTCACAGCATCGGGCGGGGGATAAGCGGGGTGGTACCGCGGCGCATGCGTCGTCCTCGTAGGCAAGGATTTATCGACCCTACGCTTGAAGGACGGCCAAAGCGATGAGCTTCTACCCGAAGGTCACTACTGACCCAACCGGTTCGACCCCGGCTTCGCCGCGTTTCCCAGACATTGAGAAACGCGTGCTCGACTACTGGAAAAATGACAACACTTTCCAGGCCTCCATCGACCAGCGTGAGGGCGAAGAATTCGTTTTCTACGACGGACCTCCCTTCGCCAACGGCCTGCCGCACTACGGCCACCTGCTGACCGGCTACGTCAAGGACCTGGTCGCCCGCTACCAGACCCAGCGCGGAAAGCGCGTGGAGCGCCGCTTCGGCTGGGACACCCACGGCCTGCCGGCCGAGCTGGAGGCCATGAAGCAGCTGGGCATGAACGACAAGCAGCACATCCTGGAGATGGGCATCGACAAGTTCAACGACGCCTGCCGCACCTCCGTGATGAAGTACGCCGACGAATGGCAGAACTACGTCACCCGTCAGGCCCGCTGGGTGGACTTCGAGAACGACTACAAGACCCTGAATGTCGAGTACATGGAGTCGGTCATCTGGGCCTTCAAGCAGCTGAGCGACAAGGGGCTGACCTACCAGGGCTTCCGCGTGCTCCCGTACTGCTGGAAGGACGAGACCCCGCTGTCCAACCACGAGCTGCGCATGGACGACGACGTCTACAAGGACCGCCAGGACCAGACCGTCACCGTGGGCTTCACCATCCTCGCCGGCGAGAACCCGGTCTCGGCCGAGCTGGCCGGCGTGCAGGCCCTGGCCTGGACGACCACCCCGTGGACCCTGCCGACCAACGAGGCGCTGGCCGTGCACCCGGACGTCGAATACGTCGTGGTTCCCTCAGGCGAGAAGGGCGTGAAGGCCTCCGAGGCCGCCGGCCCGTTCCTGCTGGCCAAGGACCTGCTGGGTTCCTACGCCAAGGACCTGGGCTACAAGGACGCCAAGGCCGCCGCCGCAGCCATCACCGCCAGCTACACCGGCGCGCAGCTGGCCGGCGTGCGCTATGCGCCGCTGTGGGACACCTACACCGATACCGAGAAGTACGGCACCGACAACGCCTGGCAGATCCTCACCGCCGACTACGTCACCACCGCGGACGGCACCGGACTGGTCCACCAGGCACCCGCCTACGGCGAGGAAGACCAGAAGGTCTGCGAAGCCCACGGCATCCCGGTAATCCTCTCCGTGGACGAGGGCGCCAAGTTCCTGCCCGTCTTCACCGGCGGCCCGCTGAACGACATCGCCGGCGTGCAGGTCTTCGAAGCCAACAAGACCATCACCAACGTGCTCAAGGCCGACGGCCGCCTGGTCAAGCAGGCCTCCTACGAGCACTCCTACCCGCATTGCTGGCGCTGCCGCACCCCGCTGATCTACCGCGCGATCTCCTCCTGGTACGTCGAGGTCACCAAGATCAAGGACCGCATGCTGGAGTTGAACGAGCAGATCAACTGGATCCCGGGCAACGTGAAGCACGGCCAGTTCGGCAAGTGGCTGGAGAACGCCCGCGACTGGTCGATCTCCCGCAACCGCTTCTGGGGCTCCCCGATCCCGGTCTGGGAATGCGACGGCGTGGAGTGCGAGCACCGCGAGGTCTTCGGGTCGCTGGACGAGCTGAAGAACTTCTTCGGCCGCCTGCCGCTGAACCACGACGGCGAACCCGACCTGCACCGCCCGTTCATCGACGAGCTGACCGCCGCCCACGAGGGCTGCGCCGCCGGCGGCACCCTGCGCCGCGTCGAGGACGTGCTGGATGTCTGGTTCGACTCCGGCTCGATGCCCTACGCCCAGGTGCACTACCCGTTCGAGAACCGCGAATGGTTCGACGGCGGGCACAACCCGGCGGACTTCATCGTGGAGTACATCGGCCAGACCCGCGGCTGGTTCTACACCATGCACATCCTGGCCACCGCGCTGTTCGACCGCCCGGCCTACACCAACGTGATCTCCCACGGCATCGTGCTCGGCAGCGACGGGCAGAAGATGTCCAAGTCCCTGCAGAACTACCCGAACGTCACCGAGGTCCTGGACCGCGACGGCTCCGACGCGATGCGCTGGTTCCTGATGGCCAGCCCGATCCTGCGCGGCGGCAACCTGATCGTCACCGAACAGGGCATCCGCGAGGGCGTGCGCCAGGTGCTGCTGCCGCTGTGGAACGTGTGGCACTTCTTCAACCTCTACACCAACGCCGCGAACAACGGCGCCGGCTACGAGGCGAAGTTCTCCACCGCTTCCACCGACCCGCTGGATCAGTACATGCTGGCCGCCACCGGCCAGCTGGTGCGCGAGGTCACCGAGGCGCTGGATTCCTATGAGGTCTCCGACGCCACCGAGGCAGTGCGCCGCTACATGGACACGCTGACCAACTGGTACGTGCGCCGCAGCCGCCAGCGCTTCTTCGATGAGGACACCCAGGCCTTCGACACCCTGTACACCGCCTTGGAAACCCTGGTGAAGGTCACCGCCTCCCTGCTGCCGCTGGCCAGCGAGGAGATCTACCGCGGGTTGACCGGGCAGCGCTCGGTGCACCTGACCGACTGGCCGGATGCCAACGACTTCCCGACCGACACCTCGGCGCTGGAAGCCATGGAAACCACCCGCAAGATCTGCTCGGTGGGCTCCTCGCTGCGCAAGGCCAAGAACCTGCGGGTGCGCCTGCCCTTGGCCGAGCTGAAGATCGTGCTCACCGATGCCGCTGGGCTGTCCGGCACCTACGAGTCGATCATCAAGGACGAACTGAACCTGAAATCGGTCACCTTGATCGACGCGGCCGGCGTGGACGCCGCCAGCTACGGCATCAGCCAGCAGCTGGTCGTCAACGCCCGCGCCGCCGGCCCGCGCCTGGGCAAGAACGTGCAGCAGGCCATCAAGGGCGCCAAGTCCGGTGACTGGTCCGTCACCGACGGCGTGGTCACCGCCGGCGGCCTGGAACTCGCCGCCGGGGAATACACCCTGGACACCGTGGTGGACGAAGCGGCGGACATCGCCGCGGCGGTCATCGACGGCGGCTTCCTGGTGCTGGACACCGAGGTCACCGACGAGCTGGCCGCCGAAGGCGCCGCCCGCGACATGATCCGCTCCATCCAGTCCGCCCGCAAGGACGCGGACCTGCAGGTCTCGGATCGCATCCGCACCGTGGTCACCGCCAAGGCAGAGGTCATCGCTGCGCTGGAAGCCAACCGCGAGCTGGTGGCCGGGGAGACGCTGACCGCGCAGCTGGAGCTGCTCGTGGACGACTCGGTCGAATCCGAACAAGTCACCGTCGTCGTCATGCAGGACGCAGCCAAGTGAGCGACCTGAACCGCGTCTACCGCGAACTGCTGGACCGCGCGCCGGAGAACAAGATGGAACCGCGCATGGAACCGATGTTCCGCGCCATGGAGATCCTCGGTGAGCCGCAGAAGGCCTGCCCGGTCATCCACATCACCGGCACCAACGGCAAGACCTCGACGGCCCGCATGATCGAGTCCCTGCTGCGCGCGCATGATCTGCGCACCGGCCGCTACTCCTCGCCGCACCTGGTCTCCGTGACCGAGCGCATCAGCGTGGACGGCGAACCGGTCGCGGACGAGACCTTCGTGCGCGTCTGGGACGAGATCAGCCCCTTCCTGGAGATCGTCGACGCGGAGCTGGACGAGCGCGGGGAAACCCGCCTGACCTACTTCGAGGCCGTCACCATCCTGGCCTTCGCGGTCTTCGCGGAGGCCCCGGTGGACGTGGTGGTCCTGGAGGTGGGCCTGGGCGGCATCACCGATGCCACCAACGTGGCGGACGGCGACGTTTCGGTGGTCACCCCGATCTCGCTGGACCACACCGACCTGCTGGGCGACACCACCGAGCTGATCGCCCAGGAAAAGGTGGGCATCCTGAAGCCCGGCGGCTACCTGGTCTCCTCGGTGCAGCCGGTGGACGCCGCCGACGTGCTGCTGGCCCGCGCCCGCGAGCTGGAGGTGCCCATGGCCTTCGAGTCCCTGGACTTCAAGCTGCTGGACCGCCAGGTTGCCGTGGGCGGACAGCTGCTGGCCATCCAGGGCCAGGCCGCGACCTACGAGGAGATCTTCCTGCCGCTGTTCGGCGCCCACCAGGCGCAGAACGCCGCCGTGGCGCTGGCCGCCGTGGAAGCATTCCTGGGTGGGGGCGAGCGCGAGCTGAACGCGGACCTGGTCCGCGAGGGCTTCGCCGAAACCTCCAGCCCGGGCCGCCTGGAACTGGTGCGCACCGCGCCGAGCATCCTGGTGGACGCCGGGCACAACCCGGACGGCATCCGCGTCTCGGCCGAGGCCATCCGCGAATCCTTCGGCTTCTCCCGGCTGGTGCTCATGGTGGGCATCCTGCAGGAAAAGGACGCCGAAGCCATGCTCTACACCATGCGCGAGGAGTACGGCGACCTGGTCGAGGACCTGTGCATCACCCAGTCGTCCTCGCCACGGGCCATCCCAGCCGGGGAACTGGCCAACATGGCGCTGGCCGCCGGCTGGCCCGAAGAGGACATCCACGTCACCGAAGACCTGGAAGACGCCATCGAATGGTCCGTGGGGCGGGCCGAGGCAGGCAACGACCTGTCCGGCGGCGTGCTGGTGACCGGCTCGATTACACTGGTGGGCGAGATTACGACACTGCTCAAGGGAGGAGCCTAATGGCCAAGCTGACCCGCGCCCAGCGCGAGTGGCGCCCGGGCATGCAGAAAAAGCAGCGCTCGGTTAAAACGATGTTCGCCTCCACCGTCCTGGTCTGCGAGGCGCTGTTGGCGGTGTTCGTCACGCTGGCGGCCTTCGGGCTCAAGCGCGGTGAACCGGCGGTGGTCCTCGGCCTGGGTGCCGCCATCGCGGTGCTGTGCATCGTGAACTGCGCGCTGCTGACCAAGAAAATCGGTTTCATCATCGGCTGGGCCCTGCAGGTGGTGTTCTTCCTCAGCGGCTTCATCCTGGTGGATATGTTCTACCTGGCCAGCGCCTTCGCGCTGTGCTGGTGGTACGCGCTGTCCAAGGGCGAAAGCATGGACCGCGACAACGCCAAGCGAGCCGCGGCCCAGGAAGCCTGGGACCAGGCGCACCCCGAACAGGCCTAGTCCAGTTCACCCACGAAGTTTCATCCACCGATACGAAGAGGTAGTCACATGACTGAACGTACCCTGATCCTGGTCAAGCCGGACGGCGTCAAGCGCGGCTTGACCGGCCAGATCATCGCCCGCATCGAAGCCAAGGGCTACACCATCGCCGAGCTGAAGCAGGTCTCCGCGACCCGCGAACTGCTCGCCCAGCACTACGCCGAGCACGAAGGCAAGCCGTTCTACGAGCCGCTGGTCGAGTTCATGCTCTCCGGCCCGGTGGTCGCCATCGTCGCCGAGGGCCATGCGGTCATCACCGGCTTCCGTTCGCTGGCAGGCACCACTGACCCGACCACTGCCGCTCCGGGCACCATCCGCGGCGATCTGGGCCGCGACTGGGGCCTGAAGGTTCAGCAGAACCTGGTCCACGGCTCGGACTCGCCGGAGTCCGCCGCCCGTGAGATCGGCATCTGGTTCGGCAACTAGCCGATGAAGCGCAGAATCCCAGGGACCCTTCGGGGTCCCTGGGATTCTGCGCTTAAAGGGAAAGCCTACAACCAGCCGTCGAGATTGTTGTTGGCGCCGGGAGGAGAAGCTGCCAGCGTCGGGGCCGGGTGGCCACCTGTGCTGATGGAATCGAAGTCGTCCTTTGAGATCAGGACCACCGATTCATGGTTTGCGCCCTGGACGGTGATGACCTGGTGGCTGGTCGCCACGTTGTCCAATAGGTGCGGGAAATTCTGTAGGGCTTCTTCATAGCTGAAATTCAGCATGCAGATTCCTCCTGGGGGTTATGTGCTCAAAGCGTCGAGGATGGGGCGATGCCCACACCGTGGATGGGGGTCCACGGTACTAAACGGCCGGGTGGCCATCCGGGGGACGAGGGGTCTTCGCATCGCTCCAGGTAATTCACATGAGTCACATTAAACACACAAACATCGGGCAATACAATCTTCAGCATCATTTTGTGACACGGATTGATGAATTCGTGGAGTCCCGCCGCCGGCATCGAAGTCCCGGGCCGCCCGGGGTTGCGGGCCGAGGCTAGTCGGAGGAGAGTCTGGCGTGCAGCAGCGAGTCCCGGCGCCCGGAAGCCGTTCGCTTGTGGCCGCGCAGCAGTCCCTCGTAACTGAATCCCGATTTTTCGAGCACCCTGCGCGAGGCTGTGTTCTGAGGGGCGCAGGTGGCTTCAGTGCGTTGCAGGCCCAAGGTTGCGAAACCCAGCCAAGCAGCATTCCGGCAACGATCGTTGCGTACCCCCGGCCCCAGTGACGGCTGTTCAGGACGTAGCCCAGCTCTCCACAGGCGTGTTGTTCGCTAGTGGTCCAGACGGCTCCCGCGCCGATGACATCGCTGTCCAGGGCGGCCGCAAGGTTGAAGGCGCCCGGAGCGGAGGCCCTGGCCTCGTTGATGAACGCCTCGGAGTCGGACCGGGAGTTGGGGCCCCAATCGACGTACCGGCAGACCAGCGGATCCGCGGTGTAGGCATGCACGGCATCGACGTCCTGCTGGCTGAAGCTGCGCAGGGCAAGGCGCGTGCCATCGTGCAGCCTGTGCTCGATGATCTGTTTCATGCGGTTCCCGATGTCCCTTTCGGCGGCGGACAGCGTGCTGCGGGCACCCGGTGGAAAGCAAGGGGCCCAGCTCCCGGATGGTGGAAGCTGGACCCCTGAACGTGCATCGGCGGGTGGTGCGGACCTACTCGGCCGCGTCCCTTGGCTCTTCGGAGAGCGAATGGGCAGGTTTCCCGGCGTCGGTATTCTCCTTCAGTGCCCGTTCCTTGGCGGCCTTTTCCTTGGCATCCAGCCGTTCGATGGCGGATGCTTCCTCGTCCAGCGCGACTTCCGCGATGATGTCCTGTTTGGCTTCGACGGACGGATCAGACTTCTCGCGCCCGGTCCAGACCTTGACCACGGCCCAGGTCGCGGCGGTCAGTGGTACGGCAAGCACCGCTCCGATGATGCCGGCCAGCACGGTGCCAGCGGTCAAGGCCATCAAGACGACCAGCGCGTGCAGGCTCAGGGCATTGGCCATGACAACCGGCTGCAGGAAGTTGCCTTCCAACTGGTTCACGATGATGACGGCGGCCAGCACGATCAGTGCCACCACCGGGCCATTGGTGACGAGCGCAACCAGGGTGGCTAGCACACCGGCCACGGTCGCACCGACCATCGGGACGAACGAGCCGAGGAAGACGATGACGCCCAGCGGAATGGCCAGCGGCACCTGCAGGATCAGCAGGGTGGCGGTGATGCCGATCGAGTCAACGGCCGCCACAATCGAGGTGCCACGAATGTAGCCGCCGAAGGTGTGCAGAGCACGGTCTCCGGACAGGATCCACTTGTTGCGGTAGTGCTTCGGGGTCCAGGAGACCGCGAAGGCCCAAATGCGGTCCCCGTCCTTCAGGAAGAAGAACAGGATGACCAGCAACAGGATCAGGCCGGTGACGAAGCTGCCGGCGGCGCTGATGGTATTCAGCGCTCCGGTACCGAACTGGGAACTGGTCAGGAACCCGGTGACGGTCTGGACGGCCTTATCGATCTGCTCCTGGTCGATGGTGAACGGAAGATCGCCCAGTACTTCCTGGATGATCTCGTTGAGCTGGTTGAAGCCCTGGACCGCCTTGTCGACCAGGGTCGACCATTCGTTGGTCACCGAGAACACCAAACCGGTGCCGATCCCGCCAAGCACGAGCAGTGAACCGAGGAACACGATCCATGCAGCGAGCAGTGCATTGACCACCCGGCGCAGTCGGACCACTAACGGCCAGAGCGCGCAGGCGATGATGATTGCCAGCAGTGTCGGAATGACGATGGTGGTGAGCCTGAGCATGCCGATGATGATGAATGCCGCCAGCGCACCGACCACCAGGATCTGTGCGCTGCGGATTCCCATGCGTCCAAGCAGATCCGTCCATAGCCCGCTGACGGTGAATTCGGGTGGCTGCTCGGTGGTCAAGCCCAATGCCGCGTCGGTTTTGGCCTGTGGGGCCTTCTCCTTCGTCGCGGGTTTCGCCCTGCGAAACAAACTCATACTCGCTCCTCAATGCCGTTTGTGATAGCTCCAACAATAGGCTAGCGAAATGAACAGTCGGTAGATCAACACCGTGAGGATGATCTTTTGCCAGCTCAGTGTTGGGTTGATCGTTTGCTGGGTGGAGGTCTGAGACAGGTTAGGAGCGCGGCCCGAAGTACTCGCTGGACAGCAGGCCCATGATGATCCGGTCGTGGAACTTGCCGTCATGGAAGCCGGCCTGGCGTTCGCGTCCCTCTTCCCGGAATCCTGCGCGGTTGAAGGTGCGCAGCGCGCGTTCGTTGTAGGCCCACACGCTCAGCCCAATGCGGTTCAGCCCCATCTCGCGGAAGCCGAAGTCGACAATCATCTTGGTTGCCATGGTGCCGTAGCCCTGGCCGACGTTGGATCCGCCGATCATGATCATCAGCTCGGCCGAACGGGCTGGAGCGTTGTAGTTGTACAGCGCCGTGTGTCCGATTAGGGTGTCGTCGGGAAGCGTGATGCACAGGCCCACTCCGTCGGTGGTACCGCGGTTGAGGCTGCGCCCCTTGAAGAGCTCGGCGGCTTCGGTCCCCGGATGCGGGAGCACCAAGGATCCTTGCAGAGCCATGAATTCCGGGCTGTTCCACCACTGGGTCAGGATCGGGAGGTCGGATTCCTGCAGTTCGCGCAGGCGGATGTGCTCAGAAATCAGCAGGTTGATTCCGTAGTCCTGGGCATTCTCTGTGTTCCATATGTCACTGGCCATGCATCCAATCTACCCTGTTGCGTAATTCACGCTCCGCATTCCACGACAGGCGAGCGTGGCCACCAGTGAACCGGAAAAGCCCCTATGGGTAGGAAGTTAAGCCATCCTGGGGGTTGCGGTGGCGCATCAGACACGCCGAAGCTCCTCAGCGGGTTTTCGCCGCGGACCTGAAGTGTTGGCCCAGCCAGAAATCCAGCGCTGCGGACAGCAGGATCCCCAGCGTATAGGCGGCAAGATCCAGCGCCGCGAAGCCAGAACCGAACACCAGGTGGGCCGCCGGGAGCATGGAAACCAGAAGCGCCGGCAGGCCGGTGAGCTGCAGGAATTCGATCCCGAAGCACCACAGGAAAGCCAGGGAGGCTGGAAGCCAGGGGGAGCGGCGTACCAGGATCAAGGCGAAGAGCACGTAGAACAACGCCGCATACAGCACCCCGCCGGAGAAGTCTGCGGCCAATCCGCCGCCAAGATATCGTGCGCTTAAACCAGCGGGGATCATCGCCATGGCGATGATCCCCAGGGTTAGGCGCCGCGCAGAAATGCTGCCCATGCCTATCCGAAGAAAGCGTTCGGGAAACGCAGGATCACGGTCGCGGCGACCAGCAGCCACAGAATGGCGGTGATGATCCAGCTCCATTCGCGGAACAGCTTCTTCACTCCTTCGCCGGCGGGGATCACGCCGGTCAGCACATTGCGTCCTGTAGTGAAGACAAAGAGCGGGATGACCATGGTCCAGACGACCATGCAGTAGAGGCAAAGGGCGTTGATTTCGTACAGCGCCTGGAACCAGAACCAGATGACCAGGCCCAGCGCCGCGGTGACGCCCAGCTGGAAGCAGATCCAGAACCAGCGCTGCAGCTTGGTGGCTCCAGCCAGCAGTGCGAAGCCGATGGCGACCACGACGGCGAAGCAGACGATGCCGAAGAACGGGTTGGGGAAACCGAAGATGCCTGCCTGTTCGGTTTTCATGACCGTGCCGCAGGAAATCCATGGATTGACGTCGCAGCTCGTGACGTAGTCAGGGTTCTTGTAGAGTTCGATCCGCTCCAGGACCAGGATCCCGGCGGCGACCCATGCGATGATGCCGGTGACGATGGTGAACAGGCCGAACCCGCGATCCCTCGCCCACCAAGGCAACACGCCCGGGGTCTGTTGATTTTCAAGTGATGAAACCATGCTTTGACTATTCCATATGTTCCTAGGAAAGCGGATGACTCCGCCGTGTGCGTTCTCATCCTAAAAAGATTTTCTGTGCAACGGATATGTGCCCATGAACGCGATGTGAACGAAATATGAGAGAATAGGAGTGGTTGTTCGCGGATCCACAGTCTGCTTTCAACCCAACGAGAGACTTTCGAAACGACAGATCGTCAGGCGATGCATCGCTTCGGTTGAGTGCCCAATATGTGCGCCTCCCGAGGGAATACCGCGGATCGAAGGGCTGCAAAGGAAAGCAGCTGGTTTGAAAGGGCCGCGTTGAGCCGCAGTTGCTGCGTCGGGATCGGTACTCCGGTTCCGGGGCGTGGACAGCTGCGGAATATATAGAGCTTTTGTGTCCGGCCGACTCATAGAAGTAGGCCGAGCCGCACGTCATGTTTGTAGATTCAGCCAAGGCACCGTCTGTGGAGGATGCAGAAGCTGGACTTTAATAGGAGTACGCGAAATTAAATGAGCGCATCAAATCAGCGAAAGGGTGGGGCGCAGGGAAGCAAGCGAGGCAATCGTTCGACGCGCGCCCGCCGCACCCAGGTATCCACCACCCCGGCTCGTCCATTGCGTCGCGCCATGACTCTGGCAGAGCTTAATGCCGCTGCCGGCGTTGAAGACACCCAGTACCGCTGGCGGGCCACCCGCCGCACCCAGGTGTCAACCCCTGACTCCAGCAAGCGCGCAAGCCGCCAAGCCGACCGTCGAGCCCAGAGCGCCCGCAGCGCGGAAGTCGACGAAGCCTTGAATGAGCAGGCGGCAAAGCAGCAGGCAGTCGAGGCCGAAGCCACCGAACAGGTGCAAGCCCCCGCCGCTGAAGTCGTGGAGCCTGCAGCGCCTGCTGCATCCCTGGAAACCGTCGAGGCCATTGCCCAGGCGGCCATCGAGGCCGAGGCGAACGCCGAGCCAGAAGACCGCACCGGCGCACTGCTGGCCGAGCACGGGAGCACCATGATCATGAACCCGTTTGCGATCCCTGAGTCGGCGCATTCGGTGCTGGCCCAGGCCGTCGCGAAGAAGACCCGCACCGCACCGCATGCGGAGGCCGAGGAGCAGTCCGAGGAAGAAGAAGACGTCACCTCGCGCCGCCGTCGCCGTCGCCGCCGCGGCGATGTCGATCTGGAGCTCGAAGGCGGATCGCAGGACGATCCGCCGAACACGGTCACCCGCGTCCGCGCCCCGCGTGCCGGCATCGAGAGCCACGCCAGCGTGAACAGCAAGGTCGCTTCGGTGCGCGGTTCCACCCGTCTGGAAGCCAAGCGCCAACGCCGCCGCGAATCCCGCGAGACCGGCCGTCGCCGCCAGGTGATCACCGAGGCTGAGTTCCTGGCGCGCCGCGAGTCCGTGGAGCGCAAGATGATCGTGCGCCAGCGTGAAGACCGCATCCAGATCGGCGTCCTCGAAGACGGCGTCCTGGCCGAGCATTTCGTGTCCAAGACCCAGCAGGATTCGCTGATCGGCAACGTGTACCTGGGCAAGGTGCAGAACGTGCTACCTTCCATGGAAGCCGCATTCGTGGACATCGGCCGCGGACGCAACGCCGTGCTGTACGCCGGCGAAGTGAACTGGGACGTGGCGGGCCTCGAAGGAGCGCCGCGCCGCATCGAGAACGCCCTGAAAGCCGGGGATTCTGTGCTGGTGCAGGTCACCAAGGACCCGGTAGGCCACAAGGGCGCCCGCCTGACCAGTCAGGTCTCGCTGCCGGGCCGCTACCTGGTGTACGTGCCGGGCGGTTCCATGACCGGTATCTCCCGCAAGCTGCCGGACGTCGAGCGCCAGCGCCTGAAGAAGATCCTGAAGGACCACCTGCCGGAGAATGCCGGCGTGATCGTGCGCACCGCAGCGGAAGGCGCCTCGGAAGAGGAGCTGACCAATGACATCAACCGCCTGCGCGCCCAGTGGGAAGGCATCGAGGAGCAGTCGAACTCGACCAAGACCTTGGCCCCTGAGCTGCTGTACTCGGAGCCGGACCTGACCATCAAGGTCGTCCGAGACGTCTTCAACGAGGACTTCACCAAGCTGATCGTCTCCGGCGAGCATGCCTGGGACACGATCGAGGCCTACGTCATGTACGTGGCCCCGGATCTGATGGGCCGCCTGGAGAAGTGGGAGCAGAACGAGGACATCTTCGCCACCTACCGCGTCGACGAGCAGATCGCCAAGGCGCTGGATCGCAAGGTCTTCCTGCCCTCGGGCGGTTCGCTGGTCATCGACCGCACCGAAGCGATGACGGTCATCGACGTCAACACCGGCAAGTTCACCGGTTCGGGCGGCAACCTCGAAGAGACTGTCACCAAGAACAACCTGGAAGCAGCTGAAGAAGTAGTACGGCAGCTGCGCCTGCGCGACATCGGCGGCATCATCGTCATCGACTTCATCGACATGGTCCTGGAATCGAACCGCGACCTGGTGCTGCGTCGCCTGGTCGAATGCCTCGGCCGGGACCGTACCAAGCACCAGGTGGCCGAGGTGACATCCCTGGGTCTGGTGCAGATGACGCGCAAGCGCATGGGCACCGGTCTGCTGGAAGTCTTCGGCGAAGAGTGCGAGCATTGCGCCGGCGCCGGCGTGATCACCCACGAGGAGCCCGTCGAATCGCGCAAGTCCTTCAATTCGCATGGCGAGAGCCACACGAAGAAGTACTCGGAGAAGCCTTCGCGCAACCGCCGCCGCCGCGGTGGGGACAAGGACGAGAGCAAGCCTGTCGAGCAGGAGCAGGGAGAAGTCGTCGAGGAGAAGACCGAAGCGACTCGCCATGCCCTGGCCAACATCGCCGCGGCCTCGCACCTGGATCACGGGACGGAACACGCCGTGAACATCAACGGCGACGAGATCCCCATGCCGAAGCACGTTGACACCGAGTCCGCCGACACGTCCCTGACCTTGGAATCGCTGGAAGCAGCGCTGCCCGAGGGTGAAGGACAGGACGAGCTGGCCGACGCGGGCCGCAAGTCTCGCCGTCGCTCGCGCTCCCGTGGACGCAACCGCGCCCAGGACGAGCATCAGGGGACCGAGAACCAGGCCGAAGTGCAGCAGCCAGCCGCCGAGCCGGTGAATGCCGACGAACAGGTTTCCTCCAAGCCTGTCCGCAGCCGTTCACGCCGTGCCTCGCGCCCGCAGGGCGCCGCAGCGGGGGACCAGCCGGTCCTGACCGGCCTCGCCCTGCCTGCGTCCCAGGCTCCGGCCACTGAGCCGGCAGTCGCCGCCGCTGCGGCACCTGCCGCTTCGGCGGCCCCACAGAGTTCCACCAAACCAAAGCGACGCAGCCGTCGGGCCACCTCGGTCCAGGGCGATGCGAATGCTGCGGTTGAAGTGGTCGAGGTATCCGCTGCTACCGGTTCGGTAGTACAGATGGATGCCGTCAGTTCGCAGACTGAAAAGCCTGCCGAATCGGCCGGTGCTCCGGTCATGTTCGGTGTGGGAGTTCCGGTCCGCGAACTGAAATAGATGAACTTGGTCACGGTTCACCCACTGGGGCAGTTTGTATTTGCCCCAGTGGCGTGGACTAGCGTAATCTAGTTGATCGGTGCTAAACGCCAAGATCACGGACTTTTGGTCCGCTCGGCGTCAAGGCACAAGCGCATGAGATCCCTGCGTAACGGACCTGATATTAGGTTTGCGGGTTGATTTCTGCGCCGGTAAGACAATAAACGTCGAGTAGAAGTGAGTACCCACGTGGTGTACGCAATTGTCCGCGCAGGCGGCCACCAGGAAAAGGTTTCCGTTGGAGACCTGATCACCGTTGACCGTCTTCAGGCTGCCCCAGGTAGCTCCATTGAGCTTCCTGCCTTGCTGCTGGTGGATGGCGAGAAGGTAACTTCCGCCGCTGCCGATCTGGCTAAGGTCAAGGTCACCGCCGAGGTTGTTGAAAACCTTCGCGGTCAGAAGATCGTTATCCAGAAGTACAAGAACAAGACCGGTTACAAGAAGCGCCAGGGTTTCCGCGCTGCTCTGACCAAGGTCAAGGTCACCTCGATCGCCTAATTAGGCGATCGTACTATCCATTTTTTGTAGCGAAAGAGGCTAAATCATGGCACATAAGAAAGGTGCGAGTTCCACTCGCAACGGTCGCGATTCCAACGCACAGTACCTGGGCGTAAAGCGCTTCGGTGGTCAGGAAGTCAAGGCAGGCGAAATCATCGTTCGCCAGCGTGGCACCCACTTCCACCCGGGCGCCGGCGTTGGCCGCGGCAAGGACGACACCCTGTTCGCTCTGGCTGCCGGTGCAGTCGAGTTCGGCACCCGTCGTGGTCGCCGCGTGGTGAACATTGTGGCTGCTGCCTAACTTAGGTACGCAACAGCATTTTTAGTACACAAGGGGTGGGCCGATTCCGGTCCGCCCCTTGCGTGCGTAGTTAGACTTTTAAGCGAGCAGAAGTTCGCACCCCTTTTCTAGGAGTAGATGGCCCCGTGGCTGCATTCGTTGATCGCGTTACCCTTCATGCCACCGCAGGCAACGGTGGTCACGGTTGCGTGTCCATTAAGCGTGAGAAGTTCAAGCCACTGGGCGGCCCCGACGGCGGCAACGGCGGCGACGGCGGCGACATCATCCTGCGCGTGGACCCGCAGGTCACCACGCTGCTGGACTTCCACCACCTGCCGCACCGCAAGGCCGGCAACGGCGAACCGGGCAAGGGCGGCCTGCGCCCGGGCAAGCAGGGCCTGGACCTGATTCTCGGTGTTCCCGCCGGCACCGTGATCAAGACCCGCGACGGCGACATCCTCGCCGACCTGGTCAACGTGGGCGACGAGTTCCTTGCCGCCGCCGGCGGCCAGGGCGGACTGGGCAATGCCGCCATCTCCTCCGACAAGCGCAAGGCCCCAGGCTTCGCGTTGCTGGGCATTCCCGGCCAGGAGCAAGACGTCGTCCTAGAGCTCAAGTCCGTGGCGGATATCGCGCTGGTGGGCTACCCCTCGGCCGGCAAGTCCTCGCTGATCGCCGCGGTCTCCGCCGCACGCCCGAAGATCGCCGACTATCCGTTCACCACCCTGGTCCCGAACCTCGGTGTGGTGCAGGCCGGCGAAGTCCGCTTCACCGTCGCCGACGTGCCGGGCCTGATCCCCGGAGCCTCGGAGGGCAAGGGCCTGGGCCACGAGTTCCTGCGCCACGTCGAGCGCTGCGCGGCCATCGTGCACGTGCTGGACTGCGCCTCCCTGGAATCCGACCGCGATCCGATCTCGGATCTGGAGACCATCGAAGCCGAGCTGGCGAACTACGAAGCCGACTCCACCTTCGCCGGAACCGACGGCACCATCATTCCACTGGTCGAGCGTCCCAAGCTGGTGGCGCTGAACAAGGTCGACATGCCCGACGGCAAGGACATGGCCGAGTTCGTGCGCCCCGAGCTGGAGCGCCGCGGCTACCAGGTCTTCGAGATCTCGGCGCTGTCCCGCGACGGCCTGCGCGATCTTTCCTTCGCGATGGCCAAGCTGGTCGAAGAAGCCCGCGCCTCGCGCGTCGTGGAAACCCCGGTCGTCGAGGTGCCGGTGATCCGGCCGCGCTCGGTGAACAAGCAGGAATTCTACATCCGCCGTGAAGAGCAGAACCTTGAACCGCTGTGGCGAGTCATCGGAGAGAAGCCCGAGCGCTGGATCATGCAGACCGACTTCCGCAATGACGAGGCCGTGGGCTACCTGGCCGACCGCCTGGCCAAGCTCGGCGTGGAAAACCAGCTGTTCAAGTCCGGCGCGAAGCCGGGCGACGCAGTGGTCATCGGCGCTGAGGAGAACTCGGTGGTCTTCGACTGGGAGCCGACCATGGCCGCCGGAGCGGAGCTGCTGGGCAGCCGCCGCGGCGAAGACGTGCGCCTGGAGGACCGCGGCGACCGCAAGACCCGCGAGGAGAAGCGCGCCGAGCACGAGGAGCGCAAGGCCGCCAAGGCCGCTGCCCGCGACGAGCTGGAAGCCGAGCGCCGCGCAGGCATCTGGACCGAGTCGGTGCATGCAAAGGCCGCCGAGCGCAAGGCGAAGCAGCGCACCCAGGAAGATCAGTGAACACCACCAAAACCCTTTCCGCAATCACCTCCCGCGCCCAGCTGCCCCAGGCCAAACGCCTGGTCGTCAAGGTGGGCTCCAGCTCGCTGACCACCGTGGAAGGCGGCATCTCGCAAGAGCGGATGGACTTCCTGGTGGAAACGCTCTCCAGGACCGTGGCCTCGGGCACCGAGGTCGTGCTGGTGTCCTCCGGGGCCATCGCCGCGGGCCTGGCCCCGCTGGCGCTGGCCAAGCGCCCCAAGGACCTGGCTACCCAGCAGGCCGCCGCCTCGGTGGGTCAGGGGCTCTTGCTCGCGCAGTACACCGCGCAGTTCGCGCAGCAGGGGATCACCGTGGCCCAGGTGCTGCTCACCGCGGATGACCTGATGCGTCGCACCACCTACACCAACGCGCTGCGCGCGCTGGTGCGGCTGCTGAACCTCGGGGTGCTGCCGATCGTGAACGAGAACGACACGGTCGCCACCCACGAGATCCGCTTCGGCGACAACGACCGCCTGGCCTCGCTGGTGGCCCACCTGGTCAAGGCCGACGCGCTGCTGCTGTTCTCCGACGTGGACTCCGTCTACGACGCCCACCCGGCCCAGGGCGGCAGCCGCATCCCGCTGGTTGGGCACCCGGACGAGATCAGGGCCATCGACCTGGGCACCTCGGGGTCCTCGGTGGGCACCGGAGGCATGATCACCAAGGTGCAGGCGGCCACGCTCAGCGCCTCGGCCGGCATTCCCGCCCTGGTCACCTCCACCGCCAACGCCGCCCGCGCGCTGGCCGGGGAGGACGTGGGCACCTGGTTCGCCGCGCGCAACACCCGCCGCTCGGCCCGCGACGTCTGGCTGGCCCACCTTGCGGTGGCCCACGGCCGCCTGATGCTGGACGCCGGAGCGGTGCGCGCCATCCGCAGCGGCGAGAAGTCGCTGCTGGCCGCGGGCATCACCTCCGCCACCGGCGACTTCGAGGCCGGGGACGCGGTGGAGATCTGCGACGCCTCGGGGACCGTGGTGGCCCGCGGGCTGGTGAACTACGCCGCGCTGGAACTGCCGGCAATGTACGGCCGCTCGACCTCCGCGCTGCTCACGGACCTCGGCGAAGGTTACGAAAAACCCGTGGTACATGTCGATGACTTGGCGTTGATCTAGGCTACGGAACCTACAATGGGTGCATGACCCTCACCGTTTCCGAGACCGATGCAGCCGTCCACAAGCTGGCCGACCGGGCCCGCCGCGCCTCGCGCGTGCTGGCTCGCGCCAACCGCGACTGGAAGGACAAGGCCCTGCGCGCCATTGCGGCGTCCATCGACGCCAACCGCGCAGGGATCATCGCCGCGAACGCCAAGGACCTCGAAGCCGGCAAGGCCAACGGGACCTCGGCGGCGATGCTGGACCGCCTGAAGCTGGATGACCCGCGCATCGATTCGCTGATTTCCGCCCTGCACGAACTGGCAGGCCTGCCCGATCCGGTGGGCCGCGTCGTGCGCGGAGAGACCCTGCCCAACGGCCTGCGCATGCGCCAGGTGAACGTCCCCATGGGTGTCATCGGCACCATCTACGAAGCCCGTCCCAACGTCACCGTTGACATCGCCGGCTTGTCGCTGAAAAGCGGCAACGCCGTACTGCTGCGTGGAGGCTCCGCTGCGCTGAACTCGAACCTGGCCCTGGTCGGCTTCATCCGTGACGCCCTGGACTCCGTTTCGCTGCCGCGGGATCTGGTGATCTCCGTGGACGAATACGGCCGCGAGGGCGCCGACGCCATGATGGGCGCACGCGGCAAGATCGACGTGCTCATCCCGCGCGGCGGGCGAGAACTGATCCAGCGTGTGGTCACCACCGCCAAGGTGCCGGTCATCGAAACCGGCGAAGGCAACGTGCACATCTACCTGGATGAAAGCGCGGACCTGGAGATGGCCACCGACATCCTGCTCAACGCCAAGACCCAGCGTCCAAGTGTCTGCAATACCGTCGAAACCCTGCTGATCCACCAGAACGCCGCGGCCGCTGCCGGTGTGCTGCAGGCCTTGTCCGCGGCCGGGGTCACCCTGCATGCCGAGGAACGCGCCGCGGCACTGGTTCCGGAGATCACCATGGTACCGGCGGGGGAGGACGACTGGGCCAACGAATACCTCGACCTGGATCTCGCGGTCAAGGTCGTGGATGACATGGACCAGGCCTTCGAGCACATCCGCGCCTACTCCACCGGTCACACCGAGGCGATCATCACCTCCTCGCTGCGCAATTCGGAGCGCTTCGTCTCCGAGATCGACTCCGCTGCGGTCATCGTGAACGCCTCGACCCGCTTCACCGATGGCGGCCAGCTGGGCCTGGGCGCCGAGGTCGGCATTTCCACCCAGAAGATGCATGCCCGCGGACCGATGGGACTGGCCGAGCTGACCACGACCAAATGGATCGTCCAAGGCGATGGGCACATCCGTAAATAGTTTCTGACCGCCTTATTCGGTACCATGTAGAAGAACGTAAGTGACCTTTCGGGCCACTGCCCGGGGCTGGCCCCCGACGCGGCGGGCAACGAGGAAAACAACTGGAGAATTATCTTGAACGCGCTGATTATGGCTTCCGCAGCCGCAAGCACCACTGGTTTGGATTCGCATACCTGGGCCCTGATCGTCGGCGGCGGCATCTTCCTGGCATTCATGCTGTTGCTGTTGGTCGTAGTGTCCTACACCAACGTGGGCCTGCGCCACGAGATCAAGCCTGACGATTTCGACGAGCACCGCCAGTTCAAGTCCCACCCTGAGCACCACTAATCTTGGCGGACGAGCAAGTCAAGAACCGCCCATTGCGCCTCGGCGTGATGGGCGGTACTTTTGACCCCATTCACAACGGCCACCTGGTTGCCGCGAGCGAAGTGGCCGCGGAATACGACCTGGATGAAGTGGTCTTCGTGCCCACCGGCGAACCATGGCAGAAGGCTGACCGCAAAGTCACCGACGCCGAACACCGGTACCTGATGACCGTCATTGCGACAGCATCCAACCCGCGGTTCACCGTCAGCCGCGTGGACATCGATCGCGAGGGCGCCACCTACACCCGGGATACGCTGCTTGACTTGCGGGCGCAGCGACCGGAGGCAGAGCTGTTCTTCATCACCGGCGCTGATGCCATGAGCCAGATCATGAGCTGGCGCGATATCGACCAGGTCTGGGACCTGGCGCATTTCGTCGGCGTCAGCCGCCCTGGCTACGTGATAGCCGATATGGGGCGGGACAACGTCTCCCAGTTGGAGATTCCTGCACTGTCTATTTCCTCCACCGACTGCCGCGTACGCGTCGCAGAGGATAAGCCCGTCTGGTACCTGGTACCCGATGGTGTGGTGCAGTACATTGCAAAATATGGGCTCTATACCGAGTCGTAACCTCACATTGAGCCGTATTACACGGCATAATCGATTAAGGTGACGGTATTTGTCTATGCGGTCGGGAGTAGCACCAGATGAGCGATAACTCGCAGCCAGTTTCCAGCAGGCGGGCATTGCGTGAAAAGCGACGCGCCGAAATGGAGGCGCTGCTCGCCAATAGCAAGGCTGAACAGGCCGCCAAGGAACAGGCGGACAAGAAGGCCAAGGCTGAATCCGCCAACTCCGATTCCAAGGACTCGTCTGGTGCGGCAAAATCCGCATCTTCGGCTCCAAAGCCTGCTGTATCCAAGCCTGCTCCAGCCAAGGCCGCGGAGGCCAAGGCGTCCGCCAAGCCAGCAGCTAAGCCGGCCGCGGCGGCCAAGCAGCCAGCCGCCAACTCCGGCAACCCGAAAACTCCAGCGAAACCCGCCCCGAAGCCCGCTGAAAAGGCTCCGGCCGCCAAGTCTGCGCCAAAGCCTCAGCCTGCCAAGCCTGTCGATTCCAAGCCTGCGGCGGCGAAACCCGCTGAAACCAAACTCGCGCCGGCTAAGAGCGCGCCGAACAAGCCCGCGCAGTCGAAGCCCGCAGAGAGCAAGCCTGCTGCCTCCAAAACTGCCGTATCGACGTCAGCTGAATCACCTGCGGTGCAGAAGCCTGAAGCATTGGGGGAGCGTGCTTCGTTGCGCCGCGCCCGTGACCGCGAAGCCTTGCGTGAACGCCGACGCCTCGAAGAAGAAGTCGGCTCGCTGACAAGCCACGTTCCCACGGTGGAGCCCGCTGACGACCCGAAGCCGCTGACTCGTCGACAGCTGCGCCTGCAGGCCCTGGCCGATCAGAACAAGGGCGCCGCTGCGGCTAAGCCTGTGTCGGGAACCAAGCCCGCCAAGCCGTCAGGAGCAGAAAACGCTCCAGACACCACGGTCATGAGCGTCGAGGAAGCCTTGGCCGCGCGGCGTGCACACGACCCGAAATCTCCTGTAGACCCGGTTTTGCTGGGCGAAGATGATTCGGAAATCGACCTCGAAGTGCTGGCCCACCAACGTGAAATGGCTGCGCGTGCCGCAATCATCTCGCGACGGGCGGCTGAGCGCGAACGCTTGCGTATTGAAAACTCCAAGCAGGGCAAAGAAGATGTTGCATCGGACCCCTTCACCGGCGCGATGGGCAATATCCGTGAGGTAGAAGAACGGATCGCCAAAACTGGCGTCTCCGGTCCGAAAACCGAAAGCGTTTCGCTGTCGTTGGACGCCCAGGGAAAGATCGCTTCCAAGCCGGCAGTAAAGCCCGCGCCGAAACCCGCGGCGAAGGCCCCCGCCAAGCCGGCACCGAAACCCGCGGCCGCAGCAAAACCGGCTGCAAAGCCAGTACAAAAGCCTGTTGCGAAGCCAGCTCCAGCAGCCAAACCGACGCCGGTTGCCAAGGCCCCCGTGGCAGCCAAGCCAGCGGCGGCATCGGCACCGGAGAGCAAGGCTGTCGAACTACCTCGCATCGAGGCAGTCAACGCCCAAGGTCTACAGCCGCTCGACGTGCAGACTCACGGCGTCCGCCGTGCCAATAACATGCTCATCGCCATGATCGTGGCGCTGGGCGTTGGCGGTGCGGCCCTGGTCGCCGGCCTGATCATGTTGTTGACCAACTAGTTTTTATAGGACAATTAAGTCCTTGACCCACCCCTTCCTAAAGGAGACACCCAACTTCATGGGCGCACACGCAGACTCAATTGCCCTCGTGCATACCGCGGCACTTGCCGCCGCAGAAAAACTTGCCGAGGATATGGTCGCACTCGACGTGGCCGAACGTTTGGGCATCACCGATGCCTTCCTGATCGTCTCCGGTAGTTCCGAGCCTCAGGTCAACGCCATCGTGGATGAAATCCAGGCGAAGGTGATCGAGAAATTCGACCTGCGTCCGGTTCGCCGTGAAGGCTTCGGCCTTGGCCGCTGGGTGCTCCTCGACTACGGAGATGTGGTAGTCCACGTACAGCACCAGGAAGACCGCGTCTTCTACGCGCTGGAACGCTTGTGGTCGGATTGCCCGGTCATCGAGCTGCCTGCTGTCAGCGGCAAAAAGAACTAGTCACGATGGATTTGCATCCTGTTCAAAATTTCATCTATGATAGATGAGTTGCCTGATCAGGTAGCAATCCTCGCGGGGGTATGGCGCAGTTGGTAGCGCGTCTGCATGGCATGCAGAAGGTCAGGGGTTCGAATCCCCTTACCTCCACCATACATGTTTTATTCGAACCACCGTCCGAATAAAACTTAAGAAGTGAAGATAACAGAGGTGACGTCGAGTTTTCGGCGTCATTTTCTGTTTGTCCAAATGTACCGTCCGGAACGCCAGAAACGGCGTTTTGGGCGGTTTTTTGTACCCATTTGCTAAATACGGTAAGTGGGTACCACGAGTCCGGCTAGTCGGTATGTCCTCTCTCAGGACATCGTTTACACCATGACTCATAACATCGCTTACAGGATGTCTCAGGACATCGCTGACAGGTAGCAAGAATGCCTGGCAGGCCCGGTCTGGACAACGATCACTTCGATAATTAAACGTGTCAAATTCATTATCGGCGTCGATGCGCCGCCAAATTATCGAGTTCGATCCGGGCCTGCCGGACTCCTCAAGTATCTCGCAGTTCTGCAATGAACTGGGAATCAGCAGGCCCTCCTACTACAAAGTCAAAGCGCGATACGTCGCGGAGGGGAATAAGGCGTTGAACCCTCATTCCAGAGCTCCGAAAACAGACCGGCGCATCTACGGGGACCAAACCAAAGCCATGGTCCTGCGTATCCGCAAGCGACTAGCCAAAGACGGGTGGGACAACGGGCCACTATCCATCTGGTTCGAAAGCCTCGATACCGAGGAGTTCGGTGAGCAACGCCCCTCGGTGGCCACGATCGGCCGGATCCTTTCCGAGGCCGGGGTAACCCAGCGCAACCCGCGCAAACGCCCGCGTAAATCATGGCTACGCTTCGCCCGCTCCCACCCGATGGAACTGTGGCAGATCGACGGACTGGAGTATCGGCTGTTTGACCAGAACGCGACCAAAGCGATGATCTACCAGCTCGTTGATGATGGGTCCCGATTCGACGTGGGCACGCGGTGCTTTGAACAGCTGGAAAACGCTCGGGACGCGATAGAAACACTCAAGGCAGCGTTCGCGACCTACGGGGTGCCGCAACAACTTCTGAGCGACAATGGTGGGGCATTCAATCTTTCTCGGCAAGGCATCGTGAACCAGACTGAAATATTCCTGGCCAGCGTGGGATGCGAAGCAATCACCGGCCAGTTCAGCCACCCCCAAACGCAAGGCAAGAATGAACGCAGTCACAGTACGCTGCTCAAGTTTCTCGATGCCCACGCTCCGCAGAACCTGACGGAGCTGTCCATATTGTTGGAGCAGTATCGAAACCACTACAACCACCGACGTCGGCATCAAGCACTGAAAGTAGGGCACACGTACCTGACTCCGGCCCAAGCTTGGGAAGCTGGTGATCATCGTGCTTCGGATGGCGTGGCCATCGATATTGCCCAGTTGCAGGCCAAGGCACAATCGTACGTGGACAAAGCCTTGGCCGCGAAAGCTGAGTTGGCTGCACCAGAGGAAGCCGATGACGAGCCCCAGATACCTGGACGTACGAAGGATGAAAACCACACAGGCAGCCCCAGCGTGCTGGCTGATCAACGTGATGACGTGATCCAGATTCGGCGTACGAATCCTCAGATCTACTTTCGAGGTCGTATTTTCAAGGTACCGACTCATTTGATCGGTGAATACCAGCTGGTTTTGAGCAAGGATGCTTATACGCTTTACAGCATGGTTGACGGCGAGCAATCCGTGTCATTCCCGTTACCGGTCAGGCTGCAGTCCAGTGCGCGTCTAGTGCCGTTGTGGCAGGTGTATGGAGCCCGGATCAGGGATCCGAAGCCGGCTTGGACGCAGAAACGGATCGAGTACGAGGACATCTACTATTCGTCTGGCGATGCTGCTTCCTAGGACAGGCGAATCGTCGCGCGCGGTGTCAGCGATGTGTTGATGCCGCGTGTCTACGATGTATTGAGTTTGGTTGTCAGCGATGTGGTGAGTTCGTGTGTAAACAAACTACCGAGTGATTACATACCGACTGGCCGGACTTGACGTACCAGCTTTGCGTATTTGGCAGTATCGGCGGTGGCTGGCGTGAACCGTGCCAAAACTATCCGTTCCAGCCCTTGGCGGCGACATGTCTTAGCATTGCTGGACGATCCGTGGCCCAACACCTATTGACAGCATGGCTGATGGGGTCGATCCTTGAGTGCATGACGTGTAACCCCGGGGGTGACATTATCCCGTGCAGCATTGATGTTCATGCTGATCCGGAGTGGTTACGTGTGCTCGCGCATCGTCGGCGCGAACCAGTTGCTGTTTTGGAAGCTGCAGTCGGGAGATTCCAAGCGGCTGGTGTCACTCCGGAAATTGTTGAGTCCCATCTCCATGACGCCGGGGACCGACTCTACGCGGCCGCTGCTTCCGGACGAGCTTCGTGGGCAGCTGAATTCGGGGGAGAGCGTGTAGTCGCTCTCATCGCCGCCGAAGTCAGCGCACTCGCTTCCCATCTGGTCACTCGCGCAGCGTCCATACGTGCGGCCAGCATTGAAGTGTTGCTGGAGGAATACAGCGCAGTCACCGTGGCCAGCTCTCTGGGAGTGGCCAGGCAGAAAGTCTACGAACTCGCCAAAGGCAAAGTAGGCACCGACTTCATAAAAACCACGCCGTGGAGCTCGAAATGAATGAGATGAACGAAGCTGTAGATCTGCCAGATTTCTCGGAGAAAAAGTTCTTGCATCCTCTCGAAGTGGCCGAGGCACGCGGACTTTATTTGCGTGGATGGTGGTTTGCACGATTGCATTCAGTACCGGTGGTTGTCGCCATCGGGGCAGTCGTATGGGTTGCTACGAATAACCTGTTTGCGGCGCTAGTCGCGCCCGCTGGATCCCTGGCCATCGGCTTGGTCTCAAGCAGATGGCTGACTGCCCGAGCGTGGGACTTCATTCCGCGCAAACGCCAGCTCGACGGGGGAGCGGGGCGATGGCGGGTATTTGCGGCCGCTATCGACGCGGCTGCAATCTTGGTGATTGCCGCAGGAGTGATTTTTTCGATTTCAACTGCTTCCCCGGATCCGGGAGTCATTGCGTTCGCAACAGGTTCGGGCATCGGCGTGGCGCTAGTGCAGGCGCAGGAGCTGTTAGCCGGGAGGAAGCATGGTGTCGAGAACCATGAAACCCTGAGGAGAATAATCCTGTTTGCTGCCGTTGCCGTGGCAACGACAGCGGTTGGCTTGCTGGGCCTCGGCACGGTGTGGGGTGCCTGGACTATCGGAACCGTTGCGATGGGCACCGCGACCGTAGTTGCTGCCCAGGCGATTTTCTGGCTTGCGTCAACCTCACGTCACCGTGGCCAATTGGCGCAGAAGCCCAACTGACCACGGTACCTGTTCATCCTGCCTCGCACAGGGCTGTAGTCGTGGAACGTAAATCGCGCGGGGCAGCTTGCCGGCTATTGCTGTGAAGTGGACTTGCGGCTGACCATCTCATTGATCCAGATGGGTGCGAAGGGGGAGGTACATCCCGGAGGTGTTGGATAGTCAGCCAAAACCTGCAAGTCCTCACCGATTTGCAGTGCACGAGACCGCAGCGGCTCATGCTCGATGCCGATCTGAGCCAAGGTATTGTTCATCGCCCACTGCAAGCGGTCGGGTGCGGTCTTCATTTCGGCTTCGACGATGTCCAGCAATTGCGCAAGCTCCAGATTCTCCGGAGCCTTGACGACCTGGTGCGCAGTCAATTCCCAGCCGGCACTGGCAACAACAGGATCGGAGTCGTGCATAAGGAGCTTTCGGAGGTCTTCCAGGTGCTTGCTCTTCTTCACTACGTAGTTCACGAACCAGCCCTGTACCTTTGGAGTCCTGGCTTCGCGGAGCCACCGTTCCAGATCATCAAGGCTGAACATACGTGGCTTGCAGATCAGGATGGCGACCAGACGCGTGGCAGTCTCGCCGGTTGCCCATAGCCGCTGTGCCAATTCCTGATTGCTTTTCAGGGCTTTCGCCAGCCCACGAAGCTTGGAGAGATTCACTCCGAGGTCGTCGCCGTGCTTTTCATTGACCGCACGCATACGCGGGTCTTCCAACTCGGCGAGAGCCGTTTGAACCTCGGCCACCGTGCTCTGCGGGGTCAGTACAGTGCTCATGACTTGCTCCTAGATTCTCTCGTGGGATATTTAGTTCGCGGCCGGGACCACCGGCTGGCGCAATATGGTGCGAAGCTTCTCGGGTTGGACTCGACGAGGGTCGGAGAGGTAGATCTCGTGATGCTTCCCGGTCAGATCCAGGCCTTGATCCTTGATGTACTGGTGCATTCGAGCCAAAACTGGCGCTTCGTCATCATACGAGCCGATGTGCAGCACCTGGAGGCAGCGGCCTTCGGACAGGTTTCCAAGGCGGATCTTGTCGCCGGCGGGAAGGTCGGCCGAGTTCTGTGCGGCGCCCAGCGCCTTTGCGACGTCTTCCGGGCCGAGCCAATCGGGGACCATCAGCATCATTGTCCAGTCCCACTGGGATTTGTCGCGCGCTGAGGTGAAGGAATCCATTCTCTCGGCCCACCAGAGACCTTCCAATGGTGGCACCACGTAGTCCCGACCTGCCTGTTTGCTGGAGAACTTCAGCTTGTAGGCCACGGGGTAAAGGGTTTGCAATGCATCTTGGTAAGTCTGGGCTGTGTTCGGGTCACCATGCCCATCGATCATGAGGTACTGCATCTGCGGCACCTCTACGAACTGGAAGGACTTAGGTGCGCGATAGGAATCGGTTTTCTTGAAATCGATTTTGTCCACTAGAACCACTTCCTCCATTTGAAGACACCATAGAGCCCGGCGGCAAACAGGACCATGCCCGCGATCGCCACGGGATACCCGAGCGCCCAATGCAGCTCAGGCATATTGTCGAAGTTCATGCCATAAACTGCGGCAATGAGCGTCGGAGCGAACAAGATGGCCGCCCAACCGGAGATCTTCTTCATGTCCTCGTTCTGGCGTTGGGCCACCAGCGTGGAGTTCACGTTGAGAATCTGGGACAGGGCATCCCGGTACTCCTGTGTTTGGGTATGGGCCCGCGTCAGGTGGTCCGACACGTCCTGGAGGTAGGTCTGCAGTTCACCGGGAACGTTGTATTTCTCGAAGCCGGAAGCCAGCGAGCGAACGACCTCGCTGAGCGATGCAGTCGCATGCTGCATGTCGATGACTTCCTGGCTGAGGCGGTAGATTCGCTCGGTGACAGTGGCATCGCCGCCGAAAACCTGCAGCTCGATCTGTTCCTTGTCGATGCCAAGCCCCTGCAGGGCAGGGACGTACCCGTCGACGATCTCGTCCAGCAGGCGGTAGAGAATCGCTTCGGCCCCCAACTTCAGCAATGCCTGGTTAGCCAGGAGCTGATGGTCCAGAACGGCTTGGCTGCTGCCGATGCCCGAGGCCCAGTCGCGGCCCGGGATTCCGTTAATCCAGCGGTTGTCCTGGCATAGGATTGCCAACGCCCCGGGCCGAAGCAGTACGTGGAACTCCGAAAGCTCAACTTCTTCGGCCTCGTCAAGGTACAGCGCAGATCGGACAACCAGCAATGTCACGTCCCCATAGCGTTCGAGCTTCGGACGCTGTCCGGCGTGGAGCAGGTCGTCAACCAGCACGGGGTGCAGCTTCCAGGCCTCAGCCAGCTGGTGGATGTCCGCGGGAGAAGGCGCCGGGTAGATTGCCAGACCAATCCGGTTTGCATCAGTCCGGGGGAACTCCAAGACCGATGCGATGGTGGCATCCTCGGGGGCTTGAATGACCGCCCCATCCTGGATGAAGCGGAAGATCGCCGGTACGCGGCTTGGCATGTTGTGCTTCGGTGACCGACGAGGGAGACTACCTGCCATGGGACGAGACCCGCTCTCTTGGCTGGTTTCTCTGCGAACCTGCCACACGTCGAATTGTGGAAGCGAATGATATGGAAACAGCCGGGCTCATGAATCATGAACCCGGCCGGGAAGCCGTGGAGCTAAGGGGAGTCGAACCCCTGACCTCTTCATTGCGAACGAAGCACTCTACCAACTGAGCTATAGCCCCCTACCGGATAAACACTACTCCGATCGACTTTCAACGCAAAACTGGGCGCGCCCAAATTTGGGAGTGTTGACGTCAACTATCGACCGTGCGAAGACGCCTGAGCCGGTCAGATCGGAACCGCTCAGCCTTCCTGCCCTTGGAAGTATCCCCGTTGGGCGGGGTAGTAGTCATCCCAGACGGGAAGCGGCCCACCCGTGATAGAAGCGAGCAACTGGTCGAGGTAGTATTCCCAGCCCGGTCCGATGTCTCCGACCGCTCCTGGGACGAGTCCACGGTGCACGAAACGCAGTTCAGTAGCTTCATCCGCTGATGCCAAGTCGATAGACAGGTCCCATGATCCGGAATCGTCGACGGTTTGAACCCGCAGATAATTCGGTGCCCTGCATTCGGTGATGACGACGTCGGACCAGGAACTGCCCCCTTCGAAGCCCATCTGCAGCCTGATGGTCTGTCCCTGGGCGCCGGTTCCCTCCCAGCGCCCGATCCACCGTGATGTCTTCTCCGACTCGGTGATTGCCGCCCATGCTTCCTGAAGTTCGAGGGGAAGTATTCGGGTCAGGACGAGGTCGATTCCGTTCGCATTTTTCTCCACGCGTCCGCTGGGTTTCGGTGTGCTCATGCCGGCTCCTTGTCGGTGGTCGCTGCTGCAGGTCTGGTTGGTGCTCGTGGAGCTTGAGGGCACTGCGTCAGGACCGCAATGAGAGTTGTTGAGCCAAGGCTAACGAGTCGAGTTCGAAATGTCTGCAGTGTGGGCGAATCCGCTGTAGGAGTGGGTTTATCGAGCCCGGACAAGAAAAAATCCCAGGATGCCTAGGCATCCTGGGATTGATTTTCGTGGAGGTAAGGGGATTCGAACCCCTGACCTTCTGCATGCCATGCAGACGCGCTACCAACTGCGCCATACCCCCGTGAGGATTGCTGCCTGATGAGGCAACTTGATAATCATAGAACACAATTCCGGGAACGCGAAATCGAACATCGCACCAAGTGAAATGCGCTTCGAAGTGAACAACGGCTCCGACCCGCAGCGCGGATCGGAGCCGTTGGACGATGAGCTAGGCGACCTCGTCGACGTGCTCCACATCGATCACCTCGGGAACATTGCGCAGCGCGATCTTGGAAACGATCCAGATGACTGCGGTCAAGCCTGCGGTCAGCAGCAGCTGGGTGCGTGCCGCCTCATCGGTCATGGAGACCCCCACGATGCCGGCCAGGACCACCATGGTCGCGATGGACAGGTACGGGAAGCCCCACAGGCGGACGGGCAGGTGCTCGCCGTTGCGGTCGGCGCGGCGGCGCAGGATGAACTGGGTGACCGCGATGAACGACCAGATCACGATGATCGTGGAGCCGACGACGTTCAGCAGGATCGGCATGACCTTCTCCGGCCAGATCCAGTTCAGGCCCACGGCCAGGAAGGAGAAGGCTACTGAGCTGATCACGGCCTTGGCGGGCACCCCCTTGCCGGTCACGTGGGTCGCGGCCACGGGGGCCAGCTTGCGCTTGCCCAGCGAGTACAGCATGCGCGAGGAGCCGTAGATGTTGGCGTTCATGGCCGAGAGCAGCGCGATGACCACCACTGCATTCATGACGATCTCGACACCAGGGATGTTCAGCACGCTGAGCACCGCGGCGAAGGGGCCGTCCTTGATCGCGGGGTCGTTCCACGGCACCACGGCGACGATGACCAGGATAGAGCCCAGGTAGAAGACCAGGATTCGAGCCATCACCGAGCGCACTACGCGCTTGATGTTGTCCGCCGGATTGTTGGATTCGGCGGCGGCGATGGCCACCACTTCGGTGCCGCCGAAGGAGAAGATCACGATCAGCACCGCGGCGGCGATGCCTGCCATGCCGCCCGGGGCGAATCCGCTATGCGCGGCGAGGTTCCCCAGACCCACCGGCTGATCGGTCGGGATGACGTAGGTGAGCACCAGGGCGCCGAGCACCAGGAAGGCGATGATCGCCGCGACCTTGATGACGGCGAACCAGTATTCGAAGCGGCCGTAGTTGCGCACGCCCAGCAGGTTCGCGCCGGACAGGGCGATCACGAAGAGCAGGACCCAGCCCCACTGCGGGACGCTGGGGAACCAGCCGGAGACAATGGCCGCGGCGCCGGTGGCCTCGGCGGCCACCACCACAACCAGCTGGATCCAGTACAGCCACCCCAGGGTGCTTCCGGCCGAACGGCCCATCGCCTTGTGGGCGAAGGTGCTGAAGGCGCCCGATGAAGGGTTGGCGGCGACCATCTCGGCCAGCATGGCCATGATCACGATGATCACGGTGCCGGCCAGCAGGTAGGACACCAGCACGGCCGGGCCGGCGATGGAGATCGCCTGGCCGGAACCGACGAACAAGCCGGCGCCGATCGCGCCGCCCAGGCCCATCATGGAAATCTGGCGGCGGGTCAGCCCCGCGTGCAGCTGCTGCTCGGGCTGGTCCTTCACGGCCGCGCTCACGCGGTGGCCCCTTCGGTGGCGGCCACGGCGGCGGAATCGGCGCCCAGCGCGGCCAGCACGCGGTCCACATCCAGCGCGGAACCGGAGGAAATGCGCAGGCCCTCGCCCGGGAAGGCGCGGGCGACCACGCCGCCGGCCTCAAGGCGGGCTTCGATCTGCGCGGTGTCGGCACCGGCGGCGAGCCACACGAAGTTGGCCTCGGAGGCGATGACCGGGTAGCCGGCGGCGGCCAGGCCCGCGTACATGCGCTCGCGCTGGGCGACCACCTCGTTGATCCGCAGCGCCAGCTCGTCGGCGGCGTGCAGCGAGGCGACTGCCGCGCGCTGGGCCAGATCCGAGACGCCGAACGGGATGGCGACCTTGCGCAGGTTCTCGGCCACCTCCAGCGGGCTGATGGCGTAGCCGATGCGCAGGCCGGCCAGGCCGTAGGCCTTGGAAAAGGTGTGCAGCACCGCGACGTTCGGGTTCTTCTTGAACAGCTCCACGCCGTCGGCGCGCACTGCCGAGCGGTCGAAGTGCACGTAGGCCTCGTCGATCACGATCAGCACCTCGCGCGGCACGGCGGCGATGAAGCGCTCCAGCGCCTCGGCTTCCACCACGGTGCCGGTCGGGTTGTTCGGGTTGCAGATGAAAATCAGACGGGTCTTCTCGGTCACCGCGGCCAGCATGGCGTCCAGGTCGTGCTTGGCCTCGGCGTCCAGCGGCACCTCGACCGGGGTTGCCCCGGCGATGCGCACCAGCGACGGGTAGGCCTCGAAGGAGCGCCATGCGTACATGACCTCATCGCCCTCGGCGGCGACCGCATGGATCAGCTGCGCTGCAACCTCGACGGAGCCGGCACCCAGGGTCAGGTGCGCCGGATCCACGTTGTGCAGGGCGGCCAATTCGGCAGTGACCTGTGGGGCGGCGATGCTCGGGTAGCGGTGGATGCTCTGGAGTCCGTCGCGGATGGCGTCGAGCACCGACGGCAGCGGTTCGTGCGGCGACTCGTTGGACGAGAGCTTGGAGGCTCCAGCGGCGGCGGGCTTTCCCTGCTTGTAAGCGGGAACTGCCTGCAATGAAGGGCGCTGGTGAAGGGTCATGGGTTCCTCTCTGAAGACCATGGGCACAAATGGGGGTGCGGGTGGCCCCGCTCATATCCTCGCGTGTCGCGATTCACAAGCTACGACTCTAGGGCGGCGTCTTCCGCCGTTTCAATCGCCGCGCGCACCGCTATGCAACCTGCATAGCGAAAATTGGTCAACACCCCATTTTACTGGTCAGTCTGCACAGTCGCCGAACCGGCTTTCGCACAGGCTTCTACCAGGGGCAGCGTGCGTCCCTGGAAATGCTCGTGCAGCGCGAAGGACGAGGAGGTGCGCGCGACACCCGGGACGGTGTTGATCCTGTTGAAGATGTCCTGCAGGTCTTCCGGGGTGCGGGCCACGACGCGCAGCTGCAGGTCGGAGGTCCCGGTGACGGTGTACATGTCCACGATTTCCGGGATCGCCTCCTCCAGGGCGGTGGCTACCGGATCGTGTCCGTACTTCTGGATGATCTCCACCGAACAGAAGGCCACCAGCGTGTATCCGAAGCCGGCGGGCTCGATGCGCGGGACGATCCCGCGGATCACCCCGGCCTCGTGCAGCCGGGCCAGCCGGCTGCTGACGGTGCCGCGGGCCACCCCGAGGCGGCGGGCGCACTCCATGACCGGCAGCATGGGGGAGTCGGTGAGCAGCTCAATCAGGTCTGCATCCAATTGGTCGATGCGCATTCGGTCCTCACTTCGTCGTCGGTTGCCCGGGGTGCGGAGCGATCCCGCAGATTCAAGGCTAGCGTGGTGCACCGGCTGCCCGGGGCGCCGGGGCAGCCTCACCCCTATGGGGCATCTCACAAGATATTCTGGCCTTTTCAGACCCACAGGGAAAGGTGCACCATGGCGCGCACGCAGGTTTTGGAATCGGTCCACGGTTTGACGGTGCTGATCACCGGGGCGGCCCAGGGCATGGGGGAGCTGTTCGCCCGCCGGGCCTGCGCAGAACATGCCGCGCGGGTGGTCCTCTGGGACCTCAATGCGCAGCTGCTGGAAGAAACCGCAGGCAAACTGTGTGCAGCGTTCGGGCATGAATCCGTCGAAACCCAGGTTGTCGACCTGGCCGACCCCGCGCAGATCGCCGAAGCAGCGTCGCAGGCCTTGTCCGCCCGAGGGATCGACGTGCTGGTCAACAACGCCGGGGTGGTGACGGGCAAACCCTTTGCCCAGCACAGCACGGGGCAGATCAGTTCCGCCATGGCGGTCAACGCGCTGGCGCCCATGTACCTGACCCACGCGCTGCTGCCCCAGCTCGGCCTGCAGCGCCCGGGCCGCATCCTGACCATCGCCTCGGCGGCGGCACTGGTGTCCAACCCGAACATGAGCGTCTACGCGGCGTCCAAGGCCGCGGCCGCCAGCTTCAGCGACTCGTTGCGCCTGGAGCTTGAGCGGGAGCCGGGAAGGAACCTGGCGGTGACCACCTTCTGCCCGACCTACGTGGATACCGGAATGTTCGCCGGGGCCCGTCGCATGCTTTTCACCCCGCTGCTTGAAAAGCAGCAGGTTGCGGACCGGGCGTGGGATGCCATGCTGCGCGCCACGCCGATGGTGCTGCTGCCATGGACCAGCAAGCTGGGACAGGCCCTGCGCGGGGTGTTGCCCCGCGCGGCCTGGGATCTGCTGGCGGAAAAAGTGCTGGGCATCTACCACTCCATGGACGACTTTTCCGGACGAACCCCGGCAGTTGTCCAACCGGCCGCGGACCCGGGGCGCGGCACGGCGGCGGACTAGGAAAATCCGGGCAGGCAATCGGCGGTGGAGTATTCCGTGCGCGCAGTGCAGCAGGTAGCATCGTGTGCGCGGACGGCATCCGCCGTGGCCGCGCGACCTGGCCACACCCCGGCACGACGGTGGGCAGATCGGTATCGCAAGTACGCATATTTGTGAGGACCAGCCATGCAAAAGCTCAGAGTTAATTTGTGGATGCACGGAACCGGTGAAGAAGCCGGAGAATTCTATGCGGACGCCCTGCCCGGCGGATCGATGGAAGTCGAATCCCGTTATCCCACCGAGGGCCTGCTGGAGTTCCAGAAGCCGCTGGCCGGCCAAGCCCTGACGGTCGCCGTGTCCGTGCGCGGCCAGCGGATCACGCTGGTGAACGCCGGCCCGGATTTCACCCCCAACCCGTCGATCTCGCTGATGCTGAACTTCGACCCGACGGACTACGAGGGCGGCATCGAGGCGGCCCGCGCCGACCTGGATGCCACCTGGGCCAAGCTTTCGGCCGGCGGGCAGGTGCTCATGGAGCTGGGCGAGTACCCCTACAGCGCCCGCTACGGCTGGGTGCAGGACAAGTACAACGTTTCCTGGCAGCTGATCCTCACCGATCAGGAAGGCGACCCCCGGCCGTTCCTGATGCCCAGCCTGCTGTTCGGTGGTCCAGCCCAGAACCGTGCAGCCGAGGCGGTGGCGCACTACAAGGAAGTTTTCGGTGCCCGCGAAGGCATGTTCGTCACCTATCCCGAGCCCACCGGGCCCGCGGCGGCCGGCGCGGTCATGTTTTCCGATATCGCGCTTGACGATGACTGGGTGACCGCCATGGACTCCGGCGTCGAGCAGGATTTCTCCTTCACGCCCGGCGTCTCGCTGGAATGGCCGTGCGACGGCCAGGAGGAGCTCGACAGGGTGTGGGATGCCTTGAGCGCGGTGCCCGAAGCAGAGCAATGCGGCTGGCTCGCCGACAAGTTCGGGGTCAGCTGGCAAATCGTTCCCGCCAACATGGGTGAACTGATGTCCAGACCGAAGGCTTTTGAACACATGCTCGCCATGAAGAAGCTGGTGATCGACGAGTTCTAGGAGTGCGGGGCGTACAGTTGACTGGCAGTACCGTTCAGGCCGCACGTCAGGAGCACCATGTCAGCGCCCAAAATTCGTCCGTTCATCCTCCCCGAGCTGGCCGAAGGCTACGCGGGGGACCTGGACGCCGGAGGTTACCTCGACCAGCTGCGCTTCGCCCGGCTGGACGGGGAGGTCGTGGCCGATGAGGTGCGCTTCGAGCAGTGCGAATTCACCGGCATGAACGCCGACCGTTTCTCGCTGTGCAACGCCCGGGTGCTGCAGAGTTCGCTCAATCAGGTCTCTGCTCCGGTGCTGGCCGCCGCCGGCGTGCGCCTCGACGAGGTCCGCATTTCGCACAGCCGCTTCGGCTCGGCCGACCTGGCCGAGTCAAGCGTCGACTCGCTGCTGGTGGAGAACTGCAAGTTCGGCTGGCTGAACCTGCGCGGCGCTACGCTGCGCGACGTGGAATTCCGCGATTGCCAGTTCGACGAACTGGATTTGGGATCCCTGCAGCGGGTGCGCTTCACCAATTCGCGCGCCAAGGTGCTGGCGGCCCATCAGGCGAAGCTGAGTTCGGTGGACCTGACGGGCCTTGAATTCGATATGGTCGACGGGGTGACCGGGCTGCGCGGCGCGCAGGTCACGCAGCTGCAGCTCATGTCGCTGGCGCCGCAGCTGGCCGACCATCTGGGTATCAAGATCGCAGGCTGATCTGCGGGTGGCGCTGGGCCAACTGGCCCGCGGTCTGCAACAGCAGCTCGCGCATCGCGATGGCCGCCGCCCCGGGAGGGGTGTCGCGGCGATGCGCCAGCCCGATGGTGCGTTCAAGGTTCGGCTGGGCAAGATCCGTGTCCTTGCGTGCAGAGCTGCGCAGCGCCCTGCCGTGCAGCTGGCTCCGTCCGACCAGGGCCGTGGCCGGCACGATGGCCACGCCCAGTCCGACTTGGACGAAGCGCAGCACTGCGTCCATTTCACCGCCGTCAATGACCACGTTGGGGCTCAGCCCCAGCGTGCGGTAGGCGCTCTGCGTCGCCGCCCGCAAGTCGTAGCTGGGGGAGAAGGCGATCTGCGGCACCATTGCCAGGTCCCGCAATTCCACCGGGCCCTGGCCTAATCGAGGATGCTGCATCGAATCGGCCACCACCAGCTGCTCCACCAGCACTTCGGTGTGCGTCAGGCTTGGCTCGGTCACCGCGTGCTCGCTGGTGACGATCAGCGCCAAGTCGAGCTGGCCGCCGGTGAGCTGCTCCAGCAGCATCCGGGAACCTGCCTCGGAGATCTGCAACTCGATGCCGGGATACGTCGCGCGATAGGTTTCCAGCACCTCGGCCACCAGCGACACGCATAGCGTCGGCGGCGCGCCCAAGCGCACCCGGCCGCGGCGCAATCCGGCCAGTTCGGCCATCTCCACGCGAATCGACTCCGCATCTGCCAGCATCCGGGTAGCCAGCGGAAGCAGAGCGCGCCCCGCGGCGGTCAGCGTGAGGTTGCCGCGCGTGCGGTTGACCAGCGTGGTGCCCAGATCGTGCTCCAGCGTGGAGATCTGCCGGCTCAGCGACGGCTGGGAGAGGTGCAGGGCCTCGGCCGCGCGTGTGAAGTGCCCCACGCGGGCAATGGTGGCGAACCCTCGAAGTTGCTCTAGATTCATGATGCATAGCTTACTGCTATGGAAATCATGAGGATAATTTATTGGACGTATCGTGGACCCGGGCAGATGCTGGAAAACATGAAACCAGAACAGCAGATATCCACGTCAGTCCTCGTCATCGGCACCGGAGGATCCGGCCTGCGCGCCGCGATCGAATTGTCCGAGCAGGGCGTCGACGTGCTGGCGGTGGGCAAGCGCCCGCGCCACGACGCGCACACCTCCCTGGCCGCCGGCGGCATCAATGCGGCGCTGGGCACCATGGACGAGGAAGACAGCTGGCAGCAGCACGCGGCCGACACCATCAAGGAAAGCTACTTCCTGGCCGACCCGCGCACCGTGCAGGTGGTCGCCCAGGGCGCCGCCCGCGGCATCGAGGACCTTGAACGCTACGGGATGAACTTCGCCCGCGAGGTGGACGGCCGCATCTCGCAGCGCTTCTTCGGCGCCCACACCTTCCGCCGTACAGCCTTTGCCGGGGACTACACCGGCATGGAGATCCAGCGCACGCTCATCAAGCGGGCCGAGCAGCTGCAGGTGCCGATCCTCGACACCGTGTACATCACCGAGCTGCTCACCGCCGAAGGGCAGATCTTCGGAGCCTACGGCTTCGACGTCAACCACGGCACCGGCTACCTCATCCACGCCGACGCGGTGATCCTGGCCGCCGGCGGGCACAACCGCATCTGGCGCCGCAGCAGCTCGCGCCGCGACGAGAACACCGGCGACTCGTTCCGCCTGGCCGTCCAGGCCGGCGCCCGGCTGCGCGACCCCGAGCTGGTGCAGTTCCACCCCTCGGGCATCATCGAACCGGAAAGCGACGCCGGAACCCTGGTCTCCGAGGCCGCGCGCGGCGAAGGCGGAATCCTGACCAATGCGCTGGGCGAACGCTTCATGGCCCGCTACGACGCCAAGCGCATGGAGCTGTCCACCCGCGACCGGGTCGCGCTGGCCGCCTACACCGAGATCCGCGAGGGACGCGGCACCGAGAACGGCGGGGTGTGGCTGGACGTCTCGCACCTTGACCGCGAGGTCATCATGAAGCGCCTGCCGCGGGTCTACCAGACCATGATGGAACTGCAGCTGCTGGACATCACCCAGCAGAAGATGGAGATCGCACCAACCGCGCACTACTCCATGGGCGGGGTCTGGGTGGACCCGCTGACCCATGCCACCGAAGTTCCCGGGCTCTACGCCATCGGCGAGGCCTCCTCCGGGCTGCACGGGGCCAACCGGCTGGGCGGCAACTCGCTGATCGAGCTGCTGGTCTTCGGGCGCATCGTGGGACAGCACGCGGCGCAGTACTCCGCGTCGCTGGCCTCCCAGCCGCGCTCGGCGCAGGCCATCGCCGCCGCCCGCGCCCACATCGCAGAGCTGCTCGGATCCCGCGGACAGGAAAACGTGCGCAACTTGCAGCGCGCCATCCGCGACCTGATGACCGAGCACGCCGGGGTGGTGCGCGACGAGGCCGGACTGCTGGAAGGCCTGGCGAAGCTTCAGGCCATCGAGCAGCGCATGGCCAACGTGGGAATCCACCCGGACATCGCCGGCTACCAGGACCTGGCCCACGCCTTCGACCTGCAGTCCTCGGCGCTGGCCGCCCGCGCCACGCTGGAAGCGGCGCTGGAACGCCGCGAAACCCGAGGCTGCCACAACCGCAGCGACTATCCGGCCATGGACCCGGCGCTGCAGGTGAACCTGGTCTGGTCGCCGAGCACCGGGATCACCCGCGAACCGATTCCCGAAGTCCCGGCGCAGATCGCGGAACTGATCACCGAGGTGTCCCAGGAAGGCAAACTCGTGGAGTAACGATTCGGCGCGGACTTGCCACCCGGGCATCGGTATCTGAAACTGTGGTTAGCGGCAGGACGCGGGTCCCGATGCCCGGATCCGCATCCGGGTGCGCCGCGTGCGAGTGGAGGAACCCATGGTCCATGTCGGGCTGGTTTTTGTAGGCCTCATCCTGTTTGTCAACGGGCTGGTTTCACTGGGCCGGATTCCGGCGCGGTCGGCCGCTGTGCTGAACCTGCTGGTCGGCGGGGTGCAGATCCTGCTGCCCACGCTGATCATGGTGCAGGCCGAGGGCGATCACGTGCTGATCAACGATACGTGGCCCAGCTACTTGTTCGGCATGACCTACCTGCTGGTAGGGCTGAATACGCTCTTCGGCTTCGATGCAACAGCCTTCGGCTGGTTCAGCAGCTTCGTGGCGGGCATTGCCGTCTACAAGGCGCTCACGTCCCTGGACTTCGACCCGGTTTTCGCGGTCATTTGGCTTGCCTGGGCGATCATGTGGCTGTGCCTGTTCCTGCAGCACGCGCTGGGCGTGAGCAGGCTGGGGCGCATCGACCTGCAACGTTTCGCCGGATGGCTGCTGGTCAGCGCCGGCATCCCGTCGAGTACGGTGCCGGCGCTGTTCGCGCAAAACGAGTTGTGGAGCACCAGCGGCGCCGCGGGCCTCGGTACGCTCCTCGCCCTGGCCTCGGCCCTGTGCTTCAGCGCGTGGCAGGGGAGCAGGATGCCCAAGCCCGCCGCCAGCACCGGGCACCTCGCCGCGTAGCATCCACTGTCGGGTTTAGCGTTCGCGCTGCACCCGGGTCTCGTCCCACACCGGGGTGTCGGATTCGTAGACCTTGCCGTCCGAGCCGAAGACCAGGAAGCGGTCGAAGCCGCGGGCGAACCAGCGGTCGTGGGTGACTGCCAGCACCGTGCCCTCGAACGCGTCGATGGCGCGCTCCAGCGCCTCGCCTGAATGCAGGTCCAGGTTGTCGGTGGGTTCGTCGAGCAGCAGCAGGGTTGCGCCGGAGAGCTGCAGCAGCAGGATCTGGAAGCGCGCCTGCTGGCCGCCGGAGAGCGAATCGAACTTCTGCTCCGACTGGCCGGCCAGCCCGTAGCTGTCCAGCGCGCCGGCGGCCGCCTCGCGCGGCAGGCCCGAACGGTGCTCGTCGCCGCGGTGCAGGATGTCCAGCAGGGTGCGGCCGAACAGATCCGGGCGCGAGTGCGTCTGGGCGAAGTAGCCCGGGCGGATGCGCGCGCCGAGCTTCACGGATCCGGCATGCTGAACCGGCTCGATGACCACGTCGGACACCGGCAGGTGCTCGCGCTCCGGGTCCGTGCCGCCGGAGGCCAGCAGGCGCAGGAAGTGCGACTTGCCCGAGCCGTTGGAGCCGAGCACACCCACGCGGTCGCCGAACCAGATCTCCGCGTCGAAGGGCTTCATCAGGTTGGTCAGTTCAAGCTTTTCGGCGACCACCGCGCGCTTGGCGGTGCGCCCGCCCTTCAGGCGCATGTTCACGTTCTGCTCCAGCGGGATGGCCTGCGGCGGGCCTGCCTCCAGGAACTTCTCCAGCCGGGTGGTCGCGGCCTGGTAGCGGTTGGCCATGTCGGAGCGGAACGCCGCCTTGGTTTTGTACATGTTCACCAGCTCCTTGAGCTTGGCGTGCTCCTCGTCCCAGCGCTTGCGCAGCTCCTCGAAGCGTTCGTTGCGCTCCTTGCGGGCCTCCACATAGGAGCCGAACGCGCCGCCGTGCACCCAGGCGGTGGCGCCGCCGTGGCCCGGTTCCAGGGTCACGATGCGGGTGGCTGCGTTGTTCAGCAGCTCGCGGTCGTGGCTGATGAACAGCACGGTCTTGTTGGAACGGGACATGGTGTCCTCGAGCCAGCGCTTGCCCGGCACGTCCAGGTAGTTGTCCGGCTCGTCGAGCAGCAGCAGTTCGTCGTTGCCCTCGAAGAGCGCTTCGAGGACCAGGCGCTTCTGCTCGCCGCCGGACAGCGTGCGGGCCAACCGGTCGCCAGCCTTGTCGAAGCCGACGCCCAGGGCGGCCATGCAGACCTTGTCCCAGGTGGTTTCCAATTCGTAGCCGCCGGCGTCGCCCCATTCGATGATCGCCTCGGCGTAGCGCATGTGGACTTTCTCGTCCTCGCTGGTGAGCATTTTGGCCTCGTATTCGGCGACCTTTGCGGCGGCCTGGGCCAGGGCCGGGGCGGCGGTGGACAGCAGCAGGTCCTTCACCGTGGACTCGTCGCGCACCTGCCCGACGAACTGGCGCATGATGCCCAAGGTTCCAGTGCGGTTGATGGAGCCTTCGTCGGCTTTCAGGTCGCCGGCGATGATCTTGAACAGGGTTGTCTTGCCGGTGCCGTTGGGACCGATCAGCGCCGTCTTGGAACCGGCGGTGACCTTGAAGGTCACCCCGCCCAGCAGCTGGGTGCCGTCGGAAAGGAAATACTGGATGTCAGTCACGTCAATATGAGCCACCCGGCAATCTTATCGGGCTTTGACCGGTTCGTTCCCGTTGCCGTTCAACCAGCTCGGTTAGCGTGGTGCCATGCAGATCGAGTTGGAAATCTACGGGGCGCTTCATGCCTGCTGCCATCCGGGGTTCGAGGTGGGTCAGCAGGTGCAGTGGGAGATTGCCCGCCTGCGCCATCCGGATGGCACCGTGGTCTACGAACTGAATGACCATGACACGCTCAGCGAATCAGGGGTGCCGGTCGCGGCGGTTCACGGCACGGTGAAGGAGATCCACTACATCGACCGCCGCTACGAGCCGGCCATCGGCGATCCGGTCCAGCTGCTGCCGACCGGGGAGCCTGCCCGGATCACCCCGACCACCAGCGTTCCGGCGGGCACTGACTTCGACCACGACCTGATCCATGTCACCCTGAAGCTGCAGGACCCCGGGCAGCTGCCGGACATCTGCGACTGGGATCCGCAATTGGAGTGCCCGGCGGAGCCGGGAGCGCGCGAAGACGCCGCCGTGACGCAGTTCGAGCTCAGCAACGCAGCCGTCCAATTGCGTGAACTCGCTGCCGATGTGGCGCAGCGTTACGGCCACGTGGCGGAGGCGCGGATCGACGCTGCAGGTTGTGGGTCGCTCCTGCCCCGGGCCCGGGGAGCAGCCGCGGTGCACTGGCATCTTGATTTCACCGACATCCCGGCACAGCTGCTGTTGCGGATTGCCGGCGCCGACTGGACCTTCCTGCTGGACGAGCCGTCGATCATGCAGCTGGGACAGATCGTGGAGGCTGTCGCGGCCGGGCGCCTTCGCGACGAGCAACGGGCAACGGGTGCCAGCCTGCTCCTTGAGATGAGCATCGACCTCGCAGGCGGCGCCACGCTGACCCAACGGGACACAATTCAGGGTGTTGCCGCGCGGGATTCATTCTCGGTCGTCGGTCCGGTGGGCGAGCGGTTGGCTCGAAGCGGCACATTCACGCCCTGGGTTTAGCGGCTGTCTGCCTGCCGCGGGGTGCGGTCCGCCGAAAACGACGATAGGTGGACACCCGCCCGTCGCCTGGTGTTCGCCAGCTGGTTGCAAAGGCTTGAGACTCTTGGGAGGCCATCTTGAGCAAACACCAAGCTATTTTTTTGGGGGACTACCCACGTGAATCGAACCGCAAAGAGGTCAGCAGGCATTATCGCCGCGCTGGCATTGGGGGCCGGCGGTCTGGCGCCGCTGACACTGTCCGCAGCCGCCAGCGCGGACACCGGGAACTATTTTGAACGCACCGCCACCTACCCGGTTTACCAGAACCACCCCGAGGGGGCCGCGGCTGAGACCGCCGCGGAAATCTCCACCGTTTCCGCAGACGGCACAACGCTGATCTACACCGACGCGGTGTCCCGCCGGATCGGGTTCGTCGATATCTCGGACGCTTCGAATCCAGCGGGCTTGGGAACCCTTCCGCTGCACCAGCTGGGCAGTGCCGAGGACGAGCCGACCAGCGTCGCCGCCTACGGCGAGTACGTGCTCGTGGTCGTCAACACCTCCAAGAGCTACACCGACCCGTCGGGCCGCGTGGACGTGGTGCGCATCGCGGATCGCAAACTTGTGCACAGCATCGAGCTGTCCGGGCAGCCCGACTCCATCGCCCTGTCCGCCGACGGCGCCTACGCGGCGATCGCCATCGAGAATGAACGCGATGAAGATGCCGGGGACGGCGGACTACCGCAGGCTCCGGCCGGTTCGGTGGCCATCCTCGATCTGCTGGGCGGCGCCCCGGACGAATGGACGCTTCGCGAAGTTCCGCTGACCGGCGGCACCCGCGAAAAGCCGGTAGCCCTCGACCAGCTTGCCCAGGCCGGACTTGATACCCCGCAAGATCCGGAACCCGAATATGTCACTATCAATGACCGCAACCAGGTGGCGGTAACCCTCCAGGAAAACAATGGCATTGTCCTCATCGACCTGCCGACCGGAAAGATCACCAAGGCGTTCAGCGCCGGATCCGTGGATCTGGCTGGCATCGACACGCAAGACGACGGAAAACTCGACCCCAGCGGTTCGCTTCAGGGAGTTCCCCGCGAACCGGATGCCATCGGATGGATCCAGGACCGCTACCTTGCGACCGCCAACGAGGGGGATTGGAAGGGCGGCAGCCGCGGCTTCACGATTTTCGATTCCCTCACCGGCGAACCGGTGTGGGACGCCGGAAACCGTTTTGAGCACCTCGCGCTGTCCCAGGGGTTGTTCCCCGAAGGCCGCGCAGGCAAGAAGGGCACCGAGCCCGAAGGCCTGGCCGTGCATGAGTACCGGGGTGTCGAGTACGGCTTCGTCGCCTCCGAACGCGGAAATTTCGTGGCGGTCTACGACCTGAGCGACCCGCGCGAGCCGAAATACCTGCAGACGCTGCCCACCACCAATGGTCCCGAAGGGATCCTTCCGATCCCGGGCCGCGACCTGCTCGCCGTCTCCTCGGAAACCGACGAGGCCGACGAGGGGGTGCGCTCGGCGCTGACCCTGTTCAGTTTCGGTGCCGCCGCGCCGCAGTTCCCGCAGCTGTCTTCCGATCCATCCGCTCCGGTGCCCTTTGGAGCGCTCAGCGGGCTGAGCGCCGACCCGGAGGCTGCGCACCAGATTTTCGCGGTCAGTGACAATGCCTACGAACCGCTGATCTACACCATCGATGCCGGCCGGGGGCTGGTCACGGGCTCCCTGCCGGTGACCGAGGACGGCGCCCCGGCGAAATTGGACCTGGAAGGCATCTCCGCCCGTGCAGGGGGCGGCTTCTGGGCGGCCAGCGAGGGAGCCGAAGGCGCGGGCAACGCGCTGGTGCGCATCGATGCCGACGGCGCGGTCGCCGAGCGGGTGCAGCTGCCGCAGGACATCGTCGGGACGTTGAAGGGCCAGGGGCTGGAAGGAGTTGCGGCCTTCGGCGCGGGGGAGGCGGAAGAAGTGGTCTTCGCCCTGCAGCGCGAGGTGGCGGGCGAGGACTTCGTCCGCATCGGGCGCTACCTTCCAGCCAGCGGAGAATTCTCCTGGTACGGCTACCAGCTGGAGGACGCCGGGGACGACGGGAGCTGGAACGGTCTCTCGGAGATCACCCGGCTCTCAGACGGCAGCTTTGCGGCGATCGAGCGCGACAAGCGCATCGGCGAGAACGCCAAGCTGAAGGCCGTCTACCAGTTCGCCCTGCCCGAAACCTCGGCCAGCGCGCCAAACGACACGGTTCCCCTGCTGGAGAAGAAGCTGGCGGTGGACGTCCTGCCGGTGCTGGAGCGGACCAACGGCCGGACCCAGGAAAAGCTTGAAGGCCTCACTGTCGCCGGCAACGGCCAGGTCTACGTGGTGACGGACAACGACGCGGTGAAGGATGCGAGCGGGGAAACCGTCTTCGCCAGCCTCGGGGCCGAGGCCGAAGTGTTCGCCCTGGCGCCTGCGGCGAGTACCGCCCCGACCGAATCTGCGGCGCCCACCGCATCCTCGGCTCCCACCGATTCGGCTGCACCGAGCACCTCGCCGTCGAGCACTCCGTCCACCAGCGAGGGCACGGGTGACGGCTCAGCGGGCGCGCCGGACGCCGGGGAAACCTCGGCCGCGGAACCAGCCACGGATGACCTGGCGCAGACAGGGGTGGGCAGCCTGTGGTTCCTGCCCCTGGGCCTGGGCCTGGTCCTGGCTGGGCTCGGCGTGGCCGCGGCCCTGAAGGCACGCAGCACTGCACGCGGGCACTGACAACCGAGAATAGCGGGGACCGGGGTGGTTGCCGACAGCCGCCGCGGTCCCCGCTTGATGCGTGGCATGCTTCTATACTGGCATGATGCAGATCACCGTGATCCTCGACCCCGCCGAGCAGGCCTGCTGCGGTCAGGCGCTGGGCCTCGGCCAGCGTGTCGAGTGGGTGCTGGCCTACGTCACGCGCGGTGAACAGCCCTATTACATGTGTGATCAGCACGAGCAGTTCGCCGTCCATGGCGCGAAGACCAGGACCGTCAGCGGTTCTGTTGCGGCGATCCGCGAGCTGGCCATCCACCCCTCACGCCCCGATGGCACGCCAGTGCGCCGCGTCTGGCGTTCGCTGTCCGCGCTGCCCGATGGAGTGGACTATGACAGCGACGGCATCGAAATCGACCTGCTGGTCGATCACGGTCAGCAGTTGCCCGAACTGTTCAGCTGGCCGCGCCGTTAGTTGTACTTGTAGAAGCCTTCGCCGGCAGCGGCGCCCAGCTTGCCCTTCTCGATGTACTCGCTCTTGAGCATGGCGGCGAACTTCTGGCTGGTCTCGTCACCCCTGCTGGAGATGTTGTAGGCGGTGTTCAGTCCGACGATGTCGTAGATCTCGAACGGCCCTTTCGGGGCGCCGGTGCCCAGCTTCCAGGTTTTGTCGATCGTCGGTGCGTCGGCCACGCCGTTGACCAGCAGGTGGCTTGCGGCCTGGAGGAACGGGACCAGCAGGGAATTGAGCAGGTAGCCCGGCTGCTCCTTGAGGACGCGGATGGCCACGAGGCCGGTGCGTTCGGCGAAGTCGACCACGGCGTCGTAGGCTTCGCTGCCGGTGAGCTCGGTGCCCATGACTTCTCCGGTGTTGTTCTGCCAGACGTGGTTGGCGTAGTGCAGGGCCAGGAATTTCTCCGGGCGCCCGGTGTGCGGTGCGATGGCCGAAGGCAGCAGGGTGGAGGAGTTGGTGGCGAACACGGTGTTCTCCGGCGCCACGGCCGCCAGGGCCTCGTAGGTGGCCTGCTTGATGTCGAGCGATTCCGGGACGGCCTCGATGACCAATTCTGCGTCCTTCACCGCATCGGCCAGGTCCGTGGTGAGCCGGATGGATTCGCGCGCCGCCTGGGCCTTGGCGCGGTCTCCCGCATCGAAGAAGTCAGCATAGGTCTGCACCAGGGAATCCAGCCGGTGGTTGGCCGCCTCCAGGGCTTGTGCGGTGATGTCGTATCCGACAACAGGCAGGCCGTGATAAGCGGTCTGGAAGATGATCTGCGAGCCCAGCACGCCGGTGCCCAGGACTGTGGTGTTGGTGAGGATCATGGTTTGCCCCGATTCCGCCGGCAGGTGCTGGCAAGTATTTTCTGCGCGACGGCCGCCGCGCCGCCAACCACTAAGTTACTGATTGGTAACTTCATTGTGCGACACCCTTCGGCCGGCCGCAACGTTCTGTGAGGCGAAGAACGAGGTGCTGGGGTGCAGGCCACGTTGCAGGGCAGGCAAAAGGGCATCCGGGGCGCGCCCCGGATGCCCTTCAGTTCTGAAGCCTTAGGCGGTCTTCTTCTTCAGCACCACGGCGGCAACTGCGGCAACGATCAGCGAGATGATCAGGAAGTTGCGGCCCTTGTGGCTCTGCTTCGGAGCCAGGGTCTTCTGCGCGCTCTTCACCGCATTTTCCACCGACGCGCGGGTGCGCTTGGCCGCCTTGGACTTGCCGGTCACGCTCTCCACCAGATTCGCCCCTGCATGGCTGATGGCCTCGACGTTCACGCCGGAAATCGCGTTGTTCCAGGTTTCACGCAGCTCCTCCGGCAGCTCCTCCTTGGCGGACTTGGCGAGCTTGGCCAGCGACTTCTCTACTTCCTTGAAATTCTTGGCGGTCTTCGACATAACTTCCTCTCGGTTTGCCTGCGCCCATGGTTGGGACGCCGTGCGGTCGTGCCTCCAGCCTAGCCAGCACCGATAACGCGCTCAAGCACCGTTGGTTGCGCTCAGTGCGAACTCCCAGAGACTTCACGGGCGCAGCTCACGCGGCGGACTCGCCGTCCGAAGGCTGTATGGGGTGCCTCAACCGACGCAGCCGGGTGCGCAGCGCGCTGGCTAGGCACAGCAGCAGCAGCAACGTGGCGACGCTGGCCACCCCGGCGAACAGGAACGAGGACGCCTGCCACGCATAGCGGTCGACGGTAATCCAGAAGACGACCCACAGGGCTCCGGCGTTCATGTAGATGCCGATGGGCTTCTTGAAGGTCAGGGCGCACAGCAACAGGCTGACCAGCAGCAGCACCAGGGCCGCGATTCCCTTGAACATCATCCGGCTCGAGTCCACACCCAGGGCCGCCAGCCAGGCCGCGGCCTCGCCGAGCACGATGATGCCCAGCCACCCGGTGAACAGCCCGAAGCTGGAGCGGGTGATCCAGCGGTCCATGTTGTTGCGCAGCGTGGCGCGGTCGATCATCACGGCGATCCGTGTCAGCACCAGGAGCATGAGCAGGGCGAACAGCAGGCTGAAGCCCATCCGGTCGCGCTGCAGCAATTGCAGCCACAAGGCATTGAACAGGACCAGCGCGAGAACCCAGGGACGCAGTTTGCCGTGCAGGTCCGTGTGCCTGGCGGTGGGCATGCATTGCCACACCGCGTAGATGCCCAAGCCCGCCATCAGGGCGAACCAGGGCAGCTGCCCGACCAGGGGGACCGCCATGACTGTGGCATCGGGCTCCAGCCAGCCGCCGGCGATCTGGCCCAGGTGCGAGCCGCGGATGGCTCCGGTGCCGAACACGGCCCAGCCCAGGGTCGCGAAAATGACCAGAGCGTAACAGATCGACACTAGTGGTGTCGCATTTTGCCGGGGCTTGATCATGGCATCCCTTATCCGATACTTCGTCTCGAATCCGAAACTACCATGGCGGGGCGGAGATTGCCTTGCGGCGCGGCAGGTGGCGATAAGCTGGGTCGATGACGCAATCATCACAGTGGGTCCGCGAGGCCATCTCCCTGCTGGACGCCGATGCAAACCGCAGCGCCGACACCCATCTGCACCGCTTTGAACTGCCCAAGCAATGGGGGATCGAGCTGTACCTGAAGGACGAATCGGTGCACCCCACCGGATCGCTTAAGCACCGCCTGGCGCGGTCGCTGATTCTCTACGGTCTGGTGAACGGCAAGATCCAGGAGGGCACCACGCTGGTGGAGGCCTCCAGCGGCTCCACCGCGGTTTCCGAAGCGTATTTCGCCCGCATGCTGGGCCTGGAATTCATTGCCGTGGTGCCGAAGTCCACGAGCACCGAGAAAATCGAGCTCATCGAGTTCTACGGCGGGCGCTGCCACCTGGTGGATCAGGCCGGGCAGGTCGACGCGGCGGCCCGCGAGCTGGCCGCCGGCCCCGGCGGCTACTACCTGGACCAGTTCACGTTCGCCGAGCGGGCCACCGACTGGCGCGGCAACAACAACATCGCCGAATCGGTGTTCGCGCAGATGAGCGCGGAGCGCTACCCGATCCCGAGCTGGATCGTGGTGGGCGCCGGCACCGGCGGCACCAGCGCGACCTTCGGGCGCTTCGTGCGCTACAAGCGCCACGACACGAAGGTGGCCGTGGCCGACCCCGAGGGCTCCTCCTTCTACGAGGGCTGGCGCTCCGGCAACATGGGCTACTCCACGGGCGTGGGCTCGCGGATCGAGGGCATCGGCCGCCCGAGCGTCGAGCCGTCCTTCGTGCCCGGGGTCATCGACGAGATGATTCAGGTGCCCGACGCCGGCTCGCTGGCCGCCATGCGCCTGCTGCGCGCCAAGACCCGCTACTTCGCCGGCGGCTCCACCGGCACCAACCTCTACGCCGCGTTCCAGATCATCGCCGGCATGCTCCAGCGCGGGGAGCGCGGCAGCATCGTCACGCTGATCTGCGACTCCGGCGAGCGCTACGCCAACACCTACTACAACGACGACTGGCTGGCCGACCAGGGGCTGGACCTGGCCCCGCACACCGCGGTGCTGGAACGCTTCCTGGCCGAAGGGATCTGGGAGGACTAGGATGCGCTGGGCCGGCGCGCGGGCATCAGCCCGGTGGTCTTCTTGCGCTGATGCACCGAGAAGTAGCACAGCCCCTGCTCGCCGGCGACGAAGTGGCGCCGGGCCCTGGCCGGCAGGTAGACGACGTCGCCGACCGCCAGTTGCACGGTGGTTCCCTCGCCGTGCAGCGTGCCCGACCCGGCGACCACGTGCAGCAGCACGTCCAGCTCCGGGCCCGCATGCTCGCCGATCTCGGCCCCCGGAGCCAGCGCGATCACGTTCGCGTCCAGGTCCCGCTGGCCCGGTTCAAGTTTCCACAGCGCCCCGTTGCGGCCGGCCGCCCGGGCGGCGAGGTCTGCGGTGTTGGCCATATGGTGCGGGACCGGGGGCATGCTGGTCATGGGGAGCTCCTGTTCAGTGCCGGAATCCGAGCCGGTGCGCGGCTGTCATCTGTGCACCCAGCATAACCGCGCAGCGCCGACGCGGTCGTAGGATGGGACCATGAGTGAACACCCCTCCGCAGCCGCCCACGCCCAGACCCAGGCGGACTTCGCCGCGAACCTCGCCTCGGTGCGCGAGCGGATCGCCCGCGCGGAGCAGGCCGCGGGCCGCGCGCCGGGCAGCGTGCGCCTGCTGCCGGTCACCAAGACCGTGCCCTCGCAGCGGCTGCGCCTGGCGATCGCCGCCGGGGTGGACTGGCTGGGGGAGAACAAGGTGCAGGAGGCGCTGCAGAAATCCGAGGAGCTGGCGGACCTGCCGCAGCTGAAGTACTCGGTGATCGGGCACCTGCAGACCAACAAGTCCAAGTACGTGGCGCGCTTCGCCCACGAGTTCCAGGCCATGGACAACCTGCGCCAGGCCGAGGCGCTGCAACGCCGCCTGGAGCTGGAGGACCGCACCCTGGACGTGTTCGTGCAGGTGAACACCTCCGGCGAGGAGTCCAAGTTCGGCATGCCGCCGGAAGCTGCGCCCGGCTTCGTGAAGCAGCTGCCGGCTTTCGACCGGCTGCACGTCAAGGGCCTGATGACCCTGGCGATCTTCTCCACCGACCACGCGGCGGTGCGCCGCTGCTTCCAGACGCTGCGGGCGGTGCGCGATACCGTGCGCGAGACCGACGAGCGGATCGCGGAGCTGTCCATGGGCATGAGCGGCGACTTCGAGCTGGCCATCGCCGAAGGCGCTACCGTGGTGCGCGTGGGGCAGGGCATCTTCGGGGCCCGCGCGCTGCCTGACTCGCACTACTGGCCCGGGTTCGCCGGCTGAGCTGCCCGCGCGAGCGCCTGTGACCTGAGAAGCAAGCGCCTGTGACCTGAGAAGCAGCGGGGTATCTCGAAGAACACTTAGCCCTCGGCGGTGTAGGGCAGTAGGGTGAAAACGACACCGTCACTGTTCCAAAGGAGCTGTTTTGCCTACCGTCGCCGAACACATCATCGACCAGCTCGACGCCCAGGGGGTCCGCCGGATCTACGGCATTCCCGGGGACTCGCTCAACGGCTTGACCGACGCGCTGCGGGTCAACGGGCAGATCGAATGGATCCACCACCGCCATGAGGAAGCCGCCGCGTTTGCCGCCGCGGCCGAAGCGGAGATCACCGGGAACCTGGCCGTCTGCGTGGGATCCTGCGGGCCGGGCAACCTGCACCTGATCAACGGGCTGTACGACGCGCAGCGCTCACGGGTTCCGGTGCTGGCCATCGCCGCCCACATCCCCACCGAGGAAATCGGCTCCAGCTACTTCCAGGAAACCCATCCCGTGGAAGTCTTCCGCGGCTGCTCGGTGTACGCCGAACAGGTCTCGGACCCCAAGCAGATGCCGCGCATGCTGCGCATCGCGATGCGCGAGGCCATCGAGAAGCGCGGCGTCGCCGTGCTGGTGATCTCCGGGGACGTGGCCCTGTCGGCCATGGAGCGCAGCGAAACCCACGCCATCGTGAAAACCAACCCGCGCATCCTGCCCGACGAGCAGGAGCTGGAGCGCGCCGCGGAGATCCTGGAATCCTCGCGCAAGGTCACCATCCTCGCCGGAGCCGGCACCGCCGGTGCCCACGACCAGGTCATTGCCCTGGCCGACAAGCTGGCTGCTCCCGTCGTGCATGCGCTGCGCGGCAAGGAGCACATCGAATACGACAACCCCTTCGACGTGGGCATGACCGGACTGCTCGGTTTCGCCTCGGGCGCCAAGGCCATCGCCGAATGCGAGGTGCTGCTGATGCTGGGCACCGACTTCCCGTACCAGCAGTTCTATCCCCAGCAGGCGACCATCATCCAGGTGGACATCCGCGGCGAGCAGATCGGCCGGCGCACCCGGGTGGACGTCCCGCTGGTGGGCACCGTGAAGGACACGGCCGCCGCGCTGGCGGCGCTGCTGCCGGTGCAGACCCACCGCAAGCACCTGGACACCGCGCTGGAGCACTACCGCAAGACCCGCGCCAAGCTCGACGAGCTGGCCACGGAATCCAAGCCGGGCGCGGCGATCCACCCCCAGTACCTGGCCCGGCTGATCGACCAGGCGGCGGACGACGACGCGATCTTCACCGCGGATGTGGGTTCCCCGGTGATCTGGGCGGCCCGCTACCTGTCCATGACCGGCAAGCGCCGGGTGCTGGGTTCCTTCAACCACGGCTCCATGGCCAACGCGCTGTGCCATGCGCTGGGCGCCCAGGCCATCGACCGCTCGCGCCAGGTCATCGCCTTCGCCGGAGACGGCGGGCTGGCCATGATGCTCGGCGAGCTACTGACCGCGACGCAGAACAAGCTGCCGGTCAAGGTCGTGGTCTTCAACAACTCCTCGCTGAACTTCGTGGAACTTGAAATGAAGGCCGCGGGCTTTGTCACCTACGCCACCGAGCTGCAGAACCCGGACTTCGGCGCGCTGGCCAACGCCGCGGGGCTCAAGGGCTACCGGGTGGCCGACTCGTCCCAGCTGGAAGGAGCCGTCAAGGAATTCCTGGCCCACGACGGGCCTGCGGTGCTGGATGTCGTCACCGACCGCCAGGAGATGTCCATGCCGCCGGCGATCAAGCTGGAACAGGCCAAGGGTTTCGCGCTCTACGCCATTCGCACCGTCATGTCCGGGCGTGGCGATGAGCTGCTGGATCTGGCCAAGACCAATTGGCGGCAGATGTTCTAGGTTTTAATTGCCTATGCTTAATGCTGGTGCCGTGGATTCGGCGCCGGCATTTTGCATGTGATCTTCAGAAAGAGGCGTAGGCGCTTTGACTTCGCAACCGGCCGCGGCCCACGCGGCAACCACCGAGGACTTCTCCCGCAACCTGGCAGCGGTGCGCGAGCGGATCGCGCGGGCGGCCCGCTCGGTGGGCCGCGACCCGGAATCGGTGCGACTGCTGCCGGTCACCAAGACCATCCCGGCCGAACGGCTGCGCCTGGCCATCGCCGCCGGCGTGGACACGCTGGGGGAGAACAAGGTCCAGGAAGCGCACGCCAAGTACGAGGAGTTCAAGCAGGACTACCCGCACCTGCGCTACTCGGTGATTGGGCCGTTGCAGCGCAACAAGGCGAAGTTCGTGGCGCAGTTCGCCGACGAGTTCCATGCCCTTGATTCGCTCCGGCTCGCCGAAACCCTGCAGAACCGGCTGGAGGCCGAAGACCGGTCCCTGGAGGTCTTCCTCCAGGTGAACACCTCCGGGGAGGAGTCGAAGTCCGGCATCGAGGCAACGGAAGCCGCGGAACTGCTGGCCGCGCTGAAGCCGCTGGACCGGTTGAAGCCCGTCGGCCTGATGACCATGGCGGCGAACACCACCGACGAGGCCTCCATCCGCGCCAGCTTCACCCTGCTGCGCGAGACGCTTGCCGAGCTGCAGGCCGCCGGAGCCCCTGAGGAATTCACCCAGCTGTCCATGGGCATGAGCGGCGACTTCGAGATCGCCATCCAGGAAGGCGCCACGGTCGTTCGTGTGGGCCAGGGGATCTTCGGGGCCCGCCAGTATCCCGCGTAGGCATTCCGGGACGCCTGCAAGCCCTGGGCGGCGGTTTAGGACGTCGTTGGTGTAGTGCGCCTTTGTATCCATTCCCCGGGTGTTTCCACATGTTGCCTGAACCGGCCTAAAATGTCGGTTCGCCGGCGGATACTACATCTAGGTACAGACACTTCAGTCAGGGCACAAGTTGACGGGGGCGAAACACGCCGAGGAACTTCTCACACTAAGTATTTTTAACCCACACAGCCAATATCCCAAGCTGTGGACAAAGCATGCTGGACCGCGAGAAATCAAGGTTTAAACAGTGGGTAATATCCACAATTCCTGTGGACTCCGCTGCAGGGGGATGAAATCGTCGTAATACATCATCTTGTGGCCGCTTGACCGGCCGGACACAAGATGTAGTATTGAATCCGATGGCGCGACAGGCGCCGGAAACACCACGAAGTTTAACTTCGGGGCATCCGAGAGGTTGGTCCGCACCGCCGTGAAAACGGTGCGAAGACGGACCAAAACTAGGACTTTTTAAAGGGGATCAGGGACTATGTCCATCACGGTTTACACGAAGCCTTCATGCGTGCAGTGCAACGCCACCTACCGGGCATTGGACAAGAAGGGTGTCGAGTACAACAAGGTCGATATCTCTCAGGATGCTAACGCCTTGGAGCACGTACGTGGCCTTGGATACATGCAGGCACCAGTTGTCGTGACCGACAACGATCACTGGTCGGGATTCCGCCCGGACAAGATCGCTCTGCTGGCTCCGGCGAACTAACCAGATACCGAAACCAATCGGTACTAAATCCGCTCTTTTTGCAGTGGAGGCGAAATACCATGCCACCGACAGCTCTTGCCGACAGGCAACATGCTGAGGCACACGAACCAGTGGTGTACACCGATTCGAAGCTGATTTATTTCTCTTCGATATCGGAGTACACCCGTCGGTTCGTTGAAAAACTCGAGATGGATTCGGCGCGAATACCGCTCTACGGCTACGAACCGAAACTCATCACCACAGCTCCGTACGTTCTGCTGATTCCTACCTATGGGGGAGACGGCGGCAAACGTTCAATCCTTCCGCAGATCATGAAATTTCTCGGGTATGAAGAGAACCGCAAGAACCTACGCGGCGTCATCGGAGCAGGTAACACAAACTTCGGCGAGTACTACTGCATTGCTGCCAAGCGAATTGCGGCCAAATGCGATGTGCCCGTACTTTATACATTCGAACTCATGGGAACGCAGGAAGATGTTCTCAAAGTCAAAGAAGGGCTTGAAACCTTTTGGAAACCAGCATCGCAGAAGCAGCAGGAACGATGAAGGACACTAAGGAGCTCCCCGCTCAGTTCCAGGGGTTGAGCTACAACGACCTCAACGCCATGCTGAACCTCTACGGTCCAGATGGAAAGATCCAGTTCGAGGTGGATCGCTATGCGGCTCGCCAGTACTTCCTGGATCACGTGAATAACAACACCGTGTTCTTCCATGATCTGGATGAGAAGCTCGAATACCTGGTCAAGCACGAATACTACGAGCGTGAAACCCTCGACCAGTATTCGATGAACTTCATCCGCGATCTGTTCAAGCACGCTTTCTCCAAGAAGTTCCGTTTCGAGACCTTCCTGGGTGCCTTCAAGTTCTACACCTCTTACACCCTGAAGACCTTTGACGGCAAGCGCTACCTGGAACGCTACGAGGATCGTGTCTGCATGGTTGCCTTGCACCTTGCTCGCGGTAACGAAGAACTGGCCACCCAGCTCGTCGATGAAATCATCGAAGGCCGCTTCCAGCCGGCCACCCCGACCTTCCTCAACGCCGGCAAGGCACAGCGTGGAGAATTGGTCTCCTGCTTCCTGCTTCGCATCGAAGACAACATGGAGTCGATTGCCCGTGCGGTGAACTCCTCGCTGCAGCTGTCCAAGCGTGGCGGCGGCGTGGCCCTGGCCCTGACCAACCTGCGCGAGCACGGTGCCCCGATCAAGCAGATCGAGAACCAGTCCTCCGGCGTCATCCCTGTGATGAAGCTTCTGGAAGACTCCTTCTCCTATGCCAACCAGCTGGGCGCACGCCAGGGTGCCGGTGCTGTCTACCTGAACGCACACCACCCGGACATCTACCGTTTCCTCGACACCAAGCGCGAAAACGCCGACGAGAAGATCCGTATCAAGACCCTGTCGCTGGGTGTTGTCATTCCTGACGTCACCTTCGAACTTGCCCGCAAGAACGAGGACATGTACCTGTTCAGCCCGTACGACGTCGAGCGCGTCTACGGCAAGCCGTTCAGCGAAATCTCGGTCACCGAGAAGTACACCGAGATGGTCGATGATTCGCGCATCAAGAAGACCAAGATCAACGCCCGCGAGTTCTTCCAGACTCTGGCGGAGATCCAGTTCGAGTCGGGCTACCCGTACATCATGTTTGAAGACACGGTGAACAAGGCCAACCCGATCGAGGGCCGCGTCTCCATGTCGAACCTGTGCTCGGAAATCCTGCAGGTCTCCTCGCCGTCGGAGTACAACGACGACCTGAGCTACAAGACCGTGGGCAAGGACATCTCCTGCAACCTGGGTTCGATGAACATCGCCAAGGCCATGGACGGCAAGAACCTGGCCAAGTCGGTGGACATCGCCATCCGCGCGCTGTCCGCAGTTTCCGACATGTCCTACATCGACTCCGTTCCTTCGATTGCCGACGGCAACAAGAAGTCGCACGCCATCGGCCTGGGCCAGATGAACCTGCACGGCTTCCTGGCTCGTGAGCGCATCTACTACGGTTCCGAAGAAGGCATCGACTTCACCAACATCTACTTCTACTCGATTCTGTTCCACGCGCTGACCGCGTCGAACAAGATCGCAATTGAACGCGGCGAGGTCTTCGACAACTTCGAGAACTCCAAGTACGCATCGGGCGAATTCTTCGACAAGTACATCGACGTGGAATGGGCTCCAGCCACCGAGCGTGTGAGCGAACTGTTCGACGGTATCCACATTCCTACCCAGGAAGACTGGATCGCGCTGAAGAAGTCGGTCATGGAACACGGCATCTACAACCAGAACCTGCAGGCAGTGCCGCCAACCGGTTCGATCTCCTACATCAACAACTCGACTTCGTCGATCCACCCTGTTGCTGCAAAGGTCGAAATCCGCAAGGAAGGCAAGATCGGCCGCGTCTACTACCCGGCCCCGTACATGAACAACGAGAACATCGAGTTCTACGAGGACGCGTACGAGATCGGTTACGAGAAGATCATCGACACCTACGCCGCTGCTACCCAGCACGTCGACCAGGGACTCTCGCTGACCTTGTTCTTCAAGGACACCGTCACCACCCGTGACATCAACAAGGCCCAGATCTACGCATGGCGCAAGGGCATCAAGACCTTGTACTACATCCGCCTGCGCCAGCTGGCGCTCGAAGGCACCGAGGTGGAAAACTGTGTTTCCTGCATGCTGTGACAATTTAGAAATTTATTCATGTAAAAGTTGTTGATGCAGAGTGGAAACGGCTACTACAGGAATCGTTTATGGAATCAGGCTAGAGTCTGGTTCTGAGTACCGGTATGTCGGTATTACAACGAAGACTGCCAGTCGCCGTTTTCATCAGCATCTGCGTTTGGCAAAGGTTGGGCGCAAAACGCCCTTCTACGACTGGCTTAGAAAACATGAAAATGAGGGACTTGCTGTAGATATTTTGGAACGGGTTAGTGGCCTAGCCGAGCTGGGACACGCCGAGGTTGCATGGATTTCCAAACTTCGCGGCCAAGGGCAACGTCTACTTAATATTTCTGAAGGTGGGCTAGGGTCTGCAGGTGTTCAGTGGACGGAAGAAATGCGGGAGGCAGCAAGAATCCGTGGCCTCGGTCGCAAAGGTGTCAGTAGACCAGGCGCTTCAAATCCTTTCTATGGTAAGAAACACAGCCCAGAGCAACGTGTCAAGTGGAGTCATGACCGAAAAGGCACTAATCAGGGCGTTTCTAATCCGAACTACGGCAAGTATGGATCAGACCATCCAAGCTTTGGGCATGTTGTCTCAGAAGAAGCTCGAAAAGTACTTTCTGATTCAAGGCAAGGCGCGGGTAATCCGAACTTCGGTAAAACCGCTAGTCTTGAAACTCGGGAGAAAATGTCAGCTGCTCGAAAAGGTCGTCCGCAGCCCTCAAGCAAACGAAGTGCTCACACTAGACACCACACGAACAAGGGTGTGAGTAACCCCAATTGTAAATATTGCCTTGAAGTTATTGACCCCCGAGACCTCTTTTAGAAAGTGAACATACAACATGACTGACAGTGTTAAGCTTCACGGACACGTGACTGCTATTAACTGGAACCGTATCCAAGATGACAAGGACGTGGAGGTCTGGAACCGACTCGTCAATAACTTCTGGCTGCCGGAGAAGGTGCCGCTGTCCAACGACATCCAGTCGTGGGGGACCCTGACCGAAGACGAGAAGCTGCTGACCATGCGCGTCTTCACCGGCCTGACCCTGCTTGACACCCTTCAGGGCACCGTTGGCGCAGTGTCGCTGATCCCGGATGCAATCACCCCCCACGAAGAGGCCGTGTACACCAACATTGCCTTCATGGAGTCGGTGCACGCCAAGAGCTACTCCTCGATCTTCTCCACCCTGGCTTCCACCAAGGAGATCGACGAAGCTTTCCGCTGGTCGACCGAGAACGTGAACCTTCAGAAGAAGGCTCAGATCATCGAGAGCTACTACTACGGCGACGACCCGCTCAAGCGCAAGATCGCTTCGACCCTGCTCGAGTCGTTCCTGTTCTACTCCGGCTTCTACCTGCCGATGCACTGGTCCTCCCACGCCAAGCTGACCAACACCGCTGATCTGATCCGCCTGATCATCCGCGACGAAGCCGTTCACGGCTACTACATCGGCTACAAGTTCCAGAAGGGTCTTGAGGGCCTGAGCGAAGAGCGCAAGCAGGAGCTGAAGGACTACACCTTCGAGCTGCTGTTCGAGCTGTACGAGAACGAAGTTCAGTACACCCACGATCTCTACGATCCAGTGGGCCTGGCCGAGGACGTCAAGAAGTTCCTGCACTACAACGCCAACAAGGCGCTGATGAACCTGGGCTACGAGGCCATGTTCCCGTCCACCGTGACCGATGTGTCGCCAGCCATCCTGGCTGCGCTGAGTCCGAACGCCGATGAGAATCACGACTTCTTCTCCGGCTCCGGCTCTTCGTACGTCATCGGCAAGGCAGTGAATACTGAAGACGAAGACTGGGACTTTTAAGCAATCGTAGCCCGATGGGCCCCTTTGCGGGCGGAATGCCACAAGATATTCCGCCCGCGATAGGGGAGGGTTCAAACTAATATTGAAATTTAGTTATCGTTTATCAGTCAAAATGATCTCGCGTAAGCTAAGCGTGGATAGTAATTTATTGATGACAGGGGAATCGTCAACTGGTATTAACGGTATAAACTTTGGCCTATAGTCCTATTTCAAATGATAATGTCGATTTAACGCTATCGGGGAATTTGGAAGTTAAATTCCGTTTCTTTTGAACCTTAAGTGGGGGGCATGCATATCTATTCGAAGAAAGATTTCGAAAATACGGTATTACGTAATTATGATTCCAGGAGAGGTAGCATTCTCCATGCGAAGGAGTCATTGAGCGCTTCAGGTGAACTTGAAACTAAATCCTTGGGGCACCCATATTTCGAGGACTTGGCTGTCGGCGAGTGTCGTGCTGAATCAATGGTTATGGTTTTCTTAGATCTAACCGACTTCACTGGGCGCAGTTTCTGGGATGCCGAAACGGAAGTAGTGGATCTGGCTCATGCCGTACTTTCGGGCTTCATTGAAACTGTTAGCAAGTTTGGAGGGTACCCTCTAGGACTTCGCGGTGACGGATTGTTTGCTGGATTTGGACCATGCAAAAATGGGGTACCGGCTGCTTTGGCGCTAGTTGCGTGTGCGTTTGCTTTGGATGCGGTTGAGAACTCACTAAATCCGCGACTTAAAGAACGTGGGATTGCTCCGGTTCAAGCCCGAGCGGGTCTTGACTATGGCCGGATTTCATTTGTTCGTAGCGGAAACGAAGAACATAGCGAAATCAACCCACTTGGTTTTGCGGCGAATTTCGCTGCAAAATGTGAAAAGAAGGCAAAATCTTGGGAGGTGGTTGTCGGTGAGGGGCTCACGGGCCTGGTGCCGAACGATGCAAACTTTGTCGAGCATAACGACTCTCCCAAAATATATCAGCGTAATTATGAGAAAAAAGCTTATAAATATTACAACTATTCTTGGAGAAAAGTACTCGAGCATATTCCCGGGATAGTTGAAGAACTGAATGGAAGTTCATCCGAAATGATCGCGATCTTCTAGGAGCGAAAATGACTATTGCTTCGTTGTTGCGCCACCACGGCATAGATGTTCCAAAATATGTGACCGTAAGCGGACGGATCATTTTTGATGGTGTTACGAAGAGTGCGTCTGGAGATCATGTGCACAACGAGTTTGGCGTTGTAACCCCTGTTGCGAGCCATACTTTCCATGGCGGTGCGGCTGTTGTGGATTCTCGCTCCGAGAATGATTCTGTTTGGTGGGAAAACGTAAATATGATTCAGCCTCATATTGACGCCATGAGCAATTCTTTTCCTGGGTTTCGCTATCAACCAGCTATCGCTGAGTCAGGTCCATACTGGCGCGGAACCATTGACACAGGGAGAGGGAAATTTGATGTTGGAGTTTTCCTCCGTCAAGATCAAAAAATTCCTCGAGTTCGTGTATTGAACAAATTTCAGCTTGGAGTCTCTGTAAACGGAGGTTGGCGAGCATCTCCGCATCTGTATGATAACGGAAACTTGTGTGTTGCAGGCTCTTCTGACTGGATTGCAGGAATCCATACGGCGGCGACTGCTACGGCCTGGGCTGCTCATTGGCTTGCAGCTTACACTGAATGGCGATTTACGCGAGTCTGGCCTGCTGATGGAGCTCGATTTGCCGATGCGTAGGCGACGTGGACCTAATAAGATATCTGAAGGTTCAGTATCGGAATCTACGTCTGTCGATGCGTCTATGGATGGCTGTTTTCAAGCTTTGGATCAACTGGCAAACTGGGTGAGGTTCGCCGACACGAAGGCTACCATTCTCACAGCTGGACTTGGTGTTGTTCTTACGGTGTTGGTAGCCAATGCAAATACAGTTGTCAGTGCGATCAAGTACGATGTCAGCTCCGCTATCATTGTTAGCCCATTGCTCTTTTTGGCTTGTGCTGCTTTGCTGTGGACACTCTATTGGCTTATCCGTGCGATTGGCCCTCAGACATCTACAGCATATTCAGAGATCAATAGGTTTGCGTGGCCAGCGCTTCAAGAAGTTACTGTTGCACAACTTGAATTGCATATCCGTCAGGTTGATGTAGCCTCGGATGGATGGAGGCAGGTGCTGGATTTGTCAAAGTTGGCAAAGCGAAAGTTTGAGGCTTGCTCTAGGGCAGTTGCGGGATTCTCCGTTCTGGCGTTATCGACACTGGCATGCGTCTTGACAAGCGTGATCATAACGTCCTAGTTCACCAGCCTTTCAGGTGATTCCGAAAACCCACCAGCTCCCGGCAATTTCCTTTGACTGATGGGTTTTCGGTTTCTAGGGCGCGGCTACTATTGCGACCCAATCCAGTGTGTGTCAGCTACCTTCATTCGGTAAGCAGAATTTTTTGATGGGGCCATAGGCCAACCTCTGGTGACTTAGCTGCCGAGTATCCTTGGAGTTAAGGTTTGTCAGCAGGTTGCTGCGTTCCTGTATCAGCAGTTCTAGTACGACTTCAGTATTCACGTACTAGCCCGTATTTCATGACAACTGCAGTCATTGAACTGACTTTAAAGAAGAAAAGGTGACCTGAACTGGAAAAATAGGAGTTGTTGAAGCTCTACATCACCAGATCAAAGGATCACCTTTTCAGTGAACCATTCTACCCACGTTTTCCCTGCCCTCCCGACCCAACTCACCGGCCAAGCCCTCATCTCCCGTGCTGGGTTGTCGGTGCTCACCAGCTTTCTGAACGCCCTGGACTTCCGCCAGCTTTGCGAAGACCGGTTCAGCCAATTCGTGCCAGCCACCGCAACACACCGGCCAGGAAAGATCCTTGGTGCGCTGGCCCTGTCCCTTGCTGCTGGCGGCGAGCAAGCCGCAGACATCGACCAGCTGCGTGTCGCACCAGGGCTCTTCGGACGCGTAGCGTCTGATGCGATGGTCAGCCGGTTTATGGGTCGCATCAAGGTCCAGCCCGAAGCCTTCTCCTATGGGTTCGCCACCATGGCCCGCAGCTTGCGCTCCAAAATTTGGGCTGCAGCCGGGCCACGGAATCCTGCCCGGCTGGCCACGCCAGCCAACCCGCTGATCATCGACCTTGATGCCTCACTAGTGCACGTGAACTCCGACAAAGAGAACAGCGCCGGCACGTATAAAGGCGGGTACGGATACTCACCCATGATCGCCATGGCCGACTACGGCAAGACGAATGGAACCGGCGGAGTGTTGGCCGTGCAGTTGCGTCCGGGCAACCGGGGTGCGAATTCCGCGAAGTCCCACATCGAAGTGCTCAACCAAGCGTTGGCGCAGCTGCCTGATGATTTCTATGACGAGCACGGAAACCTGCATGGAGAGAAGATCCTGGTCCGCACCGATAGCGCCGGCTCGTCCCGTGAGTTCTTGCACCACCTGCAGTCGTTGGGGATCCAGTTCTCCACCTCGTATTTGTTGCCGGTGTTCTAGGAGCGGTTCATCCGGCGGATCGATGAGAAGAAGTACTGGGAACCAGCCCTGGATGCTGGCGGGGAACAGCGTGATGATGCGTGGGTGATCGAGCTGAAGGACTACCCTGCGGGGACAAGGATTTATTTGCGGGCTGAGCCGTTGCATCCCGGGGCGAAAGCGACCTTGTTCGGTACGGACGGGAACCAGGTGACCGCGTTCTTGACCAATAGCCCGCGGTTCAACGTGGCGTTCCTCGATGCCCGGCACCGGGTGCCAAATACGCCTAGATGGTACGTCAAGTCCGGCCAGTCGGTACCCGAAATCCGGCTTGTCCTGTCTCATAACTTCGTGGACATGATGTCTCACCTCTTCGTGGACATTTACAACGTGACTTTCTGGCACCCTCGATTGCATGCCTAACGCACTTTCTCCACGCCTGCGCGCGATGATCATCAGCTTCGATCCGACACAGCCCGAGGCCCTGACCATCAGCGAATTCTGCAAGACCCAGAAAATCTCGCGCAGCATCTTCTACCGCATCCGCGACCGAGCCACCCAAGAATCAGCCGGCGCGCTCCACCCGCGCTCCAGAGCCCCAAAGCAACCTTCCAGACGCTACGGTCCCGCAGTGATCAACGAACTGGTCAGGATCCGCAAAGAACTCAAAAAAGACGGTTGGGACTACGGACCGAAAACCATCCACTACGAAGCGTCTATCCTGGATGATTTTCCTGGCGGACAAATCCCATCCGTAGCGACCATTGCCAGGTTGCTGGCCAGTGTCGGTCATGTTGAACGCAGCCCGCGCAAGCGCCCTAAATCCTCCTACGTCCCCTTCGTACGCTCCACCGCTACGGCCCTGTGGCAACTCGACGCATTCGAGTTCAGAACGCTCTCCGATCAGGTGGTGACCGGCTACCAGCTCCTCGATGATGCGACGCAATTCGATGTGGGTTCCAGCGCGTACGCACGGCACGAGAACAGCGGCGATGCGCAACAGGTGCTCACCCAGGCCATCAATGAATACGGGCCTCCCAAGGAAGTCCTCAGCGATAATTCCAAGGCGTTCAATCAGCTTCGCGGTGGAACCATCGGCATCGTGGAGGCCTATCTAGCTTCTCAAGGAAGCATGCCGATCACAGGACTACCGGGCAGGCCGACGACTCAGGGGAAGAATGAACGCTCGCACCAGACCCTTCAACGGTTCCTCAAAGCTAACAAACCCCACAATCTTGCTGACGTGCAGAGGCTGCTTCGCCGTTACCGTGAGCGTGACAACCAGCGCCGCCCACATCAGTCCTTGAATCAGGCAACCCCGCAGAAGGCTTGGGAGCTGCTGGAGCACACACCGGCCACCGAGCCGATACCGATGGTGGTGCTGGAAGCCAAGGCGGCTGAGTACCTGGTGAAGCGCCGCGTCGGCAGCTCGGCGGTGAATCGCGCTGACCTTGTCGTTTCGAAAACCGGGGACATCTTGGACAAGCTCACGGAGCAGCACGAGCCTGCCATGGATCGGGAAAGCCATCAGCTACTGGTTCGGGTCAATAGAGACAACTGCCAAGCGTATTATCGGGGCAAGCAGATCTCACTGCCTCAGACCTATGCCGACCGACAGTTCCTGAGAACCATCACCGCTAACGAATTCATCTTGTCGGATCCCGATACCGCAGAAGTCGTGTTGAGCTTCCCGTTGCCCACGGTGGCATTGCGTGTTCATCAGCGGTTTGTGGCCTCGTACTCGATCAGAGGAATTCACCTGGCGCACCCAACCAAGCAGTGGAGCCGGAAGGCCGCCGAATACCAGGCCCAGTACGAAGCGCGGGAAGAAGACATGCCAGAGGTCTTTGATTACCGGTAGTCAACCGTTGCCGGCGGCTCCCGACTGGGAACCGCCGGTAGCTGTGTACAAAGTCATGAGATCGGTTGTCCACGAAGTGCTGAGTTTCAGTGTCTACGAAGTGACGAGATTTCACATCCGATACGCGCGCAGGTGCTACCAAATACCTCTGCTAAACAGGTGGCGGTTCCGGCTGTTTTCAATGGCAGGGAAGCTTGTCTCTGGTAGCCGGCAACGCCGGCTGCTGATCCCGAAAATGCACAGGAAGCTCAGCTGCTATATCAATTGATTGAGGGCATCGGCGCATTGTTTCAGCGGTGGCGGCACGGCGAGCTGGCCGCTTGAACTGGTGGTTGCCATGTTGTTTTCTTGGTTTCGAAAGGTCTTTTCAGCTCTGGTCGGTGGATCCTGGCATTGCGCGTCGATGGTTTAGGCGCTCTGTGGCGTGGGCAGAAGCAAAGACGGCCACCGGGAATCCATTGGGAGTGGATTTCGATGGTCGTCGGAGCTCTGATGACATCTGGGTTAGAGACCTGTTTTAGGCCGTTGAGAGGAATAGTGTCTATGTCGTGGCGGCTTCCTTGTTGTTGATCACACACGCCGGGAAAGGACTCAGCGGAGAGGCGAGACCCACATGGCAGCTGATGCGGGGGCCGGTTGCCAGATGCGGTTCACGCGCAGGGCGAACCTCCGTTGTTTGGTACGGGTGCAAAACGATGCTCGGCCAGGTGTGTGGCCGGTTGGCGCAGTCCGTGCATGCGGTAGCTTTGGTCAGGGGTTTGCTTGTTTTGTGAGGAAAAGAAATCTTTCCTGAATTGGAGCTCCACGCGTCTTCGGTCGTACCACTTCCCTTTTTGTAATGATCCTGAAAAAAGAACTTCACTATGGACAGGAATTGAAATGGCGCATAGGCTGATCTCACCATAAGTTTATGATGATTGGGGATTTCTCATGGCGTGTGCGTGTCAAGACTAAGTGAATAATTCTAATGGACGTTGCCCGGCTTGTAATGAAGCGATTTTGCGCGGCATCGAAAAGTCTAGGCATATTTGTTAATGTGGCAACTGAAAATAGCCAATTTGACTAGATCCGCTCCACTGCGCGTTGGGCTATAGAGTTATTTTCAGAATCTTCAAGAATATTTATCGCAGATGAATGTTGATCGAGAAATAAATGACCGTAACCGCACATTTATACCTGTTGATATATAGTCTAAATTGAGTCGTTTATATTTCACGTCCAAAATGGGGTAGTAGCTCAAGGTTCTCGGCGACGAATGACTCCATGTTCATCGTAGTCCACCGTTTCTTTTCAATGTGTTTGTTGTAGTCAGGTTCAGAATTTTCAGGAGTAGTCATGTTTTTTGGAAAAAGGAAGAACAAAGGTTCCTCGGCCTCCAATAGCAATGAGGATGTGACGCCGGCTATCCCTGTGAATGAAGCGACTTCTCCTCGTGATCTTACGGTTACCTACTCGGCGCTCTCTCAAGCTGGAGAACACGGATCTGCTCTTCTGGAATCTATGGAGGTTGCTGGACTGACGTGGATTATTCATGGTGAGGGTGCATTGGATGAGCTGATTGAAATTGCTAGGGGAAGATTCTCGTCTTGGAAGCGTTTTCGGCCCCTTGGGAACGGCATGCTTTATTTGCCGTCCGGGGAAGATCAACTAGTTATCGCAGCCGTGAAAAGTGATTCAACCTCTGCACTCATCATACCTATCTTCAACAATCCAACGGCTAGCGCCTTTTCTAGCGAGAATATTACTAATATTATGGGGCTTCCTCAACCATGGACTGTCGCCATTGCGACAATCGGAGCTCAGCTTGACGAGAGAGTCGCGGCGAAGTTGGGCAGGCCTGAGATTGTTGATCTAAGACCGTATGCTGAAGCTGGTTAGCCTGGATTAAATGCGCATTATCTGATGCTACAAACGAAGTGGAAGCGATTGAAAGGGCTGGTTCTGTCCGATAAAATTAAAATATTTGGCAATGTGATGACTCGGAAAATTAACGCAAGGAACCGGAGTCTATATTTTTTGCGTATTGGCTGTCAAGGGGAACTTAATTGCACTTCTGACCCCTAGATTAGGTAGTCTGTCGCTGTGGAAATTTTTCTAGAAAAATACATGAAACCATAACCATTTTTCTCAAACACTTCGTAAGCTATATTCGATTATCTATGATAAGAGAGGTTCGCGGTTCCGTGACCAGATAATCTGAGAAGGAATTACATAATGGGCGGACTCGGCATTCCATGTGAGGGGCCGCGTCCGCAGTGTGGCAGGGCTCTGTTCAGCAGACCCCATGCCGTCTGGGTAGAAGAGAATCGATTCGGTTGCGCCTGTGCCGTATCCCTTGACCTGGCTACGGACAGCAGTACATCGTATACCGGTATTTTCACACGATGACGTCTAATTGCAAGGAGAAAACTATCAGTAACTATGTTCGAATCGAAGGGCCGCACGGGGCCTATCAGGTCAACGAGACTTTGCGCCGGTTCATGGAAGTCAATGGAATGTCAGTGGTCATCCCGAGCAACGACAATGCCGCAGTATTCTTCAGTCAGATCCTGGAAATGTTGCCCGAACTGAAAAGGAGCGGGGTGCACGAGCACGGATATTTCGTTTGGGAACGTGGCGCAACCGTCCTAATCTGGGGGATCCTTGCCCGAGTCGAAAATGAAAATGAGTCTATGGCAGTCTTTGTGAATGCAAGCATGAATGACGATCACATTCCGCGCATGTTCATGGCGCTGCAGGACTCAGCAAGATCGTATGGCATCGAACCGGGTGCCGTCTTCCAAGGTGAGACGTCGTCAGAGGCGGCAGTGCGCATTAAGGGCTCCACGGTTGTTCCTGCCCAGCTCTTGCTTGGCCTGCCGTGGGAGGGAGAATAGCCGTAATATTATGGCGTTTGTGACTCTTCCGTGGGCCAATCCCACACCGGAAGCACCAGCCTGTGGCCACGGAGGCTGAGAATCGCCATGGAGATCAACGCATGTAGGCCCCTGAACCCGAACACAGTGCGGGTGATCAACCGGATCTTCGTCCATGGCATCCATCTCCCACCGCACGATGTTGAACGGATCCGCGCAGCGGATCGCGTTCAGGCATTTCTCGGCCACGATATCTCCGTTCCGGTCCGCCCCATCGAAGCTGACGTGGGTGAGCCGCTGGTACCGGCCTTCCCCAGACGCTTCCAACGCGTCGAAAAAGCGCCGCCGCGTGTCCCTATGCACCCCACCCTGGCCCATACCAGCCGACGTGTTTCATGGCACACCCACCACGGTCAGCTACTTGTGCCCCTTCTTGTAGTCGATCTCGTCGATACCGATGCGTTTGAGCCCGTCAAGCAGATCGAGATTGTTGCTTGTTTCCTCCCAGACCCTGCGGATGATCGAGCCGGTCGTGCGCCACGCGATGCGCAGCAGTCCTGTGACGGCGCTCTTGGAGGTGATGGTTGGTAGCCAGGCGGCTGCTCGTCAAAGTGGCGGGTGTGCCCTGCCGAATAGGGCGAGTTGGTACGGCTGTTGCGGCTACTGGGTGTGTAATCTCGTCACTTCGTAGACACTGAAACTCACTACTTCGTGGGCAGTGGATCTCAATACTTTGTACACAGTTACCAACTGCCAACCGACCTAAGCAGTTGGCAACTGTTTACCACCTAGTGATGCTCGAAGAACGTCGGCGACTGCTCCTCACGAGCCTGGATGACGGCACGGTACTGCTGCGCTTTCTTCTCCCATTGACGAGTCGCCAGAGTCATCTGAATACCCCTGATTGAATACGACGAAACGAACTTGCCCTCAACTTTCAAGGCCACCATCGGCAGCGGGAACGACATGACAACTTCACTCGTCTTCGGGTCCGACAACAAGAATTCTGTGCCCGTAATCGTCCTGACGAACTGGCGGCGAGCGAACGGAGTGGGCAACGAAATATGGAACCCTTGATAGAACGTTCTGCGGTTTTCCCTAGTCACTTCCACAAGCATCTGATTAGATTCCAACAGGGGCACTGGATCCGATGCATCATGAGTGCTCTTCATGATTTCCCCCGACTTCGACACGACCACGTCCAACCTGCTGGCCGTAGGCCGGGCCAAGCGACGTTTACTGAGATATTCGGCGGCTTTCGCTTCCAACACCGATCAGTGAATCGGTTTGGTGGCCGGCGTGTGCTCCAGCAGTTCCCAGGCAGCTTGTGGGGTCGCTTGGTTCAAGGGTTGATGCGGACGCCGATTGTTGTAGTGCTCCCGATACCGTTTCAGCAGCCTCTGCACATCGGCCAGATCCTGTGGCATATTCGCCGTCAAGAAACGTTGCAACGTACGGTGTGAACGTTCGTTCTTCCCCTGAGTCGTCGGCCGTCCCGGAAGCCCAGTGATCGGCATGCTTCCCTTGGATGCGAGAAAGATTTCTACCGAACCGAATCTCCCGCTACGCAGCTGGTTGAACGCTTTGGAATTATCACTGAGCACCTCTTGCGGTGCACCGTACTCAGCGATGGCGCGCACGAGGACTTTCTTGAGCGTCCTGGCTGTTTTCGTGGCGTTGGAACGCTCGGGAGCCAACATCAAATCTGCTGGCATCATCGATGAGCTGGTACACGGTGATGAGCTGATTCTTGGCAGTTCGGTATTCAAAAGCATCAAGTTGCCACAGGGCCATGGCCGTTGACCGTGCGAACGGAACATAGGAAGATTTGGGTCGCTTGCGAGGGTTGCGGTCCACGTGACCGACGCCGGCCAGTAAGCGGCCGATCGTAGCACTAGACGGAATCTTGCCGCCTGGGAAAGTGTCTTGGTTAATCGTCGCTTCGTAGTGAATGGTTTTGGGACCGTAGTCCCACCCATCCTTTGTGAGTTTCTGGCGGATCTTCACCAGCTCGTTGATCACTTCTGGTGAGCTGGTCAAGTTTCTGAGACACAATCTTTGATCTTTTCTCAATATCCTCAGAGCCTGTCAGGTAGTTTGTGTAAGCCCCTAGTCACCTCCGTTATTCAGGGCTCGTAACAATTACTTCAAATACGGTTCAATCCGCTCCGGGTACGCCATCGCCAACTGCTGCAACGCCTGCTTCCAGCCATTCGTCCCGGCTCCTTCCACCAGATGCGACCCGGCGCCGGCCCTCGGGGTGCGGCCCTTCTTCTGCGCATCCTTGAACCGCTCCCGGGCCCGCTTGTCCTCGATATTGCAGATCGCCAGCCATAGCATCTTCACCGCCGCCGCATCGGACGGGAAGTGCCCCCGGGATTTGGTGACCTTGCGCAGCTGGTAGTTCATCGATTCAATCGCGTTGGTCGTGTAAATGACCTTGCGCAGCTCTGGCGGGAATTCCAGGAACGGGGTGAAGCGTTCCCACGCGTTGCGCCACGTGGCCACCGCCGACGGATACTTCTGCCCCAGCGCACTGGCCTCGAAATCATCCAACGCCTTCACGGCTGATTCGATGCTCGGTGCCGTGTAGATGCTCTTCAACTGGGCGCTGACCGCTTTGCGATCACCGTAGGAGACGAACCGGTTCGCCGCTCGGATCAGGTGCACCACACAGGTCTGCACGGTCGCCCGCGCCCACGTCGCCTCAATCGCCTCGGGGAAGCCAGTCAGCCCGTCGCAACAGGCAATGAGGACGTCTTTGACCCCGCGGTTGGCTAGTTGGGCGCAGACTTGCGCCCAGAACTTCGCCCCTTCATTCTCCGTGACCCACAGGCCCAGCACATGCTTGACGCCTTCCACCGTCACGCCGATGGCCATATGCGCGGCCTTGTTCCGCACCTGGTGGCCGTCGCGGACCTTGACCACCAGCGCATCCAGATAGAGGATCGGGTAGAACTCTTCGAGCGGACGTTCCTGCCAGGCGGCGACTTCGTCGAGCACTTCGTCGGTGATCTTGCTGATCGTGTCGTGGGACAGCTGGGTGCCGACGGTGGTTTCCAGGTGGTAGGCGATATCCCGCACCGTCATGCCGCCGGCGTAGAGGGAGATGATCATTTCATCCAGGCCGCCGGTGCGGCGCGAGCCCTTGGGCACCAGCGTCGGGGCGAAGGTTCCGGCCCGGTCCCGGGGGATCTGCAGGTCGATATCCCCGGCCACCGTGGACACGGTCTTCGGGTAGGAGCCATTGCGGGA
>NZ_BMPH01000002.1 GCF_014647495.1 Glutamicibacter protophormiae
AGGGTTGGTGGGCAAGTCTGCGGGTGACGGTATCCCTCGGTGTTCCTTCGCCCCCGCAGGTGCGGCGCCAGGGGTTCGGGGTGGTGACGTGGCAGAGGATCTCGGCTTTCGCTGCGCCCAGGTACTGCCCAATCGCGGTGAGTCCTAAGCCATCAAGTCCGGTGAAAGTGGTGAGGTCTGGTTCGGTGAAGGTAGAATTGAGCAACGTCGAGGTCTTTCAAGAATGTTTGTGTGGTAACTTCCATTCTTCTGGAAGACCTCGACTTTTTCGCGTTTTGGCGACATGCCCGGGGTCCCGGGTGTTGGTTTTAGGTGGCTACACTCTCAATCCTGAAGAGCCAGATTTCGGGTCATGCTGGCCATCCATGACGTAGGGTGACTCTGATGCAAAATAGGACTCAAAATCAAAAACAGATCCGCCTGTTAATCGACAATGACACAGGAATCGATGATGCGTTGGCGCTAGCGTACCTTTGCGCCTGTGACCACGTGGACATTGTTGCGGTCACCAGCACCCCGGGCAATGTGAGCGCTGACCAAGTAGCTGCCAACAACCGCGCACTGCTGACCCTCTGTGGCAAACCGGAAGTGCCAGTGCTGATCGGCGCGCGGAAGCCTTTGGAAATTCCGCTAGTCACCACGGAGGAGACCCATGGGCTCCAGGGCGTCGGTTATGCGACGTTGCCAGACGCCGGAGCGAGGGAAGGCGAAGACCGAGACGCTGTGGACTTCTGGATCAATGCTGCACGGGCGAACCCTGGCGAACTCACGGTGCTGTTGTGCGCACCATTGACCAATTTCGCCTTGGCGCTGCGTCGAGAACCTCGCTTGCCATGGTTGCTACGCAAGGTCGTGATCATGGGTGGGGCGTTCTACTACCAAGGAAATACAACCCCAACCGCCGAATGGAATACGCATGTGGACCCGCATGCCGCGACGGAAGTCTTTGCAGCCTACACCGCAGCCGCGGAGGCGGGGCTTCCAGAAGAACAGCTGCCGATTGTGTGTGCATTGGAAACAACCGAGCGATTTGAGATGCGACCGGGATTCGTCAACGACTTGGCCATGACCGCCGAGCTTGACGAAGAACATGTTCGGGAAACAGATCCAGAGGGTACCCGGAGTAAAGCGGAAAACCCGTTGATCCGGTATGTCTCCGATGCTTTGCGATTCTATTTTGAGTTCCATAGAAACTACGACCAAGGCTACATCGCCCACGTTCACGATTACTTCGCAGCAGGTGTTGCCGCAGGCACGTTGGAGTATCAAACCAAGCTTGCGACGGTGGATGTGGAAACCGAGTCCACGTTACTTTTTGGAACAACGGTCGCTGACTTCCGCGGACTGTGGGGAAAACCTGCAAACGCGAAGGTGGTCACGGAAAATAATCCGGCACGGGGGTTCGACGAGTTGCGCGAGAAGCTGGCCGATTTGGCCCTCCGAATGTAAAGAGAATCTTCGAGAAGACACTTCGTGAGCTAAACTCATGAACCGGGCCAAGGTGACATAGGTCCGGTAATCGGGCGTCCAGCAGTATCTGCGGGACGCGATCCATGCACTGCATCTGAGGATTCTCTTCACCATGTCACCCAATTTGCTCCTTGCCGACGAATCGACCGGCAGCAGGCTCCGTCGTAACCTCTTGGCTATTGCAGGCACACTCTTGCTCGTTACGACCTATACAGTCCTCGTGATTACCCAACCGACAGATCTCACCGGGGGGCTGGGCCAGGGCGTAGCCCTGGCAACGTTCGCCGCGTACCTGCTTTCTGCCTTGCTGCTCCTGGCGGCTGTCCTTCAGGACTTGCCTGTATCGACATTGACTTTGATTCCTGTAGCGCTCGCGTTGAATATCCTCTTGGGGCAGTTTGTCGGCTCGGTGATGGTGCCCCTGTATCTGGATTCGATGGGCACTGTGCTGGTCGGATTCCTGGCCGGGCGTCGCGCCGGTGCGGCAACTGGAGTCCTGGGAACCTTGATCTGGTCTTTGTTTGCCCCGACAGTACTTCCGTTCGCGGCAGGAGCGGCGCTCATTGGCTTCCTTGCAGGCACGGCAGCTCGTTTCGGTGCTGTTCGACGTGTATATCTGGCTCCTATTGCGGGTCTTGTCTCCGGTGTCCTCGTAGGGGCGATCTCTGCACCTGTGGCGGCATTTGTCTTCGGCGGGACCTCGGGTGTGGGCACCGGTGCTGTTGTAACTGTATTCCGTTCCATGGGCGACTCATTGTTGTCAGCGGTCACCAAGCAAGCGTTGCTCTCCGACCCAGGGGACAAGGCGATCGTTTTCCTCATTGCTGCGTTGCTCGTTTATGCCCTTCCCAACAGGATGTCCCAGAGCTATGAGTTCGTGCGTCGCTACCGGGTACTTGGACGGCGGGGCGGAGAACGAGATTAAGGGCATGAACTGGTTCCAACGGCTGCATCCGTTCACAGTTCTGGCGGTGGCTGCTGCCGTGGTGACCACTACGACAGCTGCTGGGCTCTGGTGGCTCAGCTGCACGGTGAATGCCGGCGCGTTGGTTGTGGCCTGGAGCGTTGGCAAGAGCAAAAAACTTATTGGCCTATCGAGCGCGATCGTGCTGCCAACTTTTGCCTCGCAGCTGATGATCCACGGGCTCGCCTCCAACGGGAGCTTCGGGCTGACACAAGCTGGCTTGCAGACAGCCGCAGAGCTGGGTCTGCGAACGGCTGTGCTGGTCGTGGTCGGGCTGCTGTGCTCCTTGGTCATTGACCGCCATCAATTGGTAGCGGCAATTGACCTATCGAAAGCACCTGCGCAACTTGGATATCTGGTGGCAGCGACACTCTTTCTGCTTCCCCAACTTGCTGAGCGGCAGCGAGTCATCAACGAAGCACAGATGCTGCGACAGGTGAAGTTTCGTCGTGGGCTACGAGGTTGGTTCCAAAAGGTCCGTCTGCAGGCCGTTCCCCTGGTGCTTTCGTCTTTGGAGGAAACGGCCAATCGGGCACCGCATTTGGCCGCCCGTGGCTTCCCTGCAACCCAGAGGATGACTCGTTTGCGGGAAGTCCCAGACTCCAATGGGCAACGTTGGATCCGCCATGTTTCAGTGCTTTGCGTGTTGCTATTGCCAGCTCTGCTGCTTGTTCCAAGCTGGATGGATTTCGCATGACCAGTGAATTGAGCATTGGAAACTTGAAAACGGGGTTAGGCCTCGACATTGATCTTAAGTACTTCAGGTATGCGCATGCTGAGGTCGACGTTCTCCAAGACATCAAGCTGAACATTAGTCCTGGGACCGTCACAGTTATTAGCGGTGGTTCAGGGTCAGGAAAATCTACGTTAGGTGCAATCCTGGCCGGAATATTGCCTAGAACTGGTTTGGACCAGTTTGAAGGCGCAATAACCGTTGGTGGCAGACGCATTGAATTCTCAGAGGACAAAAGGCCTCGAATCGATCCTTCTGGCTGGGCTCAGCACATTTCGTTCCTGCCGCAGGATGTCAATGACTATCTATCAGGAATCAGGGCAACTGTTGCTGAAGAGATGGCGTTCGCGCTGGAGAATCGCGGAGTGCCACGAGAGGACATGCTGACTCGTATACTTGCAATCGCTGACATGCTGGACATCAACCATCTGCTCGCGCAGGACGTTGGCAAACTATCTGGTGGACAAGCACGAATCGTTGCTTTAGGCGCACTTCTGGTCGATAACCCGCAAGTACTAGTCCTGGACGAGCCATTTTCAGGATTGGATAAGAACGCCCGAAAAATGGTGATATCCGCCACCCAGAAGTTGAAATTGCTGGGCAAAGCGATTGTCATCTTGGCCCGGAACTATGTACATGGCGCGGATCATGCCGACAAAGTCCTTAGGTTGGAACGCGGGGAACTATCATCGTTCGAGCGGAAATCTCTTCCATCGAATCAAGAACCAAGTCTAGACAAGAAGCCACCTCAACCCACTGGGAGAGAATGTTCATCGGTACTTCTGGAGCTTGCCGGAACAAATCTCGGCTATGGACCATCAACACCACCGACCATTAGTGGATTCAACTTCAAGCTTCACGCCGGTGAATGCGTGGGAGTCTTGGGACTCAACGGAGTAGGCAAAACGACCATCCTCAAAGCTGCCGTCGGATTGCTCAAACCAACAGCCGGAACAGTGCGCACGAGCGCAAAGCCGGGTCTCTTGCTGCAGAACCCGAATGACCAACTTTTCGAACGAACCGTGTTCAAAGAAGTCGGCTACGGACTTCGATCTGATGCTAAATCTCAACAGCAGGTGGCAGCGGTGCTTGACCGACTGGATCTGTGGGACAAAGCAGAAACGCACCCATACGAACTGTCCATGTCGGAACGCAAGCTAGTGGCTCTTGCTAGTGTTCTTGTGCATGAACCGGAGATCTTGCTGCTGGATGAACCAACAGAGGGGTTGGACGACAACGGAATAAAGGTACTTCGAGAAATAATCGAAGCCTGCACGTCAAAGGGCCATGGCATCTTGTTCACGAGCCACGACGATTCGTTCGTCGCTCAGGCAGCTAACCGAACAGTGCAACTGAACGCCAGTGAAAATGCGAGATAGATCAGTACAACCCCTCCACCCCATTCAAAATGAAGTCCAGAATCCTGCAGGGAATCAGCCTGGACGGTCTATAGGGATCTCCTCATTATGACTGTGCGCCCTCCTCAGCCTTGGTGGGAGTTCATCGCTTCGAACGGCGAATTCCGACGCGAAAGTCCGATGGTTAGGAGAATGCCGATCAAGGCGAATCCGCAGGTGATCCACCATGTCGAGTTCCATCCACCGGTGAGCGTTGCAGTGCCGGCTAGCAACATGGGGCCGGTGAAATTGCCGATGTTGAAGAGCTGCTGGATCAAGCCCATGGACGCTGGCGCAGAACCGCCGGCCGGGGCCAGATCGACGGCTACGCGGGTCATGGTGGTTGGAATGGTTGCCCCGCTGATCGAGAACAAACCGACGGCGATCATCTGGATCCACAAAAGATGCGTCGGGTAGCCGAAGACGAATGTCAGTGTTGACGTCACGGCCATCAGGATGAAGCCCACCAAGAGCATGGTTCTGCCGTTGGCACCCCTGTGCAGCAGCGAGCCGCTGATAATGGCGCCCACGGCGTTCAGGCCGCCGACCACTGCGGTGACCAGACCACCGGTGACGGGGGAGAGACCGAAGCCTTCGTAGATGGTGGGAAGGAATCCCACTACCGCCATCCACTGCACGGTGTAGCAGCCGAAGATCAGACCGCTGACCCAGACGCGTCCGGATTTGGCTGTGATGCCGATGCGGCGGGCGGCATCGCGCATTCCAGAGGCACCCGCTGGGACATCGGGAGCCACGAACTTCAGCACCAGTGGAATCGGCAGCAACGTTATTCCTGCCAAGATCCACCACCAGGTGCTCCATGACATGTACTGCAAGACCAGAGCCGTGCTGAAGACCCCGAGGAACGTCGCCATGCCCATGTAGGCTGCCCACCAGCCGACAGCCATGTTCAGGTTCTTCAACGGCGCGTGCAAGCGAACCAGCCCCGGGCCCATCACTGTCGTCATGATGACTCCGGCGCCTTCGATGATGCGGGTTGTCAGAAGGACATTGGCATCTTGGGAAGCTCCGCCGAGGGCTGAGCCGAGGAAGAGCAAGAGAAGTCCGAGCAGCAACGTCCTGCGCTGGGAAATGAACTCCGAAAGCAGCGATACCGCCAGGCCTCCAATCATGCCGGCTACCTGGACCACGCCAAGCAGGATGCCGGAAAACAGCAGGGAAAAGCCCAACTGCTCCTGGATCATGGGTAGGGCCGGGGCCAACTTCCAAATGTGCAGGCCAGCCACGACGCCGGAAGCCATGATGATGATCCAAGCGGCATCGGTGCGCTGGAGGGCTTGGTGCGGGGCTGCGGACATCTGCGGAGTTCCTCCTTCATTCGGGTCTACCGTCGAATTCTGCGGCGTGATAACCCCATGGGATTGTTCCATGCAATGACCGCGGCCTCTACCAATGTGTCATTGAACGATAAATATCGATCAGCATGGAGAACAGTGCATGAGCGCTAGCATTTCGGTATGTCCGCGGTAGGTAATTGCCACCGCACCTCTGGTGAATTACGAACCAAACGGGCGGCGGGCCAGGAGACACGAGCGGGAAGCTTCGGAACGGATCCAGTTATTGATTGGCGATGACACCGACACTGATGACACATTGGCCCCAGCGTATCTTTGTGCCTGTGACCATGTGAATATCGTCGCATCCACCACTACTCTGTCAAGCCCCGGGTTTGCTAGAGTCTCCTTATCTTGATTTTTCTTCGCGGTTTCCGAGACCGTGCCATTCTGTTCGGTCCATTGTTGATGGATCTGAGCCGGTGATCTGTATTCGAGTGCTGGATACAGCTTCTTCATGATGCATCAGCCAACCCGCCGGGAGGTCTCTGCCATGACTCCGACATGCCCTGACCACACATGTCGATCGATCGGCTCCGCCTTGTAGACCGAATCTAGAGCTTCGGCTATGGCCTTGTCGAGCGAATCGCCCTTTGAACCTATAGAGGTGACAACCGTGTACTCAGCCAAGGTTTTTCCACATCTGATGAAACGGAATTGGGCGGATTCAGCAGGTCCATGGCCCGCACGGTGTACTTGGTGCAGATCGTGGTCACGGTATGCTGGCCCGAGGCCAGTCCGTTCATTCCAGCGTCACGCATCGGCCGGTTCGCATTAGAGGACTTCCAGCATCGGTTTTTCAGTCTTGGGAGCGGGCTGCTGCCGGGCGTGCGGGACGTTGTGGATCTGAGCGTCGGTAATGTTCCTTGAGGCTGCTTGGCGTTGCTTCCAGCCTTGGTTAGTACGTGAAGAGACCTGCAGGCCTGATGCCGCCAGAGTTTGGAAGAACGCGCACGGCTTCGTAGCCGCACTCGTGTTGCGGGTTGATGAACTTGGTAGCTAATGCCGTCGCGGGGCGAGCTCCCCAAACTCAAGAAAGTTGATGACTGCCTGAAAATTTTGTTGGATTCTTTCGGTTCCCTGACCTGCTTTCTGCGTTTTGATTTCAGCGAGTCCCTCGTTGTTGGGCTCCGGGTACGGTCCGCGGCATCGACGTGGGTTGGGAAGACCCAAAGACGCAGTGCCACGGCGCTGATGCTCAACTTTGGGTCGCGGCCTTGGCATGCCCGAAGTGTTCCATTTAGTTAAACCGGGTTCCGAGGCCGGGATCAAACCCGACAGCGAGTCCAGTGCGAACAACATGGCCGGAGAGGACGTAGAGATGACCTGTTGTATAAATGCCGTCGGACCTTGACTACGGGGTTGTCCTTGGCCGCAGAGAAGCAGAAAACCAAGCTCGTGGACGTGTTCGAGGCGCCGGAGTACGAGCCAGTTCAACTGGTTTGGGGCGTGTCATAATAGATGGTTGGTGCCTGCCGGCAGCCGAAACCCGAAGTTGGAAGGTGGACGTTGGAGCAACTGATCGGTGAAATTGGTACGAAGATACCTCAGGGTTGACGGAGCTGAAGAAGCTCGGCGGGACCCTGCGGCGAAGGAAGACTGACGTCCTGAAGTATTTTGACCATGCGGACAGCTTGAATAGGTCTACCGAAGCTTTCAATGGCCGTTTGGAACACCTGCGAGGTATCGCGATAGGGTCTATGAATCGGGCGCAGTATGTCGCACGGTGGTTGTTGGAGATTGGCGGGTTTAGACGTCGATTACATCCTGAATCCTGAAGAGTCAGAAAACCGTTCGTGGAGGGCAACTTGTTTTCTAGTCACGCGTAGAAAGGGTCGGCTTGGCTAGCAGGCGTCCGCACATGCTATCCCAGGTTGTCGCGCCGCCGCTGGCAAAGAAAATTTCGGCTGCAGATGGCTACGTCAGCGGCACTGGTCATCATCGGCGATGACTGATCTGCAGATTCTTGTCCAGGAATTAGAGGCATCCACCAATGTATAATAGGTGCTATTCGACCGATGCATCACTGCTGCTGCTTCGGTATACAGGTGGTTTCAGATGCTTCTGTTGAACAGTCAGCGGACCGAATCCGGTGGGCGCCCCGGGGCATTACACCAGTGTATCGGATTCAGCCCTACATTTTACTTGTCCAACCCGGAATTGCCGCGTTGAGTGCTTCAAGTCGCCAATCCTGCAATTTTAGTTCGGTTCGCCTTTGATGCTGATTATGTAACCAAACCCCAAGCGAATGTTCGCGTTCAGAAGCGAAGGTCTTGTACCGGGGCATGGCTCCAAATTCAGACACGAAATCTTTCAGAGCAATTAGTTTCGCATTCCAACGTTCATCAAGTTCTTGTCGATGCAAGTCTGTCGTCCAATCGGCGACGTCGCCGAGCAGCGCTACCTTGGATTTAGACATGCCCCCTTGAGTGAATGACCGTCGCTGGACGGCTATCCACCGAAAAAGTCGTTGTTCCTGAGAATCTCCGTCGTTCCTTGGCAAACGCCCATGGATCGATTGGAACTGAATTATCTCATCAAGACACTTACGCCATTTGGTTGATGGGCGATCGGGACCTCGACCATTCAATGCAATGTCATGAGCAGAGCGTAGGCCTGGCTGATACTTTTCACGTACTTGCAAGTGTAATTGGACGGTGGCGACGTTTTGGTTGCAACGGTCAGCGATTTCCCGTACCGTCAATCCTGCTCTGTACATCATGTCCCATTCAGGGTGCCTCGACACGTCCCAGCTAGTCATGTCGAGAACGGTAGTACATGTTGCCGAGAATCGGAAGACCGAGCAATCCAAAACTTATTCCTAAAATTGTGTATCAATAGCTCCTTTTCTGATCTCACAATGAAAAAATGTGAATATTATCTTTAGTTGCGGCAATACTGCTTTTCATTCTCGACTGGTTATCATCCCAGTATTCGGTTTGAAGTTCTTTGGACTTCTTTCAAACTTAGGCTGAGTGATAGGAACGCGGCGCCTTGCGTCATGTCAATATGCTCGCCGAAATTACTCTTCGAGCCTGTCAGGTTGATTGTGTAAGACCCCTAGTCAATTGATAGAAAGAGACTAGGAAAAACACGATATGACCATCAAGAAAGACCAGGCCGAACAGAGCATGGAAAACGGGCTCTTCAGGATTGAGAGTGTAGCCACCTAAAACCAACACCCCGGATCCCGGGCGTGTCACCAATGCAGCAAAAAGTCGAGGCCTTCGCGAAGAATGGAAGTTACCACACAAACATTCTTGAAAGACCTCGACAGTGCACGAGTCTACCTTTACCGCACCGGATCTCACGACCTTCACCCGCCTCGACGGCTTGGGCCTCACCGCGATCGGTCAGCACCTCACCGCGGCGAAAGCCGAAATCCTCTGCCATGTGACCGCACCGGATCCGTGGTGCACCCGCTGCGGATCCGAAGGCGCCCCACGCGATACGGTCACCCGCCGGCTCGCCCACGCACCGTTCGGGTGGCGGCCCACCGTCTTGGTCATCAGGCACCGCCGCTACCGATGCCCCTCCTGCCGGCACGTGTGGCGCGAGGACCTCTCCAAAGCGATGGCACCACGCCAGAAGATCAGCCGCACCGGCCTGGCCTGGGCCCTGAACGGGCTGGTCTGCCAGCACCTGTCCGTCTCCCGCATCGCCGAATCTCTGGGCGTCACGTGGAATACCGCCAATGACGCGGTGCTGGCCGAAGGCCAACGGGTCCTGATCAGCGATTCGTCCCGGTTTGACGGGGTCAAGGTCCTCGGTGTCGACGAGCATGTCTGGCGGCATACCCGCACCGGAGACAAATACGTGACGGTGATCGTGGACCTGACCGCGGTCCGCGACGGCACCGGCACCGCCCGCCTGCTGGACATGATCCCGGGCCGGTCCAAGGCGGTATTCAAGACCTGGCTGACCGAACGCGAGGACCAGTGGAAGCAGGGCATTGAAGTGGTCGCGATGGGCGGGTTCACCGGCTTCAAAACCGCGGCCGTCGAGGAACTTCCTGAGGCGGTTCAGGTGCTGGACCCATTTCATGTGGTCAAGCTCGGATCGGACGCGTTGGATCGCACCCGGCAGCGGGTGCAACGCGAGCAGCACGGACGGCGCGGGTTGAAAGACGACCCGCTCTACAAGGCTCGCAGGACACTGACCGTGGGATTGGATCTGGCGATCGAGAAGCAGAAAGCCAAGCTGGAGGACCTGTTCACCGAGCCGGCGTATGAGCCGGTGCAGCTGGTGTGGAGCGTGTATCAGCGGATGGTCGATGCCTATCGGCAGCCAAAAGTCGAGGTCGGCAAGTGGGCCTTATCGACGCTGATTGACGAGATCGGAGCAAAGGTGCCTGCGGGATTACCGGAGCTGAAACGGTTGGGCACCACGCTGAAACGTCGCAAGAATGACATCCTGGCCTACTTCGATCACGTGGGCAGCTCGAACGGCCCCACCGAGGCCTTAAATGGGAGACTGGAGCATTTACGGGGTATCGCGTTGGGGTTCAGGAATCTGACGCACTATATCGCACGGTCATTGCTGGAGACCGGCGGGTTCAGGCCACGTTTACACCCTGAATCCTGAAGGGCCACTTTAGTTGTCGATCCAGAGGGCAACCACTGCACCGGTGTTGGTCCCGGATGACTCGTGGTCGTCGCGCCCGACGCGGACGCCCGACGTTTCCCCAACTGACTAGCGCCGTTTGGTTGTGATCGATTCAAACTAAAGCTGGAGGTGTTGCACTGTAGCGTCAACGACGTGCGTGGATCTCATCGCAACGGCAACCGCCACCGAGAACCCACTCACGATCCGCACCAGTGAGAAGTCGGGCTAACTTCTCGGCCCGTTCCCCTATGAACTTGTCGCCACTCTGGAGCCTGCGGTATTCAGCCAATCTTGCAAGGGATATCTCCCGGGCACTACCAGGTATCCGGATCAGCACTTCCATGTCGTCGGAACAGCACTACCCACTGACGCTGTTTTGCAAGGCCTGTGCCTCGTATATTTTTGCTCGCGAAATTTCTAACATCGATGTTTCATGAGTTAGTCCGACTGGCGATGCATTATCCCACACCGCTGAATGAACCAGGCCTGCGGTCGGCCCCTACCAGATACGACTAAGGCCCGGCCATTGGGCTGGGTGATCTAGTTGATGTTCTTCCACCGAACACCGGGATACGGTTTACTGGTATTTCCCAACTTGCAGAGGGCGGATGCGGTCTAAAACCCGGGCGTCCCGGTGGAGGACCTCAGTGTACGCCGCGCGTTCGCCTGCCCGAAGCGCGGCGTCCTAAGCATCCTCCCCTCTATGCCGATCTCCGTTGAAAGCTTTTGCGAACGCGACGTGAAATGTCGATCCGGAGCATGAGAGTCGAAGGATGACTTCACCCACCACGATCATTGAAAGCGCACTCCACCACCTGTTCGCTCTCGGTTCTCAGAAGGAGGTGTTCTGCAAGGGAACACCCTGGACCGATCGGCTGCGGCCTTCGCCATGCCGTGGACCCGCTCGACCTCTTCAGAAAGTGACTGCACTTCGGCCTGCCCTGCTGCATTACCTGGTTGGAGGAGGCGACCTGGCATGGCATGAAGGTGTCTCCGGGCTCCTCGACGTAGCCCGCGGCAAAGAGCAGGCGCACCGTATGTCTGCCGCTCATGAGAGGATGACACGAGGACTGCCCGCACCAGCGTCGCATAGCACCACCTCTACCAGCGCTCTAGCGACCTCCTGCCGTATTGCGGAACGACCCCGGGACTCGACGAGATCACGGGAAGCTGGCATGCTGGGCACGAGCGCGATCTGCTCATGAGTTGCGACTTATTCGGCTTGCCTTGCTGCGTCACGTGTCTGTCGCCGGTGGCTTCAAGCCGCTGATTCTCCGGGACAAGGAATGCGGCGTAGAGGTGTGTGCGGTGCTCGCTTTACGAGTTGGCACCGACGAATCCTATCGCGTTGATGCGTGTCGCGTCGGGAGCTCACGATCCATGCGAGCGACAGACGCTACTAGCAGGCTTCGGATAGGTCGCCCGGTGTGCTAAACAGCACAGCCTGTGCTCGCGGCGCGCAGCCGGAGGATCCCGAGGGCCTAGAGTGCTCGACGGTAGCATGGAAGCAAGTCGCGCGGAGATATTTCGTCGCGTGCCAGAAGCGCGAAATGACAAATGGCGAAGGAACAGCATGGCAAAGAGTGCGAGGAATCGTGACTTCCACGACGCCCGACAGGCGAAGAAGGACGAGTTCTACACTCAACTGTCGGACATCGAAAAAGAACTTGCGCACTACACCGATCACTTTCAGGACAAAGTTGTATATCTGAATTGCGACGATCCTAGGGTGAGCAATTTCTTCCGCTACTTCACGTCGAACTTCGAGAAGCTCGGCCTCAAGAAACTGATCGCTACGTGCTACAGGAACAGCGACCCCGGGGCCTTCAGCAGCGGTGAGTCCGAGAGCGCTGTATGGCTCGAGTATATTGGCGACAATAACAGCAACGGCGTACCCGATGCTGACGAGATTGGCGTGCGCCCACTCGCTGGGGACGGCGATTTCCGCTCTGAAGAGAGCATCGCTTTGCTCCAGCAGGCGGACATTGTGGTGACAAATCCACCGTTCTCACTGTTCCGTGAGTACATGGCGCAATTGATAGAGCATGACAAGAAGTTCATCGTGTTGGGCAATATGAATGCGTTGACGTATAAGGAGATCTTCCCGCTCTTCCAGAATGACCAGGTGTGGTACGGACCCAGCATTCGAAGCGGTGATCGCGAATTCCGTGTTCCAGAGGATTACTCTCTGGATGCAGCCGGCACCCGCGTCGACAATGAGGGTAATCGCTACATCCGTGTAAAGGGCGTGCGTTGGTTTACGAACCTGGACTACCAGGATCGGCACCAAGATCTGGAACTCACAAAGGAGTTCTGCCCTGAAGAGTACCCGGTGTACGCAAATTTTGACGCGATAGAGGTGGGCCGCACTGCTGATATCCCGCGCGACTATGCAGGACTCATGGGAGTGCCGATCACGTTCATCGACAAGTACAACCCTGATCAGTTCGAGATTGTGGGGTCGAGTAAGACGATGGGGCGGCCAATGTCAGAAGTCGCGGCGAAGGGCACCTACCAGCAAGGTGGGCCGCGGTTCTACCTGCCGGTTGGTAAAGATGGTTATAGACGCATGTACGACAGGATCGTCGTGAGGAACAAGCGACTGGCGTCGTCTTCCGAAGAACGGAGCTCCGACGGCCATGTCGTATCGATACCTCGGTAACAAGACGAAGCTCACTGACTGGATCGTGAGCGAGATCTCCGATGTCCTATCTGACGGGGCGTCCATCGCCGACCCGATGTGCGGCACTGCGTCAGTAGCAATTGCGCTTGCACGCGTCGGTTTCGATGTAGTGGCCTCTGACGCACTGACGTTCCCGGTTGTGCACGCACGGGCTCGCCTCCTAGCCAAGGAAGCGCCAGAGTTTGCCGCACTGGGCGGCTACCAGGGAGCCCTGACATGGATGCGGGAAATCGAACCCGTACAGGGCTACTTCTACAAAGAGTTCGGCGCTGAAGGAGCACCCGCGAATGGCCGAGCACCGCGGCTCTACTTCTCCGCGGAGAATGCGGCTCGTATCGACGGTCTACGCGTTGGGATCGCCTCGCTGCGAGCGACCGAGACGATTACTGAGCTTGAGCACAGTATCTTGCTGCAACATCTCCTGCTCTCGACGAACAAGGTGGCCAACATCAGCGGCACCTACGGCTACTTCCGGAAGGTGCTGTCGCGCCCTGCACTGCGTCCTATCGAGTTCGAGCCGCTGGAGTTTGAGTGGACGCCTGGCCAGCACCGTGTGTTACAGGGCGCGGTGGAGAACCTCGCTCCTACTCTCGGAACGAGCGCCGTATACCTCGATCCGCCGTACACGAAGCGGCAGTACGCAGGCAACTACCACGTGCTGGAGACGCTCGCGCGGGGTGATGAGCCGGTAGCGGCTGGCGACGGCGGCCTGCGACCGTGGATGGATCAGGCATCGGACTTCTGTTACCGGCGAAGCGCAGGACAGGCGTTCCGCCGGACGCTGGAACACCTCGATGCCGATCATGTCTTCATCTCGTACAGCGAGGACGGCCAGGTTTCGCATGATGCGCTGATGGCTATCCTGGAGGAATTCGGCAGAGTTTCCTTACATGAGCAGCCTCATGCGCGGTATCGGAGCAATGGTCGAGTGAAGGATGGATCAGTGCTCGAACGATTGTACCACGTGGAGGTTGTGTAAATATGAGTCAGCAGATCGATATTGAAAGCATTTGGTGGCGAAATGTTCCGGTTGGGGAGTTCTACAACGTCGAACGCCATCCAAACGTGACTCAGGGTGGCCAAGGCTCGCTTTATTTCGAGATCCCTAAGTCGCTGGTCGACAGAACACTGGACTTTCTCGGACTGCCGAGCACTGGCTCTCTGCCCTTCACGATCCAAGCCGGAGCAATTGGCGTTTCGGCCGCATCCGGGCCCATTGAGTTCCAGAGAAAAGCAGGAGGCCGGATGCGTATTGTCCGGCAAAATCGCCAGATGGCTGGCGGCCAGCGCCATCCGGCGTGGAAGGTGGACCGTGGTTTCCCGACCGCGCCCGATGATGTCCAAAGCAAGGAAGAAGCGGAGCCCTACTTCCCCGACGGCGGCCTCCGTATATACATCGCAAAGACTTTTGACGGTGAGTTTTACGCGGGCTTCACAACGGGCAGGCGTCCGGCCGCCATGGACAAAAACAACCCCGCGTGGGATCTATATACGCAAGGCAGAATAGTCGGCGACGTTATTTACGCAGGTTGAGGTAGACATATGGTTAGCAAAATCGACGATATTTTCTCCTCTTGGGGCGAGGGTAGAAACGTGTTGCTCTACGGCCCTCCGGCGACAGGTAAGACGCGACTGATCAGCGAACTATTTCAGGCGCTTCAGCAACCGCCACAAGCCAAACGCGGCATCCAATTGAACGCGGCCAATGCTGTGCAGCCGTTCAGTCGTCCCGCGTTACCTATCACGATCCCTATGCCAGCAAAGGTCGTGTGGACCACATTCCATCAGTCGTATGGCTATGAGGACTTCGTCCTTGGTCTTAGGCCGAAAATGAACGCGACAGGAACGAGCCTCGAACCATGGGCGGGCGTATTTCTCGATGCTGCCCTTGAGCTTGATGACCCGCACTCTCAGTACAAGTCTGTAGTGATCTTCATTGACGAGATCAATCGTGGCAACGCGGCGCGGATCTTCGGTGAGTTCATGACATTCTTGGACTTCGATTATCGGGCGGACGGTAAGGTCCCGCTACCGGTTCCGCTCCGTCAATTGGCCTTCAGCGGTGGCGTCAGTGAGGAGATCCACAGACCGGGTGGCGACTCCTCAACGATCGCAGAGGGGTTCGTTTTCCCCAAGGATGTCTATATCGTCGCGACAATGAATAGTGTAGATCGCGCAGCCGTGCCGATCGACAGTGCTCTGGCGCGTCGCTTCGACAGGATCGAGATGCGCCCAGACCTCGACGCGCTGGCCGAGCACTGGGAGCTCGATCCTGCAACGGTGCCGGTTCCAGACGACAGCAACTGGATGGGGCTCGAGCCACTTGAAGCAGGCTATCTTTTGCTGGACCGGCTCAATGTGGCGATCGCGTCCGATCTTGGTCCGGAGTTCGAACTCGGCCATGGCTTGCTGACCCCGATCTTGGCATCGCTCGTGGACGCGTCCGGTACGGTTCAAGCCAGGTCTGAAGACGATCTCTGGAAGAGCCTGGCGAAGACCTGGGATGATGTGCTGTTCCCGCAGTTGGAAGATCGCTACTCGGGTCGGCCAGAGCAGCTCATGGGCCTACTCCACGTTGACTCTCCACCGGCTTCCGGCGACTACGCGTGGCGACTCAGATCAGCTAAGAGCGCCTCGGCGTCGGCGCGAACTCTGTCTCCGGTCCGAGTGAGTAATCTGGATCTCGACATCATCAAGCGGTCGTTCAAGTGGTTGACGCGCTGACCGAGGTCCGGCGCATCCCCCTCCAAGAGTATGGTCCGCCGGTCATACGGAACGTCGATGAGATCGACCTCCAGGCATTGAACGAAGCAAATTCGCGCTGGCGGCGCGCCCTCAGCCTAGGCGACAACCCGATCCGTGCTGAAGATCTAGGCAATGGACAGATCCAACTGCGAGCCGAAGGCGTCACCGGAGTCGTGAGGGTCGGCGACACCGACATAGAGATCGCGCCGAAGTTCTTAAGCAATGCCGTAGGCAGCTGGCAGTCTGTGCTGTGGCGCATACTCTCAGTTGTCGAGGGCGGGTACGTCGATGATCACTTCACGACGGCCAACGAGATCAACTCGCTCTCAATGCCGGATTTGCTCGCTGAGATGTTCCTGGCCTCGTATGCGAAGGGCGGCGCGAGAGGGCTACCTCGTGGATATCTCGCCGAATGTGGTTCGGGTGCGACGCTCCGTGGTGCACTGGACACAACACGTCTCGGCGAATGGGCGGCGAAACCATGGAACGTTCCGTACGTCGCGGACACGCTCACTGACGACACACCTCTGGCCCGATTAATTCGCTGGACAGCCACCTGCCTCGCGACGACGGTGAAAGCGCCCGGACGCGCACGTGCTCTGCGCGAGATTGCAGCTGGCTTGTCCCATGTCAGAGGCCAGCCGCCGCAGGCTTTTGACGCTCAACGGATCGAGTTGGGCATACAGCACCGTGGACTCGAAGCAGCAAAAGTGGTCGGGCTGCTTCTCCTCGACGGCTCAGGAGTACACCACGCCGCCGGAATGCACGCTCTGTCGGGGTTTCTATGGAAATCCGATACGATCTATGAGAACTACGTCTACTGGCTGTGCGGACGCGCAGCGCAACGACGGGGCGAGCGGGTCAGCAAGCACTCGATTAAGTTTGGCGAGCTGATAGTCGGGAAAGGACGATTGCTGGAAACCGTGCCGGACGTAGTGTTCCGTGATACTGATGGAAAGGCAGTTGCCGTAACCGACTCGAAGTATAAGGTATTGGGCACGCGCCCAAAATCCACCGATACCTACCAGGTGCTCACTGCTGGGCATGTGCTCGGCTGTCGCCGCGTCTCGCTCACGTATCCTGTAGCTCAGTATCAAGACCCCACAACCTGGAGGGTTGCTTCAGAGCTCGGTGGACACGACATTGAGCTGACGGCACTTCCCCTGAATCTCATGGCGTTGACCGCTGCCACCGGGCAAGAACGCCTGATCGACTCAATCAGTGAATGGCTTACACGGCCGCTACCCGCGACTCCCTGAACATATCGCAATTCCGCACTCATCTCTTTGGCATACTGTCACTCTAGGTACGGCTGCGAGGTGCGCAATAACAGTGACGCACTTGTCACAGGTGTGGGTATTACGCTAGCCCAACTTTTTCATGATGGCTTGGAAACCCACCTACGACTGGCGTAAGCCACGCACTGGTGGGTTTCCCCGTTCCAGGGCACGACGAAGAGCGCCACCCGCTGGCGCACGCGCCGGCCACCACCCACCGAAAAAAGTATTGCTGTTGAAGGAACCAAGAACTGAACCCCAGCGGCTCAGGCTGCCAAATGCCCGTCCGGCCACCTGCCAGCCAGCCTGCTGATCCGCTCCTGCAGCAACAGCACCAGCCCTGCTTCAGGTGCGTCTTGGTTGACCAGTATTCGCGGCCTTCGGCTGCCGGTGACCAGTTTCCCGGCCAGCGCCCACACCCGATACCGCCACCGCTTCAAATCCCAACTGACGGTCGCATGCTCTGCCGGCAACACCGCCAGCTGCAGCCATGTCACCAGGTTCAAAGCGAACATCGCCAGATTCGCCCAGGCCTGGTTCGCACCGAACGCGAAAAACGGCAACTTGCCCAACCCGGCAGCCTTCAACGACTTGATCCGATTCTCGCAACGGCCCCGCGCCCGATGCCGCACGTCCAAGAACGCCGGATCAAACCGAGGAGCATTGGTCAAAAACGCAGTCACCCGATTCCCATCCGTATCGAACAAACTGGCCTTCGCCCCGGGATGCAAGGGCTCGGCCCGCAAATAGATCCTGGTGCTCGGAGGATAGCCCTTCAGCCCCAAGATCTTGGTCGCATCGATCACCCACGCGTCCTCACGTTGCTGCCCGTTCGCGGTGAGCGCCGGCTCCCAATACTTCTTCTCGTTGATCCACCCGATGAACCGCTCATTGATCACCGGCAGCGCGTACGAGGTGGAGAACTGCAAACCCAGGGCATGCAGGAGGTGCAAAAATTCGCGGGACGCCCCAGCTGAATCGGTGCGGACCAGGATCTTCTCACCGATCAGGCACCCGTCCTGGTCATAGAAATCATCGGGCAGCTGGGCCAGGGCCTCAGCCAGAATGCTGATGTGGTCAGCCGCGGAATTCGCTCCCTTATTGCCCGGGCGCATCCTCACCGCCAGCACCTCGCCCGTGCCATGGCCCTGGCCGTAATCAGCCATGGCGATCATCGGAGCGAACCCGTACCCGCGCTTGTAGGTGCCTTTGGCGCCTTCCTTGTCGGAGTGCACATGCACCAACGAGGCATCGATATCCAAGATGAGCGGATTGGCGCGGGTGGCCCGCACGGCCGGGCTGCGCCGGCCAGCAGCGGCCCAGAGCCGGGAACGGACCTCCCTTTGCATGGTCGCGAAGGCGTAGTCGAACGCGCCGGGATGCGCGGCGAGGCGGGTGAAGAAGCGGCTGAACGTTGATTCGGAGGCCACCGGCCCGAACACGCTTTGGGCAAGGCGTAGCTGGTCGGTGTCGGTGACGTGCTCCCCGCCAGCGGCGAGGGTCAGCACCAGGTCGCTGATCATTTTGCCTGGACGGTGGGTCGCGGTGGCGGGGACGAACTGGCCGAGCCGGTCCTCGGCCAGTTGCCGGAAGCCGAGGCTATTGAGCAGGCTGGTCAGCGTGGACAGCCCAGCATGGGACACCAGATTCTGGGATGTGGTCACGGTTGGGAGCTGCGGGTAAAGACCGGTATGATTATTCACTGAAAGAGTGATCCTTGAACTCATGGAATTTTGGCTTAGACACCTTTATTTTCCCAGTTCAGATCACTCTTTCGTCTTTAATGACAGTTAATTACGGCACCCATCATGAAACACCCGGGCTAGACATGTTTATCAACGCACAGCGCCCTGCTTCTGTGGAGATTAGACGAATCTCCAATGAGCAGGCGCAGGCCTCCGGCAATTCGTCAGACTGACAGACCCTTCTATGACCTTTGTCAAGCCATAATCACCTGCAACTGACGATAGATGCTCCGAGCGATATAGCGCTTGAGAATCCGTCTGATTTCCTTCGGGCTCAAATCGTCGGCCGTACGTTTCTCAACATAGCGTTTCGTCGTCTCATCATGTCCCATCCTCGTCCGCGCGACCACGTCCAACGCCTTGTTCACCTGCCGGTCTCCATGACGGTTCAACCGGTGACGTTCGTGGTTTCCGGAGGAAGCTTGTAACGGAGCAACGCCAGCCAGCGCAGCAAACGCGGCTTCAGAACGAACACGCCCATGGTGGGAATAGGCCATGAGAATCCATGCTGTGCTCACAGGCCCCAGACCAAAGACTTGCTGCAATTCCCCTGTCTGTCAGGGTTGAGTGAGACCACCGATTCATAGCAAGTTATCCTCCCCAGACAGGGCGAGAACAGGACCAACCTCCACCATGAGCATCGCCTCCATCCACCCAGCCACCGGGACCATGCCGGAGAATGGAACCATGGATTCCACCCAGCCCCGCCCGGACCAGCCACGCCGGCGCACCATCACCGCGGCGCAGAAACTCGCCTACCTGCAAGGCTACGAGCACGCGATCCAAACCGGCGAGGGCCGCGGCTACCTGCGCGCCAACGGGCTGCATTCCTCCCAGATCGTCGAGTGGCGCAGTCTGCGCGACGCGGGAATCCTCGGCGGGAACAACCCCGCCAGCACCAGCAGCAGCACCGGGAGCAGTAAGGGCAAGCTGGGCAAGGAGCAAGCGGAAATCGCCCGGCTGAAGAAGCAGCTGGCGGCCAGCGAGCAGAAGCTGCCCACCACGCAGACCGCCCTGGAAATCATAGGAAAAGCACACGCGCTCTTGGAACAAATCTGAAAAGAGCGCGGATTCCAAGTAGACGTCCGCAGCCTGCTCGCCGGCACCTACCTGCAGCTGCTCGACGGCGGGGTGCCCACCCGGCAGGCCAGCGCCCTGGCAGGGGTCAGCCGGGCCCCGCAGCCAGCGTCCCCGGGTCCCCGCCCGGCGCCGGCGAACAAGCTCACCACCCAGGAAGAAGCCCTGATCCTGGAAACCCTGAACAGCGAGCGGTTCGTGGACCAGGCTCCCGAGCAGATCTACGCGGTCCTGCTGTCCGAGGGGACGTACCTGTTCTCGGTGTCGGCCATGTACCGGTTGCTGCGTCGTGAGAAGCAGATGGCCGAGCGCCGCCGGCAGGCCCGCCAGCAGCCCGGAAAATCCCGGAACTGGTCGCGCACCAGCCCGGAGAGGTGTTCACCTGGGACATCACGAAACTCGCTGGGCCGGCCAAGGGGACCTACTTTGACGCGTACGTGATGATCGATATCTATTCGCGCTACATCGTCGGTTGCCAGGTCCATGCCCGTGAATCAGGAGAACTGGCGCGTGAGTTCATCGCGCAGGTATTCGCCACCGACCAGATCCCCAAGGTGGTGCACGCCGACCGGGGACCTCGATGACCTCGAAGCCGGTCGCCGCATTGCTGGCAGATTTGGACGTGCTCAAATCGCATTCCAGGCCGAAGGTCAGCAACGACAATCCGTATTCGGAGAGCTGGTTCAAGACCTTGAAGTATCTTCCGGTGTTTCCCGAGCGGTTCGGTTCGCTGGCCGATGCCCGGGAATTCATGGACCGGTTCGTGAAGGCGTACAACGGTCAGCACCGGCATTCGGGGATCGGGTTCCACACTCCTGCGGACGTGCATTTCGGGATGACCGGGCATGTTGAGGACCAGCGGCTGGTGGCGTTGCAGAAGGCATGGGACGCGCATCTCGAACGGTTCGGTCAGCGTCGCATGCCGAAGAAACTACAGATGCCTGAGGCCGCGTGGATCAACGAACCGGTGAAGCAGGAAGAAGGTGAAGAAATGCAGGCTGCTTAGCACCCTTTGGTCTCACTTGACTTGAAAATTTCCGTTCCGGAGCCAGTTGCTCATCGAGCTCAGACCTCGCTCGGCTGTTCTCCTTCAGCATCTGATCAGCAGCCATGATGCTTGTCGCCAAGAACTTCGCTTCGTCCCGGGCGAGCTTTTGATCGATCGTGTCAGCTTCATGCTCTCTCCACCTGCTGACCTGCTTGATCGGACGGACGCTCAAAGGCTTACGGGCATCCATTCCCAGATCGTAGGTACGCAGCAGCGCTGAGAGCGCGTTGCGGTTCACGGTTCGTTGGGCATCGATCCGTGCGCGACTGGCCGAGAGGATGCTCAATGCCGCTCTTGCGCCTTCATCACGTGGTTGCAGCAGCTTGGTAATGTCTTTCGGCAACAGGCTCATGGCCGCGGCGGTCGCGTCGATAGTGTCGGATTTTCCTCGGCCGGCCTGGTCTTTTCTCCGTGGCGGTTTCGCCTCGACGACTGCTACCTGGTGCTCGGTCAGGGCGTGGGTGATCGTCGCCCCGTAGGATCGGGTTCCTTCGACTGCGGCGATGCATTGCCCTTGGGTGTTGCGCTGGATCCAGGCGACGGCCCTGTTCATCCCCGGGGACTGACGGGGAAGGTTTGGCAAGCTTTCCTGCTGCCGGTTCGGGTGTTGATGATGGCGTAGGTGTGGGTTCGCGCGTGGGTGTCGATTCCGATGACGTAATCGTATTTTTCTGCAACGATGGTCATGACGGTTTCGCCTCCTTCTCCGGTGTGTGGCCGTTACGGTTGGCACCGGTCCGGGAGAAGTACTTGGCAGGCGGATCTCTAATGAGTCACACGCCCAGCCAGGGTGTGGACGACCTTCTATGAAGCCATATCAAGTGGCCGGATTGGTGCCACCCACCATGACGGACAGGTCATGTCCAAGTCATCCACTCACATGTGAAGACAATGTTGTGATGAGTCACATCGTGGTGGGTGGCATCTATCTTGCCAGCGGGTCCCAGACCTGCCAAGAACCATTAGAGAAGTTGCGAGATTACACACCAACTCGCCGGAACATTAGTACCTTCAACACCTATTCGGCAAGCGGGTCGGGCAGGCCTGGTTCTTAGCTTGCCAGCTGATCCCAGACCAGCCACTACAAGACTCACAGTTTCTAATTTCCGCTGGTCGTTATCATTGAGATGAAGCTCAGGTTTTCGGAGTTTAGATAGCTGATGAACTCGTTGACCCGTGCGTTGGTATCTCCGAAGATTTTTGACGGTGGTTCGATAAACCTCGCCAGGTGCCACGGATTCCACACTGGGACTCTGGCGTCCCATTTTGTGAGGTCGACACCCGCGGCACGCTTGGGGGCGATACCTCCTGTGGCCTGCTTCTTCCAACACAATGCTGCTTGGTAGTGCTGATGGTCCGTCTGGGAGGTTAACTCGCGTTGAATCGGTGGTCTTACTTAACTCTGACAGGCAGATTCTTAATGCTAGTTGCTGAACCAGTTTATGTCGGAACAATATGCCATACTGAGGCAAAGTAGCGCTAAGGAAGGCGCGGAATTGGGGGGGGAGAGATGAAGATTAGCCAAGTCAAGATCAAGAACTATCGTAGTCTCAAGGATCTGGATCTTAAGGTTGACGACTACACCGCTCTGATTGGATCCAACGGCTCCGGTAAGTCGTCCGTACTTTATGCGCTTAGTTGGTTTTTTAGCGGTAAGGGACTGGAGCAAACGGATGTCCATGAAGTCATGGAATCGAGTAGCGCCGACGAGAAAGCTGCCAATTCATTAGTCTCTGTCTCGGTATCATTCTCAGATCTGACGGATGCGGATCGACAGCGGTTGGCGGAGTACGGGCGGGGTAAGTCTGTGACGTTCACTCGATCTTGGTCCGCCAGCGATGGAAAGTCGAAGGTCGTCGGTAACGCGTTGGCCGGACCAGGATTTGCTCATATCCGACAGCTCAAACTAATCAAAGAAATTCGGGACGCCTACAATGGCCTGCGGGTGGCGGGCGTGGAACTTCCAGACTTAGGCGCCAAAGCGGCCAAAGATGCGATGCTCCAAGCTTTGGTGGATTGGGAAGACGAGCCAGCGAACAGTTCTCAGCTTGAACTTGTTGATGGCGCCGATGCAAATCATATGTTTGGAATCAATGGTGCAAATGTCATCAATGAATGTGTCCGGATCGTGCTTGTCCCAGCCGCCACCGACATCTCTAGCCAGGTGGGCGACACCGGTAAAGGCTCGACGCTAGCCGATCTGATCGGTGGTCTTATGGCCAATGCGGGCGCGGCGGCTCGAAGTGAATGGCAGGTAAAGAATGCCAAGCAGATTGAGGAGCTCAACGCCGCGGTGAGGACCAGTGTCGAGCAGTCAACAGGCCTGCAGGCGAAGCGGATAAACGCCCGATTGGCTAGCCTCATCCCCACCGCCAAGGTTGAATTCACTCCGACGGTGCCTGACTGGTCACCGAAAGGCGAAGCATCAGTTTTAACGAATGTCAGCATTGATGGCTTAACAAACGACGTGAGTCGTCAGGGGCACGGCGTGCAACGTGCTGTCATGATCGCTATGTTCCAATCCCTTGTTCCAGACGCTGAGCTGATGTTGGCCAGTCACGAACGACAAGAAGACGAATCTGAAGATGAAGCGCAGCTTAGGCTCGCGGAAGAACTTGAAAAGTTGCCCTGTCTTATTGTTGCCATCGAAGAACCGGAAATTTATCAGCATCCGATTCGTGCGCGCGCTTTCGCACGGGTGCTGGCTGAACTATCTGCTCAGTTCAACGTCCAAGTCTTGGTTGCGACACATAGCCCGTACTTCGTCAGGCCTGACCAGTTTGAATCCCTCCGGCGATTCACTTTGGCCAAGGGCGTCTCAGAAGTGAATACTGCGACGCTTTCAAGGTTGGCGGTAGCAGCAGGCTGTGACGAGGCTCGGGCACAAAAGACAATTCAGCTCAATCTGCCGACTGCTTTTTCGGAGGGTTTTTTTGCCGACTCTGTTGTGCTGGTCGAAGGCGAGACAGACAAAGTGGTTCTGGAGTCCCTTGCCGAACTGTTGAATTCACCACTCGACGGACTAGGTATTTCGGTTCTGGATATGTCGAGCAAAGACGCAATTCAGGTACCATTTGCCATGCTTTCGAAGGAATTGGGCGTTCCGGCGTACGTCATGGTTGACGGCGATGCATTGGGCGCGGCTCGGAAGCATTCAGATCCCGCAAAAGCGGCAAACGCCCGGAATAGCCACAAGAAGTCGACGGAGACGATTTGTGGATGGCTTCCCGATGCGACTGCCTGTTATGGAACTCTTCCGTACACCTTTGGCTCCCCAACAGTTGTGACCGACAATTACACGATCTGGGAGGACGACATTGAGGAGGAGCTTGCCAAGTGGCCATCATTTCTCACCGTGCTGCAGGCCAACGGCGGAGCCCTCCGCGAAAAGAATGTCTTAGCTTATCGGGCGGCTCTCCTTGCTTCAGACGTGGATGAAATGCCAGCTTCGCTAAAAGAGAGCTTGGCTGCGATCATCCGGTTCAGGGAGAGTGCCCTCGAACTCGATTTCGTCGAAGGAGTAGCGTCATGAGCCGGGCTGACCAAACTCAAACAGAGAAGCCTATGAACAAGATCGTCTACCTCAATGAAGATTCGGCATCTGGATACTTAGATGTGCTATCTGACAGTCGAGAAGCGAAAATTGTTGGAAATTTAAACTTTGCGAAGGAGCCGATTGATGGCTGAGACTGTCTCCTCTTGGTTTGCCAGTCTGAACTCGCTCTATACGCCTCTATCGAGTCACTTCGATGCGGCGAAGAGTCACAAAGACTCGGTCGAAGCCCGACTGAATTACGTGATTGGTGTTTACCGCATGTTTGAGATTGGGTCGCTCCGGCATGGAACGGGTATCTGGCGACACAGTGACGCGGACTACCTTGCTTCCTTAAAAGGTGGCCGACCTCAATCGTCAACGACGATGCTGAATAAGGTTCGTGACGCTTTGATTGGTCGTTTTCTGAACACCACAATCTCTGTTCGGAGTCCCGCAGTCGTTTGCAGGTTCTCGGATTGTGAGGTTGAAGTTGTCCCGGGATACGTGGCTGATACAACTAATGGACCTGGGTATTGGATTGCCGACCCGGCGTCAACCGGTGGATGGATGAAAACCTACCCCGAAGCGCACAACGACTTTGTGAATAGCGTGAACAAGAAAGTTGGTGGTGGGGCAAAAACGCTCGCTCGTCAGCTCAAGGTCTGGAAGTACGAGCGGGATGTGCCGGTCTCTTCTTGCTACCTTGAGATGCGAGCAGCCAAATATATGGAGGGGCAGCAATCGTATGTGTCGATCTTTGACTTATACCTTTCTTTGAGTAGCATCTATTCGGCTAATTTGGCTGCGATGAACGACCCAACCGGGCTCGGCTCGAGGTTTACGGCTTGCTCTTCGGACGCTGCTAAAACTGTCGCTCTGTCGAAGCTTTCGACTGCGGTGAGCCGGTCTTACAGGGCCTTCGATCACTACCAGGCGGGCGACCATGCTAAATCCATTGGGCAGTTGAAGCTGCTCTTCAACAGGTAGGCGAAATGACGGAGTTAGCTTATCAGCCCCCATCGGCAGAGGACGTTGCGAAGGCTCAGAACACTGACGCCAACTTGAAATTGTTGCTCGCCCAGCGGCGACTTTATTCGAGGGCAAAGGTCTGGACTAGTATTCGTGGCACAGGGGTCGGAGTGGTCGCAATAGCAGCTCCGATCCTCACTGCTATTTGGCCAGGGGCTGCAGTCCCTGTGGCGACCACTGCTGCAGTCTGGTACGTCTTTAATCACGTCTTATTCAAGTTCTTGGAACGCAGGGGTGCGACTCGTGCAGCAACTGTTCAGGAGCAATTCGACACAAAGATCTTCGGAATGCCGACGATCGTAGTGCGAGAATTTCGGGTGTCTCCCGAAGACATCTCGCAACTCACTGGTGCCGGAACAGGCGTAAGAGCGGGCAGGCGCCATGCCTACGCTGTAGAAAAGCTCCGCGACTGGTACTCGATCCAGGAGAACGTTCCTGGAGCTGTTGCCATCGCGATCGCGCAACGCGGGAATGTCGCGTATTCACGGCGACTCCTCGATCGGAACGCTGCACTATGGCTCAGCTTGTTGGTTGCGTGGTCTGCTATGTCGGTGACGATATCCGTCGTCAATGGTTTCAGTTTGGCAACTTTCTTGTTGGTTGCTGCCATCCCGGTCCTGCCGCCTCTAGTGGATGCTTGGGACGAGTTTCGAAAAGTTCGTGCCGCTGGACGTGAGCGGGAAGCGCTTGCTAATGAGATGCAGGACGCCATTCTAGCCAATAGCACTACACCGATTCAGCCGGAGCAACTCGTCGCATGGCAATCCCAGCTCTTTGCACTTCGGAGAGATGCTCCACTCGTCCCTGACTGGCTCTACCAGCTACTGCGTAATCGGAACGAAGCGGAAATGTCAGAGGCGGCCCAAGCAATTGGGATAAGCGTCCAACAAGATATAGGAGAAGGATGACTCGTACAACCGCACAGGCACTTGCTCAGTTCCTCGGCGATGTCTCAGCCACCGATTACCACAAAAATACGCTGATTCCAGCCCGTAAGAGCAGCGTAGATGAGAAGTTGCTGGAGAAGTTCCCATCGACCTCGGACATGCCCTTCTGGAAAGGCATTCTGATGGGATCAGCTTCGAAATCAACTATCATCCGGCCAATCGACGACGTGGACTTCCTCGCTGTATTCTCAAACGAGAACAAGGCCTGGGATAAGTATGCTTACGACTCAAAAAGTTTCATCTACCGCATCCGAGATGCCTACAACGGGATATCCGTCCAGCAGGTAGGTACCCGCGGACAAGCCGTTCGCGTATTCTACAAAAATGGTGGTCACGTCGATGTAGCGCCGGTCTTTCACATAGGAAACGATGTTTATAACCTTCCCAACGGTTCCGGTGGGTGGATCAGCACGGCTCCTACTATTGCCAATAGATGGTTTGCCGAACGCAATTCGAAGCTCGGATACCACCTTGCTCCCATGGTTCGGTTACTCGAATCGTGGAACCGTGCCCACTCAAAGCGCATGCGTTCCTTCCACCTGGAAACTGTGACAGGCCATGTATTTTCATCTCTCGGCGGCAACTATCGCGACGCTTTACATAAGTTCTTCCTCTGGGCTCCGAACTATTTGGACGTCTTTGACCCCGGAAGTCAGGGAGGAAGCCTCAGTTCATACCTCACGTGGGATGGCCGGCAAGGTCTACTAACAGCTCTCGCTTCGGCAGAAAATCGCTCACAACTAGCTTTAGATGCGGAGGCTCGTGGAGATCACGCTGAAGCAAAGCGGCTTTGGCGCATTATTCTTGGCAACGACTTCCCAGTCTCGTGATGGGGCGACTTAAAACTTGATGAGATGGTCGTAGGAACTCCACATTGCCACCCGAGTTTCTAATAATCGTGACCGTACCATCTGGAGCTGACACCCATCCTTTTACCGATCGTTGCCAGTGAATCGCCCTGCTCGTAGAACTAGACCGCTTCGGCGATCTGTCGCTGGTCCAGGTCGACTTTGCGTGGCTTGATCGCCTCTCGGCGCAGGCGCTTGCTGCTGGCTTCACCGCTGATTCCGTACTTGGCTGCCAGGTCTTTGACGCGCATTCTTACTTAGTACTCGGTCGCCATCATCTTGGGTTGCTCGTCACTGATTTGAATGATGCAGCGGGGGATTAGCTACTTCGGTCAAACCTCCTGGGACTTCGCTCAGATATTATTCATCAAGCAACGAACCTTGACGGGTTGGCCACTTGCCGTCGAATGGCGTGTAGGAGACCCGCCAGTGCGAAGAGTCGAGAGTTCTTTAGCCAAAAGCCACAATCTGAATATTGGATCTGTTGTGCAATCTCGAACGGCTGCACGGCGAAACGGGCTTTGCCACCAGCTGAACTGCCGGTGGCAAGGCCTAAATCGTCCCAGAGCCGCTCAGTTGGTAACCTGCGCGGATTATTACATCTGCTCTGCTGATGCCAGCGCATCATGGTGCCGCTTGGCGCGGGCGCCTGGATTCCAGATCGCGTAGATCGTCGCGGCCAGGACCGGGGTGATGAAGACGCCGAGGTTTGCGCCCCATGCACTTCCCGACTGAACCATGGCGATGCCCACCGCTGCGGAGATCACCCAGGCGCTGACGCCTGCGGCGTTGAATGCCGGGAATGCGCGGTCGGGCAGGCTCGGGCTGTCCGGCTGGAGCGAGAACTTCTTCTCGTAGCGGATATGCACCAGGGCGATGGCGACCCAGCCGGTGACCAGCGCACCCTGCCAGGACAGTGCCAACAACAGGTACTGCACGACAGGCAGCAACATGAGCAGGTAGATGATGACCGCACCGATGAATACCCAGGCCAGGCTCGGCAGCTTCAGTCCCAGCGCCCGGGAGCCGAATTCCTTCAGGTTGGAGATGCCCAGGGCGTAGTTCGCGGTGTTGATGCGAGTCTGGGAAACGAAGATGACCAGCAGGCCCAGCGGTCCCATGAGCTGCACCAGAGCGCCGGCGACTCCGGTCTCGGTGGCTTCTGCACCTGGGATGGTGAAGGTCAGGTAGATGCCGATCAGCGAGTTGGCGCCGAAGGCCAGGGTGTAGAAGAGCCAGCCGAAGGTGTAGCGCTGGTGGACTTTGACGTCCTTGGCGCGTCCCAGCGAGGCGAAGTCCACGGTGTACATCATCAGGATCCATACGCCCATGAAGGCGGCGCAGGTGGCCAGCCAGCCGGGGCCGCCGGCGGTGAAGGGCAGGGGACCGGTGGAGTGGGTCAGCCAGGAGCTGCCGCCCGGGTGGGCAATCGACGCCCAGATGACCGCGGTGAGCAGGCCGCCCCAGTAGATCGGCAGTAGCCAGCCGTTGATCTTGTCCAGCCAGCGCTGGATGCCTCCGGCAATCAACGGGAGCGTGTAGAGCACCACGAGCGCGTACCAGAGCTGGATCGGGCCGCCGAACTGCGCCTGGAAGGCGTAGCCCAGGATGGCTCCTTCGAAGACCGCATAGTAGATGGCGGTGGCTGCGAAGATCAGGGTGGCCAGGACCGCGCCCTTGCGGCCCAGCAGCGTGCGGGAGAACTGCGCGACGGTCAGCCCGCTGCGCAGCGCGTAGCCGGCCAGGATCCGGTTGATGGCGCCGTAGATGACAATGGTGATGGCCAGGCCGATGAGTGTATCGATGGTGCCGTAGGCCTGGGCGAGCGAGGCCCCGATGTAGATGAAGAACATGGCCGATACCAGGCCGTACCAGGCCATGGACAGCGAGCCTGCGCTCATCTTCTCCCCGGTGGGCTGCTCCACCTCGGGCAGATCGGTGGACGAGTTTGTTGACATGGAACTTCTCCTTTGAATATGGCGCGAGCCATCACATCCCGAAGCGAGTGCGCGGGTATGGCCTGGGCCTGATGTGGGTGATGCAAGGAAGAACTGCCGGGGCCGCGGGGAACCAGGAATGTCCGGGCGGGGTGGCCGGGTGAAGCGTGTCGAACGGTGTGCCGCGAGTGTCGGCGGGTGTTTGAGGCGGTGAGGGGAATGATCTTCGTGGGATCTTCCCCGCACCGCCTCGGCTGCACCTAATGGTGCAATGGGTGGTGCAATGTTGCGGATTCAGCTGAGGCTAGGCGTCCCAGTGGGCGGCCGAGCGGCGCTGCATCAGCTGGCGGTACTGGGTGGTGGAGTTCTCCAGCAGTTCGCCGGTGCCCCAGTGCAGGATCACGCCGTGGCGGCGGATGACATCCAGCATGTCCACGGTGCCTTCGCGGTAGCGGGCGGCCACCGCTTCGGCGTCCTCTTCCAGCCAGCCGCGGCGGCTGGCGCGGATCTGGGTGCGCAGCGCCTCGGTGTCCTCGGCCAGGATGCGGTAGTCATCCAGCTCTGCGTCCACTTCCTCGATGACCACGCCGTAGTCGGCCGCGGCGCGGTCGATGGAGACATAGCCGTCAATGATGTCCTCCAGCACTTCCTCCGGGGTGCGCTCCAGCGGGTCGCCGAAGCCTCCACCGCCGGCGGACGGGCGGGTGAAGACGTCCCCTGGCTGGATCGGGACCGAGGAGAAGATGGAGCCCAGGAAGCGCTCGTCCTCGGTGCCCTGGTTCAGCCACACGCCGTGCGGGATGGAAGGCAGGCCGCCCTCGATGCCCCAGGTGATGGAGCGCGAGCGGTCGCAGCAGTAGCTCATGACGGTGGAGTGCGCATCGGTGAGCATGCCGCCCTTTTCGATGCCCAGTCCGCCGCGGAAGCGTCCCGGTCCGGCCGAGTCGATGGCGATCTCGTGCTTGGTGGTCAGCACGGGGGACAGGCGCTCCTGGCCTTCCACCGGCTGCACCGCCAGGCCCGGGCCGAAGACCGGCGCGGTGGCGGACGAGCCGTCCTTGGAGGAGCGTCCGCCCCAGCCGCCGGCCATCCAGTCGTACCACATGAAGTAGTTCTCCTCGCTGGTGCGGGCATCGCGGCCGCCCACCAGCAGGTATTCCAGGTTGAACGCGCAGGCCATGGCGCGCTCCGGCATGATCTGGCTCCACAGCTCGAAGATGCCGTTCATGATCTTCTCGTACGGGCCCGAGCAGAAGCCGGTCACCGCGTGCGGCCAGCCGGCGTTCACCACCGAGCCCTCCTCGCCGATCTCCGCCTGCACCGCGGCGTAGAAGCCGGAGTTCAGCGGCACCTCGGGGAAGAAGGTCTTGGTTCCCGCGTAGATGGCCGAGTGACTGGTGCCGTAGCCGGAGTTCAGGAAGGTCGCCACCGCCGGGGCGGAGTCGGACAGGTCGTAGTGGATGCCCGTGCCGTCCAGGGTCAGCTTGATCTTGATGGGCACCAGGCCTTCGCCCTTGCCCGGGTCCACGTCCAGGTAGTCGGTGGTCTCCCAGGTGCCGCGCGGCAGGTCCTCCAGCTGGCGCAGCACGATGCGCTCCACGTAGTCCTGGGTTTCCTGCATCGCGGTGACCACGGTGTCCTTGCCGTACTTCTCCACCAGGCGCAGGATCTCGCGCTCGCAGACCGCGGTGGCCTCCGACTGCGCGTGCAGGTCTCCCATGGCCTGTTCCGGGGCGCGGGTGTTGGAGACCAGCAGCTGCGCCACGTCGTGCAGGAACACGTGCTTGGAGTAGACGCGCACCGGGGTGATGCGCAGGCCCTCGCCGAAGTGCTCCTTGGCGTTCACGTCGAAGGAACCCGGCACGTTGCCGCCGATATCAGCCCAGTGCCCCTTGTTCTGGGCGAAGCCGATGATTTCCCCCTGGGAGAAGATCGGGCGGATGAAGGAGACGTCGTTGAAGTGGGTGCCGCCGCGGTACGGGTCGTTGATCGCGAAGACGTCCCCGTCGTGGATGTCGGTGCCGAACTGCTCCAGCACTGCCTTGCACTGGAAGTGCAGGGTGCCCACGTGCACCGCGATGTCGCCCGAACCCTGCATCACCGTGTTGCCCTGCGCGTCGCACAGCGCGGAGGAGAAGTCGCGGGAGTAGATCACGAACGAGTAGCAGGTGCGCAGGATCTGTTCGCTCATCAGGTCCACGGAGGTGGCGAACGCGTTCTTCAGCACCTCGAAGGTGACCGGGTCCAGCGCCGGACCGGTGCTGCGGACATCTGGGGTCTGGATTATCTGAGTCACTTTAACCCTCCGAAGAATTTTCTAGGTTGTGCAGGTGGATGCGGATGTTGCCCCAGCCGTCGATTTCCGCGGTGGTGTTCGGTGGAACCACGGTGGTGGAGTCGAGCTGGTCGATGATGGCCGGGCCCAGGAAGGTGGCGCCGGCGGGAAGCAGGCTGCGCTCGTAGACAGGGGTATCCACCCAGCCCTCGGCGCCGAAGTACACTTCGCGGCGCGAGGCCGGTGCGCCCGGATCTGCGTTCAGCTCGGTGGCCGGCACGAAGCCCGGCTTGGGGGTCTTGCCGATGGCGCTCAGGCCCAGCTGGTAGATCTCCACCGGCTGGTCTTCCTGGCTGAAGGCGAATTCCTTCTCATGCTGCTGGTGGAAGGTTTCCACGGCCTGCGCCAGGGCGCCGGGGCCCTGGCCCATCGGCACCGCGAGCGAACGCCACTGGCCGGCGTAGCGCATGGAGATCTCGCGCTGCAGCAGGGCGTCCTCGTCCGCCACGCCCTCGTGGCGCAGTCGGGCGGAGGCTTCCTTCTCCAGGGCGGCGAATTCGGCTTCCACGTCCTTCGGGTCGACCTGGTTGGCCGGGGCGTTGAACATCAGCGACAGGTCGTGGCGGATGTCCACCAGCAGGCAGCCCAGCGCCGAGGTGACACCCGGGTTGGCCGGGACCACAACGGTCGGGATGGACAGCTCGCGGGCCACCTCCGCGCCGTGCAGCGCGCCGGCGCCGCCGAAGGCGATCAGGGCGAAGTCGCGCGGGTCGTAGCCGCGGCGGATGGAGACCAGGCGGACCGCGTCGGCCATGTTGGCGTTGGCGACCTGGACGATGGCGTGCGCGGCCTGCGCGGTGCTCATCTCCAGCGGCTTGCCGATGACCCGGTCGATGGCTTCCAGCGACAGCGAGCGGTCCAGCTCGCGGGCGCCGCCGGCCAAGGTGGTGCCCAGGCGGTTCATCGCCACGTTGGCGTCGCAGTTGGTCGGCTGGTCTCCGCCGGTGTTGTAGCAGGCCGGGCCCGGGGCGGCGCCCGCGGACTGCGGGCCGTTGCGCAGCGAGCCTGCGATGTCCAGGTGGGCCAGCGAGCCGCCGCCGGCGCCGATGGTCAGCACCTCGATGGACGGGAAAACGATCGGGTGGCCGTATTCGACCTGCCATTCCTTGGTGATGCGCAGCTCGCCGCCGGAGACCAGGCAGATGTCGGTGGAGGTGCCGCCCATGTCCAAGCCCACCGCGTTCTCGAAGCCGCACTGGGCCGCGACGTGCTTGGCGGCGATGGCGCCGGCCGCGATGCCGGAGGCCGCCAGGCGGACCGGGTAGCGCTTGACCATGCGCGGGGTCATGGAGCCGCCGCCGGAGTGTAGCAGCAGCAGGTCGCCCTGGTAGCCGCCGGCCTTCAGCTCGGTGGCCAGGCGGTCCACGTAGCCGGTGACCAGCGGGGCCAGCACGGCGTTGGAGACGGTGGTGTTGAAGCGGTCGTGCTCGAAGATCTCCGGGAGGATCTCCGCGGAGGCGGAGACCGCGGTGTCCGGCAGCTCCTCTTCGAGGATCTCGCGCATGCGGATTTCGTTGGCCGGGTTGGCGTAGGAGTTCAGGAAGCAGACCGCCACGGTGGTGACCCCGCGCTTGCGCAGCAGGGCGGCCAGCTGGCGGGCCTCGGTTTCATCCAGTTCGGTCAGGACGTTGCCGGCGTAGTCGGTGCGCTCGGTGATCTCGAAGCGGTCGCGGCGGCGGATGTACGGGCCGGTGACGTCGTGGTAGGCGTCCCACAGGTCGTCCTTGGTGCCGTCGCCGATTTCAATGGCGTCGCGGAAGCCGCGGGTGGTGACCATGGCGGCCTTCGGGAAGCGGCGGGTGATCAGCGCGTTGGTGGCGACCGTGGTGCCGTGCGAGAACAGCGAGACGTCGGCCAGGTTGACCTCGGCGCGGCGCACGCCGCTCATCACCGCTTCCATCGGATCATGCGGGGTGGAGGGAACCTTGGTGACGCGCATGCTCTGGGTTTCATCATCAAAGATGCAGACGTCGGTGAAGGTTCCTCCAACATCTACGGCGACTCTTAGGTTGGCCATGATCTCTCCTCTGGGTGACGCTTGGAACGTGTGCTATCCACTGTGGGGTGTGACGCGCATCTCTGTCATTGGTGGAATTCAAAGCTCGGCACGCGTAGATTGTAATTTCTACAACAGCCCCGGAGCGCCGGGAATCCGAAGAGTCTGAACGACGAGAAAGTTGGTGCGGTGGGCGAGCGCGAACCCCTGACGGTGCAGGAATTGCTGGATGTCAGGTCGCTGGGGCTGCAAGCGGTGGTGCTCCCGCATCCCGAGATCGAGGTCAGCGGCGCGCACACCAGCGAGATCCACGAGCCGGGGCGCTGGTTTGATCCGGGGAACATCATGCTCACCACCGGACTGCGCCTGGAGGCCGAGCAGGGCCGCGACCAGGTGGTCGCGGATCTGGCCGCGGCGGTGCGCCGGGCGCGGGTCTCCGCGCTGTGCTTCGGGCTGGGGATCTACTTCGAGCAGGTGCCGCAGGAGCTCGTCGAGGCCTGCCGGGACGCGGAGGTCAACCTGCTCACGGTGGCCCGGGACGTGCCCTTCACCCACGTGGAAAAGTACGTGAATGCGCTGGGGCCGGTGGCCGAGGACTACGGCATGAAGCGGGCCATGTGGCTGACCAACGACCTGCTGGATTCCATCGCCTCGGACCAGCCCATCGCCTCGCTGATCCAGCGGGTGGCCGCCAATTGCCGCGGCGCGGCGATGCTCTACGAGGACACCGGCAAGCTGGTGGAATCCAGCGGGGACGGGCCGGTGCATCTGGTGCTGCAGGCGATCACGAACCACGGGGTGCACTACGAGAAGATCGCCATCGGGCGCTGGCAGGTCATGTACCGCACCATCGTGATGCGCGGGCGCGGCTACCACCTGGCCATCGCCAGCCGCAACGAGCAGGTGCTCGCAGAGGTGGGGGACGTGCTGCTGGACACCACGCAGAAGATGCTCGGCGCCATCAAGGGCCTGCAGCACCTTGACGCCTCGCGTCGCCGGCATGAGAATTCGCAGCTGCTCACCAGCCTGCAGGACGGCATCGAGGTCTCCCGGGAACTGCGCTACTGGGAGCTGGTCAAGCCCTTCGGCTTCGAGGCCTACCAGCCGGTGCGCAGCGTCGCGGCCGTGGTGCTGCATGACGGCAGCCTGGGTCCGCGACGCGTGGACATGATTCTCGCCTCGGCCCAGCGCGCCGGGGTACCGCTGCTGTTCGCGGAGAACGGGCGTAGCAACGACATCCGCGCGGGTTTCAACGCGCTGATCCCTGACACCCGCCAGTGCATCGCCTGGCTTGGGGAGCAGTGCGAGAACCTTGCCGTAGGGCTGGGCGAGGCCTCGGGCTCGCTGTCGCGGATCCCGGAGCTGCTGCGCGGGGCGGAGCTGGCGGCGAAGGTGGCGCTGCGCGACACCGAGCACCAGCCGGGAGGCGAAGGACTGCTGCTGCGGGCTGATGACCTGGACCCGGCCACTTGGATGCTCGCGCGCATCGACAGCCCGCTGGACCGGCAGCGGCTGGTGCGCTTCATTGCGCCGCTGCGCGAAGAGCCGGAGCTGGAGGACACGCTCGTTGCCTACCTGGCGCTGGACCAGGATATTTCCAGGACCGCGAGCCAGCTGTTCGTCCACCAGAACACCGTACGCTATCGGATCAAGAAGGCCGCCGAGCTCCTGGGCGGAAACATGGCCGAAGCGCGACTTGTGGCCGGCCTGTATTTGTCCTACGAACGGCGGATCATCGATATCCGCAATCGCCAGCGCACTGGCTCCAACTGAAACGGGCCGTGCTCGGTAGCTATGGCGAGGTGCCCCGGGGAAGCGATCCGCGGGACATGCTGCACGGGGCAGCGGCCCGGGTGAATGACCCGGACCGCTGGATCTGCGAGGTGGACAGGTACCTCACCCTGAAGGTGGAACCCGCCAAGGTTAGAGGTCAACCACCCCTGACTTGCCTGGATGGGCCTGTTCCCCGGTCAGTTTGTGCTTTACCCAGCTGGCCGCCAAGCTGACCGGCCCGCCAGGGTTCTCCCAGTACTCAGCCGATTCAGAACTTACATGAAGCAGCGCGACGCTGGGCGACTTGGCGCCGCCCCGGGCAAAGGCCTCCACCGCGGGGTTCCACAGTTCTTCCTTCTTGCCGACATCCCGCACGACCTCTGCGGTGCCGCGCACCGAGACCCAACTTGTCTTGTCGGAGAAGGAGACATTGATGTTCTCGTCCTTCGCGACTTCCTGGGCGATCTCGGATTCGGTGGCGATGAAGAACCACAGGTCGCCGTCGTCGGTGACCTGCACCGCGGTTAAGGGCCGGCTGAGCAGGTTCTGGCCCGACCGGGTGGTCAGCATACCCACTTTGATGTCCTCGATGATCTTGACGACTTTGGCTACGTTGTTGGTGCTCATATATCCCTCCAAGAAAATTGTTGAGTGGAAGTTTTGGTGACGGGCTCGCGATGCCGGGTAGATCGCGATTCGTTGCGTCCCGTGCTTTCGACCTGTTTTCCCTCCTGTAGGAAGAAGATTGGTCGTGGCCAGCAATGGTTTCTGAAGTTTCTTGCCGGCGCCCGCACGGTGCATTTCGTGGCTTTCGATTAAAACCCTGGCAACCGACTTGCGCCGGAGCGCATCGGCGTAAGGTCGAACCCATGACCAACCGCTGAACTTACAGGACCTCGTGATGAACCCCCGACACCGTAAAGATCTGCATCTGTCTCTCTCCGACGACCAATTCGATGATCTTCTCAGCGCCTTGGAGAGCCATCGGAATTATCTCCAGAGGTTGGCCGAGGAAGCGGCCAACGGGTTCGGGCTAGGCGCACCTTATTGGGGCGGCCGCGTTAACGAAGTCCAAGAGCTGATCGTCATGGTCCAGCACCTCGGCAGCGGGGACGAAACGCGCTAAGCCGACACGTGGTTGGGGCTTCATTGAAACGGGGATCCGCGGCGGCCCTGTTCTTCCGATCAGGGCCGCGTCGGCATGTTCCCAGGTGCCGGCATGGCTGAGCTGCCGAATACTGGCTTCTGCCCAGCAACCAAACACCGGGAACATCCCGCGCGGAAGCATCTTTAGTTGCCGAATCGCTGAGCGTAGCCCTGTGCCACGGGAGCCCCGCTGAACGCGGGAATTGGGTGCGTTACTGTGCTGGACTCCCAGTACTTCGATCGGAAAGTCACCAGACCGTTCAGTTCCGCGCGCTGGAAGAGGCTCGAAATCAGCTCAGAGTCCTTCTCGCAGGCGACGGTTTCAAGGGCCGGGTTAGGCATGGCGACATAGAGGAACTTCAGCTCGTCCGTCACGGGTTCGATCATGGCGACAAGGACCGACCGGCCATGCATACTCACCAGCCCCATCACGTCGTTGACGGATTCAGTCGACACCGTCATGACAATGGGCATGCCTTGCACCCATCCATACTCTGACAAGTGCTTGCGGCCCTCGCGAGATCCGAGAAGTTCCGAGACCCGCTCGGCCGTTTTCGTCCTGACAATACGTCCTGGCATCTGTTTTACCTCCACCTTGTTCGTACACGTCGGGGTGATCCCGTACTCCTTGGAACACAATGCAGTCTCAACATGAGTCCATAGTTGGGCCCAGCCCACTACACCTCGAATTCACTGCATTTAAGTCACATGAAAGTTCTAACCTATTTGGAGCGGGTTGTCTCGGAACCTGAGGAAAAATTCGGATTCGCTGGTAGCCGCCCAAAAACTGCGCCGCTGATTTGCTGTTTCCGGGGACCTGTGATTTCGGTTAGCAGTTGAAAATCCCCTAGTCATTTCGGTGAATTCAATTTCATGATCACCTTTCCACGCTTGATATTGAATCCTTAGGACTTTGGCAAGGCCTCCCGGGATATTGTGAGATTCGGTGTTGCCTGAGTCACGCCAGCTCGAGTCCATGTCTTCCCAGCGGGGCAAGCGTGTAGGGTTTCCGGGAGGAGCCGGGTGGATGCCAGATTCTTGGTCGTGATCGGTACTGGCAGCGGATTGGGCTGCCGTAGTTCTCCAGATTTCCCATCTAGGGGCGTGAATGGTCCGCCGGCACCTGCATCCTTCCCGACCAGCAGATCGAATCACTGCCTGACCGGAACCCAGCCTTCGTTCAGGGTGCGGCTTACGTCAGGGGATTGTGCGCACACTGGTGGCATGGAAAATCAAGAGTACGTATCCACGGATCGCCTGACAGTCGCGCAGTGGACGCAGAAGCTTGCGCAGGCCACTGGGCGGCCCGGCGGCGGGGCGGGAAGCGGCGTCATGCTGTCCATGGCGGCTGCACTGACCTCCATGGTGGCGGGCTACAGCGAAAGCGCTGACTCCGGTGGCGAAACAGAGCGGATCAAACTGCGCGCGGAAGTTCTCCGCGGGCAGTCGTTGCGCCTGGCTGATGAGGACGCAGCCTGTTCGAAAGCATTCGGGGAAGCCTTCAGCACTCCGCAGGGACCTGCTCGGTCGGCGGCGATCCGCGAGGCGGCGCTCACCGCCGCCGAGTCCTCTGCCGCCATAGGCGAGAAGGCGGCGGAGGTGATTCCCGATCTCCAATGGCTTGCGGAACATGGAAACCCGGCGCTGGTTGCTGACATTGTTGTCGCTCTCGGGGCATTGCGGGCTGCGGTCTCAGGTACCCGCGCCAACGTCCGCTATGATCTGTCGATCGTGCGGGCGCATCGGACCGCAGCGCAGGGCGCGGATGAAAGTGCGGACCTTCTCGAGGCCATTGAGCGTTTCGATAGTTCCCTGCGTCGGATCGACGCACTGTCCGCCGAAATCGACACGCGGATCGTCAACAGGCTCTCAGGCGACTAGCCTTTCTGGCGGGCCTTCATGTGGTCGTAGGATTCCAGCGCCTGGGTGCGAGACTCTTTCAGGTCGACGATGGGTTCATGAGCCACCGGAGCGAACCGCGCCGCATAGGACCCCTGCGGATCGAATTTCTTGGCCTGCAGTTCCGGGTTGAAGACGCGGAAATACGGCGCTGCATCCGCCCCGCTGCCGGCAACCCATTGCCAATTGGCGCTGTTGCTGGCCAGGTCGGCGTCCACCAAGGTGTCCCAGAACCATTGCTCTCCCACGCTCCAGTGCACCCCGAGGTTCTTGACCAAAAGGCTGGCTGTCACCATGCGCACGCGGTTGTGCATCCATCCGGTCTGCCACAGTTGCTGCATGCCTGCGTCCACTAGGCGGAAACCGGTTTCGCCGCGTTGCCACGCACGAACATGCGCCGCAGTTTGTTGGTCTTGCTCCGGCCACGACCAGTCGAACCCATCGAATTCGGCGCGCAGGTTCTTGATGGGCAGAGAAGGATGGTGGTACAGCAGGTGCCAGCAAAAATCCCGCCAGGCCAGCTGGCGTTGTACCGCGGCGGCACCCTCTGACGCGCCCGGGGATGAAGCAGCATGCCGGCCCAGGGCTTCCCAGACCTGATGGGGACTCAGGTGCCCCCAGCGCAGGGCGGGGGACAAGGCGCTGGTTCCGTCCAGATCAGGCCGGTCGTGATGCTCCGGGTAGCCCGCGGCGATGGATTCCACCACCTCTTGGAGCCGTGCCTGCGCTTCGGTTTCTCCGGGCGTCCACCGCTGCGCCAAACCACCTGACCAGTCCGGCGAGGTGGGCAACAGGTGCCAGCTTTCCAGGTCCTCGCTGTCCAAGTCGCAGCGCACGACATCCTGCGCTTCGGGGGCCGGCAAGACCGGGCGCAGCTCGAGGTCGCGCAGCTTGTTGTAAAAAGGGGTGAAGACCTTGTAGGAATTGCCCTCTTGGGTTTGCAGCTGCCACGGCTCGTGCAGCAATGCGCCGGCATAGCTGTGCGCTTCGCGCCCCGCGCCCTGCAGCTGCTGCTTGGCCAGTGTGTCGACTTCCCGTTCGGCTTCGCCATAGCGCCGCATCCAGTGGATGCCCCGGGCGTTGCTTTGTTCGGCCACGGCGGCCACCGTTGCAGAGCCCGGCCCGCTGCGCAGGATCAGCGGAACTCCCAGTTGCGAGAGCGACTCGTGGAGGTCGAGCAATGCATGGTGAAGCCACCATCGTGCGGCACCACCGACGGCTCGAAGACCCGGGGACTGCTCGTCGAAAATGTAGACGGCAATGGTCGGGCCTGCCGACAGCGCGGCCGTCAGTGCTGGGTGATCTGCGGTGCGCAAGTCATCGCGGAACCAGACCAGCTGAGGCGAATCGGTGGTGCGTGGCATGCGGGTCCTTTGCAGTGGAAATAATGTTAGCTTAGCTAAATTTTAGCTGAGCTGCGATATTCCTTGGGCATGCGCAGGCGGAACCGTTGGTGCGCACCGCAATGGCGCGGGGCCCCCATCCCCGCGCCATCGCCGGGCAGTTCCCCCGCGCTTCGGCCGCGCGTGGCTTAAGCGCCCAGCTTGTCACGCAGGCGGGCCACATGGCCCTTGGCGTCCACGCCGTACTCCGCATGGCTGATCCGGCCCTCTGGATCCACGACGACCGTCGAACGCAAGGTGCCCACGAAGATCTTGTCACCGAAGGTTTTCTCGCCGAAGGATCCATAGGCCTTGGCGACGGCATGGTCCGGATCCGAGAGCAGCGGGAAGTTCAGCGACTCGTCTGAGGCGAACTGGCTGATGGCCTCCGGTTCATCCGGTGAAATGCCCAGGACCGAGTAGCCTGCCGAGCGCAGGGAATTGAGGTTGTCGCGGAAATCGCAGGCTTCGGTGGTGCAGCCGGGGGTCGCCGCCTTCGGATAGAAGTAGACAATGACATTCTTGCCGGCGTAGTCGGACAGCGAAACGATCTCGGAATCAGCGTTGCGCAGGGAGAAATCGGGGGCCTTCTGGCCCGCGGTCAAGGCAGTGGAGTGCTCAGTCATGATCTCTACTTTCGTATTGCGGTAATTTCTTTTCATTCTATGCACCTCCTTCTGCTCCCGCTAGCGGAAGTCCGGAAGAATTTCATTGTTTCGTGCTCGACAGAAGCGGGGAAGGGCGCGGCGCGGACTTCACGACAGGGTTCGGCATTGCGGAAATTTTCAGGTTGACCAGAGATCGCATGAAGCTCGCCTACACTGATCGGCAAAGACGGAGAGGAGCAGCTATGGAACCGTCGCTGGTCGTTTTCCCCCAGAGCGGGATCGACTCGGACCAGGCACCAGATGGAGGGGACTGGCCAGATGCATCCCGCCTCCTGCGCGCGGCCGCCGAATGCCAGGGGCATCCCGGCCCGATCCTCCGTGCCTTGGAACAGGCCGAAGAAGCACTGCCGGTTCCAGGTGCCGGGGCAACAAAGCAACTGTGGGAATTCTTCGCCTCGATTGCCGCGGTGGACCTGGTGGCGGCGCGCACCCTTGAACCGCACTTCGACGCCGCCGCCATTTTGCAGCAGGCCTCCATGCCCTGGCCTGCGGCCTCGACCTGGGGTGTTTTCGCCGCGGAGGGCCCCGGAACGCGGATGGAAGCCAGCCAGGTCGCGGGGCAGTGGAGCTTGACGGGGACCAAGCCGTGGTGCTCCCTGGCCGGGCAGCTGACCCATGCCTTGATCAGCGCCCACACGGAGCAGGGGCGGCGGTTGTTCATGATCGAGCTGGGGCATCCGAGCGCTGAAGTCGTCGACGCCGAGTGGGCCAGCCGGGGCTTGAGCCAGGTGCCCAGCGGGCCGCTGCACTGCCAGCAGACGCCAGCCCAACCCGTCGGAGACGCCGGCTGGTACCTGGAACGCCCCGGCTTCGCCGTGGGAGGAGTCGGCGTGGCCGCCTGCTGGTTCGGGGGCGCGGTCGGGCTGTTCCGCCATCTGCTCGCCTCGGCGCGCAGGCGGGAGCCGGACCAGCTGGCCCTAGCCTGGCTGGGGGAGGCCGACCGTTTGCTGGCCTCCGGCGCCAGCCTGCTCGGCTGGGCGGCGGGGCTATCGGATCGGGAGGAACTGGGGCCGCGCGAGGCCGCGCAAACCCGGGGAGAAATCGCCCGGATTTGCGATCGCCTGATCCAACTCAGCGGGCACGCCACCGGTCCCGGCCCGCTGGCCATGGATGACGAGCACGCGCGCCGGGTGGCCGACCTGTCGATCTACATCCGCCAGCACCACGCGGCCCGCGATGATGCGGCACTTGGCCGCATGATCCTGGAGAACCACAGCAAGGAGTACGCACCATGGTGACTTTCAGCCATCGCCAGCAGGGGACTTCCGCCCGTACCTGGCGTGACTGCGGCATCGGGGATTTGGAACCCCTGCCGCTGGACCAGCTGTTCGGCTCCGCGCAACGGCTGCTGGTGCTTGCCGCCCACCCCGATGACGAGACGCTCGGCGCCGCGGGAATCATGCTGGAGGCGCTGCGGCGCAATATCCCGGTCGACGTGGTTCTGTGCACCGATGGGGAAGCATCGCACCCGGACTCGCCAACCCATGCTCCCGCGCAGCTCGCCCGCCTGCGCGAGGAAGAAGTCGACCAGGCCATGCGGCAGCTGCACCGGAACGCCGGAACCGCTGCCGAGATCACGGTGGACCGGCTGCATTTGCCGGACGGCCGATTGGCCGAGCATCGGGAAGAACTGCGCGAGCTCCTGCTCGAACGTGCCCGCCGGTCGCGGTGCGTGCTGGCCAGCACTTACCGCGGCGATGCCCACGGGGACCACGACGTCCTCGGGCTCATTGCCGCGGGCATCGCCCACCAGCTCTCGCTCTTCCACCTGGAATTCCCCATTTGGTACTGGCATTGGGCATCACCGCTCGAAGACGGACGCTGGTGGCATTGGAACAAGCTGGAACTGGACGAAGCCTCTCTGGACGCCAAACGCACGGCCCTGTCTGAACACCGCTCGCAGACGCAGCCGCTCTCCGAAAAACCCGGCGACGAGGCGATGCTCAGCGCGGAAGTCATGGAGCTCTTCCTGCAACCGCAGGAAGTCTTCCGGCTGACCCGCCCGGGGGAGAAGGACACCGCGATGTCCGCCGCGGTCTTCGAGGATCTCTACCTCGAACGCCCCGATCCGTGGAATTACCGGGACAGCGGATACGAGGAGCGCAAACGCCGGATCCTGCTCAGCTCGCTCACCCGGGAACGCTATGGCACGGTGCTGGAACTGGGATGCTCCATCGGCATCCAGACCGCGGCACTGGCCGAGCGCTGCGACTCCCTGCTGGCCATCGACTCAAGCCGGACCGCGCTGGAGCAAGCCGCACGGGAAACCGCGCGCTTCGAGCATGTGCGGCTGGAACAGCTCCTGCTGCCGGGACAATGGCCGCAGCTCGGCCAGGGCACGGTGGACCTGGTGGTGATCAGCGAAATCGGCTACTTCCTGGCCGCCGACGAACTTGAGGAATTGCTGGGCCTGTGCGCCGCCGCACTGGCCCCCGGCGGCGAACTGCTGCTGTGCCATTGGCTCCACCCCATTGAAGGATGGCCCCTGGACGGCCGCACCGTGCACCGGATTGCGCACCGCCGCCCGTGGGAACGCGCGGTCATGCACGAAGAGCGGGACTTCCTGCTGGAAATCCTGGGCAAGCCCGGAACGACCCATGGATAGGAAACTGCGGGGCATGCTGGTCGTGATCCCCGCCCACGACGAGGAGGAATACCTGCTCGGCTGCCTGCACGCCGTGGAGCGCTCCAAGGCGAGCCTGCACGCCTCCCATCCCGAGATCACCGTGCACGTCATGGTGGTGCTCGATGCCTGCACCGACCGGACCGCCCAGCTGGCCAACGGCTTCAGCGCCGAGCACCCGGGCTATTCAGTGCTCCAGGTGCCGTTCGGCAATGTCGGCCGAAGCCGCGCGTTCGGGGTTGCGCAGGGGCTCGCGCAGCTGCCCGCTTCCTGTTCTCCCGCCACCACCTGGATCGCCTGCACCGACGCGGATACCAGGGTGCCGGAACAATGGCTGGAGGAATTCGCCGCGGCCTACCGTGCGGGGGCGGATGCCGTGACGGGCACGGTGGAACCCGACCGCACCGAACTGCCTGCGCAGCTGTACCGGCGCTGGCGCCAGCGGTACCTGCTGGCGCCCCACCACCCGCACATCCACGGTGCCAACCTCGGGATCTGCGCCGAGGCCTACCTCCGGGTTGGAGGATTCAAGGCATTGGCCGCGCACGAGGACGTCGATCTTGTCGACAGAACCCGCCACGCCGGATACCGGGTGGAAGCTACCGATCGATTGCACGCACTGACCTCGGGGCGCTTGGAAGGCCGATTGAGCTCCGGCTTCGCAGACTATCTTTCCGCGCTCGCCGGCGAAGGGGCAACTGCGCCGGCAGCCCGCTGAGCGCCAGCCGCGCCGGCTGCGGCACAGACGGGATTTCATTGGTTGCGAACACGACCTCCGATTCGCCCGAAACTCTGTCTCTTCGTGGCTGAACATGGAACGCTGGTGGGGGAGCACGGCTCGGGAATCCGAGCGCAGCCAACGTCAGCAAGGAGCATCATGAGCCAGTATGCAGTGACCAACCCGGCGACCGGAGTTGTCGAGGCAACCTACCCCACCGCCACCGACGGGCAGATCCAGGAAGCGCTGGCCGCCGCGGATGCGGCCTATGCGCACTGGTCGCGGTCCGCGGTGGAACAGCGTGTGGCGCTGCTGGAAAAGGTCGCGGACCTCTACGAGGAGCGCGCCGCGGAGCTGGCCGACATCATCACCCGTGAAATGGGCAAGCCCGTCAGCCAGTCCCTGGGCGAAATCGGGCTGGTCGTTTCCATCTACCGCTACTACGCCAAGAACGGCCCGAAATTCCTGGAAGACGAGGAACTGGAGGTCGCCAGCGGCGGCACCGCCGTGGTCCGCAAGGAAGCGGTCGGTGTGCTGCTGGGCATCATGCCATGGAACTTCCCGTACTACCAGGTGGCCCGGCTCGCGGCTCCCAACCTGATGATCGGCAACACCATCCTGCTCAAGCACGCTCCGCAATGCCCGGAGTCTGCCCTCGCCATGGAGCAGCTCTTCAAGGACGCCGGCGCCGCCCAAGGCCTGTACGTCAACATCTTCGCCACGAATGACCAGGTTGCAGACGTCATTGCCGACCGCCGCGTGCAGGGTGTCTCGCTGACCGGCTCGGAACGCGCGGGCTCCGCCGTGGCGGAAATCGCCGGCCGCAACCTGAAGAAGGTTGTGCTGGAACTCGGCGGTTCGGATCCTTTCATCGTGCTTCCGGATGCCGACATCGCGCGCACCGCCAAGCTGGGCCTGCGGGCCCGCTTCGGCAACACCGGCCAGGCCTGCAACGCGGCCAAGCGGTTCATTGTCGATTCCTCGGTCTACGACCAGTTTGCCCAGGCGCTGACCGAGCAGGTCGCCGGCATCAAGCCGGGGGACCCGACGCAGAAGGACACCTTCCTGGGTCCCTTGTCCTCGGCGGCAGCGCAGTCCGGGCTGGCGTCCCAGGTCGATGACGCCATTGCCAAGGGAGCGACGGTGCTGGCCGGCGGCAAGCCGGTGGCCGGCGGCGGCGCCTACTTCGAGCCGACCATCCTGGCAGATGTCACACCTCAGATGCGTGCCTTTTCCGAAGAACTCTTCGGCCCGGTTGCGGTGCTCTACAAGGTGGACGGCGAAGAGGAAGCGATTGCCTTGGCCAACAACAGCGACTACGGCCTAGGCGCCTCGGTGCACACCCGGGACCTGGAACGCGCCCACCGCATTGCCGCGCAGCTGCAAGCCGGCATGGTGTCCATCAATGAACCGTCGGGGTCGGCCGCCGAGCTGCCGTTTGGCGGCGTCAAACGTTCGGGGATCGGACGCGAGCTGGGCAAGTACGGGATGGAGGAATTCATCAACCGCAAGCTGGTGAAGGTTTCCAACCGGTAGCCCGATTTTCGTCCATTCATGAAGACGGTGGCGTTTCCGGACCGGAAACGCCACCGTCTTTTACCCGTACGCTAATGCCGCCGAACCTTGTCCTCCAGCCCCCGCGTCCAGCGTTTGGTCACGGCCTGGATCACTGCGGCGCTGGCGCCGGAGACCACGGCAAAGGTGAGCACCTTGCCCAGCTTTTCCTGCTGCTGCTGCTCGGGGTTGGCCAGAGTCGGAGGAAGATCCCCGGTGGCCTTTTTCCAGATGGTGCTCACCAACTTGGTGCCGACCCAGCCGGCGGCCAGGGAAACTGCCGTACCGAAGAGCTTGACCAGGATGTTCATAATTTTTTACCTTTCGTTGTCATGCATTGCTTGTGACGATTATTTGAATGGCGCGCCAGGTCCTTCCCAGCGCACCTCGGCGGGGTCCTTGTCCTCGCGCCAGCCGCGCCAGACCGGATGCCTGAGCCGCCCGTCTTGCGTCAGTTCGCTGTAGCGGACCTCTGCCACGTACTTGGGGGTGACCCAGCGGGCATTTCGCTGGAACTGGGCCGGAATGTGCTTAACCGGCGGGGTTTTGCGCTCGGCCTTCTCCATACGCTCCCGGACTTCCCCCAGCTGCAGATCCGAGAATCCCGTTCCGACCCGGCCGATGAACTCCAAGCCGTCGCCGACCGGGACGGCCAGCAGCAGCGAACCGACGCTCGCTGCGCGGCTACCCTGCCCCTTGCTCCAGCCAACGACCACGGCTTCTTGATCCAGCACGTGCTTGATCTTGATCCAGCTGCCGCTGCGCCGGCCTGGTTCATAGTCGCCGGTGCATTCCTTGGCCACGACGCCTTCCAAGCCCAGCTCAAGGCTTGTTTTCAGCGCTTCTTTGAGCGTGGGGCCGGTATGGGGAGGTGGTATTTTGACGTACTGTCCTTCCGTGACGGCATCTTCCAGGTATTTGCGGCGCTCGACGTACGGCTCGGGAATCAGGTTCCTGAGTTTTCCGTCCTTGCCATAGGGAAGCTGAAGAGCATCAAAAAGCATGAAATTGAGGTTGATGGCCTGCGCCTGCCGCGGGCGTTTCTTGCGGCGGTGCGACACCCGCTGTTGCAGCAGTGAAAAGCTCGGCCGTGCCGAACCTTCGAGGGCGACGATCTCGCCGTCGAGAATGGAGCCCTCCGGTGCCAGCACGGCAAGTTCCTGCAGCTCGGGGAAATCCTCGGTCATGTCCTTGCCGTTGCGGCTGACCAACTTCACCCTGCCATGCTTTACCGCGGCCAAGGCCCGGTAGCCGTCCCACTTCATTTCAAAACACCAGTCGGCTCCCTCGATGAGGTCCTCAGGGACCCCGGGGTTGGCCAGCATGGGTTGAGGAAGCTCGTCTACAAGGCCGGCAGCAGGGCTGTGTGCAGGGACCGCCGAGCCACCGGCTGGCTGCTCCTTGGTCAGTTGTAACAACCAGTGGTCCTGGTCTGACATACCGCGGGCTTGGATCAGCACGAAGCGGCGGGGAATGCCGCCGAGCCCTCCGTCTTCGCGCCCGGAGAGTACCGCAATGATCTCCTTGCCGTCCCGCCATTTTTCAATGACGCATTCGCCGGCATCCCAGATCGACACTTCGCCGGCGCCGTACTGGCCCTTGGGAATCGTTCCCTCAAACGTTCCGTAATCCATGGGGTGGTCTTCAGTCATGACAGCCAGCCGCTGGATTCCCCTTTGCAGCGGCGGACCTTTCGGCACAGCCCACGAGACGAGAACCCCGTCATGCTCCAGCCTGAAATCCCAGTGCAGTCTGCGGGCATGGTGTTTCTGGATCACGAAAGATACGGATTCTGTTATGCCGGAAGCCGCGGGGCGCGGGGTTTTTACGGCACGGGCTGGTTCCGGGACAGGTTCCGGCGTCAGCTTCGCATCGCGTTTGGAGCGGTAGACCGAGAGGCGGTCCGTTCCCAGCTCTGCAGAGGGTGCTAGGCCACTGAGCGGCTCAAGACCGTCGGACAGCCGTTCCAATACCTCGTGGAAGTCCAGCTGCTCGAGATGAGGGGACTCGATCTCTTTCCATGTGCGAGGTGCGGCCACCATTGGATGCGGGCGTCCGCGCAGCGAATACGGGCAGACCGTAGTTTTCGCGGCGCTATTCTGGCTCCAATCCACCAATACCTTGTTTTCCCGCAGGGCTTTCTTCATATTTGCGACAACGAGCCGGGGATACTTGCGCTCCAAGGAGGACGCCAGTTCCTTTGCCATCGCAGTCACTTGGTTGGAGCTTGCAGTACCGTCGAGTCCGGCATAGAGGTGGATTCCCTTGGATCCGGAAGTCACAGGGAAAGGCTCTAGATCCATGCCCTCAAGGATTTCGCGGCATAGCAAGGCCACTTCGGCGCAGTGGGCAAGGCCTGCTCCGGGTCCGGGATCCAAATCCAGCACCAGCCGGTCGGGATGTTGTTGTTCCAGAGTGGTGTCGAAACGCCATTGGGGAACATGGATCTCCAAGGCTGCGACTTGGCCGAACCACGCCAACACCGCCGCATCGTTGGCCAGCGGATACGTGTTGGAATGGGCTTTGTGTTCCAAAGGGGCTCTGGGAATCCAGTTGGGCGCGGAATCTTCAAGGTCTTTCCGGAAAAATACGGTGCCCGGGTTCTCCGCTGTCCCAACGCCGTCCACCCAGCGCTTCCTGGTGGCAGGGCGCCACGCCGCATGCGGCAGCAGGGCCGGAGCCACCCGTTGAAGGTAGTCGATGATTTCGCCCTTGGTCGTCCCGGTCTCCGGGTACAGCACCTTGTCCAAATTGCTGACCTTCAGGGTGCGGCCATCAACGGTAACCGTTTGTTCCCTGCGAGCCATGTCCACCCCTTCCGTAGGCTTTGACCACAACTTTCCCTGCCAACGGCCCTCGAATCTACCTTTCCTAGGGAGCTTTGCGTTTGAGGGGTATTAACTGCCAACGATGACCTTAAACGGGGCTGGCAAGCTGGGGTGCGCTCTATGCCCAAAGCTGCAACGATGCTTGACTGGGGCAATGAGAGCTATATGGACTGGATCAATTGCCTTCGGGCTGGTGAATGTACCGGTGAAAGCCTACGGCGCGACGGAAGACCACGATATTTCCCTGCACCAGGTTCACGCCACTGATGGAGGGCGGATCAAATACGAACGCCGCTGCGAGATCTGCGGCAAGAAGATCAAGTACAAGGACATCGACAAGGCCTTCGACGATGGCGAACGCACCGTGGTTCTGACTGATGACGATATGGACGCGCTGCCCGCGGAGAAAAGCCGTGAGATCGAAGTAGTCCAATTCATCCAGGCTGACCAGTTGGATCCGCTGATGCTGGAGAAAAGCTACTATCTCCAGCCCGATTCGAAATCGCCCAAAGCTTACGAGCTCTTGCGGCGAACCCTGGAAGATACCGACAAACTGGCCGTGGTGCGCTTCGCCTTGCGCCAGAAGACCCGGCTGGGCGTGCTGCGAGTGCGGTCCAAGGCCTTGGTGCTCCAGTCGATCATGTGGGCCGACGAACTGCGGGATGCGGAGTTCGCCGAACCGGAGAAAACCGCCCGCATCAGCGCGCAGGAGCTGAAGATGTCCGCCACGCTGGTGGAGTCCTACAGCGGGGACTTCTCGCCGGAAGACTTCAGCGATGACTACCAGACCCAATTGCGGCAGCTGATTGATGCAAAAATCGAGCAGGGCGAGGACCTGGACACCGAGGCGACCTTTGGGGCGACATCTGAGGGGGAAGGCGAGGAAGGCGTCGTGGATCTGATGGAAGCGCTCAAGCGCAGCATCGCCGGCATCGAAAAGTCCTCCGGTGGCAAGGGAGGCACGGATAAATCGGCACGGGGCTCCACGGGGGCCAAGACCACGAACCAGTCAACGGGCGCTTCCACAAAGGAACGGCGATCCGCGACAGCGAAAAAGAAGAAAACCTCCTCCTCGGCAAGCAAGAAGAAGGCTTCCCCGGGCTCCGAGAAGTCTGCATGAGGCAGCTTCTAGGGTTGCAGGACCACCTTGATGCAGCCGTCCTGCTTCTTCTGGAACGTGCTGTACATCTCGGGTCCTTCGGACAGGGGTTTGGTATGCGTGACCAAGTCATCCAGTCCGATGGGATCCTTCGCATCCTCGGCCAGCGGCAGCAGCTGATCGGTCCACGCCCTCACGTTGCACTGTCCCTGGCGGATCTGGATCTGCTTGTCGAACAGCTTGACCATCGGCATCGGGGTCGCCGCTCCGGCGTAGACACCGCTGATGGAGATCGTCCCGCCACGCCGCACTGCATCCGTCGCGGCGGTCAACACGATGTTGCGGTCCATGGAAGCGGTTTGCATGACCTGCTGCGCTGCAGGATCCGGTAACAAGCCGGTGACCTGCTGAAGCAGGGCAGCAGTGGTGGAGCCATGCGCTTCCATCCCCACGGCATCGAGCACCGCGTCGGGGCCGCGGGAGGTCAAATCGCGCAGCTCCGTAACTGTCTCCTTGGTGAAGTCCAGGGTTTCAATGCCATGGCGGGCTGCCATGGCGCGCCGTTCGGGAACCGGATCAACGCCCAGTACGCGGTACCCCAGATGTCTGCCGATGCGGGCAGCGAGCTGGCCTACCGGACCCAAGCCGAAAACGGCCAGCGAGCCTTCCTCGGGGACATCGGCGTACCGCACGCCCTGCCAAGCAGTAGGAAGGATATCGGAAAGAAAGAGGTAGCGGTGATCCGGTAGGTCCGAGCCCACCTTGATCGCGCCGTAGTCCCCATGCGGGACGCGGAGATATTCAGCCTGTCCGCCGGGAACCCGGCCGTATAATTCCGAGTAGCCCAGGAAAGCTGCACCCTTGCCATGGCTGCGAACCTGCGTGGTTTCACACTGTGATTGCAAGCCACGCGTGCACATCCAACAATGGCCGCAAGAAATGTTAAACGGGATCACAACACGGTCTCCTGGCTGCACGGAGGTGACCGCGGCGCCGACCTCTTCCACGATTCCCATGGTTTCATGCCCCAAGACGTCGCCGGAGTGCATGAAAGGGCCAAGAAGCTCATACAGATGCAGGTCGGAGCCGCAGATCGCGGTAGAGGTGACCTTGATGACGATGTCGGTGGGTTCCTGAATCCGGGGATCCGGAACCTCGCTGACCTCCACTTTTCGTTTGCCTTGCCAAGTAAGTGCCTTCATTGTCCCTCCCGGGTTCTGTGGTTCCGGTGTGCTTGAATACCGGAAGCATGATCATTTCAGTCGGTGTTGAACTGGGCCGTCTCGTCCTGAATCGGTTCTTCCTGCCCGGCCTCCTCCTGCCGGAAACGTGGCTGAGAGGCGGATTGCGCGTCTTCCGCGGCTAGTGCTTGACCCTGCGGCGGTTCGCCAGCGTTCAGCGTGGGCCCGAGTGGCTCATAGCTGTTCCTTCCGTGGAAAACATGGCGGGGATCATTGCGCACCTGACCATTCCACACACGCTGCGGTTCTTCAAGAGTTGGCGCGTAGGCGTTTGCTGGGAACGGCGTAGCCCCGGAATTCTGCGGTTATCCAGCGTTCCGAGGTCCTGGATCCTGCAAGCAAGCTGAACACAGGTTGGATGGGCAGTCTTGACTGCTTACGGTGAGGCGAAAGACCGGATGCAATCTATGGGAGGGTGGCGCGTGGAAAAGCAAAGAGAGGCACACTCTAGACCTTCCAGAGTGGTCGGACTTATTGCCGACCCGGGGATCGCCCAGAACTTGGCTAACAAGGTCCACCAGAGGCTGGAGAAAAAGCTCAATAGCGATGAGCAGCGGCAGTTCAACTGGCAAATCATGATCGATCCACTGAGCCTGCCCCTGAGCGAATCGGGCAGCGTGATCCTGAACGAGAATGTCCCGCGGCTGAGGGAGAAATACACGTGGGACTACATCATCTACCTGACCGACGCACCCCACTACGAACATGACCGGCCGGTGCGATCGGTGCTCAGCCCGGAACAGGGCACGGCAACCTTGAGCCTGCCGAGTCTCGGACTGGTGACCGCGGGAACAGTTGCGCGGGCGCTCCACGAGGTCCTAACCGAACTGGCCACCGGGAATCTGCCGGACACGCCGCCATCTCCACTCGGAAAGGCCTTGAGCGTGCGGGGCAGCATGCACGGCGACGAGGATATCCCCTCGCGCATCGAAAGCATCGAGGGATTCCGTGGCCGGGTACTGCTGACCTTGGGGATGATCCGCATCAACCGGCCCTGGCGTTTGGTTCCGCAACTGTCCTCCGCGATGGCTGGTGCGGCTGCCACCGGTGCCTTCGGCGTCTTCTACACGAGTATTTGGTCGATGGCCGACTATCTGACCAGTTCGAGGCTCGCGTTCATCACCTTGGCCAGCATCCTCATGCTTTCCTTGTGGTTGCTTTTCCACAACAGGCTGTGGGAAAAACCTCGTGGACACCGGCGCAAGGAGCGCATGATCATCTATAACGTAGCCACGGTGCTGACGGTGACCTCGGCCGCAGCCGCTATGTATGTCCTTCTGTTCTTGGCGCTGCTCGTAGCGTCCCTGGTGGTGATCGACCAGGAGTTCCTTGCCTCCCAGCTCGGCCACGAGGTGTCGATGGCCGAATACCTGAATCTTGCCTGGCTCGCGGCGTCGCTGGGTACTCTGGGCGGCGCCATCGGATCGAGCTTCGATGACGTCCAGTCGGTGCAGCGGGCGACCTTCAGCCAACGCGAATACGAACGTCGCAATCTCAGCTTGGATGATGCGGAGGACCTGTAAGCGGGGAAAACAGTGCGGGTGCCAGCCTATCCGCTGGCACCCGCACTGCGTCTTCAGGGCTTCCCTAGGGCTGGTTCTTGCCGCCGTTGACGTGCACGGTGGAACCCAACACGTAGGAGGCGTCGTCGCTGGCGAGGAAAACGTACGCCGGAGCGACCTCTACTGGTTGGCCGGCGCGACCCAGCCAGGTGTCGTGCCCGAACTCGGGCAGCGCCTCGATGGGCTGGCCATCCGAAGGCTGCAAGGGGGTCCAGATGGGCCCGGGAGCCACGGCGTTGACCCTGATGCCACGCGAGGCAGCCTGTTCGGCCAGCGACTTCGTGAAGTTGCTAATGGCCGCCTTGGTGGCCGCGTAGTCCATGAGGTGCGCCGACGGCTCGAACGCCTGGATGGAGGTCGTGTTGATGATTGTGCCTCCCTCTCCCATCACCTGCAGCGCGGCCCGGCTGAGGGCGAACATCGCAAAGATATTCACGTCGAAGGTGGCCTCGACCTGGTCATCGCTCAATTCCTCCAGCGAGTCCACGCTGATCTGCTTGCCCGCATTGTTCACCAGGATGTCCAGCCCGCCCAGCGCGGAGGCGGCTTCGTGGACCAGGTTGCCGCGATATTCGCGGTCGCGCAGGTCGCCGGGCAGATGATGCACTTGCACCCCGGCGTCCTCCAGAACCGAGGCAATGGTCACGGCATCGCTTTTCTCTGCCGGCAAATAAGCAAGGGCCACATCGGCTCCCTCGCGGGCGAAGGCGATGGCCACGGCGGCGCCGATCCCGGAATCGCCGCCGGTAATCAGCGCGCGCTTGCCCTCCAGCCGGCCGCGACCCTGATAGCTGCGCTCGCCGTGATCGGCCTGCGGCTTCAGCTTGCTGTCCAGCCCCGGCTCGGGCTGGCGCTGCTCGGGAGGACTGATGCGCTCCTTGTTCACAGGTTCAGTGTGTTCTGGCTGAGATTTCTCGGTCATGAAGATTCCTTCCAGAGTTCCAAGACACCCGGACCAGTCCAGGTCGGGCGTCGCGCGGTACAAGCCCAGTGTTCGACCAGACGCAATGTCGATAAACCTTCGCAGAAGTTTTAGCGGTGGGAACCAGCATTTTCACGGATTCGACTCAGCAACCGCCGGTGCTGGAGGGATATGTGCTAAAGCTCGAAGTCTGGGTTTTCCCGCAAAGCGGGAATCAGTTCCTTTCGGTCCTTGGCCCAGGCGGCTAGCGTGGGCTGAACAGCCGGATGCCATCCGCAACGCATCCGGGGATCGAGACTCGGAAACGGAGGATTTTCATGGCTGAGAAATCTAGCAGTCGTATCAAGGATGAAGAGCTGTACGAAGAGCTCCGCGAAGAAGGCAATTCCAAGCAGAAGTCCGCGCGTATCGCCAACGCGGCGGCCAGAGATGGGCGCAAGGCTGTTGGCAAGCGCGGCGGCAAGTCGGGAAGCTACGAGGACTGGAGCGTCAGCGAACTGATGGAAAAAGCCCGTGAAGTCGGTATCAATGGGCGCTCCAAGATGCGCAAGAGCGAGCTCATCGAAGCCCTGCGCAATTCGTAGTCTCTTAAGGAGATCAAGATGACCCAGAAACGAAGCCGCGACGAATCGGCACGCACTACTCAACCGGACCAGGAAACAGAGGCCCGGGAGCACACCGAGGACGAGCAGGTAGCCCAGCGGGGCCGGATTTCGCAGACCACCTCGACCTCGGAAAGCCACGATGAGGATGACGAACGATTCGACGCAGGGTAACTAGCACGTATCAAGGATCAACAAGGAGGTCCCCATGTCCTATGGTCAAGCAGCACCACGCAAGAAACGGCCAGGAATCTGGCTCATGCTCATCGGCGGATTGTTAGCGGTGGGATTTGCCCTCTTCGCGCTTCTCGCCTCTCCCAACAGTTCACCCGGTCCCTTGTGGATCGTTGTGGGTTGGGGTGTCCTGGTTTTCCTTTACGGACTGTACCGGGCCGTGAAGGGACCCAGCAGCCTGGACCACCGGCGCGGTGGAACGGACGCCAACGGGCGCTAGCCAGGTTTTCCGCACGAAATGCGCAATGGCCGTCTCCGGCAAGGAGGCGGCCATCTGCTGGATGCACGGCAAGCAGTTAGCGCTCGGAAATTTCCGAGACCATCTCGCCGGGGCGGTGCGGTGCGGTGCTCGTCGGCGTGCCGGGCGGTGTCGGCCTGCGACAGCATTCCCACGAGGTTGTGGCCGTCGATCACGGGCAGGCGGCGAACCTGATGCCGCTGCATAATTCGGATTGCCTCTTAGAGGGTATCGTCCGCGCCGATGACGATCGGCTCGCCTTGGGCATGCTCCGCGACCTTGGCCTTGGACGTTTCCACGCCGCTGGCCACCGCGTCTACGACGAATCGGGCCCTTTCCCCACTGTCTGCATTGCCGCTGGCGCTCAAGCGTTCCCAGCGACCTCAAAGGTCCGGTGGCAAGCATCCTGACAGGTCCCGATTAATCCTGTACTCACGTTGGCGCCAAGTGATAATCGGTAGAACCGAGGACGTTGCCAACTGGCGACGGCAACCGAAAGGAGCAGCACCATGGGTTTTCTGGACAAGGCCAAGGATGCCATCAGCCACGCCGCCGAGCGTATCAAGGACCCGGACAAGGACGTTGTTGAGAACAACTGGCCGGCAGGTGAAACACCCGAGGACCTGGGGATCGGAGAAGAGGCTGTCACCGATCCAGAGCTGGATCTCGATCCCATCCAGGGCACCGATCCGGAACTGGACAACTCAATCGACGACCAATACGACAAGGACTAGGCAGCACAACTTAGCGCGCAGGCCATCGAGCGGAAGGAAGTTGAACAATGCAGAACTGCAATACTTGCGGAGCACCGGCGCAACGCCCTATCAGCGTGGACTTCGAAGGCAAGTCGGGAGTCTATGACAGCTTTGAGTGCGCCATTCATGATGTGGCCGAGCGTTGCTCGCACTGCGACTGCGTGATCCTGGGCCATGCCGTATATGCGGGAGAAGCGCCGTACTGCTGCGAACACTGCTCGGGACGCAGCTGAGCCATGGACGCGACAGGATCCCTTCAAAGCCCAGCGCTGCTGCTGATCGACATGCAGGAGGGATTTTTCGAAACCGAGGACTTGGCGCAGCACCGCGCCCGGCTGGCATCCGCGTGCAACAAGCTCGCCGTGGCGGCGCGCAAGGCCGAGGTGCCGGTCATTGCGGTGCGCACCGTGCACAAGAAAGACAAGTCCACCTGGACGTTGAAGATGCTGGAGGACGACCAGGGCTACCTTTTCGAGGGGACCGGCCAAGCGCGGATCCTGCCAGAGCTGGATCTGGCGGGAAGCATCGAGCTGATCAAGCGGCGCGACAGCGCCTTCTGGGCCACGGAGCTGCTGACGCTGCTCTTGCAGCACCGGGTTGCCTCCCTCATCCTGGCCGGGGTCTCCTCGGAAACCTGCATTGCCGCCACCGCGACCGACGCCTTCAGCGCCAATTTGCCGGTGTTCCTTGCCGGAGACGCCTTGGCGTCCGCGGACCCGGACTTCGAGGATGTGACCTTGAAGTTCCTGGAGGAGCACTACCGCCAGCGGATCCTCAGCAGCGAACAACTGATAGCACAGCTTCCTGGCGGTGCCGCCGCCACGAAGAATTAAGGAGAAGGACATGACCTTGAATAATGCCGAATTCGACGATGTGCGACGCGACGAGGACGCGGATGAGCCATTCGACGGCCGCGACAGCCAGCCTGCCGCAGGTTCCTCGGACGCTCCGCAGTCGCTGGATGCCGAGGATCCGTTGCGGGGGCCGGACCGGATCCTGGATGAAAGCGACGCCGATCCCCTGCAGCTGAATCCGGAAACGCTGCTTCCCGAGCCGCTGGATGAAGATCGCGCGGTCGAGCCCGACGACGAAGCCGATGACGCAGTGGATATCGGTCTTGACGATGAGCGCCGGGTGAACCTCCCGGACCAGCGTGAAAGTCCCGACCAGCTCTGAACATGACCTCAAGCGGCCGCGGGCCTTGCGGATGGCAATCCATCCGCAAGGCCCGCGGCTTTCCTCGACGTTCCGCGAGGCTGCCGCCCGTGGCTGCAACGCGGCCTAGGAGGGGCGCTTCCCAGACCGGGAGGTGATCCAGCGGGTTACGAAATACAGGACCGCACCCAAGGCGAGCAACGCGAGCCCGCGTAGCCAGATCCCGCCATCCTGCTGGACGAGCAGCACAGCGCAGGAAGCCAGCGCGAGATACGGAATGATGATCGGAGCCCGGAAATGCCGGTGCTCCACGCGGTCCCGCCGCAGCACGATGACGGCAAGGTTGGTGCTGGTGAACACGAAGAGCAGCAGCAGGACCACCGTCTTGGCCAAGGTGGCCAAATCACCGGTGAGCGTCAACAGCATGGCGATCAACGTGGTTCCAATGATCGCCACCCACGGGGTGCGGCGATGCGGCAGGACGCGCCCCAGAACAGGCGGCAGCAGTCCCTGCTCTGCCATCCCGAAGGCCAGCCGGCTGGACATGATCATGGTGAGCAGCGCGCCATTGGCCACTGCGACCAGAGCCACCAGACTGAACAGCCAGCTGGGGATACCAGCCCCGGTGGCCTGCACGACATCCAGCAACGGGCTGGAGGAGCCTGCCAGATCCTTGGGATCCATGGCGATCGAGGTGAGCACGCCGAGCGCCAGATAGACCACGCCGGCCGTGAGCAGCGCAGCGAATAGCGCTCGGGGGTAGACCCGGGGCACGTCAATGACTTCCTCCGCCACGTTGGCTGAGACCTCGAAGCCGACGAAGGAATAGTACGCCAGCAACGACCCCGCGAAGATCGCTGCGACCGGCGTGGTGTCGTCGGGGAACTGGGTCAGCCGTGAAGCATCGCCGTTGCCGCCGCCTAGGAACAGGGCTGCTACGACAATCACCAGCAGCAATCCCGACAGCTCGATGGCCGTCATGCCTACGTTCGCGCGCACGGATTCCTTAATGCCGCGGGCATTCAACAGGGCGACCAAACCCAAGAACGCTATCGCCACAGGGATGGTGGGAGCTTCGAAGAACACCGAAAGGTAGTCCCCTGCGAACGCAATGCTCAAGCCGGCCGCGCTGGTGACGCCGGCCGCCAGCATGGAAAACCCGACGAGGAAGGACACCACGGGTTTCTTGAAGGCTCGCTCTGCAAAGATGGCCGCGCCCCCGGCTTTGGGGTACTTAGTGACCAGCTCCGCATAGGAAGTAGCGGTGAGCAGGGCCAGGATCAAGGCGACGAAGAGCGGAGCCCAAATGGCCCCGCCGGCTTCCGACGCGACTTCGCCTACCAGCGCGTAGACGCCGGCACCCAAGATGTCACCGAGGATGAACAGATAGAGCAGGGGACCGGTGATCCCCTTCTTCAGTTTGCTCTCGGTATTTACGCTCATGGCTTGGCCTCCGCTTCCTTGGTGAAGAAGGAAACCTTTCCGCTGGACTCCAAGATAGCGAGCCGGATCGAGCTATATTCCTCGATCCCCGCTTGGCGTGCAAGCATGCTTAACTCGTCGAGACCGATGCGTTCACCGCTCAATGCTCGCCGGTCGATCACACCATCACGCACCAGCACGATGGGCCGGCCCAAGGTGAATTTTCCGACCTTTGGCCAGCGCATATTCGCGTAGGACAAGATGACGGCCAGGACAATCATGGTGAGCACGGCCAACAGGCTTCCGGTCAGCGACCGGTCCTCCATGGTAATGCCCTGCTGCGCCAGGTCACCGAGGACGACGAACAGAATCAACTCGAACGAGCTCAACTCGCCCAGGGTTGAACGGCCCGCGGCACGGGTCACCAGCCAGAGAACCACGAAAGCGATGGCGGCGCGAATGACAATTTCCATTAGGGAACCCTCCAAGTGGTGAACGGAACGGTGACGGCGGAAGCACCGACCTCGACCTCGAGGTTCCCGTCGGTGCGCAAGTCCCACTGGTCCGAGGCCCGGCCGGTGATGCGAACGAGCATCTGCGTGGCCCCGGGTTGGGTGGCAACCTCGAATTCCACTGCGCCCGTCCCATCGGAGCTTTGCGACTCCGTGTCCGGAAAGACCGCAAGATCTTCGAAAAACAGCAGGTAGTCTTCCGTGAGGCGCAGCTTGAAAGTCTCGGGTAACGGCTGCTCCGAGCCGACAAGTACTTCCAGCTCGACCTCGTTGCCGGCTCGGGCCACCAAAGAATGATGCACTTGCACCCTCAAACCCTCGTGGGACCGCACGGTACTGGATTCCCTGTCGAATATTCCGAAGGTGGCGGCCAAGACGATTGCCGCAGCGGCAATGATGGTGATTCGTCCCAAGATCCGGCGTTTGCGGTGAGCAGCCTCGTTAATGACATCGTCCAAGGTGGAATCAGAGACCTTGGCGTTGTGAATATCAATCATCAGAACTCCTCGTGCCCATATCGGCTGACATTAGTCACGACCACAGCAGGTCTCCATGGATCCAGGATGTTCACAGGCCTTTTCCAGTACACGGCTTTGGCCCAGAATGGGCAGTCTGGCGTTTTTGCTGTCAGTCTGCGCATTGCCATTGAACTTCGCCTCGACGAATGGGAAGGTTGCCGGAGAAAGGAGAACCGCATGTCTGCAAATGATGTGATCGCCCAGGAAGAACTCAACGAGTACCTCAATGGAATGCCGCATTGGCGTAAAATTCCCGGTGCCATTGCCGCTGTATTCGAAACCAAGACCTCGGCCGCCGCGATTGAGCTCTTCAGCGATATTGCGGGGGCAGCAGAAATGGACAACCACCACCCCAACGTGGACTGGCGCTACAACCGCGTGTTCGTCACGTCGACCTCCCATGACGCCGGCGGGCAGGTCACCACACGCGACATCGCGCTGGCCAGCAAGATCTCCGAACGGGCCGAGGCCCTTGGCGCCAAGCCCCGCGTCGACTTGATCGGCGCCGTGGAGATTGCCATCGACACCGACAACCCGGAAGCTATCGCGGCGCAGTGGGCTGCGGGACTTGGCTATAAAACACTGGAGGACGGCAGCCTTGCCGATCCGCATGGACGCGGTCCGGCGATCTGGTTCCAGAAAACCGACACTCCCAACACGAACCGCCTGCATCTAGACATCTGGGTTCCGCATTCGGAAAGCGAACCGGTACTCAAGAAATTGGAAGCGTCGGGGACGCACGTCGACGCGGCGGAAGCGCCGTCCTTCACGGTGATCACCGACGCCCAGGGGAACCGATTCTGCATCTGCACCGAGGCCGACCGATAACCCGGAGCCGACCATGGGATAAGAGGGGATTTCTCCACTAGAATCGGCTGCGATCCGGTGCCCGTACTTGCAAAGGCATGGGCGCCGGATCGGCCGTGTTTGGAACCCGGCTCCATAATGTCGGTGGCCTCGGGATATGCTTTATTCCAAGTTCAAGAGCTGCGACGGGAAGTACCTGGCTGGTCGCACGGCAACCCTCCTCATCGAGCGGGGTGCCCCAGGGGAAGAACTGACTCGGACAAAAGTTTCGGGTAAGTCGGTGGATTCTTCCGGCGCTGCGCGCGTTGGGAATCCTCCACAAAAGGGGGAGAAGCAATGACCCAGAACAGCAAGTATTCGGTGGATCGTCTCGAAGGCACCGTGTTGGAGCGAATGTGGCGCAGCGTCATCATGAGCTACCCCAATTTTGGCGGCCAGAAGCAATTCCAATCGGCCGGGTACCAGGCATATGAGGCTTCTAAATTTGCCGCCGGTTTGCTGGGCAACAATTTCGATCACGTGGATGAGTACATTGCCCGGTGGATCGCCGCCGGTTTCACTCCGGAACTGTACTGGGCGCTCAACGAGTCGCTTGGCGAAGCGGTGAAAAGTGCCCGCCGGCGCTGTGTGGGAACAGCTGGCGAGCATGTGCTGGAGCAGCGGTTGCGGCGGCTGGGCGTTCTTGCGCCCAACCCGCGACGGGGGCAAAGCTATATCGAGCTGCAGAAAGCCGAAAGCGTGGGCGGCGTCTTCAAGCGCATTGAGCGGCGGTATCCGGAGCATATCGTCCAGTTGGTGCCCGAAGAATGGGAAGCATTTCCGCCGCTCATGCTTTTTGCCCGTCCCAGCGTAGCCCTGGCGCAGTTCATCAGCGCAGCCCCGGTGCCGCAAATGAGCTGAGAATGCTGGCGGGGCCATGGGCCCGGTGCATAGCGTTGGTCCTATGTCTTCTCGGTTTCGCTGGAATCGGCGTCGGTGTCCATCTCGAAGCCGCTGGGTACACCCTCGTGGTCGGCAAAGCCCGACACCCAGCCGAAGGAGGAGACGCTACCGTTATCCTCGATGCAATCAACTTCGGGATCGTTGGTCCCGTCCAAGAAATTTCGGGTGAGCGTGGCAGTATCGCTTATGAGTTCTTCAGCGAGGTTTGCCAGCTGGTTGAAAGATGCCATGTAGGCACTTAACTCTGCATCGATAAGCCGATCCTTGAAGTGAAAATCCCCTAGTGGATATGAAAATCGCAGGGTTTTATCCTGACTGTTCGGTGCACTCAACCAAGGCGGGAGCTTGTGTCTAATGCACCGAGTCTCGACGAATCGTCGTAGCGTAGTCATCCAGAATCCGCAGGATCTGGTCGTGTTGCCAGACACGGTTTCTTCGCAAACCCGATTTCTCTTTCAGGACCCCGCGATTGCCCAAGGTAGCGATGGCACGATGCGCGACAGCGTCTGTAATGTCCAGGGCGGCCTTCAAATAGCCGGCGTTGATGACTGGCTGAGCTATGAGCAGCGGTAGCACCTTGAACGCAGTCGAATTCGACCGGAGACCATCCAGCAGTTTGCGTGAATCTTCCAGCGCGTCCGCCAAAGCCTGCAACAGCACTTGCCCCGTCGTCGCTGCGTAGATCGAAGCATCGATGAAGATCTTGATGATTGGATACGCGTTGCCCCGTCGATAGGCGGTCAACGCATCGAAATAGCCAGCGGTGTCCCTCAGGATGCCTGCTGAAATTGGCGCAGTCGAATGGGTGGTCACCTTGCGGTGGCGAAGCATGGCGTGGGCCAAGGCGCGTCCGGTTCTGCCGTTCCCGTCGACAAACGGATGGATGCTCTCAAAATGGGCGTGCGCGACGGCAACCTGGACGAGGGAGGGTAGATCTTGACGGTGAATGAACGTTTCAAGATCAGCCAACGCCCCTGAAATCAGTTCATGCTGGGGCGCAATGTAACTGGCGCCGCGGGGCCCGGCAGAATCCTTGCCTCCAATCCATACAAGTTCTTGTCGGAACCTTCCCGCTTCGTCCGCAAGATCGTCTTGATGCCGCAACAATTCGTGATGCATGGACAAAATGCTGCTGACGTTGAGTTCTTCAGAGAGCAGCAACGCGGCTTCCATAGCCCGCACATTGCCGATGACTGTGCGGGCATTGGATTTCTCACTTTCGTCGATCTCCCAGAGCGCTAGCTGCCGGGCGGAGGTGGAAAGCTGTTCGATTTGGCTGCTTGAGGCACTTTCTGTACGCAGGAGAATGCTCGACATAGGGCCGAGTGCCGGGTTCTCTTGCCCTAGCAAAAGGAACGCATAGGCATCAAATAGGCGCAAGGCATCGTTTGCTTCTTCGAGTTCGGACATTAGCGATGCTGAAAAATCGGGTGACCAGTTGGCGATCGACGGAATAATCGCTGATTGGTATTCGCCGGTCTGCCTGGAAACTTGTGCATTGGAGAAAATCTGGGGGTGTTGCGGGCGCCAGCGGTGCGTTTCCGAGGCATGGGCAGGAATCTCCACGAAGCTGTTGATCTGCTCGAACTCCATGGCTTTTGCACTTCCTCAAGTGATAGTTACCAACCCATCTTACTATCACTTGAGCGCTAAGTGATAGTAAGGAAAATTCTTACTATCACTTAGCGCCATACGTTGGTGAATGCTGGCTACTTCTTCAGCGAGACCTGGTCGATGGTCCAGAACGCCGAATTGGTGCCGGTGTAGCGGAAGGAGACCTGGGCTTTCTTGGCCTTCTTCGGAACATCGATCTGGATGCTCTCGACGCCGTTGTAGTTCTCGTCGTAGGACTTCACCAAGACCGGCTCGCCGCCGTCGAAGCTGACGAAGACCTCGCCGGACTGCGGGCCGTCAATCTTGTAGTTCGAGGCGAAGCCCAGGGTGGCGCGCTGCCCGCCCTTGACCTTGTATTCCGGGCTGATCAGAGTGGAGTCGAACTGGCCTGGGTCATGGGCCTTGTCGTCCCATTCGTCCGAATCGGCGACGGCGAAGACGTTGCGGTTGTGGACGCTGGTTTCGCGGCCCTGGTTCAAATCCGTGTTGGTCCAGAACTCATCGGTGGTGAAGGACCAGCCGCGCCATTCGCGCACTCCGCCCTTCGGCATGGCCGAATTGTCGATGGTCCAGCCGCTGGGGGCGGTGGTGGTCCAGCCCTTGGTCTTGGCGCTGAGCTTGGACTCGTCCTTGGCCTTCTTCAGGTGCGGACGCAGGGTGTCGAAATCATCGGCCTTCAGGGTATTGATGTTCTGGCCGTCCAGGTTCCACTCGTCCTCGATGCGCACGCCCTGGTGCTTCAGCACGGTGGGAGCGATGTCGGAGATCTTGACGTCGTGGCGTTCGGTGCCGGCCTTGAACTGCTTGCCGTTGGCAATCACGAAGGTCGCGCGCTCGCGGATGCTGCTGCCTCCGTGGCCGCCGCCCGAGGTGTGGCCATGGTCGGAAGTGGCCATGACGACCCAGTCTTCCTTGTGGTAGGTCTTGCGCTGCTCGATGGCCTGCAGCATTTGGCCGATCTGCTGGTCGGCGGTCTTGTGGCCGCGGGTGTAGGCGATCGAGTCGCTGCCGTTGCTGTGCCCGGCGCCGTCGATCTCGTCCAGGTGCACGAAGGTGCTGTCCGGGTTGCCGTGCAACAGGTAGTCCACGACCTTGGCGGTGGTGCCGGCGTCGTTGCCGCCGCGCAGTTTCAGGTCGGCTCCCTGGGCGAAGACCATGTCGGGGATCGGGGACCAGGTGCCGACCACCAGGGTGGAGCTCTGCGCGCGGGCGGTCTCCAAACGGGTCAGGTAGTCCGGGTACTGGTCGTAGTTCGGATTGGAGAAGGAATTGTCCGGTACCCCGTGCTTGTCCGGCCAGACACCGGTGGCGATGCTGGACCAGCCGGCACCGGAGACGGTTGGGGCCATCGGGTTGGCGTACAGGTTCGATTCGGACACCAGGCCGCCGCTGATCAGCTTCGCCATGTTCGGGGTGTTCTTCTTGTTGATCTGCGCCAGTGCGGCGCCGTCCAGGCCGATGACCAGGGTCTTCTTCTTGTTGACGCCCGAAGGCAGGCCTTCGTACACGGGGGTCGACTTCTTGGCGGACACGGGTGCAGGTTCGGGAGCGGGGGCCGGTGATGCGGTGGCCGCGGTCGGCGCGACAACGGCCAAAGCGAGAACGGAGGCTGCAATTGAAGCGCGGAGGCGCGAGGATGACTTCACTGTATGGTCTCCAGATTTTGTGAAAATGGGGGATGCGGCCGTCGGAATCCCGGCGAGCCAAAACCATAGTGAAGCCACTTCAGGCCCGGTGACAACGTGAAAATGGGCTTGTTCGAACAAGTTCCATTGAAGTTAAGTTCTTGTCCATTCAAGCGCTGGTGAATCTACCTCTCGTTTCCCGAAAGGCCTTGTGAACCGGCGGTGGCCTTGTGTGAACAGGCGGGCTACCAGCAGCCTTGGAGCAGCGCACGGAGGTAGGGGGTGGAGATCGCCAGCCATGCGGCGCCGAGCAACGCGAAGCTGAGCGTCAGTGCAAGCGCAGGCCTGAAATTCACCTTCCCGCCGTGCGCGCCGACTAGCTGCTGGATGCGTCCGGATCCTGCGGCGTTGAGCACTGCCACGCCTTGCCGTTCAGCGGACATGGAGGGAGCGGAACCGCCACCCATTTTCAACAGTGCCGAAGCCAAGGCGACGGTGCCGACCTCACGCTGTGCGGCGTTGTCAGCAGCGATCTCCTGCAGTTCCGCAATACTTTGAAGCGTGGCTGAAACCAGCGGGATGCGACGTATCAGCGGCGGCAATGCCTCGAGGATCTGGCTGGTGAGATGGTGCCGCTGGGACAGGTGCGCTTTTTCATGGGCAAGCACCCCGGCTAGTTCGTTGTCGTCGAGCCGCTGCAAAGTCTGCGTGGAGAGGACAATTCCACCCTTGCGTGCAGGAAAGGTGAAGGCCAGCGGTCGGGAATCCGAGACGACGAGTACCTTGGCTCCGGCAATGGTTCGGGACTCTCCCTGGGCGTGAAGATCCCGGGACAGCTGTTCGGTGCTGCGCTCGGTGCGGACCAAACGCACTAGACCGATGGCGAGCAATCCGGCCAAGGCCAGTAGCGAGAACGAAATGGTCAGCAACGCCGGAGGGGCCCAGGGCAGCTGGGCGGATGCGAACGGGTTGGTCGCCTGCAGGCAGCTGACGCAGATCTGTGAAGCGCGGTCCGGGAGGATCTGCGGGCCGGTGCCTGCCCAGACCAGCAGCGGGGCCAGCGACAAGGCAGCGGCAATCCAGAGGAATATGCCGGTTCCCAGCAGCCCGACGGCCATCCGGGGTCGGCGCCTGAACGACGGTCCAGCGGCATGAATGAGCTTCGGTCCCCATGCGCCCAGCGCCATCAGGCCGGCGGCCAAGACCAGCGCGATGACCAGCGCCGTCATGCGTCGGTCCCGGGCTGGGGCGAGTCGAGGAATCCCCGGAGCAGCTCGATTTCCTCGGCGGACATCGACTGAACGAAAAAGCGCATGGAGGCTGCACGATCCCCGCTGGTCTCCAGCGCATGGGACATCACGCTCGCCGCATGCTCTTCACGGCCGACAACGGCCCGGAAGCTGACGGATTTGCCCTGGCCGCGCAGCGGTACGACCAGTTCCTTGCGTTCAAGGTTTCCCAGCACGGTGGCGATGGTGGTGTACGCCAAGTCGCGTTCAAGGTGATTGATGATCTGCCGAATGGTGCACGAGCCGGCCTGCCACAGCACGTCGAGAACTTGGGATTCAAGTGGTCCCAGCCGCTGGGGCTCGCTAGTCATTGCGCTCCGATCCAAGAGAATTTCACGTTGTCCTGTGGGTTGGCGATAGCACCCATTGATCGGTGCGACCGGACGCCGTTTATTTACTATGACACATAGTCGACTATGCTTCATAGTAAATTATGGCAGGCGCGGGATCCGCGGAGCCTGGATATCAAGGAGGGCTCATGAAAAATCAGACTGAGGCTAAGCCGAAACGCCGGTGGGTCGGCCTGGTCCTGGCCTTGGTGGCCATCGCCGCACTGGTCTTCGTGGCCCTGAATCTGGGAAATATCAAGCCCGATGGACAAGCCGCACCGAATGACCAGCCGGCCATCCAACAGCCGGGGGAGCAGACCGGCGCAACGGAGGAAATGCCGGATCTGACCCAGTTCGAGCTGCGCGCATCTGACGATTTGCTGGCTGCCGGGCCGGTCGACGCTCCAGTGGGGATCGTGGTCTTCTCCGATTACCAGTGCAAGTTCTGCGCAAAGTGGTCGACTGAAACCCTCCCGCAGGTCCTGGATTACGCCAAGGACGGCAAGGTTCGCGTCGAATGGCGCGACGTCAACATCTTCGGCGAGGATTCAGAGCGGGCATCGCTGGCTTCCTATGCGGCTGCCAAACAGGGCAAGTTCTGGGAATACCACGACGAACTGTTTGCCGGAAGCGCCATTCGCCAGGGCGCGGAGCTGAGCGAAAAGTCGCTGACCGAGCTCGCGGTCGAGCTCGGACTGGACGCCGAACAATTCGCCAAGGACCTGAAATCGGAACAAGCCGCAACCGTGATCGAAAGCAATGCGCAGCTCGGACTTCAGCTGGGCGTCTACTCGACCCCTGCATTCCTGATTGACGGCGAGCCGGTCATGGGAGCGCAGCCCAAGGACGTGTTCATCGACAAGATCGAGTCCGCGCTGGCTGCCCAGGACGCCAACTAATGGATATCGGCCTGCTTTCGGCGTTCCTCGGGGGAATGCTGGCGCTGCTCAGCCCATGCAGTGCGCTGCTGCTGCCGGCATTCTTCGCCTCCACCGTTGGCAGCGGGCCGCGCCTGTATATCCACGGGCTGGTTTTCTACTTCGGCCTCGCGTTGGTGCTGGTTCCCGCAGGCCTGGGCATGGGCGCGGTGGGCTTGTTCCTCGCGACCCAACGGGATCTGATTGTCCTCATTGCCGCGTTGATGCTCATCATCATGGGTGTCCTGTACTTTCTCGGCGTCGGCTTCGACCTGGCCCGCTGGATTCCGGGAATGGCCAAGCTCCAGCATCGGGCCAGCGGGGGCAAGGGCTTGCTGAAGACACTGGCCTTGGGTGCCGTCGGCGGCGTCTCCGGCTTCTGTGCGGGTCCGATCCTCGGGGCAATGCTCACCCTCGCCGCGGTCCAGGGCGATGCGGTTTCCGGTGGAGTGCTTCTGGCCGTCTATGCCGCGGGCATGGTGGTGCCGATGTTCATCCTGGCGCGGATCTGGAACCGCCTTGGCGCGAGCGGCCGAAGCAAGTTGCGCGGGCGCACCGTGAAGCTCTTCGGGCGTGAACTGCACATGATCTCCATGGCCACCGGCATCCTGCTGATTGTGGTCGGGGTGGTCTTCTGGCTGACCAATGGCCTGGTTTCTGCTCCCCAGCTGGTGCCGCTCGAGGTGCAGGACTGGTTGCAGCAAAACAGCGCCGCGCTGTCGAACCCGCTGGTGGATGTCGCGGCATTGGCGGTACTGGCCGCCGTCGTGTTTTGGCTGTGGTTTCGACGTGGCAGGAACCCTGACGGGGTCACTGTCGAGCAGGCGGATTCCGCGCTCGACGAAGCCGAACGGGAAGGTCGCCAGGGGTAATTCCCATTGCCCACGTCACAGTAAATTCAGGCGTTATTCTCCCCGGAATTCCGGGGGATTTAACTAATTGGTGAAAATCAATCGCAGGGATGACTTCACATGTCGATAGGTGAGGTTAGACTAGCAATCGCTCTTATTTCGTCGTGCCCTTATCCCGGAGGGACATGGCGGCTGGGAGCCCGATGCTAGCGAGGACAAACCCGATGCTTCTAAAGCTCATCCTGAAACACTCAAAACCCTATGCGGGATGGATTACCGCGGTCGTAATCCTGCAGCTGGCCACCACGATGGCCACGCTGTATCTGCCAAGCCTGAACGCCAAGATCATCGATGTCGGCGTGGTCAACGCGGACATCGACTACATCTGGCGCACCGGTGGCCTGATGCTGATCGTGGCCCTGGTCCAGGTGGCCACCGCGGTCGCCGCCGTGTACTTCGGCGCCAAGACGTCAATGAGTGTCGGACGCGATATTCGCCAGGCAGTGTTCGAGAAGGTGTCCACCTTCTCCGCCCAGGACGTCAACAAGTTCGGCGCCGCAACCCTGATCACCCGCGGCACCAACGATGTCCAGCAGATCCAGATGCTGACCTTGATGGCATTGAATTTCATGATCAATGCCCCGATCATGTCGGTGGGCGGCGTGATCATGGCTATTCGCGAGGATCCGGGGTTGTCCTGGCTCGTCTGGGTCTCGGTGCCGATCGTGCTGATCGTCGTCGGCCTGCTCGTCATCAAGCTCATGCCGCTGTTCCGCGAGATGCAGGTGCGCATCGACGGGATCAACGGCGTGCTGCGCGAGCAGATCACCGGCATCCGCGTGGTGCGCGCCTTCGTCCGCGAGAAGCACGAAACCGAACGCTACGCGGACGCCAACCAGAAGCTGACTGACCTCGGCGTCAAGGTCGGCAACCTCTTCGTGCTGATGTTCCCTGCGATCACCATGATCCTGCACCTGTCCACCGCCGCGGTGCTGTGGTTCGGCGGACACCGCGTCAACAACGGCGACGTGGAAATCGGCGCACTGACCGCATTCCTGCAGTACCTGCTGCAGATCCTGATGGCCGTCATGATGGGCACCTTCATGGCCATGATGGTGCCGCGCGCCATGGTCTCCGCGGACCGCATCAGCGAAGTCTTGGACACCGATCCGAGCATGCGCGACGCCCGGGAGCACGACACCCCGCTCCCCGAGCCTGGCACCGTCGAATTCCGGAACGTGACCTTCGGCTATCCGGGCGCGGAAGCGCCGGTGCTGTCGAACATCTCCTTCACCGCGAAGCCGGGGCAGACCACCGCGATCATCGGGTCCACCGGCTCTGGCAAAACCACCTTGCTGAATTTGATCCCGCGGCTGTACGACACCACCGAGGGGGAGATCCTGGTGGGCGGCATGCCGCTAAAGCAGCTGGGCCGCGAGACCATTTCCAGGAACATTTCCGCGGTGCCGCAGCGTCCGTACCTGTTCTCCGGAACCATCGCCAGCAACCTGCGCTTCGGGGCCCAGGACGCCAGCGAGGAGGAATTGTGGGAGGCGCTGCGTGTCGCCCAGGCCGAGGACTTCGTGCTCGACCGCGACGGCCAGCTGGAATCCGGCGTGTCCCAGGGCGGCACGAACGTGTCCGGCGGCCAGCGCCAGCGGCTGTGCATCGCCCGCGCCTTGGCGGCCAAGCCGAAGACCTACCTCTTCGACGACTCGTTCTCCGCGCTGGACGTCAACACCGATGCCAAGCTGCGTGCTGCACTGGTTGAACCGACCCGGGACGCGGCGGTCATCATCGTTGCCCAGCGCGTCTCCACCATTACCAATGCCGACCAGATCCTGGTGCTCGACCACGGCGAGATCGTGGCCAGGGGAACCCACGAGGAACTGCTCGAATCCTCGGAAACCTACCAGGAAATCGTGACGTCCCAGCTCAGCGTGGAGGAGGTGGCCTAATTGGCGAAAAAGCACTCGAAGAACAATGCGCCGGCACCGAACACCGGCGTGGAAGCCGAACTGGATGCCGAGCTGGCGGCCGTGGATGAGTTCGACGCGGCGGCCGGTGCGGATGACTGGAGCGGCGGCGCCCCGGTCCGCAAGGCGCAGCATTTCTGGCCTTCGGCCAAACGCCTGATCGGGCTGATGTCTCCGTACAAGCTCGGCATGGTGATCGTGTTCGCGCTGATCGCCGTGTATGTCGTGCTGTCAGTGATTGCGCCGAGAATCCTCGGCAAGGCCATGGACGTGATCTTCGCCGGCATGATCGGCAAGAACATTCCAGCGGGCACGCCAGCCGACGTGATCATCCAGCAGCTGCGCGATTCCGGCCAGGGAACGCAGGCGGACATGTTGTCGAAGGTGGACTTCGTGCCCGGCCAGGGCATCGACTTCACGCAGCTGTCGCAGTACATCCTGATCGTGCTGTCCATGTACTTCATCGCCTCGGTCTTCTCCTGGGCTTCGGGCTGGCTGCTGAACCGACTGGTGATGCGTGTGGTCTACAAGCTGCGCAAGGATGTCGAGGACAAGCTCAACCGCCTGCCGTTGAACTACTTCGATACCCGCCAGCGCGGCGACCTGCTCTCCCGCGTCACCAACGACGTGGACAACATCCAGAACGCCTTGCAGCAGGCGCTGAGCCAGTTGGTGCAGTCGGTCATGACGGTGATCGGCATCGTGGTCATGATGTTCGTGGTCTCCTGGCAGATGGCGCTGATCGCACTGGTGGCGCTGCCGTTGTCCGCGGCGGCCGCCGGCATCATCGGCACCCGGGCGCAGAAGCTGTTCACCGCGCAGTGGAAGAACACCGGTGCGCTGAACGGCCAGATCGAGGAGTCCTTCTCCGGCCACGAGCTGATGAAGGTCTTCGGCCGCGAAGACGACATGGTGGAGCGCTTCACCGCGCGCAACGAGGAACTGTACAAGGCAAGCTTCGGCGCCCAGTTCGTCTCCGGAATGATCATGCCGGTCATGAACTTCGTGTCCTACCTGGCCTACGTCGGCATTGCCGTGGTGGGCGGCTTGCGGGTGGCATCGGGCACCATGAGCCTGGGTGACGCCACCGCGTTCATCCAGTACTCGCGCGAGTTCACCCAGCCGCTGGGCCAGATCGCCGGCGTAGCGAACATGCTGCAGTCCGGCGTCGCCTCGGCCGAGCGCACCTTCGAACTGCTCGATGCAGAGGAGCAGGATCCCGACGAAGCCACAACCGCCCTGCCCGAGCGCACCGACGGCCATGTGGCGTTCGAGAACGTGACCTTCTCCTACAGCCCGGAGAAGCCGCTGATCGAGAACCTGTCCTTCGAGGCCGACCCGGGGCATACGGTGGCCATCGTGGGGCCGACCGGCGCGGGCAAGACCACGCTGGTGAACCTGGTGATGCGCTTCTACGAGCTGAACTCCGGGCGCATCCTGCTGGACGACATCGACGTGACCGACCTGTCCCGGGCGGACCTGCGCTCAAAGGTCGGCATGGTGCTCCAAGACGCGTGGCTGTTCGGTGGGTCCATCATGGAGAACATCCGCTACGGCCGGCTGGACGCCACGGACGAGGAAGTCGTCGAAGCCGCCAAGGCGACCTTCGTCGACCGCTTTGTGCGGGCGCTGCCCGAGGGGTATGACACCGTCATCGACGAGGAAGGCACCAATGTCTCGGCCGGCGAGAAGCAGTTGATCACGATCGCCCGCGCGTTCGTGGCCAACCCGTCGCTGCTGATCCTGGACGAGGCGACCTCGTCGGTGGATACGCGTACCGAGCTGCTGGTGCAGCAGGCCATGGCCGCGCTGCGCAGCGACCGCACCAGCTTCGTGATCGCGCACCGCCTGTCCACGATTCGCGATGCCGACACCATCCTGGTGATGGAAGCCGGCCGCATCGTGGAGCAGGGCAACCACGAGCAGCTGCTGGCCGCCAAGGGCGCGTACTACAACCTGTACCAGTCGCAGTTCTCCGGTCCGGCCGAGGACGTCGACGCCACTGAGGATACCTCGATGATTCCCGCCACCGGTGGGGTCCCGGTGGTCGGCGCACCTGAGCCGGAGACAGGACGGGCGCTCGACTCGTAGAGTTCCGGGTGTGAACCACGGCCGCGGCTGCGGAGGATTTTCCTTCCGCGACCGCGGCCGTTGTTTTGTTTGAACCAGTGGTTGGAACGCAGCAGATTGCAAGGAGGCCAGATGGGCGGAAAAACAGGTATTGATACTCGAAATATACGTAGCAATATTTCTGATTCCTGACGCTGTGCTAGCAAATCGCCACATAAACTAAAAAACGCTTGCACAGACGCTGACATCACTGGGACCGACAGGTCTTTTGAATAGTGTCGATGTATCTCACAAGCTTCACTCATTGCACCGATACACAATTAAAGAGGGTAATTTGCGCAGCCTTCCTGCAGTTTCCCGGCGTTCGCGCGCCTTGGCTCTGGTCTTACTTATTCCGCTTGGGCTTTCTGCTTGTTCAACGCCGCAGGCAGCTGCGGCCCAGTCATTTGCTGCATGCATAGACACGGAAACGTTGAAATTCACCGAAATCCAGCTGGTGGACGGCTCTAGTGACTTGCAGTGTGGCAATAACCAACTTGCCGTTTCGTGGGCGGCCGAAGGCGTTCCCAGCAGTGGACTGACGGCAGTTGAAGATGCAGGCTCGGCTGGTCAAGGACTAGCTGCCGAACAGGGGGAACCAGGCGAGAAGGGCGACAAAGGCGAAACCGGGGCGACTGGTGATACCGGGACTGCCGGTGAGAAGGGCGAGGCTGGCGCTACCGGGGCAACCGGTGAGAAGGGCTCTACCGGCGCTACCGGTGAGAAGGGTGAAACCGGCGCTACCGGTGCTACCGGTGAGAAGGGTGAAACCGGCGCTACCGGGGCAATCGGTGAGAAGGGCGAGAAGGGCTCTACCGGCGCTGCCGGTGAGAAGGGTGAAACCGGTGCTACCGGTGCTACCGGTGCTACCGGTGCTACCGGTGAGAAGGGTGAAACCGGCGCTACCGGGGCAATCGGTGAGAAGGGCGAGAAGGGCTCTACCGGCGCTGCCGGTGAGAAGGGTGAAACCGGCGCTACCGGTGCTACCGGTGAGAAGGGTGAAACCGGCGCTACCGGGGCAATCGGTGAGAAGGGCGAGAAGGGCTCTACCGGCGCTGCCGGTGAGAAGGGTGAAACCGGCGCTACCGGTGAGAAGGGCGAAACTGGGGCTACTGGTGCTGCCGGTGAGAAGGGCGAGAAGGGTGAAACCGGCGCTACCGGCGCTACCGGCGCTACCGGGGCAACCGGTGAGAAGGGCGAAACCGGAGCCACCGGGTTGCCTGGCGCTGATGGAAACAGCATTCTGAATTCCACGGGAATGCCGACAGGGGGCGTTGGCAGGGATGGCGACTTCTATATGGATACTCAGACTTTTCAGATCTACGGTCCGAAAGCCGAAGGCCAGTGGCCAACTGCATCTCAGAGCTTGATCGGACCGCAGGGCCCCATCGGTCCGGAAGGCCCCCGAGGCCAGCAGGGAATCCAGGGTGAAACTGGCCAACGCGGGGAAACCGGGCAGACCGGAGCCGCTGGACAAGGCGGTGCTGCAGGCGAACGAGGCATGCAGGGCGCGCAAGGCCAACAAGGAGCGCAAGGTGATCGCGGCGTTGCGGGCGCGCCACCGATTCAGTTCGGATTCGTCGACTTTATTGATGCGCAAGACTCCAAGGGCTACCTGGGCCTATCGGGAACCAAGGTTGTTGCCCGTGAGCTGAGCGCACAGATCAGCGTTCCCAGGGACACCACGTTGAGCGGCCTAAGCGTCACCGCGGACCTGGGATCAGCTTCATCTGCTGAGTTGAGCTTGCTGGTGGATGGAGAGCCCACATCGCTGACATGCAAGATCACCAGTGCGGATCCGGAATGCGAACTTGGCGGGGAAGCTGTCGAAGTGCAGAGCGGCCAGCCGATCGTTTTCGCCTATGAGGCCAGCGGGGGCCAGGCAGTGAAGAATCTGCGCTTCGCCTTGGGATTCGAGAACACGCCATGAACCTGAAGTCACCGCGGATATCCCGCCGGGCCATGCTCGGACTTGGCGGGGCTGTCGGGGCAACCATCGCATTCGGAATGCCGACGCAGGCGACCTCGCACGCCGATGCCTATTCCATCACCACCTGGCGCTCCCTGACAGGCGAATACCTACAGATTGACGGTACGCCTCGCCTCGTGCGTTCGGTAGACGCTGGCTATGGGAGCGCGTTCCACGTCATGGTCGAGGCTTCCGGACTTTCGGAACGGCTGAGGCAGGTTTCCCATCAAAAGATCGGCACAGTGAATCTTTTTGGAACTGTCCACGGAAATACGGCAATCTTCACTTTCAATTCATCCACCGAAGGAAAATAATGGACCCGATACTAGGTCAGATCATGCTCGTTGGCTTCACATTTGTTCCTCGGGGATGGGCTGCCTGCGACGGGCAGCTGCTCCCCATCGCGCAAAATCAGGCACTCTTCGCCTTGCTCGGTACGACGTATGGCGGCGACGGAAGGACTACCTTCGCCTTGCCGGATCTGCGTGGCCGGGCACCGATCCATGTTGGGTACGGCCCTGGGCTCAGTAGCTATACTCTTGGCGAATCTGGCGGTTCAGAGAGCGTGGCACTTACTTCGGGTAATCTGCCACAGCATGTGCATGGAACCAAATACGCTAAAGAGCAAACTACCGACCGGCCGGGCCCTGATGTATATCCTGCACCCGGAGGCTCCTATGGGCCTGCTTCTGGCGAGGGGTCTCCGACCTCGGCTATCGGAGGAGGGCAGCCTGCCGAGAACAGGTCGCCATTTCTTGCGATGAGGTACGTCATTGCGCTCGAAGGGATCTTCCCGAGTAGGGATTAGTTGTTGACGCTGTTTCGGGGAAGGGCAGCGAAACCGCTGGAAATCAGTTCCAGGGTTTCGCTGCCCTTTGCCGTATCCACCCCCGGTGCTGGGAATCCCCTCGGGAGGGAGAACTCCGATAACCAGGGATCCACTGGCCCGGGGGTGTTCGGGCCCTGCTAACTCCGCCACTTGCAGCGTCTCGCTGCGCACCGCGGGAACCCGTATAGGCAGCGAATTCGCCAAGCTCCGGTTCGACGATTGTTCCGAAAATCGCTGGCATATGCAGGCCGTGCTAGCGTACCGTCGCGGCGAATGAACTAGTGAAGACGGCCCTGCCAGGTCCCCGCGATTCCGCTCAATTGTCAAGCAATTTTTTATTCGAAAAGGTGTTGCCTAGGTAACAAACGTAAACTAGAGTCTAGTTTCAGTTATTAGCATTAGGTAATCCCGATCACACCGACTCAGGGGTTGCGTAGTTCCCTGATTGGAGCACCGGACATGGCCTTATCGTTGACCGAGGAACAGATTGATCTCGCGTCGGCAGTGGTTGAATTTACCCGCCGCAGCGTAGACACGATGAGCACTCGGGATGAGCATGCGAAGCTGGCCACCGGTGCACTTCCAAGTTTCTGGACCGATATGCTGGAGACCGGCCTGCACGCCCTGCACATCCCGGAGGAGCTCGGCGGCCAGGGCGGAACGCTGGTGGAAACCGCCATCGTCATCGAGGAATTCGGCCACCGCTACGTCTCCGGCCCCTTCCTGCCCACCGTGCTGGCCAGTGCGGCCGTCACCTTGGCCGAGCCGAACTCCTGCAACCAGCCGATCCTGGAAGACTTCGCCGAGGGTTCCACCGGCACCCTGGTACTGGCCTCCGAACAGCTCAAGGTCGTCCAGATCGCCGAAGGCTGGGCCGTCGCCGGCCAGATCCAGGTCATCGGCGCACTCGCCGCCAAGTACCTGGTACTTGGATTCACCGCTGCGGACACCGTGCGCTATGCGGTCATCGAAGCGCAGGCCGCCGGGGTCTCCCTGGTGCCGGCCGAAGGCACCGACTTGGGCCGCGACGCCGCCACCCTGATCCTGGACAAAGTCGTCATTCCCGCCGACGCGGTGCTGGGCAACGTCACCGAGAGCCAGATCGCCGCGCTGCATGCAGGATTCACCGGTTCGGAAGCCGCCGGCATCATGCGCTGGGCCAGCGAGGAAAGCACCGGCTACGCCAAGATCCGCGAACAGTTCTCCGTGCCGATCGGCTCCTTCCAGGCCATCAAGCACAAGTGCGCCAATCTGGCGATTGCCGCCGAAATGGCCACCTCCGCGGCCTGGTCCGCGGTCGTATCGGTCGGGCAGGACGAAGCCCAGCAGCACCTGGCCGCCGCCGGCGCGCTGGAAGCAGCGATTGCCCCATCCATTGAAGCAGTCACCGAGGCCATCACGATCCTCGGCGGCATCGGCTTCACCTGGGAGCACGACGCCCACCTCTACTGGCGCCGCGCCATCAGCCTGAACGCGCTGAACGCCCCGCTGTCTGGCGAGCTGGCCGCAGCCGGCGAAGCCGCGCTGCACACCGAACGCAAGATCGAGGTGGAGCTGGACGAGCAGGACCCTGAATTCCGCACCCGCATCGCCGCCCTGCTGGACACCGCGGCAGGGCTGCGCAACGAGCACGAAGCCGGACGCTGGTACTCCCGCGGCTCGCGGCGCAGCTTCCTGGCAGAGAACGGCCTGGCCGCGCCGCACTGGCCGGCCCCCTACGGGCTGGGCGCCAGCCCGGCCGAACAGGTCATCATCTCCCAGGAATACGCCCGCCGCGACATGCTGCAGCCCTCCTCGGTCATCGGCGAGTGGGCCATGCCCACGATCCTGGCGTTCGGCTCCGAAGAGATCAAGGAGAAGTTCGCGCTGCCCACGCTGAAGGGCGAACTGATCTGGTGCCAGCTGTTCTCCGAACCCGGAGCCGGCAGCGACCTGGCAGGCCTGTCCACCCGGGCCGTCAAGGTCGACGGCGGCTGGAAGCTGACCGGCCAGAAGGTCTGGACCTCCGGGGCCCACGAAGCCCACTGGGGCATCTGTCTGGCCCGCACCGACTCCGAGGTCGCCAAGCACAAGGGCCTGAGCTACTTCCTGGTGGACATGTCCGCTCCCGGCCTGGACGTGCGCCCGCTGCGCCAGTCCAACGGCGAAGCCGAATTCAATGAGGTCTTCCTGGATGACGTGTTCGTCGCTGACGACTACCTGCTGGGGGAGCCGGGCCAGGGCTGGCGCATCACCGCCACCACCTTGCAGAACGAGCGCACCCAGATTTCCTCCGGGGTCTCGGTCGGCACCGAGGACGGGCTGCGCGAACTGATCACCGGCGAGAACTTCGTCGGAACGCGCGAGCACGCGCTGGAAGTGCTCGGCCGCGCCGCCGCCATCAGCACCGCCATCGGGGCGATGAACCTGCGCGAAACGCTGCGCCAGGTCAACGGGCTGCAGCCGGGCTCCGGCTCCTCGCTGGCCAAGGTGGCCCACGGCCGCCTGGCCCGGCAAACCGCCGGCGACCTGCTGAAGCTCGCCGGCCCCGCCGCGCTCTTCGCCCACGCACCGGCCGCCGCCGTCAACTCCCAGCTCTCCGTTCCGGCGGCGCTGATCGGCGGAGGCACCATTGAAATCCAGCTCAACGTGATTGCCGAGCGGATCCTGGGGCTGCCGCGCAGCTAGGCGCGGCCCGCCCACGTACCACTTCCAGAGCTCGACCCTCCAGTATTCCTCCGGGCCCAGGGCCCGGACCGCGCCCGCCAATGGCGGCGGGCGCGCCGTGAAAGGACAACTTAGGCATGACCGCTGTGACCAATGAATTCCGCACCGAAAGCTCCGTCGGCACCGAGCGCCTGCGCGAACTGCTCGAACCCCGCTCCATCGTGATCATCGGGGCGAACAGCAAGTCCACCTGGTCCCACTTCGCCCACTCGAATCTCCTGGCTGCCGGCTTCACCGGCGAGCTGTACCTGGTCAACCGCCGGGCCGAGGAATGCCACGGACAGGCATCCTACTCGAGCATCGCCGAGCTTCCCGAAGCCCCTGAGCTGGCCATCGTGCTCACCGGCACCAACTCGCTGCCGCAGATCCAGGAGCAGTGCATCGCCAAGGGCATCCGCAACCTGATCGTGCTGGCCTCCGGGCTGGGCGAGGCAGGGGAGGAAGGCCAGGCCCTGCAGCAGCAGCTGGTGGACCGCGCCCGCGAGGCCGACCAGCTGATCCTGGGCCCGAACAACCTGGGCTTCATCAACTTCCACTCAAAGGTCGCCGCCTTCGCCCACATGACGCAGCTGCCGCTGGTGGCCGGCGGGGTGGGCATCGCCAGCCAGTCCGGCGCCCTGACCATCTACCTGCTGCCGTACATGGCCAGCCGCGGGGTGGGCGCCTCGCTCTGCGTGACCGTGGGCAACGAGGCCATGATCTCCGCCATCGACGTCATGTCGCTGCTGGTGGAGGATGAGGACACCAAGGTCATCGCCGCCTACCTGGAACAGGTCACCGACACCGCGCAGTTCCTGGACGTGGCCCGCCGGGCCCGCGAAGCAGGCAAGCCGATCGTCGTATTCAAGGCCGGCGCCTCCGAGGCCTCGGCCAAGGCCGCCGCCGCGCACACCGGCTCGCTGGCCGGCGACGACAAGATCTTCGACGCGGTCTGCAAGCAGTTCGGCGTGATCCGCGTGGCGAACATCGAGGACCTGGTCGCCACCGCCGGCATCCTGGAATCCTACGGAGCGCTGCCCGGCCCGCGCTTCGGCGTGGTCACCGCTTCCGGCGCCATGTGCGCGCTGGTCGCAGACAAGGCCGAGGCTTCCGGCCTGCAGCTGCCGAGCCCCGCCGAGGCCACCGTGCGCCAGCTGCGCGAGGACGGCCTGCCGGAATTCGCGGCGGTGAACAACCCTATGGACACCACCGGCTACATCTCCGTGGATCCCTCGATCCTCACCAAGGCCGGGGACGCGTTCATCAATGACGAGAACTTCGACTTCGTGGTGCTGAACACCTCCTGGCCGACCAACCAGTTCATGGTGGATCTGGGCAAGCCGACCCAGGAGGGGCTGCACCGCCAGCTGAGGGATTCGGCCAAACCCGTGGTGGCCATGAGCTTCCTGCCCACCGAAGTCAATGAATTCGCCCGCAACTTCGCCGCCGAGCATTCCCTGCCGCACGCCTCGGATTCCTTCGACCGCGGCATCGCGGCCGCCGGGCACAGCGTCTGGTGGGGGCAGCGCAGCGCGCAGCTGGCCGCCGAGCCGCAGCTTGGCGCGCCGGCCCGGATTGCCAAGCCCGAAGGCGCCGAAGGCTGGACCGAGATCGAAACCGGCGACTTCCTGCGCGAGCACGGGATTCCCTACGTGCCGGGACGGGTGGTCGCTTCCGCCGCCCAAGCCGTCGCCACCGCACAGGAAATCGGCTACCCGGTGGTGCTGAAGGTCGCCAGCGAGGACATCGCCCACAAGACCGAGGTCGGCGGCGTGCGCCTGATGCTCAAGGACGCCGTCGAGGTGTCCGAAGCCCATGAATTCATCGTCGATTCCGTGGCCAAGCTGGCTCCTGAAGCGCGCGTCCAGGGCGTGGCGGTCTCGCCGATGCGCCCGGCCGGCAACGAGCTGCTGGTCGGCATCATCACCGACCCGCAGTGGGGCAAGGTGCTGGCCGTCGGCTTCGGCGGGGTGCTGGTGGAGATCCTGAAGGACTCCGCGCTGCGCCTGCTGCCGGTCAGCCCGCAGGAGATTCGCCGCATGCTGGACTCGCTGCGCGGCATCGACCTGCTGACAGGTTTCCGCGGCAGCGAAGCCACGGACCTGGACGAGCTGGCCCAGGTGATCTTCCAGATCACGCAGGTGGCCCTGGGACTGGGGGAGGACCTTGAAGAACTTGAAATCAATCCGCTGCGGGTTGCCGGAAACCAGATCGAGGCGCTGGACGCCCTGATCCGCTGGAAGGACCGGTAAATGCATACCGGTGATAGGCAACTCGCCCAAAACTTGGTGATACCGTGGGAATTCACGGAACACACCACTTACGAGGCAGATCATGGCAGGAACCATTTCCACGGAGCAGGTAGAGCTTCCGGCCTACCAGGTCGTCAGGCGCCAGCGCATCATCGACGCGGGCAAGGACCTGTTGCGGACGCAGGACTACGACTCGATCCAGATCCGCGACGTGGCCTCGGAAGCGAACGTCGCGCTGGGCACGCTGTACCGGTACTTCAACTCCAAGGAACACCTGTACGCGAACGTCGTCTACGACTGGGCGCTGCCCTTCGCCCAGCGGACCATGGCACCGGAGGCCGGGCTGAGCACCACGGAAGTGATTTCCCGCAGGCTGCGCAACGCCTTGAGCAGCTTCGAGAAGCACCCGTACTTCTACAAGGCGATCCTGCAGCTGCGCAGCAGCACCGCGGAGGACGTCGCCCCGGTCATGGCGAGGCTCGGCGAGGTGCTGGAAGCCCCGATCCGCGAGGAAATGAGCGTGCTGGACGACGCGGAAGCCGCGGACATCACCGTGATGGTGTGGGCGCTGCTGCTGGATGTCGTCTCGCGGGTGATCCTGCAGAACATGACCATGGAACAGGCCTACGGGGTGCTGGACCGCTTCGTGGCGTTGATCCAGCACCGTCTGGAGCAGGCCGAAGCCTAGGCCTCAGCCCTTACCCTTCCCTTACCGCCTCCGGCTTCGGGGGTGCCCCATGAGCGCCCACGAACTGGACCATGTGGCCTTCGCCGTGCCTTCCTGGCGTTCCGCCGGGGACAGCGTGCACCGCACGCTCGGCGCCCGCTGGGTCTCGGGATTCCACCAGGGCTCCTTCAGCCCCTGCCAGCTGGAGCTGGCCGAGGGCATGCGCCTGGAACTGCTGGCGCCTCCGGCCCAGGGCGTCGGATTCATCGCCGAGCATCTGGAGCGCAGCAATGACGGGGCCAACCCGCACCACATCACCTTCAAGGTGGCGGACATCCATGCCTCGATGACCCTTGCCCGCGCCGCCGGGGTGCGCACCATCCTGGAAAACCTCGACAACCAGTGGTGGAAGGAGCTGTTCCTGCACCCCAAGGACACCGGACTGGGTTTCCTGGTGCAGCTGGTGCAGACCGAGCTGACACTGGACGGGCAGGACGAGATCACTGCGCCTGGCGCGGTCGACTGTCCCTGGCACGAACAGCCGCAGGCGGAGAATCCGCCGCAGCGGCTGGACTTCATCGCCGGCCGCATCCGATCCGCGGCCCAGGCCCGGCTGGTGCTGGGCACGGTGCTCGGCGGGCAGTCCATGAGCCTGGAAGACGACCCGCGGACCCTCGTGTTCTCCTGGCCGCTGGGTTCCAGCCTGGTGCTGCAAACCGACGAGCACGCCGAGCCCGGCCTGCAGGCGCTGTCCTTCACCGACCCGTCCCTGCCCGCGCCGATCATGGACGGCGGGTATCTGAAGGCGCTGCGCGGCTCCGGGCGCAGATTCGAGGCACTGGGCCTGGACATCCTCACCGGACACCCGGCTCACGTCGGCTGATACACGAACTTCAACTACGCAAGAATTAGCACTAAGGAGTCACCCCATGGGACTGAGAGGCGAAGCAGCCATCCTCGGCTACTGCGAACTTCCACCGCAGCGAAAGCTCACCCGCGAACCGTCGTTCAACCTTGAGCAGTGGGCCCGGCTGTCCAAGGCCGCGCTGGACGACGCCGGACTGTCCGCCACCGACGTCAACGGCGTCATCACCCCGCTGATCGGCGAGGCGGACATGTTCGTTCCGTCCACCGTCACCGAATACCTGGGCATCGACGCGAACTTCGCGGAGATCGTTGACCTGGGCGGCGCGGGATCCGCCGCCGGCATCTGGCGCGCCGCGGCCGCCGTGGAGCTGGGCCTGTGCGACGCGGTGCTGGTGACCTTCCCGGGCACCCACCACTTCCCGATGGACGACCGCAAGCCGTTCGTCATGGACGACAAGATGCACTTCGGCGCCTCCTCCAACGCCTTCGGCTCCCCGCAGGCCGAGTTCGAGATCCCCTACGGCAACCTGGGTCAGAACGGCCCCTACGGGCAGATCGCCAAACGCTACGGCTACGAGTTCGGCTACGACGAACGCGCCATGGCCAAGATCGCGGTGGACCAGCGCACCAACGCCTGCGCCACCCCGGAGGCGGTGTTCCACGGCCAGCCGATCACCGTGGCCGACGTGCTGAACTCGCCGATGATCGCCGATCCGCTGCACATGCTGGAAATCGTCATGCCCTGCCAGGGCGGCGCCGCGGTGGTCGTGGGCAATGCGGATCTGGCCCGCAAGTCCAAGAACCGCCCGGTGTGGATCACCGGCTTCGGCGAACGCGTGCCGTACAAGACCCCGACCTATGCCCGCGACCTGATGACCTCTCCGATGGTGCACGCCGCCGAGCAGGCGTTCTCCATGGCAGGGATCACCCGCTCAGAGGTGGACATGGTCTCCATCTACGACTGCTACTCCATCACCGTGCTGATGAGTCTGGAAGACGCGGGCTTTGCGGAAAAGGGCAAGGGCATGGACTTCGTGGCCAACCACGATCTGACCTTCCGCGGGGACTTCCCGATGAACACCGCCGGCGGCCAGCTGTCCTTCGGGCAGGCGGGAGTTGCCGGAGGCATGCACCACGTCATCGACGGGGCCCGGCAGATCATGGGCCGCGCCGACGCCGCCCAGGTGGCCGACTGCCACCGCGCGTTCGTCAGCGGCAACGGCGGCATCATGAGCGAGCAGACCGCGCTGATCCTGCAGGGCGACTAGAAAGGGAAGAAGAGAAAATGACTACCTACACCCCCGAAACGCTGACCCGGCCGCTGCCGGTTCCGACCCCGCTGACCCGCCCCTTCTGGGACGCGCTCGCCGAACGCAAGATCCGCATCCAGTACTCGCCCTCGCTGGGGGAGTACGTCTTCTACCCGCGGCCGCTGGCCCCCCGCACCCTGGCCGACGACCTGGAATGGCGGGAGATCTCCGGTGCCGGCACGCTCTACACCTACACCGTTGCCACCCGCCCGCCGGCGGCGCACTTCGCCTCGGCCGGGGAAATGATTCTGGCCATCGTCCAGTGGGACGAAGGACCGAAGTTCTCCACCGAAATCATCAACGCCGACCCGGAACAGCTGAAGATCGGCATGCGGGTCCGCCCGGTCTTCTGCGACCACCCCGAGGGAGACATCACCATGCTGCGCTACGAACCGGAGACCAACTCATGAGCATCGAAACTGGAATTCAGCTGCCTGCCCCGTCCCTGCGCATCGGTGCGCAGGAACTCCTGGACGGCGAAAGCACCCACGAGCACATCGATCCCGCCACCGGGAAGGTCAACGGCCTGGTGCCGATGGCCTCAACCGCGCAGGTCGACCAGGCCGTGCAGGCGGCCCACGAGGCCTTCCTGGCCTGGCGCGCGCTGCCCGCCGGGCAGCGCGCCCGCAAGCTGATGAAGCTGGCCGAGCTCATGGAAGAGAACACCGAGCTGCTGGCCGCCGCCGGCATGGCGGACAACGGCGCCCCGCGCATCACCGCCGGCAACATGGTCGGCGCCGCGGTGGAATGGACCCGCTACTACGCCGGCTGGGCGGACAAGCTGCCGCTGGGCCGCATCACCAGCAACGGCGGAGCCGGCGGTTCCTTCGGCCACACGCTGCGCCAGCCCTACGGCGTCATCGGCGCGATCATCACCTGGAACGCGCCGCTGATGTCCCTGGCCATGAAGGTCCCGGCCGCGCTGGCCGCGGGCAACACCGTGGTCATCAAGCCCAGCGAGCTGACCCCCTTCACCCCGACCGTCTTCGCGGACCTGGCCCGCGAGGCCGGGATCCCGGACGGCGTGATCAACATCGTGCCCGGCGGCCCGGCCGCGGGCGCGGCGCTGGTGGAGCACCGCCTGGTCAAGAAGGTCACCTTCACCGGCGGGCCTGCCACCGCGCAGGCGATCGCCGCCTCCTGCGCCAAGACCTTCAAGCCGATGATCCTGGAACTAGGCGGCAAGTCCGCCAACTTGGTCTTCGAGGACGCCGACCTGGACAAGGCCGCAGGCCACGCAGCATTCTTCTCCTTCGGCATGATGAGCGGCCAGGCCTGCGCGCTGCCGACCCGCCTGCTGGTGCAGGAATCGGTGTACGAGCAGTTCATTGAGAAGGTCGCTGCGGCCGCGGCGCAGTTCCCCATCGGCGACCCGGCCGGCGAATACACCATGTGCGGACCGGTCATCAACCAGGCCGCCATCGACCGCATCGACTCGATGCTCGGTGCCGCGCTGGAAGAAGGCGGACGACTGGTCACCGGCGGCCAGCGCCTTGGCGGGGAACTCGCCGAGGGCTTCTACTATCCGCCGACCATCGTGGCGGATGTGGATCCGAACGGGTCGCTGGCGCAGAACGAGGTATTCGGCCCGGTGCTGGCGGTGATCCCGTTCCGCGACGAAGCGCATGCGCTTCAGATCGCCAACGGCACGGACTACGGACTTTCGGGGTACATCTGGACCTCGGATCTGGGAAGGGGGCTGCGCCTGGCCGAGTCAATGGAGACCGGCGAGATCGCAGTCAACGGCGCCTTCAATGCCACGGCCGAACGCCCCTTCGGCGGCATCGGCCACTCCGGCATCGGCAACGAAGGAGGACTTGAAGGTCTGGAAGAGTTCTTCTGGACCAAGTCGGTGGGTATCGCAACCCGCTAAACAGCTGCCCGCTCGGGCAAGAACATCACCGCATGGCCTTGCCCGGGCGTCCTGTCCGGAGGGTGCCTAGGTGACCCCTCAAAGCGCCCATCCGGCGCGGATAAGGCAGGACAAAGATGTCTCAGGCTAGACCCCCAAAGCTGAGTGCGATGCGTGCATCGGCTCCGGGATTCGTGGCGGTAGTCGCGGTCTTGGTGCTCACAGAGATTGTTGCAGCGTTCGAGCTTTCAATGATGTACGTAACCCTCCCAACGCTCATGGCCGACTTCCAGGTGGATGCGAACGCCGTGGCCTGGGTCGTCACCATTTACCTGCTTGTCTCCGCCTCGGCGGCGCTGCTGGGCGGCCGCTTCGGCGACCTGTACGGACGACGCCGGGTCATGGTGGTCGTGCTGACGCTGGCGGCCGCCGGCTCGCTGATCTCGCTGGTCGGCAACAGCCTTGAAATGATCATCCTGGGTCGCGGCATCCAGGGGGCCGCCGGCGCGGTCATGGGCCTGGCCTTCGGCCTGGCTCGGGAACACCTCGAGGAAAAGCGCCTGCCCGTGGGCGTCTCGATGATCGGCGCCTCCGCGCTGATCGCAGGCGCCGGCGGCGCACTGATCGCCGGGCTGATGATCGACTCCTTCTCCTGGCACGGAATCTTCCTGTTCGCCGGCGTGCTGGCGGTACTGGCGGTGATTGCGGTGCTCGTGGTGCTTCCGAAGGACAAGCCGCACGGGACCTCGATGGGCCGCATGGATATCGCCGGCGCACTGCTGCTGCCGTTGGGAGCCTCCGGCATCCTGTTGGGCCTGTCCAACAGCGCGAAGGCCGGTTGGGGTTCGCTTGCCGGTGGCGGGCTGCTCCTCGCAGGCCTGGTGATCGTTGCGGTGTGGGTCTGGTGGGAGCTGCATTCCCAGCGCCCGATCGTGAACCTGAAGATGTTCAAGAACCGCCAGATCGCCCTGGTCATGACCGCGACCTTCCTTGCGGCCGTGGGACCCATCGGCGGCATGTCGGTGCCAAGCCAGTACGTGCTGCAGTACCCGGTGGAAATGGGCTTCGGGCTCGGTTTCTCCGCGTCGGCCGCAGGCCTGTTCAGCGGCGGAACCGCGCTGCTGGGCTACTTCTTCTCCCCGCTGGGCGGCAGGCTGGCCCAGAAATTCAACGCACGCTTCGTCTTCATCATCGGCCTGCTGCTGATGGTCCTCGCGGTCGCCACGATCATGTTCACCCTGGGCAACATGATGGTCTTCCTGGTGGCCATGTCGGTCAATGCGGTGGGTATTGCACTGACTTTCGGCGCCTTGCCGAACGTGCTGATCGAGGCGGTCCCCGAATCGCATACCTCGGAAAGCGCCGGCACCAACACCATGGTGCGCAATATCGGCCAGTCCGTGGCCACCGCAATCGGAGCTTACCTGCTGGCCCGCCACCAGGATCCGGTCACCACCGCCGTGGGGGAGCAGGGCGTCTTCGAGGCCTTCGCCTTCGTGGCGGTCTTCGGTGCGGCCGCGCTGATCACCGCGTTCCTGCTCAGCCGCACCCCGAAGGTCTGGGTGCCGCAGGACGCCGCGATGAAGCTGCCAGTGCAGGCGGAACCAGCAGGCGACCTGGTTTAGGTGTAGCTCGACAGTGCACATTGCACCCAGTCCAATTCCGCGGGGGCTAAAGGGGATTCCGGCAAATTCAGGATCCGTAGTCCCAGCCTCCAATAGGTGAAGAGCACTACCAACAAGGAAGCATCCCCGTAGGCGGGGATGCTTCCTTATATAAGAGGTTCGGCAGCCATATGACTACACGATGGCCAGAGATGACGGTGTCCTACGGCTGGGTATCGCGGTTGCTGAGACCTCAAAAACCTGTCGTATTAAGATTTCCGCCGCACGAAGCGCTGAGGATCCCATAGAGCCAATCAGTTCACCACGGTGTCCCCGGTGGGGTGACAGCGGAGATGAGCCGCCATGTTTTGGGCATCGCAGTCCCGATTTTTGCTTGGCCTGGCGTCACTGGCGGGTTGATCTTGGCTTTGCAGGAGCTCGAGGGGCCACGTTAATGCGTGCTGAACAGACGCGCCCCTCGTGCAGTACCAACGCGTCCAGAAAATTTCCGCGAACCGGCTGCGGCACCCGGAAACCGGGACACCCTCTTGGCTGAGCTCAGCGGAGATGAGAGCATTCCGGCATTTTTCCGTTTTATCCTCGATCGACACTCTCATAGCCGGCAAATGCCGGCAGGGTTCTGGGAGTGGTTGCCGGAATGTGCCTGGCAAGGCGGCCAGACCCGAGCTAGGGTACTCAAGGAAGGTTTGAAATCGCAGGGTTTTTTGAAGATCTAACTGAACGAAGGCCAAATCGCCGAGCTGACTGCTGCGCTCGGCGCCTCTCACGATCACTGTATTGAATTGACTGAGTCAAATGACAGGCAGATGGCATTCTGGACTCGTGAAAACAAGCATACCGACGCCTGAAAACAGCAAAGCTTCAAGATCTCATTGGCCAGATGAATCGCGCATCATATGGAATCCAGTCTCGTGCTCAGAGTGCATCAGCTCGGCCATGCCAGTTTCGCCTATGACGCCGGCGCCTCGGTTGGAACTCTTCCCCGCAACAGGTCAGGGCCGGCAGCCCGAGGGATGCCGGCCCTGACGCAAACCAGATCTAGCTACGCTTGATCCTTATAATCCTGCACGCTGTTCTTGGCTTCCTGCTGTAGATGCTCGGACTCGCTCACGGCCTCCGATTTCACCCGATCCACGGACTGTTGCGCAGTGTCCCGCAAATCATCGACCACGGCCGAAACCGGCTCTTTCAAATCCTCGGCAACCTGTTTCGCCGCATCTGTCAGCTCAGTGGTCAAAGGCTCGGCCTTGTCCTTCAAACGCTGAACCATCTCTTCCTCCTGGCGGCTTCCCGGAATCAACGACGAGGCCAGCAACCCCGCGCCGAAGGCGATGAGCCCTGCGGCCAGGGGATTGCCGCGGGTCTGCTGCGCTACCTTCTGGGGTGCCTCATGCACCGCTTCGTTGGCATCATGCGCTAGATGCTGGGTGCGTTCGCTCATGTCTTCGCTCCTTCCCATGACAGATTCCTTGACCTTGGTGACAGAGTCCTTGATTCTGGCGGTTTGCCGGTGTGCGATGTGGCTGGGGCTGACCTTGTCCACGATCGCATCGACATCGCTGCGCAGCTCATCGCGGGTCTGCGCGATGTCTGCTCGAAGTTCATGTGAATCCTTGCTCATCGGGTTTCCTCTTTCGGATTGAAAGCTGACGGGATCTTCTTCACTGTTTGCGCGGTGTTCGGCATGCCCTTAACCGATTGAAGCTTCTTGCGCGCCACCACCGCGAGAATCGCGGCGACAACCGCCCAAAGCGCCGCGACAATCACCGCGGACCAGCCGTAGCCGGTCCACTGGCTCAGACCTGCCCACGCGGCCAGGGACAGGAAAAGCAGGACGAAGTGCGCTGCGATTCCTGCGCCGGCGTACATTCCTGCGCCCTTGCCAGCGTTGGTTGCGGACTCCTTCAGCTCGGTCTTAGCCAGCTCCACTTCCTGCCTCACCAGAACCGACACATTTTGTGTCAAGTCACTGAAGAGGGTGCCCAGGGTGTTGGATTCTTCTGCCTTGGGATCGTGGCCGCGGGCCTCGGGGTGCTCTGGATGGGGTTCGAAGCCTGGAGCAGAATGACTCATCGGTGCCTCCTACCTGTAGTCTTCGGGCCGAGGATTTAGCCCGGGGTATTTCTGGAGTGGATTATCGTCGAGTACGTCCCTGGCCGCCCCGGTGCGAAGCGTTGAAGGATCGGCTTGTCCCACCGGTGGCGCGGTGACCCGCGGTGCAGTCTTCAAGGGCTCAGCGTGCGGCCGATCGGAGAGATCGCTGGGACTGCCCGGAGTGCTGGCTGTTGCTCCCGGCGATTGCTGCTGATCCGGGTGCTTCGAGGCGCTGGCGTTGCGCGTGATTCGACCGGCCAGCAGGCCAGCGCCCAGGGCGATGCCCAGGAACGCTCCGGGACGTTTGCGGGCGAAATCCTTGACTTCGTCCACCAGATCTCCGGGTTCGCGTTGGTCCAACCAGTCTGCGACACGGCCACTGTGGTGGGATGCCTGATCCACCAGCGTTGCCGCGGTGCCAGAAGCCTGCGATTGGTCGAGCATGGTGCGGAACTCGTTGCTGATGTCTCTGAGGTTTTCGGCCACCTTGCGCTGCTGCAGTGAAGTTTGTTCGCGCAGGTCTGCACTGAGCTCTTCGAAGAGATGGGAAGCTTGCTCCTTGGCTTGGTCGGCTACCAGGGTGGCTTCATGCTTCGCGGTGTCCATGATTTCCGACGCTGAATGCCGGCCCTCGGCAGCAAGGTCCCTGGCCATCTCGCCGGGCTTGTCCTGAGCGGAGTCCTGTCCAGTGCCTACAGTGTCGAAGTCATGGAGTGTTGCCGTATCCACTTCTTCCGGCAAGAACTGGTCGTTGGCCGGAGGCACTGGTAGCCGTGGTGGAAGTCCAGTCTCCTTTGCCGATTCGGGCAGATTGGGAGACGGGCTGGAGCTGGGAAAATTCTCGTTGTTCATGTCGTGCCTTTCTCTAGGTCCGTACGTGAAGTCGGATGCGCATCCCGACGATCGGTTGCCATGGATCTGTACACAGCGGCCCGCATGTTCATGAGCTTAGGAGCCGCACCTTGGATAAGAAGTCGTGCTCCGGAATCAAGAGGTTTCTTTCAGGTTCGGTAAATACTGAGCACCAACTATTCCAATGGCGGTTCCATAGCCGGTTGCGGCTGGCGACGTCGGGTCCTGCGCCGAGAGATCTCTTGCACAAGACGTTTCAGCACCTCTTGCGCCGCGGCACCGTGGACGAAAACTAGAATCTAGTTATATTCTTGGTGGGAATAGGTGATGCTCGTCATATGTCAATCGCCGGGAGGGCAAGAACATGGCAATTTTTACGGAGAACATCGGCAAAGTCATTGTGGGCCAGGCGGTCTCTTGGGATCGTGATGCGGCGCTGCTCTACGCGCTGAGCATCGGCGCCGGACGCACCGACCCGACAGAGGGCATCGAATACACCACCGAGAACTCCTTTGGGATCCGCCAGAAGGTCTTCCCGACCTTCCCCGTGGTTCTCGGCGGCAGCGGTGGATCCATGGACCATCTGGGCGACTTCGCGCTGCACCAGATCCTGCATGGCGGCCAGTCGCTCACTTTGCACCGGGAGCTGAACCCGCAGGGGACCGTGACCCCGCGCAGTTACATGAGCGCGGTCTACGACCAGGGCAAGAATGCGATCATCGAGCTGACCACCGAGCTGGTGGATCCCGAGGGCGAACTTGTCGCCACGACCTTGATCTCCATGATCATCCGCGGCGAAACCGGTTATGGCCCGCGCCCGGACGGCGCCGGCGGCTGGAGCGACCCGGCCAGCGAGCCCGACGTCGTCTTCGAGCAAGCGACCAGCGTCGACCAGGCGCTGCTGTACCGCCTGAACGGCGACCGCAACCCGCTGCATTCGGACCCGGTGATGGCCAGCAAGGTCGGTTTCCCGCGCCCGGTGCTGCACGGCCTGTGCACCTACGGCATGGCGGCCCTCGCGCTGGTGCGCAATTCCCAGCTGCTGGCCGAACGCGGCCTGGGCTCGATCAACGCCCGTTTCGCCGCTCCCGTCTTCCCGGGGCAGGTGCTGGAAACCCGCATCTGGAACACCGCAGACGGCGCGCTGTTCCAGGTGCTCGCCGACGGGAAGATCGTGCTGGACCGCGGAGTCGCCACGGCCGCCGCCGTTGCGGAAGACGCCGCCGAGCTCCAGGACGCTGCCGCGAAGTAGCCGGCAGCCGATCGCACCATGCGCCGCACCCGGCCGCCTTTGAGGGCAAGCCGGGTGCGGCGAATTATTTTGCAAGCAAATGATGAATCAGTGACATTCCCCTGCACCGGTTATGATCGGGTTCAGAGTCCACAGCATAGGAATCATGAACGTGAAGACTGAGCAACGCACCATCAGGCAGGCCGGCGACAAGCAGAGCAGCCGCGAAAAAATCCTCGATGTCGCCACCGACCTGTTCGTCGAGCACGGCTATACGGGAACCCCGCTCAGTGCGATTGCCGCCCAGCTGGATTTCACCAAGGCCGCGCTGTACTACCACTTCAAGAGCAAGGCCGATATCCTCTCCGGGATCCTCTCGCCCCTGCTGGACACCATTGACGAGCTGCTGGAGCAGGCTCCCGAGCGTTTCCCGGACGCGCAGCAGCGCTGGGAATTCCTCTACAACTACTCCCAGGTCCTGCTCTCGCATTCACGGGCCGTCGAGGTGCTGGCGATCAACAGCAGCAATTCGTGGCTGCCGGACGAGATCAAGGAACGGATCGAGTACCACCGCCGCCGCACCATGGAACTGGCCATGCTGCCGGACATGAGCGATGAGGACCAGGTGAAAGCCATCGTGATCATGGACATGCTGCACCGCGAGATCGTCTTCACCGATGACCGCATGGTGGTCCCCGGGATGAAGCCCGAGCGCCGCCGTGAAATCGTCTATGACTTCATCCGCGAGGCCCTGGAGGCCACCGCTGCCGGTCGCTGAGCAATGGACCACGGCGCTTGGCCGAGCGCAAACGAAACTGCCGAACCGCTGGCCGGTGCGCGCGAACGAGTAGTCCAGGGCACCGCGCTTGACGGCCAGCGGGAGCCGCCGGAATGCGTACGCCCGAGGAGCAACACGGACCACCTTCCGAAAGCTCGAATCGACGGGTTTGTTACGAGGAGAACGCCGTCGATTGTTTTGGTTTCGGCAGTTTTCTGCCACCGATCTTCCCCCGGAAAAATTTCCGGGGGATTTTTCGTCCCGGTGGTCGGGACTGCGGCGCTCCGGCCCGTGCTCCCCGCAGGGCTGCGCGGGATATTTGCGCCGTGGGGCCGCTGAAAGATCGTCAATTCTTTGTTCCCGCGGCACCCCGGCGGCCATGGTTCGGGCCTGTCGGGAGAGCGGCACTTGCGGGCGCGGGATTCGTTCGGCGCTCGGGGGCGTATCCACGGCGCAGGGGCCGTATTTTCGCGTCTGAACTGCAATGGGAATCTAGTTTTTGTTTCATTGACGCCATTGCGCGGACCCTCCGGAAGCGCCGGATCGGAGGCCGCGCGGGATTCCGCGCCCATGGCCCAGTCGGGGGGCGCATGGAAAGAACTGCAATTCTTCTTCGCCAATCAGTGATTATCTGTGCGCGTGTTCCGTTCCGGGAAGAAATTTTTCCGCCGCTGCGGCGGGTCCGGGTAGCCGAAGAAGAGTCGCAAAACAAGGCGTTGACTACTTGCCGGCCGGTAAGTAATCTGAATCACACTCCACCGTTTCCAACGGTAAACGCCTAGTCAAAGACGAAAGGCAACGTAATGCATTTACGTTCTTCCTCGGAGATCCAGTCTCTCCGCGAGGAGCTTCGCTCCTATTTCGCAGCGCTTCTCACCGATGAGGTGCGCGCGGGTTTGAAGCAAGAAGGTGAGGCCGGCGGTCCGGTCCACTCCGCAGTGCAACGACAGATGGGCCAGGACGGATGGCTCGGCATCGGATGGCCCGTCGAGTACGGCGGCCAGGGCCGCGGCCCGGCCGCGCAGTTCGTCTTCTACGACGAGGCCTACCGCGCCGACGCACCCATCCCGATGATCACCATGACCACCGTGGGTCCGACCCTGATGAGCCACGGCAGCCAGGAACAGAAGGACTACTTCCTTCCCAAGATCCTCGCCGGCGAACTAGTCGTGTCCATCGGCTACACCGAAGCCGAGGCCGGCACCGACCTGGCCTCGCTGACCACCCGCGCGGTGCGCGACGGCGACGAGTACGTCATCAACGGCTCCAAGGTCTTCACCTCCGGCGGCGACGGCGCCGACTGGATCTGGCTGGCCGCCCGCACCGATCCGGATGCCCCGAAGCACAAGGGCATCTCGCTGATCCTGGTGCCGACCACCGACCCGGGCTTCTCCGCCACCCCGATCCACACCGTGGGCGGCTTCAGCACCACCGCCACCTACTACGACAACATCCGCGTGCCGGTCACCAATGTCGTGGGCAAGGAAAACGAGGGCTGGAAGCTGATCACCACCCAGCTGAACCATGAGCGTGTGGGCCTGGCGGCCTTCAGCGGCATCTGCGAAGGCCAGCTGGACGACGTGCGCGAATGGCTCAAGGACCAGGTCACCGCCGACGGCACCCCGCTGGCCGACGAGGCCTGGGTCCGCTCGCTGCTGGCCACCTCCACCGCCCGGCTGCGCGCCATGCGGTTGATGAACTGGAAGCTCGTGGAGACCACCGCCCAGGGATCGCTGGATCCGGGGTCGGCCTCAGCGGCCAAGGTCTTCGCCACCGAAACCGTGATCGACGTGTACCGCTCGCTGCTGGAGATCGTGGGCGGCAACGCCACCCGGATCTCGGACGCCCCGTGGAACTTCGACACCGGCCGCCTGGCGCTGATGAACCTGGGCGCCCAGATCAATACCTTCGGCGGGGGAGTCGCCGAAATCCAGCGCGAAATCGTCGCCTGGACCACCCTCGGCATGGCAAGGAGCGCACGTTGAGCACCGTGAGCATTAATAACACCATCGAGGCTCCAAGCATGGAGTTCTCCCTCGACGAGGAGCAGGCGGGCCTGACCGACCTGGCCGCGCAGATCTTCTCCTCGCTGAGCACCGACGAGCTGTACGCCGCCGGGGAAAAGGCCGGCGCCGCCTACGACGAAGCCCTCTGGGGCCAGGTCGTGGAATCGGGGCTGATCGACGCGCTGCTGCCGATGGACGAGGACGCGCCGGGGCTGGGCATGGCCGGGCTGGCGCTCGTAGCCCGCGAACAGGGCCGGACACTGGGCCGCATCCCGTTCATCACCACCGCCGTCGCCGCCCTGGCCATCGCCGAATTCGGCGGCCACGAGCAGCTGCTCGAAGGCATCTCCGCCGGCTCGGTGCGCATCGCCGCGCTGCAGCCGGAGGTCCGCCGCCGCGTCAACGGCACCGCCAACGGCTCCGGCTGGGCGCTGGACGGCGCCATCGAGCTGGGCTACCTGGTCCCTTCGGCCACCCACCTGATGGTGCAGTTCCACACCGAATCCGGCCAGCTGACCGCGCTCATCGAGGCGGACCGCGCAGGCATCGCGCTGGAGGAATACCGCGGCCTGTCGCGCCAGCAGCACGCCGAGCTGGGATTCAGCGGCGTCCAGGTCGCCGCGGCTGACCTGATCGGCGCGGACCAGCCGGCCGGCGCGGTCTCCGCCTGGATCCGTCCCCGCCTGCTCACCGCGGCCGCCGCGCTGATGTCCGGCGTGGGCGCCGAGGCGCTGCGCCGCACCGCCGCCTACACCAACGAGCGCAAGCAGTTCGGACGCGCCATCGCCACCAACCAGGGTGTGGCCCTGCGTGCGGCGGACGCGTTCATCGACACCGAGACCACCTGGCTGTCCACCATCGACGCCGCCTGGCAGCTGGACCACGACGGCGACGGGGCGGAAGCCGCGTTCGGCGCCTCCTGGCTGGCCCGCGAGGCCGGCTTCCGCGTGGTGCACACGACCCAGCATCTGCACGGCGGCATGGGCGCCGACCTGGACAACCACATCCACCGCTTCTTCGTGTGGATGCGCGAACTTGACGTACTCTGGGGCACCGCGGGCCAGGTCTCCGAAGAACTCGCAGCAGTCATCCTGGACGGAGACAAGGCATGAGCGCACCAGCCGTTGCGGGCAAGGCCCGCACCCACGCCGGACAGAGCGTGGCCGCCGTGCTGGCGATCCTGGTGGTCGCGGAGGTCGTCGCGGCCTTCGAAACCTCCATGGCGGTGCAGCTGCTGTACACGCCGGGCGAGTTCTTCACCTCCGACCTCTCCCAGCTGGTCTGGGTAGTCACCTCCTACTCGCTGGTCGCGGCACTGGCCACCAGCTTCGTCGGACGCCTGGGCGACCAGTTCGGCCGGCGCAAGATCCTGGTCTGGGTGCTGCTGCTCTCCGCCCTGGGCTCGGTCATCAGCGCCGTGGCCCCGAGCTTCGGCATCCTGGTTGCCGGCCGCGCCTTGCAGGGCGTGTCCGGCGCGGTGCTGCCGCTGGCCATCGGCATCGTCCGTTCCACCTTCCCCGAGCGCAAGATCGGCACCGGCATCGCGGTGGTCTCCACCTCCGCGCTGATCGCCGGCGCGGGCGGCATGCTCGGCGGCGGGCTTTTCCTCGACTACGCCACCTGGCACTGGATCTTCTGGACCGCCGCGATCTTCGCCTGCGTGGCCGCGCTGCTGGTGCACTTCGGCATTGCCCGCGAGCCGAAGGCCTCGCTGGCCTCCGCGGTGCACGTGGACTGGGTCGGCGGCCTGATGTTCGGCATCGGCATCGCCGGCGCCCTGTACGGCCTGACCCTGAGCAAGGGCCTGGGCTTCACCAGCCCGAAGGTGCTGCTCTTCCTGATCGGCGGACTGGTGCTGCTGGCGCTGTGGGTCCGCTGGGAGCTGCGCACCCGCGAGCCGATGATCGACGTGCGTATGTTCACCCAGCGCAAGTTCGCCCTGGGCATGCTGGCCACCGCGCTGATCGCTATCGGCCCGATCGGCACCACGAATATCCTCACCGTGACCCTGTACCGCAATCCGAACAGCATCCCGCTGGCGGACGGCAGCATCATGGAGCTGCCGGTGGGCCTGGGGCTGAGCGCCACCATGACCGGCCTGCTGGGATTCATCACCGCCGCCGCGGCCTTCGCGATCTCCCCGCTGATCGGCCGGATCTCCAGCCGCTTCGGGGCCCGCATGGGCCTGATGATCGGCTCGCTGCTGACCATCATCGGCCTGCTGGTCATCTGCATCGACCCGACCAGCATCGCGGTGGTCATCACCGGCATGGTCGTGGTGATCTTCGGAACCGGCTTCCTCTACTCGGGAATGCCGACCGTGATCGTCGAATGCGTGCTGCCCGAGCAGACCAGCACCGCCACGGGCGTCAATGCAGTGACCCGTACGGCCTTCCAGGCGGTTGCCGCCTCGGTCGTGGGCCTGTTGCTCGTGTTCTCGCCCGTTGCAGCAGGCGAGAACACGTTCGTCTCGATGACCGGCTTCCTGCTGGTCGTGGGCGTACTCATCGCCACCTGCCTGCTGACCATCGTCGTGGTCCTTTTCATTCCAGCGACGAAGCAGCCAGGCGCAGTCGGCGGCAAGCCACAGGTCTCCAACCTCACCCTTAAGGATTAGCAATGAACACCGTTCTCGAAACGAAACTTCAAACTACCAGAGATCTACTTGACCTGCGAGCCGAGGACCACCACCCCGGCCTGCTCTTCGAAGGGCGCATCTGGACCTGGGCGGAAGTCGTGGCAGAATGCAAGGTCCGCGCCCACCTGATGCTCTCGCTGCACGAAGAAGGCAAGCCCTTCCACGTGGGCGTGATGCTGGAAAACGACCCGGAGTACATCTTCGCCATCGGCGGCGCGGCCTACGCCGGCGCCACCGTGGTGGGCATCAACCTCACCCGCCGCGGCGAGGAGCTGGCCCGCGACATCGCGTACACCGACGTGGAGATCCTGCTGACCACCCGCGAGCTGGAAGGCTACTTCAACTCGGTGGACTCGGGGGTGCCGGCCGCGCAGACCCGCTACATCGAGACCGCGGAATACGCCCGCGAGCTGGACTCGCTGCGCCACCTGCCGCGCCCGGACGCCGAGGCCGCCGGGGACCCGAACACCACGCTGCTGCTGCTGTTCACCTCCGGCTCCACCGGGGATCCCAAAGCGGTCATCTGCACCACCGGTCGGCTGTACCGCACCGCGGAATTCCAGCACATGGGCCTGGGCCGCCAGGACGTCAGCTACAACTCCATGCCGCTGTTCCACGGCAACGGCATCTTCGCCTGCTGGGCCAACCCGCTGTACACCGGCGGCACCTTCGCCCTGGCCCGCAAGTTCTCCGCCTCCGGGTTCCTGCCGGATTTGATGCGCTACAAGGCCACCTACTTCAACTACGTGGGCCGTTCGCTGTCCTATGTGCTGGCCCAGCCGGAGAAGGCCGTCGAGGCCGACACCTACCTGCGCTCCTGCTTCGGCACCGAGGCCAGCGAGTTCGACCTGGCCGAGTTCCACCGCCGCTTCGGCGTGTGGCCGACCGAAAGCTACGGCGCCTCCGAGGGCGGGCTGACCCTGAAGCGCACCGACGACAGCCCGGCCGGCGCGCTGGGCACGGCCCCCGCCGGCATGGACGCCGCGGTGGTCAACCCGGACACCATGGAGCAGTGCCCGCCGGCGGTCTTCTCCGAGAACGGGCGCATCCTGAACGCGGACGAGGCCATCGGCGAGCTGGTGAACCTCACCGGCGCGGCCCTGTTCGAGGGCTACTACAAGAACCCCGAAGCAGTGGCCGAGCGCGTGCGCGGCACCGCGTTCCTCACCGGGGACCTGGCCTACCGCGACGAGGCGGGATACTTCTACTTCGCCGGGCGCACCTCGGACAGGCTGCGCGTGGACAGCGAGAACTTCTCCGCCGCCCCGGTGGAGCGCGTGCTCTCCCGCTACCCGGGCGTCACCCTGGCCGCCGTCTACCCGGTGCCGGACGCCCGCACCGGCGACCAGGTGATGGCCACGCTGCAGTTCGAGGACCCGGATTCCTTCGACCCGCAGGACTTCGCCGCCTTCCTGGAATCCCAGCCGGATTTGGGCACCAAGTGGGCCCCGCGCTTCCTGGCGGTGGTTTCCGATGTGCCGGTGACCGCCACCCAGAAGATCAACAAGCCCAGCCTGCGCCGCGAGGCCTGGCTGCTGAACGAGAACGTGTTCCACCGCCCCGGACGGGAGATCGCCTTCGAGGTGCTGGACGACAACGCCTTGGCGCACCTGGAGGCCCTGTTCGAGCAGAACGGGCGCGCCCACCTGCTGCCGCTGAAGCCAGCCGAAACCCCCATTAAGGAGACAGTATGAGCCAGGATCCCAATGTCCTGATCGGCGAGATGATCGCCGCCGGCAACGAGAGGATCAGCGTCGCCCGCGACGAGGTCAACCGGCCCATGATCCACCACCTGTGCGATGCGATGGAGGAAACCAACCCGATCTACCTGGATCCGGAAGCCGCCCGCGCCGCCGGGCACCCGGATGTCGTGGCCCCGCCCTCGGCGCTGCAGGTCTGGAACATGATCAACCCCTCCGACCCGGTGATCGAGTCCGACGTGGACCGCGCCTACGCCCACCTGGCCGACTGCGGCTACCCGAAGGTGGTGGCAGTGAACTGCGACCAGGAATACGACCGCTACCTGGTCCCCGGCGACCTGCTGACCGCCAGCGAGAAGGTCGAGTCCTTCGTCGGCCCGAAGCAGACGGGCCTGGGCGAGGGCTACTTCATCACCACCCTGACCACCTACACCGACCAGCAGGGCGAACGCGTGGGCACCATGCGCTTCCGCACCCTGTGGTACAACCCTGAAAAGAGGAACTCGTAATGAGCGAAACGCTGACCGAGACCCAGGCCACGGCCAAGAGCCAGGCCCTGCGTCCCCGCCCGGCCATCAACCTGGACAACGCCTTCTTCTTCGAGTCCCTGAACGAACGCGGCGAACTGAGCATCCAGAACTGCGACGACTGCAACGAACTGCGCCACCCGCCGGTGCCGATGTGCCCGGAATGCCACTCGCTGCACTGGTCCCCGAAGACCATGTCCGGCCGCGGCATCCTGCACAGCTACGTGGTCATGTACCACCCGATCGTCCCGCCGTTCGAGCCGGGCTATATCGTGGCAGTGGTGGAATTGGAGGAGGGTGCCCGCGTGGTCATGAACCTGGAGGGCGTCGCCCGCGAGGACGTGCAGATCGGCATGCCGCTGCACGTCACCGCCGAGCGCATGGACGCCGACCTGGTCCTCCCGGTGGCCCGTCCGGCAGGGGGCGCGGCATGAGCACCGTCGACACCGCCGCCCGCACCGGCATCGCCGCCGGGACCCAGCTGCCCGAGCTGCGCATCCCGATCACCGCGACGCTGATCGTCACCGGGGCCATCGCCACCCGCGACTTCCAGAAGGTCCACCACGACAAGGACGTCGCCCAGGCCGCCGGCACCCCGAACGTCTTCATGAACATCCTGACCACCAACGCGCTGGTCAACCGCTACGTGGGCGAATGGGCAGGCCCGGCCGCCCGCGTGGGCCGCATCAACATCCGCCTGGGCGCCACCAACTTCCCGGGCGACGAAATGGTCTTCACCGGCACCGTCGATTCCGTGGACGGCCAGAACGTCGTGGTGAAGGTCGTCGGCACCAACTCCCTGGGCCCGCACGTGACGGGCACCGTAGACCTCGTGATCCCATCGAAAGGGGAATCGGCATGAGCAACCTGCTGAACAAGGCAGTCATCGTAGGCATCGGCGCCACCGAGTTCTCCAAGAACTCCGGCCGCTCCGAGCTGCAGCTGGCCCAGGAGGCCTCGCTGGCCGCCTGCCGCGACGCCGGGGTGAACCCGCATGACGTGGACGGCATGGTCACCTACTCCATGGACACCAACCCGGCCATCGAGGTGGCCCGCGGCTTGGGCTGCAAGGAGCTGAACTTCTTCAGCCACGTGGACTACGGGGGAGGCGCCGCCGCCGGCACCATCCTGCACGCGGCGATGGCCGTGGCCACCGGCGTGGCCAAGACCGTGGTCTGCTACCGCGCCTTCAACGAGCGCTCCGGCGCCCGCTTCGGGCAGGCGATGAGCACCGCGGGCATGGCCCCGGACGCCCGCGCCGCCGCCTACGCCTGGACCCTGCCCTTCGGACTGATGACCCCTGCCTCCTGGGTCGGCATGTTCGCCCAGCGCTACATGCACCTGACCGGCGCCACGTCCGAGGACTTCGGCCGCGTGGCAGTGGCCGACCGCAAGCACGCTGCCACCAACCCGAAGGCCTGGTTCTACGAGAAGCCGATCACCCTGGAAGACCACCAGAACTCGCGCTGGATCGCCGATCCGCTGCACCTGCTGGACTGCTGCCAGGAGTCGGACGGCGGCCAGGCGTTCGTCATCACCACCCCGGAGCGCGCCAAGGACCTGCCGGGCAAGGCAGTGACCATCCGCGCCGCCGCCCAGGGCGCTGCCTACGACCAGCACACCATGGTCAGCTACTACCGCAAGGACGGCGACCGCGCGCTGCCGGAGATGGGCAACGTGGCCCGCCAGCTGTGGAACGACACCGGGCTGCGCCCGGAGGACATCGACACCGCGGTGCTCTACGACCACTTCACCCCGTTCGTGCTGGCCCAGCTGGAGGAATTCGGCTTCTGCGGCCGCGGCGAGGCGAAGGACTTCATCAAGAACGGCGCCATCGAGCTGGGCGGCCGCCTGCCGATCAACACCAACGGCGGCCAGCTGGGCGAGGCCTACATCCACGGCATGAACGGCATCGCCGAGGGTGTGCGCCAGCTGCGCGGCACCGCGGTGAACCAGGTGGCGAACGCGCGCAACGTGCTGGTCACCGCCGGCACCGGCGTCCCGACCAGCGCATTGATCCTGGGCAATGACTAGGCAGGTGGCCCTGCCGGACGGCGGGGCGAAGGTCCGCGAGGCCGGCGGGGAGCAGCTGCTGCAGGCCGCCGGCCAGGTGCGCGAGCTGCTGGACGCCATGGTCCGGCTGCCGGTGCGCACCGAGGCGGCCGCCGAGCTGACCCAGCGCCTGGACGGGGTGCTGGAACTGCTGCGCGGGGAGATCGTCGACGAGCGCGCGATGGTCGCGGATCCGTTCGGAGACCGTTCCGGCGACTACCTCGACCGCTCGCCGGTCTCCGGGGTGCTGAACCCGATGGCCCCTCCGGTGGTGCTGCGCATGGACGGGCAGAACGGCGTGCGCACCACCACCCGGCTGGGCCTGCCGTACCAGGGCCCTCCGGGCCGGGTGCACGGCGGGTGGGTGGCCACGCTGCTGGACCACCTGATGGGTTTCGCCGCCGGAACCGTGGACCAGTGGATCTTCACCCGGTCACTGACCGTGGACTACGACCACGCGGTTCCGCTGTTCGAAGAGCTGGAGCTGAGCGCCTGGGTCGAGGAAATCGACGGACGCAAGATCTGGGTCAGGGGCCGGATCGAGGCCGGCGGCCAGGTGGTCGCCCAGGCCCGCGGGCTGTGGCTGCCGCCGCGCCAGCGCCCGGCCCCGCAGGACTGACGCAAGGGACGGGGCGGGGCGCGGAAGCAGGGCACCCTCCTTCCGCGCCCCGCCCCTAGACAAAAACTAGAATCTAGTTATAGTATTTCAGAAACGTGACCCGCGCCACGCACAAGGGCATTGGCGCACGGGCAGAGCCCGCGGCCACACCGTGAACGCACCCCACCCGGCAGAGGAGCCGGACGGTGCGGAACCGAACCGAGAAAAGAGCAAACCATGAAGATTGCAGTGCTGATCAAGCAGGTGCCGGACACCGAAGAAGGCCGCCACCTCACCTCCGACGGACGCGCGGACCGCGACGCCAGCGACCGGGTGATCGACGAGATCACCGAGCGCGCGCTGGAAGCCGCGTTGAAGCAGAAGGACGCGGACAAGTCGGTGGAGATCACCGTGGTGACCATGGGCCCGGCCGCCGCCAACGAAGCGCTGCGCAAGGCACTGAGCATGGGCGCCGACAAGGCCGTGCACGTGCAGGACGACGCGCTGGCCGGATCCGACGCCCTGGCCACCGCCCGGGCGCTGGCCCAGGCGCTGTCCGGTCTCCAGGCCGATCTGATCGTGGCCGGCAACGAGTCCACGGACGGCCGCGGCGGCGTGGTCCCGGCGATGATCGCCGAACTGCTGAATCTTCCGTTCCTCGGCCCGCTGGGCACGCTGGAGGTCTCCGGCGGCATCGTGCGCGGCTCGCGCGCCGACGCCTCGGGCACCACCGCGCTGCGCGCGTCCACCCCGGCCGTCATCTCCGTGGCCGAGGCCATGGGCGAGGCCCGCTTCCCGAAGTTCAAGGGCATCCTGGCCGCCAAGCGCAAGCCGGTCGCCGTGCAGGGCGCCGCCGAGCTGGGCCTGGGCGCAGCTGACCACGCCGCGGGCAACCTGGTGCTGGCCTCCGCCGCCCGACCTGCCCGCACCGCGGGCGTGAAAATCATCGACGAGGGACAGGCCGCACAGGAACTTGCCGCCTACCTGGCCGCCGAGAAGCTGATCTAAGGAACGAACGACATGACGAACATCCTGGTACACATCGAACTGACCGAGCACGGCATCCCGACCGCCGGCGGCGCGCACCTGCTGGCCCTGGCCGCGCAGCTGGGCACCCCGGTGGCCGTCGCGGCCGCCGCAGACCCTGACCAGGCCGCCGCCGCCATCGGCGCGCAGGGCGCCGAACGGGTCTTCATCGGCGAAACCGCCCAGGCCGCCGCCCACCCGGCAGCCAGCGCCGTCGCGGCCCTGCAGGCGGCTATCGAGGCCCATGCCCCGGCCGCCGTGCTCGCTTCCAACAGCGCCGTGGGCCGCGAGGTCATCGGCCGGCTGTCGGCGCGCACCGGCAACCCGGTCGTGCTCGAAGCCGTGGAGCTGGAACAGCGCGAGGGCCGGATCATCGCCTCGCACTCGGTCTTCGGCGGCACCTACGTCACCGAATCCACCGCGGGCTCCGGCATCCCGCTGGTCACCGTGGCCTCCAGCGGCGCCGAGCCGCTGCCGGCCGCCGCCGCACAGCTGCAGTCAGCTGCCATCGAGGTGGCCGCCGCCGCCTCCGCCGAAATCGAATCCGTGACTCCGCTGGCCGCCGCATCCTCCCGCCCGGAGCTGCGCGCCGCCAAGATCGTGGTCTCCGGCGGCCGCGGCCTGGCCTCCAAGGAGAACTTCGCCCTGGTCGAGGCGCTGGCCGACTCGCTGGGTGCTGGCCTAGGCGCCTCGCGCGCCGCGGTGGACTCCGGCTACATCCCGCAGAGCCACCAGGTCGGGCAGACCGGCGTGAGCGTCTCACCGGACCTGTACCTGGCCGTGGGCATCTCCGGCGCCATCCAGCACCTGGCCGGCATGCAGACCGCCAAGCGCATCGTGGCCATCAACAAGGACGAGGACGCGCCGATCTTCGACATCGCCGACTTCGGCATCGTCGGGGACCTGTTCGAGATCCTCCCGCAGCTCACCGAGCTGCTGGGGGCCAAGCAGCCGGTCAACGCCGGCTAGATCAGGGGGTCGTTTCCATGTCGCTGACAACCAAGGACGGCGCCCGCGGCGCCGCCAAGACCGCGGCCAACCCGGCGCTGAAGAAGATCTGGATCACCGCCGGCGTGGTGGTTGTCCTGGCCCTGCTGGTGCTGGCCGCCCGCTGGTGGCGTGGAACCGCGGCGGGGGAGCAGTTCATCACCGCCTACCCGGGGCATTCGGACCTGCCGGAGCACGCGCCCACCGGCATCCCGGCCTGGCTGGGCTGGCAGCACTTCCTGAACGCGTTTTTCATGGTGCTGATCATCCGCTCCGGCTGGCTGATCCGCACCACCGCGCGGCCGAAGGCCTACTGGACCCGGAACAACACCGGGCTGTTCAAGACCAAAACCAAGCCGAAGAAGATCAGCCTGGAAATCTGGCTGCACCTGAGCCTGGACGTGCTGTGGATCGTGAACGGCGTGGTGTTCATGGTGCTGCTGTTCGCCACCGGGGCGTGGATGCGCATCGTGCCGACCAGCTGGGACATCGTTCCGAACGCGTTCAGCGCCGGCGTGCAGTACCTGTCGCTGGACTGGCCGAGCGAGAACGGCTGGCTGAACTACAACGCGCTGCAGGTCCTGGCCTACTTCGCGATCGTGTTCCTGGCCGCGCCGGTCTCCGCCATCACCGGGCTGCGCATGTCCCCGGCCTGGCCGGCCAAGCTGGACAAGGCGCTGCCCATGGAAGCGGCCCGCAAGGTGCACTTCCCGGCCATGCTGTTCTTCGTCGGGTTCTTGGTGATGCACGTGATGCTGGTGCTGCTCACCGGTGCACGGGCGAACCTGAACCACATGTTCGCCGCCCGCAGCGACGACGGCTGGATGGGTGTCATCCTGTTCGCCGTGGCCGTGGCCGCCACCGCCGGAGCCTGGTTCGCCTGCAAGCCGGTGGTCATCCGGGCGCTGGCCGGAATGTCGGGCAAGATCTCGAAATAGGACTTCGCTCAGGACGGAGAACTCGATAGCCGAAGCCGGCGCACCGCAGGATTACGCACCTGCGGTGCGCCGGCTTCGGCATGCCCGGCTCCGGTTCAGGGGCGCTGGGCGGGTGCCCGTGGTGCAATGGACTGGTGATGATAAGGCAGTTGGAATACTTCGTGGCGCTGGCCAGGGAACGGCATTTCGCGCGGGCCGCCCAGGAATGCCGCATTTCCCAGCCGGCGCTGTCCGAATCCATCCGGAAGCTGGAGGCCGGGCTCGGGGTGTCGCTGGTGCGCCGCGGCCACGCGTTCCAGGGGCTGACCCCGGAAGGCGAAGCGGTGCTGCGCTGGGCGCAGCGCCTGCTGGCGGACCGCGATGCGCTGGCCCAGGAAGTGGCGGCGCTGCAGGCCGGTCTGACCGGGACGCTGCGCCTGGGTGTGGTACCCGCCGCCTCCTCCACGGTGGCGCGACTGTCCGATGCCTTCGCCCGCGCCAACCCGAAGGCCGGCGTCCAGATCCAGGGCAGCCTGCGCTCCACGGACATCATTGCCCGGGTGCGCTCCTTCGAGCTCGATGCCGGGCTGGTCTACGCGGACCCTGCGGAGCTGGGCGGGCTGCTCGCGGTGCCGCTATATCGCGAGGAACATGTGCTCGTCACCAAGGAGGGCATGTTCGAGGGCGCCGGGCAGCCGACCGCGGTGGACGAGGTGCTCTCGCTGCCGCTGTGCCTGCTGGATTCGTCCATGCGCGGCCGCCAGCTGCTGGACGATGTCCTGGCCTCCCACGGGCGCACCGCCGAGCCGCGCATCGAATGCGACTCCATGACCACGCTGCTGGCCCAGGTCGCCACCGGCCGGTGGGCGAGCGTGGTTCCGGCGCAGTGGCTCGCGCCCTTGGGCGAGCTGGCCGGACTGGTCCAAACACCATTGGTCAACCCGGTGATCACCAGCCAGATCAGCCTGGTGATCACCGAGCACCAGCCGCTGCCGCTGATGTTACGCGCATTACTCTCTGCGACAGGGGACGTCTATCCCTCCGTCACAAAGGACTTTGACTTGGTTTGATAGGTTTCTTCGATTGAACCATCAGAAATAATTCTTGGACATGATCAAGGCATTGATGCAACTCTGAACAGGCAGACCCGTTCCTTGCCGCAGGAAGCTGCGCGATGCCACAGGAGCGATCATGAGCAACCATCCACAGATGCCAACCGAGCAGGCGGGCACCCCGAAGGCCGATCTTCCCGCCCTGCCGCCGGCCGTCGCCGTCTGGCGGCGCCTCGTGCTGTCCCACAGTCCCGAGATCCGGCCCGCCCTGCGCGTCGGCTTCGGCCTGGCGATCCCCGGTGCCGCGTTGATCCTCCTGGGGCACGTGGATCTCATGGTGTACGCAGTTTTCGGGTCGGTGGTCGGGATGTACGGCCGCAGCCCGCACCGAATGCAGCGGCTCAAGGACCAGGTGCTCGCCGGCGCCATGATGCTGTGCGCCGGGGTCAGCGGCATCGTCATCGCCCCCTGGGGCCCTGAAGGGTGGGCGCTGCTCGCCGGTGGCATCTTCTGGGCCTGCGCCAGCTCGCTGACCGCAGACCGCTACGGGCTGAAACCGGGTGGCTCGTTCTTCCCGGTATTCGCCTTCGGCGCGCTGGCCTGCCTGCCCGTCGGGCAGTCGCCGTCCACGGCGGGACTGGCGGCCTTCGTGCTGACCGCGCTGTTCTGCATCGTTTTGGGGCAGACCGCACGCTTCGGCACCGCAACCCGGGGGTTTCCCGGGCACGACCCGGTCAGCTGGCCCGACGCGCTGCGCCGCGCCGCCTGCTACGCCAGCGTGGTGCTGCTGGCCGGGGCGCTGGCCATCGGGTTGCAGCTGGAGCACCTGCAATGGGTCATGGCCGGCTCCGTCGTTCCGCTTGCGGCGGGCAACGCCCGCGGCAGGCTGAGCAGGGGAGCGCACCGCGTGGCCGGCACCGTCGCGGGGCTGGTCGTGCTGTTGGGCATCTACTACCTGCAGCTGCCTGAACTGGCGTTGGGCCTGGTGATCATCGCGCTGATGTTCCCCACCGAGGGCTACATGACGCGCAACTACGGGCTGGCACTGAGCTTCTTCACCCCGCTGATCATGCTGATGCTGGAGCTCGCCGACCCGAGCGTGAACGCGGACGTGCTCTGGGAACGGGCCGCGGGAAACCTCCTGGGGGTGCTGGCCGGCATCCTCGGCGCGCTGCTCTTCGACCGAAGACCTCGCTGACGATACCCGGAATTCGGCGTGGACGTAGCATCATTAACTACGTCAGGCGTTGAATCGGAAATCTCGCTCGCACCGGGAACGGCTTTGCGCAGGACAACAGTCAAGCCCCGCGCCTCTTGGAAGAATCCACTGCCGTGAAAACACCTTTAAGTTCAACTCGACGTTTCGCCGTTTCAACCGCCGGCGTGCTGCTGGCCGGTTCGCTGGCCATCGGAAGCCTGGCCCCTGCCGTCGCTGCGCAGGCGCTTCCGTCCGCTGCGTTGGCCGCGTCCGCCGCGGTACCGGGAACCCTGGCGCCGGCCGCCGCCAAGCGGGTCACGCAGGTCAAGACCACCAGCAACCTGAACATGCGTTCCGGTTCCAGCACCAAGTCCCGCGTCATCCTGACCATCCCGAAAAACAAGACCGTACCGGTCAAATCCCAGGCTTCCAACGGCTGGTACCAGGTCACGTACAACAAGAAGACCGGGTGGATTTCCAACAAATACACCAAGGTCGCCAAGACCGCCACCACAGGGGGCGCCTCGAACAGCGCGAAAAGCGTGAAACTGTGGGTCACCCCGAAGTCGACGATGAACATCCGCAAGGGTGCCGGAACCGGGCACGCAGTTGTTGGGAAGATCAACAAGGGACAGCCTGCCTACGCCACGTCCAAGGCCGCCAACGGCTGGTACAAGATCTCCACGCAAGGCAAGACCGGGTGGGTCTCCGGTGCCTACGTCACCACCTGCTCCAAGGGCTGCGCCATCGACGCGGGCCCGTACACGACCAACCGCGCCGGCCTGTCCGACCGCTACTTCACCAAGTCCGCCAGCGCCGACCTGCATGCTTCGGTCAACGGCAAGAAGCGTATCGGCGACATTCCGCGGAACTCGATCGTCTATCGGGACGCCGCGTGGGAAAAGAAGGCCGGCCCGGTTGCCGGCTGGTACTACGTCCGCACCCAGGGGGCGGACGGCTGGATGAAGGCTTCGGCATTGAAGCGCAGCACCAGCGCCAAGACCAGCAACACGTCCAAGACCACCCGCAGCAAGGTGCAGAAGCAGGCCAACGGGAAGCTGCCCGAGTCGATGCTGGTGGCCCTGAGCTGGGACAAGGAAAAGACGCTCATCGCCGCGCCGGCCGCGGCGGACCTGGGCCGGTTGAACGCGGCCTTCAGGAAGAAGTTCGGGAAGAACCTGGAGATCGATCTGGCCTACCGGACCCTGGACACGCAGAAATTCCTCTACCAGGAGCTCGGCTCCTATATCGCGGCCAAGCCGGGGACCTCGAACCACGGCTGGGGCCTGGCGATCGACGTGCCCGAGAGCTACAACTACTCGTTCAAGGGCAAGTACTACAAATGGCTGAAGGCGAACTCGAAAAAATACAACTGGATCCATCGGAAAAACCTGGAAGAATTCCGCGCTGACGGAAGCCGAAACCCCTACGCCGAAGCATGGCACTTCGAATATGTCGGCAAATAATTCCCATGTCATGAACCGCAATGAAACATTCGTCCAAATGAATGTCAGATATCTTTTCATTCGAGAGTTCTCCCAGTAGCCTTGGGGCACGGCTCATACTGTCGTGCAACTCGCTTCATCTTTTGAGAAACGGAACAAGACATGTCAGATACGTCTGCGCCGAGTACCGGCGCCAAGATTACCGCCGAATTCCTGGGGACTTTCGTTCTCGTCTTCGGCGGCTGTGGCTCGGCGATTTTCGCGGCCAAGGTGATTTCCGATGGAACGGTCAACATGGGCATCGGCTTCCTGGGCGTAGCCCTCGCCTTCGGCCTGACCGTGCTGGTGATGGCGTACGCCGTGGGCCACATCTCCGGCGGACACTTCAACCCGGCCGTCACCGTGGGCACCGCGGTTGCGGGCCGCACGGCTTGGAAAGACGTTCCGACCTACATCATCACCCAGATTGTCGCGGCTTCGGCCGCCGGTGCGGTGCTGTATTGGATCGCCAGCGGCAAGGACGGATTCAACGCCGTTGAATCCGGCTTTGCCAGCAACGGCTACGGCGAGCGTTCCCCGGACGGATACTCGATGGCCGCCGCGCTGGTCGCCGAGATCGTGCTGACCGCCATCTTCCTGTACGTGATCCTGGGGTCCACCGACCGCCGCGCTCCGAAGGGCTTCGCACCGCTGGCCATCGGCCTCTCGCTGACCCTGATCCACCTGGTGGCCATCCCGATCACCAACACCTCGGTCAACCCGGCCCGCTCGCTGGGCGTGGCATGGTTCGCCGGAGGCGAGGCGCTGGGCCAGGTCTGGCTGTTCCTCGTGGCTCCGGTCATCGGCGCCATCATCGCCGGCGCCACCTACAAGCTGCTTGAGCCTTCGGTGAAGGCCGCAACCCGCGAGGGCTACGACCCGAAGTAGGCCGGCAGACCCGCAGGCGGTTCGACAGGGCCTTGGAATGTTCCACGATAGTGGAACATTCCAAGGCCCTTTGCCTTGTCCGCTTCAGGGCGCAAACACTGCGGATCCCCAGCGCCGCCAGATAGGCTAAGCAGTATGCACCAGCTGCCTGAGTACCCGAGCTATCCTGTTGTTCCACGACGCAGACAGCGTGTTTTCGACGCCGGACGGTTCACCCGCGGCGATCTGTTCACCGTTTTGGCCTACATCGTGTTCTTCGTGCTCGGCGGAGCCGGGCTCATCGGGTTGATCCCGGGCTACGTCGGTGCCTTCGAGACCGAGCAGCAAGCGCTCTTCGGCATCAACCTGATCCTCTACGTTTCATTCTTCGTGCTGGCGATGATCCAGTGCGGGCCGCAGTTCTTCGACTCGTTCAAAACCATGAGGTACTACCCCTGGGCCAAATGGCTGATGCTGCCCGGCGGGTGGCTCGTCACCATCATCTCCACCGCAGTGATCTCGATGCTTGTCGGGCAGGTGGCCACGAGCGAAAACCAGGCCATGCTCGAAGAGATGTCCAACGCGGTGCCGCTGCCGGTCATGCTGGCGGTGACGGCCCTCTTCGGGCCCTTCGTGGAGGAATATCTCTTCAGGCACCTGCTGATCGGCAAGCTCTCGCGCAAGCTCAACGTCTGGGTGTGCGCGGCCATCTCCGTGCTGGCCTTCGCCAGCATCCACTTCATCGGCTCCGGCATCGGGAACTGGACCGAAATCCTTCCCTATCTCATGCTGGGCGTGATGATGTCCGTGGCCTACATCCTCTCCGGAAAATCGATGGCCTACGCCTACATGCTCCACGTCATCAACAACGCCATCGCGCTGCTGATGGTTTACCTGGTCTACCCCCTGCTGCCACAGGGGATCTAGCTTTTGGTTTTCAGCGGCCACGAACCGGGCACCCCGGCCGATCGGGGGATGCTGCTGGCGCTCTTCGCCGGCGGCGTCGCCACCTTCTCCCAGCTGTACGCGGTGCAGGGGCTGCTTCCGGCCATCGCCGGATACTTCGAGGTGTCCTCCTCGGATGCGGCGCTGACCGTTTCGGCCGCGACCCTGGGCCTCGCGCTGGCCGTCACGCCCTGGGCGATCATTTCCGACGGGATCGGCCGGCGCAAGGTCATTGCCATCGCGCTGGTCGTCTCGGTGGTCCTGGGACTGCTCAGCTCCGCGGCGCCGAGCTTCGAATGGCTGGTCGCCATCCGCTTCCTCGAAGGCCTCGCGCTGGCCGGGGTGCCCGGCAGCGCCTTGGCCTACCTTGTCGACGAGGTGAGTGCGACCACGGTGGCGATGGCCAGCGGCACCTATATCTCCGGCACCACGCTCGGCGGGCTGGCCGGGCGCCTGTTGGCCGGCTTCGTGGGCGAACACGCCGGCTGGCGGTGGGGCGTCGCGGCGGTCAGCCTCATGGCGGCACTGGCAACCCTGTTTTTCCTCGCCAAGGCCCCCGCGGCGCAGGGCTTCACGCCGATCCGCAACCAGAACCTGCGTTCCATCGGTGCCAAGTTCGGACAAGCGCTGCGCGGGAGGATGCTGCTGGTCTACGCGCAGGGTTTCCTGCTCATGGGCGGCTTCGTCGCCGTGTACAACTACCTGGCCTTCCGGTTGGAAGCACCGCCGTTCCTGATCCCGACCTCGTTGGCCGCACTGGTTTTCCTGGCCTATCTCTCAGGCACCTACACCTCGGTCGCCAGCGGGAAGCTCGTTCTCAGATTCGGCCGGAAAAACACCTTGCTGGGCAGCACGCTTACCAGCACGCTCGGGCTGGCCATCACGCTGAGCGAAAACCTGCTCCTGATCATCGCCGGGCTTCTGATCTTCACAGCGGGCTTCTTCGCCGCCCACGCGGTAGCCAGCGGATGGGTTCCGGTCTTGGCCTCGCAGGCCCGCGCGCAAGCCGCCAGCTTGTACAACCTCTTCTACTACATCGGCTCCTCGCTGCTGGGGTGGCTGATCGGCATCCCGTTCATGGGCTACGGCTGGCCGGTGGTGGTGCTGTGCGTCGGCGGCCTGCAGGTGGCAGCAATGCTCTTGGCGTGGTTCCTGAGACCAGCGAAAATCAGCTGACCAGCAGTAAAGCATTATATTCCGAACAGGGAATATTGAATTTCCGTCCTCGGTTCAGGTCAGGTGGTCCAAGTCCCCGGAGACCCAGCGGGCATAGCGTTCGGCTGAAAACTGGACGATCCGGTGGGCATCGCCGGGCACCACGCTGGCGAAATTGTTGTAGAGCCGGTCGAATTCCAGTGCGCCGACCCGGGCGGCCATGCGACGCACCACCGCGGCGGAGAGCGGGATTCGATTGGGATAGCTGCGCAGGAACGTCACGTTGCCGTCGGCTACGGGGAAGATTGCATCTCCAGCCAGCAGCACGCCTCGGCCTTCGGCTCCGGCCGTCCACAGGGCCACGGTGCTTCCGGGGAAGTGTCCGCCGACCTGGTGCAGCCAGACGCCCGGAAGCACCTCGAAAGACTCGTCCCATTCGATCACCGCAGCCGAGGAATACTGGACCCACGAGGCGTCCTTGCGGGCCACGTAGATCGGCGGGCCGCCCAGGGCCCGGCTGTACTGCTGCTGCACCCCGTACATGTGCGGGTGGCTGGCAACAATGGCGCGCAGCGGGCCGTGCTCCCGGATCCGCCGGACCGCCTCGTCCGTGATGATGCCCGGGATATCGAACAGCAGCGATCCGGCGTCGGTCTCAAGCAGCAGGCCGCTCTGCCCGATGCCCACACCCGGCGCGGTCAACGCGGTCAGGCCCGGTTCCAGGGTGGCGAATTCCAGTTCGCGGCCCGCCGCGACGAGCTGCTCGGTGCTCACCCAGCGCTGGGTTCCGCCGGGGACGTACTGGCGTTCGTCCATGCAGATGGGGCAATCCCCGCACGGGGCGGGGCCGGGCGGGTACTCGACGGCGCATCCGGCGCATTGCCAATGCGCCGCGGAACCCATCGAAGCAGCGGGAGCTGGACTGTCGCCGATCACCGTGGAGCCTTTCGCAAGGGAGCAGTGTGTTTCCTGCTCCCCAGTATGCCCAGCGGTGCGCGGCGGCGGAAGAGCATCGCCGCAGCCTTCCCGCAGGCCGCAGGCCCGCCGTCCGCGGCCGGAACCGCGGAGGCGTGGTGCCAAATGGCGATTGGGGGTGGGGCTTCGTAGAGTTGAGACCGTGAGCTCACCTATGCCCGTTGAATCCAACCGCAGCATTTCCCGCCAGATCCTGGCGCTGGCGGTGCCTGCCCTTGGCGCGCTGATTGCCGAACCGCTGTTCCTGATTGCCGACTCGGCCATCGTCGGGCACCTCGGCGTGGCAGAGCTGGCTGGCGCCGCATTGGGAACCACGGTGCTGCAAACGGCGGTGGGCCTGATGATCTTCCTGGCCTATGCCACCACCCCCGCGGTGGCGCGGGCGCTCGGGGCCGGGCAGCCGGCCCGCGCCATGGCCGCCGGGCGCGACGGCTTGTGGTTTGCGATAGCGCTGGGTGTGCTGCTCACAGCCGCCGGGTATTTCGGCGCCGATGCGGTGGTGCGGGGCATGGGCGCCGAGGGGGCGGTCGCGCAGTTCGCCGTCGACTACATCCTCTTTTCGCTGCCGGGGCTGACCGCCATGCTGCTGGTCTTCGCGGCCACCGGCATCCTGCGCGGCATGCAGGACACCAAAACACCGCTCGTGGTGGCCACTGCTGGCTTCGGCCTGAATATCCTGCTGAATTTCGCGCTGGTCTACGGCGCGGGGATGTCGGTGGCCGGGGCCGCGCTGGGCACCTCCATCGCGCAGTGGATCATGGCGCTGGTATACCTGTGGATGATCCTGCCGCGCATCCGCCGGGAAAAGGTGTCGCTGGCCCCGAGCTGGTCCGGGTTCATCTCCACCGGGCAGGTCGGCTCCTGGCTGATGCTGCGCAACCTGACCATGCGCGCGGCCCTGTTGCTCACCGTGGTGGTGGCGACCAGCTCCGGGGAGCAGACCCTGGCAGCCCACCAGCTGGTGTTCACGGTCTTCTCCTTCCTGGCCTTCGCGCTGGACGCGCTGGCCATTGCCGCCCAGGCGATGATCGGCAAGGAACTGGGCCGCGGCGATGCGCAGCAGGTGCGCCAGCTGACCGGGATCATGAGCCGGTGGGGGATCTACTTCGGCCTCGCCACCGGGGCTTTCCTGATGGCCACCTCGTGGGTGTTCCCGATGGTCTTCACCACCGATGAGCAGATCCGCTCGCTGACCACCATCGGGCTGTGGGTCCTGGCGCTGGCGCAGCCGTTGTGCGGGCTGGTCTTCGTGCTGGACGGCGTGCTGATCGGCGCGGGGGACGCCCGCTACCTGGGGCTGGTGGGCGCGCTGAACCTTGCGGTCTACGCCCCGATGCTCTGGGCGGTGCACCGCTTCGCGCAGGATCCGCAGAGCGCCCTGGTCTGGATCTGGGTCGCCTTCTCGCTGGGCTACATGGCCTCGCGCGGCGTCACGCTGTTCGTGCGTTCGCGCGGCACGGCGTGGATGCGCCTGGGCGCCTGATCCTGCGGGACTAGAGCTGGGCCGGCCCCAGCATGGCGGAGCGGATCGAGGCCAGATGGGAGCGCATGGCCTGCGCGGCCCCGTCGGCATCGGCCCGGGCCAGCGCGTCGAGGATCGCGCGGTGCTCGGCGAGTTCATCCGACTGCGACATGTAGGGCTGCATGGCCGGGAGCACGTAGTGGGCGCGGGCGGTCTGCGCGAAGCAGCTGTCCAGCGCCGCCACGATCCGCGAGTTGCGCGCCGCGTGGCTCAGTTCGGTGTGGAAGAGCCGGGCTGCATGCATCGAGGCGATCGGATCGCTGGCCGCGAGCCGTTCCTGGTCCTCCAGATGGCCTTGCAGGGTCTGGATCAGCTGCGCGCTGTGCATCCGGGCCACCTGGCTGCACACGTATGGTTCCAGCAACAGGCGCATTTCCAGCACCTCGTAGACGTCGTTCATGGAGATGGCACGCACCAGATAGCCCTTCTTGGGCAGGATCTGCAGCAGTCCCTCGCTGGTCAGCTGGCGCAGCGACTCGCGCACCGGGGTCTTGGAGACATTGAATTCCTGGGCCAGCGCCGGTTCGACGAGCATGGATCCGGGGGCCAGCACGCCGCTGTTGATGCGGTCGCGCAAGGCGACGGTCAGTCGCTCGGAGATAGAACCGGCCATGAGTCCCCGTTTTCTCGGTGCTCTTCGCGACCGGAACTTTTTGTAATGTTCGGGATCCAGTTCACTTCTGCTCCCGAGAACACCTTAGTCTGGATTGAAATATATTTCAGGAATCTCACATCTGAAATCCGGACGAAGGAGACCACTTCCGTGACCACACTTCAGCAAGCTGGCAGCGCCCAAGCGCAGCGCAACCGCCGCAGGGCGCTTGTCGCGTCGGTCTTCGGAACCGCCATCGAGTGGTACGACTATGCGCTGTACGGCGCCGCCGCCTCCGTGGTGATCGGCCCCCTCTTCTTCTCCGGCGCGGGGGACTCCGCCGCGTCCATCGCGGCCTTCGCCACCTTCGCCGTGGGCTTCGTCGCCAGGCCGCTGGGCGGCGTCGTGATCGGGCACCTGGGCGACCGCTACGGGCGACGCCCGGCGATGCTGCTGTCGATCATCCTGATGGGGATTGCGACCGTGGGCATCGGGCTGCTGCCCACCGCGCAGTCCTGGGGCGCCTGGTCGGTGGGGCTTCTGGTGCTCTTCCGCCTGGTCCAGGGCTTCGGTGCCGGTGCCGAGCTGACCGGCGCCATGACGCTGGTCGCCGAGTACTCCGAACCCAAGAAGCGCGGCTTCTACACTTCGCTGGTGCTCTCGACCCCGCCGCTGGGCATCGCGCTGGCCACCATCTGCTTCTTCCTGGTCTCGCTTCCCGGTGAAGAGGTGCTGCTGGGCTGGGCCTGGCGCATCCCGTTCCTGATCTCCGCCCTGCTGTTCGTCGTGGCCATCTACATCCGCAACAAGCTGGAGGAAACCCCGGAATACGCCAAGACCATGGCAGCGGCCAAGGCCAACGCCGACAGCGCCAAGCTGCCGGTGCGCGAGGTCTTCGAATCCCACACCCCGCGGGTCATCCTCGGATTCTTCGCCATCACCGGGCACAACGCGGTCAACTACATCATCGCCGTCTTCTCCATCGGCCTGATGGTCTCCTCCGGAATGGACCGCTCCGCGGCGCTGCTGGCGGTCACCCTCGGCTCACTGGTCTCGGTGCTGCTGACCCCGCTGGGCGGCTGGCTGGCCGACCGCTACGGGGCGTCCAGGGTGCTGGCCGCAGGCAATGTCTCCGGCGTGCTGCTGGCCTTTCCGATCTTCTGGATGCTCGCCACGGACCAATTCCTGTTCGGCCTGCTGGCCGTGGCCGCCGGCTACGCCTTGATCATCCCGTGCACCTCCGGGGCGCAGGGCGCGTTCTTGACCGAGCTATTCCCGGTCAAGGTGCGATTCTCCGGTATCGCCATCGCCCGGGAGCTCAACGGCGCACTGGTCGCCGGGCTTTCCCCGCTGATCGCCGCCGCGCTGCTGGAACTGGGCAACGGGTCGATCACCCTGCCCGCCACCTACCTGGCCGCCTGCTGCCTGTCCTCGGTGATCGCCATCTACCTGGGAACCCGCGCAACCAAGCGCCAGCTGTACTAGGCTTGCCGCGCCCGCCGCACCGGCCGCGTCATCACCAACAACCACGAATACCTAAGGAACAACGACATGGGAAACCTCAAGCGTCAACTGCCGGATCTGGGTGAACTGGTGAGCCTGATGAGGTTCAAGGTTCCATCCACCGACCGCCGCGCGGTCCGCCTGGCCGCGGCTGCCGACCTCTGGGACCTGCGCAAGATCGCCAAGCGCCGGACGCCCACCGCCGCCTTCGACTACGTGGACGGCGCCGCCGGCCGCGAGATCACCGCGGACCGGGCCCGCCGGGTCTTCGACTCGGTGGAGCTGCTGCCGCGCATCCTGCACGGCACCGCCCACTCGGACCTGTCCACCACCATCGCCGGCGGGCACTCGGCCCTGCCCTTCGGCATTGCCCCGACCGGCTTCACCCGCTTCATGCACTCGGAAGGCGAAATCGGCGGCTCGCGCGCGGCGATGAAGGCCGGCATCCCCTTCAGCCTCTCCACCATGGGCACCCGCTCCATCGAGGAGGTCGCGCAGGCGGCTCCCGAGGGGCGCAAATGGTTCCAGCTCTACCTGTGGAAGGACCGCGAGAAGTCCAAGGCGCTGGTTGAGCGTGCCGCGGCCGAAGGATTCGACACCCTGCTGGTCACCGTGGACACCCCGGTGGCGGGACAGCGATTCCGCGACACCCGCAACGGCATGAAGATCCCGCCCGAGCTGACGCTGAAGACCGTGCTGGACGCCTCCTACCGGCCGGAGTGGTGGTTCAACTTCCTGACCACCGATTCGCTGAAATTCGCGTCGCTGTCCGATACCTCGGCGGACCTGCCGACCATCATCAACTCGATGTTCGACTCCTCCCTGGACTTCGAGGACCTGAAATGGATCCGCGAGCTGTGGAAGGGCAAGCTCTTCGTCAAGGGGGTACTCACCGCCGAAGACGCGGCCAAGGCGAAGGCCGCCGGCACGGACGGCCTGGTCGTCTCGAACCACGGCGGACGCCAGCTGGACCGCGCGCCGATCGCCTTCGAGGCCGTGAGCGAGGTGCGTGCCGAAGTCGGCGAGGAGATGGAAATCATCATGGATTCCGGCATCATGTCCGGCGCCGACATCGTGGCCAGCCTGTGCGCCGGGGCGGATTTTGTGCTCATCGGACGCGCCTACCTGTACGGCCTGATGGCCGGCGGCGAGCAGGGCGTCACCCGCGCCATCGAGTTGCTGGCCAAGGAAGTTGAGGTCAACATGCAGTTGATGGGGGCAGCCAGTATCAAGGAGTTGTCTCCCGAGCTGATTCGCCGGCGCAACGTCGTGCTCTAGCAGGCATCGCCGCCGCGGCACCGGCCCGCGGACCTCCCCCGCGGGATGGTCCGCGGGCCGGTGTGATTAAGCCCGGCCAAAGTGGCGGATAGTTCTATCGGCGGTAGAATGGAAAGCGTGCCAGCACCAAAAACCACCCCAGTTCAAGCCCAAGATGTCTTCCGCCCCGTATTGCTGCGTGGCCTGACCGCGGCGATCTACGCGTTGCTGTCCATCTTCTGGGTGGGCGCCGACGAGAAGGTCCTGTCCTACTCCACCGCGGCGTTCCTCGTGGTCACCGGCGTGTTCATGTGGCAATACGTGACCGTGGACAGCGCTCCCGAGAAGTCGCGCGGCCCGTACGCGCTGGGCGCCGGACTGATGCTGATTGCCGGCATCGCCACCATCTTCGCCACCACCACCATGTGGATCGGCATCCTGGCGGCCTTCGCCTTCCTGGTCACCGGCCTGGTCGAGCTGTATGTCTTCTTCACCCTGCGCACGCAGTTCCCACCATTCCGCAACCAGCTGGTCACCGGCGTTGTCGGACTGATCCTGGCCGCTGCGACGCTCTTCGGATTTAATATGGACGCCCACGCAATGTTCGGCGTCATTGGCGGCGGCGCCATCGTGCTCGCCGTGTTCGTTCTGATTGCCGGTTTCGGCCATCGACATGAAATGAAGGCCACCGCGGCCGCTGACGGTCTCGAAGCCGGCGGCACCTCGAATCCCGGCACCGACGGGACCAATTAGCCTTGACGACCTCAGCAAAAGTAGAAACGGAGTTCCCGGTGGGAAACAACCCGAAGAAGAAGCAGCCGTGGAGCCAGTCCATCAAGGGCCCACTGAGCTTCTCCTTGATTTTGGCCCTCGTCGCAGGCGGCATCGGCATGATCACCTCGACCGGCGGATCGCAGAACGAGATCCGGCTGGATGTCGGATTTGCCTGCTTTGGCATCGCGTTCGTCGCCAGCTTGCTGGTGATTTCCGTCTTGACCATGGCGTCAAAGGAAAATGACCCGGAATTGGGCAAAGGCACCGGAGTGAACCGCTCTTCGGCCAACCCGGACAAGAAGTTCAAAAAAGACTGATAATAAAACTTGGCCAAGCGTCGCGACGCGCTGGGACTCTCCGTCTATGGAAGTCCCGGCGCTTTGTCGTTTGGTGGAGCCGAACGTGCCCCAGCGCACATTCCGTGCACTAACTAAGGATTCAAGTGAGCAGTACCAGCAAGAGTACGTCCGTAGACGGAACCCCGCTCGGTCGCCAGCTAATGCGGCGGAAGTCTATTGCCGCAATGGCCAGAGACTCGGCGGACAACGCCGGCATGGGCCAGCTCAAACGCACCTTCGGAGTCTTCCAGCTGGTCATGCTCTCCGTGGGCGCAACCCTCGGCACCGGCATCCTGGTGATCCTGGGCGATGCAGTGCCCAAGGCAGGCCCGGCCGTCTGGATTGCGTTCGTCATCGCCGGCATCACCGCGCTGCTCTCGGCGGTGTCCTACGCCGAAATGGCCGGCATGGTTCCCGTCGCGGGATCCAGCTACTCCTATTCCTACGTGACACTCGGCGAGGGCATCGCCTGGATCTGCGGTTGGTGCCTGGTGCTCGAATACGCGGTCTCGGCCGCGGCGGTCGCCGTCGGCGCCGGAGCCTACGTCAACCAGACATTGGAAATCTTCGGGCTGTCCCTGCCCGACTACCTTTCCAGCGGCGCGGCCGACGGCGGGCTGGTCAACCTGCCGGCCCTGCTGGTCGTCATTCTCGCCACCTTCCTGCTGGTGCGCGGCGCCCGTGAATCGGCAGTAGCCAACACCGTCATGGTGATTATCAAGATCGCCATCCTGGTCTTCTTCGTGATCGTCGCCTTCACCGCCTTCGACTCGGGCAACTTCGAGCCGCTGCTGCCCATGGGCATCGCCGGCGTCAGCGGCGCAGCTTCGATGGTGTTCTTCTCCTACATCGGCTTCGACGCCGCCTCCACCGCAGGCGAGGAAGCCAAGAACCCGCAGCGCGACCTGCCGCGCGCCATCCTGATCGCCATGGCCCTGGTGACCGCGATTTACGTGCTGGTGGCCGTGGCCGCCGTGGGCGCCCGCAACTGGGAATGGTTCGGCGAGTCCGAGGCCGCCCTGGTGCAGATCGTTTCCGAGATCACCGGCCAGCCATGGCTTGCGTTCTTCTTCGCGCTCGCCTCGGTGGTCGCGATCGTCTCGGTGGTGTTGACAGTGCTCTACGGCCAGACCCGCATCCTGCTGTCCATGGCCCGCGACGGGTTGATTCCCCGCTTCTTCGGCAAGGTTTCCAGCGAAACCCACACCCCGGTGGTCGGCACCCTGGTGACCGGTTCGGTGGTCGCGGTGACCGCGGCGCTGATCCCGCTGGGCCAGCTGGCCGAAGCCACCAGCATCGGCACCCTGTTCGCCTTCGCGCTGGTGGGCGTCTCGGTCATCTACCTGCGCCGCACCCAGCCCGACGCCCCGCGCACCTTCCGCGTGCCGCTGTATCCGGCCGTGCCGCTGCTGGGCATCGCCGCCTGCCTCTACCTCATGTTCAACCTGGCCGGCGTCACCTGGGTGGTCTTCGGCATCTGGATGCTGATCGGTGCGCTGGTTTACCTGGCCTACGGCCGCCGCCATTCACGGCTCGGCGGACTGGCCGAGGTCGACTACAAGGCCGAGCACAGCCTGAAGTAACACTCAGCGGATGCCTCAGGGGTTCTCCGCATCTCCAGCTAGGCTGTGTGGTGTCGGAAACCAACGATTCCTTGACCGGGAGGACCCCATGCACCAAGACCCAATCAGCACCGCCGACCTCTACGACGAGCACGGGGATGACCTGCAGTCGATCTCGGTCCAGTTCCAGGACTTCGGTGGCCGGCTGTCATTCCACGGCCCGGCCCGCACCATTAAATGCCATGAGGACAACGGGCTCATCAAGGAAACCTTGAGCTTCCCGGGCAACGGCGCGGTGCTCGTGGTGGACGGCGGAGGGTCGCTGCGCTTTGCGCTGCTGGGCGACATGATTGCCAAGAACGCCGAGACGAACGGCTGGGCGGGCATCATCATCCATGGGGCGGTGCGCGACCGTGCGGAACTGGCCAGCTTGCAGCTTGGCATCAAGGCGATCGGGAGCAACCCGCGCAAGACCGTGAAGCGCGGGCACGGCACCGTGGATGAAGTCATCAGCATCGGGGACGTGAAAATCCGTCCCGGAGCCATGGTCTACGCCGACATCGACGGAATCCTCGTCCAGCACTAAAACGAGGCGGGTGCGATCAGCGGTCGTCGTTGGCCGGGAGCCACTCGTTCTTGAATTCCTCGACGGTCATCGAGTCCAGGTCCTCGCGGATCTGGACAATCAGCCGTTCGGCCTCTTCGAGGCTTGAGGTGTGCAGGCTGAGCAGTACCGAATCATCCAGGCGGGAATGCACCACGACCTGTGGTTCGTTGGCTTCGAATTCGGCGTCGCCCAAGGTCGCGGATGCCAGGGCCACAACCCAGCGTCCGGCAGCACGCAAAGGGCCTGTCTTGACGGCTTCCAAACGTGCCTCGTAACCGGAGGATGCATGTGTTTCTTCGGTCATGACCTGTCCTTTCGAGATGGTACTCGGCGTGCCGGGTATGTCTTCATCTTAGGGTTCGGCATCGTCAAAGGCGAATAGGTGCGCCCCCAATATTTCAAAGTTACCTGCCGCCGGAGGCCTTGCGGGCGCGGTAGGCCCGCACGTGCTCCCGGTTGGCGCAGTTGCCCGCGTCGCAGTACAGCTTGGAACGGTTCCGCGAGAGATCCAGCAAGGCGTTGCTGCAGTCGGTGGAAGCGCAGATGCGCAGGCGATCCAGCCCTCCGGACAGCACGACCTCGGCCAGGGCCATGGCGGCGTTCACCGCGAACCGGTCGTAAAGCGGGCTGCTCGTGGTGGTCGCATGCAGCTTGTAGCCGTGCTTCGCGGACTTGATCAGCTGCGGCTGGGCGTTGGCGGTACGCAGGATCTGGTTGACGCGGAACACCGCGTCCTCCTCCGAAGCGGTCCAGATGCTCTTGAGCTGCGAGCGCAGCTGGCGGATGGATCGCAGCTCGGCCTGGTTGTGGGCCCGGTCTGCGGTGAAGTGCTGGGAATCTAGGAATTCGTCCAGATCCGCCACGGTGGAGAGCATATCGACGATCTGCACCTCGGTGTTCAAAAGGTTCACGATGACCTTCAACGAGGCTTCGATATCTGGCGCAAAAGTCATAATTCAGTCCTGAACGAGCTAGCGGATTGACTGTGCTTCAAGCCTAACCGTATCGTCTGGATCAGATGTTCCATCTCCGCCGGGTCGCCGTTGACCCGGCGGAAGCTCTTTGAAGGTATCGCATACTTTATGACGCACACCCCGGATCCGCTGGATTCACCTGCCCAGACCGCCGCTGCGCCGCGCATGTCCAACTCCGCCCGAGGAGTATGGATCGCGCTGGCGTCCTCGGCGGCCTTCGGTATTTCCGGCACCTTCGCCCGAGGGCTCTTCGAGGCCGGGTGGTCCCCAGTCGCCGCAGTGACCGCGCGGATGGCGGGCGCGGCCCTGGTGCTGGCAATCCCGGCCATGCTCGCCATGCGCGGGCGCTGGACGCTGCTGCGCACCAACTGGGTGTCGATCCTACTGTTCGGCCTTTTCGGGGTCGGCGCCTGCCAGCTGTGCTACTTCCTGGCGGTGCAGCGGTTGGATGTGGGTGTGGCGCTGCTGCTGGAGTACCTGGCACCGGTGCTGATCGTGCTGGTGCTATGGGTGCGGCACAAGAAACGCCCGTCGGTGGCCACGATCGCCGGCACGCTGCTGGCCCTGGGCGGCCTCGTGGCGGTGCTGGACTTGACCGGCGCCTCGGACATCGACCCGATCGGCGTCCTGTGGGGGCTGGGAGCCGCCATCGGCCTGACCGTGTACTTCTTCATCAGCGCCCGCGTGGACGGTGCGCTGCCGCCGATCATGCTCTCCGCCGGTGGCATGGCGATCGGCGCCCTGTCGATGGTGGCGGTGGCCGCCTTCGGCATCCTGCCCATGGAGTTCTCCACCGGTTCCGGTTCCTTCGCAGGTTATGAAACCCCGTGGTGGCTCGCGCTCATCGGGCTGATCCTGATCTCCACGGTCTTCTCCTACACCACCGGCGTGATGGCCGCACGGGCCCTGGGCTCGAAGGTCGCCAGCTTCATCTCGCTGACCGAGGTGCTCTTCGCGGTGCTGTGGGCCTGGCTGCTGCTCTCCGAGCTTCCCGGCCCGGTGCAGCTGCTCGGCGGTTTGCTGATTGTCGGCGGAGTGGTGCTGGTCCGCATCGACGAACTGCGCAGCACCCGCCTGTAAGCCAGAGCCTCAGCGCGGGTCACCCTCTACTGCCAGCCCTTCGAGCTTCGCAGCTTCCTCCGAAATCCGCGCGGCCAATTCGAAGTCCCGCGCCGCGATCCCGTGGACGCTGCGCAGCGAGATCCCCACGTGGACCGACTCGTAGCGCCAGTCAACGGTCGGATGGTGGTTGAGCTGTTCGGCGGCCAGCCCGATCACCGCGATGAATTCAAGCGCAGTGGCCGTCGTATCGAACCGATAACTGGCGCTCAGCAAGCGCTCGCCCAATTCCCAATCCTGCAACTCGTCCATCAGCTGCCACACCTGCACGCGCGGCAACGGCCCGGTTTCCGTCATAGTTCCCCTCCGGAAAACAATGCCGCTGCTCACCACGAGCGGCGGCGCCCCCTTTTCGTGGCCATCGTTGCATGGGGCGGCGACGTCTGCCAACGGGTGTCAGAGATTGCACAGGACGACGCGAACCCGCGGCGCGGCGGTCCTGGGGAATGGACTCGGCCTGCCATGGTTCAGGCTCCCGCACGGCATCCCAAGCAGGTTGAGTACAAATGAGTGACGAATATTCTCTCATGAGATCGGCGACGGGCAAATTCCGGTGTCGTTCCGTGGCCGATAACTTCGCCCGTTCACCGATTCATGGCTACCGCTCGACGCATGGCCGTCAATTATCCGTGACTTTGGCCGATTGGGTTGTGCCAGTCACGGGATGATTCTTGGCGGTGTTCCAACGCCACAACATGCTTAAGTGAAAGGGCCGATGTTGTCCACAACACGTACTAATAAGGATCCAGGGCAGGTATCCCTGGCCAAGACCCTGGGCAACTGGGATGCCCTGGCCCTTGGCTTCGGTGCCATGATCGGGTTCGGCTGGGTCGTCCTCACCGGCGGCTGGCTGTCGAGTGCCGGAACCATGGGAACCATCGTCGCGGTTCTGGTCGGCGGCGGCATCATGGCCGTGGTCGGCCTGACCTATGCCGAGTTGACCGCTTCCATGCCCAAGGCCGGCGGCGAGCACAACTTCATTCTGCGCGCACTCGGCCCGCGTCCTTCGTTCATCGGATCCTGGGCGATCACCGGCGGCTATGTCACGATCGTGGCCTTCGAAGCCGTGGCCTTCCCGCGTACCGTTGAGTACATCTTCCCCGGCATGAGCAAGATCCCGCTGTGGACCATCGCCGGCTTCGAGGTCCACCTGACCTGGGCGCTGGTCGGCGTCCTGGCCGGCATCCTGATCACCTGGATCAACATCCGCGGCGTGAAGCAGGCCGGCGTGGTGCAGACCTTCACCGTGATCTTCCTGCTGGCCATCGGCCTGCTCATGATCTTCGGTTCGGTCACCGGCGGCGAGGCTTCGAACATGGAGCCGTGGTTCACCCCGGGCATGAAGGGCTTCTTCACGGTGCTGATGGCCGTGCCGTTCCTGTTCATCGGCTTCGACGTGATCCCGCAGTCCGCCGAAGAGGTCAAGATCCCTTCGCGCCAGATCGGCAAGCTCGTGGTCATCGCCGTCATCATGGCGACCCTGTGGTACGTCATGGTGGTGCTGACCACCGCCTCGGCCATGCCGGCCTCGGAGCTGGCGAATGCCAACATCGCTACCGCCGACGCCTTCGGCGCGCTGTTCAACTCCGACCTGATGGCCAAGATCCTGATTGCCGGCGGCATCGCGGGCATCCTGACTTCCTGGAACTCCCTGCTGCTGGGCGCGTCCCGCTTGGTGTTCTCGCTGGCCCGTTCCGGCATGCTTCCGGAGTGGTTCGCCCGCCTGCACCCGAAGTACAAGACCCCGCACAACGCGCTGCTCTTCATCGGCGGCATCTCGCTGATCGCTCCGTTCTTCGGCGAACGCATGCTGGGCTGGCTCGTGGACTCGGGTGCCCCGAGCATCATCATCGCCTACTTCCTGGTTTCCGTGACCTTCCTGCTGCTGCGCCGCCGCGAGCCGCAGATGGACCGCCCGCTGCGCATCGGCGGCGAAGGACGCTTCGGCGAAGTCATCGGCTGGGCCTCGGTCGTGCTGACCTTCGGCCTGTTCAGCCTCTACATGCCTGGCATGCCAGCGCAGCTGACCTGGCAGCCGTGGCTGATCTTCGCGATCTGGTGGGCCATGGGCGCGCTGTTCTTCTTCAAGGTGCCCCGCGGCATCCCCGCCGGCGTCGACGCCGAGGAAAAGGTGCTTGAAGTCGTCAGGGCACGACGCAAGAAGTAGCCTCATGCGGTAGTAACGCAGGCAGGGTGCGTCCGTTCGCGGACGCACCCTGACCGCATTTAAGCGACAGGTCTCCAGCGTGGGGTTTCCGGTGTGCTAGCGCTTGACCCCGTAGCACAGGCGCATGACCCCGCCGCTGAACTCGTGCGCGGAGCGCAGCTCCAGATTCGTGCGGGCGATGCCGGGGGCAAAGTAGGGGGTCCCGCCGCCCACCACCACGGGGAACAGGTTGATCCGGTACTCGTCGATCAGCCCCAGCCGCGCGGCCTGCGCGGCCAGGTCTGCGCCGCCGACGGCGATCTCCCCGTCGCCGTCCTGCGCCCGCAGGGCCTCGATCTCTTCGGCCAGCGGTCGGGTGGCCAGCCGGGCGTTGCCCTGCACTGCGCTGAGCGTGCGCGAGAAGACGATTTTGGGCAGCGGGTTCCACAGCGCAATCCAGTCCAGGTCCAGCGCAGTGCTTTCCGGGTTGTCCGCGGCGGTCTCCCAATAGAGCATGATGTCGTAGAGCTTGCGCCCCATGAGATGGACGCTCAGGTCCTTGGCCTCGTCGATGGACGCCTGGTAGATGTCGTCGCCCGGCACGCTCCAGTCGATTCCCCCATCCGGGCCGGTGATGAATCCGTCCATGGTCATGGACATGGAATAGATAACCTTGCGCATTGCCGCCGCCTCTCGGAAGTTGTTTCCACGGTACGCATCAATCGGCCTGCTGGAAAGGGCTGGCGGCGCACTGCCAGCCGGGTTCCCTCTGCGCTGGAAGCCAACCTGCGTGCGCTGCAGGCCAATCCATACATCGCGAATCCGTAGCAGACTGGGTTCGATATGTGTGACACGGCCTACACCTGGAGTCGACGTCGACCCTGGCCTGCACCGGAGAAAAGGGAGCCCATGGAGAACAAGACCGTTATTGTCGTCGGTGCAGGATCGGCGGGATCGGTGGTCGCGCGCCGGCTGGTCGACGCCGGAGCCAGCGTCACCCTGTTCGAGGCCGGCAACGAGGACACCAACCCGGCCATCCACGACCTCTCGCGCATGGGGGAGCTGTGGCACAGCCCGGACGACTGGGACTACTACACAACGCCCATGCAGGGCACCGCGAACAAGCCGATGCACCTGCCCCGAGGCAAGGTCATGGGCGGCTCCCATGCGCTGAACGCCACCATCTGGGTGCGCTGCGCGCCGCAGGACTTCGACCACTGGGCCAGCGTCAGCAGCCCGGACTGGGCTTGGGAGAACGTCCTGCCGGTCTACAAGGCCATCGAGAACTTCTCCGGCGGGGCCAGCGCGCTGCGCGGCGGCGCGGGCCTGCTTTCCGTGGTCGACCAGTACCCCCTGGATGAGATCCACCGCTCGATCATCGACGCCGCGGTGCAGTCCGGCGTCGAGCACAATCCGGATTACAACGGCGAATCCCTGGAAGGCGTCTCCCAGGAGCAGGTGAACATCGTTGACGGCGAACGCATCAACACCTGGAAGGCCTACCTGAAGCCGGTGCGCGAGTCGCTGGACATCGTCACCGGCGCCGAGGTGCACTCGCTGCTGATCGAGGATGGCGCGGTGGCGGGTGTGCGCTACCGCAGCGGCGGGCAGATGCACGAGCTGCGCGCGGACGAGGTGGTGCTCAGCGCCGGGGCGCTGGGGTCCCCGCAGATCCTGCTGCGTTCGGGCATCGGCCCCTCCGCCGAGCTGGAAGCCGCCGGCGTCGCTCCGCTGCTGGACGCCCCGCAGGTCGGCAAGAACCTGCACGACCACCTGCTGGCCCCGGTGATCGGGCAGACCACCGCCAAGGACATCCCGGCGCCGCGCCCCGGCGTCTCGGTGTCGCAGACCCACCTGTTCGCCAAGTCCCGGGAGGACTTGGCGGTGCCCGACACCCAGCCGATCTTCTTCTCCGTGCCGATGTACTCCCCGGGCATGGAGCCGGTGGACGGCACGGCATTCACCCTGCACTCGGGCATCGTGGCCCCGCACAGCCGCGGAGAGCTGACGCTGTCCGGGCCGTCGCTGGACGACCCGGTGCGCATCGACCTCAACGCGCTGGACGACCGCCGGGACATGGACGCATTCCTGTTTTCCATCAAGCAGTGCCGCGGCATCATGGCGCAGCCGGCGCTGGCAGGGGACTGGGGAGCGGTGGAGGTCTATCCGGGCGCCGCGGTGCAGGACGACGCGGCGCTGGAGGACTACATCCGCAACAACGTGGTGACCTACCACCACCAGGTGGGCACCTGCCGCATGGGCGTCGACGCACAGGCCGTGGTGGATCCGCGGCTGAAGCTCAACGGGCTGGAGGGCCTGCGGGTCATTGACGCGTCCATCATGCCGCGCATCACCACCGGCAACACCAACGCCCCGGCGGTGCTGATCGGCGAGCTCGGAGCGAAGTTCCTGCTGGAGGACCTGGCCGCGGGCCGGTAGCCGCGGGCTACCGGGCGGGAATGCGCCAGGGGCCTCGCACCGTCATCCCGTGACGGTGCGAGGCCCCTGGCGCAGGTCCGGAAGCGGCGGGGTCAGCTGTCGATGCTCTCCTTGGCCTTCTGGGCCGGGAGGCCGGCGGCGTTGACGGTGTTGCGGTACGCGGCGGCTGCGCGGCGCTCGTGGGCGACCTTGCCGGCGTGGGCCAGCCGCAGCGCCTCGTGCTTCGGATCGCGGCGGACCACCAGGTAGCCGATGCCCAGCCCGATGAACCAGAGCGGGGTGGCGATCAGCGCGGCCAGGGTGTCGGCCTGGGTGGTCAGCGCCCACAGGATGAAAACGAAGAACGCCAGTACGACGTACGGCATGAACCGTCCGCCGGGCATCTTGAAGGCGCTGGCGTCATGCAGCTGCGGGCGGCGGGCCCGGAAAGCCAGGTAGCTGAGCAGGATGATCGACCACACGAACATGAAGCACAGCGCGGAAATGGTGGTCACCAGCGTGAATACTGCCATGACCGAATCGCCGCTGTAGAGCAGCGCGACGCCGGCCAGCAGGAACATGCAGGAGAACATCAGTGCGTTGCGCGGCACCTTGCGGGAGGATAGCCGCTCGAACCGCTTCGGGGCGTCGCCTTCCAGCGCCAGGCCGCGCAGCATGCGCGAGGTCGAATAGATGCCCGAGTTGGCGCTGGAGGTGGCGGAGGTGAGCACCACGAAGTTAATGACGCCCGCGGCGCCGGCCAGCCCTGCCAGCGTGAACATGCCGACGAACGGGGACTGCTCGGCGGAGAACAGCGTCCAGGGCTCGACCATCATCAGGACGAGCAGGGCGCCGACGTAGAAGAACAGGATGCGCAGCGGGATCGAGTTGATCGCCTTGGGCAGGGTCTTCTCCGGGTCCTTGGTTTCGGCCGCCGTGGTGCCGACCAGTTCGATGCCCACGAAGGCGAACACGGCGATCTGGAAGCCCGCCACGAAGCCCATGGCGCCGTGGGGGAACATGCCGCCATGCGCCCAGAGGTTGGAGAAGGAGGAGCTGATGCCGTTGTGCTGGAAGCCGGTGATGACCATGGCCAGGCCCACCACGATCAGCGCGCCGATGGCGACGATCTTGATCAGGGCGAACCAGAATTCGGTTTCGCCGAAGGCCTTTACCGTGGTCAGGTTCAGTACCAGCAGCAGGGCGATGCTCGCCAGGCCCGGGATCCACAAGGGCATCTCGCCCCACCAGAAGGCGACGTAGTGGGCGATGGCCACGACATCGGCGATGCCGGTGACCACCCAGCAAAACCAGTAGGTCCAGCCGGTGAAGAAGGCGGCCCAAGGGCCCAGCAGGTCGCCGGCGAAGTCAGCGAAGGTCTTGTAGTTGAGGTTGCTCAGCAGCAGCTCGCCCATGGCGCGCATGACGAAGAAGAGCATGAAGCCGATGATCATGTACACAAAGATGACCGAGGGGCCGGCGACGGCGATGGTTTTGCCGGAGCCCATGAACAGGCCGGTGCCGATGGCGCCGCCGATGGCGATGAGCTGGATATGGCGATTGGAGAGTCCGCGTTCGAGCTTGGGGGCAGAGCTGGGTGAGCTCATTCTTGCGCCTTCCGGGAGTGGGGGATCCCGCACCCGAAGCGATCCGGGACAAGCCGGTAGGCCTGCCCGCGGACAACGCTTTCTTCGAACACGCTCAACGTGGTGTTCTCCTGTTTTCGGCCGCATCAGGCTCAAGCGCTCAAAGCAAGTGCCTGCCGCGACCACGGGGGAGCATCATGGGGCGTGCTCGCGAGTGCGGCACTGTTCTGATGTTCCTCCCCAATCTGTTTGCGTACCTGAGAGTTTTCACTTCACGCCGAATACTGGGTGAAGCCTGCTCCTTCGGTGAGCACGGCCTTCGCCGCGCTACTTTCCAGATGTGCCTGTTCGTGGCGGTACGGGGGCCTGAGAGTTTCCCGGGGAGGAATTGCTCCTACGGCGCCCGCCCTTGGTTCAGGACGGGACTCTCCCGCCACGTATCAATGGCTGTGTGGTGACTGCCATCACAGTATGCCCTGAAAACGTGAAGCGGTGCAAATCGAATCCGTCGGAAAGTGGGCGAGTGGCACTTGTTGGGTCGCAGGTGAACCCGGCGCGACAAGGCCTTTTCATGTTCTGACCATAGGCTAAATCTTGAAATGCCGCGACGCCCGATCCGGGCCGGCGCGCCGGCCCGTTCGGCACCGTCGCGCTCAGTCATTAGTTCCGCAGCGAAATCATTTCGAGATGAAATGATATTCTCGTTCGGTGACTGATCAGAAACTGCCCCGCTTCCAGTGGAATTCCCTGAGCTACCTGGCAACCCGTGTCGGACGGGTGGGAACCATGGCCCTGGGTGCGCTGATGGAGGCCGAAGGGTTGACACGCCACCACTTCACGATCATCAGCGCGCTGCAGGAGTCCGGGGCGATGTATCAGAACGACCTGGCCGACCGGGCCAACATCAACCGAGGCCACATGGTTGCCTACCTCGACCAGCTCGAAGCGCACGGCACGGTGCAGCGCACCGTGGACCCGGTGGACCGCCGCCGAAGGCTCATCGAACTAACCTCCGACGGGCTGCGCTTTGCGGCCCGAGCGGTCGAGGCGGCGCGCGAAGGCGAGGAGAAGATCTACGGGGTGCTGGATCCGGCGCAGCGCGAGCAGCTGCGCGCACTGCTGCAGCTGGTCATTGCGGGCCAAGGGGAAACCCGCGCATGATCGCCCATGCGAAACAGGTCTGGAAGCACAGTGTCGCCGTGGCCCCGCCCATGCCGGCGCTGCGGCCCGCGGCCCGGGCCACCTTCTGCCTGGCGGTGCCGCTGCTCGTCCTCGCCGGACTGGGGCGGATGGACTGGGCGATGTACGCCGGGTTCGGTGCTTTCTGCGCGGTCTTCGGCCGATACGACAATTACACGGTGCGATTCTGGCAGCAGCTGAGTTGCGGCGCGGTGCAGGTGGCCTCGATGCTGCTGGGCACGCTGGTTTCCTTCCTCCAGGCGCCGTTCATCGTTGATGTGCTCGTTCTGGCAGTGATCGCCGTCGGCTCCAATCTGGTGTCCCGCGGGGTGCATTGGCTTCCGCCCGGGCCGATCTTCGCGGTGTTCGCCGGCGGCGCCTGCCTCTCGGTGCCGGCGACCGCCGAAAGCTTCATCGGGGTGCTGCTGGTCGGCGCGGGGACCGTGCTCTTCAGCCTGCTGGTCATGCTCGGGCTGGCGGCCCGCCGGGGCCGGCTCGCCTCCGCGCTGAAGGCGGACTTCACCTGGGCACCGACCCCAAAGTCGGTCCATGAATCCCTGCGCATGGGTGCCGCCGTGCTGCTGGCCGGAATCGTGGCCTATCTCCTTGGGGGAGACCACTGGTACTGGGCGAGCCTGGGCGCGATTGCCGGGGTGATGGGGGCGACCGTGCACAGCCGGGTTGCCCGGGCCCTGCAACGCTGCGTCGGAACCTGCATCGGCGTGCTGCTGACCTGGGCTGTGTTCGTCCTCGAACCCAATCTCTGGGTGCTGCTGGCCGTGGCGCTAGCCAGCCAGTTCTGCATCGAGGTGGTCATCCTGCGCAACTACGCGGTGGGCATGGTCTTCATGACCATGGTTGCGCTGCTCATGGTGCATCTGGCCAGCCCCGAGGACCCCATGGTGCTGCTGGTCGACCGGGTCACCATGACGGTGCTCGGGGCGGCGGTCGGCGCCGTGCTGAGCGTGGTGAGCAGTAGTGTTGTAGGACAGTGGAAACACGTTGAGTCCTAGCAGCGCAGGTACTGGGCTCGGAGCCCTATCCGCGTTGGCACCCTAAAAAACTAGTCTTAGGGTGCCAAACTCAGCCGCCAAACATGATCTACTGCGACCGTCCGCTGGCAGTGGTAAGGAGCTCATTCGCTGGAACGAACTGGCCCTGTACAACGCGATGAAGTACCTCGGCAAGAAGGTCCAGTCCAGCTAGCATGTCCTTGTCATGTGTCAGCTCGCGTTCGTTGTGGCTGATACCTTCCACACTGGGAACGAACAACATGATGGTCGGGACAATATCTTTCATATTCGTTGAATCGTGTCCGGCCAATGTTCGGACTACGCCATGACGAAGACCTAGAGATTGGGCTGCGTCGGCAGCCAGTTTCAGCCCCGCTTGATCGTAAGCTTTCGCATCCCAGATATGCTCGGCACCACGTTCGATGCTGACATTTGCTAGCTTTTCAATTAGCTTCACTCGAGAACGCAGATCCACATCTGCTGCAGCAAGTACCTCGGCATCGGTTGATCGAAGATCTACCAGAAGATTCACGCGGCTTGCTACAACCACGGGCGAGTTAGGAAACACCGTGAATTCACCGCACGAAGTGATTACCATGTGCTCTTCGGTGGAATGTTCTAAGGCGACTTCTCGCGCAGCGACGACTAGCGCGCTGGCACCAAGCAATGCATCTTGTCGGTCTGCAATGATGGTGGCGCCGGTATGCGCTTGTTCTCCATGAACTATGAATTCGTACTTGTTTGCGCCCCAAGTAGATTCGACAAGCCCGATTTCCAGTCCCTGATCTTCCATCGACCGACCCTGCTCAATGTGGATCTCTACATATGCGGCCACCTCGATCTTAAAGTCACCTATAGTTCCAATGGATTCGAGAGCTTCGCGAACGCTTACCCCGTGAGAATCAGTTGTTTCCAGAACTTGTGATGCTGGAAGCTTGCCCGTATAAACAGCGCTACCCATCATGGAAGGCTTAAAACGACAGCCTTCTTCGTTGAACCAATTGACGACAACAATATTGAATTTCGCCGGATCGTTGTCCTGCATGGTTTCGCGTACGCGCAAGGCTGCGTGAGCTCCTGCCAAGACGCCATATGCTCCGTCGAAACGCCCTGCCAATGGTTGGGAATCAAGGTGTGATCCCACTGCGATCCATGGTGCGCCGGGCGATAGTTCTAAGAGGGAAAACTGGTTGCCGACGTTATCATAGTGGACGGAGAACCCGTAGCCCTCAGCGAGCCCACGAAACCAGTTTCGATTTTGTCCGTCTGCCGCTGTGGCTGCCTGACGGTCAACGCCACCACCAGGCGTAGCACCGTTGCGGCTCATCGAAGCGAAGTCTGTCAAGAATGATTCGTGATGAATTTTCATCTTCTCTCCTGAGTTTTTAGTGTATTGATCTGCACACTGTGGAGTTACACGTGGGCGGGAATTTCTGATTTTGTAAAGGTAGATCGACCACCGACGTAAGTCCCGAGCACCTCAATGTCTACGATTTCGTCAGCCTCCAACGGTGATTCCGAGAGCACCACGAAGTCGGCGAGTTTGCCCCGGGAAAGTGATCCTCGATCTTCGAACTGTCCAGTGCCTTTCGCAGCGTTGACGGTATACAAGCGCAAAGCTTCCAGAGGTGATAGACATTCGCCGGAACCACCGAGGACCATCCCCTTGTCGGTTCGCCGAGTTACTGCGGAGCCCATTGCTCGAAGGACATTGTTATCTGCGACTGGGAGATCTGAACTGCCCGCAACCAGCACGCCAGCGTCCAACAACGATTGACCCCGGTATAGCCAATTCTCTCGATCCGGTCCGACTAATGCTGCGAATTGATCGCCCAACGGACCAATGAATGAAGCTTGTGGTGTCACCACGATTCCGTGGCGGGCTACAGCAGAGACTTGATCGGGCCTAGCAATGCCGAAGTGTTCGATCCGATTCGGTAATGAGTTAAGTCCGTAGCGTTCCTGTAGTTCCGCAATGATTTCTATGCCTAGATCGATGGCTGCATCACCAATTGCATGAAGTGCAACAGGCCAGCCGGCCCGATATGCCGCGGAGACGCTTTCACGGTATTCTTCGGGAGTATTCAACAGGTAACCCATGTTGTGCGAATGTCCGCAGTAGTCCTCCGTCACCGCGGCCGTAGCGCCAAGTAACGAACCATCCATGAACACTTTAACTGGCCCGAAGGAAATGGACTCGTTGCCGAATCCAGCTAATACGCCCAAGTCCAGACCTCGCCCTCGGCCGGTGCCACGAGCATCCGAGTCATGCGAAACTTGCTCACGCAGAGCATCCAGTGCGGGCATCAGCTGGGCCCGGGCATGAAGACGCTTTTCTGCGAGTGCTCGCTGATATGCGGCGACTTCAATAGGGGAATGACCAATCCATCCTCCTCCAACACCTGCTTCAGTGAATGAAGTAATACCGCAGGCAGCGTAGCGGGAGGTTGCTTCGTCAATAGCCGCCGTCAGCTGCTCGATCGAATAGGGCAGGACTAATCGCTGCACCAACGATTGTGCTGATTCCTCCACTAATCCAGTGAACTGTCCGGAATCATCCCGGACGATGGCACCACCGACAGGATTCCGAAAATCCGAAGCAAAAGCACCTGCGAGTGCCAAAGTGGCACTATTGGTAATGGACGCATGTCCGGAAACATGTCGCAGGTACATTGGCCGATCGCCCGTGATCTCGTCTAAGCGGCGGAGGTCGGGGAACTGACCGTCATGGTCTTTCTGATTGAAACCAGTACCGTTGAGCCAGACGCCAGGCTGATCTTCTAACTCGTGCATCTGCGCTTCTAATAGGGCATAAAGTTCCTCCAAACCACGGGTGCCGGATAGATCCACGGCAGATAGTCCCAACCCCCACCATGCGGTGTGGCAATGTGCATCAATAAATCCGGGAGTAATGACGGAAGAACCAAAATCAATAGTTTGTTCGGCTGAGAGGCCCTGAAGCTCCTCGTCGAATCCTAAAATGCGCCCAGCGAAAATGCCCATGCATTGTGCCCTGGGACGGCCTTCATCCATCGTTAGTATTGTCTCGGCCCGCACTAGAAGATCGAGCATCATGCCGAGATCTCCTGGCTGTGCGCAGCGGTTCCTGGCCCCATAGTTTCGGGATCAGTTTTCAAGTGCAACAGTGCAGGACCACCATGGGCCAAGGCACGGCGCAAAGCTGGAGCGAAATCCTCTGTTTGATCCACATACTCACCATGTCCGGAAAATGCCTCGATCCACCGTGCGAAGTTCGGGTTCACCATGCCTGTTCCAGACGGCCGGCCTGGGTAGTTCAGTTCTTGATGTTGCACAATCGTTCCGTAGACCCCATTGTCAACAACGATGACTATTGGCGAAGCGCCTTGGGCAAAAGCGACAGCAAGCTCCTGAGCATTCATGAAGAAATCGCCATCGCCGCATATAGCCACCACCTGGCGTCCTGGATTGCTGATGCTAGCGGCTACCGCCGCCGGTACTGCCAAGCCCATTGCCCCGTTGCGGGGTCCAACCAAAGTTCCTGGACCGTGGTGGCTGAGATACCGATGGCCCCAAAGAGTCGCGTTTCCTGCACCATAAGAGATGATCCGGTTGCTGTCTAAAACCTCTTCAAGGGTCTCGAATGCTGCAGCCAAATCAACACCAACTCCACCATCACGGCCAGGTCTGGCGAAGGCCACCTGTTCCGTACGAAGCCTTTGCATCCACGTAGCTTCGCGTTTTCCGCGGACGGAATCGGCAGAGGGCAGGGCCGAGATGAAAGACATAGGCGAAACTCCTACATGTATGTCTAGACGACCTGCATGCCCTTCCAACGAAGCATCCGGAGTCACGACAACTGTTGGGGTATTCATCGCAGAGGTGTAGCCCTCAGATAGAACATCGGTTCGGCTGCATCCCAAGAAAACTAACAGGTCGGCTTCGCCAAGTGCCACAGCTGCATGGTCAGACCTGCCGTACCCAAGCCATCCGGCGTAGGCGTCGCAGTCGTGATCGACTGCATCGTAGGCTCGCCAATCAGCAAACAACGGGATCCTGGCAGCCACAGCAAACTCACCGAGCGTCGCAGAGGAGTTCGCATCCCACCCGTCACCACCGACGACGATGGCAGGCCGGTCTGCGCCTGCAATCAAGCTCATGATGATAGATAGCGACTCAGAATCAGGCGCCGCAGTCGGTAGGGGTTGTGGTGTTGGCACCGGAGACGATGTGAGTCGAACCAGTACATCTTCTGGAAGACCCACGATCACCGGTCCCGGCCGTCCAGACGATGCCAGCCGCAGAGCTCTGGCCACGACTTGGCCAGCCTGATTCTCATCGTCCAACTGGTAGACGGCCTTGGAAGTAGTGGAAAACCAACCCTCCAAGCTGAATTCTTGGAATGCACCACGACCTCGGTCAGACAACGGAATTAGGCCTACGAACAAGACAAGGGCCGTGGCATCTTGCCAAGCCGTGTGAATTGCGATCATCGCATTCGCGGCTCCGGGGCCACGGGTCACCATGGCGATTCCTGGTGTACTGCTTAGCCTTCCTTCGGTCAAAGCCATGAATCCGGCTCCGCCTTCGTGACGGGTGACTACTGTTTTGATAGGGGAGTCATGCAATCCGTCCAATACGTCTAGGTAGCTTTCGCCGGGAACTGCGAATACGCGTTCCACTCCATGTGCTTCGAGAGTTTTTACGATCAGATGTCCGGCAGACATAGTCATGGTTCGGTTGGTCCTTTGCGGTGAGAAATCGGATCAGCGATGAAACTAGTGCTTGAAGCCGGGGAGGCTGACGCTCATCCTAGGGGCCAGAATGCCAGCTACTGCGGTGAACAATGACAAGAAGACCAACATGGCTGCTGCTGGCCACCAGTGATTTGCTGCGGAAGCGACCAGTGCAGTGGCAACCAGCGGGATAAAACCGGAAATCATTCCGGCAGCGTTCTGAGCAAATCCGACTCCGGTGTAGCGAGTTGCCGCAGGGAATAATCCGGTAAGCACAGTGCCCGAGGCCGCGTAAGGCAAAGACAGGGTGCACACAGCCAAAGACATACCGAGAATTACGACTACAGGGTCTCCTGATTCAACGAGCAGGAATGCTGGCCATGCGACTGCTGCAGATAGCAGGCCACCGTAGGTAATCACCTTTGACGCTCCGAAGCGCTCGCCAAGACGGCCACCGAGAATCAAAGTTGGAATCTCCAGGACCGCTGCAACGATCCCACCAAGTAGCATCAGTGAGGGCTCGTAATTAAGAACGTTTACTCCGTACCAAACCATGAATGCGGTCACCAGGTAGAAGCCGCCTACACCGAGTAGACCTGCCGCCATGCCGATAATGATGTGTTTCCACGACTGGATCAGCGTAGTGCGGATCGGAGTTTTCTCGGTTTCTCCGTTTTCGACCAGCTCCTTGAACACCGGTGATTCATCCAAGCGGCTTCGAATGTAAAGAGCGATCAGAAGCATTGGAATTGCTGCAAGGAACGGGACGCGCCAGCCCCAGGCATCGAAGCTTTCCTGTGAAACGAACACGGTCATCAAGAAGAATCCACCTGATGAAAGGATAGTGCCGATAGGGGAGCCGATCTGCGGTAGCGCAGCGTAGCGAGCCCGTCGATGCAGTGGCGCATTTTCTACGACAATAGTCATTGCGCCGGACCATTCACCACCCACGAAGAGCCCCTGAGCTACACGGAGAAGTACCAGAAGAATTGGTGCCGCGATACCGATGGCTGCGTAAGTTGGCAGCATTCCGATGAGTCCTGTGATCAGACCGATGCCGACGATGGTGATCATCAATGTCTTGCGTCGGCCGATCTTGTCACCCATGACTCCGAAGATCATGCCACCGACAGGGCGGGCGACTAAGCCCACGCCAAATGTCGCGAAGGCAGCCATGGCGGCAGCTGTCGCATTCTGGCTATCAAAATACTGGACATTAAATACAAGCGCAGCGGCAGCACTGAAAAGGAAGAAATCGTACCATTCCATGGCGGTGCCGATTAGTGCGCCGATTGCTACCTTGTTTGCTTCCTTATCGGAAAGCTGATGGGTAGCACCGGCTTCTTGGGTTGCGGTGTGTGTCATGGGAAACATCATCCTGATCGGAAAGGGATGAGCCGGTTATGAGTAAGGCTCATTCGGTTGTCATGATGTAGTCCATCTTTTCAATAAAGCGGAGTTTGGTGACCAACGATTTGCAACGCGTTCCAGATCACAAACAGTGCAAAAGCACATAAAATGTACGAGTTGGCTGAAAAAACTGGATAGGAACCTAATGAATTCTCAGGATGTTGATTCACGCCGTTGGAATGAGTTGCTGGATCAACTAGATACGTTGGAACTGACTGAAAAGTTCTTGAAACGTCTCGAATCGATTCCTATCTATGCTGAGTCGCCACTTCCAAACAGTGAAATTAGGCGCACTGGTCAGGCGTCATTTGAAGCGTTGATTCTTGCTATGAGAACAGATGATGATGACCCGGGCTATCTTCGTGAACGAGACGCAATTGCTTTGGAAGTTGGGGTTTCGAGGGCGAGAGCGCAAGTTCCCGTCGAAGCCTTGATGACTGCGATACGTTTGGACTTCTCGATAATCTGGCAGGCGATTGCCGAAATTGCTAAACCTGAGGACGCTCAACTTATCGTGCAACGCACGGCTCGAGTCTGGGAAGTCGTGGATGGGTATGCCGGCGCGACGGAAAGTATCTACGTCGAAGAGCTAGCGCGCGTGCAAGCCGAAACTGCAGGTTTGCGCCAAAGCCACCTCGCGACCTTATTCAGCGGGCGCAATTTGACCCCGGCTGCTCTAGAGGGAATTTCTGTTGTTCTTGGGCATCGTCCAGACACTGAATTCGTAGTGGCAGTAGCACTTTGGGAACATATACCTTCCTTGAGGCTCATCTTGGCCAATTTTCACGAAGCTACCGGAGTGGTTACGTTTGCGACTGCTGATGCCTTAGTAGTTTTTTATCCACTGGACGCTTCGCCTGGTTCTAATTTTCAAAAGCTCACCGTTCGGCTCGGAAATCTCAACTGCGGCTTGCTCGCCGAAGGCTGCACATTGGAGCATGTTCCACATAGTGCTGATGTCGCAACTATTTTGGCGGAGCTTCTGGTTGACGGGGAACAAGGTGCCATGACATGGGCTCGAGGGTGGGCTCGCATGGCTAGGCGAGAAATGAGCAAGGTGGGTGCTCCTGGCATTGAAGAAGTTGATCGAGCCTTGAGTACCTGTGCGGCTGCGGAACAGCGTCGGTTACGAGAGGCTGTGCAGTCCTACATGCGGACCGGTAGCATAGCGCGATCTGCCGATGAACTTTATTGTCACCGAAATACCTTGATGAACAGATTAAAGCGATTCGCGCAATTGACTGGTGTGGATCCAACGATCCCGGTACAGGCCGCTAGATTGGTTGTCGGCTGGTCCTAAACGAGATCGCCTCGTTTTTGGAAAGAAATGAGGCCGCCGGGCGGGAATCCAGTTTATGGGTTCCCGCCCGGCGGCCGTTTGCCTTGTTATTGCTTGTTACTTCTTGCCGAAGCTTCGAAGACGCAGCGAGTTCAGCACCACCAGCACCGAGCTGGCGGCCATGGCGCCGCCGGCGATCATCGGGTTCAGCAGGCCCAGCGCCGCAATCGGGATGCCCGCGGTGTTGTAGGCGAAGGCCCAGAACAGGTTCATCTTGATCGTGGACAGGGTCTTCTCCGACAGCGCGATGGCCTGGGCGACCTGGTGCAGGTCGTTGCCCATCAGCGTGATGTCCGCGGCCTCGATGGCCACGTCGGTGCCCGAGCCCATGGCGATGCCCAGATCCGCCTGAGCCAGCGCCGGGGCGTCGTTCACGCCGTCGCCCACCATGGCCACGACCTTGCCTTCGGCCTGCAACGCGGAGATCGCCTTGGCCTTGTCCGCCGGGAAAACCCCGGCGAAGACGTCCTCGGGCTTGATGCCCACCTGCGCGGCGACCTTCGCGGCGACCGACTGGTTGTCGCCGGTCAGCAGCACCACGCGCAGCCCGCGCTGCTGCAGCTCGGAAATGGCCCGGGCGCTGGTTTCCTTGACCTTGTCGGCCACGGAGATCACTGCCTGGAACTCTCGGTCCACGGAAACCAGGATGGCGGTGGCTCCGGCGGCCTCGGCCTCGTCCAGCATGTCCAGTGCGGCCTTGTCCAGCACGGTGCCCTGGGCCTGCAGCCAGCTGTAGCGGCCCACGACCACGGTACGGCCGTCGATGACGCCCTTGACGCCGCCGCCGGGATCGGAGTCGAAGTTCGAGACCCGGGCCAGCGGGCCGAGCTCGGCGGCCGCCGCGGCGATCGCCTGGGCGATCGGGTGCTCGGAGTGGTGCTCCACTGCGCCGGCCAGGGCCAGCGCCTCGTCCGGGTGCACGTCGTCAATGGCCTTGGTGCCGAGGTGGGTCATCACGCCGGTGGTGACGGTGCCGGTTTTGTCCAGCACGATGGTGTCCAGCTTGCGGGTGTCTTCCAGGACCTGCGGCCCGCGGATCAGGATGCCCAGCTGGGCGCCGCGGCCGGTGCCGACCAGCAGGCCGATCGGGGTGGCCAGGCCCAGCGCGCACGGGCAGGCGATGACCAGCACGGCCACCGAGGCGGTGAAGGCCGCGTAGGTGTCGCCGGTGGCCAGCCACCAGGCCAGGAAGGTGAGTACCGCGATGCCCAGCACGATCGGCACGAAGACCGAGGAGATGCGGTCCGCCAGCCGGGCGATGGGAGCCTTGCCGGACTGCGCCTCGGAGACCAGCCGGCCCATCTGGGCCAGGGTGGTGTCCGCTCCCACACGGGTGGCGCGGATGACCAGCCGTCCGGAGGTGTTCAGCGTCGCGCCGGTGACCTCGTCGCCGGCGGCCGCCTTCTGCGGCACGGATTCCCCGGTGAGCAGCGAGGTGTCGACGGCGCTGGCGCCGTCGACGACCACGCCGTCGGTGGCGATCTTCTCGCCGGGGCGGACCACGAACTGGTCGCCCACCTGGACCTGCTCGGCGGGGATCTTCACCTCGGCGCCGCCGCGCAGCACCACGGCTTCCTTGGCGCCCAGGTTCAGCAGGGATTTGAGCGCATCACTGGCCGAGGACTTGGCCCGGTGCTCCAGGTAGCGCCCCAGCAGCAGCAGCGTGGCGACCACTCCGGCGGTCTCGAAGTACAGCGCGTGCTCGCTCATCGACATGCCCACGTGGGCTGTCATCATCGGGTCGAGGATCAGCTGGACGGCGGAGAACAGGTAGGCGGCCAGCACGCCCAGGGACACCAGGGTGTCCATGGTGGAGGCCAAGTGCCGGGCGTTGACGGCGGCGGCCTTGTGGAACGGCCAGGCGCCGTAGAACACCACGGGGGTGGCCAGCGCGAACGCTGCCCAGCCCCAGTGCGGGAATTGCGCGCCGGGGATCATGGAGATGACAAACAGCGGGATCGTGAAGATCGCGGAAATGACGAGCCGGCGCAGCAGATGGCTGGGGACCAGGTGCTCATGCCCGCCGCCGGATGCGGCCTCGTGGGCTGCATGCTCGTCGCCGTGCCCGGGGGAGCGGGGCGCGGGGTGCAGCGGGGCCTTGAGGTTCGCCGAGTAGCCCGCGGCCTTGACCGTGTCGATCAGCTGGTCGTCGGTGACGCCGGCCGGGACGCGGACCGTGGCGCTTTCCAGGGGGAGGTTGACCGCGGCGCTCACGCCGGGGAGTTTGCCGAGCTTGCGTTCTACGCGGTTCACGCAGGAGGCGCACGTCATGCCCTGGATCTCAAGGTCGACGGTGCGCAGGTCGAGGGACTCGGTGGGGTCTGTTTCGGAAGTCATGGGGATTGCCCTGCACTTTCCTGCCCGGGGGCGGGCAGTTAGGCGTTGATCGCCTCGACGGTGTATCCGGCTTCGTCGATGGCGTTCTTGATGGTTTCTTCGTTCAGCGCCGCGGAGGAGCTGACCGTGGCGGTGGAGATGCCCGAGGCGTTCAGGATGACCTCGACGTCGTTCACGCCGTCGATTTCCTTGAGTTCTTCGGTTACCGAGGCCACGCAGTGGCCGCAGGTCATGCCGGAAATCTGGATTTCGGTGCGGGAGACGGACGGCGCGGCATCGGGGCGGGGCACGATCTGCAGCAGGTTGTTGCCGTTCTCGGCATTGTTCGAGGAGCATCCGCAGTTGCAGTTGTGGCTCATGATCTTGCTCTCTTTCGGGTATCCGGGGAACGCGCCCCGGGAGTGGGAAATTCTGTTGAACTAGCGCACCAACCGCGCAATGGCCGCAGAGGCTTCTGCGACCTTGCCGTTGACGTGGCTTTCATCCCCGGTCTGCAGGGAGGTCTTGGCCGCGTCCACTACGCAGTGGCCGATATGGTCTTCGACCAATTGCACACTGACCTTGTGCAATGCCGCGTTGATCGCGGAAACCTGGGTGAGGATGTCGATGCAGTACTTGTCCTCGTCGATCATCTTTGCCACGCCGCGCACCTGTCCCTCGATGCGCTTCATGCGCCGGGCCAGGGCGGCTTTGTCCGCGTGGTAACCGTGATGCTGTGCGTCCGCAGCAGGAGCTGGTGTCGTGTCCATAAGTCGATAATACCCCCGAGGGGTATAAAGTCAAATACCCTCCGGGGGTATGGTTGGTCACGTAATTCCCAGCTTGGTCGCGATAGGATTTCAACCGTGAGCCACAACGAACTTCACGTGCGTCCTATTTCCAGCACCGAGCATTCCTCTTTCCTTGCGACCGCCCGCGACGTCAGCTTCCTGCAACGTCCCGAATGGGCCCGGGTCAAGGGCGGCTGGCGCGGCGAATCGCTGGGCTGGTTCGACAACGACGTGCTGGTCGGCGCCGCCCTGGTGTTGCACCGCAGCGCCCCGGTGATCAAGAAGACCCTGGCGTATGTTCCGGACGGGCCGGTGATCGACTTCGCGGCCTACCGGGCTGACGCCGTGCTGAAACCGCTGGCCTCGTACCTGAAGGATCGCGGCTCCTTCCAGCTGAAAATGGGACCCGGCCTGGCCGTGCGCACCTGGGGCGCCGCCGCGGTGCGCAAGAACCTGGGCAAGGACGGCTTCGCACAGCTCTCAGACCTCGAGGTGCAGTCGCAGTCCGACAGCGCGCTGGCGCTGAACGACGCGCTGGCCTCCCTGGGCTTCACCAAGGAAGACGTCGGCCTGGACTTCGCCGCCGGCCAGCCAGAGTACGTGGCCCGCGTGGCACTGCAGGATGCCGAAGGCAACCAGCTGGATACCGAGCAGGTCATGGCGTCCTATTCCTCCACGACCCGCAACGAAACCCGCAAGGCGCTGAAAAGCACGCTGGAGGTCGAAGTGGGCGAGTGCAAGGACATGGCGCGCTTCCATGCCCTGTACAACCACACCGCAGACCGCCAGGAGTTCACCGGCCGCCCGCTGAGCTACTTCGAGAAGATGCACACCGTGCTCAACGAAGCCGTGCCCGGATCCTGCACCCTGTACATCGCCAGCAACGAGGGAGTCGATCTGGCCGCGTCCATCGTGATCCGCTCCTCCAACCTCGCCTGGTACCTCTACGGCGCCTCGTCCTCCGAACAGCGCAAGCTGTTCGCGCCGAAGGCCATCATGCACCGCATGATCAGCGACTCCACCGAGGCGGGATGCCGCTACCTGGACCAGGGCGGCGTGAGCGCGACCCTGGACAAGGACCACCACCTTTCGGGCCTGACCAAGTTCAAGACCAACACCGGCTGCGACATCGTGCAGACCAATGGCGAATGGGACCTTGCGTTGAACAAGCCGTTGGCGTGGGCCTTTGAAAAATACATGAACTGGCGCAAGAAGTAGGGACCAGCAATACCCATGGCAATCGAAGCAACCCAGCGATTCGTCCCGGTCATCTTGGGCGGAGACATCGGCACCTACACGCTCGCGCGCGAATTCTACGAGGCCTATCAGGTCCGTTCCGTGGTGCTGCCGGCCGCGGGCAACGGAGTCATCGAGCATTCGGTGGCCATCGACCTGCGGCCCATCGGCTCCATGGCCGACGAGGAGCGCGTCGTCGAGTCGCTGCTGGCGCTCGCCGACGAGCTGAAGACCGCCGGGGACCGCCCGCTGATGCTCTTCGGCTCGCTCGATTTCCACATCATGCTCATCGCCAAGCACCGGGCACGGCTCGAAGAGCACTTCGTGATCCCGTACCCGGAGCTCGACATCATCGAGGCCGCGGCGTTGAAGGAGAACTTCTACGCGCTCGCCGACCGGCTGGGCATCGCCCACCCCCGCACCGCGGTTTACCGCCCGGGCGCGGACCTCGAAGCGTTGGCCGGCGGCCTGACCTTCCCGCTGATCGGCAAGCCGTCCAGTTCCGCAAACTGGATCGCCGCGAAATTCGAGGGAAAGCAAAAGATCCACACGCTGGAAACCTTCGCCCAGCTGCGCGAGCTCACCGCCAAGATCGATGCCAGCGGCTACGACTCGGGCTACATCCTGCAGGAATACGTTCCCGGCGGCGATGACGCGATGCGCCTGTGCACCTACTTCGCCACGAACGAATCCAAGGTCATCTTCGCCGGCTACGGCGAGGTGGTCATCGAGGAGCACGCGCCGCTGGTGCTGGGCAACTCGGCGGCCATCGTCACCGGCCGCAACGACCAAATGGCCGCGGACGGGGCCCGCATGCTCGAAGAGCTGGGCTGGCGCGGCATCGCCATGATCGACGCAAAGTACGACCACCGCGACGGGCAGATCAAGTTCTTCGAGATCAATCCGCGCCTGGGCCGCAACCACTTCTACCTGACCGCGGCGGGCGTTAACCCCGCCCGCTTCTACGTCACCGAGTTCCTGGGGGCCGAATTCGATACGGACAGCGTGGAGACGACCGCGGTGGTCCAGACCGCCGCCGGGGTCCTGCAGCTGAGCCGCGAGCAGCTTTTCACCGTGCTGCCGCACCACCTGCTGCGCCGCTTCCTGGACAGCGGCACCGGTCGCAAGGCCGCCGTGCTGCTGAAGGCCGGCAAGGTCTCCAACCCGCTGAAGTTCGCTCCGGAAAAGCACCCGCGCCGCCGGATCTACCTGGTGCTGAACGCGGTCAACCACTATGTGAAGTACAAGAAGTTCCCTCCGCGCAGCATCTAGGGCGCAAGGCTGCCGGGGCGGTCGCCCGCGCCGGTTGATTCCCCGGGTTTCGCCCTGCCCTCGGCAGCCTGCATCCACGGGCTGAGATCGACCCGTGCCCCGTCGAGGATATCCAGGGAGGCCGGGACTTGCTGGTGCATCGGTGTCAAGGCGACGGGTTCCAGGCCGGGCAGCACGGCCACTCCCAGCGCAGTGGTCTCATCGGGGTCCTGGCTGGTGGACATGGCCTTCCAGTCCAGGGTTGAGATGGCGTATTCCCCGACGGGAACCACGATCCTTTCGGCGCTCACATGGGTTGCGGGTCGGGTGTCCGCGTCGTCCTGGGGTTCGCCGTCGGCATTCAGGAAAGTGATCTGCGGGTAGCCCTGCAGGGAGCAGGCACGCCCGGAGACATTGCGCGCGTAGAGAGACAGGTAGCGTGAACCCGCCGCCGCGTCCGGTTCGCTCAATGAGAGCTGGATGCCGTCCCGGGTGCAGGCCGGGGCCTTCTCATCTGACGGCCAGGCGGTGACGCCGTCGGGCAGCACCGGCGGCTTGGCAATGAGGTACTCGGGCAGCTCGCCGCCGATCCAGCCTTCGAGGATCGTTGCGAAGCCCGGGGTGGACAGGGAATATGCGGTGGGCTCCGACAGGGGTTCGTGCTCGTCGAGCCATCGCTTGATTTCTCCGGTCTGCTCCGAGCCGTCCGGGGAGCTCGAATGCACGGACAGTGACCCCGAGCCGAAAATGGCGGTGTCAACGTTCGGCTGCGCCTTGGCCGCGACGGCAATGCTCAGCTGCTCCAGCTTGAAATCACCGTTGGGGGTATAGCGAATCCTCCCGTCGGGGAGCTCCAGCGTTGGCGTGTAGCCCCGGTCATGCGCGAACCGCGCCAATTCCAGCAGCGCTTCGGTGTTCGGGGCGGCGGCCCCGGCGTTGTCCACCCGGGACGCTCCGTGTTGCCAGAGGCTGAAAGCCTGGAGCACCTCGGTCCTCGGCTGGTCTCCCAGCAACAGGTGCAGCGGGTAGAGGTCCAGACCGGGAACCTGTGATGCCTGCGGTGCACCGGCGACAATGCCGACCGCATGCTCCAGCTCGACGCCGTCCACCACCACGGCCCTGGTGCGTGCGGAGACCTCGTCTGCGATATCTGCCGCTTGCTGCGGGCTGAGCGTATCGAGCAGGCGGATTTCCCATACGACCAGTACCGGAGCCGAACCGGTGGAAACCCCAGAAGCCGTGTCGTAGTCCGCCTCGGCGGCCACGACGTTCTCCAGCTCCCCGATCTCGCCCAACGCAGTGCATACCGGTTCCGGGGCATCGCAGCGATCCCATGGACTCCACAGCAGTACTGCCGCCACGATGCCGAGGAGTGCAAGCACGGCGATCAGCAATCTGCGTTTCATAAGGCTCAAGCTACCAAAAGCCGATCCCAGCTCGCGGCCGCCGTGCCGCAAGCGAGTAAAGTCGGGGGTGGATGAAAAGACGCACAACAAAGGAGAGTCCCATGAGTTTGAAAGAGCGCCTGCACGAGGACAGCATCACCCACCTGAAGGCGGGCAACGAGATGGAAAAGACCACGCTGCGCAATATCATCAGCACCATCGGGACCCGAGAGAAGTCCGGGAAGAATCCCACCGAACTGACCGACCAGGACGTGGAGAACCTGCTGCGCAAGGAGGTCGCCAACCGCGAGGAAACCGCCGCACTCGCCGCCAAGGACGGGCGCACCGATCTGGCCGAGCGGGAGCTGGCCGAAGCCGCGTTCATCTCCACCTACCTGCCGAAGATGCTCGACGAGGCCGAAGCCAAGGGCATCGTGGACCGGATCATGGAGGAGCTCGCGGCAGACCACGAGCTGAGCATGAAAGACATGGGCAACGCCATGAAGCTGGTGGGTGCGCAGATCGCCGGCCGTTTTGACGGCAAGGCCGTTTCGCAGATGGTGCGCGCGAAACTCGGCTAGCCACCGGGGTTGCCGGAAGGGCGGCGCGCGGGACGGGTCAAGGTCCGAGGGGCCGGGACTGCCCGGCCAGATAGTCTGTGCGTACTATGTCTGATTTTTCCCCGCTCCGCCCGGCACTGCCCAAGGGCTTCGGCGTCCTGCTGGTCCTTGCGATCATCCTCGCGTCGATCAATTTGCGTCCCGCCGTCACCTCGCTCGGGGCGCTGCTGGATCCGGCCATCGAGGACCTGCAGATGAACGGGTTCATCGCGGGGATGATCACCGGCGTCCCTCCATTGTGCTTTGCGCTGCTGGGCCCGCTCGCTCCGCGTTTGGCGGGCAAGCGCGGGCCGGAACTGGTAGTCATTGCGGCCATGGGCGCCATCCTCGCCGGAATCCTGCTTCGTTCGGCCGCGCCGGAAACCTGGACATTCCTGCTGTGCACGGCCCTGGCCCTGGCCGGCATCGCGGTGGGCAACATCCTGATGCCGGTGCTGGTCAAACGGTGGTTCCCGCACAAGATCGGCATCGTCACCGGGGCCTATACCACCGCGGTCGCCTTGGGCGCCTCAGCCGTCGCGGGGATCGCCGTACCGGTCAATGACATGCTCGGCGGCACCTGGCGCATCGGATTGGCCGTCTGGGCGGTGCCTGCGCTGCTGGCCCTGGCCGTCTGGATTGTGGTCTATTTCGGGCTGCGCCCCCAGATCGCGCAGCATCAAATCGAGTTCAGCCAGAACCACGCGCAGGCCGCACCGCTGGGCCCCATGTACAAGAACCCGATGGCCTGGTGGATTGCCCTGTTCTTCGCCGGGCAGTCGGCCGTGGCCTACATCTTCATGGGTTGGGCTCCCAAGATCTTCACTGACTTGGGGATGGACCCAGCCGAAGCCGGCGCGCTGCTGGCGATCCTGCTGGGTGTGGGCGTCCCGTTGTCCTTCGTGATGCCAGCGCTGGCCGCGCGGTTCACCCACCAGGGACCGCTGGTGGTCATCAACGGCGTGGCCGGGCTGATTGCGGTGGCCGGCATGCTCACCTTTCCGCTGGAAGGCGCCTATCTCTGGGTGCTCCTGCTGGGTATCTGCGGATCGAATTTTCCGCTGGCCCTGACCATGATCGGGCTGAAAGCGCATAGCGCCGCCGGCGTTGCCAAGCTTTCGTCCTTCGGCCAGTCGGTCGGCTACCTGATCGCATTCCCGGGCCCGTTCGCCGTGGGGGCGCTGTATGAGGTCACCGGGTCGTGGACCTCGCCCATCTGGCTCATCGCGGCGTTGATCGTGTTCCAGACCTACACCGGCATCATGGCCGGGCGTCCGCGCTACATCGAAGACCAGCAACGTACCCAGGTGCGCTAGCTACCCGGCAATCGCTTCCGGGGACTGCTCAGCCCCGTCGACATGTCTGCCCAGGCCCAGATCGGCCCGTCGCCCGGCGGCTTGCCCGGCGAGTACGGCTCCCATGCTGCCCCTGCTCGCACGGTTTCTGGAAGCGCGCAGGTACGGGTACTTGTCGCTGACAAACTCGTCGACCTGGTGTTTGCGGTCCACCAGAACCAGATCCGTTCCCGTTCCGGCCTGGGAGCTTTCCTCCTCGTAGAGCCCCTGGATCCTCATGGCGACCTGTACGTAGAAGCTACGTTGGAATTCCCGCCGCTCGATCTGCTTTTCCGAATCGGTCCACAGCGCTGACTGGACCTTCCCCTCGGCATCCCACCAATGGGTCATGGCAAGAGTCGCCTGGATGACTAGTGAAGAAAAAAGCGTCTTGACGGTGGCCACGTCGGATTCGTGCCCGATGATGTAGAGCCTGCATGAATTAGAGAAGTTGGTCTGGAGGATCGTGACGGTGCGGAACGCTCGACCAACATGCGACAGGCCGTCGCGCTGGCCCAGCCGGTACACGCCGTGCATCTCGAAGTGCTCCTCGACGATGGCTTCCTGCTTCTTGCCTTGGTGCGCGGATTGCGCATCAAGTTCAGCCCTGCCGATGCCGTAGCGCACCATCAATCGCTCGGCATGCTCCTGGAAGGCTTGGGCCTCGTGCGGATAGCTGGTGTTCTCCGCCTTGTTCAGCAGGAGCGTGATGCGCTCCTTCAGGCGCTGGAGCTTGTGTTCTGAATTCTTCATGATGCTTTCCTTGGCGGTGGCGAGCCGGCTTCGGGCGAAGCCTGCGGGGCGTGCTCAAGCCCAGTGTGGCACGACCGAGGAAAGTCGGCTGACGGGGATGTGGATAACTAATTTGTACCAGTTGAAACGGACATCATTCAGCCCCGGCATTCAGCCCTAGCCGGTTTGCGGAACCGCGCGTAGAGTGAAGGCACCCAACCGGTCCTGTGGTTTTGGTTCAGGGACCCCAATTGAATTCCGAGAGGTTGTCATGGGAGATTTTCGGACATACACCATGGAGGAACGCGCCACCTACCTCGCCCCATCCTGTGAACGTTGCGGACAGCACCGCCATGTGGTCTGGGAAAAGGTCGAAGGTATCGACGGCTACAAACCCCGCGATGCCGGTTGCTCGAACGAGGCCTGCACCGCATAACGAATGACTGCCATGGCAAGAGCTTGGAATAGTGCTTACACGGCTTTTCCGGCTCTTGCCATTGGCGTGGAAACGGCCTAGATCCGCAGACCCAGTGTGGAAGAGATGCGGCTGGACGCGTCGGCGAGCACCGAGGCGATATGCTGCTCGTCCAGATCGCTCGGGGGGTAAATGACCGCGATGGCCGCCGGCTTGCCCTGCGGCAACAGCAGCGGCACCGCGATCGAGGTCAGCCCCGGGATCACTTCATCGTGGCTGAACTCGTAGTCCTTGGCCGGGTACTGCTCGGGATGCAGCTGGGAGCGGATGACGCGTCCCGGAGCTCCATTGTCGATGGGATGGCGGGTGCCCGGGCGCTGGGCGACGGTGGCATCGGCCAGTCGTGGTTCGGCGGTGCTCAGCGTGACCGCGGCTTCGCCGTCGAAAACTACCAGCAGGGCGGTCATCTGCAGCTGGTCCGACACCGTGGCCAGGTGCGGGGCGGCCGCGGACTGCAGGGACTTGGCGACGTTGCGGGCCAACGCGCCGAGCCGTGCGCCAAGCTCCAGATCGCCGGAGGGCATGCGTTCGACGAACCCGTACTGCTCGAAGGTCTTCACCAGCCGGTAGGCCATCGAGCGGTGGATGCCCAGTGCCGAGGCGAGTTCCGGAACGCTGAGCGGCCGCGTGGATTCGCCGATCAGGGTCAGTGCTTCCAAACCGCGGCCCAGCGTCTGGGATCCGCCTTCAACGCTGCCCTTGGAGATTTTGGTCATTGAACAATCTTTTCATCGCGGGCGTGGAACACCGGGTTTTCACGTGTCGGAAGTGACGCAGGTCGACAACGCTTGTGACCTACGTCTTGAAGACAGCGTACTTGAAAGCTATTCTTGTATCTATAGTTACAACCGTGTCGCAAATATAGAGACAAAGATGTTTGTGCGACACCTCAAGGGAGCCAAATAATGCAGATTCACCACAGGGGCTACGTCTCCGGAGATCCACGCGTCAAGCCTGCCGAAGGCTATGGCATTGACCGTTCCACCGAAATCCCTGATGAGATGGATGTGCTGATTGTCGGCACCGGTCCGGCCGCCGCAGTGGTCACCGCACAGCTTTCCCGTTTCCCGAGCATCAACGCCCGCGCCATCGAGTTGCGTCCGGGCCGCCTGGACGTCGGCCAGGCCGACGGCATCCAGGCCCGTTCGGTGGAGACCTTCCAGGCCTTCGGATTCGCCAACGAGGTTGTCGAAGAGGCCTACCGCAACGTCGAGATGTGCTTCTGGACCCCGGATCCGGAGAACCCCGCCAATATCAAGCGCCACTCCCGCGCCGCCGATGACTCCACCGGCATGAGCGAGTTCCCGCACATCTACGTGAACCAGTCGCGCATCCTGGACTACTTCCTGCGCGACGCCGAGCGTGCCCCGGGCAAGATCGTCCCGGATTACGGCGTAGAATTCCTCGACTGCGAAATCGACCCGGACGCCGAATACCCGGTGTCCGCCCGCATCAAGTACTGCGCCGGCGAGCGTTCCGGCGAGGAGCGCACCGTCAAGGCCAAGTACCTGGTCGGCGGCGACGGCGCCCGCAGCTCGGTGCGCCGCTCCCTGGGCCACAAGCTGCACGGCGATGCCTCCATGCACGCCTGGGGCGTCATGGACGTTATGGTCAACACCGACTTCCCGGACATCCAGGTCAAGTGCTCCATCCAGTCCCACGACGCCGGCAACATCCTGCTCATTCCTCGCGAGGGCGGCTACCTGGTGCGCTTCTACGTGGATCTGGGCGAGCTGACCGCAGAGGACGCCGGCGCCATCCGCAAGACCCCGGTGGAAGAGATCGTCGCGACTGCGAACCGCATCATCCACCCGTACACCATGGACGTGAAGAACGTCGCCTGGTTCTCCGTGTATGAAGTAGCGCACCGCATCACCGACGGCTTCGACGATGTGTCCGAGGCCGAACGCGGCTCCCGCAGCCCGCATGCCTTCATCATGGGCGACGCCTGCCACACCCACTCGGCCAAGGCCGGCCAGGGCATGAACGTGTCCATCCAGGACGGTTTCAACCTCGGTTGGAAGCTGGCAGCGGTGCTCGAAGGCCGCGCCCCGGAATCGCTGCTGGACTCCTACGCCGAAGAGCGCAAGGTCATCGCCCAGAACCTGATCGACTTCGACAAGGAATGGTCCACCCTGATGGCCAAGTCCGTGGACGACTGGGAAGACCCGGACGAGCTGGAGAAGTACTACACCAAAACCATGGAGTTCCCTGCCGGCTTCATGACCCAGTACACGCAGTCCGCCATCACCACCGGCCTGGAGCACCAGGAACTGGCCCCGGGCTTCCCGGTGGGCAAGCGCTTCAAGTCCGCTGAGGTCATCCGCCGCTCGGACAACCGCTGGCGCCACCTGGGCCACCTGCACGAGGCCGACGGCCGCTGGCGCGTCTACGCCTTCGCCGATGCGGCCGCCCCGGCGCTGGAAGGTACCGCCATGGCGGACTTCGCCGCCTGGTGGAGCCAGGACAAGGCCTCGCCGCGCAACCTGTACACCCCGGCCGGCGGTGACGAGGACGCGGTCTTCGACCTCAAGGCCATCTACCAGCAGGACTACACCGAGGTGGAGCTGTATGACGTGCCCAAGGCCTTCCAGCCGGTGAAGGTTCCGTTCGACCTGCATGACATCAACCAGGTGTTCGCCGCGGGCCACGGCCGCGACATCTTCCGCGACCGCGGGATCAGCACCGAGGGCGCCATCGTGGTGGTCCGTCCGGACCAGTACGTGGCAGGCATCTTCCCGCTGTCCGCCCGCGAGGAAATCGCGGACTTCTTCGCCGGGAACATGGTTCCGGTCAAGAACAGCATCAAGGCCTAGCCCGACCGCGTGAACGCGGCCCGGCGGCGGCCGGCGGTCCTCCGGGGCCGCCGGCCGCCGCCGTGCTGCGTACGGGAGCGGAAGCCTGTCCGGGGGTCGGATTTGGTAGCGTCGGGACATGAACGGATTCCTTGACTTCCAACCGGTGCGACGCGTGGCCGAGCATTTCCTGGCCCCGATGCCGCGCAGTGAATGGCCGGCCACCATCCCGGCCGTGGCGCAGCTGCTCGACGACGGCCTGGAGCTGGCCGAGCTGACTGTGCTGGTGGGGGAGAACGGCTCGGGGAAATCCACCATCGTGGAAGCCATCGCCGCCGCCTACGGGCTGAACGCGGAGGGCGGCACCATCAACGCGCGCCACCAGACCCAGCCCACCGAATCGCGGCTTTCAGGGCACCTGCAGCTGGTGCGCAGCGCCGGGGCTTCGCGGGCAGGGGTGTTCCTGCGCGCCGAAACCATGCACGGGCACTTCGCCTACCTGGATTCCATCGGCTCCGCCGGGATGCATAACTTCCAGAGCCACGGCGAATCCTTCATCGAGTTCTTCACCGACCGCTCGCGGATCAACGGGCTGTGGATCTTCGACGAAGCGGAATCGGCCCTGTCCTTCAACGGCTGCCTGATGCTGCTCTCGCACATCAGCGACCTTCTCAGGGCCGGATCCCAGGTCATCATGTCCACCCACTCGCCGATCCTCGCCTCCCTGCCGCAGGCAAGGCTCTACGAGGTCGGCGAATGGGGACTGCGCGAAAGCACCTACGACGACCTGGAGATGGTGCGCAACTGGCGGCTGTTCCTCGATGCGCCGGGGCGCTACCTGCGGCACTTCGAGAACTGAGTCATTCCGACTCTGCCTCAACCGCCGCCCCGCCCAGGACCAGATCCTCCCAGGCCATGCCAGAGCTCTTGAAGACCACCGGCCCGTGCCCGCGCAGCAGCTGTGGATCCCGGACCGCGCGGGCCATCGGCACCAGGTCCTGCGCGGACAGCTCGCCCTCGGCGATGGCCATGACGACATCGCCGCATTCGCGCAGCGCGGTGGCGATGTCCTCGACCACCACGGTGGAGCGTCCCAACAGCGCGGCGGGCAGCTCGCGGGCATCCGGCTCGTGGGATCCCACCGCCACCACCACGGCGGCGGGACCGACCAGCTGCGCGTCGAACAACGGCTCGCGGGATGTGGTGGTGCAGAGCACCAGGCCGGCGGCCGCCGTCGCCTCATCGGCCCGGCTGCTGCCTGCGGCCACCACCTCGATGTCCTCCAAGTGCGCGTAGTTCTGGGCGGAACGCACCACGGCGGTCACCGATTCGATCTCGCGGCGGCCCTGGAGCACCGCCCGCAGGGTCAACAGGTGGGACATGCCCTGCTGCCCGGCGCCGTAGAGCACCACGCGCAGCGGGCCATCGCCAGCCAGCAGCGCATCCTCGATGGCGGCCAGCGACACCGCGGCGGTGCGCACATTGGTCAGCGCCACCCCGTCGATCAACTGGCGCGGGGTCAGCGTTTCGGAATCGAAGAGGATGTAGGTTCCCTGGATGCGCGGCAGGTTGCGCGCGGGATTGCCCGGGGCGACAGAAAGCACCTTGATGCCGGCGATCTTTCCGGCCTCCGAAGGCATGAGCAGGAACTCGCCGGAACTCAACCGGCTGCTGATCCGCTGGTGGTCCTCGGCGGGATCGAAGCCCGCGCGCAGGGTATCGCGCAGCGCGCGCACGGCGCGGACCGGGCTGACGCGGTCGTAGAATTCGCCGGCGGTCAGAAAGGGGATCGAGGTGCTCATCGCAGCACGAATCCCGGAGTCAGCTCATCGCGCGGATCCACGATGAAGGTATGCTCGCCGGTCTGGTAGGCGGTGCCGGTGACCTGCGGGATGACCGCGGAATACCCGTCGACCTGCCGGTGCTCCAGCACCACGGCCTGGAACCGCGATCCGACAATTGAACCATGCTGCAGCAGCTGGCCCGCGGCGAGGATGCCGCGGTCGGTGAGCGTGGCGACGCGGGCGCTGGTACCCGAGCCGCAGGGGGAGCGGTCCACTTCTCCGTCGGCGAAGACCGTGGCGTTGCGCTGGATCACCTCGCCCCCGGTTGAGAGATCCTCGAACACAATCGTCCCGTAGATGCCGCTGAGCCGTGCGTCGACCGGGTGCTGGGCATGGAGTGAATCGTTCAGGGCCCACTTGATTTCGCGGCCGATCGCGATGATCTCCCCGTAGTTCTCGGGCGTGACGCTCAGCCCGACCGAGGCTGCATCAAGCTGGGCGTAGATGGCGCCGCCGAAGCTGACGTCCACGGTCACTTCCCCGCGCGCGGTCTGCACTGCGACGTCCTTGGAGATGACGTAGCTGGCCACGTTGATGAAATCCACGTGGGTGACCGCACCGTGGGCATCGGTGTGGACGCGGGAGATGACCCGGCCGGATGGCACGTCGATGACCACATCGGTCACGCCGGATGGATCCGGTGTCACGATGCCGTGTTCCAGAGCCCAGATGCCCAGGGCGATGGTGCCGTGGCCGCAGGCGGTGGAGAACCCGTCCTTGTGCCAGAACAGCACACCGAAGTGCGCGCCGGCGTCGTTCGGCTCGGTGACGAAGCCGCCGTACATGTCTGCATGCCCGCGCGGCTCGAAGCACAGGATCTGGCGGATCCGCTCCACCTGTGGTGAATTCATGGCGAAGACGCGCTTGGAAGGAACGTCGGGACCTTCGAGGGCCACGGGCAAGTCGGTCACGATGCGGAACGGCTCGCCCGCGGTGTGGTAGTCGATGCTGGTGTACTTTTCGGGTGGCATTCAGGCTCTCCGTCGGGGTCTGGATGATGCGGGAAGGCGGGTGGTCAATGATTCGAACACAGAATCCTCAGTGCTATGTAATATATTACTTGCTTCTTGGCGCCTGGAGAGCTTCCGGGGCTATGCGCACGGCAGGCTCTAGGCATAGAATTATTCGCCAGATTCGGGAACCATCCATGCTTCCCCTAAGGTTAAAGATGCAGACGAAGGGATGGCACGTGGCCAAGAAACAATCAATTTGGGCTCGAATTTTCGGTATCGGCAAGGCGAACGCCAATGCGGCAATCGACGCGCTGGAAGACCCCAAGAAGATGCTGGACCAGACCGTCCGCGACTACACGAACAACATTGCCGAAGCCGAGCAGGCGGTGGCCCAGACCATCGGCAACCTGCGTATGGCCGAGGAGGACCTGGCCAAGGCGCAGAACGAAGCGAATGAATGGGGCTCCAAGGCGCTGGCCGCCTCGAACAAGGCCGAGGAATTCGCCGCTTCGGGCGATGCCGCCAACCAGCAGAAGTTCAACCAGCTGGCGACCGTCGCGATCCAGCGCCAGATGGCCGCGGAGAAGAAGGCCGGTGCGCTGGCATCCACCGTGGGAACCCAGCGCGAGGTCGTGGACAAGCTCAAGACCGGCCTGAACACCATGCAGACCAAACGCCAGGAACTGGTGTCCAAGCGTGACGAGCTGGTGGCCCGCGCCCGCAACGCCAAGACCCAGAACCAGATGATGGACACCATCAAGGCCCTGGACATCAACGATCCGAGCAGCGAGATCAGCCGCTTCGAGCAGAAGATCCGCCAGGACGAGGCGAAGGTCCGGGGAGCGGCCGAACTCGCGGCATCTTCCCTCGACTCGCAGTTCGCGCAGCTCGAAGACCTGGGCGCCGCCACCGAGGTCGAAGCGCGCCTGGCGGCGCTGAAGGCGGCCAACGCTCCAGCGGCAGAGATCCTGGAAGAGTCCGACGGCGCAGCGCAGCTGGAGGCCGCCGCCCCGGAAATGTCGGAAATCGAGGCGCGCCTGGCTGCCATGAAGAAGAACCAGGCCTAGGGCATCACCAGCGGCATGCACGCCCGGGCGGTGTGGGACTTGCAGTTCCACGCCGCCCGGTTTTCCGTTTTCGGTCGAGGAACCTCAACGTCGAGCGGTTCTCCCGAAGGCCGCAGCATCGCGCAAGACCAGCCAGCGGATCCGAGGGGAGCGCAACAGGGCGGGATTCCGCGGCGCATGCCAGCGGAAGCAGCGGCCGGCATGCTCCGGTGCAGATTCCGGCAAGTGCGCAGGTCAATGACGTGTCGCTGTTGCGGATGCGGCAAGTTCTGGCAGCGACAAGCTGGGCCCGGCTCGTTCGCGCAAGATTTCTTTTCACTTCCCATTGACATATGCAGGCAATAACCTGCATGATGTTTGCATGAAGGACATGGAAGCCGATCTGGGACTCGCCTTCAAGGCCTTGGCAGATCCCACCCGGCGACTATTGCTGGACCAGTTGCGCCGCCGCGACGGCCAGACGCTGGGCGAGTTGTGCGGCAATATCAGTATGGCTCGACAGTCCGTCACCCAGCACCTGGATGTGCTGGCCTCCGCCCATCTGGTCACCGTTATTCGTCGCGGACGGGAACGTCTGCATTTCCTTAATCCCGTGCCAATCCACGCGATTGGCGAGCGTTGGATCTCCGCCTATGAAGTTCCGCGCTTGGAAACACTTTCTGCGATCAAGCATCAAGCTGAGGACTCAGCCATGACAAACAGCTCATTGAACATCCCCTCCTACGTGTACGTGACCTATATCCAAGCCAGCGCGGAAGATGTGTGGAACGCGCTCACCGATGCGGACATCTCGGCCCGGTACTGGGGCCATGCGAACATTTCCGACTGGCAGCCCGGTTCTCCCTGGGAACATCGACGCGTCGACGGGTCCGGCGTCAGCGACGTCTACGGGCAGGTGCTTTCCGCAGACCCGCCCAATGAACTAGTGATCACCTTCGAAGATTCGGATGAACCTCGCGAGCACGGCTCGTCCGTGGTGCGCTTCCGGATTGAACCCCACGAGGGCATTGTGCGATTGACTGTCCGCCATGAGAATCTGCCGAACCTGGATATGCGCAACGGCATCGCCCAGGGGTGGCCTGCGGTGCTGGCCAACCTGAAATCGCTGTTGGAAACCGGGGCGGTGCTGCCGACCGAGCCGTGGAACATGCCGGTGGGGGAACACTCGTGAGCGAAGCCGAATTCTACGCAGCAGGCCGCTACCTGCAAAACCAGATGGCACGCCTGGGCCCGGAAAACCTCGGCCGGCAAAGCGGCTGCGAACACTGGGATGAACAGCAGCTGGTCAATCATGTGGCCCAGGTGGCCACCGCCATCGGCGATACCGCTGGCGGCCAGCGCTTCTCGGTTTCCGAGCACGCCGAGACGATCGCCAGTACACCCGCCGAAGCATCCGCCGCCGTGCAGCGCGCGCTGGAGCTGCTCGATAGCGGACCCCTGCGTGCAATGTCGTCGATCGAGTTCACCGCACATGCCTGGGACATCGGGATCGGACTGGACCCGGACCATCGGATCCCCGGCGAGCTGGCCGAGTCGATTCTGGTCCTGGATCGAAAGATGCTCACCGACGATTCGCGCGGTTCGCATTTCGCACCCCGGCAGCAGGCGCGCCACGGAGCCAACGCCTCGGAGCAGCTCATCGCCTTCCTGGGGCGTCTTCCGAAGACGACGGCCGCCAACCCGTGAGACGAGTTTGGCAGTATCCTGCCAACGGGATCAGCCTCGCCGTCCACAGCCGGGCGACGGGGCCGGCCCGTTTCAGGCCGGTTCTCCTGCTCCCCGGCACCGGGGTGACCGCACGCGACTGGGACTCCGTCGCCGGGGACCTGGCCCGCGACCGCGTGGTGCATGCAGTGAATCTGCGCGGGCATGGGCTCAGCAGCTGGCCCGGTGACTACAGCATCGAGGCCATGGGCAGGGATGTGCTGGGGCTGCTGCCGGTACTGGGCGGGTCCCTTGACCTCGTGGGGCATTCGCTGGGAGGACTGGTAGCCGCTCGCGTCGCCCGGGAGAGCCGGCAAGTATCCCGCTTGGTGCTCGAAGACGTGGGTTTGCCGCACCCCAGGGTTCCGTCCTTCCCCGCCCGGCCGGACGGTCCCCTGGATTTCGATTGGGCCGTGGTTGAACAGATTCGTCCGCAGATTGACCGGCCGGATCCGCAGTGGCCGCAAATCTTTGCGGGGGTTTCCATCCCCACCATGGTCATTGGGGGAGGGACCCAAAGCTTTGTTCGCGCCGACCACGTTGAGCAGCTCGGCCGCCTCGTGGCGGATTGCCGCGTGCACCATCTGCAGACCGGCCACCTGGTGCATGCCACCGACCCGGAAGGGTTTGTGCGGCTCGTTCGCGAGCACCTCGACTACCCCTGGCCTCGGGCCGAACGGCGCTAGGCGCCGCATCGGGGAAAACAGACAGGCAGTGCGCCGGTCGATGGCCGACCGGCGCACTGTCTGGTGCTGGCTGTTGAACTGCTGTTACTTGCTGTTGGCTTCAGCTCCCGGGAGCAGCACCGCCGAGCCGGCGGAGACATCCACGGTGACCTTGTTCGGGGAGCTGCTGGAAGTATCCAGCTTGTTTTCCACCGACCCGGCCGAAACATCCGAGGCCACGTTGTAGCTGGTGTCAGGCAGGGTCAGATTCAGCATGCCGGCGCTGACCTGGGCCGTGACCGTGCCTGGTGCGCTGCCGGTCAACTTGGCGTCCATGCGCCCGGCGGAGACATCCAGTTTCGCCGACTCCACCGCATCCAAGGTGAGGTCCGCCCGCCCGGCGCCCAGCGTCGCATCGAGGGTGCTGGCCGCGCCGTTGACCGTCAGGTCGCCGGCGCCGACATCCAGGCCGAGATCCTTGAAGTTGCCGTCGGCCCGGAATTCTCCGGCGCCGAGGTCGAATTTTGCATCCAGCTGCCCGTTGTTCAGCTCCCGGGGCAGGGCCAGCGTGACCTGATTGTCCCATTTGGTGCAGCTGAAGAAGCAGAAGTTGTTCCAGCCGGCCGGCGGCCGCACCACCAGCTCGTCGCCCGAGCGGCGCAGGGTCCATCCGCTGGCCGAGGAGGTCTGCACGTCTAGGACCGCTTCGGTGGTGTCGGAGAATTCCAAGGTGAACGTTCCGGAGCTCGCCTCGACGTCGAGCGACGCGAGGCCCCGGGCATCGGCGGTCTGCACCACGTGGCTGCTGCTCAGCGAGGCAGCGGCGTCCCGCGCCGCGCCGATCGCCATGGTCAACAACGCCAGTACGCCGATCACCGCCAGGATGATGTTCAGGGTCTTGGCCGAACCACGGGGTGCGGGGTCCTGCGGAGGCAGCGGATTCAGTGTCTGGGTACTCATGGCTTCGTCCTGTCTGTGCGGTTGGCGCCCAACGTTTCAATGTGGGCCAGGGTGGCCAGCACGCGCCGGTTGCCCATTCCATCGGCTTCCAGTCCGAGCTTCTGGAAGATGGAGGTGATGTATTTTTCGACGCTGGCCTCGGAGAGGAACAGCAATGCGGCGATGGCCTGGTTGGACTTGCCCTCGGCCAGGGCTGCGAGCACGGTGCGTTCGCGGTCGGTCAGTTGCTGCATCTTTGAATCATGGTTTCGCCGGGTCAATAGCTGTGCCACCACTTCTTGATCCAGTACGGTGCCGCCGGAGGCGATCTGCTCCAGCGAGGCGATGAAGTCCGCGACATCCGCCACCCGGTCCTTGAGCAGGTAGCCCAAGGCGCCGGACTGCGTGGCGATCAGGTCCGAGGCGTAGCGCTCCTCCACGTATTGGGAGAGCACCAGCAGCGGGAGGCTGGGATAGCGGCTGCGGACAGCCAGCGCCGCGCGGATGCCCTCGTCGGTGTAGGACGGCGGCAGCCGGACATCCAGGATGCAGATCTGCGGAAAGTCCTCCGGCGGGGCAGTCTCCAGGAAGCCCATGATTCCGGTGGTGTCCGGCAGGTCGGCCACGACTTCGTGGCCAGAGTGGGCCAGCAGGCGGACCAGTCCTTCGCGCAGCAGGACCGAATCTTCACAGATCAAGACGCGCATGGCACGTTCACCTCCAGTGCGGTGGGGCCGCCCTGCGGGCTGTCCAGGGTGATGGTTCCCCCGGCTGCGAGCACACGGTTTGAAATGCCGTCCAGCCCGCCGCCGGGGACGATGCGGGCGCCTCCGGTGCCGTTGTCCTCGATGCGCGCCCACAGCATCGGCTGCGCCTGGCCGTTGGCGCGCTCGCGCACCGTGACCCGGCAGTTCGAGGCCCGCGAGTGCTTGGCCGCGTTGGTCAGGGCCTCGGCGATCGCGAAATACACCGCCGCCTCAGCATGCCGGGCATAGCGTCCGGTGAGCTGCACGTCGAGCTGGACCGGGATGTGGGAGCGTCCGGCGATGGCCGACAGCGCCGCATCCAGCCCGCGGTCATCCAGTACTGAGGCATAGATGCCCCGGGTCAGCTGCCGCAGTTCGGTGATGGCCGACTTGGTGGAGGCATGCGCCTCGGCCACCAGGGCCTTGGCCTGCTCAGGGTCGCTGTCGATCTGCTGGTGCGCCAGGCCGAGGGTCATGGCCACGGATACCAACCGGGGCTGGACCCCGTCGTGCAGGTCGCGTTCGATACGGGTGCGTTCAAGCTCCGCGGCGCGCATGGCGCCTTCGCGCTGCACCGCGGTGGTGCGCACGCGTTCGGTCAGTTCGGTCTCGCGGGCGGTGGATCCGATGATGCCCACGGTGACCGCCCGATGCATGAAGATCATGGCCACGGCCAGCGCCGCGCCGAGCAACGCGAGCACCAGCATCCAGGGAGCCTGGCTGGCGGGGAGATCCATGCCGAAGGGGCCGATGACGGTTTCCGCCTGGGTGAGCGGGGCGAAAGCGGTAATGCACAGCCGGATCATCCATTCCAGTCCGCTGAGCATGGTGGCGCCGGCGAAGCAGGAAATGGCGAAGCTTCCGAAGGCCGCCCACATGCGGCCGTTGGCCAGATTGCGTCCCAGCGAGCGGACGTAGGCTCCGAACCCCGGCTGCTGGCTGGGGCGCCAGGACAACGGGGCGACACGGAGGCCGTAGAGATCCGAGACCCGCCGAATCTCGAAACGCGCCAGGCCGAAGATCGCGTAGAGCAATCCGGTCAGCATCAGAAGCCCGAAGCCCAGCAGGAAGGTCAGTCCGACGCCTGCAGCAAACCAGGCAATGACCAGCGGGAGGACGACCACCCCGAGGGTTCCAAGAGCTGCCAGATGCAACAGCGTTAAGCCGAGCCGCAACGGGGGACGGGCAGGAAGCGCGCCCGGTTGGGCCTGCAGTGTTGAAGTCATGCCTCAATACTATTTTGGAGCGTTTTTCGGCGACACCGAGGGAACCGGAGAACATAGGTAGGGAAAACCCGAATTCCGCATCGAGGGGAGATGGCAGACTGATGCCATGCACAATCTGGTAGCAGCGGTATTCGTCGAACCGGTGGCACGCGAGCAGTACTTCCTGCGCGAAGACTGGCCGCTGCACATCACCCTGCTGCGCTTTGACCTGCCCGAGACGCCCCGGATGCTGGAGCGCTGTGCCGAACAATTGGCCGAAGCCGCGCGTCCCGCGCTGGGGGCGCGGTTGGAAATCGCCGAGCACGCCTGGTTCGGACGGCAGGAAAACCTGCTGGTGTCGCTGGTGAAACCCGATCCGGCGTTGCAACTGCTGCATGAGCGGTTGTGCGGGGTCGTGCTGGAGAACCAGGGGCGCATCGCCTCCGTCCGGTTCACCGGGCCCGGCTACCGTCCGCACATCACCCACCACCACGGCCGCAGCCGCACGCAGGGAGACGCCGTTGCCCTGGACCAAGTCGCGCTGGTGGACATGGCCCCGGGCGGAGACCACGCGTGGCGCCGGGTACTTCATGTGGTGCGGCAACGAAGCAGCTGAGCGCCCCGCGGCCAGGGAATTAATCTGGAGTTGGCATTGCTTTCGCCGACCGGACAACAGACGGCCCTAGATTGGCCATTATGGGCAGGCTATTTGTTGCGGTGGGCGACTCCTTCACCGAAGGAGTCGGAGACTGGGATCGGAGGCTGCCCAATGGGGTGCGCGGCTGGGCGGACCGCGTGGCCAAGCAGCTCTCCAAGGCAGATCCCAGTTGGCGATACGCCAATCTCGCGATCCGAAGCCGACGGCTGGACCGGATCATGGACGAGCAGATCGACGCCGCCATCGCGCTGAACCCGGACATCATCAGCTTCTATGCCGGCGGCAACGACATCCTGGAAGTGCGGCAGGACATGGACCGCTTTCTCGACCGCTACGAAGCGGCGGTGGACCGCTTGGCCGCTTCCGGGGCGCAGATCCTGCTGTTCACCGGATTCGACATCCCGGTGCACCCTGCCCTGGTCCCGTTCAAACGCCGGAATTGGAAGTTCAATGACAGGGTCCGGGAGCTGGCCCGCAAACATCCGGACACCGTGACTTTGGTCGACTACTGGGCCTGGGACATCTACCATGACCAGCGCCTGTGGGACATCGACAAGCTGCACATGAACCGCGCAGGCCATCGCTACATGGCCATTAGGATCCTGGAGCTCCTCGGAGCCCAGCACCAGCTGGAGTTCCGACCGCTGGAAGACGCGCAGCGCTTGGGGCCGTTGCAGCTTGTCCAGCGGGATATCGAATGGATGCGCCAGTGGGTGCTGCCGATGTTCGGGAGACGGCTGCGCGGAATCACCTTGGGAGATAGCCTCAAACCACGTTGGGAAACGCCGATCTATCCGGCGAAAGGCATGAAAAAACAGTTCCGCAGACGCCTGCGGGCGGCTGCGGAACTGCAGAACGGCGATGTCGAAGGGTATCTGAGTTAGCTACGTGCCGGAATTCTCCATGGCTTCCTGGCTCATCCATGCGATTTCCCAGACATGGCCATCGGGATCCTGCACTGCGGCCTGGTACATTCCGGGGAAAGGCTCATCGGCCGGCCGGTAGATCGCTCCGCCTCCGGCTTGGGCACTGGCGACAAACTCGTCGACTTCTTCGCGGGTATCTGCCGACAACGCATTGAGGCATTCGCGGTGGCCCGGGCCCACGGCCGGCTTGTCCTCGCCCACGAGGAAGCTCGAATAGAACTTTTCCTGCAGCACCATCACCAGAATGTTCTCTGCGATGATCCATGAGGTCGCATTCTCATCCGAGAAGGTGTCGTTCTTGGTGAAGCCCAAGGCTGAATAGAACTTGTCGGCCCGCGCCAAGTCCGAGGTTGGAAGGTTGACGAATATCATCCGGCTCATGGGAGACTCTCTTCGATATTGGATGGGGTGAAGGCAATTCAGTCTCAGTACTCTTCCGCATGGCAGGCCCGTGCGCAATGGTTTTGTCGAATTTCGCGGACAAGCGAGAAAACCGTGAATGAGGCATGTCGGTGCCGGCTGCCGGCGGGGCCGCAACGGAAACTGGCCATATGTGGAAAACCAGCATTTCTCCTGTGGCGGCATTGACTGTTGCGGTGCTCTTCGCCGGCATCGGAATCTGGCGTGCCAGCGAGGCAGAGCCTTGGCAGGGCGGTGCAATGTTTGCACTGGCCGCGTTCTGGGTCGCGGTGGCTATGCGCCAAGCCCGAAAAGGCGAGCGCTAGCAGCTTGCCGATCGATAGCGCGGCGCAAAGTAAAACGCCGCAGTTCCCGCGCTGATCAAGCGCGGAAACTGCGGCGACGTCACTGACCGACAACCGGGGGTATGGCTGCGGGTATCGTGCTGAAACCTAGATGAGGGCCTTGGTGATTTCCAGCGGGATACGATCGCGGGTGTAGGTGATCTGGTCGTAGCCGTGAGGCTCCGGCTTGCCATCCGGGCCCATGTTGACGAACACCAGCTTTTCGATGGTCAGGATTGATTGCTGGGTGAAGATATTGCGGACCTCTGCACGCAAGGTGATCGAGGTGCGTCCGAAATCGATGGCGGTCAAGCCCATCTCGATCAGGTCGCCTTCCTTGGCGGAGGCGATGAAGTTGATCTCGGACATGAATTTGGTGACCACGTGCTTGTTGCCGAGCTGGATGATTGAGTAGATCGCGGCTTCCTCGTCGATCCAGCGCAGCAAGCTGCCGCCGAACAGCGTGCCGTTTGCGTTCAAATCTTCTGGGCGAACCCACTTGCGCGTATGAAAAGTAATACCCTTAGCCATACTCAAAATGCTAGGTCAGGTAAGGGGCAGTCCGCTGTAAGTTGCTGCACAATGTAGGTGAAAACACATGGCTTTGCGACATACGGCAATCTTGCGTCGGCTCTTGGCTTTGGCGGGAAGACCGCGGCGACATGGCCGGCATGCGACAGCGCCGTGCATTCTGTGGCTGGATGGCAGCAGGGCGCTGCGTGCCAATGACCTGTGCTATTGATAGTCTCGGAATCTGGCCAGATTTAGATTTCTCCGACGAAGAGCAAGGTGATCATGACCTATACCTCGGACGGGAATGAGAGCATTCCTACCGATTTTGATGATGTTGTCCAGCAGGTATCCACCGGTACCCTCGCCCATCAACGCATCGATGAGCTTCTGCTCGAAGCACATGAACGCTACTCGGATGTTGACGAGGGCCTGCTTGCCCACTACATACCTATCCTGGGGCAGGTCGAGCCGGAGACCTTCGCCATTTCCATGTCGCACGTCGGCGGCACCGTGCACGGGGCGGGCGACTGCCACCACCAGTTCTCCATCCAGTCCATCTCCAAGATGTTTGTCTACGCCCTGGTGCTCCAGGAGCACGGACACGAAGCCGTCCATGAAAAGATCGGCGTCAACAACACGGGCATGCCGTTCAATTCCGTGATGGCAGTCGAGCTGAACAACGGGCACCCGATGAATCCGATGGTCAATGCCGGAGCCATTGCGACGACCGAAATGATCGCAGGCAAGAGCGCCGCCAAGAAGTGGGAGAACGTCCGCGAAGGACTATCGGCTTTTGCCGGCCGTCCGCTGACGCTGGACGACGAAGTCTACGAATCCGAATCCGAAGCGAACGAACGCAACAAGGCACTTGGCCGACTGCTCAAGAGCTATGGGCGGCTGGACGGGGATCCGAACAATGCGGTGGACACTTACACCAAGCAGTGTTCGCTGAACGTCACCGCACACGATCTGGCAGTCATGGGAGCGACCCTGGCCGATGGTGGCATCAACCCGGTGACGGGCCAACAGGTGGTCAGCGCGGACGTCTGCCGTGACACCCTGGCCGCCGTCGCCACCAACGGACTATATGAACGTTCCGGGGACTGGCTGTTCGAGATCGGGATCCCAGCCAAGTCCGGGGTTTCCGGGGGCATCGTTGCGGTCGCCCCGGGTAAGGGCGCCATCGGCGCGTTTTCTCCGCGCTTGGACATGGCGGGGAACTCCGTGCGCGGGCAGCTGGCCATCGGCCACCTTTCGCGCGCGCTGGGCCTGAACCTGTTCGCCTCGGCTCCGGATTCCGGCAGATAGCCGGCAAAATTCCGCGTGGCCGACCGGCTATTTCACTGGACCGGTCAGCCAGTCTTTGTTGCCTGTCCGGAGTCCCCGGCTGGCCAGCTGGACGGCGGATCCGGCCAAGCCTGCGGAATTTTTCCTGCGGTTTTCATATGGTCTGGTCACGATATGATTTCCCGCTCCGGATGAAGGCCTGGAAATAACCGATCGGCGAGAGGTTGCGCCGGCGGGAGTATGGTGCGTTGAAAGTGTCTGAGCGCATGTTGTGCCCGGGTGGGAATCCGGATTCACTCGAAAGTAAGTGCGCGGGGAGCGCTCGGAACTCTTGAGGATTTGAATCATGAAGAAGATAACCAAGGCAACCATCGCTGCGGCCGCCGCCGGAGTCCTGCTGGTGACCGGCGCCGGAACCGTCGCGCTGTGGCAGCAACTGGAAACCGTTGAAGCGGGAACCGTGGACACCGGCCACCTGAAACTCACCGTGGACGACAACGGCGTTTGGACCGATGTCAGCAGCGGCGGCGACGGCGTGCCCTTCGACCCTGCCACCGAGCAAATCGTCCCGGGCGACGTGGTGGCCTACACGCAGACAGTGCGAATCGATGCCGAAGGCAAGAACATCCAGGGCGCCCTGTCGGTGGGAACCCTGAAGGCGCTGCCGGAAGCGCTCCAGGACGAGGTAGAGCTCGGCTTGGAAATCGACGGAACTGCTGCAGGCCTGAGCCAGTCCGGCAACGTGATTTCCTTTGCAGAAGAGGGTGTCTACCAGGTGCCGGTGAAAATCACGGTGACCTTCCCAGCCGGAACTGTCGCCTCCACGCCCAACGACACCATGAACCAGCCGATCGATCTGAACGCGTTGACGCTGACCCTGGACCAGGTCCGCAGCTAGCCCTTGGCGGATTCTCTGACCGTCATGCCAAAACCCTTGAAGTTCGCCTTCGCAGCGGCCGTGGTCCTGGTGCTGGGACTCAGCGCCCAGAACACGGTCGCCGCTTGGCGTGCCGAAGGACAGGTTGACGCCGGTTCGATCAAGACCGGCTCACTGAGCCTGTTGGCTGGCAACGGGACAGAGTCGGGGAAAGACTACGTATTCCGGGAGCTGCAAACCCAGAACTTGCTGCCGGGGTCGTTCGTACAGGCGCCGTTGACCATTTCCAACGCCGGGACGACGCCGCTGGCCTACGGGCTGACGGGAATCACCACCGGAACCGACTCCGCCAGCGCCAAGGACAAGGCGTTGGCGGCGGCTGCGAGGGTTGGCATCTATGCGGACGTGCCGCCTGGAAGCTGCACGGGAACACAGCAGATCACCGGGCAGCTGCTCTACTCGGGCTCCCTGGCTGCGGGGGCATCCTTCGCCAGCCCGCGTGGGCTTGCCCCTGCGGGGACCGCAGGGGCCTCAGACATCCTCTGCGTCAGGCTCAGCCTGCCGTCCGGCACCGCGCAGAGTGCCGCCGGTGGCCGGATGACGCCCACCCTCAGCTTCACGGGGCAGCAAAAATGACGGTGACGACGCGGGCGCAACGCCGCCGGGAAGAACAGAAAACCGGGCCGTTCTGGTGGGCTGGCCAGATCGTGTCCTGGCTGGCGCTGTTCACCGTGCTCTGCCTGCTCGCCGTCATGGTGGTCATACCCCATCTCGGCGGGGGCACGGCCTACACCGTGCTCACCGGATCCATGCGGCCGGACTACCCTCCGGGCCAACTGATCGTGGTCAAGCCGGTGCCGGTAGAGGACATCCAAGTAGGCGACGTGCTCACCTACCAGCTGGAATCCGGGAAACCCGGGGTGGTGACCCACCGCGTGGCCTCGGTAAACTCATCGCTTTCGGGCGAACAGCAGTTCGTGCTGCGCGGGGACGCCAACAATACCGACGATGCGCCGATCGTTGCAGAACAGGTTCGCGGCAAGCTCTGGTATTCGCTGCCTTGGCTCGGCTATCTCAATTCAGCGCTCAGCGCCTCGCAGCGGACCTGGCTGGCCTGGCTGGCCATCGGGGGACTGCTGGCCTATTCGCTGGTGATGTTCGCCGGGGCATGGCGGGATCACCGTGGAAAGAAGACGTCATGAAGATCGCGGCGTCAACGAAAACCGTGCTGTCAGTGCTGCTCGCCGTCGGCCTGCTGGGCGCCGGGATCCCCGGTGCGCACGGCACCGGGAAAGACCCCCGCGGCCTGAGCTACAGCGTGGACGGCGGCGAGTTCCGCGCGACGCCGGAAGAGCTGTTCGGCGGGGAAATCCAGCTTGTTCCGGGCGACCGGCTCAGCGCAGATCTCGCCATCCGCAACGACCGGCCGCACCCCATCGAAGTCACGGTGAAGCCGGTGGTGCCGGCCCCCGCTGACGGGCTGAAGTTCGGTGTGGCAGGGAACCCCACGGTGCGGCTGGAACCTCGGGAACATGCCAACTTTGCGTTGGAGGCGCGCCTGCCTACTTCTGCCGGAAATTCCTCGCAGGACCGGGCGCGAGCGCTGAGCCTGGCTATCAGCGCGATCGAGGTCACCAGCGGAATTTCGCAGGAACCTGAATTGCCGGACAGCCCGCAGTCTCCGGACCGCCCCGAGCCGCCGGACGCGAACGGGGAACATCCGCCCGATGAACTGGGCTCCACCGGTTTTAGCGGCTGGGCGGTCCCGCTCGCGCTGGGCATGGCCGCTGCCGGCGCGGCACTGTATTTGCGTTCGAAGCGACACCTCGCCCAAGCATCGACACCCCAAGGAGAATCTCAATGAGCAGGCGATCGGTACAGGTCAAAGCGATCCTGTCGATGGGAATCCTGGTGGGCTTGGGCGCGGTGTCCACCTTGGCGGCCTGGACCGGAACCGCCACGGCGACCACCAGCATCACCGCCGCAAAGGTATCGCTCGGGGTCGGCGCAACGGCCTCCAGCGCGACCTCCGAAAGCTACACCGTGCCGGTCTCCTCGGTGAACTGGTACCCGGGAGCCAGCGCCGCAGCGGTAGTTGTCGTGAAGAACACCAGCACGGTCGAGCTGCCGTATTCCATCAGGGGCAGCATCACCGACAGCGGCGGCGTCGAATTGGGCAAGGCCATGCAGGTACAGGTGAAGACCGGATCCACGGTCAGCGGCACCGCACCGAGCGCGACTTGTTCCGGCACAGCGGCCATCGTAGATAAGAAAGCTGGATCAGCTTTCGGCGGGTCAGTTGAAGTATCGACACTGGCCGCAGGCGCTTCGGAAACACTCTGCGTGCAGTACTCGCTGCCCGTGACCGCGGCCAACAACCTGCAAGGCGCCACCACGAAGCTGGACCTGGTCTTCACCGGAACGGTGGGGTCATAAGGTGGGATACCAGGAACGGATCAAATCCGATGCACGCAACGGCAACCCGCTCCAGCGCCTTGCGCTGAATGCCGGGGCGATCCTCGGATCCTTGTGCCTGCTCATGACGCTTGCGGCTGTGCTGTTTGGGGTGAAACCGCTGGTTTTTGCCAGCGGCTCGATGGGACCCGGCATCCCCACCGGATCGTTGGGACTGGCTGTTCCCACCCCGATTGAGGAAGTTGCCATAGGCGACGTGGTTTCGGTGGTCACCAGCAACGAAGTTCGGGTGACGCACCGGGTAGCCGACAAGACCGAAGCAGGCCTGATCCTCAAGGGGGATGCCAATCCCGTCGCGGACCTGCAACCGTATGCGGTGGACAGCGCCGACAAGCTTCTGGTCAGCTTTCCGGGCTTGGGGTACCTGGTGACGTGGCTGTCCCAGCCATGGGCGTATTTCCTAGGCGGGTTGTTGTGCGCCTACCTGCTCTATCTCGCATTCTCGCGTAGCCCGCAGCCAGCAGTTGGTGAATCCGTCCCGAGAAGTTCTACCCAGAAACGCAATTCGGAGACTGATGCCGATGCTTGTGCAGGATCCCCTGGGCGGGGGGACTTGCCTCGCGCTGGCATATCCCGCCTTTTGTGCATGGTGCTTGTTCTTTCGACGGCGGTCGCTTCGTTGCAACTTCGCCCTGCGGTCGAATCGACGCAGGCTGCTTTCACTTCCACGGCGAAAGCCGGGGGTACGTTGCACGGCGCCGTTATGCAACCGGCCAAGAATCTTTCATGCAAAGATAAATCCTCGCTATCCGGTAACAATGTCATCAACTTCGCATGGCAAGCTCCAGCAGCCCAGGGTGTGAAATTAACGGGATACAAGGTATCTGTCCAAGTCAACGACAGTGAAGAGAAATTCACCGACCCCCTGCCTGTGTCTACCACCACATACTCTGTCGATATTTCCCCTTCGGGCGGGTTGCTGTCGCTCCTGATAGACCTTCTGGGCAACCTCTTTGGATCGAAATTTGACGTGAACTTCCGCGTGTATGCGATGTATGACAACGGATGGACCGCCGCTCCCATCGTCCATTCGAAAGCGAAGGGCTCTATCGGATTACTTGGAGTGGTCAGATCGCTGCACTGCTCGTGAGTACTATCGAGCACGATGCAACGATCCGTGCCGGCAGGCTAACTGGAACGAATATTGCCTAAGCCGAGGAGAATCAGCTCAAGTCCCTTGTGAAAGGTCAGTCGCGCTCGCTGTTCCAGCTGGAGACCGGCGTCCAGCGCCTCCTTGAATTCATGCCCCGAAGAATCATTAGCTTCCCAGACAATTTCCGGCGCCGCCGCATCAAGCGCCGAGCCGAGCACGAATGAATCGATGATGGTGATCGCTTGCAATCGGTCTGCCGGCGGGAACCCCGCCTGCGCGAGAGTTTCCGCCAACGCATCGTAGACCCGCAAGGTGGTGCGGTCCCGCACGGTATGGCTGGTGAGCAGGGGGATCAGCCGCGGGTGCTTCGAATACGACTCCCAATAGGATGTGGCAATCTGCCGTACGGTCTGCTGCCAGTCGCCTGAAGCACCGCCCTCGAGGCTGATCGCGGACATGGCGCGGCCGCGCATCAGCTCGATGATTTCATCCTTGCCCGAGACGTGGTTGTAGATCGAGGACGCCGTCACGGACAGGGCCTTGGCCAATTGCGGGAGCGTAAACTCGCCGTGCTTGTCGACCAAAGCCAACGCCGCAGCGGCGATGGCATCCGGGCTGAGTTTGGGCTTCGAGGGTCGCGCCATGGGATCCGCTGCTTTCTGCTAGGGGTCTTCCACCTGAGCCTATCCGAATTAAACGAAAATCATTCGTTTAGCTCTTGCGTGTGACACAAGGCACTGCCTATCCTATAAACGAATCACATTCGTTTTAGCGATGGAGCATAGCCATGAAAGAAATACTCGCCCTCACACCGCCGGCATCTCCGGCCCGCGTGGATGCCGCCGAGCGCGGGGAACTGACGGTCGCGCTGGTTCAGCACCGCTGGCATGAAAACCCGCAGGCGCTGCGCGGCGAACTGGAAGACGGCATCCGCCGTGCCGCCGCCCAGGGGGCCAAGATCGTGTACCTGCCGGAGCTGACGCTGAGCAAGTACCCGGCCTTCGCGGTGCCGACCCCGGACGCCGCGGATGAGTCCGCCGAGGACCTGGACAACGGCCCCACCGTGGCCTTCGCCCGCGACATGGCCGCTCGCTATTTGATCCACGTGCACATCTCGCTGTTCCGCAAGGCTCCGGCCGCGGACGGGCTGGGGCTGAACACCGCCGTGGTCGTGTCCCCGGAAGGCGAGATCGTCGCGCTGACCAACAAGCTGCACATTCCGCGCACCGCCGGATACTACGAGGACAAGTATTTCCGTGAGGGACCGAATGACGATCCCTACCCGGTGCATCGCATCGAGGCGCTGAACGGGCTGGCCATGGGCCTGCCCACCTGCTGGGACGAGTGGTTCAGCGAACCACCGCGCATCTACTCGCTGGCCGGTGCGGACCTGGTGGCCTACCCGACGGCCATCGGCTCCGAACCGGACCACCCGGACTTCGACACCGAGCCGCTGTGGCGCCAGACCATCATCGGCAACGGCATCGCTAACGGGCTGTTCATGGTCGTCCCCAACCGCTGGGGCGACGAAGGCGCGCTGACCTTCTACGGATCCTCCTTCATCTCTGACCCGTACGGCCGCGTCCTGGCCCGGGCGCCGCGCGACGAATCCGCCGTCCTGGTGGCAACCCTGGACCTGGACGCCCGCCGCGACTGGCTGACGCTCTTCCCGTTCCTGCGCACCCGCCGCCCGGAAACCTACGGCGCGCTGACCGAAGCCCGCGCCGAGTCCGGCCTGGGAGAAATGGGGCGCTCCCATGTCTGAGTTCCTGATGCCCGCCGAAACCGACCCGCAGGAACGCATCTACATGGCCTTCCCCTCCGGCGGCTACACCCTGGGCGACACCGCCGAGGAAGCCGAGGCCGCACGCGGCACCTGGGCCGCGGTCGCCAAGGCGGTCGCCCGCTTCACCCCGGTGACCATGCTCGTCGACCCGCAGGCCGAATCCGACGCCCGCCGCCACCTGGGCCAGGACGTCAGCTACGAGCTGCGCGAGCTGGACGACGCCTGGATGCGGGACATCGGCCCGACCTTCGTGCGCGATGCCTCCGGCGGGCTATGCGCCATCGACTGGAACTTCAACGGCTGGGGCGCCCAGTCCTGGGCCTCCTGGGGCAAGGACTCGAAGATCGCCGCCCAGGTGGCGCAGCTGGAAAACGCCACCCGGGTCCGGTCCTCGATCACCAACGAGGGCGGCGGAATCCACGTGGACGGCGAGGGCACCATGCTGGCCACCCGCAGCGTCCAGCTGGACCCGGGGCGCAACCCCGGGGCCACCGAATCGCAGATCGAAGCCGAATTCGCCCGGCAATTGGGAGTCTCCAAGGTCATTTGGCTGGAGCGCGGGCTGACCCGCGACAATAAGGAATTCGGCACCCGCGGCCACGTGGACATCGTTGCCTGCTTCGCGGCGCCCGGCGTGGTGCTCTACCACGACCAGCAGGACCCGACCCATCCGGATCATGCAGTTTCCGCGGAGGTGCGCGGCATCCTGGAGCAGGCGGTCGATGCCAAGGGGCGCCGCCTGCGACTGGTCCCCGTCCCGGCGCCTACGACGCTGGAGGACGAGGAAGGCTGGGTGGACTACTCCTACATCAACCACCTGGTCACCAACGGGGGAGTCATCGCCTGCTCCTTCAACGACCCGAACGATGCGCAGGCAGCCCGGATCCTCGCCCGGGCCTACCCGGGGCGTGACGTCGTCCCGGTGGATGCCACCGAACTCTACGCCCGCGGCGGAGGAATCCACTGCATCACCCAGCAGGTTCCGAAGCGATAGAACCTCCCCTCCGAAGAAGGACCCAGTGCGATGAAAGACAATGCCAAACCCAGCCGGCTGAGCACCAGCCCGGTCACCGAAACCGGCAAGGGCCTGGCCGCAGGCCAGATCGGCTTGTTCACGGCCATCGTGATCGGCGTATCCACCATTGCGCCCAGCTACGTCGTGGCCAGCACGCTCGGCCCCACCGCCGAGGCGGTGGGCACGCACCTGCCGGCGATCTTCATCATCGGGTTCATCCCGATGTTCCTGGTGGCCCTGGGCTACCGCGAATTGAACCGGGCTATGCCGGACAACGGCACCACCTTCACCTGGGTGTGGAAGGCCTTCGGCCCGCGCGCCGGATGGATGGGCGGCTGGGGCATGCTCGCGGCGAATATCATCGTCCTCTCCAACCTGGCCGGCGTCGCGGTGGACTTCTTCTACCTCTTCCTGGCCCAGGCCACCGGGCAGGAGCAGTTGGCCGATCTGGCCTCCAACCCGTGGATCAACGTGGCCACCTGCCTGGTATTCATGCTGGGCGCCACCTGGATCTCGGTGCGCGGACTGCACGCCGCCTCGCTGGTGCAGTACCTGCTGGTCGGATTCCAGGTGCTGGTGCTGCTGTGGTTCACCATCGCGGCCCTGGACAAGGCGGCCCCGGCGGTGCAGTTCTCGCCCGAGTGGTTCAACCCGCTGGGCATTGATTCCTTCTCCGCCATGGCGGTGGGCCTGAGCCTGTCGATTTTCGCCTTCTGGGGCTGGGACGTCTGCCTGTCGATGAACGAGGAAACCAAGAACGGCGAGCGCACCTCGGGTCTGGCCGCCGGGTTCACCGCGGTGATCGTGCTGGCCGTGTACCTGCTGACCTCCGTGTCCGCCACGGTGTTCGCCGGGGTGGGGGATTCCGGCCTGGGCCTGGCGAATCCGGAGAACATCGGCAACGTGTTCGCCGCACTGGCCGGACCGGTGATGGGTCCTGCCGCGATCCTGCTCTCGCTGGCCACCCTAGCTTCCTGCGCGGCCTCGCTGCAGTCAACCATGATTTCCCCGGCACGCTCCATGCTGGCCATGGGACACCACGGGGCGTTGCCTCCGGTCTTCACCCGGATCCACCCGAAGTTCGGCACCCCGGCCTTTGCCACCATCGTGGCGGCGGTGGTCTCCACCGCCTTCTACGCGATGATGCGGTTTGTCTCCACCAACGTCCTGAACGACACCATCCTGGCGCTGGGCATGATGATCTGCTTCTACTACGGGATCACCGCGTTCGCCTGCGTCTGGTTCTTCCGCTACACGCTGCTCGCCTCGGCGCGCAACTTCTTCATCCGCGCGGTGGCCCCGCTGCTGGGTGGACTGGCGCTGGTTGCGGTCTTCCTGCAGACCACCGTCGACTCCCTGGACCCCGAGTACGGTTCGGGAACACACGTGGCGGGCCTGGGCCTGGTTTTCGTGGTCGGCGTAGGCATCCTGGTGCTCGGCGCCGTGTTCCTGGCCGGCGCCCGCAAGCGCCGTGCGGGGTTCTACGAATCCCGGCCGGAAACCCGGTACATCAAGCAGGAAAACTCCTAGCCGCGGGAAAGGCCGGCCCGCATCCGGCGTTCGAGGAATACCGGATTGCTGATGGCGCGGTCGGCCGCGAACCGTGGGATCACCCCGGCCTCCCCGGAGGCCAGCTGGGCCAGATGCTCGCCGATGGCGGGAACGAATTTGAAGCCGTGGCCGCTGAAGCCGGCGCCGATGGTCACCGGTCCCAGCCGGTCGAGGATGAAATGCTCGTCCTCCGTATTGGCGTAGGTGCAGGACACCGGCTCGAAGCTGTCCGGATCGGTGCCCGGAAGCCAGCGGCGGGCATAGGCCTGCAGCGCGCAGAGCTGGTCGGCGACCAGCTGGTGCGGGCGGTGCTCAGGGTCGACCACACGGCCCGAGCCGTGCCAGCCGACCTTGATGCCTTCGCCGGGGGTGCGCATGCCGTAGACCGGCGCGAAGATCCTCAGGCCGCCATGCTCTCCCGGCGGCAGGGTGTGGTTGAAGCCCGGCCACTGCGCGGAGGTCCCGCGCTGGGCGAAGTGCACCGGGTGCTCCTCGGTGACGTGGATGCGGGGCAGGGTCCAGCGCTCGCCGAGCAGCGTGCGGGTCCACGCGCCGGCGGCGAGGATGACCCGGCGTGCGGACACCGTGGCCGCGCGTTCGCCATCGTCCACCACGATTTTTGCCATGTCCTCGGAGACAACCTCCAGCTGGAGCACCCGGTGCCCGTGGCGAATCTCGGCTCCGGCGGCCGCGGCCAGCCGCTGCAGGGTTGCCACGGCGAGGTCGGCGTTCAGCTGCCCGCCGCTGGGGATATGCAATGCCTGCGTCTCGAATCTCATGCCGGCGAAGCGCGCGCCGGCTTCGTCGGCGTCCAGCAGCTCGCTGTCGATGCCGGCGGCCGTGAGCGCTGCATGGATGGCCTGCTGGCCGGCTTCATCGCCGTGGTTGACCAGGCCGGTCCGGTTCAGCAGCTGCACGCCGCCGGCTAGGGAGATGTCCTCCCACAGCTGGTCGGCGCGCCGCAGCAGCCCCACGTACGCAGGATCCGCATAGGCGGGGTTGAAATTGCGGGTGGCGCCGTGGGAGGCCCCCTCGTGGTGTCCGGGGGCGAAGCGCTCCAGCAGCAGTACCTGGTGTCCCCGGCTGGCGAGGGAGAAGGCGGCGGCCGAGCCCATGGCTCCGCCCCCGATGATCAGGAAGTCAACGTCGGTGCTCATGGTTTCAGCCTAGGCTCGGCGCCCCGGCTGGCTGGCTCCGGCGCCGTAATATTGCGGGCCGAATGGCGCCGCCGCCGGATCGGTGCGGCCGCCCGGAGAAGGGTTTCAAGGCGTGCCGCGTTGCCGTGTATGGTCGACTGCAGAGGCCGGGCATGACTGGCACGGCGGCTGGACTGCCTGCGCAGGCCCGGTCGTCTTGTGCCTCGGCGCCCCATGGCAAGCAAACAGGAATCGGAGTCCGCGTGGAGCAAACGGTGCAACTCGGTGCGTTGATCGGCCTGGCCGCGGCGGTGTTCGTCGGGGCGTCCACCCAGCGCATCTCCGGCATGGGCTTCGCGCTGGTGGCCTCCCCCTTCCTGGTGATGGTGCTCGGACCGTTCGAAGGCATCATGCTGGTGAACTTCCTCGGGGCATGCAGCAGCCTGCTGATCTTCGCGCAGGTCTTCCGGCAGGTCGAGTACAAGAAGATCGCGTTGCTGCTGGTTCCCGCGGTGATCATGACCTTTCCCGGGGCCTGGGTGGCCAAACTGCTCGGCGGCCCCTGGCTGTCCATCGGCATTTCGATCATGGTGATCCTCGCCCTGGGCGCCAGTTTCCTGGTCCGCAATCTGCCGGCGGGACAGAGCAAGGGGCTGGCCATCGGCGCCGGCGCCATTTCCGGCTTCATGTCGGTCACCGCCGGCGTCTCCGGCCCCGCCATCGCCGGGTATGCGGTGGCCAGCCGCTGGCCGCAGGCAAAGTTCGCGATTTCCGTGCAGCTGTACTTCCTGGTGCTCGCAGTGTCCTCGCTGCTCGCCAAGGGCGGCATGCCACAGCTGGACTGGATCCAGTGGATCACCTGCCTGGCAGCCATGGTGCTGGGCATCGTGCTGGGCAATGTCCTCGCGCCGAAGATCCCGGCGAAAGTCAGCCGCGCCTTCGTGGTGCTCGTCGCGCTCGCCGGCGCGGTCGGCCTGCTGGTCAACGGGATCACGGCGCTGGCCTAGCAGCCCGCCTGTCACGGCATTAATTGTTCATGGAACAATGGATCCCGTGCCTCTCCACTTCCCTGAGCCGTCGAACCCCAGGCGCGTGACCGAACTCGAAATCGAGCGGAACGCGCTGTGGTCGGGGCTGTTCTGCGCGCTGTTCGGGCTGGCCACCGCCCTGATCATTTTTGCCGGAGAACGCCCCGCGTTGTTCGGCGGACTCTCCGTGGGTTCCGTGGCCTCGGTGACCGGCGGCGTGTCGGCGGGACTGTCCAGCGCCTACGCGTTCCGGAGCCTGCTGCGCCAGCGGGAACCGTGGCTGCGCCGCATTCCTGCCTGGCGCCAGTACGTGGCCGCCATCGGCTTGGTGCTGGTCCACGTGGCCAGCACCGTGATGATGATCCTGGTGGCCACGCACCTGTTCCAGCAGGCGTTCATCGGTCTGCACTTGGATGTGCTGGCCGGTTCGCTGGCCGTCAGCGGCATCACCGGGCTGAGCGCCTATCTGGCGCTGGTGGCCACGGCGCGCACCAGCGCAGAGAACTTGTCCGTGGTCCTGGGCATCTACATGGCCGCCGGAGTGCTGATCAGCATGCTGCTGGCCGAGGACCAGGGCTGGTGGCAGGGAATGTTCTCCCGGCTGGGAACCGCGCAATCCGGCATGGGCTCCTTCTGGACTTTCAATACGACAATGATCATTTCGGGCCTGGTGCTGATCTCGTTCACCGAGTTCCTCACCCGCGACCTAGTGGTGCTGTCCCAGACCTACCGCTGCCGGCCCAACCTGGAACGCTATCCGGTGATCCGCCGGCTGAGGCCCCGTCCGCGCGTCGTGCGGTGGTGCCTGATCGCCGTGTCAGCGGGCATCATCGGCGTGGGAAGCGTTCCGATGAACCTGTCCCTTGACGTGCATTCGGCCTTCGTCCAGCTGGCCTCCGTCGCCATGATCATCCTGCTCATGGGAACGCTGGTTCTGCTGCCCGGCTACCCGGCGGTCTTCCACATGATGTCCCTGTCTGCAGTCGGCGCGATCTGGGTCGCATACCTTCTCTGGGATGCCTGGTCCTACTACAACCTCACTGGGTTCGAACTGTCGGCCGTGGCGATCCTGTTCACCTGGATCTCGGTCTTCATCCGCACCACCGCCGCGATGATCCGCGACCGGCAGGAACCGCGCAGTACGCATGGCCCGGGGGCACGCAGCATCCTCCGCGATCCGGCACCAAGCGCTGAAAAACCTTCCCGCTGAGAACCGAGCAGTCGAACGGCCGGCACCTGCGTGTGTGCGCTCCCCAGAGTGCTCGCCCCAGGTCGGTATTCCCGCCGTCCTTTGAAATGGAATCTTGACGTTTCCTTGGAGTTATCCAGCAGTGAAACCATTGGCCAAGGATTTCTGTAGCGTGAGGGGTGTCGTTTCAACCGAATAACTGAGGAGGGCAAGATGGGTCTCGGAGACAAGATTCAGAACAAGTCAGAAGAAGTTGTCGGCAAGGCTAAGGAAGCCACGGGCAAGGCGACGAACGACGGGTCGTTGCAGGCCGAAGGCGTCAAGGAGCAGGCTGCTGCAAATGCCAAGCAGGCTGGCGAAAAGGCCAAGGACGCGTTCAAGGACGCAACCGACGACAAATAGATATCGATCACGCCAGTGGCCCCGTCGCACCGACGGGGCCACTGGCCTGTTCAAGGGAGGTTTATTCGGTTTCCCGCTGGCACTCGTCCGATTCGGCTCGCTCTTTTTCCGAGAGGTTCATCCCGGTCAGATGCAAGCGAACTGGCCCACGGACGGTGTGCAGATCGACGTCTTGTCCGTGCTGGGTCACCCGAAGTGTGCCGTCTGCGGCCAATGAAGCGGCGATCTGCCGGACGCTTTCCATCAGGGTCCGCCAGCGTTCGCCCTCTCCGCCGACGACGCGTGCAACGTCGCTGGGGCAGATCGAGGAACCCTGCCTTTTGCGTAACAGGGTGAAGATCGTGGCGCGGATGCGCTCATCCAGCTTGTCCTCGCGGGGTTCCTCCCACCAGGGCTGTCCACGCTCGCCCAGAGCCAGTTTGGCATCATGGACCCTGCTCCGGGCTTCCTCGTTGCCCCGCCCTATCTCGCGGCGGGCGCTCATCAATTCATCAACGAGTTCCTGTCGCAGCTTCGGCGGGATCCCTGGATCACTCGCACGCCACTTCCTCCCGGAAATGACCAGATATCGACCGTCTTCCGTCAGCTCCGCTGCTTGGTCCTTGTCCATCGTTGCGATTCGGCCCCCTCCGCCATCTTCCGTTCCTGCTATGCCCATCGCATGTACACGACGGGATTCTAGGGTAGGGCATCTTCTGCGGTCGATGGGACGGGTGCCAGGCAGCTGCCAGCCGGCGCGGCAAGGTGCAGCGAAGGGTGGAAAGCGGCCGCAAGGTCCCGAAGCTACAGGGGCCGATCCCAGTTTCCTGGCAGTTGCGGGCGATGGTTTACACCGGTCATGCGAAGGTCCTAGGCTCGGGGCATGCCAGTGATGATCAGAACGATCCAGACCGCGGTACCTTCGACAGTGTTGAAGCAGGAGGAAGTCAGAGAGGTCTTCGCCACCCAGCCCGAGCTGAGTCGGCTGGGGCAGCGGCTGGTCGCCACCTCCTTCAATTCGGCGGACATCGATACCCGCTACAGCTGTGTTTCGGAATTCAACACCGAACTTCCCGAACCGGCGAAACCGATGTTCTGTGGTGGAGAAACGAAGACCCTTTCACTTACGTTCTCTTGCCCGGCGAATCGAAACTGCGTGGAGATTGAAGCTGGCACCGTTATAAGCACGACGGTGCCAGCTTCAATCTCACCACTCGCCTTAGCCTGAAGCTTTTATGAATGTACACCCGTCGCTCGTGCTAGCGACATGCGTGAATCTGGCTCAGACTAGAACTGAGGGTTGCTCGGTGCTCGGCAAATCGGTGAACGCGGTTGCGACGCCTGGGTAGACGATGTACCCGTCCTTCGTATTGATGCCTTGGGCCAACGCAGAGTTGGATTTCAGCGCCAGCTCAATGCCATTGTTCGCCAACTGCAATATATACGGCAGGGTGGCGTTGGTCAGGGCTTTGGTAGAGGTCTGGGGTACGCCGCCTGGCATATTGGCCACACAGTAGTGGCGGACACCATCGACTTCGAAGATCGGATCCTGGTAGGTCGTGGCATGCGATGTTTCGAAAGCTCCACCTTGGTCGATGGCCACATCGACTAGTAGCGATCCGGGCTTGAGCAGACCGAGTTGTTCGTGAGTGACGACCTTTGGGGCGGCGCGTCCAGGAATGAGCACGGCGCCGATAACCACATCTGACTGAGTCAATTCGTTTTCCAAGGTCAGTGGATCGTTCATCAGTACGCGGGCGCGGTTGCCCAACAGATCGTTGAGCTGGCGGATCCGCGTCGGCGACATTTCGAGGATGGTGACCTCAGCCTGCATGCCGAGAGCTAGCTGTGCTGCCTGAGTTCCTACCACTCCGCCACCGATGACCAGTACACGGCTCGGTGCGACTCCCGGTGAACCGCCCAGAAGCTTCCCTGGACCGCCTTCCGGGCCGGTGAGGTACGTGGCTGCTGCGTGGGCAGCTAGCCGCCCGGCAATTTCACTCATCGGGGTCAGGAGCGGTAATCCAGTGTGGTCCTGGACGGTTTCGTAGGCGATGGACAGGGTCCGAGACCGCAGCAGGGCTTCAGTCAGCGGACGGTCTGCCGCCAGATGCAGGTAGGTGAACAGTGCCAAGTCTTCGCGGAGGAACTGGTATTCGCTAGCGACGGGCTCCTTGACCTTGACCAGCAGCTCGGCGCTGGACCATGCTTCGGCCTGGTTTACGAGGATCGCTCCGGCTGTGGCGTACTGTTCGTCGCTAAAGCCTGCATTGGCTCCGGCTGCGAATTCGACGTGGACCTTGTGGCCTTCGGCTGTTAGTGCGGCAACCCCGGCTGGTGTGACGGCAACGCGCTGTTCTGCGGGCTTGATTTCCTTGACAACGGAGATGTGCATCGGCGGATTCTCTTCTCTGGAAGTGTTGAGGACGTGAATGTCCATGGATTAGCAGGTGGAACGGCGTGAAATGTTGTAGAAGCGGATGGATTGGTATTCTTCAAGGCCTTCACTTGCCCCTTCACGGCCCAGCCCGGACTGTTTGACTCCTCCGAAAGGCGCGGCGGCGTTGGAAGGCACGCCCTGATTGATGCCCACGATGCCGGTCTGTAATCGGTCGGCAACGTTCAAGGCGCGGTCCATGTCTTGGGTGAATACGTATCCGGCCAGGCCGAATTCGGTGTCATTGGCCCAGTCCAGCACCTGATGTTCGTTGTCGAAACGGCGGATAGCGGCAATCGGCCCGAAGATCTCCTCACTGGAGACTCGTGCCAAGGGATCGACATGGTCCAGAACTGTCGGAGCGAAGAAGTGCCCGGCCTCTGAATAACCGTGCCCGCCGGCGAGTAACTGTGCGCCGCTGCCGAGGGCATCCTGGACCAGCTCCTGCATCTGTCCGGCTGCCCGCTGATCGATCAACGGGCCGAGCTTTGCGCTGTCGCTAAGCCCCGCGCCGACCTCGATCTCGGCAAAGCGGCGGGCCAGTTCGGAAGCGAACTCGTCGGCGATGCCAGACTGCACATAAATCCGGTTGGCTCCGATGCAGGATTGGCCGCCATTGCGTAACTTGGCAGCAATGGTGCCCTCGATTGCCCGCTCGAAATCGGCATCGTCGAATACTAACAGTGGAGCATTACCACCCAATTCCATGGAGCTTCGCAGCACATTCTTCGAAGCGCGCTCCAGCAAAGTGCGGCCAACTGGCGTGGACCCGGTGAATGAAATTTTTCGCACACGTGGATCGGCGAGTACCGCTCGACTGAATGCAGCCGAGTCAGAGGTTGAGACCACCTGAATCAAGTCTTGGGGAACGCCCGCTTCGACGGCCAACTGCACAGCGTAATATGTGGTCAGCGGTGTTGCGGTCGCCGGCTTGATGACGACGGGGCAGCCTGCGGCCAGCGCGGGGGCGATCTTGCGGGTGGCCATGGCCAGCGGGAAATTCCATGGCGTGATCAGCACCGCGAGACCCACCGGAGCACGACGGGTGAGGATATCCGCTCCGCCGTCGGGAGCTGTCTGGAAATGACCGCCTGGTCGGACCGCTTCCTCTGCATACCAGCGCACGAAGTCAGTTCCGTACTTCACCTCGCCACGGGCTTCGGCCAGCGGCTTGCCCATCTCCCGGGAGATCAGTTTGGCGAGCTGCTCGCCGTGCTCGATGAGCAGTTCGTACCAATGATGCAAGATGCTGGCGCGGTGCCGGGGGCTTTGTTCGGCCCAGCTGGCCCCGAAAGCGTGGGCGCGGCCCACTGCGGCAATGGCTTCCTCCGGCGTCGAATCGGGCACGCAGGCGATCTTCTCGCCGGTGGACGGGTCGTAAACTGCGATGCCTGTGGCAGGACCGTGCAGGGCGGCGATGGTGGCATCGGACTCGGCGACATACTGCGGGTTCGCGGTCAGCAGCTTGGTATCGTGCTGTGCTGTCGTGTTCATTTGCCGCTCCTGGCATCGATGGCTTCGCCGATGGCGTTGATGAAGTCGGACAGTTCATCTTCGGACACGATGAACGGCGGGCTGATCTGGATGGTGTTGCCGCGCAGGGGCCGGCCTATGAAGCCCAGCTCAACCAGGTCGTCGCAGATCTGCTCAGCGGACAGCGATTCGTGCAGCGTCACGCCGCCGAGCAAACCAGCGCTGCGCACCTCGGTGATCGTCTCGCGGCCGGTGGCCAAGGCATCGAGCTCGCGGCGCAGCACTGGGGCGAGCCGCGCAACCCTTGCCACGAGCTGTTCGCGCTCCAAGAGCTCCAGGTGCTTCAGCGCCACCGCGCTGGCTGTAGCATGTCCGGCATAGGTGGCACCATGCCGGAAGATCGGGGTGTCGGGGGAATCAACGTAGAACGGCTTCCAAATTCGAGGTGCGACCATCACGCCGCCCAGCGGCGCGTAGCCACTGGTCACGCCCTTGGCGAAGGTGATCATGTCCGGTTGCAGGCCGTAGTATTCGGCCGCGAACATCGTGCCCATGCGGCCAAAGCCGGTGATGACCTCGTCGAGGATGAACAAGATGTCGTTCTCGCGACAGATTTGTTCGATGGCCTCCAAATAGCCAGGAGCCGGGGGATTCACACCGCCGGTGCCCTGTACGGCTTCGGTGACGAACGCAGCGATATTTTCGGCACCGATACGCTCGATGACCTGCTCGACCTCGGTCGCGTCGTTGAAGGATACGCGTGCGGTTTCCGGGACCAGCGAGTCGCTGCCGTAGCCTTCGCGATTGAATTCAAGACCAGCGATGGAAGTGCCGTAGGCGTGCAAGCCGTGGTATGCGAACTCGCGGGAGAGGATGATCTTCTTGGTGTCGCGGCCTTCGCGCTGCCAGTGCCTGCGAGCGAGTTTGCAGGCTACGTCGATGGCGTCAGAACCGCCGGAGTTCAAGATGATCTTGGCGCGTTCGATGGGGCTGAGCTCGGCCAGCTTCTCGCCCAGCGCTATGGCCTTGTCGTTCGAATAGCGAGCGAAGATGTGGTAAGTCTCCAGCTGCAGCATTTGCTCGTATGCGGCCTGTGCCAGCTCCGCGTTGCCATGCCCGATATTCGCGTGCCATAGCCCGGCGGTGCCGTCGAAGAGCTTGCGGCCATCTGAGGTGTAGAGCCAAGATCCCTCGCCGCGCTCGACGACCAGCTGGCGTCCGTTCACGGTAGGGGTGTGGGCCTGAGCCGGCCACAGGGAAGGCGCGTCCAGGATGTTGTTGGTGGGGGAGTCCGACAGTGCCAGGTCGTTGACGGTCATGTGGATCCGCTCCTTTCAGATACTCGATCAGTGGTGCTGAGTACCAATCTAGGAAGTAGAACCAGTTATGAAAAGCGATAGATCTATACAGTTATATGTCAGTTTTACTTACAGTTTGTCGACATGCCGAAGTTCGTCTTCCAGGGCCAGCCGCACTGCCGTTAACGCCAGGTTGTCCTCCGATCCCTTGCGGGCGATGAGCAGTAGGGTGCGACGCTGGTCGGCAGGCAACCAGTGGCTTGGCTGCAGCCGACTGCCCGTTTCGACAATGAGCATGTCCGGCAGGAAGGCCGCTGCCAGTCCGCGCTCGACCATGCGCAGGTGGAACAGTACGTCCGAGGAGACATGGAGAACCCGTGGCTCGAATCCACGTTCCCGGCACATCCGCAGTGCCCATTGCGCGGCGGCGGTTTCGGCCGGTTCCATGACCCAAGGGATGTTCGCCGCCGCCTGCGCATCTGAGATTTCCAGCCCAGCCGGCAGGTAACCACGGATCGGGTCCTGCCCGAGAATCGTGGTGTGCAGGCCGTTGGCACTACCCGAAGAAGTGCCGGGAAAAGAATCGGTGATGATCGCGTCGACCTGTCGAGAGGCCAAGCGCACGATGGCGTCTTCGGGTTCGTAGCGCTGAATTCGTACTTCGAGGTCGGGATGAGCTTGGGCGATGCGCACTAGCGCAGCGGGGAGGACCGCGCGGCTGATGCTTGCGAACGCCGCGACGGTGAACGCACCTTGCGCCCGTCCGTGCGAGGCGGCCAGATCTGATTCAGCCTTTTCCATGGCGGCGAGCACCGTTTCGGTATTGCGTACCAATTCGCGGCCGGCTGCTGTCAGCTGCACATTGCGTCCGGCGCGCTCCAACAGCTTGACGCCGGTTTCTCGTTCCAGCAGGGAAAGCTGCTGGGAGATAGCTGAATGGCTATAGGACAGGCTTCGTGCTGCAGCACTCATACTGCCGTGCAGGCTGACTTCGCGCAGCAGGCGAATGCGATTTAGATCGAGCATGGTTCTCCTTTGGGGCATGCACTTAGCGGGCAACGTCCTGCAAGACGTGCAGAAAGCTCCTAGCGGCCGGGCGGAGGTTGCTGCTGCGCCGGCCTACGGCGTGGATTTCGCGGAACATCGGTGGTGGATTCAGTCCTGCTGGTGGCTCAAAACGGGTGATGCCCGGGTGTGGGTCGAAGTTGTTAGTGACCATCTGCGGCAGGAAAGCCGCGGCCACTCCTGCTGCAACCAGTTCGCAGTGCAGCCGGGGATCGGGGGAATCAAAAAGAACCAGTGGCTCAAAGCCCAGAGCGCGGCAGTAGTTGCGCGAAAACACATAGGCATCGGTGCCACGCGGTTCGAAGGCCCAATTCAGTTTGGCCAATTCAGTCACCGAGGAAACCGGATGCGGTACGTAGATGCCTAATTGGTCGGTGGTGATCAACGTGCGGACTAGTCCGGAATCGGCGCGGCGCGGCACGTGGGTGAATTCGTCGACAATGGCGATGTCCGCCCGGCGGCTGGTTACCGCATCCAGTGCTTCGCTGGGTTCGAGTTGGGTGAATTCAACTGCCACATCAGGGTGGATCGCTGCCATGCTCCGCAGTGTCTTGGGTAGATATGTTCGCGCGAAAGTACTGAAGGCTGCGAAGCGGATGACACCCTGGATCCGGCTGCGCCGGTTTTCCAATTCGGCGCTGGCCATTTCTAGCAGCGACACGGCTTCATCCACGCGGGCAATCAGTTGCTGCGCTGCAGGAGTGAGTCGGATGCTGCGCCCCACCTGTTCCAGTAATGGCAGCCCGGCTTCCGCTTCCAATTTGGCCAGCTGCTGGGATACCGCAGAAGGGCTGACACCTAGCATCCGCGCCGTGCTGGCGATGCTTCCGCGCAAGTGCAATTCCCGCAGTAGCGTCAGTCTCTTGAAGTCGAGCATGCAGTTCTCCTTGCTGGGCAGGGCTTGCGGCATTAACCGTAAGTTCTGCTTAACGATACGAACAAGATTCACCTACTTTATCTGCTTGAACCTCGGTCATATGGTTTAGATCACACGAAAAAATCGATTGATCCGCAAGGAGCATGAAAACTGAAATGGTGCAGCCGTCAGCAGGTCCCGACAGCCTGGAAATCGCCGAGTTCGCAATCCGCCAGCAACGAGTCAAGGAACGCATGGCTGAGCAGGGCTTTGAGCTGTTACTAATCACCGATCCTGCGAATCTGCACTACCTGACTGGTTATAACGCTTGGTCGTTCTATACAGCGCAGATGCTGGTGCTGCCGCTCGAAGGACAGCCACTGCTTTATATGCGCCACATGGATGCTCGAGGCGCACACCGGACAGCGATCGGAATCGACCCGCAACGGATCTTCGGATATCCCGAGGGCCTGGTCCATCAACCCCAAGTTCATCCAGGTGACTGGGTGGCTAAACATCTGCGGGACTGCGGTTACGGGCGAAAACTTGCGGTTGGCTACGAAGGCGACTCACACTTTTTCTCCGTCCGCATGTACCAAGCCCTGTCGGCGACGTTGGGCGAATGGGATCTGCGCGAATCCAGCGAACTGGTCAATTGGGTGCGGCTGATCAAGTCTCCCTACGAGATCGAACTAATGCGCGTTGCCGGAAAGGTCGCTTCGAAGTCCATGCGTACCGCGCTCGGAGCGCTGGCTCCGGGCCGACCGCAGAACCACGTAGCCGCCGAGATCATGGCGGCGCAGGCCCGGGGTGTAACCGGCTACGCCGGGGACTACCCTGCGATCGTACCGATGCTACCAACCGGGGCAGGAGCCGACACACCGCATCTGACCTGGAATGAGGACCCGATGCCAGTCGATGCCCCGATCTCCATTGAGCTCGCCGGGGTTCATCGACGTTACCACGCGCCGATCGCCCGAACTGCGGTGCTGGGCAAGCCGAGCTCCACGCTGCAACGGGTGGCCGCGGCGACCATCGAGGGTATCGAGGAAGCCTTCGAGCTAGTTCGACCGGGAGTGACGCCCGACGAGGTTACTCGTGCTTTCACACGGGTGATCAACGCGCGCGGTTTTGAAAAGGAGTCTCGGCTAGGTTACTCGATCGGTGTCGGCTTCCCACCGGACTGGGGCGAGCGAACGATCAGCTTCCGCAGCGGCGAATACAACTTGCTGCAAGAGAACATGACCTTCCACCTGATCGCGGGCATGTGGCTCGACGGGTTTGGCTTCGAGGTATCCGAACCGATCCGAGTGGCGGCCAACGGAATTGAATTCCTGGCCGACCTTCCTCGCGAACTGACCATCATCAATCAAAGGAGCACTACCAGTGACCACGCAATCTTTTCAGACACCGATTTCCACGCGGCTTGCCGCCCGAGCCAGCCAGCTTAAAGGTTCTGTGATTGATTCCTCGACGTCTCTACTGGCCAGTCAGACCCACGACATCGTACGTTTCGCTATGGGTGCGCCGAACGCCGAACTGATTCCAGAAGCAGAGCTTGCGGAACTCTACGGGCAGCCGGCCGAGGGACGTTACGACTATGCAGCCACCGAAGGCAACCCGCAACTGATCGATCAGATCGTGGCCTACCAAGCCAGGCTCTCCAGGCATATCGACCCGGAAAGAGTTCTGGTCACCACCGGCGGAATGCAGGGACTGGATATCGCCTTCAAGCTCATGGTTGATCCCGGCGATTTGGTCATCGTCGAATCACCGACCTATACCAACGGCATCGCCACTGCCCTGAGCTACCAAGGACAGATCCTCGAAGCACCGGTAGATGACGATGGCCTGGTGGTCGAGGCATTGCCCGGACTCGTTGAAGCTGCCGGGAAGATCCCCAAGGTCATCTATGTGATCCCGAACTTCCAGAACCCCTCCGGAAGGACCATGAGCGAGGCTCGTCGGCTGAAGCTGATCGAGCTAGCCGAGCACTGGGACGCCTTCATCATTGACGACGACCCCTATGGGGCACTACGTTTCGCCGGCGAGAATGTACCTGGCTTTGATGAGCTGAGTCCGGAGAACCATCGCATCGTATCGGTGCGGACCTTCTCGAAGGTGCTTGCCCCGGGTCTGCGCGTGGGCTGGATTGAACTGGATCCAGCGCTACGCACCTTGGCGATTAGCGCCAAGCAGTCCATGGATACCTGCACCAACGCCCCGCTGCAGCAACTGGTGGCCGACTACCTAGCCCAGGGGCGCCTGGAGAGCCACCTCGAGACGCTGCGCAGCGTCTACGCTGAACGCAAACAGGCTATGGTGCAGGCGCTGCAACGAACCTTCGATGACCAGGTGGAAACCACGGACCCGGAAGGCGGGTTCTTCCTCTGGCTTACGCTGCGCGGCCGATACGCGAAGATCAATACCGAAGAACTCTTTCCACTTGCCCTTGAATTCGGGGTCGCCTACATTCCGGGCCCAGCTTTCGCCGATTCGGGCGCTTTCACCGATGCGCTCCGCTTGTGCTTCGCGACCTCTACTCCGGCCCGGATCGAGCTAGGCGTGCAACGCCTGCACGATGCCTTGGAAGCCATGCTCAAGCGTGGTGCCGCGGTATGAGCTCAGTGATAGCGCACGTGAACGAACTGGAGCGTTCGGTGCTGGCGAAGATCGACCAGGAGCAGCTTGCACGGCTATGCAGGCAATTAATTCAAGCACCCAGCGAGAATCCCGGAGGCAACGAAGAATCCACCGTATTGCTCTTGCAAAGCTTGCTGCAAGACTTGGGATCCACGGTGCACCTGCAGTATGCGGCCCCGGGTCGACCGAACCTCATCGCCCACCTAGGTGGGGGCAATGCCGGAGGCGGTCTGCTTTTTCTGGGACACAGCGATGTGGTGCCCGCCGGCAGCGGCTGGGACGCCGATCCTTTCACCGCCCGCCGCGAAGGGAACCGCCTGATCGGCCGCGGCGCCACGGACATGAAAGGCGGCCTGTCTGCAGTCATCGCAGCCATGGCCTCCGTCAACCAGCACGCGCCGCACATTCCGCTGACCCTCATCTGCACCGTGGATGAGGAAGCCAACGCACTCGGGATCGAGCATTACATCAGTACTGCCGAAGCCGCGCAGTATTTAGCGTGCATCGTTGCGGAGCCGACCGATCTGATTACGATTATCGGGTGTCGTGCGGCGGCGAATCTCCAAGTGCAGATCAGCGGTGCTAGCGCGCATGCGGGGCGCCCCTCGGACGGGGCCAGTGCCATCGAGGCCGCCGCGGAGCTGGTTGCTCTGATCGGAGAAAACAAACAGAAGCTGGCGGCCGCACCCCACCCAGTGCTGGGCCCGGCCACCTGGAATGTGGGGACCCTAAAGGCGGGGCATGGGACCTCCATCGTCCCTGATGAAGCATGGTTGGGCATTGACCGCAGGCTTCTGCCCGGCGAGGATCCACAGCAAGTCCTCGACGCCTTACTTGCAGCAGCCCGGAACCGAATAGAAGCCGCCGAAAACCTCGATGCTCTCAAGCTTCAGATTCGCGGATCAGTACAGATGTTCATGCCTGGTTTCTTGACCGATCCTGAGGCGCCCCTAGTGCGGCAGGTTTGCACGACGCTGCAGGACCTCGGCGCAGCAGGCAAGCACGGAATCTGGACGGCTTCCTGCGAAGGAGGCTTCATTGCCGAGCACCACAATGTGCCAACCGTGGTGCTGGGGCCCGGAGAAATCAACACGCAGGCGCATCAGCCTAATGAGAGTGTTTCCGTCAGTGATCTTCACACCGCGGCGTGCGCCTATGCGCTGATCGCCTTGCGCCAGTATGAAACGTCCCAAAACTAAGGACCAGACAATGACCACCCACGCACAGTTGCCCGAGATCCGCTATGAAGCGGACTTCACCGCCGCAGAGAAGAAACAGGCTCGCAAATCCGTGGCCGGCTCGGCTATCGGGAATGCCATCGAGTGGTTCGACTACGGAATCTACGGCTACTTGATCGTTTACATCTCCCAGCTGTTTTTCACCTTCGGTGAAAACGACGGGGCGATACCGAGGATTCTGGCCTTTTCCACCTTCGCAATCTCGTTCATCGTGCGTCCGTTGGGGGGCATGGTGCTTGGGCCTTTAGGCGACAGGATCGGGCGTCGCACGATCTTGATCTTCACCATCGTGATGATCAGCGTATCCACGGCATGCATAGCCGTGCTGCCGACCTTCGAATCGGCTGGTTACCTAGCTCCCGTCTTGTTGGTGCTGCTGCGCATGATTCAGGGATTCTCCGCCGGCGGCGAATATGCCGGGGCGGCAGTTTTCATGAGCGAGCATGCGCCGGACAACAAGCGCGGCAAGTATGGGTCCTTCCTGGAATTCGGTACATTGGCCGGATTCAGCGCGGCGGCGATATTGTGCACCGTGCTGACCATGGTGGTCGGCGAGGACGGGATGATGGCCGGATGGTGGCGTCTGCCCTTTGCCCTGACTCTTGTGCTGGGCGGTATCGCGTTGTGGATGCGGCGGCATCTTGAAGAACCCGAGACGTTCACCGACGACGCTGGGAAGAACAACGCAGTTCATTCGGCGCCACAGGCCCTGCGCTCACTGCTGTTAAAGCACCCAGGGCAGCTACTCAAGCTCTTCGGATTCATAGTGTTGGTGAATGTGGCCTTCTACCTCGTTCTCACCTACATGCCCAGCTACTTGACCGCTACGCTGGGCCATGACGCAACGCAGGCGAACTTAACCTTGGTGCTCATTCAGCTGATCATGATGGCGCTGATCGTCCCGCTCGGAGCCTTGAGCGATAGGATCGGCCGTAGGCCCTTGCTACTCACGGCAAGCATAGGGTTCGTGGTGCTGTCTATTCCTGCAGTGAAGGTGTTGCAAACAGGCGGGCTCTGGGGCCAGATCGTCGGTATCGGCACCCTGGGGTTGCTGCTGGTGGTCCTGCTCTCCACAATTTCCTCCACGTTGCCCGCATTGTTCCCCACGTCGGTGCGCTACTCGGGATTCGCGATCGGCTATAACCTTTCCACTGCGATTTTTGGCGGCACCGCTGCAGTGGCCAACGAAGCGATCATCGGGGCCACCGGCAATGAACTGGTTCCCGGCTGGTACCTGATGGGTGCAGGCATCATTGGGCTGGTCTCGGTATTGACCTTTCAGGAAACCGCCGGGCGGTCACTGCGCGGCAATGTGATCCCGGGCAGCGACGACCAGTTGCGACTTGACCGCGGGCAATCCCTAATCGGTCGGATCAATCGCTAACTCCGCTGGACCACGAACTACACCGCAGACTCAAAGGAGAGAAATCTATGGAATCCAAACCTGTTGCTTTGGTAACTGGATCGACCTCGGGAATCGGTGTCGCCATTGCCCAGCGCCTGATCAGGGAGGGATTCTTCGTCGTGATCAGTGGAAGAAACACTGAGCGCGGCGAGACGGTGGCCGCGGAACTCGGCGAACGTGGCTGCTTCATCCAAGCGGACCTCACACGGTCCGGAGCCCCCCAGCGACTCATTGATGAGGTTGTAGAGCGCACCGGGAAACTTGATGTGTTGATCAATAACGCGGCCATTGACCATGTCAATTGGATTCTGGAAACGCCCGAAAACGAAATCCGCGAGACCTTTGAAATCAACACGTTTGCCGCTATCTACTGCCTGCAGGCCGCGGCCCGGACTATGTCCGAAGCCGGCGGCGGGGCCATCATCAACATTACTTCTCGCCTAGCCAGCATCGGTGTTCCTACCATGAGCCTATACAGTGCGAGTAAAGGGGCGATTCTCGCACTGACCAAGGCTGCAGCAGTAGAACTGGCGGAGCACAATATCCGGGTAAATGCCGTCGCTCCGGGCATGACCAGGACTCAGATGTTCAAGGACTGGCTGGCCTCACAGGAGAACCCCGAGGCCACCGAACGCGATGTCTCAGCGGCCATTCCTCTGGGTAGAGTTGCTCTGCCCGAAGATGTGGCCGGAGCTGTAGCGTATTTCGCTGATCCGCGGAACAGCTATGTCACCGGAACTTCACTGCCTGTAGACGGAGGATATTTGGCCAAGTAAGTCAGCGGTGGCGTAGAACAACGGTGGCATGGCTGAATCTCCACTCCGAAAGTTGGATTGTTGAACTAACCTGTGAATTGCCCGGATACAGAATGCAAGGGTAGGCCCCCAAATTCCAGCGGTGCTATTCCCTTGCATTCGTACCTGACGGCTCGTCGCATCGTATTAACGGATAACAAGCACAGGGTAAATACCCCTGCCGATCGCATTTATCGATGAATATGTCGGCCAGATCTGCAACCGTTGCTCCTGCGGCCAAAGTAACTGGCAATTCACCGTAGCTATTCCCGTCGTGGGGAACACGCCGTAGGCTCGGGGCATGCCAGTGATGATCAGAACGATCCAGACCGCGGTACCTTCGACAGTGTTGAAGCAGGAGGAAGTCAGAGAGGTCTTTGCCACCCAGCCCGAGCTGAGTCGGCTGGGGCAGCGGCTGGTCGCCACCTCCTTCAACTCGGCGGACATCGATACCCGCTACAGCTGTGTTTCGGAATTCAACACCGAACTTCCCGAACCGGCCGAACCGATGTTCTATGACCGTTCCTCCGGCCTGCTCCGGTCGCCGAGCACCGCCGAACGCAACAGGGTCTACGTGGAGCACGCAGGGGACCTGTTCGTCGAGGCCGCCCGGCGCGCGCTGGATGCCTGCCCGGGGCTCGAACCGGCGGACGTCACCCACGTGATCACGGTGTCCTGCACCGGCTTCTACAACCCCGGCCCGGACTACCAGATCGTGCGGAGCCTCGGGCTGGACCCGTCCACCGTGCGCCACCATCTGGGGTTCATGGGCTGTTATGCCGCCTTCCCGGCGCTGCGCGCGGCCCGGGATTTCTGCCTGGCCGATGAGAACGCCACCGTGCTGGTGGTCTGCGTGGAACTGTGCACGCTGCATGTCCACAGCTCCAACGACCCCGATACCATCATGGGCTCGGCCATCTTCGCCGACGGCGCCGCCGCCGCGGTGGTGGCCCGGGGCGGCGAGGGGCTGCAGATCGATGATCTCAAAACCACCTTGACCCCGGTGGGCGAGGAATCGATGGCCTGGAACATCGGCGACCACGGATTCGAGATGGTGCTGGGAACCTACGTTCCGCACATCATCGACGACCACATCACCGACGCGCTTACGCCGCTGCTGGAGGCCGACGCGGAGGCCCCGCTGGAGATCGGGCAGATCGCGCACTGGGGAATCCACCCGGGCGGGCGTGCCATCCTCGACCGAATCCAGAAAAAACTGCAGCTCTCCGAGACGCAGTTGCTGCCGGCACGCCGGATCCTGCGCGACTTCGGGAACATGTCCAGCTCCACGGTGCTGTTTGTGCTCAAGGAAATCCTCGAAGCGGAGAACACCCGAGCCGGGGAACGGGTCTGCGCCATGGCCTTCGGCCCCGGACTCACGGTGGAAACGGGTTTGTTCACGGTGAAGCCGACCTCCGGAACCAGCTGATGCGGCGGCACCCCGAGGAACTGGAAGCCATGGACCGCCCGGACTGCGACCCGGTGCTGCTGAACCGGACCTACGCCCAGTTCCCGCTGGTGAACAGGGCGGTCGGCGGATGGAAGCGGATCTACGAGCGGCAGATCGCCCCGGTGCTGGCCCGCGGCGAACCGGCCCGGCTGCTGGACATCGGCTGCGGCGGGGGAGACATCGCCCTGCAGCTGGCGCGCTGGGCCCTGCGCGACGGCTACGAACTGGATGTCTGGGGCATCGACCCGGATGAGCGGGCCATCGCCTTCGCCCGGCGGGCCGCGATGAAAAGTCCCCTGCCGGCCGGGAAGATCGAGTTCGCCCGCTGCACCAGCGCGGATTTGGTGCGGCAGGGCGAAGTGTTCGACGTGGTCATTTCCAACCACCTGCTGCATCATCTGGGCGAGACCCAGCTGCGCGGGATCCTGGCCGACACCGAAGCCCTGGCCACCGGGCTGGGGCTGCATGCGGACATCCGGCGCTCCCGAAGAGCTTCGCTGCTGTTCGGGGCGGCGACGCTGCCGCTGGCGGGGACCTCGTTGATCCGCCGCGACGGGCTGGCCTCCATCCGCCGCAGCTACATCCCGATGGAACTCGTCCGGCGCGTGCCGGCCGGATGGCAGGTGCACACCGCCCGGCCGTTCAGGAACTTGCTGGTCTACCGGCCGGTCCGGGCATGAGAACCCGGAACCGGGGAGGCGCTGCCCATGGATGACGCGGCGATCATCGGCGGCGGGCCGGTGGGGTTGGGCCTCGCGGTGCTCCTGGCCCAGCAGGGATGGACGGTGCGGGTCTTCGAGCGCCGCCACGGGATTTCCGGGCATTCCAGGGCCATCGGCCTGCACCCGCCGGCCCAGCAGGTGCTGGCCCGAGCCGGGCTGGCGGCGCAGCTCGCCGAGCAGGGCACCGCAATCCGCCGGGGGCTGGGCATCAGCAACGGCCGCCAGATCGCCGCGCTGGACTTCGCCTCGCTGCCCGGCCCCTACCCCTACGTGCTGGCGCTGCCGGAGCACCAGACCGTGGCGCTGCTGCGGGAGAGGCTGCGCGCGCTGGATCCGCTGGCCCTCAGCGAGGGCCGTGAATTCCAGGGCATCGAAGGACAGTCGGCGGAAGCCATCCGCTTCACCGTGGCCGGGCCCGGTGGCCTGCAGGCCACGGAAGCCTCCTGGCTCATCGGCGCGGACGGGGTGCAGTCAGCGGTGCGCGCCGAGCTCGGGGTGGCGTTCCACGGACGAGGGCTGCCGGACCGCTACCTCATGGGCGACTTCCCGGAGACCACCGTCTGGCCGCACAGCGCCGCCTTGTTCATCGAGGCGCAGGGCATCGTCGAATCCTTCCCGCTGCCGCACGGTCTGCGCCGCTGGGTGGCTAGGCTCGGGCACGGGCAGCCCCCGGACGCGGATTTGCCGGAGCTGATCCGGGAACGCACCGGCTACCGGGTGGACGCGGAGGCCTGCACCATGCGCAGCTGCTTCTCCACCGCCAACCGCAGGGCGGCCAGCATGATGCAGGGCCGGGCCGTGCTGCTGGGTGATGCCGCCCACCAGATCAGCCCCATCGGCGGGCAGGGCATGTGCCTGGGCCTGATCGGGGCGGCGAGGCTCGCGGATCTGCTGGCTTCCGGCGCCGTGCCGGGTGGCGGGCAGCTGCTGCAATTCCAGGCGCGGCAGCTGAAGGCCGCCCGGCAGGCGGGCCTGAAGGCGCACCTGAACATGGCGTTGGGCAGGCCGGTGGCGCCATGGCTGCTGCCCGCGCGCAACCTGCTGTTCAGCGCGGCGGCGTCGAACCGCACGGTGCACGATGCGGTGGCCCGCAGCTTCACCATGACCTGAAGGCCGCGCGTGCCCAAACTCACCGCCTGCGCCCAGCCAATACGTGAAACAATGGATGGTGATGACTTCGAGCAACCCCACCACACTTTCCGCTGACGAGCGCAAGGCCCTGCGCCTGGAGCAGGCCGCCGCCCAGCGTGCCCAGCAGCTGCGTATTTCCACCTCCCGCGCCCAGGCCGAAGGCCGCGCGCAGGTCATTCCGACCGCCGAGGGCTGGAAGCAGGAGATGGGCGCCGACGGCCGCCCCGAACTGCAGTTCGCCACCAAGCGACGCGTCTCCCAGCCGCCGACCCACCTGGCGGACCTCACCCTGGCCGAGCGCCAGGAGAAGCTGAAAGAACTGGGGCTGCCGGGATTCCGCGCCAAGCAGCTCTCGGTGCACTACTTCCAGCACTACACCACCGACCCGGCCAAGATGAGCGACCTGCCCAAGGAGCGCCGCGGGGAACTGGTCGACGCCATGTTTCCGAAGCTGCTGACCGAGGTCAAGCGGCTGACCACCGATGACGGCAGGACCGTCAAGTTCCTGTGGCGCCTGTTCGACGGCTCGCTGGTCGAGTCCGTACTGATGCGCTACCCGAACCGCATCACCCTGTGCATCTCCTCGCAGTGCGGCTGCGGCATGAACTGCCCGTTTTGCGCCACCGGACAGGCGGGCCTGACCCGCAACATGTCCACCGCGGAGATCCTGGACCAGATCGTCCAGGCCAACCGCGTCATCGCCGAGGGCGGCCTGGGCGGCCAGAAGCACCCGGACGAGCGCGTAGGCAACATCGTGTTCATGGGCATGGGCGAACCGCTGGCCAACTACAAGCGCGTCATGAACGCCGTGCACCGCATGGTCGCCGAGGCCCCGGAGGGCCTGGGCATGAGCGCCCGCGGCATCACCGTCTCCACCGTGGGCCTGGTGCCGGCCATCCGCAAGCTCGCCAACGAGAACGTGCCGGTCACCTTCGCGCTGAGCCTGCACGCCCCGGATGACGAGCTGCGCGACGAGCTGATCCCGGTGAACTCGCGCTGGAAGGTCGACGAGGCGCTGGATGCGGCCTACGACTACTACGTTAGGACCGGACGCCGCGTCTCCATCGAGTACGCGCTGATCAAGGACATGAACGACCACGAGTGGCGCGCGGAAATGCTGGCGAAGAAGCTCAACGCCCGCGGCCGCGGCTGGGTTCACGTGAACCCGATCCCGTTGAACCCGGTGCCGGGCTCCATCTGGACCCGCAGCGAACCGGACATCACCAGCAAGTTCGTGCGCCGGCTGGACGAGCTGGGTGTGCCGACCACGCTGCGCGACACCCGCGGCAAGGAAATCGACGGCGCCTGCGGCCAGCTGGCCGCCGACGGCGACAAGTAGCCTCCGCCGCCCCGGGCAGGGAAGCCTATACTTTGGTAAGACCTAAGTACAGGGGGACTGCTCATGAGCACGATTCGACTTCCGAGGATCGCCGTCTCCCGGGACCTGGCCAAGGACCTGGTCTGGGCCGACGAGGTGAAGGCCGACGAACCGGTGGTGCTCGACGGCCGCTGGATGGTCGTGAACAACGAGGACTTCGCCAGCCAGCTCGCCACCGAGCTGCGCAAGCGGAACATCGTGCACTTCGAGGTGCTCGGCGGCAGCCCCGAATGGCAGGACGCCATTCGGGCCGCCGGGGCCACCTACGACGTGCAGATTAACGTGCAGTCGCTGGACTAGGCGTCGATCCAGCGGATGTTCTTCCCGGACCGTTCCAGCACGCCGTCCCACAGCTTCTGCTCCGCATAACCCTGCTGCCTGCCCGAGTTGTTGAAGAACAGCTCGGCGTACTTCTCCCAGCGGACATAGTCCTCGCGCAGCTCGTTGTTCTCGATGCGGCTGGCGGCGGTGCGGAACTGGCCCTGCAACGCGGCCTGGGCCAGCGCCGGAAAGGGGTCGGGCCCCGCGGAACCCGACTGCAGGTAGTCCAGATGCTCCGTCCACCGGCTGCGCAGTTTCAATGCCACATCCTGGACCGCGATCAGCGCGGCCAGCTGCGCGGTGTTGCGGCGTTCGGCGCGCTGCGCCCTGCGGTTTCCCAGCACCGTCACCCAGGTGATGGCCAGGCCCGTGAGCAGGCCGAGGAACGCGGTGGTCCACGGGGTCAGGCTCAGCGATGAAATGTCCTCCCGCACGAAATCGCACAGCTGGATCAGGTCCTTCGAATCCAGCTGCCCGCACGTTTGAATCTGCATCACGCCCCCTCGCCGCCGCCCATCCAGGCCATGCCGGTATTCTATGCGCGAATCCGGCGGGCCAATAGGGCCAGCGGGAACCAGCGCCGGCCCGGGCGTGGTTAGGCAGGAGCATGCTTGGCGGCCCGCACCGCGCGGATCATGGCCCAGGCCAGCGCAAGGGCGAACGCGGGGAGCTCGACCAGCAGGAAGACCGGCCCGAGCAGCAGCGTGCAGGCGGCGGCCGCGGCGGTGCAGGCAAACCCTGTCCATGAAGGCGCCAGCGCGGCGGCGTGGCCCGCGCGCCAGGCCTCATCGGAGGCGAAGAGCGCAGGCAACCGGTAGCCGGCCCAGTGGTTGCGGGTGATCCTGCCGGCAGCGCAGGCCCTGCAGGTCAGCGCAGAGGCGAGCATGAGCAGCGGCAGGATGAACGTCATGGGCAGATATCCCTGATGCATCGTCATGTGACCCACCTGTTTCCCGGTTCCTGATTCCGAGGATAAACCCGCCGCGAGCGCCTGGCGCCATGAATATGCCATGCGCTGGCTGAGCACCCGAAGCGAACTAGGAGCTTGCCTGCGGCGGACGGTATGGTTCAGATATGGCTGTCTCAGATCCTCTTTTCCTTGATAAATCCAATCCGGAGTTGTGGAACTCGATTGGGAAGTTCGCCAATCAGCTGGCCAAGTCCTACCAGGCGGCAGGCATCAGCGACCGGCTGGCCGAACTGGTGAACCTGCGCGTCTCGCAGATCAACGGCTGCGCCTACTGCCTGGATCTGCATGCCCGCAAGGCCATCGACGCCGGGGAGAGCCTGCAGCGCATCAACTTGCTGTCCACCTGGAATGAATGCGGCGGACTGTTCGACGAGGAAGAGTGCGCGGCGCTGGCCATCGCCGAGGCCGCAACCACCCTGCCCACCCCCGAGGAGCGCATCGCGGCGGTAGCTTCGGCACGGCTGGTGTTCACCGACGAGCAGGTGGCCGCCATCCAATGGATCGCCGTGGCGATGAACGCCTTCAACCGGATCTCGGTGCTCTCCCGGCATCCGGTCAAGGACCGCACCCTAACCGAAAGCGCACAGCAGTGAAGGTATCCAAGCGCGGAGAAGTCCCGCCGTTCGAGGTCATGCAGATCGTCGAGGAAGTCGCGCACCTGCGCGCCGCCGGCCGCGACGTGATTTCCTTGTGCGTCGGGGAACCCGGCGGGGGAGCACCCGTCGCGGTCAACGAGCTCGCCGCACAGCTGCATGCGCGGAACGCGGATTTCGGCTACACCCCGACCGCCGGCTTGGCCGAGACCCGCGAGGCCTTGGCCGCGCACTATCTGGCCCGCTACGGGGTCCAGATCCCGGCGCGGAACTTCATCATGACCACAGGATCCTCCGGCGCCTTCCAGCTGGCGTTCCTCGCCGCCTTCGACGCCGGGGACGTGGTGGCGTTGGCCCGTCCCGGGTACCCGGCCTACGCCAACATCCTCGGTGCCTTGGGCCTCACGGTGCTGGATCTTCCCACCGGTGAAGCCGAACGCTTCCAGCCGACCGTGCAGCTGCTGGAACAGGCCCTGGCCGAGCACGGGCGGCTCGACGGCCTGGTCATCGCCTCGCCGAACAACCCGACCGGCACCATGTTCAGCGCAGACGAGCTCGACGAGCTGTGCAGCTGGTGCGAAGACCACGGTGTGAGGCTTGTCAGCGACGAAATCTACCACGGCATCGAATTCGTTCCCGAACGCCAGGGGCGCACCTCCTGGGAGTTCTCCCGCTCCTCGATCGTGGTTTCGTCCTTCTCCAAATACTGGGGCATGACCGGCTGGCGCCTGGGCTGGATGATCGTCCCGGACGACATGCTGGCCGCGGTGGATGCACTGGCCTCGAACCTCGCCTTGTGCGCGCCGGCCCCGGCCCAGCGTGCGGTCATCGCCGCCTTCGACCCATCGAGCCTGGCGGAGGCTGAACAGCGGGTCGCGGAGTTCGCGAAAACCCGCGAGCTGGTGCTGGCCAACTACGGAAAACTGGGCATCGAGCAGGCCGCGCCGGCCGACGGCGCGTTCTACCTCTACGGGAGGCTCAGCGAGCGTGTGCTCGACCGCTTCGGCACCGCCGGAGAGTACTGCCGGCAGGTGCTGGAACATGCCCAGGTGGCGCTGACCCCGGGCGGCGACTTCGACCCGTTCGAGGGGCACCTGTTCATCAGGCTGTCGTTCGCCGCCGGTTACGAACGGGTGGCCGAGGCGCTGGAACGGGTGGAAGCGTTTTTGCGCCAGACGCTGTCCGGGGTATAGGACTCGTGGATCGGTGGTGAGAAACCTGGGTGACCTGCACCGCCAGTTCCGCACGAACCTTGTGGTCAATTTTGATGTTGAGCTTCTTGAAACCCACCATCCTGCGACAGTCGTGACGCCAAGCGGCCGATGACATATTAGGTGCTTTCAGGACCGCCGCGTCCTAATCCGCCTGCCTTTGGGCATCCACTATGGCGATGCGTGTGCACGACGTCGGAGTTCGGGCCGGGGAACGCCTGCTGTTCCACATAATGGCGGCCAGCAAAGGAATGGAGCGCCGTGGCGGCTTCGGTGAATCGGAAAGGCCAATAATCCGAACCCCTGATTCAAGCTTCTGAATCATTGCGCATGATCCCAAATTCGTTCTTGCAGGTTCGAACTGCTGAGGACTGGAACTCGCGGTATGCGAAGAAGCGGGCACGGAATGATCCGTGCCCGCTGTTCCGGCATAGCGATCCCTGCGGATCCTCGAAGCCTTATTCAGCCAGCGGACCGCCGACCTCGTCCACCATGGCGAAGAGCCTGCGCAGCACCGCTGGGTCGTTGATCCCGTCGTGCTCGTGCTCATTGGTGACCCATGCCTGCAATCCGCCGACCTGCTTCGCGGTGTCCAGCGACAGCCCGGCATCCACGTACATGTCGTCGTAGTAGACGGCGGCGGCCATCGGAACCCGGTTCGCCGCGATCTTCTCCAGGTCGTAGATCTTCCGGTGGGTGCCGCGCGCGGCCAGCACCTCGACGGCCGGGATGAACGGACGCAGCAGCCGGGTTTCCTCGAAGGTCCAGCGGAACATCATTTCGCCGGCGAACAGCAGGGTGGGCGCATCCGTGGCGAACTCCGGGTGCCGCTCCAGCTCCGCCTGGGCGGCGAAGGCGCTGGGGCCGTTGGCTCCGTTGCCCTAGATGTCCTCCTGCAGCACCGCGAACAGCGGGTTGCCGGCGAAGCTGGTGCGTGCCTGAACTTCCTGCAGCAGCGCATCGCTGATGCCGGTGCCGTCGCCGGAGAGCTCCAGCAGCCAGTGCAGGCGCTCGATGCCCGGGCCCATGCCGAAGTCGATGCCCAGCGACTGCAGCCGGCGGACCGTGAAGCGGTCGCCGTCGGGCAGCAGCACCTCGCGTTCGGACAGAGTGCGGGCCAGATTGGCGGCGCGGGCACGGTCCTGCGGGTACATCCGGTAGAACTGCTCGTTCTTGGCGCGCACCCGGTGGATGGTGCGGGCGTAGACCCCGGCGGCGCTGGGCTGAAGGCTGGGCAGCCCGCCGGTGATGAAGCAGGCGCTCAGCGCGTTATCGAAGCAGCTCAGGTAGCTCAGCGTCAGGAACCCTCCGTAGCTCTGGCCCAGCGTGGCCCACTTGCGGCCCTGGTAGCCGTGGCGGCGGATCGCCTCCGCGTCGGCCACGATGGAGTCCGCACGGAAGTTCTCCAGGTACGCCGCGCCGCTGCCGCCATCCGGGAACCCGGAGATCACCTGGGCGGTGACCGGGGTGGAGCGGCCGGTGCCGCGCTGGTCCATGAGGATCACGCGGTAGCGTTCCAGCGCCACGTCCAGCCGGTCCGAACCGCCCACCGGTCGCGGGCCCTGCCCTCCGGGGCCGCCCTGCAGGTAGACCATCAGCGGCAGCTGCTGCCCGTCCAGGTGCGCGAGCACCATTTCGCGGTAGAACAGCTCGATGGTGGCGCCGCCCGGATCGTTCCAGTCCAGCGGCACCTGAAGCACGTAGTCGCGGTAGCGGCGGCCTGCGGCCACGTAGGTTTCCAGCAGCCGCGGGGCTGCCTCCAAGTTCTGCACGGCCTGTGCCAGCGCGGTCATTTGGCGCCCTCCAGCAGTCCCAGCGAATCGAAGACCGGGGTTCCGGCCTGGATGACGGTGCGGCCCATGGCCTCGGACACCAGGAAGTCCAGATCCCGGCGGGGATCCCCGTCCAGGACCAGCAGGTCCGCGGCCTTGCCGGCGGCCAGCGAGCCGATCGACTCGTTGCCGATCAGTTCAGCGTTCACGCTGGTGGCCGAGCGCAGCAGGTCCTGAACGGAGGATGCCGCCGCCTGCAGCGCCAGGCCGTTGAGCTGCTCGTCGCCCAGCTCGCCCATCAGGTCGCTGCCGAAGCCGACCTTGACCCCGGCATCCAGCGCATGGCGCACCGCCTGCTGCCCGCGCTCGAGCACGATCCGGTTCTTCTCCTGGGAGACCTCGGCCAGGCCCAGCTCCTCGCCGCGCGCATCCATGGCCGCATAGGCGGCCAGGGTGGGGACCAGGAAGGCGTCGTGTTCAGCCATGAGCTTGGCGGTGTCGGCATCCAGCAGGTTGCCGTGCTCGATGCTGCGCACCCCGTTGTCCACCGAGTGCCGGATCGCCGGCACCGAGTAGGCATGCGCGCAGACATAGGAGCCGCGGCGGGCGGCCTCGGAGGTGATGGTGCGGATTTCCTCCGGGGAATACTGCGGGATTTCCAGCGGATCGGTCAGCGAGATGACCCCGCCGCTGGTCATGATCTTGATGGCGTGCGCCCCGGTGCGGAACGCGTCGCGCACCGCCACGCGCAGGTTCTCCGGCCCGTCCACGATCCGGCACATGTGCCCGTGGCTGAAGCAGGTATCCAGATGCGCCTCGCGCGGGTCGCCGTGCCCGCCGGTCTGGCTGAAGGCCGGGCCGGTGAAGTAGTAGCGAGGGGAGGGAAACAGCTTCTCCTCGATGGCGCGGGCCAGGCCCAGATCTCCGCCGGCCACGTCGCGCACGGTGGTGAAGCCGCGGCGCAGCGCGGCGGACAGGCGGTGGGAGCCGGCCAGCGCGGAGTAGGACAGCGGGCCCAGCTCGTTCTCCAGCCCCTGCAGTGCCACCGCGTAGGCGTGGAAGTGCGCGTCGATCAGCCCGGGCAGCACGGTGCGCCCGGCGGCGTCGATGCAGGTGCCTTCGCATTGGGAACCGACGGCGGTGATGGTCCCGCCGGCCAGCGTGATGTTGGCGGGCTCTTCCAGGAAGCGCTGGCCGTCGAAGACCGTGGCATTGCACAGGGTCAGGGTGCTCATGCGCGCACCGCCAGGTTCATCGCCCGGGTCATCCACTGCTCCAGCCCCGAGGCATCCAGCGGGAGCTCTCCGGAGAGGTTCTCATAGCCGGTGGCGGTGATCAGCAGATCGTCCTCGATGCGCACGCCCAGGCCGCGCAGCTCCGGCGGGACCATGGCGTCATGGGCGTGGAAGTAGAGGCCGGGCTCCACGGTGAGCACCATGTTCTCCTGAAGCAGCGCGCCCTGGTAGTCCTCGTAGTGCGAGTGCGAGCAGTCGTGCACGTCCAGGCCCAGATGGTGGCCCACGCCGCAGACCAGCCAGCGGCGGTGCTGCTGGCCGGCGGGGGACAGCGCCTCGTCCACGGAGACCGGCAGCAGGTCCCAGTCGTGCAGGCCCTTGGCGATTTCCTCCATGCAGGCGAAGTGGAAGTCGCTGAACGGCTTGCCCGGGGCCAGCGCGGCCAGGCCTGCGCGGTGGGACTTCTCCACCAGGTCGTGGACCTGGCGCTGGGCGTCGGTGAAGGAGCCGGCCACCGGGAAGGTACGGGTGACGTCAGCGGTGTAGCAGGAGCGTTCCTCCACACCCATGTCCAGCAGCAGCAGCTGGTCTTCGCGCACCGGCCCGTCGCAGCGGGTCCAGTGCAGGGTGGGCGCATGGATGCCGGCGCCGATGATGGTCGCGTAGCCCGGGCCGTTGCCGTAGGTGCGGGCCGCGCGGTCGAAGGTGCCCTGCAGCCAGCGTTCGCCGCCGGAGGCGATGGCCTGCGGGATCTCGGCCAGCACCTGACGGAAACCGTCGATGGTGTGGTCCACCGAGGCGCGCAGCTGCCCGATTTCCCAGTCGTCCTTGACCATGCGCAGACGGGAAAGGACCCGCTTCAGGGCGGGGGAGTCCTGGGCATTCAGCCGGGCCAGCTCGTTGGAGTCCACTGCGCCGGCGGCCTGGAATCGGCCGGCGCGCACGGCGGAGTCGAGTTCCTGGATCGAGCGCACCGGGATGCCCAGCGCACGCTGCCAATCGGCGGGCTTGTGGCTGGGGCCGACCCAGAGCTCGCCGTGGATGGCATTGGAGAAGAAGTCCGCGGTGCCCGGTGCGTAGGGGACCGGGAGGAACAGCTCGAAGTCGTGGCCGCCGCTTCGCGGGTGGCCCAGCAGCACGGCGGCCTCGACCTGGGCATTTACCAGATACATGAAATCGGAGTGGGCGCGGAACTCGTGGAAGTTGTCGTTGGCGCGTACCGGTGCGTGGCCGGCGAACACCATGATTCCCTGCCCGGCGAAGGCCGCCGAGAGGTTCTGGCGGTGCAGTGCGGCGGCTTGCGAGGCAGCGGCATCGACAGGGGCAGGCAATTCCGGGGATTCCCAGCCTTTGGCCATGAAGTCTATGAAGGGCTGGCTATTCGCCAGCCGGGGAATGGCGTTCTCCCCGTTCCGTGGGGTCGGCATTGACTTGGGGAGTTTATCACTCATCGACGTGGCGCTCCTGTGAAACGAGAACTATTGGGATGGCAGGGCCTCGGAACCCCGTCCTTCAAGCTTTTCACGGATCCAGCGTGCCCGCGGCATGAAACGGTGTCGTAAAACCGCCACGTCGTTAATCAGTCTCTGCTGATTCAGTCTCCGGCTTCGCGGCCCACGATCAGGTGCCTGGCGCTGATGGCGCCGAGCTGGAACCGGCTGGCCGCGCCGAAGCTGCGCTGCAGGGCTTGGATCTTGCGCTGTACCGTGCGCACGCTGACACCGAGTGCACGGGCCACCGATTCGTCTTTCTGCCCGGCGGCCAACAGCCGCAGGATCTGGGTCTCGTCGTCCTCCAGCAGCGTCCCGGACTCGAACTTCCGGTTGCTGACCTGCAGGGCGGTTTCCCAGACCTTGGTGAAGGAATCGTTGATGAAATCGGCCAGCACCGGCGAGGTGAGCTGTATGGCCAGATGCGATGCGGTGGAGTGCTCTGAAGCATGGATGATGAACTCCTCGCGGTCGCGGATCAGCAGCCGGGTCGAGACATTGGTGGATACCCGTGCTTCCTCGCCCTGGCGCACCGAGTCGAGCATGGCCAAGGTGAGGTCCCCGCGTTCAAAGACTGATGGATCGTAGACCACCCGGAAGCGCACCCCGCGGGCCAGCGCCGCAGGCTGGGACTTCGACTGGGATTCCGCATCGGCGGACCTGCCTCCGCGGTCCAGCGCATCGATCGAATGCACCGCCCGGTCCTGGAAGTCGTTGAAGGTGTCGACCAGATCCTGGCGCGTGTAGATCAAGCGCATCGACAGGCCATCTTGATGCACGTGGGTGCCGTCCGTCGGAACCCCAGTGCGGCGCATGTCATCAGCCAGCGAGGCCAGCTGCTGAGAAATCGACGTGAGAGTATCGGCATCCATGCGGGAACGACCTTAGAAACATGTGACGGGGCGGTGGTCCATGCACCGGGCAAGCGACACGGGTCCAGTTGAATCATGGCACATTTCAGCGGGCAGGCGCCCGGTTGCGATGGGCAGGATGCAGTTTCTCCACAGTTCGCCGAGAATCGGCGAAGCACTGCGGGCAAGGGTTGAAAGTGGGAGCAGGCCGTCGCAACCGGCCGCCGGAACTGCATCCCAGAGCTGAGGAGGAAACCATGCCGTCACTGCCGGATCCTGTCGACCGCGAATGTCTGCCGTGCTATCTCTATCGAGTCGCCGGCACCGAACCTTGCGCCGCGAACCTGCGCGCACTCATGCATTACCGCGATTATTCCGCCCCGCGGGCCACCGCTCTGGAACGGAAGATCAAGCTGCTGGGGGGCTTCTGCGATTGCGAGGTGCTGCTGAATGTCTTTCGTCCCATCACCGATGAAGCGGCGCGCGCCATGGACGAGGGGATGGACATGGTCTGTAAAGGAATACGCCGCGGCAGCATTCAACCCTGCGAACAGTGGATGATGCGCCGCGGCGTGCAGTGGGGCGGAGGCCAGTTCCGCTCCCGAAGTGCTTAGATTCTCTAGTCTTCCAAGCTCCCGTTGGAGTTGGTCCGGTTCTTCTTTCCGGACATGAAAGCCTTGAGCAGTTCCACGCCGATCGGGATCACGGAGATGAAAACGATCAGGATGAAGATGAGGTCGATGTTGTCCTCGATCCAGGCGAACTGCCCGAGCCAGTAGCCCAGCATGGTAACGCCGACGCCCCACAACATCGCGCCGATGAGGTTGAAGAGGATGAAGGTCTTGTGGTTCATCTTGGCAACGCCGGCAACCACGGGAACGAAGGTTCGGACTACCGGAACGAAACGGGCCAGGATGACTGCGCGGCCGCCGAAACGCTCGAAGAAGTTGTGGGCGTGCTCGACATTCTTCTGCGAGAAGAAGCGCGAATCCGGCTTCTTGAAAATCGCGGGTCCGGACTTTTGCCCGATGATGTAACCTGTCTGGTCACCGGCGAAGGCACAGACGAAAATGCACAGCGCGAACAACCACAGCGGCACATGGATGGTGCCGGTAGCGATGAGCATGCCCACGGTGAAGAGCATCGAGTCACCGGGAAGGAAGAACCCGACCAGCAAACCCGTTTCCGCGAAAACGATGCCGCAAACGATCAGGACGACCCACGGCGCCAAAGCGGGGTCGTTCAGGAAGACCGCGGGATTCAGCCAGTCTGGCAGGAAAGCCGCACCCAAGGTGGGCGATCCAAGTTCGGTCACTATCGAAAGAAATGAAGAATGATCTAGCACGAGAAAAGCCTACGGGATTTCGCTGTGAGTTTGCCCGTGCATAGACGCAGATCACTGCGGTAAAACGACTCGGGAAGGGCGTCTTGGCCAGGCTGACCGGTAAATTCTCCGCTGTCGGGAACACACTGGACTTTGAGCCCGCAGCGACGGACGAACCGGTCGAAGTAGCCAAGCTCACACCCGTTGGCCCTGAGTGCAAGAGCAAGTTGGGAAGGGGGAGCCAGATGGCGTTTGCCGACCCATGACAACGGTCATGCACAAGTCGTGACATTCCGCTCTTCGCGCGCGGCCCTTTACCGCGAAGACTTGGAGCATGGAAACGCTGAACCGTACCGAAGCAGTAACGCTGACGGGTCTGAGAAAGACCTTCACGACTCCACGCACCAAGGTCGAGGCCGTGTGCGGAGTCGACCTGAGCATCCATGCCGGCCAAATTGTTGCCCTGCTCGGACCTAACGGCGCGGGCAAGACCACTACCGTGGATATGATCCTGGGGTTGACCCAGCCAAGCGCCGGCACGGTGGAGGTCCTGGGCCTGAGCCCGCATCGGGCTGTCACCTCAGGCAGGGTCTCGGCAGTGCTCCAGACCGGAGGGCTGCTGCGCGACATGACCGTTCGCGAAACCGTCACGGTGATTGCCACCATGCACGGGCAGGCAGGCCGCGTCGCACAAGTCATGGACCGCACCGGGCTGACAGCCATTGCCAAGCGCAAAGTCGGCAAATGCTCGGGAGGCGAACAGCAGCGCATCAAATTCGCGCTGGCCCTGCTCCCGGACCCCGATGTGCTGATCCTCGACGAACCCACCGCCGGCATGGACGTGATGGCCCGCCGCGACTTCTGGGAGAACATGCGCTCCGAGGCATCTAACGGGCGCACCATCATTTTCGCCACCCACTATCTGGAAGAAGCACAGAATTTCGCGGAGCGCACCGTGCTGATGAGCCACGGGCGCATCGTGGCGGACGGGGCGACAGAAGAACTGCGCAAGCTGATTTCCGGACGGACGGTCAGCGCCACGCTGCCCACCGAGCAGGCAATCGCACGGGCACAGGCCTTCGACGCCTCGGTGAGCATTGCCGAACGCAGTGGACAGCGCATCTCCTTCAAATGTGCCGACTCCGACAGCTTCGCCCAAACCCTGTTGACCGACCTGGGCGCTTGGGACCTTGAAATCTCTGCGCCAAGCCTGGAAGACGCATTCATCCAACTGACCGAGGACGCACAATGATTGCCACCTACATCCGCGTTGAATTCGCCCGGCACTTCCGCGACGGCTACAACCTGGTCTTCGCGCTGCTGCTGCCAGCGGCCATGTACTTCCTATTCGGCAATATCCCCAGCTACACGGATGCCGAGGTGGGCAGCGGCAACGTCAAGTTCTACCTGATGGTCTCCATGGCAGCCTACGGAGCGGCCGTCAGCACCGTGGCCATTGCCGGCACGGTGGCCACCGAAACCATGCAGGGCTGGGGCCGGCAGATCGCACTGACCAGGATGACACCGGCGTCCTTCGTCGCCAGCAAGATGATTGTCGCTGCCACGGTGGCCGCGGCCTCGGCGGCGCTGGTCTTCTCGCTGGGCGCAGGCACCGGAGCGCGGGTCACCGACGGCTGGATGTGGGTGGTTAGCTACCTGATCATCTTGAGCGGTGCCATGATCTTCGCCTGCTATGGCATCGGCGTGGGAATGCTGTTCAAATCGGAATCCGCGCTGGGTTTGGCCTCGGGCCTGATGGTGTTCTTCGCCTTCTTCGGCAACGTATTCATGCCTTTGGAAGGCGGAATGCTCGATGCAGCCCGGTTCACTCCGATGTTCGGCTACGTCGCACTGGCCCGCTATCCGATGCTCCATGAAATTCCGGCAGGAACCGACATGGCTCCGGATCCATTGTGGATTCCAGTGACTAGTGTGGTGGCATGGGCACTCATCTTCGCGCTCTTCGCGGTTTTCGCAACCCGAAAGGCCAAGGCACGCCAGTGAACACTGAGGGAACCGGTCCCACGGCAATGAACCAGGCCCGGTGCGAGGTCGACGATGGCATCGCCTTCTGGGACAAATGGGGCTGGCTGGTTGCCGGGGTCTGGATCATCTTCCTGATTTTCCCGATCATGGACCTGCTGTTCGAGGACTACTCGCTGTCCACCAGGATCATCGGGTTGGTCCTGGTGGTGGTCTTCGCGGCGGTCTATATCAGGGCCTACGCAGAGTTCAGCCGCGTGGTGGGCGAAGGCGGCACCAGGCATCCGCGAGCCCATATCTACTTCGCGATCCTGTGGGTGATCGTGCTGGCGGGGCTTCCGGTGATCGGGCTGACCGTCATGGGCATGTTCCCGTTCCTGACCTCGTATTCGGCTTTCTTGCTGACCAAGCGCTACACGATTGCCAGCTACACCGCGGTCGCCGTCTTGTGTTTCGCCCTGCCGATCATCTACGGCGAGTTCGTTGACCTGCTATTCCTGATCGGCCTGAACCTGGTGCTGATGGTGGTATATGCGATTACCGTCGCCGCGATCACGCGCTCGGTGGCATCGGAGCAGATCCGCGCCGACTACCTGGTGGTGGCCGAACAGGAACGCATGGCCCGCGACGTGCATGACGGCATCGGCCATTCGCTGACCGCATTGAACCTCAAAGCCCAGCTGGCGTTGCGCCTCATGGACGCCGGCAGCTACCAGGAGGCGCGCGGCGAGCTGGAACAGCTCAGCGAGCTGGCGGTCGCGGCGCTGGATTCGGTCCGCACCACGGTGCACGGACTGAATCGGCAGAACCTCGAAGCCGAACTGCAGGAACTCCACCAGGCCTGCACGGACAATGGCCTGGAATTCACGGTGCTGGGCACGGTGGAGGACATCCCCGTGGCCTGGCGGTCGCACATTGCGTGGATCCTGCGCGAGGCGGTCACCAATGTGCTGCGCCACGCCCACGCCGGATCCGTCGCGGTGCGGCTGGCAACCGCAGGGGTCAGCGTGGACGACGACGGAGACGGCATCCAGGGCGGCGAGAGCGGCCACGGCATCCGGGGCATGCAGGAACGCGCCCGGCTGTTCGGCGCCAGTTGTACAGTGGGATCATCCAGGCTGGGCGGAACCAGCGTGCAGGTCGCATTCGGTGCGGGAAACGGGGATACATGATCAAGGTGCTGATCGCCGACGACCAGCACCTGGTGCGCGGCGCACTGGCCGCCCTGCTCAATCTGGAGGACGACATCCAGGTGGTCGCCGAATGCGCCGACGGAGACGAGGTCGCGCAGGCGCTGGACGACAGCGGCGCGCAGGTCGCGCTGCTGGACGTGCAGATGCCCCGGATGGACGGGCTGCGCGCCGCGCAGCTGCTGCGCGACAGCCACCCCGAGGTCAAGATCCTGATCGTGACCACCTTCGACCGCCCAGGATACTTCCGCCAGGCCTTCGAAGCAGGAGCCAGCGGATTCCTGGTCAAGGATTCCCCTCCGGCGGAGCTGGTTGCCGCCATTCGCCGCGTGCATTCGGGTGGCAAGGTCGTGGACCCGCAGCGCGCCATGCTCAGCGTGGAAACCCGGGCCAACCCGTTGACCGAACGGGAACGGGAAATCCTCGCGCTGGCCGCCGGCGGGGGACCGGTGTCGCAGATCGCCGCCGCCTTGAACCTGTCGGCCGGAACGGTGCGCAACCACCTGTCCAACGCCATCGGCAAAACCAATACCTCGAACCGGATCGAGGCGGCCCGCACCGCGCGGGAAATGGGCTGGATCTAGCGGGTGGCGAAGTGGGTGATGACCCCGATCATCCATACCGAGGAGGCCAGCAGCACGCAGCCCAACTCGATGACGATCCCCAGCCCCATGGCCTTCAATGCCGCCCAGGATGAGGCCAAGGCTCCCGAGGTTTCGCCACGGCGGATCGCTTCGCCGACGAACAAACCCACCGCGAAGCCCAGGAACAGCCCGGCCACCGGGATCAGGAAGGCCCCGGCAATCGCGCCGATCAGGGCCGCGAGGATGGACCCCTTCGGAATGGCATGCTGCTTGAGCTTGCGGCCGGTGAGCACCGCGGACGCTGACCAACCGAGGAAGGCGATGGCGATGCCCAGCCCTGCGGCCCACCAGGAAGCGCCGCTGCCCAGCAGCCAGCACCAGGCCAGCAGCGTGCCCATGGCCAGCAACGATCCGGGAAGGATGGGGAAGATGGTTCCCAGCGCGGAAACCACCAGCAGCAGGCCGGCAAGAATCGTGTAAACAATTTGTAGATCCACATGCCCAGTGTGGCACGGTGAGCATGAAGGCAACGCACACCGGATAACGGGAGGTCCTCATGTCCGAGGAAAACAAGGCACGGGTCAGCGTGCAAATCCAGGGTTCCACGGCCGTGGTGCTGCTGGAGAACCAACGCCAGTTCAACGCCCTGACCAAGGACATGTGCCTGCAGCTGCTGGGCGCCCTTGCCGTGCTGTCCGCCGATCCGGCGGTGTCCGCGATCGTGATCCGCGGCGCCGGCGGCAACTTCTGCGCCGGGATCGCCATCGACCAAATGGACCAGGTGCTCTTCGATGAGGATGCCGACGGGCAGCTGCTGAACCACTTCGATCTGGTGGACCGGGCCATCGCCGGCTGCGCCAAGACCACCATCGCGGTGGTGGAAGGCAACTGCTTCGGCGGGGCCTGGCAGCTGGCCTCGGCCTGCGAGATCCAGCTGGCGGCCGATGACGTGAAAATCGCGATCACCCCGGCGAAGATCGGGCTGGTGTTCCCGCGTCCGGGCATCGAACGGCTGGTGCGCACGGTGGGCGAAAGCCGGGCCAAGTACCTGCTGTATTCGGGATCGCGCATCCCGGCGGCCGAAGCGCTGGACTGGGGCATGTTCACCCGGATGCACCCGGCCGCGCAGCTGGAGAAGGAACTGCACCGGCTGCTGGACGCGCTGCAGGGCAACTCCCCGTACTCCATCGCGCGGACCCGCGAGGCAATCGCCGCCTATGGGCAGGAGCCGGCGGCCGCCGACTACGAATCCTGGTGGTCGCGGCTCTGGGAGGAGAACGGGGAGAATCCCGAGCTCGCCGAGGGGCGCCGGGCGTTCCTCGAACGCCGGGCGCCGCGCTACGGGGAAGCCTAGGAGGGCTGTCCGGCCTGTTCGGCGTACTGCGCCACCAGCTCGCGCTTGAGGATCTTCCCGCTGGGGCCCAGCGGAAATTCCTTCACGATCTCGATGAGACGAGGGAACTTGTAGGCCGCCATCTGCTCGCTGGCCCAGACTCCGATGGCCTCCGCAGTCAGCGCCGATCCGGCCTCCAGGGTGATGGCGGCGGCGATCTCCTGGCCATGGGTTTCGTGCGGCACCCCGTACACCGCCGCATTGGAAATCTCCGGATGGCTGATGAGCACTTCCTCGACCTCGCGCGGGTAGACGTTGTAGCCGTTGCGCAGGATCATGTCCTTGGTCCGGTCCAGGATGCGCACATAGTCCTCCTCGTCCTTGGTGCCCAGATCCCCGGTGCGGAACCAGCCGTCGACCATCGCCTCGGCCGTGGCCTCGGGGCGGTTCAGGTAGCCGGCGAACAAGTTGTGCCCGCGGACCACCAGCTCGCCGATTTCCCCGCGCGGCAGCAGCCTGATCTGGTCCGGGTATGCCGGGTCAGCGATCTCCACCTCGACGCCCCACACCGGGGTGCCGATGGTGCCCGGACGCGGGGTGCGTCCCACATGGTTGAAGCAGGCCACCGGCGAGGTCTCGGTCAAGCCGTAACCCTCATGGATGGGCGCGCCGAAGCGCTCTTCAAAAGCAGTCAGCACCGACACCGGCAGGGAGGCGCCACCCGAGACTCCGAAACGCAGGCGGGAGGGCTTGCCCTCGCGCTGCTTGCCAGCCTCCAGCATGGCGACATACATCGTGGGCACCCCGAAGAACAGGTCGATGTCTTCATCCAGCACCAGGTCCAGCGCGCCGGCGGCGGTGAACTTGGGCAGCAGCATGATCTGGGCGCCAACGCGCAGCCCGGTGTTCAGCACCGTGGTCTGCCCGAAGGTATGGAACAGCGGCAGGCCGCCGAAGATCTTGTCGCCGCGGCGCATGTCGATGGTGTCCAGCAGCAGCGTGTTCGCTTGCTCCAGCAGCGCCACATGGGTGCCGAGCGCACCCTTGGGCTTGCCCGTGGTGCCGGAGGTGTAGAGGATCGTGGCGATGTCCTCGGGGCGGCGCGGGAGGTAGGTGTCTATGGGGGTGGCCTCCGCGGCAAGGTCCTCCAGCCTGGTACCGCCCAGGTCCCCAGGGGCCAGCACGCTGATCGTCTCGATGCCGCAGAGCTCTGCGCCTGCGGCGCCCTCGCCTAGCAGCGGTGCCGCGCATACCAGCAGGCGCGCCCCGGAATCTTCCAGCATATAGGCGATCTCGCGGCGCTTGAGCAGCGCGTGAATCGGCACCGCGACCGCGCCGAGGGACAGCACCGCGTAGTAGACGCGGGCGAAGTCCGTGACGTTCGGGATCAGCACAGCCACCCGGTCGCCTTCGCCGACGCCGCGAGCCCGCAGGGCCCCGGCATACGCGCGGGTCTCGTCCCAGAGCTGCCGGTAGCTGGTGCTCTGCCCGTTGACGGTGATGGCCTTCAGATCTCCATGGCGGGCGGCGCCTTCGGCGGGGATTGCGGCCACGGACATGGTGACGTTTGACGAGGAAGAAAGCATGGATTGGCTCCCGGGGATCAACGCGAAAAGCAGGTGTGTGCTGTGTCACAACCTAGCATAAGCGGGGCGAAAGCCGGAGGTGGGCACCCGGTGTCGGGCTCGATGGACCTGCAGGTCATATCGTTGCCGCGAGGCGGCCTGAAGTTTAGACTCAGCCCTAGCAACTGGATCATGTATGAAATGGGGAAATGATGCAGGAACTTGGGCAGCCCGGCGCGGAACCGTGCCGGGTGGATTTATTGACTGGTGACATGAAACGAAGCATCGACTTCTACGGCCAGCTTTTCGGATGGACAACGCGCGGCGGGGATTCCGGCGCAGAAGACTCGCTCGACATGTACTTGGGGGACGAACTCGTAGCGGGATTCCTGGACAATGATTCAGACTCCGGCTGCAGTGACGCATGGGTTACCTATCTGAATGTGGCTGACGCCCATGCGGCCAGCTACTCGGCAGGGATGTATGGTGGCTTCGTTTTCCTGCAGCCGCTGGAAATTCAGGGGCAGGGCACCATCGCCATGATCGGCGACCCTACCGGCATCGGTGTGGGACTCTGGCAGTCCGCCACTGTCAGGGAACTGACCAGGGCCTCGGGACGCCATGGAACCCGGGTCTGGAACGAACTGCACACCACGAAGTTCGAGAAGGTCACCCACTTCTACCGCGATGCGCTGGAATGGGAGCTGCTCAGCCTTTCGGATACCGACGAATTCCGCTACCAGAGCTACGGGCAGGGACCGGACGCCAAAGCCGGGATCTACGACATTTCCGGACAGCCGGATCCGAAACCCGGGTGGCGGACCTACTTCGCGGTGACGGACACGGACAAGGCGCTCGCGCTCGCGAAAAAGCTGGGGGCCAAGGTTCTCCAGCAGGCGAAGGATTCGCCCTTCGGGAGGATGGCGGTGCTCGCCGATCCCACCGGGGCGGAGTTCTCCATCATCCAAACCGTCCCGGCCTGATTCTCAGGAACGACTCCATCGGTAAGGGGTCGTGGTTGTCACCTTGACCATGCCCTGGCGCTCCAGGATGGGGCGGGAGTACTCGGTGGAATCGCTGTGCGCAAAACTGTGTCCGGAAGCCATTGCGGACCGGGCACGGGCGTCGGTCAGCGCCCGGTAGATTCCGCGGCCGCGGTAGGCGGGGAGCACTCCTCCGCCCCACAGCCCGGCCACTTCGGTGCCGGTCACGGGCTCCATCCTGCCCGCACCAACCATGCGGCTCCCGGCCCAGGCGGCCCACAGTTCGGTCCCGCCGTCGATTTCTACGCGCGCGGCCAGTTCCCGGGCCATGCCCGGGGAGTAGGGCTCGCCGAACGCCTCGGCGGACATGGCGCACATCTGCTCCACCTCGGAACGCGTGGTGATCCGGCGGACCTGCACACCCTGCGGAGGTGGCTGGTTGCTGACCAGGTTCTCAAGCCGGCCGAGCATCACGGACTCCGGCGCCCCGGCGGCGAATCCATGAAACAGCAACGCCTCGTGCAGCCCCGGGGCGTAGTCGTGGCCGCGGGTCTTGAATTCCACCTCGCTGATGCCGGTGCGCGCCGTGAAGTACTCCAGCGCCGGACCCACCAGCTCGGCCAGCGGCGTCGATTCGCCGCCGGAGCACCGCGCCGAGGTGATGAAGCCCTGGCCGCCGGGGAAAACCGCCAGGTACAGCGGGCCGAGCCGGTCCACCTGCAGGGCGCCCTGCATTTCCGCATCGGTGCGCAGCAGGGAATCGTAGACATCCAGGAGCCTGGCGGAGGATTCTGTCATGGGAAAATTCTAGGGCCGGCCAGCCCGACGCGCAGCGCTTTGCCCTGGGCCGCGGGTCGGTGGCACACTCAAACGAGGCAGCCAAAGAACAAAGCAGGGAGCACCATGGGACGCAAGATCATCCGGCGCCGCGTCATCCGGGCCATGTCGGATGGAACCACCCGGGTGCGCGAAGAGAAGCTGGCCGGCGAAGAGCCGCTGGAAATCCGTTTCGGGCACACTTCCTTCACCACCTCGATGCGCACTCCCGGGGATGATTTCGACCTCGTCGCCGGTTTCCTGCTGGCCGAAGGGATCGTCACCAAGGCCGAGCACCTGGCCGCGATGCGCTACTGCCTGGGCACCGACGAGGACGGAAACCAGACGTACAACGTCATAGAAGTGCAGCTGGGGTTCGGTGCCGTGCCGCCGGACCTGAGCGCCGCGCGCAACGTCGTGACCAGCTCCGCCTGCGGCATCTGCGGCACCAACTCGATCGACGAGGTGCGCAAGAAATCCACGTTCGAGCTGCGCGAGGACTGCGGCCGGGTGGACCTGGGGGTGCTGCTGTCCATGCCCGACACGCTGCGCGAGTCGCAGAAGCTGTTCTCCTCCACCGGCGGCGTGCACGCGGCCGGCCTGTTCTCCACCGGCGGGGAGCTGCTGATCCTGCGCGAGGACGTGGGCCGCCACAACGCGGTGGACAAGGTGATCGGCGCGGCCCTGCGCGAGGGGCGCATGCCGCTGTCCGACACCGTGCTGCAGGTCTCCGGCCGTGCGTCCTTCGAACTGGTGCAAAAGGCCGCCATGGCCGGAATTCCGGTGCTCACGGCGGTCAGTGCGCCGTCCTCCCTGGCCGTGGACCTGGCCCAGGATGCGGGGCTGACGCTCGCGGCCTTTTCGCGGGGCCACAGCGTAAATCTCTATACGCATGCGCATCGCGTCGTGAACGCGTAGCGTAGTAGGTGTGTGGCTGGCGCCACAGCGTTTTGGCAGGAATTCAGACGGAGGAATGACATGCATCGCCCGGCCCCCAAGAAAGACATCAACGAGGACGAGCTGAAGGTCAGCGAGCCCGAGCACGCGGCCGCGGGACTCAAGGCCGTCATGGTGTCCATGGAACGCGGCTTCTCCGAGGCCGGTCCGTCGCGGACCCTGCGTTCCATGCTGCGCATCAACCAGCGCGGCGGCTTCGACTGCCCGGGCTGCGCCTGGCCGGAATCGATCACCGGCGCGCGCAAGCCCGCCGAGTTCTGCGAGAACGGCGCCAAGGCCATTGCCGAGGAGGCCAGCGCCCGCACCGTGACCCCCGAGTGGTTCGCCGAGCACCCGATCTCCGTGCTGCAGGACAAAACCGAGTACTGGCTCGGGTCCCAGGGCCGCATCACCAACCCGATGATCATCCACGCGGGGGAGACCCACTACCGCCCGATCAGCTGGCCCGAAGCGTTCGCCACGATCGCCGAGCACGTCAACGCCACCACCCCGGACCGCTGCGTGTTCTACACCTCCGGGCGCACCGCGAACGAAACCGCGTTCATGTACCAGCTGCTGGCCCGTTCGCTGGGCACCAACAACCTGCCGGACTGCTCCAACATGTGCCACGAATCCTCGGGCACCGCGCTGAACCCGACCATCGGCATCGGCAAGGGCACCGTCTCGCTGGAGGACTTCGAGCACGCCGAGGCGATCTTCGTGGTCGGACAGAACCCCGGCACCAACCACCCGCGCATGCTCTCCGCGCTGGCCGACGCGCGCAAGCGCGGGGCGCGCATCGTGGCGGTCAACCCGCTGCCGGAAGCCGGATTCTTCGGGCTGAAGGACCCGCAGTCGGTCAAGGGCATGCTGGGCAAGGCGGACCCGATCTGCACCGACTTCCTGCAGATCAAGGTCGGCGGCGACCTAGCCCTGTTCCAGGCCTTCGGCCATCTGCTGCTGAAGTTCGAACAGGAGACCCCGGGCTCCGTGGTGGACCACGAGTTCATCGCCGCGGCGACCGACGGCTTCGAGGCCTACCGGCAGGCCCGGTCCACCATCGACTGGGACGCCACCGAGCAGGCCACCGGCCTGACCCGCGCCGAAATCACGGATGTCGCCCGGCTGCTGGCCAAGTCCAAGGCGACCATCATCTGCTGGGCGCTGGGCCTGACCCAGCAGCCGCATTCGGTGCCGACGCTGAAGGAAATCATCAACCTGCTGCTGTTGCAGGGCAACTTCGGCAAACCCGGCGCCGGGGCCTGCCCGGTGCGCGGCCACTCCAATGTGCAGGGCGACCGCACCATGGGCATCTGGGAGAAGCCCACCGAGAAGCTGCTGGCCGCGCTGGACGCCGAGTTCGGCATCGATTCCCCGCGCGAGCACGGCTACGACTCCACCGAGGCGCTGCACGCCTTCGAGAAGGACGAGATCGACGTGTTCGTCTCCATGGGAGGCAACTTCGCCCTGGCCAATTCGGAGACCGAAGCGCTGGAAGCGGGCATGCAGCGCGCCAAGCTGACCGTGCACATCTCCACCAAGCCCAACCGCTCGCACGTGGTGCACGGGCAGACTTCGCTGATCCTGCCGACCCTGGGCCGCACCGACAAGGACGACAAGCACCCCGGCGGCGCCCAGTTCCTGTCCGTGGAGGACTCCATGTCGGTGATCCACTCCACCCAGGGGCGGCTGACTCCGGTGTCCAACCACCTGCTGGCCGAACCGGTGATCGTGGCGCGCATGGCCCAGGCCATCCTGGGCGACGACCACGCGGTGGACTGGCGCGCCATGGCCGAGGACTACGACGTGGTGCGCGACCACATCTCCCGGGTGCTGCCCGGATTCGAGGACTTCAACCGCCGCGTGCGGGAGAAGAACGGCTTCGTGCTGCCCAACCCGCCGCGCGATACCCGTTCCTTCGCCACCGACATCGGCAAGGGCCGCTTCACGGTCTCCGAGTTCGAGGCGCTTCAAGCCCCCGAGGGCCACCTGATCCTGCAGACCATGCGTTCCCACGACCAGTACAACACCACGTTCTACGGACTGGATGACCGCTACCGCGGCATCAAGGACGGGCGCCGCGTGATCCTGATCCATCCGGAAGACCTGGAAGCAGCCGGCTTCAAGGACCGCGACCTGGTGGATGTCATCTCCACCTTCCGCGGCACCGAACGCCGGGCCAACCGCTTCCGGCTGGTGTCCTACCCGACCGCCAAGGGCTGCGTCGCCGCCTACTTCCCGGAGGCCAACGCGCTGGTGCACCGCGAGCTGGTAGCCCGCGAGTCCAACACCCCGGGGTTCAAGGCCATGATGGTGCGCTTCGTAGAGCACACCGAGGATCCGGGTCCGACGCTGGACAGCTAGGTTCTAAAACAACAGCCCACAGGTGGAATTCGAACAGAATCCGCCGGTGGGCCGTGCTCGTTCCTGCTGAAAAACCACCGTGAGGACAAAGCCTGGCTGGTGCAAAGTGCATCACGTCAAGCGCTTGCCACCTGAAGGGGCGGTATTGTTGCAGGAGAATGGTAAGGGTCCGGCTCCCGGGTCTGCAGGGAGCCTCAGCAGTCCATCAATGAGGATTCACCTATGAGCGCGGCGCGCAGCAAGGCATCTACCAGCACCAGGCCCGAAGACGAACGCCTGCCCGCAGGGCGCACCATCGCCTACGGTTTCCAGCACGTTTTGACCATGTACGGCGGAATTATCGCGCCGCCGCTGGTGATGGGCGGAGCCGCCGGCATGGACACCGCGGAAATGGGCGTCCTAGTGGCCAGCTGCCTGTTCATCGGCGGCCTGGCAACAATCCTGCAGACCCTGGGCATCCCGTTCTTCGGAGCCCAGCTGCCGCTGGTGCAGGGCACCTCCTTCTCCGGCGTGGCCACCATGATCGCCATCCTCAACGGCGGCGGGGGCATGCCAGCGGTGTTCGGCGCGGTGCTGGCCGCCGGCGCCATCGGCATCGTCATTGCCCCGTTCTTCGCCAAGCTGCTCAGGTTCTTCCCGCCGGTGGTCACCGGCGTGGTCATCACCATCATCGGCATGTCGCTGTTCCCGGTCACCGCCGACTGGGCGATGGGCGGCGCCGCCGCGGGCGAGGACCACGGGTCGCTGCAGAACATCGCGCTGGCCGCCATCACCTTGGTGATCCTGCTGGCCCTGTCGAAGTCCGGAGTTCCGGCACTGTCCCGCCTGTCGATCCTGCTGTCCATCGTGCTGGGCACCGTTGTGGCCGCGTTCATGGGCCTGGCAGACTTCTCCACCGTGCTGGACGGGGACATCTTCGCCTTCCCGACGCCGTTCGCCTTCGGGTTGCCGGTCTTCGAGCTCGGCGCGATCATCTCCATGATGATCGTGATCCTGGTGACCTACACCGAAACCACCGCGGACATGCTTGCGGTCGCCGAGGTCACCGGTTCCAAGGTCGATGCCAAGCGCATCGCCAACGGCCTGCGCGCCGACATGCTTTCCTCCACCGTCGCCCCGGTGTTCAACACCTTCACCCAGTCCGCCTTCGCGCAGAACGTGGGCCTGGTGGCGATTACCGGCGTGAAGAGCCGCTTCGTGGTGGCCGCCGGCGGCGGCATCCTGGTGGTCCTGGGCCTGCTGCCCGTCCTCGGGCGCGTGGTCGCCTCGATCCCGACCCCGGTGCTCGGCGGCGCCGGCATCGTGCTGTTCGGGTCCGTGGCCGCGGCGGGCATCCGCACCCTGGCCAAGGCCAAGGACGACAACATGAACATGCTGATCATCGCCACCTCCCTGGCCTTCGGCTGCATCCCGATGGTCAAGCCGGACTTCTACGGGCAGTTCCCGACCTGGGTTGGCACCATCTTCCAGTCCAGCATCTCCTCGGCCACCATCATGGCGGTGCTGCTGAACATCATCTTCAACGAGCTGACCTGGCGCAAGAAGGAAGATTCGGGCCGCACCGTCTACAAGCACCAGCTGGCGGGGCTGCAGGACGGCGACCGGTTGATCGACGGCAAGCTCTTCGACAACAAGGGCCTTGAAATCAAGGTGATCGCCGAGGAGCAGGGCGAAGCGGGCGACCGGCCCATGCCGCTCTGACTCGGGAAGAACTCCACAGATCGCGCGAACCGCATTCGGTTCGCGCGATTTTTCTTTTCAGCGCAGTTAAGCGGAAGCCCGCTCGGCCTGAGCCCGGTCCGTCCGGGCGCCGAAGAACTCGCCGCGAACTACGGTGAGGGACCATGCGATTCCGGCGAATGTGACCTGTAGCACACATAATGTGGTAGGTTCAATATTTGAATGAAGTCGGTGCGAAATCCACGGGAGGCGCGTCATGGGCGGGTCCTTGGCTTGGGGGAAGGGCCAGATCGCCCACGGGTATTAACCGCGGGCCGCGGTCGCGCTGTGCCCAGTTCTGCTCCGGGCGGGAATTGCTCCCGCCCCGCGGCTGGGCACGCCAGCTCCCGCTCCACCATGCACGAATCGTTCAAATTCTTTCACTATGCGCCCGCACAGGGCGTAGGAGGTGAGGCGCTGTGGCTTCGGAGGCTGCGGGAACGCCCGGGTGCACCGTCACCGTCAATCATCAAGCCCGAGAATTCACCGGGCCGCCGCATGCCAACGCACTGGACTTCCTGCGCGGCCTCGGGCTGACCTCGTGCAAGGAAGGCTGCGCCGAAGGCGAATGCGGCGCCTGCGCCATTCTGGTGGCGCGCCCCGACGGCGAGCGCTCGCGCTGGACCGCGGTCAACGCGTGCCTGCTGCCGGCCGCCGCGCTGGAGGGGCAGCACGTGCTGACCGCCGAAGGCCTGGGCACCGCAGACGAACCGCACCCGGTGCAACGTGAAATGGCCGAGCGCGGCGGATCCCAATGCGGCTACTGCACGCCCGGATTCATCTGCGCCATGGCCGCGGAATACTACCGTCCCGAACGCGCCGAGGAACAGGTCGCCGAGGCGCCCGTCCACCACGCCGACGGGCCCAACGGCTTCGACCTGCACGCGCTGTCGGGCAACCTCTGCCGCTGCACCGGCTACCGGCCGATCAGGGACGCCGCCTTCGCGCTCGGGGTGCCCGAGCCCGAGGACCAGCTGGCCCAGCCGCCGACGGCCGGTCCCGCGGCCACCGACTACCGCAGGGCGGATACCCCGGCCGGGCAGCCCGGCCGCTACCGCCGGCCCGCCACGCTGTCCGAAGCGCTGCGGATCCTGGCGGAGGAACCCGGAACCCGGGTGGTGGCCGGGGCGACCGACTGGGGAGTCGAGGTGAACATGAAGTTCGCCCGCGCGCAGTCGGTGCTGGCCGTCGACCGGCTGGAGGAGCTGCGCCGGGTGGTGCAGACCGATGACCATGTGGAGTTGGGCGCCGCCTGCACCCTGAGCGAGCTTGAACGCGCGCTGGCCGGGCGGATTCCGCTGCTCTCCCTGCTCTGGCCGAACTTCGCCTCCCGGCTGATCCGCAACTCGGCGACCCTCGGAGGGAACCTCGGCACCGGATCTCCCATCGGGGATTCGCCGCCGGTGCTGCTGGCCCTGGACACGCAGCTGGTGCTGGCCTGCAGTGCCGGGGAACGGGTGGTGCCGCTTCACGACTACTTCACCGGATACCGGCAGACGGTGCGCCGGCCCGATGAACTGATCACCGCGGTCCGCATCCCGCTGCCCCTGGCCCCGCTGGTGTCCTTCCAGAAGGTCGCCAAGCGCCGCTTCGACGATATATCCAGCACCGCCGTCGCCCTGGCCTTCGACGTCGAGGCCGGGCTGATCACCCGCGCGCGGATCGGGCTGGGCGGGGTCGCCGCGACCCCGCTGCGCGCCACCGCCACCGAACAGGTGCTGATCGGACAGGCCTGGAGCGGGGAAACCCTGAGGGGAGCCGGCGGGATCCTGGCCGCCGAGGGAACACCCATGGACGACCATCGCGCCAGCGCCGCCTATCGGCAGGCCATGCTGGGCTCCGCGCTGGAGCGGTTCTTCGCGGAGCAGGACAGCGGAACGGGGGCAGGGGCATGAGCATCACGCACAACCAGCGACCGGAGGGCGCGGCAGTGGGCCGGTCCATCCCGCATGAATCGGCCTATGCCCACGTCACCGGTGCGGCGAAGTACACCGAGGATTTGGCCGGAGCCCTGTCCGGGGTGCTGCACGCCTATCCAGTGCAGTCGGCGCACGCCCATGCCAGGCTGCTGCGGCTGGACGCCTCCGCCGCGCTGCAGGTTCCGGGGGTGCGGTTGGTGCTGACCGCCAAGGACATCCCCGGGGTCAACGACCAGGGCGCCAAGCACGATGAACCGATGCTCCCGGTGGACGAGGTCATGTTCCACGGCCAGCCGGTGGCCTGGGTGCTGGGCGAGGATCTGGAAGCGGCCAAGGCCGGGGCGGCCGCGGTGGCAGTGGACTACGAGCCGCTGGACGCGCTCGTCACGCTGGGCGAGGCCATCGCCGCGAACAGCTTCCACGGCATCCAGCCGGTCATCGACAAGGGCGAACCGGCCGCGGCCCTGGCCGCCGCGCCCCACGCGTTCTCCGGGGAATTCGAATTCGCCGGACAGGAGCACTTCTACCTGGAAACCCAGAGTTCGCTGGCGCACGTCGAATCCGACGGGCAGATCATGGTGCATGCATCCACCCAGCACCCCAGCGAAACCCAGGACATCGTGGCCCACGTGCTGGGGGTCGACGCCCACCGGGTCACGGTGCAGGCGCTGCGCATGGGCGGGGCTTTCGGCGGCAAGGAAATGCAGCCGCACGGGTATGCCGCGGTCGCCGCCCTCGGCGCGGTGCTCACCGGCCGGCCGGTGCGCGTGAGGCTTGAACGCGCCCGGGACCTGAGCATGACGGGCAAGCGGCACGGCTTCCACGCCTCCTGGAAGATCGGCTTCGACGAGCACGGGAAGATCATGGCCTTGGCCGCGCAGCTGACCAGCGACGGCGGGTGGAGCCTGGACCTGTCCGAGCCGGTGCTGACCCGCGCCATGTGCCATATCGACAACGCCTACTGGATCCCCAATATCCAGGTGCGCGGCCGGGTGGCCAAATGCCATAAGACCTCGCAGACCGCCTTCCGCGGCTTCGGCGGGCCGCAGGGCATGCTGGTGATCGAGAACATCCTCGGCGAGGTGGCCCCGAAGCTGGGGCTCAGCGCGCAGGAGCTGCGCCGCCGCAACTTCTACGTCCCCGGCCAGGACACCCCCTACTACCAGCCGGTGCGCCATGCCGAACGGCTGCACCGGGTCTGGGAGAAGGTACTGGAATCCTCGCAGTTCGCGACCCGCCGGGAACAGATCGAGGCCTTCAACGCCGCGCATCCGAACTCCAAGCGGGGCTTGGCCATCACCCCGGTGAAGTTCGGCATCTCATTCAACTTCACTGCCTTCAACCAGGCCGGCGCGCTGGTGCTGGTCTACAAGGACGGGTCGGTGCTGCTCACCCACGGCGGCACGGAAATGGGCCAGGGAGTGCACACCAAGGTGCTGCAGGTGGCGGCCACCGCGCTGGGCGTTCCGCTGTCCTACCTGCGTCTGGCCCCGACCCGCACGGACAAGGTGCCGAACACCTCCGCCACTGCGGCGAGCACCGGCAGCGACCTGAACGGCGCCGCCGTGAAGGACGCCTGCGAGCAGATCCTGGCCAGGCTGTCCGTGCTGGCCGCCGGGGAACTGGAGGCCGAAGCTTCGGAGGTGGTCTTCGCCGACGGGGCGGCCCATGCCTGCGGGCGGTCCGTGGACTGGAAAACACTGGTGTCCAAGGCCTACTTCAGCAGGATCCAGCTCTCGGCCGCGGGATACTACAGCACGCCGGGACTGCACTGGGACCTGTCAGCCATGCGCGGGGAGCCGTTCAAGTACTTCGCCTACGGGGCGGCCGTCTCGGAGGTGCAGGTCAGCCGTTTCGACGGGTCCTACCAGCTGCGCCGCGTGGACATCGTGCACGACGTGGGTGATTCGCTTTCGCCGCTGGTGGACCGCGGGCAGATCGAGGGCGGTTTCATCCAGGGCGCCGGCTGGCTCACCTTGGAGGACCTGCGCTGGGAAACCAAGGGCCCGCATCGCGGCCGGCTGGCCACCGCCAGCGCCAGCACCTACAAGCTGCCCAGTTTCTCCGAGATGCCGCCGGTGTTCAACGTCGAGTTCCTGCAGGACGCGCACGAGGACGGCGTGGTCTACGGCTCCAAAGCGGTCGGCGAGCCGCCGCTGATGCTGGCCTTCAGCGTGCGCGAGGCGCTGCGCCAAGCGGTGGCCGCCTTCGGCCCGGCTGGGCACAGCGTGAAGCTGGCGTCCCCGGCCACACCGGAAGCGGTGTTCTGGGCGGTGCAGGAAGCCCAGGAAGCCAGGGAAGGCACCGGCCATGTGGATTGAGGAGCTGGCCCGGTTGCGCGAGCAGCGCACCGCGGCGGTGCTGGTCACCGTGGTGTCGGTGCGCGGCCACGCCCCGCGGGAAGCCGGGGCCAAATTCGTGGTCACCGACCGCGAGCTGCTGGGCACCATCGGCGGCGGGAACATGGAGATGCTGGTGGCCGCCCGCGCCAGGCAGATGCTCGCCTCCTCAACCAGGTCCCCGGAGCAGCTGGTGCTGCGGCTGAACGACAAGGCGCCGGCGGCCTACGGTAAGCAATGCTGCGGGGGAGAAGCGGTGGTGCTGCTCGAACCGGTGCCGGTGCGGCCGGTGATCGCGGTCTTCGGCATCGGCCACGTGGGCCTGGAACTTGCGCACATCCTGTCCCGCCACGACGTGGAGCTGGTGCTGTGCGATTCCCGCCCCGAGCAGCTTGCACAGTTGGACGCGGTGGAAGCCGGCAAGCCGCCGGCCGTGATCCGCCGGCAGCACGCGGTGCTCGGCGAGCAGGTGATGGCCGAGCTGCCCGACGGGGCCATGGTGCTGATCATGACCCACGACCACGCGGAGGACTTCCACCTGTGCGACGCTGCGCTGCGCCGCCCGGGCCTGGGCTACGTGGGGCTGATTGGGTCGGCCGCCAAATACGCCCGCTTCACCATGAAACTGGCCGAATCCGGCCACGAGCGGCAGGATATCGCGCGGATCACCTGCCCCATCGGGCTGCCGGGGATTCCGGGCAAGCAGCCTGCGGCCATTGCGGTGTCCGTGGCCGCGGACCTGCTGGCCCGGCTCGCCCTAGATGCCGCGCCCCGAAGCGCGTGCCTGAATATCTGCAGGACCAGATCTTAGGCGTCAACAAGCTGCCGCCGTATGTGCGGTTGGCATTTTTGCCTGCCGCCAAGCGGATGAAGAGGGTAGACACCTACGGCCTCGTCCCGGCCAGCCGTGCACCGCAGTTCACCTCGTTGCCGGGGTATGCCTGGCATGAGGAGTGCTCGATCCTCGGCCATGCCGGGGTCCAGGAACCGCTGGCACATGTGGCGCGGTTCTGCGCCGGAATGTCGGATGACGAGCCAGTGGATCCCGCAAGCCCGGTCGAATAATCTTAGCCGAAAAACGCTTCCCATAGGTACTGTCCCATAGGTACACTACTAATATGGATACAGAAAACATGCCGCAGGCACAAGTCAACTCTCGTTCCCTGCTCCTGCCATATGCCATGGGACTCATTGCGGCGATGGCCGCAATTCAGCTCGTTGTGGCCATCACCGGGAGTGAGTCCGCTTTGATCGCAGGATTGCTCACCGCCGTTGTTGCCGTGGGCATCGCGGTGTGGGGGTGGCGCAACCACCGCAAACTGGCACAGGTGCGGTTCGGATTCGCTATCGCCCACACGATCGCCTACATGGCGGTGATGACCTCATTCAATCTGCACGCAATGATCCGTGCCCTATCCCAGTCGACCCAAGGGAATGATGCGGGGCAGATTTTGGCAGGCTGGTGGTTTGGAGCCACGCTGGTCATGGGGTCACTGTGGGGAATTGGACTGCTATTTCACCTTGTGGGCTCGGTGCTTGCGCGAGGATGGGAGGACTAGTTGTGGTCCGACCGACTGAAGAGCAGGAATGGGCGCTGGCCAAGATCGACTCATGGGTCGAAACCTACAAAAAGTCCATGCTCACTCCCGTCATCATGATGCTCGTCGCGACGAACCAGCCGACGACTGTGGCGGTGGTCGCCCAGCTCATTACCGAGAAAACCGGATGGCACATAACCGAGCGGGGTTTGTACAGGACCATCAAGCGGCTTCAGGACAGCGGGATCCTCCAAAGCCTGGATGTAGACGCGCCGAGAACCGGAGCCAAGAAGAAGGAGCTGTCGCTGACGGAGGCGGGCCGTCAGCTGCTTGAAGGCATGCGCGCGAATATGGTCGAGTCCAAATTCTCCGCTGGAGACATCGGGATACACGACGAAACGGCGGAGCGGGCATTCGGGGCAGCCGGTTCCTAGCGCCGTATCTTGAATGCGCATTGAACCGGCTCGGCTGTGAAATGGTCTGCAGGCTCGGTGCGTCATGCGGAGCGCCGAATGGACCGGGAACATGCAAGCCGATTGGTGCTCCCCGCGCGCTTGTCCCCCTCAGGGAGTCAGCCTGGTGGGGAAGTGGCCATCCCCGGCAGGTGAACCGCAACCAACTGGAGAAACTGCATTACCAGCGACTCCGCCGGCACCGCGAACGGTGCCGGCGACTGACCGAACGATTCGCGCCGTGGACACTTCGATATGCCTGAAAACCGAGTGACCGGCCGGGCGGCACGGTGCAGGTGGCCCACGGTGAGCAGGGCGTCGCGCGGATCCGTTGTCCCATCGGGTTGTCGGGCATCCCCGGCCAGCAGCCCGCGGCCATCGCGGTGTCCGTGGCAGCGGACCTGCTGGCCCGGCTCGCCCTAGATGCCGCGCCCCGGAGTCAGGATGTTCTTCCGATCTAGCGCGTACTTGATCATCTGCTGCGCGTGCAGGGTGGCCTCGTCCAGCTGCCACGGCAGCTCGGCCTGCTTGACCAGGCCGATGCCGTGCTCGCCGCTAATGGTTCCGCCCAGCTTGAGGGCCAGCCTGGTGATGTCGCCGATGACAACCTCGGCGGCCGCATGGCCCTGCGGGGTGTCTTCGGCCTCGACCGTCGGGTGCAGGTTGCCGTCGCCGGCGTGGGCCACCACGGAGATGGTGCGCCCGTGCTGCTCGGCAATCCGCTCGATGCCGCGGAACACCGCCGCCAGTTCCCCGACGGGCACAGCGACGTCGCAGGAGACCCGCAGCCCCTGGGCATTCAACGCGGGATTGGCCAGGCGGCGTGCTTCCAGCAGGCTCTCGCCCTCGGCGATCACCACCTCCCGGGCACCGTGCTCGCGGCACAGCTGCGCGGTGTCGCCGGCCGCTTGTTCGGCCTGCAGCCCGGTGAACTGTCCGATCAGCAGGGCGCAGCCGTCCGCCGGCAGGCCGGAGGGCTTGTAGGTCTCGATGATCTGCACGCTGCGCGCGTCCAGCAGCTCCAGCACCTCCGGGGTCTGCGCGCCGTTCACGATCGCGGTCACCGCGCGCCCGGCGTCCTCGACGGTGGGGAAGCTGGCGCGGAAGGTGCGCGGGATGCCCGGGGCGATCGGCTTGAGCCGCACCGTTGCGGAGGTGATGACCCCGAGCGTTCCCTCGGATCCGACAAACAGGCTGGTCAGATCCAGACCCACGACGTTCTTGCGGGTGCGCGCGCCGGTGCGCAGGATGCTGCCGTCGGCCAGCACCACCTCTAGGGCTGCCACGGAGTCGCGGGTGACCCCATGGCTGATGCAGCGCAGCCCGCCCGCATTCGTGGCGATGTTCCCGCCGATGGTGGAAATCTCGGCGCTCGCCGGGTCCGGGGCGAAGGACAGCCCGTGGTCCTCCGCCGCCCGGTCCAGCTCCGCGTTGATGACGCCGGCCTGGACCTCGGCCAGCCGGTTGACCGGATCAATCAGCATGATCCGGTTCATCCGCTCCAGCGACACCACCAGCCCGCCGGCGTAGGCCAGCGCCCCGCCGCTCACACCGGTTCCGGTACCGCGCACCGACACCTTCACCCCGTGGCGATTGGCCCAGCCCAGCGCCGCCGAGACTTCCTCGGTGCTTTCGGGAAACACTGCGGCCAGTGCCGCACCCTCGGGCATGGCGCGTGACTCGTCCCGGGAAACCCGGTCCAGTTCGGCGCCGCCGGTGACCATGCGGTCGCCGAAGAGGTCTTGCAATTCATTGGTCGGAGGGGCGGTCGGGGTGGTTGCGTGCATGGGACCCTTCGATCTGGGACTGGTGCGAGTGAGCTACGCAACATACTTTATATTATAAAATCTGAAGCGCAAGGAAGGATCCGGCGACTGCGGATGCGATATTCTCATGAAGCGGGAACGAGCGGCTTCCCGGTCGAGGAATTTCGGCGACCAGGAGCAGAAAGCGGGGGACGGTGCCTACATCGGAGCAGCGGCGCGGCGCACTCAGCAAGGCTGATATCGCGTACACCCATATCAAAAACCAGCTTGAACAGGGTGCGCTGGAACCCTACCAGCGGGTGCTGGCCGCTCCCATCGCGGCCGAGCTCGGGGTGAGCGGGGTGCCGGTGCGCGAAGCCATCCAGCGCCTGGCCGCCGAGGGGCTGCTGCAGATCGTGCACAACGTCGGGGCCCGCGTCGCGGTCATCGACGACCACGCCTACCGGGCCGGCATGGAAGCGCTCGCTGTCATGGATGGCACCGCCACCTCGCTGGCCGCCGGGCAACTGGGCGCAGCCGACCTCGAGCGGGCCGAAGCAATCAACCGCAGCATCCTGTCCATGCTCGAGAACTTCGATCCCGCGCTCTTCGAAGAGCTCAACACGCAATTCCACGAGGTGCTGTATTCGGCCTGCCCCAACGAGAGGATCCTGGAACTCGCCCGGTCCGAATGGAAGAAGTTCTCCAGCATCCGCGGGCCCGGCGCCGCCGTGGACCGGGACCGCGCGCGCGAATCCGTTGAAGAGCACGGGGAACTGCTGGATCTCATCCGGGGCTCGGCGCCCAGCGCGCAGATCGAGCAGGCCGCCCGCCGGCATGTGCTGAAATCCCTCGAAGCCAGGACCGGGCACCGCAGCCGGCTGCTGTAGCCGGTGCGCCGGATCGCCGGTGGGAGCGCGGGCTGGCCCCCGGGCCCGGAATAGACTCGGATCATGGAACATCGTGAACTAGGAAGAACACAGCGCAGCGTCTCCGTGATCGGGCTGGGCACCTGGCAGCTCGGCGCCGACTGGGGCTCGGTGGACGCGAACGACGCGCTGGCTGTGCTGGACGCCGCCCACGCAGGGGGCGTGGACTTCTTCGACACCGCCGACGTCTACGGGGACGGACGCAGCGAGCAGCTGATCGGCCGCTGGCTCAAGGCCAACCCGGAAGCGGGCGTCACCGTCGCCACCAAGATGGGCCGCCGGGTGGAGCAGGTACCCGAGGCCTACACGCTTGAAGCATTCCGCGCCTGGAGCGACCGCTCCCGCGCGAACCTCGGAATGGACACCCTGGACCTGGTGCAGCTGCACTGCCCGCCCACCGCCGTCTACTCCAGCGACGCCGTCTACGACGCGTTGGACACCCTGGTCGATCAGGGGCGTATCGCCAACTACGGCGTGTCCGTGGAAACCGTGGGCGAAGCGCTGACCGCCATCGCCCGGCCGAACGTGGCCACGGTGCAGATCATCGTCAACGCCTTCCGCCACAAGCCGATCGAGCAGGTGCTGCCCGCCGCGCGCGAGGCCGGCGTGGGCGTCATCGCCCGCGTCCCGCTGGCCAGCGGCCTGCTGTCCAACCGCTACACCGTGGACACCCGGTTCGCCGCCGACGACCACCGCAACTTCAACCGCGACGGGTCAGCCTTCGACGTGGGCGAGACCTTCTCCGGGGTCGACTACGCCACCGGGCTGCAGGCAGCACGCGAATTCGCGGAACTGGCCGCCGCCGAGGCGCCCGGCGCCTCCAGCGCCCAGGTCGCCCTGGCCTGGCTGGCCGCGCAGGACGGGATCAGCACCGTCATTCCCGGAGCCCGCTCCACGGCGCAGGCGCAGGCCAACGCCGCCGCGGGCTCTCTGCGGATTTCCGCGGAGTTCTCCGCTTCCGTGCGCAGTCTCTACGACCGGAAGCTGCGCGCCCAGATCCACCCGCGCTGGTGAATGTTCAGCCAATTGCCCGTTTCCGTGCAGTACGGAGACAGGTAATTAGCTGAACAATTTACGGAACCGGCAGGGACCGCGAAGACCACTCAGGCGATGCGGTAGCCGCGCTTGATGACCGTGGTGATCAGCTGCGGATCGGGCAGGCTCTTGCGTAGCCGGCTGAGCGTCATGTCCAGCGCATGGCGCGAAGGCAGCGTGCTGAGCGAGGTGGCCAGCTCGTCCCGGGAGACCACATTGCCGCCGGCCTGGAGCAGGCAGCGCAGGATCTCGGCGTGCAGCGGGGTGAGCGTGCAGTCCTCATCGTTCAGCGACAGCGTGCGCCCGCGCAGCTGGCACAGGCCGCGGGAGGTGTCCACGCTCAGCGTGCCCTGGTCTGCCAGGGCGGTCACCAACTGCAGCACCATGGCACCCATGCGGTGGCGCTGCGGAACCAGCGGGCTGCGCACCCCGGCCTGGATCAGCGGTTCGGCGGTCACCGGCCCCACGGTCGCGGCCAGCACCCGTTCGTTGAACGAGCGGATCAGCGTGGGCAGCATGCCGCGGGAGGCCGCGGCGGCCAGCAGGGTGTGCACGCTGGGGGCGCTGGTGAATGTCACCGCGTCGAATCGGCCGGCGCAGATCCCTTCCAGCAGGGTGAGGATGTGCGGGTCGCCGCTGTTCTCCATCCATCGGTAGGGTTCGATCTTCAGTACGTGCGCGGCGCCGAGCGCCCTGATGTCGCGGGCCAGCGGGCGGTCGTTGTCCGCGTGCATCTGCACCGCCACGGCGGCCCCCTGTACCTCGCCGTGCAGCAGCTGCAGCAGCGCTTGACTGGTCCCGGCCGCGGCGCTGCCGGCCACCGGCAGGCCCAGGGCCCGCACCGCGCCGAGCGCCTTGGCCCCGCGGGTGAAGATCCGGCAGTCCTCCAACGCCCGTCCCAGCTGGTCGCCCAGGCCGGCGGCCTCCGCGGTGTCGAACCAGCGGCGCAGCCCGTAGGCGGTGGTCACCACCAGCACCGAGGGGCGTTCGGCGATGACCCTGCGCGTTTGGCCGAGCAGGAACTGTTCGTCCTCCAGCGGAGCGAGCCTCAGCAACGGGGTGTGGGCGGTTTCGGCCCCGCGGCGTTCCAGGGCCTCGATGAGTTCGTTGGAGCGCCGGTCGCTGGTCACCGCGATGCGGAATCCTGCCAGCTGTTGCGCGCTGTTCATGCGGTGGCTCCCAGACTCAGCGGCTGCATCGTATCCAGGGCCAGCGGCAGCGCCGCGACCTGGCCGATGACGATCACTGCGGGGTTCGCGCAGCCGGCCGCCCGGGACGCCGCGGCCAGCGTGGACAAGGTGGCGTGGGTGGTGCGCTGGGTGCCGGTGGTTCCCGACTCGACCACTGCGCAGGGCGTGTTGGCCGCCAGCCCGCAGCGGCGCAGCCCCGCCGCGGTATGCTCTAGGGTAACCATGCCCATCAGCACCACGATGGTTCCGCCCAGACCTGCCAGTTGGCGCAGCTGGTGCTCTTCCAACGGGTCGTGACCCGAGATCACGGTGAAGGCGCGGGTGACCCCGCGGGCGGTGACCGGGATGCCGGCCGCGGCCGGCACCGTGATGCAGGAGGACAGCCCGGGAACCACCTCGACCGGGATCCCGGCGGCGGTGGCGGTGCGCAGTTCCTCGAATCCGCGGCCGAACACGTAGGGATCCCCGCCCTTGAGCCGCACCACGTGGTGGCCGCGCAGCGCCTCCTGCAGCATCAGCTCCTCGATGCGATCCTGGGTGACCTTGTGGTGCCCGGGCTGCTTGCCCACGTCGATGATGCGGGCCTGCGGCGCGAGCCGATCCAGGAATTCACCGGGTCCCAGCCGGTCGCAGAAGACCACGTCCGCGCTGGCCAGCGCGGCGGCCGCGCGCAGCGTCAGCAGGTCCAGGGCGCCGGGCCCTCCGCCCACCAGGGTGATGCGGCCGCCGGCTGCTCCGGGGTCCAGCTCGACCACCGGAATGCCCTGGGCCAGGGCCTGCCGGCGCAGCGCGGCGAATTTCAGCGACTGCCCGGAACACAGGGCCAGGACGTCGGCCTGCCCGAGCAGGGCCACGGCCCCCAACGGTGTGCTGGCCTGCAGCAGGGTGTCGACGAACTGCGCCTGCAGGTACCGGGCGGCGCGGGCGGAGGTTCCCGGATCCGCCGCCAGCAGGACCGTGCAGCCGGCCAGCTCGATGTGCGCCCCGATCATTTTTCACTCTCCCGGGCCAGCAGGGCGTTGCGGCCCTCGCCGTGGAGGCACACGGTGCCCAGGACTGCTGCAAGACTGTGTGGATGATGCTGTGACATGGGGATACGCTCCAGGGTGCTCGCTGTTTCGGGTTGTCTCACATGCTATCCAGGTCTTTTTGCCTGGAAATTTCGCAATTGTTTCACCGGCAATAACTTGTTCCGGGCCGGCGGAGCTCAGCTGCCCGCCGGGCGCACGGGGATGCTCGCGCCCAGGTCCACCGGGCGGCGCTGGCCGCGTTCGCTGGCGTATTCCAGCTCGGTGTCCGAGACCTGCGGCGCATTCACGAAGGAACGGAAGCGCTTGAGCTTCTGCGGATCAGCCAGCGTGGCCGCCCATTCGTCCTGGTAGCTGGAGATATGGCGTTCCATGGCCTGTTCGAGCTCCGCTCCCAGCCCGAGCGAGTCCTCGACCACCACGCTGCGCACGGTGTCCATGCCGCCGGGCAGCTCCTGGATCCAGTGGGCGGTGCGCTGCAGGCGTTCGGCGCTGCGGATGTAGTACATCAGGAAGCGGTCGATGTACCGCAGCAGCGTGCTGTCATCCACCCCGCCGGCCAGCAGCTGGGCGTGGGCCGGGTTGGCCCCGCCGTTGCCGCCCACGTACAGATTCCAGCCTTCCGCGGTGGCGATGACCCCCACGTCCTTGGCGCGGGCCTCCGCGCATTCGCGGGCGCAGCCGGAGACACCCATCTTGAACTTGTGCGGGGCGCGCAGCCCGCGGTAGCGCAGCTCGATGTCGATGCCCATGCCCACCGAATCCAGCATGCCGTAGCGGCACCAGGTGGAACCGACGCAGGTTTTCACGTTGCGCAGGGACTTGCCGTAGGCCTGGCCGGATTCGAACCCGGCGTCGACCAGTTCGCGCCAGATCTGGGGCAGCTGCTCCAGCCGGGCGCCGAACATGTCGATGCGCAGCCCACCGGTCAGCTTGGTGTACAGCCCGTATTTCTGCGCCACCCGGGCGATGACCCCCAGCTTTTCAGGGGTGATCTCCCCGCCGGGGATGCGCGGCACCACCGAGTAGGTGCCGTCCTTCTGCATGTTGGCCATGACGCGGTCGTTGGTGTCCTGCGCCCCGGCCAGCCCGGCGTCCATCGGGTGCACGTTGGTTTGGCTGGCAAGGATGGAGGCAATGGTCGGTTTGCAGATGTCGCAGCCGGTGCCGGTGCCGAAGCGTGCCATGATCTGCGGGTAGGTGCCCAGCCCTGCCAAGCGCACGGCCTCGAAGAGCTGCGGGCGGGAGAGGCTGAAGTGCTCGCACAGGGCAGTGGAGACTTCCATGCCGTTCTTCGCCATTTCAGTTTCCAGCAGCTTCTTGAGCATCGGCACGCAGGAACCGCACTGGGTGCCGGCCTTGGTGCAGGACTTCAGCCCGGACACCGTGGAAGCCGGGCCGCAGCCGGCGCAGGCTCCGCCCACCGCGCCGCGGATCGCCCCGGCATCCACGTTGTTGCAGGAGCACACCACCGCGTCATCGGGCAGCTCGGTGTCCGGGGCCTGTCCGCCGGCGGCGCTGAGGTAGGCGCCGGGCTCAGCCGGAAGCTCGCGGCCCAGCAGCGGACGCAGCGACTGGTAGGGGCTCGCGTCGCCCACAAAGATGCCGCCGAGCAGGGTGGCGGCATCCTCGGAGACCACCAGCTTCTGGTACAGCCCGCGGGCGGCATCCGCGTAGACCACCTCCAGGGCGCCCTCGGTGCGGCCGAAAGCGTCACCGAAGGAGGCGACGTCCACCCCGGAGAGCTTGAGCTTGGTGGCGGTGTCGAATCCGCTGAATTCCCCCTCGCCGCCGGTCAGCCGGTCGGCGGCGACCTCCGCCATCGTGTTGGCCGGGGCGACCAGCCCGACGCACAACCCGCCGTAGTTGGCGACCTCGCCGATGGCCCAGACATGTTCCACCTCGGTGGCGCAACCGCCGTCGATGACGATGCCGCCGCGCGGGCCCAGCCCGAAGAGCGCGCCGCCCTCGGACTGGGCTTCGTTGTGGGTGCGGGCCAGTTCGTCGCGCGGGCGCACGCCGATGGACACGATCACCATGTCCGCGTCGATGACCTTGCCGTCGGCCATGGGCACGCCGGTGACCTGCCCGTTCTCGGAGAGGATCTTTTCCGGGAACACCCCGCCGTGCACCGTGAAGTCCTTCTGGGCGATCAGCCGCCCCAGCGCCTGCCCGGCGCCCTGGTCCAGCTGGGTGCCCATGAGCCAGTGCCCGCCGTCGATGATCAGCGCTTGCGCACCCAGAGCCTGCACCCCGGCGGCGGCCTCCAGCCCGAGCAGGCCGCCGCCGATGGTGGCAACCACCGGGGTGCGTCCCAGCGTTGCGGCCAGGAGGCGTACCTGCTCGGCGATGCCCCGCACGTCCTCCAGGGTGCGGTAGACATGGGTCAGTTCGGCGCCGGGGATCGGCAGGGTTGCGGCGTTGGAGCCGGTGGCCAGCACCAGCTCGTCGTAGCCGAATTCGCGCCCGTCCTCGGTGCGCACCACGCGGGCGGCGCTGTCCAGAGCCACCGCGCGGGCCCCGGTTTCTAGGGTGAGGTGTTCCTGCTCCCACAGTTCCGCCTCGCCCAGGGTCAGGTCCACGCCGGGATCGGTCAGCGCCTTGGACAGCGCCACCCGGTCGTAGGGGAGGTGGGCCTCTTCGGTGAGCACGGTCAGGTGGGTGCCTGCCGGCCTGCGGGTGGCCATGGCTTCGGCAAAGCGGTGCGCGGCCGGACCGCCGCCGATCACGAGGATGTGTCGCTGTTCGCTGGAGGTATTCATGATGCCCTTTCGCTGGCGGACCCACGGGGTGTGGAGCGTCTGGCACCAGCCTAGGAACCTGTTTTTGCCCCGCAGTTACCCCGATGTTTCACCGGGCGCAAATTTCTCCAGCAGGCACGAACACCCGCGGTGAGGACATCGAAACATGTTCGTAGCACGGGTTCGCCCCGGGGCTGTGAATCGGGCTTTACCGACCGGCAACCGCGCGGGGCGGCGGCTGAAATATAACGCTTCTAGGCTCGAAGCATCGGAACACCATCGAAAGGACCCACCGATGAACACGCAACTGATTGATGCACCCGCCGCACTGGCCGAGCTCTGCTTCGCGGACGACCTGGAAACGGGCTGGGGCGAGGCAGCCTGGATGGAAGGACGGCAGATCGCGGTGTACCGCACGGAGCACTTCGGTTTCTACGCCAGCTCCCACCGCTGCCCGTCCACCGGCGCCAAGGTCATGGCCCGCGGCATCCTGGGTGATGCCACGGTGGACGGACGACGCGTGGCCACCATCGCCTGCCCGCTGCACAAGGAGATCTACCGACTGGACACCGGCGACTGCCTGAGCTCCGAAGGCGCCGCACTGCCGGTGTTCGGCGTGAAGGAACTCGGCGGCCGGTTGTGGATGGAGGCCTCGAAATGAGCAGGCACGCCGCCTTCCAGGGCGAGGACGGGGCCTACCTTGAACACTGCGCATGGTTCGGCTGGTACGAGGTCAGCACGGAACCAGCATCCTGCAACCGTTCATGAGCAGCCACGCTTCAACATTTCCAGTTTCACAAGAACACGCAAACCAGCACACACCGCCAGGATTTCCTGGCGGCGTGTGCTGGCTTAAGCAACCGGTCGGAACGGGGCGGGAGCAGGCTGGCTCCCGCCTCCGCGCTAGGCCTGGGCCGGGAGCCTGAGCAGTTCCTCAATACGTTCCTTGCAGCCGCCGCATCCGGTGCCGGCACGGCAGTTCGCGCCAACCTCTTCGACGGTGGAACATCCAGCTTGGACCGCATGGGCCACCTGTCCGTAGGTCGCGCCAGAGCAGCGGCACAGCTGGTCATCGGCCCCGGCTGCGGGTGCCTGCGCATCCTCGAAAGGCGCGTCCAGCCGCAACAACAGGGACGGGTCAACCGGCAATGCGGTGCCGCGCTCGAAACCCAGGGCAAGCTCCGCCCCGGTGCGCGGCAGGCCCAAGGCCATAAAGCCGGTGGGGAGCCCATCGCGCGCCATGATCTTCAGGTAGCGTCCGGAAGCTGGATCCGCATACACGGTGACCTGCTGCTTTGGGTCGTCGAAGAGTCCGGCCTGCACCGTGCCGGCAGCGGTGAGTTCCAGTCCCTGCCCCTTGAGCATCAGGATCTCGCCGCCCTGGGCTTGGGGACCCGGCAGGCACCCCAGATCCGGGGCGGGCGCGGAAGGATGCGGGGCCGGATGGCTGAGCAGGAAGTCGGCCAGCCAACCGGCCTGCGCCCAGCCCGGGGCGAGCAGCCCCGCAGGACGGCGCCCGGCCACCTCGGCGCAGTCTCCCACGGCGAAGAGTCGCCCGCTGGAATCCGCCATCAGCTGCTCATTGACCGGGATTCCGCTGCCTGCCGCCAATCCGCAGCCTTCAGCCAATTCGGTGCGCGGACGCACCCCGGTGGACACCAGCAAGGCGTCGGCGTGGATCAGTCCGTGGGTATCGGTGGCCAGCGCATGGAATCGGCCGTCCTTTTTCTGCACGCCGGTGGCGCGCACCCCGGAGAGCACCTGCACCCCGGCGGCTTCCAACTGGCGGATGAGCAGGGTGCCGCCGTCCGCATCCACCACACGCCCCAGCGGTGCCGGTCCGTGGTGCACCAGCACCGGCTCGAAGCCGGCGCTGGCCATGGCCAATGCGGCCTCCAGACCCAGGATGCCGCCACCGAGCACCAGCACCTTTCCGCCGCCGCGCAGCACCGAGTGCAGCTGCAGCGCATCATCGAGGGTGCGCAGCGCCAGCACACCGGCGGGCAGCGTGGAATCCGCGTGCGGATCGAAGTTCAGCCCTGCCAACGAGGGGATGACCGGGCGGGCTCCGGTGGCGAAAACCAGCCGGTCGTAGGGGACCGCCCCTCCGCTGGTGTGTACCACGCGCCGGGCCCGGTCCACCCCTGTCGCGGTGGTGCCCAGCCGCAGATCCACGCCCGCGGCGCGCAGCCGGGATTCGTCGGCCATGCCCAGGTGCTCGGGCTTGGCCGCGCCGATGGCGACCTCGGCCAGCAGCACCCGGTTGTAGGCGGCGCGCTCTTCCGCGCCCAACACCGTCAGGTGGAGGTCTTTTGAACGCACCGCGGGAAGCAGCCCCTCGACCAGGCTTGCGGCCACCGGCCCGAAGCCGATGATAACCAGTCGTTCACTCATGTCGCTCCAATCGGGACAGCAGCACCGGCGCATGCTTGAACTCGGGCATGGAACTGTCCGGGTCCACCGCATCGCCGGTGAGCAGGTTGGCGTTCTGGGTTTCGGGGAAGTGGAAGGGCAGGAACACGGTGTCCAGGCGGATGCCCGCATCCAGGCAGGCCGTCGCTTCGACGCGCCCGTGCGAATTTTCCAGCACCACTTCCTGCCCGTCGCTGATGCCGCGGGCCAGCGCGGTGTCCGGATGGATTTGTGCTAGCGCCGCAGGCGCGGCCTGTTGCAGCTCGGCTACCCGGCGGGTCTGCGTCCCGGACTGGTAGTGTTCCAGCAACCGCCCGGTGACCAGCGAGATGGTCCCGGGCCTCAGGTCGGCATCATCGACGGCCGCCGGCTGCGGGTAGACCGGTTCCAGCCGCGCCCTGCCGTCGGGGTGGGCGAATCGTTCCAGGAACAGGCGCGGGGTGCCCGAGCGCTCGCCGGGAGCCGTACTGATCGGCGTGCCGGCGGGGCAGGGCCAGTAGACCGCCGCCCCCGCATCGAGGCTGGTGTAGTCCACCCCCGAATAGTCCGCGATGCCTCCGGCCGAGGCCCTGCCGAGTTCGGCGAAAACCTCCCGCGGGTCGGCGTTGAAGACGGTCGGGGCCTGCAGGCGTGCGGCCAGTTCGGCCAGCAGCCACAGCTCGCTGCGCACCCCCGGCGGCGGGGCCAGCGCGGCGCGGCGGCGCAGCACCCTGCCTTCAAGGTTCGTCATGGTGCCTTCCTCCTCGGCCCACTGCAGCACCGGCAGCACCAGGTCTGCCTGCGCGGCGGTCTCCGAGAGGAAGAAATCGGACACGACCAAGTAGTCCAGCCGGCGCAGCGCGGCGGCGGTGCGGTTGGCGTTGGGGGAGGAGATGACCGGGTTGGAACCGTGCATCAGCAGCATCCGGGCTCCGCCTGGTTCGCCCAGGGTTGCCAGCAGCTGCGCCGCCGGGATGCCCGGCCCGGGAATGATGTCAGGGTCCACACCCCACACGCCCGCCACATGCCTGCGGGCTGCCGGGTCGGTGATCTTGCGGTAGCCGGGCAGCTGGTCGGCCTTCTGCCCGTGCTCGCGCCCGCCCTGCCCGTTGCCCTGTCCGGTGATGGTTCCGAAGCCTCCGGCCAGGGTTCCGGGCAATCCCAGCAGCAGGGCCAGGTTGATCGCGGCGGACACCGTGGCGGTGCCGTTTGCATGCTGTTCCACCCCGCGCCCGGTGAGGATGTACACGGGTTTGCCGCCGCTCCGAGCTGCCTGGGCCGCGGAAGCCAGGGTGCGCGCGGTCTGTCGGATCACGCTGGCCGGAACGCCGGTGAGCGACTGCACCCGTTCGGGCCACCAGGATGCCAGCGAAATGCGCAGCGATTCCAAGCCCCAGGTTCGGGCGTCCAGGTACTCCGTGTCGGCCAGGTCCTCGGCCAGCAGCACGTGGGCCAGGCCGAGCAGCAGCTGCAGGTCAGTGCCGGGTGCCGGCTGCACATGGGTGTCTGCCAATTCCGCGGTGGCCGAGCGGCGCGGGTCGGATACGATCAGCCCGCCGTTCTCCCGCGCGGATTCAAGGTGCCTGACGAAGGGCGGCATGGTGTCGGCGACATTGGAACCGAGCAGCAGGATGGTGCCTGCCCGATCCAGGTCCGCCAACGGAAATGGCAGCCCGCGGTCCAGCCCGAAAGCCTTGTTGCCGGCCGCCGCGGCCGAGGACATGCAGAACCGCCCGTTGTAGTCGATGCGCGAGGTGCCCAGTGCCAGCCTGGCGAACTTGCCCAGCTGGTAGGCCTTTTCATTGGTCAACGACCCGGAGCCGAATACCGCCACCGCGTCCTTCCCGTGGGCCTGCTGCACCGCGCGCACCTGGTGCACCACCAGGTCCAGCGCCCGCTCCCAGCTCACCGGGTGCAGCACGCCGTCGGCTCCGCGTTCCAGCGGGGAATGCAGCCGTTCGGGATGCTCCAGCAGCTGCGCGGCGCTGTAGCCCTTGCGGCACAGCGCCCCGCCGTTGGTTTCGAAGTTCCGTCCGCTCAAGCCCACCGGAGTGGTGCCTGCGTCAAGGGTGATCCCGCACTGCAGTGCGCAGTAGGGGCAGTGCGTCGCGACCGCCATCTCAGGCCTTCCCCGCGAAACCCGAACCGCGGCGCACGTAGCAGAACCAGGTCACTGCCAGCAGCAGCACGTAGAGTCCCACGAACACTCCGAAGGCTGGCACGTAGGAACCCAGCTTCGACAGGGACAGGCCCAGTACCTGCGGAATCAGGAATCCGCCGTATGCGCCGATGGCCGAAATCAGGCCCAGGGCCGCGGCGGCGCTGCGCGCCTGCTCGGCCGGGGTACGGCCGCTGCGCCGCCCCGAGAGGGCGAAGACTGCCGGGATCATGCGGTAGGTGGAGCCGTTGCCGAGGCCTGCCGCGGTGAACAAGGCGAGGAACAATCCCAGGAAGACCGGGAAGTCCACCTGTCCCAGGCTCAGCATCAGCGCGAGGGTCAGTACGGCCATTACCGAGAAGGCTGCCAGGGTGATGCGGGCCCCGCCGAAACGGTCGGCCAGCTGTCCTCCGTAGGGACGTGCCAGCGACCCGACCAGCGGTCCGAGGAATGCCAGGGAGATCACTGCGGTGCCCAACTCCAGCGAGGAGTACTCGGTGAAGGTATCGGCCAGCAGCTTGGGGAATACCGCGCAGAAACCGATGAACGAGCCGAAGGTGCCGATGTAGAGCCCGGCGATGATCCACAGGTGCTTCTCGCGCAGGCAGGCCAGCGCGCCGCGCACGTCGCTGCGCGCGTTGGACAGGTTGTGCATGTACTTCGCGGCTCCTGCCGCGGCCGCCAGGATCAACGGGATCCAGATCAGGCCGGCCATGGGAAGCTGCAGTGTCCCGGCGGCGAAGATGGTGATGGCGATCGGCACGAGCAGCTGGGCGATGGCTGCGCCCAGGTTGCCTCCGGCCGCGTTCAACCCGAGGGCCCAGCCTTTCTGGGCGGCCGGGTAGAAGTAGGTGATGTTGGCCATCGAGGAAGCGAAGTTGCCGCCGCCGAATCCGGAAAGCCCGGCCAGAACCAGCATGACCCAGAACGGCGTCTGCGGGTTCGCCGTGGCCAGGGCCAACCCGGTTACCGGGATCAGGAGCAACAGCGCGGAGATGATGGTCCAGTTCCGTCCACCGAACCTGGCGACCATGAAGGTATAGGGGATGCGCAGGGTGGCGCCGACCAAGCTGGGCATGGAGATCAGCCAGAACAGCTCGCTGGTGCTGTAGTCGAATCCGGCGGCCGGCAGGTACACCGCGAGGATCGCGCACAACTGCCAGACGGCGAACCCCAGGAACTCCGCGAAGATCGACCAGCGCAAGTTGGTCCAGGCGGTGCGCCGGCCCACGGCCTGCCAGAAATCCGGGTTCTCCGCGTCCCAGTTGTGGACCCACCGGCCGCGGGTAATCTCCAGCTGGTCAACGGCGGGGCTCAGCTGGCGGGATTGCGTGCTCATGCGAATCGATGCCTTTCACTCGTGGATGCTGTTGAGCATTCCAGAGCGACATTTCATCGGCGTGCGTTTGTTGTTGCCTCGGCGGCAATTCTGGGTAACGACTGCCGGGGTCCGCTGAGAGGAGCCGGTAATCTGCCGGAAATGAACAAATTTTTTGATCAGTTTTCGTGCAGCGAGTTCCGGATCGATGACTGCCAGCCCTGCGCCTGGTAGCTCGACGTCTCAGAGGCGCGGGCACAAAAACTGGTCCCGTCGCTTTTCGGCGACGGGACCAGTTGTTGTTCGATGCAGGCTACTTCTTCAGGTGGTCAACCAGCTGCGAAGCAATGCCGTTGTAGGTGCCCGGGGTCAGCGACTGCAGGCGCTGCTCGGCCTCGGCCGACAGGCCCAGCTCGCCGACGAATTCCTTCAGGCGGGCTGCGTCCACGCGGTGGCCGCGGGTCAGGTCCTTCAGGCGCTCGTATGGGTTGTCCATGCCCTCGACACCGGCGATGGCCTCGGCGCGCATGACCATCTGGATGGCCTCGGCGAGGACCTCCCAGTTGTGGTCCAGGTCGTCGGCCAGCACAGCCTCGGCAACGTCCAGGCGGTCAAGGCCCTTGGCGACGTTGGAGATGGCCAGCACCGAGTGGCCGATGGCCGAACCGATGTTGCGCTGCGAGGAGGAGTCAGTCAGGTCGCGCTGCCAGCGGCTGGTGACCAGGGTTGCGCCCAGGGTGTCCAGCAGGCCGTTGGAGATCTCCAGGTTCGCTTCGGCGTTCTCGAAGCGGATCGGGTTGACCTTGTGCGGCATGGTCGAGGAGCCGGTGGCGCCGGCCACCGGGATCTGCGCGAAGTAGCCGATGGAGATGTAGCTCCACACATCGGTGCACAGGTTGTGCAGGATGCGGTTGAAGCGGGCGATGTCCGCGTATACCTCGGCCTGCCAGTCGTGCGACTCGATCTGGGTGGTCAGCGGGTTCCATGTCAGGCCCAGGTGCTCGACGAAGCCCTGGGAGATCTGCTGCCAGTCGGCGTTTGGAACCGAAGCGTAGTGGGCGGCGTAGGTGCCGGTGGCGCCGTTGATCTTGCCCAGGTACTCGGTCTTCTCGACGCGGTCCAGCTGGCGGGTCAGGCGCCAGGCAAGCACGGCCAGTTCCTTGCCCAAGGTGGTCGGGGTGGCTGGCTGTCCGTGGGTGCGCGACAGCATCGGCACGTCGCGGGAGTCCTCGGCCATCTTGGTCAGCTGCGCCACCAGGTCGCGGGCCGCCGGCAGCCAGACCTGCTGCACGCCGCCCTGCACGCCCAGCGCGTAGGACAGGTTGTTGATGTCTTCGGAGGTGCAGCCGAAGTGCACCAGCGGCTTGAGCTGGGCAATGCCGATGCCTTCAAGGCGGTTGGCGATGTAGTACTCGACGGCCTTCACATCGTGGACGGTCACGGCCTCGATCTCGGCCAGTTCCTGCACGGAATCGGCGTTGAAATCGGTGACGATCTTTCGCAGCGCGGCCTTCTGCTCGGCGGTGAGCGGGGAGGTGCCCGGAAGGACGGAGTTGTCGGTCAGGTGGATCAGCCATTCAACTTCAACGTGAATGCGATCGCGGTTCAAGGCCGCCTCGGACAGGTAGTCCACCAGCGGGGCGACGGCCGCGCGGTAGCGTCCGTCGAGGGCGGTCAACGCCAGGGATTCATTAGCAAGGGAAGTGCGCGCAATCTCAACCATGCCCTTATTCTTTCATCCCTTGGCACCGGGTCATACTTTTACGCCCGGGCTCAATCCACAATCCGCCGGCCAGCGCCGGTCCGCGGCGGCGGTCCCCGGCATCCTGAAGGCTCACGGGCCTGCCGTGCAGAGGGCGGCCCATGACGCGGGAGTAGCGCAATGATGTTTCAGGCAACGCTTGATTCGGTGGCTTTCCAGCTTTCCGATGCCAAGGACACCACCCGGTTCGCCATCGGCCAATTGGCCCAGATCAGCGGGCTGACTTGGAGATCTGAAGCAGGAAGGGCTTTTGCCGCCCAGGTCGTCGAGTTGAGCGGCAGGCTGCAAGTGCTGGCCGGAGTGCTGGTGGATGCCGAAGCCTACCTGGCGGTGGCCACGAACGAAATCCATGCACTGGAAGCCCGGATCAACGAGCAGCGGATGGCATCCTGAGCATGGGATATGACGTCAATTACAACGCCGTGGATTACGCGGATTCCCGCGCCATCTGCGTCGAGGTCTATGCCCGGTTGCAGCAACTGGAATTGGAGCTGCTGCGAGCGGCACAGCAGGCCGCGCAGTGCCAGGACGACGTCGATCTGCAGTGCGGCATCGCCGGCGTGGCGGCCCGAGGCTACCAGCTCGCCCTGCTCGCGGAATACCTGCGCCTTGGCTACGCGCACGCAACCGAGGCCGTCATTGCCGGAAGGCGCCTGGCTGAACGGGTGAGTGCGGCGATGGAGAACTATGAATCGGCCGAAGCCGTCACCGAGAAGATGATGCTCTCCGCCAATTGGATCCAGCTGGCGCTCGACTTTTTCCGGGACACTGCGGAAAACGGCAACAGGCCGCCGACGCGGCAGATGGAAGGCATGCTGCGGCTGCTGATGCTCGCCAACCCGTGGAACCTCGTGCGGCCCGATGCCGGCGCTGAACAGCTGGTTACCGATACCACCACGCAGCTGGGCAACTTGATCGACGCGGTGGGCCCGGGCAGCCGGTTGGAACTCGCCGGCAGCCAGCCGCCCGAGCAACTGCGGGTGAGCGGAACACTGGACGACTACGCCAAACTGCACCGCCTGCTGTACGACGGCGGGGTCGAAGAACAAGGCAAGTTCGTGATCGCGCAGCTGGATCCGAAGACCTACGTTCTGGTCATGCCGGGAACGCAGGACGGCTTCGGGGGAACCAACCCCTTTGACTCGATGGGCATCGTCGACGGCTTCGGGCGGGAATCGGACAACTTTGCGGAGCCGATTGCGCAGGCTCTGGAGTTCTCCGGGGCCGGGCCCGGTGATGAAGTCATCCTGACCGGCTATTCGCAGGGCGGTATCCACGTCGCCAACCTGTTGAAGAACAAGTTGATGCGCAAGAAATTCAAGATGACCCGCGCACTGACCCTGGGCTCTCCGATCGGGGGCATCGAGGCGCCTGCCGATGCGAAAACCCTGTCGGTGGAAGACTCCAGGGACATGGTTCCCGGAACCGACGGCCGCCCCAATCGGACATCGCCCTGGCAGATGACGGTGACCTTCGACGGGCCGCGCCGGGAAATCGAGGACAGGCTTCCCCACGGCGGTGTTTTCGGCCCTCCGCACTCGCTGCAGAATTACGAAGACCACCTGCGGGAACTGCAGCGGAATCCGGCACCCGAAGTGCGCAAGCAGTTGGAGGCATTCATGCTGCCGCCCGGGCTGGTGCTGTTTCGCCGCTTCACGTTGGAACGGAACGCTGTGCCGAAAAAGAAACCGCGCGGCGAAGAGCCGCGCGGCAGTGGCAAGCAGCGCAAGCCGCTGGGCCACCAGATCGCCCCGCCGCACTAGGCGACGGGACGCGGGGAGTGGAGCGCTACCGGCGGTCGCTGCTGACGAACAGGCCGAGCACCGCGGAGACGATGGAGATGATGATGGTGCCGATGATCGCATCCCACCAGAAGTGGTCGATGATCAGCTCCGCCGGGATGAACCGGGTCAGCCAGCCGGTCAAGGCCAGCATCAGCGCATTCACCACGATGGTGAACAGCCCCAGGGTCAGGCAGGTGATGGGCAATGACAGCAGGCTGACGATCGGGCGGACCAGCGCATTGACCAAACCGAAGATCAGGCCGACCACCAGATAGGAGACCACCAGCCCCAGGGTGTCATCTCCAACGGCGTCGATATGGATTCCGGGCACAATCCAGACGGCAACGGCAAGTGCCAGCGCATTTACGATGACTCGAATCAGGAAACTCATGAGAAAACCTTCGCACACAAAGCTGGGTCGTAGATGAAAACTAAATCACCTTTCCGCACATCCGGGGGCTACGCTGGGATTCATGACTGAGAATTCTGTGCCCCAAGACCAGGTGCAGCCGCGATCGATCGTTGCCCGCCTGCCCAAGTACGCCGCCGGAAAACCGCCGGTACAGATTCAGGGGCTGAGCTCCTTCAAACTCTCTTCCAACGAGATTCCCTTCGGCCCGCTGCCGCAGGTGCGCCAGGCGGTCCTCGACCAGGATGCGCTGAACCGCTATCCGGATCCGCTGAGCACCACGTTGCGCGAGGCCCTGGCGGACTACCTGGATGTTCCGGCCGACGACATCGTCACCGGTGCGGGCTCGCTCGGCGCCCTGGTGCAGATCCTGAACACCTTCGCCGGACAGAACGAGGACGGCATCCAGGACGAGGTCATTTTCGCTTGGCGTTCCTTCGAGGCTTATCCGATCCTCGTGCAGACCGCTGGCGCGCTGCCCGTGCCGGTTCCGGTACTCGATGACGGACGACATGACCTGGAAGCCATGATCGATGCCATCAACGAGAACACCTCGGTGATCCTGCTGTGCACTCCGAACAATCCGACCGGCCCGATCCTCACCCAGGCCGAGGTGGACGACTTCATTTCCCGCGTGCCGCGCAACGTGCTGATCGTGCTGGACGAGGCCTATATCGAGTTCGTGCGCGACCCGCAGTCCGTGGATGGCGTGAAGACCTACAAGGCCAATCCGAACGTGGTCCTGCTGCGCACCTTCTCCAAGGCCCACGGCCTGGCGAACCTGCGGGTGGGCTATTCGGTAGCCCATCCCGAAATCACCAACAATCTGCGGGTCATCGCCACCCCGTTCGCCGTCTCCTCGGTGGCCCAGGATGCGGCGATCGCCTCGCTGAAGCACATCGATGCGGTCTACGAGCGCGTGGACTCGCTGGTTGCCGAGCGCGAACGCGTGGTGGCCGCGCTGGTGGAGCAGGGATGGAAGTTCCCGGCCACCCAGGCTAATTTCGTCTGGCTGCCGTTGGGCGAGAAGACCGCGCAGTTCGTAGAACGGGCCGAAGCCAAGGCGCTGTCGGTGCGCGGCTTCGCCGGCGAAGGCGTGCGCATCTCGATCGCGGAGTCGGAAGCCAACGACCGTTTCATCGAACTTTGTGCGCAGTCCCTCGATTTGGCGCAGAGCTGAGCGGCGCTGTTTTCTCGCGTTTTTACAGGCAAACGCTATAGGCTTGGAAATTAGACAAGCCGCTATATGTCCCATGCGGAATGTATTCCGTGTGGGGCATATTTATGACCGGAGGAAGATTTATGACGCCTGCTGCGACCGAGGTCGGGCCGAAGGATCCGGTGCAGATCCTGACCCCCGATGGCCAGCGCCTGCCCCACGAAATCTATGACGCCTATCTGGGCGATGTGGACGAGGACATGCTGCGCGGCTTCTACCGCGACATGGCGCTGACTCGCCGGTTCGACCAGGAAGCCACCGCCCTGCAGCGTCAGGGCCAGCTGTGCCTCTGGGTTCCGCTGCGCGGCCAGGAAGCGGCGCAGATCGGTTCGGGCCGGGCCACCCGCCCCAGCGACTACATCTTCCCGACCTACCGCGAGCACGGTGTCGCGCTGACCCGCGACGTCTCCTTCTCCGAAATGCTGCGCCTGTTCCGCGGCATCTCCGGCGGCGGATGGGACCCGCGGGAAAACAACTTCCACATGTACACCATGGTGCTCGCGGCCCAGCTGCCGCATGCGGCCGGCTACGGCATGGCGTTGGCCATGGAGCAGCGCGGCTGGGACGAGGAAAAGCTCGCCGCCGAGGGCAACGCCGTGGTCGCCTACTTCGGCGACGGCTCCTCCACCGAGGGCGAGACCCATGAGTCCATGGTCTTCGCCAACTCCTTCAACGCCCCGGTGGTCTACTTCTGCCAGAACAACCAGTGGGCCATCTCGGTGCCCTTCGAAGTTCAGTCCAAGGTGCCGCTGGTCGAGCGTGCCGCAGGCTACGGCATGCCGGGGATCCGCGTGGACGGCAACGACGTGCTGGCCGTCCTGGCCGTGACGCGCTGGGCCCTGGAGCATGCACGCAGCGGCAAGGGACCGGTGTTCATCGAGGCTGACACCTACCGCCTGGGCGCGCACACCACCGCCGACGACCCCACCAAGTACCGCATGACCGAGGAAGAAGCCGCCTGGGCTCCGCGCGATCCGCTGATCCGCCTGGAAACCTACCTGCGCGAGAACAACATCGTGGACGACGACTTCTTCGAGCAGCTGGCCAAGGACGCAGACCAGATGGCCGCCACCGTCCGGAAGGACGCCATGGCCTTCCCGGTGCCGCCGCTGGCCAAGTCCTTCGAGCAGGTGTATGCCGAGGCGCACCCGCTGATCCAAGAAGAACTGGCCTGGCACCTGCAGTACGAGGCGGGATTCGCAGATTCGGGAGACAACGCATGAGCACCATGACACTGGCCAAGGCCATCACCTCCGGACTGGACAAGGTGCTGGAGTCCAACGACAAGGCGCTGCTGATGGGCGAAGACATCGGCAAGCTCGGCGGCGTGTACCGCGTGACCGACGGGCTGCAGGAGAAGTACGGCGCGCACCGCGTGATCGACTCGCCGCTGGGCGAGGCCGGCATCGTGGGCAGCGCGGTGGGCATGGCCCTGCGCGGCTTCTCCCCGCTGGTGGAGATCCAGTTCGACGGCTTCGTGTTCCCCGCCTACAGCCAGATCACCACCCAGCTGGCCAAGATGCACGCCCGTTCCGAGGGCCGTTTGACCGTCCCGGTGGTCATCCGCATCCCCTACGGCGGCGGCATCGGCTCGATCGAGCACCATTCCGAATCGCCCGAAGCCCTGTTCGCGCACACCGCTGGCCTGCGCATCATCACCCCGTCCAACGCGAACGACGCCTACTGGATGATCCAGCAGGCCGCACAGTGCCAGGACCCGGTGATCTACTTCGAACCCAAGCGCCGCTACTGGCTCAAGGGCGAGGTGGATACCGAGACCCCGGCGCTGGACGCCTTCAAGGCCCAGGTGGTGCGCGGCGGCGAGGACGCCACCATCGTCGCCTACGGCCCGCTGGTTCCCGTGGCGCTGGCCGCCGCGGAGGCCGCCCGCGAGGAAGGCCGTTCCATCGAGGTGATCGACCTGCGTTCGCTTTCGCCGATCGATTTCGACACCATTACCGAATCGGTGCAGAAGACCGGTCGGCTGATCGTCACCCATGAGGCTCCGACCTTCGGCGGGCTGGGCGGGGAGATTGCCGCGCGCATCTCCGAGCGCGCCTTCCTGTCATTGGAAGCCCCGGTGCTGCGCGTGGGCGGATTCCACATGCCGTACCCGATCTCCAAGGTCGAATCGCAGTACCTGCCGGACATCGACAAGCTGCTCGAAGCCCTCGACCGTTCCTTCGCCTACTAGGAGCCGAAACATGACCGTCTTTAACCTGCCCGACGTGGGCGAAGGCCTGACCGAAGCCGACATCGCCTCGTGGAAGGTCGCCGTGGGCGACACCGTCGAGGTCAACCAGGTCTTCGTGGAGATCGAAACCGCCAAGTCCCTGGTGGAGCTGCCCAGCCCGTTCGCCGGGGTGGTCACCGCCCTGCACGCCGCCGAGGGCGAGACCGTGCTGGTGGACAACCCGCTGATCACCATCGACCAGGAGGGCAACAAGCCCGCCCCGACCGGAACCCCGGAACCGGCCGAGGCCCTGGCCACCGCGGCCCCGGTGGCCAGCGAGGAACCCGGTCCGCTGGTGGGCTCGGGCCCCACCGCCGACTCCTCGGTGCGCCGTGCGCGCACCAACCGTCCGGCGCCGTCCGCTGCGCCGACTGCCCGCCCGGCAGTGCGCGCCTCGGCCATTGCCGACACGATCTCCCGCCGCGCTGCCTCGCTGGGCAGCGCGGTGACCCGCGAAGTTGACCGCGCCAAGCCGGCCATGGCCAGCTTCATGGACCGCGTGCTGGCCAAGCCGCCGGTGCGCCGCCTGGCCAAGGACCTGGGCATCGACATCAACGACGTGGTGGGCACCGGCACCCAAGGTGAAATCACCCGCGAGGACGTCAACAGCTACCAGGCCCAGCGCGAGGCCGAGCACGCGGCGGCCCCGACCTACTGGGCCCACGGCCAGCTGGCCGACGCCCGCGTGGACCGCACCGCGGTGCGCGGTGTGCGCAAGGCCACTGCCAAGGCCATGGTGGACTCGGCCTTCAGCGCCCCGCACGTCTCGATCTTCGTTGACGTGGACGCCAGTCGCACCATGGAATACGTGGCCCGGCTGAAGAAGTCCCGCGACTTCGAGGGCATCAAGGTCTCTCCGCTGCTGGTGCTGGCCCGCGCCGTCATCTGGGCCGCGGCCCGCAACCCGAGCGTGAATGCCAGCTGGGTGGAAACCCCCGACGGTGCCGAGATCCACCAGAAGCGCTTCATGAACCTTGGCATCGCGGCCGCCACCCCGCGCGGCCTGCTGGTGCCGAACATCAAGGACGCCCAGAACCTGAACATGAAGGAGCTGGCGATCGCGCTGAACGAGCTGGCCAGCACCGCCCGCGCCGGCAAGACCTCCCCGGAGGACATGCGCGGCGGCACCCTGTCGATCACGAACATCGGCGTGTTGGGCATCGATACCGGCACCCCGATCATCAACCCGGGAGAAGTCGCGATCGTCGCCTTCGGCACGATCCGCCAGAAGCCGTGGGTGGTGGACGGCGAGGTCGTCCCACGCTGGATCACCACGCTGGGCGGTTCCTTCGACCACCGTGTGGTGGATGGAGACTTGTCGGCCCGCTTCATGGCCGACGTCGCCTCGATCCTGCAGGAACCTGCCATGCTGCTGGACTAGTTTCCAGACGTTGGCCAAAGCCCCTTTCGAATCCCCTGATTCTAAAGGGGCTTTGGTATTTAAGAAAGCAGCTGTTGATATAATCGTTGGATTATGAGTTATCTCCTTTCGACCGCACGGCGGACCGCGACGGCCCTGCTGGTGCTTCTTCCACTGGTGCTCGGGGGATTTCTTGCGGTGCCAGCGGTGGCGGACGAACAGATTTACGAGCCGATCTACCCGGTGGGTCCCAGCGACGCACCGTTGAATGGCCAGGACGAAGACAAGGAGAAAGGCACGATCCGCGTCCCCGGCTTGGTCGCCGAAGAAGGGGACTTCCACCTGGCGGTCATCGACTCGGTGCAGGCCCAGATCGACAACCAGGAAGTCCTGGACACGGTCCGCGAGACCATGGGGCAGACCAACGCCAAAATCGTGGTGGGTGTCGATACGGCCGACAATACGATGGAAGGCGGGGCGGCCCAATTCATCCGCGCCCTGACCTTGTTCGGTCCCACCTCGTACCTGCTCCTGCACGACGACTGGCCCGACAGCACCGATACCAAGGGCTATATCCAAGACGGCTGGATTGTCGTTGGCCTGATGCTTCCGGACAAGGACGGCCAAGGCGCGGAGATCGCGATCGACAAGGCTTGGAACGTGACCGGGGACCGTTCGGCGGCCCTGTCCAACAGCGTTGCCGCGCTACGGCCGATGATGGACAAGGAAGACTACACCCAGGCGGTTATCGAAGCGGTGCGCATCACCACCGAGGAATTGAAAGCGCCCAAGAACATCCTGGGCGTATTGCTGCCTGCCAGTTCAGACGGCAAGCGGACTCTGCTTTTTGTGTTCCTGGGCGTTCTGGGCACATTGCTCACCACCTACGTTGTTCTCCGCGGCGCCCGCAAGCGCCAGCGCCAGGCAACTACGGAGCGCAGCGCACGAGCGGCACAGCTCACCCGGCTGCTGCCGCAACAACTGCGCGAACTTGAATCCTGCAAGCTGCCAGCCATCAGCGTTGATGCCGGGGGTGTCATCCAGCAGCGTGCCGAACTGCTGGAACGGGCCATCTCACCGCTCGCGAAGGCCGGGCAGGAAGCGGTGCGCCGGGTTTCGGCGGCAACCCCGGTCAGCAGCGCGGAACTTGACCGGCTGGAACGGACCATCCGGTGCCAGGAAGAACTGGTTTCGGCATGCACCGCGTTCACCGGGCTGCTTGGCAACTCGAATCCCAGCCGCCAGCGGTGGGGATCGATCATCTCCGCACACCGCCGGCTGCTGGATGATTGCGCGCAGTTCCTCGACCGCGCGGACACCGCGTCCTTAGACGCAGCCGCGCGCGTGCGTGCGCATTTGGTAACCGATACGGATGCCTTGGATGAAGCCCAGCAGTGGCTGGACAAGCCGATGTCCAGAAACGTCGCACCGATTGCCATGCTGGGACGTCTTTGGGAACTGCGCCTCGCGCTGGCCTCGGATCTGGAGCGGCTGCTGGAGCAGGCGGGGAGAAAGCGGATCAAGGTCCCCCACGAGCTTGCTGCCCACCGCGCCGACCGCCCAGCGGACGGCAGGCGGAGGCTTGACGACCTGGCCACCCTGGATCAGGCTTCGCGAGAGGTACAGCGCTGGATGGATGGCGACCCGGGGGACAGGGCATGAGCCGGTTCGCGGCCTTCGACTCGAGCGGGCGCAAGCTGCGTCGTCCGCACTCGCTGGCGCTGATCCCGGCCGTGCTCATGGCCCTGGCCACAACCGTGATTGCCGGGATGGGGCTGTCCGCCTACATCGCGTACGGGCAGCAGGACGCTCTCCGGCACGAGGTGAAGATCGTGGTGGAGGGCAGACACGATTGGAACATCAGCCAGGAAACCGTGGATGCCGCGGCCGACGGCCCGATCCTCGCACACCGTCCGTTCACCTTGACCGTCACTGATCGCTACCTGACCGGCGATGAGCTGCTGGATGGCATCGTTCCCGACCATGACATCCTGCTCAGCACCCAGCTGGCGAATCTGGAATCCGACGACCACAAGATCCAGCAGCGCTTCCACGGCACCGCGGTGCGCTCCGACCTGGTGGACGGGCGGGACCGCAAGGCCTATGACGAAACGGATATCCGTTTCGAGATCGACAACGCGTTCCGCGACAACCTGGGTTTGGGCCACGGCCCGAAATCCGTTGTCGCCGCCGCCCAGCGCGCGGCCGTGGTGCTCTACGACCCGCCCAACACGAACCCGGTTTTCTGGATCTCGCTGATCGCCCTGGCCGCCACGGCGACCACGGTTTTCCTGCTGATGGCCCTGCGCTACAACCTGCGGTGGGAAGCAAAACACCGCCGCCTCGTCGCGGCGCAGCGCAAGCTGGCCCGCGTCGTGCTGGACCTCGAGGCGCTCGAAGCGACCTACCACGCGGCGCCGGAGGCCGAGCGCCCCGAGGGCTTCCGGAAATCCTGGCTCCAGCTGCAGAAGCTGTCCCTGGACTTGGCCCGAACCGAAAGCTCGCTGACCGAGCGGGTTTATTCGCGCAAAACCGCCTTCGGGGCGCAAACCGCCCAGCAGCTCACCGAATTCGAGGCCTCCGCCCGCAAGCTGACGAATTTGTCCGACGCGTTGATGGGCGCAGGCTCCGTGCACGCGCGCCTGACCGGGACCGGGACGACTCTCGACCGGCTCAGTGCCCCGATCAACGAAGCCATGACGAGGCTGCTGATCCGATTGGAGCAGGCGCCGGGGCGGATGATCGCCAACGGTGACATCGAGCAGCTGCGTGCTGCCCTTGGCCAGTTGCTGGATGCGGCCGCCGGGGACTCGAAGAACCTGCAGGCCGTGGAGCAGTGGGAGCAGGCCGAGCGGCAGCTGGTCGCGCTCCTGGTCAAGCAGAAAAAGAAGATCTCCAGATATCCTCACGGCAAGGTCGCCGCTCCTGCAGGAGCGCCCGAGCAATACCGGGAACTGAAAACCTCGCTGGGGATGGACGCATCAACCGCCAAGGACGGCTACGCGAACGCGGCCTATCTGGACGCGCTGGTGAAATCCATCGTGGGTGGAACGCTTGAGTCGGACAGGATGACGACGGCAAAGCAGCGCACGGAGTCCAGCTACCGGCCCAGCGGACCGCGGCTGGCCGTGATGCTCACGGCCCTGCTTCTGGTCGGCATGATTCCGGCCGGCATCACGGCCGCCAATCTGGTTGATGACCCGTTTTCCGAGCGTGAAGGCACGGGGCGCGGTGCGCAGCTGGAGATCGACGATCCCCGCGGCGAGCTGTCCGATACCGAAATCATCCGCTACTTGGACGCCGACTTCCCGGTGCCAACCAGCATGGTGATCGCCGTCCGCGACGCCGAAGCCTACCTGGACCTGAGGACCGACCCTCCGGGATCTGCATACCGTTCGGCGGAGCCCCTGAGCCTGCTGAAGTCCCTGCACCGCATCAAGCAGGAATTTCCGGAACTGCTTGACCCGGTGACGAAGGAATTGAAGAACGGCAAGGCCATTATTCCCGTGTTCTCAACGGACGAAGGGACAAGCATCGCGCCCGGCCTGATCAGCCCCGAAGTCAGCACGGGCCGATACACCCTCGGCGGGACGTCGAACTGGGAACACGGGAGCATCCACGAAAGCAAGTATCCGGATATCACCATCGCCGGAGTGGTGGACGACTATGCCGAGGGCATTCAACGCAACGGCTTCGAAGAAGATACCTCGATTAGCTTCGGGGGTCTGTTCTGGTTGCTGACTTTGTTGTTCTTCTTCACCGTTGTGAACATCGTGCTGACCATCAGATTCCTGCTCACCGCCACCGGGAGCCTGGGACGTTTCGGGCGCGGGACCGCCAAGCTGCGCGCGGCCAAGAAGAAATTGGAGCGCCTGCTCCTGGGCCTGGACGACTCCCAGATCAATGCCGTCGCGGTTCTTGGTGCCAGCGGCCGCGGCCGCGCCGACGACGCAGGCCAGAGGCTTTTTGAACGTGCCTTGGCCATGGCGCTGCGGGAAGAACGGGAACTGGATGCCACGCCGGTGAATGAGCGCCTGCGCCGCGAGTTCAGCGCCCGCGTCGCGCACCTGGAGCATTTGGCCGATGTGCTGTCCGAGCGCGACGCTGATGTCGCTCGCCGTGCCCAGACGCTGGTGTCCGCAACCCGCGGTGCGGGTGGAGACCCGACTGCCGAGGTGACGTTGCCGGGCCGGCGCTAGATGAAAGCCTATCCCTGGAGGCTCAGCCTGCTCGGAAGGACCGAAGGTTTTTTGAATGTCGCGGCCCTGTTTTCCGGCGGCAACGATTGCTACGGCTTGCGAGGCGAAAAATCCTGGACTCGGGACAACAAATAGCCTGATGCTGCCCATTGATCCTTCCGAAATCCGGGAGGAGAATGATCTACCGCCAAGTTCCGATGCGATCTGTCCAAAGGAGCGCGCATCATGAACCATCAAACAATCTCAAGGGCCGATCTCGGGTCGCTGGGTGCTTCCATTGCAGGAAACCTGGTCACGGAAGCGGACCATGGGTACGACGATGCCCGCTCGCTGTGGAACGCCATGATCGACCGCCGACCCGAGTTGATTATCAGGGCCGGGGAACTCACGGATATCCCGCGCGCGCTCGACTTCGCGCGCAGCCATCGCCTGCCGCTCGCAGTCCGCGGAGGCGGGCACAACGTGGCGGGGTACGGCACCGTCGACCGAGGCATCGTCCTGGACCTGCGTGCTTGCAACAAGATCCTGGTTGAGCCGTCGCTGCGACAGGTGAATACCGGACCGGGAACCCTGCTTGGAGAACTCGACCAAGCCACAAGCGCCCATGGACTGGCCGTTCCCGTCGGGTGATCTCGCGGACAGGAATTGCAGGACTGTGTTTGGTCGCAGGTTTCGGCTGGCTGACACGCGCCTACGGCCTGACCGTCGACAACCTCCTTGCCGCGCAGATGTACACGCCGAGTGGCGAAAAAGTCCGCGCCGATGCCCAGGAAAACCCCGAACTGCTGTGGGGATTGCGCGGCGGTGGCGGCAACTTCGGGATCGTGACCGACTTTACCTTCAACGCGCGTCCGCTTCCGGAGACGGTGCTCGCCGGAAACCTGATCTACCGGGCGCCGCATTGGCCCGGAGCATTGCATGCTCTGCGGGACTGGGCCGAGGACCTGCCGGAGGCGATGACGGTCATTGCAACAGTGCTGGTTCCACCCCAAGAGTGGGAACTAGGCACCGACACGATCCTCGCCGTGGGCTTCGTGTGGGCAGATCAGGATCACCAAGCCGGAACGGCGTGCATGGAGCGCTTCACGGAACTCGCACCGCCGGATGTCCAGGATGTCGCCGCGACCCCGTGGCCGGAATGGCAATCATCCTTGGAGGATGTCTTCCCGAAGGGGGTGCGCGCGTATTGGAAGAACACCGGGTTCGATGCCCTGAATGAGGACACCATCTCCATGCTGGTGCGCAAAGCCGAGGAACTTACGTGGCCGGGGACGGCATTCGATATCCATGTCATGGCAGGCGCCATGGCCAGGACTGCGCAAGACGCTACGGCATTTCCCGACCGCTCGTCGGAATTTTGGATCAATGTTTATGGGTTCTGGAAGGACCGGGCACAGGACGCACACCATGTCGAGTTCATCCGCGGTTTCTATCGGGATATGCGGACGGTGACCCACGGAGGCGAGTACCTCAACTTCTCCAGCATCGATGCCCCGTCCGCTGCTGGATTCGATGCCCTGGCCGTGTATGGACCGGAGAAATACGCGCGGCTAGCCGCACTGAAACGACGCTACGATCCACGCAATGAGCTTCGGCTGAACCACAACATCAACGTCTCGAGTTGAGCAGCGCAGGATGTTCGGCGGACCGGTCACCGGTTCTCCACGCACCACCGGGCGGCTGCCACCTCGGTGAGGCTTTAGCGCCTTGCCGCACCGCCGAAGCAGTGCGGCAAGGCAACGGCCGCCGGGTTCAGTACCTTCTTCGCTCGGCCTGCCATGGGCTGCAGGCAGCCAATCAGCCCAGCAGCTCGGGCAGGTCGCCGGGCTCCTGTCCCAGGACGTTCTCGGCCAGGAATCCGGTGACCACCTGGTACCAGATCTTCGCGTGCTGCGGGGCGAGCACCCAGTGGTTCTCGTCCGGGAAGTACAAGAAGCGGTGGGCGGTGGTGCCGTCCGCCTGCTGCGGCAGACCGGAGGAGGACAGCAGCTCGTACCAGAGGCGCAGTCCTTCGCCGATCGGCACCCGGTAGTCCTTGTCGCCGTGGATGACCAGCATCGGTGTGACGATCTTGTCCACCGAATGGTGCGGCGAATTCGCCTCGATCATCTCCGGGCTCATCTCGCGGGTCCAGTAGAACGAGGCGTCGGTGGTCTTTCCGAAGCCGTCCAGCGCCCAGAGGCTCGCGTGGGTGACGATCGCCTTGAAGCGGTCGGTATGCCCGGCCACCCAGTTGGCCATGTAGCCGCCGAAGGATCCGCCCATCGCGGCGGTGCGGGTTTCGTCGATGTCCTCGCGGGCCTCGGCCGCGTCGGTGATCGCCATCAGGTCCGTGTAGGGCGCCTGGCCCCAATTGCCCCAGCCGCGCTGGATGAAGTCCTGCCCGTAGCCGGTGGACAGGGCTGGATCAGGCAGCAGCACCGCATAGCCCTGCGCCACCAGCAGCCACGGGTTCCAGCGCCAGCTCCACGCATTCCAGGAATTCAGCGGTCCGCCGTGGATCCACAGCAGCAGCGGCGCCCGGTTCTGCGCGCCGGCTCCCTCAGGCAACGCCAGCCAGGCGCGGACGGTTGCCCCGTCGACCTCGGTGCTGATCTCTTCCAAGGTGCCGGGCAGCTGCGGGCGCGGTGCGGGGGAGAGCAGCTCGGTGACCTGGACGTAGTCGCCGGCTTCAAGATCTCCGATGTGTGTCAGGTCCAAGGCCACCGGCTCGGCGGGGTGCTCGTAGCTTGCACGCAGCGCGTAGGCGGCGCGGGAATCCGGGCTGACCAGGACGTTGGTGAAGGCGCCGGTGTCGGTAAGCCGGGTGATGCGGTCGTTTTCCAGACGCAGGTGGAAGACCGGGCCGTGCCCGTCTTCGTCGGCGACCAGCAGCAATGACATGCTGTTGGGCACCCAGACGATCTCGGTGGCCCAGCGGTCCCAGCCCACCGCGATCTGGTAGGACTCGCCGCTGGCCAGGTGCATGACGAACAGCTCGCAGACCGGGGCGGATTCCGGGGTGGAACGGCGCCAGCGCGCGTAGGCGAGCTTCGCCGAGTTCGGGCTGATCCTGCCCATGGCATATTCGTAGGTCTCGTCCGGGGCCAGCAGCATTTCCTGGGCGCCGGTGTGCATGTCGATGCGCATCAGGCCGACGGCTTGGTCTCCGCGGCCCTCGGGAACGATCCACTCGGTGATCAGGAAGTCGCCATTGGGTGCGACGTCGGAGGAAGCCTCCACCAAGTTTGCGCCGATCCCCGGGGTCAGGTCGGTCAGCTCGCTGTGCTCCTGGCCGGTAGGCAGGCTAATGGCATACAGGTGCGGGGTGGCCGGGCCCAGATCGTGGTCCCAATAGCGCACCGGGTAGCCGGTGTGCAGGATGGCGGAGACTTTCTTCTCCTTGCGGGCCGCGCGCAGCTTGGCCTCGTGTTCAAGGTCCGTGGCCCTGCTGAGCGCCGAGGAACGGACCAGCACGGTGTGCGGGGATTTGGCGCAGGTGGCCAGGGATTCGACCCCTGCCGGATGGGTGATGACCGAACGGGCCTCGCCGCCGGCGGCCGGCAGCAACCAGCCTTCGGTCACCGCATCGTCCTTGGTGGAGCGCTTGGCGCTGAATAGCAGGTCGCCGTCGGCGGTGAAGACGGGGCTTGACTCCCCGTGCTCCGAGTAGGTCAGCCGGCGGGCCGGGTTCTTGCCAGTCGGGTCGACCTCCCACAGGGCGTTGGTGTATTTGGTTGCGTCCTCGCTCAAGGTGCTCAGCGTGGTAACCAGTCGGCGCCCGTCGGGGGAGAGCGCCAGGCTGCCGATACGCGGCATGGCGACGTAGGAGTCCAATTCCTGAAATGAATGCTTAGAGTGTTTCACCTCACATATCATGCCACTATCGGTGCCCATTTCACTACAGGATGCCGAGTTCCTGTCGGAAACAGTCAACCGGGATCTGCCGCGGCCTGTGTCCAGGGACAACCGGTGGCCCGGGAAGATTCCCGGGCCACCGGCGGTGGAATAGCGGTGAAGCGGCTAGACCTTGTCGGACTGCGCCTCGGCGTTCAGCCGGGCGGTAGCCAGCTGGCTGATGCGGCCGCGGCACAGGTACCAGCCGCCGACCAGCATCGGAATGATGACGGCCAGCGACGCGATGGTCCAAGTGCCCACCGGGGTGTCGAAGGCCATCATGACCAGCACCGCGGCCAGGAACGCCAAGGTCACCCAGCCGGAGACCGGAGCGAATGGCATGCGGAAGCTCGGCCGCTGCATTTCGCCGGCGCGGACCTTTTTCACCAGCGCCATCTGGCACAGCACGATCATGCCCCACGAGGCGATGATGCCGACGGCCGCGAAGTTCAGCACGATCTCGAACGCCGAGGCCGGAACCACCGCGTTCAGCACCACCCCGAGCACCGCCACCGCGGCGGTGATCACGATGCCGCCGTACGGGACGCCGGAACGGTTCATGCGTCCGGCGAAGCGCGGAGCCGAGCCGTTCAGAGACATCGACCGCATGATGCGGCCGGTGGAATACAGGCCGGCGTTCAGCGAGGACAGCGCCGCGGTGAGCACCACCAGGTTCATCACCACGTCCATGCCCTGCACCCCGATGGAACCGAAGAACGTCACAAAGGGCGATTCCCCGGCCGAGTAGGCGGTGTACGGCAGCAGCAGCGAGAGCAGCACCAGCGAACCGACGTAGAACACGGCGATGCGGATGATCACGGTATTGATCGCCTTGGGCATGACCTTCTCCGGGTTGGCGGTTTCGCCCGCCGCGGTGCCGATCAGCTCAATGGACGCGTAGGAGAAAACCACACCCTGCATCAGCACCAGCACCGGCAGCAGCCCGTTGGGCAGCAGCCCTCCGTTGCCGGAGATGATCGAGAAGCCGACCTCGTGGCCGTCGACCGGGGTGCCGAAGAAAACGAAATAGCAGCCGATGACCAGGAAGGAGACCAGCGCGACCACCTTGATCAGGGCGAACCTGAACTCCATCTCGCCAAAGACCTTGACCGAGATCAGGTTCATGGCCAGTACCAGGGCCAAGGCCGCCTGCGCCCACAGCCACTGCGGGACCGAGCCGATCCATTCCACATACTTGCCGAAGAACGCCATGTACAGCGCGACCGCGGTGATGTCCACGATGGCGGTCATGACCCAGTTCAGCCAGTACAGCCAGCCGGTGGCGAAGGCCGCCTTCTCGCCGTAGAACTCGCGGGCGTAGGACACGAATGATCCGGTGGAGGGCCGGTGCATGACCAGCTCGCCCAGCGCACGCAGGATCAGGAAGGCGAAGAAGCCGCAGACCGCGTAGCTGATGACGATGCCGGGACCGGCCTGGGCCAGTCGCCCTCCGGCGCCCATGAACAGGCCGGTGCCGATGGCGCCGCCAATGGCGATCATCTGCATCTGCCGCGGGGACAAGCCCTTGTGGTAGTCGGCGTCGCCGGCGGTCAGCGCCGCCTCGGGGTGGTTTTCTCCATAGGGTTCCTTTTTAGTCGGAGAGGTTGGCCAAACGCTCTGGGGAGAGCAGCTCGTTCAGTTCTTCGGCGGACAGCAAGCCGCGTTCCAACACCAGCTCGGCGACGCCGCGGCCGGTGTGCAGCGCCTCCATGGCGATGGCGGTGGACGCGGAATAGCCCAGGCGCGGGTTCAGCGCGGTGACCAGGCCGATGGAATTCTCCACCGCGCGGCGCAGCGCGTCCTCGTCCACGGTGATGCCGTCGATGCAGCGGGTGGCCAGGGTCAGGCAGCCGTTGGTCAGGTGCTTGAGCGACAGGCCGATCGAATGCGCGATGACCGGTTCGAAGGCATTCAGCTGCAGCTGGCCGCCCTCGGCCGCCATGGTCACGGTTAGGTCGTGGCCCACCACCTGGTAGGCGATCTGGTTCACGACCTCCGGGATCACCGGGTTGACCTTGCCGGGCATGATTGAGGAGCCGGACTGCACGGCCGGCAGGTGCAGGTCGTTCAGACCCGCGCGCGGGCCGGAGGAGAGCAGGCGCAGGTCGTTGCAGATCTTGGAGATCTTCAGCGCCACGCGCTTGAGCACGCCGGACAGGTGCACGAACGCGCCCACATCGGAAGTGGCCTCAATCAAATCCGGGCTGGTGGTCAGCGGCAGCCCGGTCAGCTCGCGCAGGTGGCGGCAGGCTGAGGCGGCGTAACCGGCCGGGGCGTTCAGCCCGGTGCCGATCGCGGTGGCGCCCAGGTTGATCTCGGTGACCAGCGACAGCGATTCGGCCAGGCGTGCCCGGTCCTCGCCCAGGGTGACGGCCCAGCCGCCGAACTCCTGGCCCACGGTCATCGGCACGGCGTCCTGCAGCTGGGTGCGGCCCATCTTGACCACCGTGCGGAATTCCTCGGCCTTGGCCAGGCAGGAATCCTGCAGCACCTCCATGGCTTCCAACAGCGGCTGGGTGGCGAAGTGGGTGGCGATGTTCACCGCGGTCGGGTACGCGTCGTTGGTGGACTGCGACAGGTTCACGTGGTCGTTCGGATGCAGGTACTGGTACTCGCCCTTGGCATGGCCCATGATTTCCAGCGCCAGGTTGGCGATGACCTCGTTGGCGTTCATGTTGGTGCTGGTGCCGGCACCGCCCTGGATCGGGTCGATGATGAACTGCTCGTGCAGCTCTCCGGCCACGATGCGTTCGCAGGCGGCGTCGATGGCCGCGGCGCGCTCGGCGGAGAGCAGCCCCAGTTCGTAGTTGGCGCGGGCCGCGGCCTGCTTCACGCGCGCCAGTGCGCGGATCAGGTACGGGTTGCCGGAGAGCTGGGTCCCGGTGATATCGAAGTTGTGCTTGGCGCGCAGGGTGTGCACGCCCCAATAGGCCTCGGCTGGGATGTCGAGGTCGCCGATCAGATCATGCTCTACGCGGGTGGCGGCGAGCTGAGACTGGATCATGGGGATATTTCTCCTGTAATGGATGGGGTGTTTCTAAAGTGCGGCCAGGCGGCCGACGGGCTTTCCCCCGCCCAAGGCGGGGCTGGAAAGCAGATTTTCGGGCACGCGAACGTGCGTTGCGAGCAGGGCCGCGGTGATCGGCATGCGGGCGCGGTCCCCGCCATCGGCGATCTTCACGGCCAGCGCGGTGCCGTCGGACAGGGCGACGGTCTGGATGCCCTCGAAGCCGTCCTTGGCGATGGCGCCGGGAATCGAGCGCATCAGCGCCGTGACATCGCGGCCTTCGCCTGCCACCAGCTCCGGGTAGGCGCGCATGGCGGCGGCGACGCGCGCCTCTGCGGTGCCTTCCGGGGCGGAAGCCAGCTTGGCGAAGCCGCGGGCCAGCGCGGGCAGGGACAGCAGGTAGACCGGGGTGCCGCAGCCGTCGGTGCTCACGCCGCCGATCCGCTCGCCGGTCAGCTCCTCGACGGTTTCGCGCAGCAGCTGGAGCAGCGGGTGGCCCTCGCCGAGGTAGCCTGCCAGGTTCCAGCCCTTGAGCTTGCACAGCGCCAGCAGCGCCGCGTGTTTGCCGGAGCAGTTCTGCGCCAGCTGGGTGGAAGCGTGTCCGGCAGCCAGCCAGGCGGCTTGCTCTGCGGTGCCGTAGGGCAGGTCAGTGGAGTTGCCCAAGTCCTGGACGGCCAGCCCGGCCGCTTCGAGGGTGGAGAGGGCGACGTTCTGGTGGCGCTGCGAGCCCGAGTGGCTGGCGGCGGCCAGGGCGATCTGCTCGTCGCTCAGCTCCAGGCCGGCGCGCAGCAGGCCCACGGCGAACAGCGGCTTGAGCGCCGAGCGCGGATAGTACAGTGCCTGGGTGTCGCCGCGGCTTTCAAGCACCGAGCCGTCGGTGCCCAGCACCACGGCCGAGCCGTAGTGGATGGATTCGATGGCGTCCCCGCGGGTGGCAGCTACCAGGGGGACGTGCTGCGGCAGGCCGTGGGCGGCCAGCGCATGCAGGTCCGGCAGTTGGGTTTCGGTGCGGGTCACTTGCTGCTCCTGACGATGGTGGTGATGGCGTGGTGCACGGCGCTGAGGTGTCCGTTCATGGCTTGCGCGGCGGCGTCCGGATCCTGGTCGGCGATGGCCTGGACGATGAGGCGGTGCTCCTCGTTGGACGGGCCGGTACGGCCGGCGACCAGGTTGACGGTCTCGGACTGGCGCGACATGGCTTCGCGGATGTCGCTGACGATTTTGGTGAACACCGAGTTGTCGCTGGCCAGGGCGATGGCGGCGTGGAACGCCGCGTCCAGCTCGACCCAGGCTGTCGGATCGTCTTCGTGCTCCATCTGGTCCAGCAGCTTGCGCAGCCGTTCGAGATCTTCAGCGGTGCGTCGGGTGGCGGCCAGCGATGCGGCAGGGATCTCAATATGCGGGCGGGCCTCATGCAGGTCATCCGAGGAAAAGGTGCCCAGCTTCAGGTCGCGGGTGGGGCGGTGGGAGATGACGAAGGTGCCGCGCCCGGTTTCGGTGCGGGTCAGTCCCAGCGTGGCGCAGGAACGCAGCGCTTCGCGGATGACCGAGCGGCTGACGCCGTAGTCCGACGCGAGGTTCGCCTCCGAGCCCAGCTTGGCGCCGAGGGGAATTTCCTTTGCCTCGATGGCAGAGCGCAGGGAGAGGAATACGGCTTCCGCGGCGGAGCGGCGTTCGATGGGTTGCTGTCCGGGTGTCCAGCTGTCTGACAGGTTCACGAGTACGAGTCTTGCAGTGTGCAGGTCTTGAGTCAAGGAATGTCGCGCTTTATGTGCAGCTGAACCTCTTATGCGTCGCTGCTGAGCACCCAGGGGAGGATGTTGCGCTTGGGGAAGGCAGCATCGCCGGAGCGGAACGGTACTTGAGGGACACCGCTCCGCGGCTCCCGTCAATTTGGGACGCATGGGAATGTCCAGCTTGGTATGTTCGATCGATTTTTGGGCTTCCACAGGGGTGTTCTGGTCGGCAGTATCGAATCCGTCCCCGACCTGTAATTTGTCGCATAAGTGTAGATTACTGTCCTGCTATTCCGCCGTGGCCAGTACTGCTATGGCGTGAACATGTGTTGTCTAGGTTTCGCGGGCGATGTCGCAGTTACCTGCGGAGACAAAGACGCAAGCCAGCAATGCGGAAAATGCATAAGCCAAGTGGTTCGCGCCGGCTGCGGAGCAACCGCGAGTACGAACTACGAACTTTGGTTGATGGTTAAGGATAAAGCAAGCGAAGAACGCGATTGGGGCCGCGCCTGAAGACTTCCTGAGCGCTCCTTGTGCCGCCTGTTGCGGGGGCGCAGTGTTGGCATAGTCGACCAAACAGAAAGGAAAAGCCGATGGCTGATTTGTCCAATAAAAAAGTGCTCGTGCTGGCTTCCAATCGCGGGGTTGAGCAAGACGAGCTGGTAAGCCCTGTCGAGTCGCTCCGGTCTGCGGGAGCAAAGGTCGAGATCGCTGCTCCTCAGCAGGACAAGATTCAGACCCTTGTAGGGGATTGGGATTCGGGCAAGATTCTCGAAGCAGACCTCGCCTTCGAGACCGTGGACGACGAAAAATTCGATCTGTTGCTGGTCCCCGGGGGAACACTCAATGCGGATAATCTGCGTGTTGACGATGAAGCACAGCGCATTATCAAGTCCTTCGCTGCAACCGGACGACCGGTGGCTTCGATTTGCCATGGTCCGTGGTTGCTTGTGGAAACTGGGCTTGTGCGGGGCAAGACCCTGACCTCCTACCAGTCAATCAAGACGGATGTGGTGAACGCTGGCGGCCAGTGGGTAGACGAGGAGGTTTTCCGTTGCCCTGCAGGAAAATTTGTGCTGATCACTTCGCGCAACCCGGGGGATTTGGATGCCTTCAATGCCGCTATCATCGAGGAACTTGGCGCGTAAGCACTAGCTGACCAAAACAGCTAACTGCATGCAGGCCGTAAAAATCCCCCAAGGAGCTTTCCAATGACGAACATCAATTCCGACAAGCTAGACAAAAAAACAGCGAAAAACGCCGCCGGTGATGAAGCAAGCCAAGAACAGGCCGCATCCTCCAACCCTGACCCGCTAGATCAGAAAATCACTGGCTTGGAACCAGGCGGCGGAGTGCCGCCAGGGGAGACACCGCCAGCAGAAGGATCGATGAGCCGGGACCAGGGGCACGAAGAGTAGGCGCTACAGGGATCGTGGCGTACCGGGCGGACCGTGACGTTCCGGCAACACCCGATATCGTACGGTCCGGTCATCAAGGACGACTGTGATCCCGCTAGCAGGGCGGCGCGTCCCGCGGAAAACGGTCAAGCCTCTCGCGCAGGCATTAGACATCCACGCATTTGTGGATGCGTACTGCACCTCGGGCAAGCCATTTCTTGCCCGAGGTGCAGTCTGTCGAGCGTGCCGCATTCGAACCCTCCAAGCTCGCTGCGACTCCGCGGAGCGCCGCTTCAGAGGCTTTCGATGGCCTCCTTCGACTTGGCGATGGCAAACCCCCAAGCGTCTGACGCAGTCGTCTTCGGCGGCAAGGAGATCTCCTGTGGATTGGTACGGATATCAAGCAGATACGCTCCATCACTGGCGAGCGCTGCGTCAATGGCAGCAGCGAGGTCCTCGGGCTTAGTGACCAGCTGGGAATTGATGCCCATGGCACGCGCTACCTGGGAGAGATCGGGATTGTCCAGTTCCGTCCCGAATTCTTCAAGACCGCCTTGTTCCTGTTCCAGCTTGACCATGCCCAGACGCCCGTTGTTATAGACGATGAACTTCACCGGGAGTTTGTACGTCACGGCTGTCCGCAAATCCCCGAGCAGCATCATAAGTCCGCCGTCGCCGCAGTTGGCGATGACCTGTCGTGAGCGATCCAATGCCTGAGCTCCAAGGGCCTGAGGCATGGCATTGGCCATGGAACCCAAATTGAAGGATCCGAGCAGGCGACGTTCACCCCGCATCTCTATGAACCGCGACAGCCATACGGTGGACATGCCCGTGTCTACGGTGAAGATCGCATCTCGAGCTGCTTTCTGGTCAAGTTCCGCCGCGACTGCTTCCGGACGGATGAATACTTCCGGGTTGTTCACAAGGCTTCGGACTTTTCCCACCAGGCCGCGGTCATGATCCGGGTCGCTGACCTTGCTTTGGCGTTCCTGCCAGCGTTCGTATTGCTTGCGGATCGATGCCAGGTGCTTGTCCGTGCGGCCGGTACGTAGTTTCGGCAACAACTGTTCCAATGACGGCCCAGCATGCCCGACCATCGCGTGCGAAACCTGGGTGCGGCGGCCGATGTGCTCGGCGCGCGTATCCAACTGGATGACCGTCTTTCCGTTGGGGTACCAGTCCCTATAAGGGAAATCGGTACCGATCATGAAGACTACCTCTGCTTCATCCAATGCAGCGGCCGCTGCGGGGTTGCCGATCAGACCAGTCTGACCGACCTGGTACAGGTTGTCGGCTTCCAAGCTTTCCTTGGCCTTGAGCGTCAGCACCATGGGAGCTTGCAAGCGTTCGGCGAGTTCGAGGATCTCGGGTCGTGCCTCGCGGGCACCCATCCCGACCAGCAAGGTGACCTTCTGTGCATCATCCAATACCCTGGCGGCGGCATCGATCTGGCTCAGTGGCGCCGCAGCTGGCGCGGCCGGTGGAACAAACCCAGCCGGGCGGATGTTCTTTTCCAGCTTCATGCCGCCTACGTTCCCCGGCACAGTGAGCACCGCGACGCCGCGTCGCGAGATCGCCGCATTCACCGCTTGCTCCAGCAGCTGGGGCATCTGGTCGGCCGAGGTGACGGTGTGCGCGAAGACCGCGACGTCGCTGAATAGAAGATCATTGTCGACCTCCTGGAAGAAGCTGCTGCCAATTTCCGAGGTGGGCACCTGGCCGCAGATGGCCAGGACCGGAGCATGGGACTTTTTGGCATCATAGAGCCCGTTGAGCAGGTGGATGGATCCGGGTCCGACAGTTCCCATGCACAGGCCCAGGCCTCCGGTGAGTTGCGCCTGGGCGCCGGCGGCGAAAGCGGCCACCTCTTCATGGCGGACGCCGATCCATTCCATCCGTGGTTCCGCGCGGATGGCTTCGGTGAGCGGATTCAGTGCATCTCCCACTACGCCCCACGCATGGGTGACTCCGTAGTCTGCGAGCGACTCGATGATGACCTTGCTGACGGTATTCATGGCTTTTCCTTCCGTTGCGGTGAGCGACGATGGATGGAGTGGCGGGCTTGCCGGGGACAGGTTTTTGGAAAACCAGGTTCACCGGGCCGCTTGTGACCCTCATCGTGGCACAAGATTCCACTGGTTGCAGGCGCATCCAGCGTTCCCACATGCTGCGCCCTGTTCGCCCCGCACTGCCTAGCCGCGGTGAGGTCGCTGCCAGTCTGCGGGGACGGAACACGGGCTTCAGACGCACGAAAGCCTGCCGCCACGAGGGCGACAGGCTTTCGGGGAAATCAGGAGACTACGGAATGGTGATGACTTGGCCCGCGTAGGACAGGCCGCCGCCGAAGGCGAACAACAGTGCCTTGGAGCCCGACGGCAGCGGATCATCGGAGGCCATCAGCTTGGACAATGCCAGCGGCATCGACGCGGCGGAGGTGTTGCCGGAGTGGACGATATCGGTGGCAATGCGGGCGTTCGGCGCGCCGATCTTCTCCGCCAGCGGCTCGATGATGCGCAGGTTTGCCTGGTGCAGGATGATGCCATCAATTTCCTCTGGCTTCAGCCCGGCGCGCTCGATGATCTTCGAGGCGATCTTCGGCAGCTGGGTGACGGTCCAGCGGTAGACGCTCTGGCCGCTCTGGGCGAACTTCGAGTTGTTCTCGGCTTCGATGCGCACGGCATCGGACAGCGACGGCACCGAACCCCAGACCACAGGGGAGATTTCCGCGGTCTCGGAGTCCGTCACCACGAAGGCGCCGGCGCCGTCGGCGGTCAGCACGCAGGTAGTGCGGTCGGTGAAATCGGTGAAGTCGGTCAGCATTTCGGAACCGATGACCAGCGCCTTGGTAGCGCTGCCCGAGGCGATGGCACCCTGGACCAGTGCCAGCGAGTGGGCGAAGCCGGAGCAAGCGGTATTCACGTCGATGGTTGCCGGACCCTGGTCCATGCCCAGTGCGTTGGCCACGCGGGCGGCCATGTTCGGCGAACGGTCGGTGGCGGTGCACGTGGCTACGACGACCATGTCGATGTCGCCGGCGTCGATGCCTTCGGCGTTGTCAAGCGCCATCTTGGCCGCCTTGATGGCCATGGAATCTACGGTTTCGACCCCGGTGCCCCAACGGCGTTCTTCAATGCCAACGCGGCGCACAATCCATTCGTCGCTGGTCTCCACGAGCTTTTCCAGCTCGGTGTTTGGCACGATGCGCTCTGGCTGGAAGTGGCCAAAAGCGACGACTTTACTGCCGGTCATGGATGTTGCTCCTTGGTGGATTAAATACTGCCTCTATTAAGGTTAGTCGCTTTGCCCGCTACTTGCCGTTCACATACACCAGATGGCATATATTTCGCGGGAATCGCCGGAAAATCGGCCGTTCCCGTTCGCTATGCGAAACTCCAAGCATTCCCGGCGACTTCATACATGGTCGGCATGCTGTTCACCCGGATGTCAGTCGAGGCCGGTCCAATGGAGGGAAAGCAGTACGGAGGGAGGGGAGAAAATGGACCAACTGACAATTGTGCATCTGAGCGACACCCATCTCACGGGGGACACCCGGTTGCTGTACGGGAAAATCGACCCGTGGCGCCGACTGGCCCGCGCGCTGAGCGCAGCGGAGCAGTTGAAACCGGACGCGCTGGTGCTGACCGGGGACGTGGCAGACCGCGGGGCCGCGATCCACGCGGATGCGGCCGCCATTCTCGCGGAGGCGCAGTACCTGCTGGGCTGCCCGATTATCACGATTCCCGGGAACCACGATCCTGCCGGATCGATCGGTCCGGTTTTCAATACAACGAGGCTTTCCACAGGACCGCATCCGGCCAACACCGTGCACGATATCGATGGTCTGCGCATCATCGGGTTGGACAGCGGGGGATTCCAACTGGCCCGGGGTCGGATCGACACCGCCCAGCGGGCGTGGCTGGATCGGCTGTTATCAGTCTCTGCGCCCAAGGGAACGCTTCTGCTGCTCCATCATCCTCCGCTCGAATCTTTTTCGCTCGCGCTTTCTGGACGCGGACTGGAGAACCCGGAAGAACTGGCATCGCTGGTCGCCGGCAGCGACGTGAGGGCTATCCTGTGCGGGCACTATCACCAGACGGGAACGAGCCAACTGCTGAACACCCCCGTGTTCATGACACCGGCAACGTCCTACAACATGAGCCCGTTCGCCCCGACCGAGGTGGTCAAGGAAGACTGCGCCTGGTTCTCGGTGCTGCGTATCAGCACGGAACAAGTGGTGTCGGTCCCGGTGTCCACCGGCCGAATGCTTCCGCAACAGGAGCGGACTGAAAACTATCTCTCGCTGCGCCGCGGCTGAGCAACGAATATGAGACCACGCCCGGTGGGGCGTCTACGAAGGACGAGAATGACTGCAGCAAAAATTATCTTGATCCGCCATGGCCAGACCGAATGGAACCGGGCGGAGCGGCTGCATGGGCGCAGTGATCTGCCGTTGAACGCCACAGGGATCGCCCAAGCCCATCGCCTGGCCGCCGAGCTGTCTGCGGACGGACCGTGGGATGCCGTCTACTCATCGCCGCTGTTCAGGGCATGCCAGAGTGCGCAGATCCTGGCCGATGCGCTGGGAATTGCCAAGGTCCGGGAGAACCCGGAATTGATGGAACGTGACTTCGGGGAGTCCGAGGGCCGCTTGGTGAAAGGCCTGGACCAGGAACAGCGACGTCTGCTCATGGATCTGGGTGAAACCGAGGAACATCTGGTGCAGCGCGGCGTGAACGCGTTGTTCAAGATTTCTGCTCAGCATCCGCGGCAGAAGGTGCTGGTGGTCAGCCACGCCGCCTTGATCAGTTCGGTGCTGACTGCATTGAGCGGAGAAGAGCAATCGCAACTGGCCAACGCGCAGATGATCGCGTTGGAGCCGGCGCTGCTGAGCAATTTCGTGGCGCGCGAGCCGCTGTGGCATTAACCAAGCAGCGCCCCTATCGCCGATGAAGGAATAGGGGCGCTGCTTTCGAGCTAGTCACTGGCTAGTGAGCTTGTCTCACCACCAGGACGAGTCGGTGACCTGGACGGTGGGCTTGTCGCCCTCCCACGTGATTGAGCCGGACAGGTACTGCGACGTTTCTTGAGTGTCGGAGTCGCTGCCGGTGTGCTTGTACTTGAAGGTAGCTTTTGAGCTTTTGAATGAAGTCAGACCGTCAAGTTCGACGCTGTCAGCGTGCGACTTCACCGAGAACGATGCCAGATCCGTGCTCTGGAGCTCGGTGGGGCATGCTTCATTCAGGTTGGTTGATACCTTGACGCAGGCTGACGAGAAGTTTTGAACTTCCTTGAGCACCAAGTCATTGAGTGCCTGAGTGGTTGCAGTCTCGATCGAAGCGCTGGGCATTTCATCGCTGGTGCCGTTGACCCTGAGCTCCTGAACCTCGCTGGAGAGGTAGTCAGTTTTCGGAGCGCTCACCTGGTAGATGCCGGGGTATGCATAGAAACTTCCCGAGAACGAGCTTGGCTCGCCAAAGTAGGAGACTTCCGGCGACAGTTCCACCGATGTCTTGCCCACCATGAGCGTTGGTGACGTGTCGGAAGTCAGTTTTACCGGGACAATCAGCGGATCGTTGAACACCCAGGTATCCAGCAGGCCGTATTCCTTTTCTCCTCGGTCGACGGAGAAAGTGTGGTTGTGGCGCTCACCATTGATCGAGTACGAAGCGCTGACGATGGCGAAGTTGTCATCCTTTGACTGCAGCTGCACATTTTCTACAACCAGCCGCTGGCTGTCGTTGGCGAGTGCCTCGTCTGTGAGCAGTGCACGAGCATTGTTGTCGACACCCGGATTGACGAACTTGCTGGCTTCGGTCACCTGACCTTCTTCCAGGAGCGTCAAGTATTTTTTGACCTCCGCTTCAGGTTTTCGCTGCGAGTTGAGATAGGCCACTGCTCCGAAGCCCAAACCGACGATTACCGCAGCGCCAAGCAAGCTGAAGCCAAGCGCCTTAGCGCGCTTTTTTGAAGCCGCTGAGGCCGGGGCAAGCAAGGGTGCTGGCTCAGCCGGCGGCGTTGCAGCCGGGGCAACGGTGGTCGGTTCGCCCGATGATGCCGATGGGGCTGCCGGTGCCTGCATAACAATCGTGTCATCGGTCGAAGGAGCAGCGGGTTGTGTCGTCTCTGGCTGTGGATCCGCAGTGGCGTCCGTCCCGGAAATCCACCGCGTAGTAGCTTGCCTGCCACCGATGACGCTCAACAGCCCGGGAGCGAAACGATAGACCTGGAGCGGAAGTACTTCGGCAAGCACCGAAATCAGGGCCGCACCAAGAGCAAGGAAAATAACCGAATACCACGTGATGCCGAAGGACAAGCTTCCGCGCATTGCCCTGATGGACTCAACGGTGACTTCACCCTTGACGGAGTAGTTGCTCAACCAGGAAAGAACCATCCACAAAGCAAGCGAAATCAGGGGCAACTGCCAGACTCGTGAGCTATTGAAACTGGCCGCTGTTCGGGCGCGGCGCACTCCAAGGAACAGTGCCGAGAAGATGATCATGACTGCGGTGGCCGCAAAGATCCAAGCAGCGCGGCCATCGTTCATTTCAGTAATCCGCACAACTGAGTTCGGTACGAAATCGTCGAGATCTCCGGTGGCGAATGACGCCGCACCGCTCACGTTGGGTGCGAGCGAGCCGAAGAATCCCAGGGCTCCGAGGTAGAGGCCCAAGGTACCGAGCATGGGCTGGAGGATGAGGGCAACGCTGGCCGGGATGTCTTCGTCCATGCCGATGATTCCCAAAAGAAGTCCGATGGCGGCGAAGAGCACGACTACGAGCACAAGGACCGTGATGCTTTCACGCAGTCCGATTGCCCACGGAGATGATCCATTCATGCGCCTCGGAGTGAGAGCGAAGAACTGGGTGCAGAAGACGAGCAACAGAATCGTGAAGAAGACCCCGGAAGCACGAGGAGCAATAGTCAGCGACATGGAGTCGCCGGAAAGTACGTCAATCTTGCCGAATAGGGTGATCAGCAAGAAGACCAGCGCAAGGGCCAACGCGTTCAGGCCGGAGATGAGTGCTGCTCGCTTCCAAGTTTTCTCCCGCTTGCCATGTGAAAGCCTGCGGACGATGAAGTAGTTTACCGCCGCGATCGCAAGCATCGTCGTGATGGAAACTATCGAGAGGGACATGCTGATTTCGCCGTACTCACCGCCGTCCATGCCGGAACCGGCCACATGAAGCCCACAGCCCAGAGCAACGCCAACGAGCAAAATAAATGATTCGAAGGAGTGGAGCTGGGACGAGAAATCGAAGTATCCAAGCGATGATGAAGTGCTCTCGGAAAGTGCATTTAGGGGAAGCAAGTAGCAAAGGGCCATGATGACGCCGATGACTGCGATAGCAGCTCCCTGAAAGCCCAATACTTTGAGACTGGCTGGGTTTTTCATGTCCTTGACCGAGTCGATGATCTTATTGATCTGCTGGTTCGAACTGGCGCCAGAAGGCGCCGGTAAGGGCGGAACCTCAGGGCGTGGGGGATTAGGGGTATCCAACGATATTCCTTAGTGCGTTTTGAGATGATCGTGTCGGAAACACAACGGGAAGACGAATTCAACGATTCAAATCGATGAACGATTTCCTAGCGAATAATTTCCGTCTGTCCAAATCGTGTCCTTTGTCAGAGTATCAGCAATGAACTATGACATTCGACAGTCTTGACATGGGGAAAATTAGTCAGGATTTCGACATGTTATCGATTATTTTAATCCGCTGAACTTTCGTTGGGGCATATGGTGAATAGTTCTGCATGGAACAGGTAAATACCCTCGAATCGATGAAATGCAGATCAAGATGCGTAAATGAGCGGCTAAGGCAGAATTCAGGGTCGGCTGACCTGTACCCATTACCGTGCGGGCTGGCTTTGTTCCAAGAGTTCCACCAAGCGTTCGGTGTCCGCATCGGTCCACTGGCCAGAGGGCAGGATCTGCGCCCATGCCCGGACAGGAACCTGCCCGAATTCGTGTCCCTGGCCATCGGGAATTCCGGAGGCCACCTGGTCCAGCAATAGCTGGAGACCGGTCACCACGGGAATCCATGCCATTGCCGAAGGAATATTTCCTGGCCGCTGGCCAGCGCGCAGCCAGTCCGGCTTGGAAAGGAAGACTTCGGCGTCGCCCCAGCTGATGGGGTCGTTGGAATGCTGGAGATAGCCGATTCTGCTGTCGGCCCAGGTTCCAGACCCGGGCCAGTGAATCCCGTCGGCGGAGAACCTGACAATGTTTCCGTCTTCGTAGACCGGGAGGACAGCGGGGCTGCCTGGATCGCGTTCAGCGGTGAATCGCTGCCAGAGCCGGTTGCCGGCGGCCGGGCCGACAAAGAGCGCGCCATCAGTGCGCGTCGCGAAATCCTGGGCGCCGCTGAAAGCGGCCTCCGCACCGAAAGACCCCAGTGATTCCCCGCTGACCACCAGTTTTGGTCGTTCCTTGGGAGGCAGCTGCACCCAGTGCCGATACACGGCGTCAAACAGCAGGCGTCCGGCGTCTTGTGCGCGGGAGGAATCCACGAGGAACGACATCCAGCTGGGAAGGTAGGAATACTGCATGCTGACCGTCGCCGTATCGCCGCCCCACATGTATTCCAGCGCCTGGATCTGGTTCTCATTCACCCAGCCGCGCCCCGTGCCGGTAGCCACATTGAGCACCGATCGGTTGAATGCTCCGGTACGCTGCAGCTCCTCAATCGCCAGTTCAGCCTGGGTTGCGAGCTCCGTGTTGCCGTCTCTCCCGGCCCCGGCGTAGACGCGGATGGGCTGCTTGGCATCCCGTCCGGAGAACTCCGCTACCGACGTGCTGCTGGGAGTGTTGGAAATGAACAGGCGCCCCTGGCGGCCCAAATCAGCCCAGCTGGCCGAAGAGCCGGGCCCTGCGGACAGTTCGGGATGCTGCGGCGGTTGCAGGTCCGAGAGGAATTCATCATTGATCGACAGGAACAGGTTGTCCAATGATCCGGCGACGCGCTGCACCACTGCCCGATTGCCGATCATCGCCAACCCCAGCACCATAGCCGCCACGACGATGACGGCCGCAACGCGCCGGGGCAAAACCTTGTCCACGATTTCAATGAGCGCGAGCGAAATCCTGCGAATGAATCGGCAGATGACCAGCAGCAGGGCCAGGAGAGCCGTGCCCACCAGGACGACGTAGACCAGCGACCAGGCGGATTGGCGAGGCATCGCCAACATCTCTCGCTGGTCGTTTTGCCAGAGATGGTAGAACAACAGACCCGCGACCAGCAGCACCATGCCGAGCGCTGCGGCTACTTTTCCGGAGGTCCGCTGGGAAGGAATCGCCTTCGGTACTTCGGGCGGCTGCTCCTGCGCGGCTGCATCCCGCTCCTGCGCTGAGGCTCTGCGTTCCTGCGAAGCGCTCTTCGAAGAGACAAAGAGCCACCGGAGCAGCGATCCCGCCGCATATCCCAGCAGCGCGGCCAGCGCGCAGAGCACTCCCTGGAATACCGCGGTGCGCGGAAGCATGGACGGCGTCAGCGAGAGCAGCGCCAGCGCCAGCGCGCCCAGCGCCGGGACACAGTACATGCGCCAAGGTTTGAGAACCGGCAGCCGCCCAGCCATAGTGCCTCCATTGGTCCGGGCTGGCCTGCTAAATTGCCTTCCAGCTCCCCACTTCGAATTCTAGGTGGCAACTGCGCGATTCAGGCCTGCAAGTCCAATGAAGTACGAATGCCGGCGGACGGGTCTCATCTCCCTCCACCGGCATTCGTCGGATTGTGCTGTGCTACAGCGAGCGCAGCAGCACCGCAGTGCCCTGGCCGCCGCCGCCGCAGATGCCTACGGCACCCAGCGAACCGGCCGGCAATTCTTGCAGCTGGCGCGCCAGGGTGCCCACGATGCGGGCGCCCGAGGCGCCGATCGGGTGGCCCAGGGCGATCGCTCCGCCGTGCGGGTTCACGATCTCGGGATCGATGCCCAGCGCGGCGGTGGACTGCACGGCGACCGCGGCGAAGGCCTCGTTGATTTCCACGACCTTCAGGTCCTCGGCCTTGGCGCCGGCGCGCTGCAGAGCGGTGCGGATCGCGTTGGACGGCTGCTCGTGCAGGGTGCGGTCCGGTCCGGCCACAAACGCGTGGGACACGATCTCGGCGATCGGGGTCAGGCCCAGACGATCGATGGCGGCATCGCTGGCAAGCACCACGGCCGCCGCGCCGTCGGTGATCTGCGAGGAGTTGCCCGCGGTGATGGTGCCGTCCTTCGCGAAGGCCGGACGCAGTGCACCCAGGGACTCGACGGTGGTGGAGTCGCGCACGCCGTCATCTTCCGAATACACGGTGTCGCCCTTGCGGGTGGAGATGGTGAACGGGGCGATCTCCCCGGCCAGGAACTCGCGGGAGGCGGCGGCACGTTGATGCGATGCCGCGGCCACGGCGTCCTGGGACTCACGGGTCATGGACAGCTTGGCGTTGTGCTCCTCGGTGGAGGCGCCCATGGAGCGCTGCTCGGCGGCATCGGTCAGGCCGTCGTACTCCAGGGTGTCGATCATCTCGATCGCACCGTACTTGGCGCCGGCGCGGGCGCGCTGCACGTGCGGTGCCAGGGACATGGATTCCTGGCCGATGGCCAGCACCACGTCGACCTCGCCGCTGGCGATCAGGCGCTCGCCGGCCACCACGGCCTCGGCTCCGGAGAGGCACACCGCGTTGACGGCGATGGCCGGGACGTTCAGCGGGACGCCTGCGCCGACGGCCGACTGGCGGGCCGGGTTCTGGCCGGCGCCGCCCTGCAGCACCTGGCCGGCGACCACGCGCTGGATTTCCGAGGGATCAATGCCAGCGCGCTCCATCGCTGCCTTGGCGGCGTGGGCTCCCAGCGCGGTTCCCGGCACGGAAGCCAGGGCCCCGTTGAATTTCATGAACGGGGTGCGGGCGTAGCCTACGATCTTGACGGTCATTCTTACTGGTCCTCCTGGATGTCCACGGCGAAGGGCGCCGCGGTGATTTCTTGAATGCTTGCTGGGGTCTCACCCGGGGCGCAGGCCCGCAGGATGAGTGTCCCGTCTTCGACATCGAAGACGGCGCGGTCGGTGATGATGCGGTTGACGACGCCGACGCCGGTCAGCGGCAGGTCGCACTTTTCAACGATCTTGCTGGTGCCGTCCTTGGCCACGTGGTCGGTGAGCACCAGGACGCGCGGGGTGCCCGCGACCAGGTCCATGGCGCCGCCCATGCCCTTGACGAGTTTGCCCGGAATGGTCCAGTTGGCCAGGTCGCCGTTGGCGGCGACCTGCAGGGCGCCGAGGATCGCGGTGGCCACATGGCCGCCGCGGATCATGCCGAAGCTGGTGGCCGAGTCGAAGAAGCTGCCTCCGGGCAGGATCGTCACGGTCTGCTTGCCGGCATTGATCAGGTCGGCGTCCTCGTCTCCCTCATAGGGGAAGGGGCCCATGCCCAGCAGGCCGTTCTCGCTTTGCAGCTTGACCGAGACACCCTCGGGCAGGTGGTTGGCCACCAGGGTCGGGATGCCGATGCCCAGGTTCACGTACTGGCCGTCGGTCAGCTCGCTGGCGGCGATGGCCGCCATTTCATCTCGCGTCCACATGCCTAGCCCTCCTGCCTGCTGCGCACGGTGCGCTGTTCGATGTCCTTGGTTTCATCCGCCTGGACAAGCGTCTGCACGAAAATGCCCGGGGTTTCCACCAGCGACGGGTCGAGGAAGTCTTCCCGGATATGCTCGGCTTCGGCGAAGGTATGGCGGCCGGACATGGCTGCCAGCGGATTGAAGTTCTTCGAGGTCATGCGGTAGCGCAGGTTGCCTTCGGCATCTGCCTCATAGGCCTTGACCAGGGCGATGTCGGCGAAGATGCCGCGTTCCAGGATGGCCGGCTTGCCGTTGAACTCCATGACTTCCTTGCCCTCGGCGACCGGCGTGCCGACGCCGGTGGGGGTGAAGAAGGCCGGGATGCCAACTCCGCCGGCGCGCAGGCGCTCGGCCAGCGTGCCCTGGGGGCAGAACTCGACATCGAGATCCCCGTTGAGGAACTGCTGGGCGAAGAGCTTGTTCTCACCGACATAGGAGGCCAGCACCTTGGAGACCTGCTTGTTCTCCAGCAGCAGCCCAAGGCCCTTGCCGTCGACTCCCATGTTGTTGGAGACGATGGTCAGGTTCGTCGCGCCCGAGTCCCGCAGTGCCTTGATGAGCCGGGTGGGATTCCCGCTCAGGCCAAAGCCTCCCACGGCGATGGTCATGCCGTCCTTGACGACTTCGGCCAGCGCGGCCGCCGCGTCGTCGCGATACTTCGTTGTCATCGTTTCCTCCATGCCGTCCACGATGTGGAGTGCAGTCTTGATTACCTTCAAACCTACGTAGTCGCAGGTAGGCATTCAATAGGTAGCGAGCCATTGGATCACTATTGCTCAGATGATGAGGAATCGCGGACAGTGCGTCCATATTATGGACGATTGTTGCCGGAGATTAAACAACGTCGAATTCGTTGCCTTCCGGATCCTGCATGGCGATCGCATAGTGTCCCATGGCCGGTTCGTTGTGGATAGCGAGGATGAGCGCTCCGCGCGCCGTCAGACGCTCGGCGGCGGCGCCCACACGCGCGACGCGGGTTGCCATGGGGACGCCTCGTCCGCCGCCGACCTTCAGGTCGAAATGCCAGCGGTTCTTCAAGGTCTTGGATTCGGGAACCTGCTGGAACCAGATGCGCGGTCCGCGGCCGTCGGGGTCGATGATCGACTCGGGCAGGTCGCCGGCGCCCGGCGGCAATTCTTCCTCGGGCACTCCCATGTCCTGCCAATAGCCGCGCCAGCTGACGTGGCCGGCCGGAGGGGGCTCGGGGACATAACCCAGCGCCTCGCCCCAGAAATCCACCATGAGCTGCGGGTTTGCGCAGTCAATGGTCAACTGGATGGTCATGTTCGTTGCCATATCCATGCCAGCAGTATGGCAGAGACGCAAGGCGAGACCGCCGGCCCCGGGCAAATACCCATGAGGCGTTCAACGGCGTGACGAGAACTGCGCGCGGGGGGTCCTGAGCTCTCCAGCAACAGAAGGAGCTTTCCACCCATCAGGTCGAGGCGGGCGCGTTGCTGTCCCGTCTCATTGAGTGCGGCCGAGGCAGCGGTGCAGCGCCCGGGCTGGCCGGTTCCCAGCTGTCACAAGTTCCGGCGGTGAACGCCAATCGTCCATAATGTGGGCATGAGTACTTCTCCCGCAGGAGCGCAGGTTGTCGGACGTCTGGCGGCTGTATTGCGCACCGTGAGCACCTCCATGCCGCAGGGCATCACGACCACGGAGGCCGCGCGGCAGGCGGGATTGCCGCGGCCCACCGTGCACCGGCTGCTGACCGCATTGGTGGCGGAAGGCTTCTGCGACCACGACAACGCTACGGGCCACTGGCTGCTGGGCCCGGAGCTCTACCTCATGGGAGCGGTCGCCGCCGAACGATACGACATCAGCGAGCTGGCCCGGGTGCATGTCGCGGCGCTGGCGGAGGCGACCGGCGAGAGCGCGTTCCTCTCTGCCCGGCGCGGAGACGAGACCGTCTGCCTGCTGCGCCAGGACGGGGCATTTCCCATCCGCTCGTTCGTCCTCTATGAAGGGCGGCGCTTCCCCCTGGGTGTGGCCTCGGCCGGCATCGCAATCCTCGCATTCCTCCCCGAAGACAGCGTGGAAAAGTACTTGCAATCCCACGACCTGGTGCCAGAATACGGCCAGGCCCATTCGGCGCCGGCCCTGCGCGAGAAAGTCGCCGAAACCAGGATGCTGGGATATTCGGTGAATCCCGGGCTGATCGTCGAGGGGAGCTGGGGGATGGGCGCTGCAGTATTCGACGCCACGGGCCAGCCGGCCTGGGCGCTGAGCCTGACCGGCATCCAGAGCCGTTTCGAGGAGGCCCGCCGCAAGGAGCTGGGCCAGCTGCTGCTGCACCACGCGCATGAACTGTCCACGCAGCTGCGCCGCAGCCCCGGAGCAATCACCCGGTAGCCCTCCGGTTCCCGGCATCCGGCGACTCACATGATCACAACTTCCTGCGGTAGTCTGTGCTCCGGACGTGTTCGCGGCGAAGACGTCGACTCGAGCTCTGGAAGGTATTTGTGGGCAATATTCCGTCAGGCATCAACACGCCTGAGATCTTGGTGGACGTGGAAAAGCTGGAGCGGAATATCGCCCGGGTGGCCCAGCGGGTATCCAGCCAGGGGCTGAAGCTGCGCCCCCACGCCAAGACCCACAAGATGCTGGAGGTCGCCGACCGCCAGCTCACCGCGGGGGCCGCGGGCCTGACCGTCGCCACCGTCGGCGAGGCGCTGAACTTCGCCTTGCACGGGGTGCCGAAGCTGTTCATCGCCTACCCGCTGTGGATCAACGAATCCCAGGCCGAGCGCATCCTTGAACTGATGAAGCGGGCCAAGCTGAGCATCGGCACCGACTCGGTCGCCGCCGTGCAGCAGATGGCGAAAATGCTGGGGGAGAAGGCCTGCAAGGTCAAGCTCATGATCGAGATCGACAGCGGCCACCACCGCAGCGGCGTCGCCCCGGCCCAGGCCGTGGAAATCGCCGACGCCGCCCGCGACGCCGGACTGCGCGTGCACGGCGTGTTCACTTTCCCCGGCCACAGCTACGCCCCGAACGCCATCGACGAGGCAGTCAACCAGGAGCACAAGGCGCTCGCCGAGGCAGCCTGCCTGCTGCGCAAGGCCGGACACCAGGTCAAGCGGATCAGCGGAGGCTCCACTCCCACCGCAGAACTGAGCGACAACTCGGTGCTGACCGAGGTCCGCCCCGGGGTCTACGTCTTCGGCGACGCCCAGCAGTTCGAGCTGGGGCGCACCGGATGGAACGACATCGCGCTGAGCGTGGCCTCCACCGTCATCAGCCGCCACGAGGGCTCCGCGGACATCCCGCGGCGCATCGTGGTGGACGCCGGCAGCAAGGTGCTCGGCGCGGACCGCCCGGCCTGGGCCAGCGGCTACGGCCGGGTCATGGAATGCCCCGAAGCGTCGATCACCGCGCTGTCCGAGCACCATGCAACCATCGCCTGGCCCGATGACCGGGAACTGCCCGGCTACGGCGAGCAGCTGCGTATCATCCCGAACCACGTCTGCGTGGCGGTGAACCTGGTGGACTCCGTGCTGGCGATCCACCCGGATGGCGCCGTCGAGCGCTGGGACGTCAACGCCCGCGGGCTGAACTACTAAGGGCCCAAGGCTGACGGCCCAAGGCTGGCGGCTTAAGGCCAGCGGCTCAGGGCGCCGGCTCCAGCTGCTGGGTGGCGTGCGGGTCCCACAGCTGCGCCTTGGACAGCGCCTGCGGCAGTTCGTGGCCGCAGGCCTCGTCGAGCAGGTCGGGGTCGCCGACCACCACCAGCAGGCTGCGGGCGCGGGAGAAGCCGACGTAGAGCATCTCCGCGGCGCGGCCCATGTCCTTGAAGCCGTTCACGCACAGGATCACCACGCTGCGCTCCAGGCCCTTGAAGCCGAGCACGTGCCCGTAGAACTCGCCGTCGCGCTGGTGGAACTCGGGCCAGTATTCGCTGTCCACGGTGCCGTTCTCGAAGTGCCCCTGGTGGATGGGGTGGCGTTTGCTGGTGGTCAGCAGCGCGATCTGGTTGTTCGCCCAGCCCTCGTTAAGCAGCGCGTCCACGCAGTCCGAGGCCGTGTCGATGCTGTCCTCGGTGCTGCTTGCCACGAAGCGCACCGGGATCCCGTCGCCGCCGCGCAGCTTGCTGGCCTGGTCGATGAATCCCTTGAAGGTCTGCGCGATGCTGCGCGTGTTGCGCAGGTTGTCGTCGACATGGATGGGAACCAGCGCGGCGGCCGGGCCGAAGCTCTCGCCCACTGCCTCGCCGTCCCAGCGGCGGTAGACATCCTGCCGGCTGTCCATGAAGGCGTAGACCCGGCCGCCGGTGGGATCCACCGTGCAGGAAAGCAGTGCCTCCCACCAGTCCGGGGCGAAGTCCTGGGCTTCGTCCACGATCACCGCATCCAGCTTCAGCCCGGCGTCCAGCCCCGGGCCGATCTCGCGCAGCATCGCGGGCATGGCCACGTCGAAGTATTCCTGTCCGCTGCCGTCGGGCACCCCCAGGCTGCGCGCGTATTCGTGGAATTCGCCGGTGTGCACCGGCTTGTTCTGCCGCCAAGTGCCGACCTCGGATTTCAGGTAGTGGCCCAGGCCCTTGTTGTAGCAGAACAGGCCAACCCGCAGCCCCTGCTTGGACAGCTCGCGCGCCTTAGCCAGGGCCATCCAGGTCTTGCCGCTGCCGGCGCCGCCGATGAAGCGCACCCGCGGCAGCGAGCGGGTGGCCGAGAGCAGGATCTGCTGGCGGGCGGTCAGGGTCTCCTGGACCTGCTCGTTGCCCAGCGCCTGGGCGTAGTCGACCTCGGCCTGGTCCCCGCCCAGCGGGCCGGTGGAGGAGGTCAGGTGCTTGACCATGCGTTCGGCGAAGTCCAGGGTCAGCCCGGCCAGGCCTCCGCCCTGGTTCTCGATGGCGCTGCGCACGTGCTGGGCGATCTGCGGCATCTGGCCGCGGTCGATGATCAGCTCGCGGGGGAATCCCACCGAGGTGTAGTCAGCAGGCCACGGGGTATAGGGCAGGACCACGATGTGCGCCATGCGGCTGGTGACGCGGGTTCCCATCAGCGGGTAGAGCACGTCCTTCAAGGCGTGGGCGGAGCTTTGCACCTGCGCCATGGGGCTCTGCTTGAGCCGGTGTTTTCCCTTGGCATCCGACTGGTACCAGCAGCCCTCCGAGCTGGAGACCAGGCCGCCCTTGACCTCAATGGCGGCGATGCCCACCTCGGGCCAGAGCACCAGCAGGTCGATCTCGTGCTCGGCGCTGCCATCGCGCAGCTGCACCGAGTGGAAGAGCAGGGCATCCTCGGGCAGCGCGTCGCGCAGCGCCTCGAACACCGCCTTCTCCGCTCCGCCCTTGTCCGTGAACTCCGGATCCTGCGGATAACACCGTGCCATTGATTCCCCCGTGTGATGTTCTGCGGCGCGAAGACGGCCGTCCTACGGGAAGTTTAGGCAGATCAGTGGAGATTTGTCATTCAGATGTCGCCGCGGCGGGCTCCGGGTCCGCTTCGGGCTTCGGCAGCGGCAGCAGCGTGATGGCCACCCAGCCGATCCCGACCCCGATGAACACCGCCAGGATCGGCGCGCCGGTGACGAAGAGGATGATGACCAGGAACGCCGCGACCGGCTCGCCCCAGCCAGCGACCACAGCGGCCGCCATGCCCGTCCCCGTGGCCCGCAGCAACGCTATGAAGCTAGGCGAGGTCGACGACGGCTGGGTGGTTCCGGCCAACGCAATCGATGGGCTGCATTCCTCGGACAAGGCGCTGCTGATGGCCATTGATCGCGAAGGTGTGGTGCTGGCGGCTGTCCGGGCTATGGCAAGCCAAACGATTCATTCACCATCGAGTCGGCGTGGGGCCGGACGGCGAGACCACCTGCAGAGACGCCTCCGCGAACCTGCCGGCCTACCCGTACGCCTTGGAAGCGATGACCAAACTTATCGAAGAGCAGAGCATGAAGCGCGAGGAAATCGCCGTCACCACCGCGCCGATGAGAAACGAATTCGCGTTGATCTCAGGCAACTGCAGCGGCGGCCGAATAGATTGGGCTGAAGACCAAGACCAACACCGCCACCCCGGGGCGCCTTACCCGCGCTGATCTCCGACCCGGGTGCCCGCAAGGGAAGCAATCTGTTCTACACCAGCTGGTACGTGTCGGGTGGGAACCCGATGGGGACGTTCTCGATCCTGCGCACCGATAACCTCTCGAACTACGGCAACCGGTCGGTCCCTGAATTAGATGGCATCGTCAACAAGCCGCTGGGCGCGATGGATTCTTGGAGCGTTTCATTAGGGCAGTAGAAGCGCAGAAAACCACCTACGCGCACATTCCCTGGCTGCTGCGGTAGTCGTCGCCAAGCAGCATCGGGCACCGATAGGAATTGGATTAGCAGCAGCCTCCGGATCCACACGAATCCGGCAGGCTGCTGCTTTCGATGAGAGTCGGATTGCGGGTCACTGCCAGTAGCGGACGGTGATAGAGGGCCCGACTTCGCGTTGAACGTCTTTGGCCAGTCGAAAGCCGGTCTGTGTCCACCGCCGAACGTCGAATCCCATGCGCCAGCCGTGATCCCAATGCATGTGCTCCTGGAATTGGGTATTCCACTGCGAAAGCCGGGCGCAGAGGGTGTCGGACAGGCCGTAGTCCTCCGGGACCTGCATGCCGCATTCCCACAGCGGCCATTCGGCACCGTAATCGCAAAAGATCCGGAGGAGCCTTTGGTCCTCGCAGGGTATTTGGTTACTCATCTCCAAAGCCTACGCTGGCCGACAGTGACTAGGAGTGACAGAATGCTCCCGGTCAGGGGGATGCTGAGGCAAGATGCTTGGCGCTCTCGACGATCAACCTTGCGCCGGCCACGCCCTGACCGAAAAGCAGCGCGAGGCTATCGGCTGGGATATGCTGCACAAGCCGACCGAGTTGACCGTCCTGGAAATGGCCAAGAAGAAGCCGCTGCCGTTCCCTCCGGAACCGGCGGCTTGGCTAGGGGTTAAGATGATGACTTCGGCCATGGCGCGCGCTGATCGCCGCGAAGGCAAGCGGGGACTGTTCCTGCGAACTATGGATGCTATTAAAATGGGATTTGATTCATGAGCGAAAACACCACCGTCTTCGAGATCGGGGCGAACACCCGCAGCGTCGACGCGCTGTCCGTTGAGCTGGCCCACGAGCCCGTGCCTGCGGATCAGTCGTTGGCCGGGGACCCGACTACCGCCGCCGAATCGCTGGGCGAGATCTTCGGCGCAGAGTTCGGCCTGTGGGAGATGAGCGCCGGCACGATGAGCGATGTCGAGGCCGAAGAATTGTTCATCGTGCTGTCGGGCACCGCGACCGTCACGATCCATCCGGTCAATGGCTTCGAGGAACAGACCGTGAACCTGGTTCCGGGCAGCATCTGCCACCTGCGCGAGGGCATGAACACCACATGGGTGCTTGAGGCACCGCTGCGCAAGATGTACCTGGCGAAGTAACCTCCGCCAGACCCGCAGCAGGCGGTGAAATGAACAAAAATTTTGTTCATTTCACCGCCTGCTGCTTTCGGCATTCCCAAACGCGGCCGACGGATCTAGCCTGAAATCCCTGCCGGCGTTGAGGAGCGGGAAAATGTCAGTGAACAAGGAAACGGTCGAAAAATACATCGACGGATTCAACAAGAACGACCATACCCAGATCCTGGCCTGTCTGACCGAGGACATCGTCTGGACCGTCTTCGGGAATTTCCGCCTCACCGGCAAACAAGCCGATGACGCCGCCATAGAGAACGAGGACTTCACCGGATATCCGGTGCTGCGCATCGTGCGCATGGTCGAGGAGGACGACACAGCCATGGCGGAGATTCACGGTGAAACCCACCGAGCCACCGGAGAACAGTTGCGCATGGCCATGGGAGAGGTCTTCGTCATGCGCGATGGGCTGATCTGCGAGCGCCGTGCGTTCGTGATCAACATTGAGGAGAACGACTACAAATGGCTCTTGAAATGCTGTGCAGAAGTAGGACGCGCACTTCATTCGCTGCGGACTACTGCGGACAATGAGATGCCCGGGCCGTCGGAGGAGACAACAGCCCGGTCAGACTCATGAGGTGCTCTAGGCGTTAGCCGCCACCACCTGCGGCCACCATGAAGGCTGGGTCCACAAATCAAGCTCGGCTTCCAGTGCGAGGCCCCGGGTGAAGACCATGACTCATGGTAGGTGCGTCCCCCGATCTGCACGCCGGTGGACACTTCTTCGGGCACGACACCGGAATTGCGCAGGGCGTTTGCCGCCGCACGGGTATTCGCCCAGATTGATGGTCGGCTCGACCTCGACGGTGCGCTGCACCACGGCATCCAGCAGTTCAACAGGGGACAGTTCCTTGATGCGGAACGGCTCGGCGGCCATGGTTGCGGTCAGATGGTGCAGTCGCATTCGCGGGGAAAAGCGGAGAATCAAGTCCTTCTTGCCTGAGGCTAGGCTCCCATCGACTTCCAGGACAGCGATATTTTCAATCCTGTTGAATTGTTGCTGAAACATGCCGGGAGTGGGGCGACCAAAAAGTGCCCCACCACGGCAGTTGGGGGTCTGCGATGGTGGGGCACATGCGGGGAGGATCAGGCGCGGGGCTTGCGCTCCCGACGTTCCTGGAGCAGCGCCTGGCGCAGCTCGGTATTGGCAGCCACGTTCGCTGCCGTGCCTGCCAGCGCGACCGCGGCGTCAAGCACCGCCTGGTCAGCGCCCGCCGAGCAGGTTTCCGCGGCGAACGCGGCGGTGTGCGGCATGCCGACCGCGTCCAGCACGGCAATCACCGGGTGGATTGCCGGCAGGTACTGGGACACGTTGCCCATGTCGGTGGAGCCTCCGCCGGTGCTGCCTGCCGGAAGCTGCAGCAGGTTCCTGCCGGTGGCACGAAGGGAGTTGTTCCAGAGGGAAAGGATGCGCTCGTCCTGCAGCACCGGAAGGTAAGCGGGGCAGGACTGCTCCCAGTCCATCTCGCAGCCGCTGGCCAGCGCCGCGCCGTGGCAGGCGCGCAGCACCTTGTCCTTGACCTCCTGCTGCAGCGCGGCGTCGTGGGCGCGGACCTCGATCTCCAGGCTGGCCTGCGCCTGGATCACGTTGGTCACGGCCTTGGTGGGCAGTACCACCGCGTTGATTCGGATGCCGTCGGGCAGCTGCTGGCGCAGCAGGCCGATGGCCACCTGGGCGATGGTCGCGGCGTTGGAGGCGTTGACCCCGTGCGAGGGGGCGGCCGCTGCATGGGAGGCGGCGCCGGTGAAGTGCACCTTGAAGCGGTCGCAGCCCTGCGAGGAGGTGCCGGTGCAGTCGATGTCCATGCCCGGGGTCGGGTGCACCATGATGGCGAAGTCCACGTCGTCGAAGGCCCCGGCGCGCAGCATCAGTTCCTTGCCGCCGCCGTCTTCCTCGGCCGGGGTGCCCAGCAGCACCACACGCAGATCCAGCTCCTCGGCCACCTGCGCCAGCGCCAGCGCGGCTCCGACGGCGCCGGAGGCGATGATGTTGTGCCCGCAGGCGTGCCCGATGCCAGGCAGCGCATCGTATTCCGCGCAGATGCCCACCGTCAGCGAACCGCTGCCGAATTCAGCGCGCAGGCTGGTCTCCAGATCGTATCCGCCGAGCTGCACATTGAAGCCAGCCTGTTCCAGCGGGGCAGCGACGCGGACCACGGAGCGGTGTTCGTTGAACGCGATTTCCGGGTCGGCATGCAGGGCCGCGGACAGGCCCAGCAGGGTTTGGCTGTGTGTTGCCACGGACTGCTGCAGGCGCTGTGCGGTGGATGAAGCGGTGGCCAGTTCCATGGGTTACTCTCCTTCGGCCGCTGCGGCCGCTACGGGGGTCGACTCCGCCGGGGCGCCAGCGGGCGTGGGGGTGTCGCGGAAGCGCAGGGCCAGCAGGGCCACGCCCAGAGACAGCACGGCGCAAATGATCCAGACGGCCACGTAGGTGCTGTCGGCCGATACCGTGCTCGGGGTGCCGTCCACCGTGACGGACACCAGCGCCGAGGACATCACCAGGGCGAACACGGCGCCGGAGACCGAGCCGGATGCGGTGCGGGTGGTGTTGTACAGCGCGGAGGCGATGGCCACCGAATCAGCCGGGGACTTGCGCACCACGATGGCCGGCAGCAGGCCGAGGATCAGGCCGTTGCCGAAGGCGCCGATGGCCATGGACACCATGAAGGCCGTGGCGTTGTCCGCCATGAGGATCATGCCGCCGAAGGACACCGCGGAGAGCACCGAGCCGGCGATGATCGCGGCACGCGCACCGATCTTCGAGCCAATGCGGTCGGCCTGGGTGGTGCCGATGAACGTCATCAGCGCCAGCACCAGGAACAGCAGGCCGATGGCCGAGCTGCCCAGCCCCAGGCCGAAACCGTAGGTGTTCGGGTCGGTCATGATGAACAGCGAACCGGCGGTCTGCGAACCGAACATCTGGGCGCCGAAGAACGCCGCGGCGACGATCGGCAGGCCGATGCCGGTGCCGGTGAGCACCTTCAGATCGATCAGCGGGTAGGCGACTCGGCCTTCCACGCGCACCCAGATGGCCAGCAGGAGCACGCCTGAGATGATGGTGCCCCAGGTGGCGGCGGAATCCCAGCCCCAGGTCGCGGCGTTGGAAATGCCCAGCAGGGTGGACAGCAGGCCTGCGGTCAGCAGCACGGCGCCGGCCCAGTCGATCGTTCCGGCCGTGCGGGTGCTGGATTCGGGCACCAGCCAGGCCACCACCGGAATGCACAGCACCAGGAACAGCGCCGGTGCCAGCAGCACCAGGGTCAAGTCGTCCAGGGCGGACAGCAGCACGCCTGAGAACATGGCACCCAGCGCGCCGCCCAGGGTCAAAGCGCCCACGAGCTTGCCGATGCTGCGTCCGGCTGACTCCTCGTCCCGGCTGCGCACGATCGCGAATTCCAGCGGGAGGAAGGCGCCCAGCGGGGCCTGGAGAGCACGGCCCACCAGCAGCCAGGTGAAGCTCGGCGCGAAGGCCACCAGCAACGAGCCGGCCGCGACCAGGCAGACGGTGATCAGCAGCATCTTCTTGTGCCCGTACAGGTCCCCGAGCTTGCCGATGATGGGCACGAACGCAACGGTCATCAGCAGGTAGATGACCATGACCCAGTTCAGGGCCGCGGCATCCACGCCGAAATCCGCGCCGATGCGCGAGAGCAGGGGAGGGAACCAGCCTTGCAGCAGGCCTGAACCGAATTCCATGACGACCAGGAAGCCGACGGCGCCGCCGGCCGCCTTCCTGGTGGTGCGAGTTGTTGATGACATCTGATGATCCGATACTTCAGTGAAGGCCGCGAGTTGTTCGAGCCGAGATAAAGCTATAAATACCTGCCGACTTTCTAGGCGCTATACTTGAAAGTAGACGATTTAGGAGTCATCTTGCAGGAATATTCGGTTGATGCTCTCGATCTGCGGATTATTAACGCCCTGCAAATCCGCCCGCGCGCCCCGTGGACCCAGCTGGCCCCGATTCTCGGCGCGGACGCGGCGACGCTGAACCGGCGCTGGCAGCAGCTGTCCGAGCACGGCATCGCCTGGATCACGACCTTCGACTGGAACGCCTGGAAAGCGGCGGCGCTGGTGGAGATCAACTGCCACTCCGGAGCCAACACGCAGGTCGCGCTCGCGCTGGCCGAATCCCCGGAGGCCATCGCGGTCGACCTGACCGCCGGAGGCCGCGACATCGTGGCAACCGTCGCGGCGAGTGATTCGCACGCACTGGGAAAATACCTTCTCGACGAGCTGCCCAAGGTGCCCTCCGTGGCCTCGGTGCGCAGCCACCCCATCGCCCGCACCCTCATCGACGGGCGTTCCTGGCGGGTGCGCGCGCTGGACGCCCACGAAAGCGCGCGCGTCGCGGGCCTTCCGCTACCTGCCACCAGCCGTTCCGCGATCCGCAACCCGGAGCTCGAACGGGCAATGCTGGCCCTGCTGAATCGGGACGGCCGAGCCAGCGCCACCAGGATTGCTTCCGAACTGGATCAGAACCCGCGGCATATCCGCGAGCTGCTGGCATTGATGCAGCGCAGCGGAGCGCTCATCCAGCGCACGGATCTGGCCCGGTCGCGCTCGGGATGGCCGGTCAGCGCGTGGCATTTCATGCGCGTCCCGGCCACCAAGCTGGAGGGCATCGCCGGCAGGCTGGAAAACCTCCCCGAGGTCCGGCTGGTCTCGCACACCGTGGGCCCGCACGATCTGATCATGGACGTGTGGCTCAAGGACCTGAGCCAAGTGCAGCAGCTCGAACAGGCCCTGGAGATCCGTCTGGCCGGGCTGGTCATCAGCGACCGTTCGGTGGTGCTGCGCACGGTCAAGCAAATGGGCCAGATACTGGACGACGAGGGCCGCTCGGTGGGGCGCACTCGCCTTTAGCGCGGGAGGCCGAGCAGCTGCAGATGGCTTAGGGCGCCGTGCGCAGCACCCGCAACAGGCAGCGTTCTGCAGGATTCAAGTGATGGCGGGTCTTCAGCTGCCGGTACGAGCGACGCAGCCGATCCAGCCGCTCGGGTTCCTCGCACAAGAGCAGGACCCTTGGATCGATGTAGGATTCCCGGGCGATCGTCGGGGTATTGCCGAGCTTCGCGGCGGCCGTTTCCACCGCGTGCTTGGCCAGCTGTTCCGGGCGCTGCGGGGCGGTGCCCGGGACTTCCAGCATCGCCTGCAGTGCGCAGCTCGTGCCGCCCCATGTCCTGAAGTCCTTGGCCGTAAAAGGCCCGCCCATGGCCTGGCGCAGGTAGCTGTTCACCCGATCGGCATCCATGCGGTGCGCATGGTGGTTCTCATCGAGAAATCGGAAGAGTTCGTGGCCTGGCATGTCTTTCAGCTCCTCGAGGATGCGCATCAGCTTGGGATTGCTCACACGAATGGACTGGGGCTGCCCCGATTTTCCGGTGAACTCCAACTTCAACGATGCACGGGCAGGTTTGACGTGCTTGCGGCGCAGGGTCGTGGCACCGAAGGAGACACCCGCACCGGACCGGGCTGGCGTACCGACCCGCAGCAGATGCTCGTCAATGAGCGCGATGACCGCCGCCGCGACCTTTTGCTCGTTGGCCGAACGCCGACGGAGGTCCTTGCGCACCTGGGCGCGCAGCTGCGGCAGGGCGGTACCGAACTCCAGCATCCGGGCGAATTTCGCTTCGTCTTGGCGAGCCCTGAACACCGGGTTGTAGATCGACTGGGTGCGTCCTGCCGCATCCACGCCGACAGCCTGCACTTTGGCTCGCGGACTGCGTGCAATCCGCACCTGCTTCCACGCCGGTGGAATGGCCAATCCCTTGATGCGGTCCAGCTCCTGCTGGTCCGTAATCCTCTGCGAGTCCAGCTCGTAGTAGAAGCCGCGGCCTGCACCCTTGCGGATGATCGGGAGCCGATCCTTGCGTGCCATGCGCCCCGTCCTCAATGTTGTTCCTGCTCTTGGCAATACCCTAGGAAAATCACGGATGCCGGCGGTACCCGGCTCGGCGAATTCCAAGGCGGGACGGGGACTGCGTCCGCTGCGGGAGTTTCCGGCGGATGCGGGACAAGGCATGATGGGAGCATGGAGAATTCATCCGCACCTGCCTGGACCGCCAACTACCAGCCCGGCGTTCCCGCCGAAATCAAGCTGCCCACCGAATCGCTGAGCCACATGTTCGAACGCTCGGTGCTCGAAGCCGGGTCCAGCCCGGCCACCGAGTTCTTCGGCCGGCGGATGAGCTACAAGGAACTCGGAGAGCAGGTCCAGCGGGCCGCCGAAGGGCTGCGCAAGCTCGGCGTGCGCGCCGGGGACCGGGTGGCGCTGATCCTGCCCAACTGCCCGCAGCACGTCATCGCGTTCTATGCGGTGCTCCGCCTGGGCGCCGTGGTGGTCGAGCACAACCCGCTGTACACCTCGCGCGAACTGCGCCACCAGTTCGAGGACCACCAGGCGCGCGTGGTCATCGCCTGGGACAAGGTGGTCGAGCACGTCCAGGAATTCCCGAAGGACATCCAGATCGACTCGATCGTCGCGGTGAACCTGCTGGACGCCTTCCCTGCCGTCAAGCGCCTGGCGCTGAGCCTCCCGGTCAAGAAGCTGCGCGAGACCAAGAATTCGCTGACCAGTCGCACGCGCGGCACCAGCTCGTTCAAGCAGCTGCTCAAGTCCGCGCCGCTGGATGCCGGGCATCCGTACCCGCAGGTCCAGGACCTCGCGGTCATCCAGTACACCTCGGGCACCACCGGGCGTCCCAAGGGCGCCATGCTCACCCACTTCAACCTGTACTCCAACGCCCTGCAGGGCGAAGCCTGGATGCACGGGGCGCAGGAGCGCAAGGAAATCCTCTATGCGATCCTGCCGATGTTCCATGCCTTCGGCATGACCCTGTACCTGACCTTCGGAGTGAAGAAGCAGGGCCTGCTGGTGCTTTTCCCGAAGTTCGACCCGGACATGATCCTGGACGCGTGGAAGAAGTCCCCGGCCAGCGTGTACTGCGCGGTGCCGCCGATCTACGAGCGCACCGCTCTGGCCGCCAAGGAGCGCGGCATGTCCTTGGCCAGCGCCAAGTACTGCATTTCCGGCGCGATGAACCTCCCGGACCACGTGGTGGAGCTGTGGGAATCGATGTCCGGCGGCCTGCTGGTCGAGGGCTACGGAATGACCGAGTCCTCGCCGGTGGCCATGGGCAACCCGTTCCACCCAAGCCGTCATGCAGGCACCATCGGGGTGCCGTTCCCTTCCACCTTGATGAAGGTTGTCGACGTGGACGACCCGAGCCGTGAAGTGGCTCAGGGCGAGCCCGGCGAGCTGCTGATCAAGGGGCCGCAGGTCTTCCGGGGCTACTGGAACAATCCGGAGGAAACCGCGAAAACCCTGACCGCGGACGGCTGGCTGCACACCGGCGACGTGGTCGCCGTGGACGAGGCGGGCTTCGCCACAATGGTGGACCGCGCCAAGGAACTGATCATCACCGGCGGTTTCAACGTGTCGCCGACCGAGGTTGAAATCGCGCTGCGCCAGCATGCGGACGTCGCCGACGCCGCCGCCTTCGGAAAGCCGCTGGCCCGCGGTGGCGAGATGGTGGTTGCCGCCGTCCAGCTGGAAGAGGGCGCGGCCCTGGACGAGGACGCGCTGCGCGAGCACTGCCGTGAGCTGCTGGCCGCCTACAAGGTTCCCAAGCGCATCCTCGCCATCGACGAGATGCCACGCTCGATGCTGGGCAAGATCCTGCGCAAGCAGGTCAAGGACGGCCTGGTCGATTCCATCTGATGCAAGCCCATCGAGGGGATAGCCAGCAGCCGCAACCCGGCGGCCCTGCCGCGCTATCCCTCCAGCAACCGCAGGCTGGTTTGGCAGCTCAGCGCTTACGGATCTTGACCTTGAAGTATTCTTCGGCCCACTGCTCGCTCTCCAGCTGGCTGTCATCGCCATCCAGCCAGCTGTGGATCAGCTGGACCAGCCGTTGTGCCGATCTTACGGTGCACACGCGATGCAGGCCAGGTCGGGAGTAGTTCCACCACTCGAAGGTGAATTCCTGACCGGACTCCCAGTAGGTTTGCACGAATTCCGGGTGCTCCACTCCCGGCCGGGGCTTGGCAATGGTCAGGAACGGGGTTCGCAGGTGGGGCAATCGATTGATCCAATAGCCCAAGTGCTCGGCGGTGATGCTGTCCCAGCGGTATGAGGAAGAACTGATGTCCAACCCTCGATAGATCGTCGTTCCATCAGCGCTGGTGGAGGTGTGCATGGTTGTTTCGATCCGAGCGCTTGAGGCAGGGTATTCAGCAGATGAGGCTTTCCGGAGCAATGTGCGCAACGAATTCAGCATGTGGAATATGGCTCCTTGTCAGCTCGCTGAGCTGTTCTTCGATGTCGTCAATCCAATCTCGGTGGATTTCGGGGGTGTATCCGGGCTCGGAATGGGCATGCACGCTAAGCTGTGGCGCGGTGCCCTGCATCCAGACTCCCACATGGTCATCCAGGTCGGAACGCTGCACCAAATCGATCAGGCGTCTTGCGACCTCCAGCTGTTCCTGATCTGTGCGCAGGGCCGTGACGCAGAATTTGATTGCGATTGGATCGTTCATCGTTCGATCTCCTTTCCTGATTGGCCAAAGCCAAGCAGCTAGAACTCATGTCTCTCCTATGGCTCGCTCTACATGCCGCCGCGCAGGTGGGCGGCCGGAAACCCGCTAGCGAAGCCGCGGCATCGCCGAGAGCAGTGACTTGGTGTACTCATGCTGCGGGTCCCCGAAGATCTGCGCGGTATCTGCCTGCTCCACGATCCGCCCCCGGGTCATCACCGCGACTCGGTCGCTCATGTGTTCGATGACCGACAGGTCGTGGGAAATGAACAGGTAGCTGGTTCCCGTTTCCTGCTGGATGCGGTCCAGCAGGTCAAGCACCGTCGCCTGGATCGACACGTCCAAGGCGGACACCGGCTCGTCGAGCACCAGCACCGCGGGCTGGGGAGCCAACGCCCGGGCGATGGCCAGGCGCTGGCGCTGGCCTCCGGACAGCTCGCGCGGGTTGCGCGAGGCGAGTGCGGGATCAAGTTCCACCTGCTCCAGCAGCTGCGCCACCTCGTCGCGGTATCCGCCGGCCGCGCGCTTGGACTTGCCTTTGCTCAGCGCGTCGGCGAGCAGCTGGCCAGCCGTGTAGCGGGGGTCGAAGGAACCCAGCGGGTTCTGGTAGATCGCGCCCATGGCGCGGCGCAGTTCCCGGCGCTGGGACTCCTTGCGCGGGGCGAACTCCTGGCCCAGCAGCTGGACCTGCCCGGAGTCGGGTTTCTGCAGTCCCAGCACGATGCGTGCGGTGGTGGTTTTCCCGGACCCGGATTCTCCGACGAGACCCAGCGTGGTGCCGCTGGGCAGTTCGAAGGACACCGAGTCCACGGCCCGGCGGCCGCCGAAGGACATGGACAGATTCTGCGCGCGCAGTGCCGGCGCCGAGTCTGCGGCATCGGCCGCCACGGCCGTGGGCGCGGCAGGCGCCGGGGAAGCGGAAAGCGGGACAAAACGCGGGACGCCGGAGGGAACTGCCCGCAGCAGCGTGCGGGTGTACTCGTGCTGCGGATCTTCCAGCACGCCGGCGGCGGGCCCGTGCTCCACGATCTTCCCGCGGCGCATCACAGCGATCTCGTCGGCCAGGTTCGCGACCTGGGCCAGGTCGTGGCTGATCATCAGCACCGCGCGGCCCTGCTCCTTCAGCTGGCGCAGCTGCTGCAGCACCAGGGCGGTCAGCTTCGAATCCAGCGCGGTGGTCGCCTCGTCGGCGATGACCACCTGCGGGTCGCCGATCAGCGCCTGGGCGATCAACGCGCGCTGGCGCATGCCTCCGGACAGTTCGGTGGAGCGCTGCCGCGCCCGCAGTTCGGGATCCGGCAGGTGCACCCGCTTCAAGGCGTCGATGACCCGGGCGCGGCGCTCGGCACGGGAGTAGGAGCCGTGGACCTTCAACGCGTCGCCGATTTCCCGGCCCACCGGGCGCAGCGGGTCCAGCGCCATCAGCGCATCCTGCAGGATCATGGACACGGCATTGCCGCGGATGCCCTGCCACTGGCGGTCGCGCAGCGCCAGGCCGTCGCGGCCGCAGACCTGCAGCGTGTCAGCGGTGACGGTGCCGCCGGACAGTCCCAGCAGGCTGCGCGCGGTCACGGATTTGCCGGACCCTGATTCGCCGACCAGCGCCAGGGCGCGGCCCGGGGACAGGGTGAAGGAGACGTCCTGCACCGCGACGGTGCAGCCGAAGCTGACCGAGAGGTTGGAGACGGTGATCAGCGGTGCTCGCTCCTGCCCGGAGGACTGGGATTCGATGCTCATATGGTTCTGGCCTTTCCGCCCAGAGCCCGGCCGATCAGCGTGGCCCCGGCGGCCACGACCACGATGGCCAGGCCCGGGAACAGGCTCATCCACCAGGCCAAATGCAGGTAGGTGCGCCCGGCCGAAAGCATGGCGCCCCATTCGGGCGCAGGCGGGGGAGTGCCCAGGCCCAGGAAGGACAGCGCCGCGGCCCAGATGACCGCCTGTCCCACCCCCAGGGTGACCAGGGCGAGCAGCGGCTTGAGCGCGTTGGGCACCAGGTGGTTGCGGACTTTCAGCCAGGTGCCGCGGCCCAGCACGGTGGCCGCTTCCAGCATTTCGGAATTCTTCAGCGTGCGGATCTGGCTGCGCACCAGGCGCGCGTAGCCCGGCGCGGTGGACAGGCCCACCGCGATGATGGCAGGTCCCACGCCGGGTCCGGTGAACGCGATGATCAGCAGCGCGAGCAGCAGCGAGGGGATGGAATACAGTGCTTCGAGCACCCGCAGGATGATGCCGTCCAGCCAGCGCGGCGCCATGGCGGCCAGGGTGCCCAGCACGATGGCCAGCCCCATGCCCACCGCGGTGGCGGCCAGGCCGATGAACAGCGAATCGCCGGCACCGTGGATGACGCGGGTGTAGATGTCCCGCCCGGATTCATCGGTGCCGAATACGTGGCCGGCGCCCGGCGCCTGAAACGCCTGGGCGGGGTTGATGGCCAGCGGGTCGCCCGGGGTGATCAGCGCCGGAGCTAGGGCGGTCAGCGCCCAGAAGGCGATGAACAGCCACGCAAGGATCTTTGACAGCCGGCTCATGAGGCGGCTCCCGCCGGGTCGATGGCGCGCTGTACGGCGTCGGTCAGCGCCATGACCAGGATGTAGACCAGCGCGGAGAACAACGCCAGGCCGGTGACCATGGGGATGTCGCGGGCCAGCACCGCGGAGAGCAACGAGCGTCCCAGCCCGGGGCGGGCGAAGATCACCTCGACCACCACCGCGCCGGAGAGAAGGGAAGAGAACGCCCAGCCGGTCAGGTTCAGCGCCGGCAGCGAGGCATGCCGCAGGCCGTGGCGCCAGAAGACCGCCAGCCGGCTTTCGCCGCGGGCCCGGGCCGCCAGAGCGAACTGGCTGGACATGGCAGTGGCCAGCGAATCGCGCATGAGCTGGGTGAGGAAGCCGGCCAGCGGCAGCGCCAGGGTCAGCACCGGCAGCACCAGCCCGGCCGCGGTGCCGTTGTCCACCGCGGGCAGCCAGCCCAGGGCGGAGGAGAAGACCATGATCAGCACCGCGCCAAGCCAGAAGTGCGGGACGGCGGCAGCCACGATCTCCACCATGCCGCCCAGCCAGGCACCGAAGCGGTTGGCCCGCATGGCCAGCGCGGCGAAGAGCAGCGCCAGTGCCCAGGCAGCGGCCAGCGCCAGCAGGGCCAGGATGATGGTCTTGGGCAGCACCTCGGCCATCACGTCGGTCACCGGGCGCTTGAGCGCGTAGGAGGTGCCGAAGTCCAGCCGCGCCAGCTTGCCCAGGAACATCAGGTACTGCACGGCCGCCGGCTGGTCCAGACCGAATTCGGCGCGGGCGGCGGCCAGCGCCTGCGCCGAGGCCTGGGAGCCGGGCCCGCCCATGATGGCCTCGGCGGGGTCGCCGGGGATCAGCCGGATGCCGATGAAGATGGCGGTGGCCACCAGCCACAGAACCACCAGCGCCCCGCCGAGCTTCCGGGCGGCCCAGCCGAGTGTTCCCATGGGCGGGTTACTTGGCCAGGAACACGTCGGTGTAGATCGGGGAGGACACCGAGGTGGTGGCGCCCATGCCCTTGACCTGCGCACCGTACAGGAAGTGGTTCTGCTGGTCGTACAGCGGCAGCACGTAGTAGCCTTCCAGCACGATCTTCTGCGCCTGCGCGTAGAGCTGGGCGCGCTGCGCCTCGTCGTCGGTCTGCTCGGCCTCGGTCAGCAGCTTGTCCAGTGCCGGGTTCTTGACCTGGGCGTTGTTGGCGAAGTAGCCCGATGGCGCGGGAACCGTGGAATCGGAGTGGTAGAGGATGCGCAGCACGGACGGGCCGACCTTGGTGTACGGGGCGGAGACCAGGTCGTAGTCGTGCTCGGCCAGAGCGCCGTACCAGCTGGACAAGTCCAGCAGCTCGATCTTCACCTCGAAGCCCACAGCCTTCGCGGAGGCCTGGAACTGCTCGAACAGCGACTGCTCGGCCGGAACCGACTGGTTGGTGGACACCGGGAAGGTGACGGACAGGCGCTTGCCGTCCTTGGCGCGGTAGCCGTCCGCGTCGCGCTCGGTCCAGCCGGCCTGGTCCAGCAGGGAGTTGGCCTTGGCCGGATCGGCGGTGAACAGAGCTTCATCGGAGATCCCCAGCGGTTCCACGCTGGAGAGCAGCGAGTAGCTGCGCTTGGCGGTGTCGAAGAATAGCGAGGTGATGCCGGCATTGACGTCCACCGAGCGGATGAACGCCTCGCGCACCTTGGCGTCGTTGAACGGGGCCTTGGAACTGTTCAGTTCCAGGCGGTTGGAGGCTCCCGGGCGCGGGGCGTCCAGGTGGCCCAGGGTGCCGCCCTGCGCGGCGGAGGCGATGGTGTCCGGCTGGGCGTTGTCGATCACGTCGACCTCGCCGGAGGCCAGCGCCGCGTAGCGGGTGGCGGCTTCGGGGATGAAGCGCCAGGTGATGCCGTCCAGGTAGGCGGTGGGCTGCGTGCGGGAAGGATCGGCCACCGGCGGCACGTAGTTCTCGTTGCGCACCAGGTTCACCGCCTGCTGGTGTTCCCAGGACTGCACCTTGAACGGCCCGGTGCCTACCGGGGCGGCGCAGTTGGTGGCCTGGTCGCGCTCCAGCGCGGCGGGCGACTGGATGGCGGTCCACGGCATGGACAGCGATTCGAGCAGCGCGTTGTCCGGGGCGGAGAGCTTCAGCTCGGCGGTGCGCTCGTCGAGGACCTTGACCTGGTCCACCTTGCCCACGGCCAGGTAGCCGGTGGAGGAGGCGGTGTTCGGATCCTGCAGGTGCTCGATGTTGGCCTTGATGGCCTGCGCGGTCAGCTCGCTGCCGTCGGTGAAGGTGATGCCCTCGCGCAGGGTGATGGTACGGGTCAGCCCGTCCTCGGAAACCTCGGTGGATTCGGCCAGCCACGGGATGATCTTGCCTTCGGAGTCCTTGGTGAACAGGGACTCCAGGTACTGGCTGGCGACCAGGGCCTGCGGGTAGTTTCCGCCGACATGCGGATCCAGGCAGCTTGGCTCCGCGTCGCCGGAGGCGTAGACCAGGGTGCCGCCGGATACCGGGGTGGCGTCCTGCGCGGACCCGGTGCCCGAGGACGAAGAGCATCCGGCCAGGACGATGGACGCGATGCCGAAGGCCGCGGCGCTGGAGAGCAGGCGGCGGGCGCGCTGGTTTCTTTGCATGGGCTGAAACTTACCTCATTGGATGGATGGGAGATGACCATCTACCAGCCTAGCCACCCGGGCCTTGCGGCGACACTCTTGGTGCCGGGCGAAGCGGCCATTGCGAGCCAGTTCACACCCCGGGGCGGCGTGCGGGCGGAGCCGCGACCTACTTTTCGCTGGCCACGGTCATGCGGCGGTTCGCATGCACCGGGGTCTCGATCTCGTCCAGGATCGCCACGGCGAAATCCTGGGTGGAGACGAAGCCGCCGGCCGGCGAATCGGTGCCCAGCGTGTAGCTGCCGGTGCGGACGCCCGGGGCGATGACCGGGGCAGGGGCGGCGACGGTCCAGGTGATGCCGGAGACCGAGGTGAACATGTCGTACACCTCGCCGCAGGTGCGCGCCTCCGCCTTGTACTCTTCCGGGAAGCCCTCGGTGTCGAGCAGGCGCACGCCGTCGACCTCGGTTGCGCCGGCGCCGCCGACGACGAGCAGCCGGGCGTCGGTGAGGGTCTCGGTGATCTCCTCGAAGGCGTCCAGGTACTCCTGGTGGTCCCCGCCGGTGCGCGACGGCGGCACGGCGATGACGACCACGTCGTTGGCCTTGCCCAGCTGGCGGTAGGCGGCGATGTCGCCGAGGTCCGCGGCCACGGCGGCGGCCCCGTCCACCTCCTTGCCCGAGCGGGTGACTGCGGTGAGTTCGTGGCCGCGGGAAGCCGCCTCGGCGATGATCTGGCTGCCGACCATGCCGGTGGCTCCGTAGACTGCAATCTTCATGGAGGTCCATGCCTTTCGTTGAAGGTGAATTCAGCTCAATGGTATCTTTTGGATACTGGACACTACAACGAAACTAGGTTTCCCTATGGAAAGCGACCGGGATTTCAACGTGTTTGTGCAGGGCTGCCCCTCGCGTGAAATCATGCAGCGACTGGGCGACAAGTGGACCCCGCTGGTGCTGCTGGCGCTCGCCGGCGGGCCGCTACGTTTCTCCGCGTTACGTCAGCGCATCGGCGCGGTGACCCCCAAGGTGCTCACCAGCACGCTGCGCACCCTCGAGCGCGACGGCCTGCTGCTGCGCACCGTCACCGCCCAGGTCCCGGTGCGCGTGGACTACGAACTGAGCGAGGTGGGCCGCAGCCTGCTGGGTCCCCTGGAGGCCATCCGGCTCTGGTCCGAGGAGCACGTGCCCGGCGTGCTGCGCGCCCGCGGCGAGTTTGACCGCAGGTCAGAGCCAAGCGAAAGCTGACAGTGGCCAGAGACGCAGGTTATTTCTATACTTTTGAGAAGTGCGACGTGCAACAGGATTATTCCAATGAAAAATAGTAAAAAAGAATTGTAATTGCGTAAAATATTGTGTACTTAAATGTCATTTCTTTGAGGTGGATCGTTTAATTTACGTAAATCTCTTCTCTCTTTTAGGTATGAAATAAAATTCCTTGTCATGGCCTTGGCGCGCGCAAATTTTCCAAATCTTTCAACTGTGGAGTCAATTGTGACAATCCATTCCATGTTGCTAGTGTCTAGGTAGCGAATGCCCCAAATGTATTGTGACTTCTGAATCGAAGAAACTTTCAATTTATCGAAGGGGTAACTTGCTCCAGGGGCAACCTCATTTACACGCAGTTCAGTGCCAATTTTTCGCAGGTCTATGACCTCCACGTTTCTAATTGGTTCGGGCAAGTAGTTCGTGACCACGGCTTCATTATCTTTGCTGACTGAAAATAAAACACTATTTCCTGCGCGAATTATGGCCTTATGCCTGTTGTGGAAAAATTTATAAATCATTGTCGCGGAATTTGCTATAGATACGAAAAGGGCAATCCACGCAACTATGGAACCAGGATCTAAATCGGCGAACATTATCGAGTTTGACCGTATGCTAATGCGAGGGAAATTTTCGAAACATTTACGGAAGCGACAGTTTCTGAATCAAGTAAGATCAGCAAACCGTCAATAATATGAAAAGATCGATTCAGCCGTTTCTTGCGAGCCCTTCTCTTCTTGATTGTGTGGCATGCTTGGATGCTTTCGGCAATGGTGGAGCAGTAATATTTAATAGAATTGCCAGATAGCATGTTTTCATCAATGATTAGGTCACTTTTTGTTCGCCGGATCATCTTTCGAGAGTATCGAGGATACTTATGTGTTTGAATTTTCTTAATATTAAAAATCCCGACCAATCGATCTTGCTCTTCAAGCCAAGCAAGATAGCCCCCTCGACTGAAATCAAGGTATGCGAGAAATCGTTTTGCTGAGACGCGGGGTGGAATTCCAAAAGCCTGGCTGAACAAGTTTGTGAGATCTTCAGAGTGTTCCTCAATGTTGCTCGCTAAAAATGCAAAATATTTTTGCAATTCTTCTTCGTTTTTGAGCTCATTTCCAAGGGCAGATGAGACGGAACTTCCATGGCGAATTTGTTCGACCATGTTCCTTGCGTCACGAAGAGTAGCGAGACTGGACCTGATTGGTTCGGACGCATTGAGACCTTCATAACTCCTGTTGCTGTGGTCATCTTTTTCTTCTGCTAATTCCGTCATTTTGAGCTCAACTCCCTTAGAGGACAATAGGGTGTGATGATCGTTCTGCTTGTGCGTTTAGAACATGAAACACCAAAATCGTATTTTTGTCTATAAGCGTGATTGATGCTGAGGGCTCATTTGGTTGAGAACATTACGGCTCATTGCGAGCATGAGGAAGGTTGAGGCCTGAGGCATGTGTCGAACTTGAACTGAGATCACAAGGATGATGTATTGAATCATGCAGGGGCGCCGTTTTTTAGAAATGGAAATTTACTCTTGAGTTTTAGTGGCGCTTAAAGCGGTTTTTCGACTCTTTGCATGTTGGCATTGTGTATAACCAAGTATGCCAGACCACCGACTACCGACAGGTAACTGACCATCGCTTTGGAATGATTGTCGCTGGGGTCTATTCAGTGCGGGTGTGCAGGCTGCGGAGCGGAGTGCCTAGCGAGGGATAAGGTGATCGAATGCGGTTCAAGATCCGATTTGTGTCGGCCTTCGACGTCCAATTGATTAATTGTGCTTGGACTATGGCTTTGACCGTCGGACCGTCAAGGATGCTGAATTTGAGCCGGCCGTAGGCCGCTTCAATAACGTCCCATAGATCAGTGGCTGGGGATACGAGCACTTTCGTGTCAGCGTTTGCTGGGGTGCTGAGCAGCCACCCGACGGAATGTGTTTCAGAGGTGAGTTCGTGCATGATCTCGTTCGGGATATCGCACATGGCCACCGGCGCCTGCTGGGAGTCGAAGTCGAGCGCGACTTGGCCGAGAAGCACCCGATCTTTCGCGGTTGCCGTCAGGACGGCAAGATCGATGTTGGTGTTGACTGAGCCGAGATGTTCAACGAGGTCACGGGTAGGCCATTACTCTCCACGTTGTTCAATGCAATGGTGCCGGATGCGGTACTTAATTTACTTATGATCCGATCGCATCTTTTTTGGCGTGCCGAAACACCAATTCTTGGTAAGGGGATCACCTACACAGGGCTGCTAGACCATCAAAACAGCATTTATGTCGATTCTTGAACTGCAAAACATGGCATGTTACAGGTTCCGGTGCGCGTGGACTACGAACTGAGCGAGGTGGGCCGCAGCCTGCTGGGCCCCCTGGAGGCCATCCGGCTCTGGTCCGAGGAGCACGTGCCGGGCGTGCTGCGCGCCCGCGACGAGTTCGACCGCACCCGGGACGGCGCCGCGCTGTAGGCCTGGATCGCCGTCATTCCGGGCCTGCGGCCCACTTCATAAGTAAAACTATGGTTGTTCGTAGATAAAAACAGTTTTACGAATGTAAGCGCCCTCACGATGATTGAAGAGTCAGCAGCCAGTTCGTGAAAGGGCGAATCCCGTGTCCGAAAATCTCACCCCCCACGTCGTTACCCTGGGCACCGCAGGCGGTCCGCGTTGGTGGACCGGCGAGAACGCCGGACGCCGCTCCGGCATCGCCACCGCGGTGGTCGTGGGTACGGCGGTGTATTTGGTCGACGCGGGAACCGGAGTGGGCAACCAGTTGATGAAGGCGGGGTTCACCCCCGGGGACCTGCGCGGCATCTTCCTCACCCACCTGCATTCGGACCACACCATCGACCTGGCCTCGCTGTCGATCTTCGGTCTGTTCACCATGGCGCGCGACAAGCAGCCGGTGCAGATCATCGGTCCCGGCGACCGCGGCGAGCTCCCCCCAGTCTCGCCGCGGGCCGTCGTAGCCCCCGAGCCGCTGTTCCCGGACAACCCCACCCCGGGCACCGCGTCGATGTTCGCCTCGCTGATGCAGGCCTACGCCACGGACCTGAACGACCGCGTGATCGACGCCCTGCGACCCTCGCCGCTGGACTATTTCCAGGCCAGCGACATTCGGATTCCGGCCGCCGGGGGATACCACCCGAACCAGAACCCGACCCCGCAGGACTTCGAGCCCTTCGAGATCTACCGGGACGAGCTGGTCACGGTGACCGCCACGCTGGTCAAGCATCCGCCGATCGCCCCGGCCTTCGCCTTCCGCTTCGACACCGCGCAGGGCTCGGTGACCATCTCCGGGGACACCGCGCCCTGCGAGAACCTGGTGCGGCTGGCCCGCGGCACCGACCTGCTGCTGCACGAAGCCATCGACTTCGACTGGGTGCAGCGCGCCTACGGCTCGCTGGGCACCGAGGAAGCCGAAGCCTCCATGGACCACCACCGCCGGTCCCACACCTCGGCGCTGCAGGCGATCGACCTCGCCGAACGCGCCGGCGCGGCCGCCCTCGCGCTGCACCACCTGGTTCCCGGAACCACCCCGGATTCGGTCTGGCATGCACACGCCGACGCCTTCTCCGGAAGATTCCTCGTCCCCAACGACCTGGACGTCATCTCCTTCGCCCGCACGACCTCTGAAATGGCAGTAGCATGAGTAACACTGTGAAGCACGAGCACGACCCGGGCCTGCAAGTTCCAAGCCTCTCGTCGCCCCAAATGCGGCGCATCCTGGCTTCGAGCTTCCTGGGCAGCGCCATCGAATTCTACGATTTCATCCTCTACGCCACCGCGGCGTCGCTGGTCTTCAACAAGATCTTCTTCACCAACCTCACCCCGGGCGTCGCGATCTTCGCCTCCTTCGCCACTCTGGCGGTGGGCTACCTGGCCCGCCCGCTGGGCGGCATCGTCTTCGGCCACTTCGGCGACAAGATGGGCCGCAAGGGCGTGCTGATCACCTCGATGGCCATGATGGGCGGCGCCTCGACCCTCATCGGCCTGCTGCCTCCCACAGCGCAGGTGGGCATGCTCGCCCCCATCGCGCTGATCGTCCTGCGTGTGGTGCAGGGCCTGGCCGTGGGCGGGGAATGGGGCGGAGCGATGCTCATGGCCCTGGAACACGCCCCGAAGGAGCGCCGCGGCTTCGCGGCCAGCTTCGCGAACATGGGCGGCCCGGCCGGCGCGGTCATGGCAACCCTGGCCGTCTCCGCGGTCTCGCTGCTGCCCGACGACCAGTTCCTGGCCTGGGGCTGGCGCATTCCGTTCATCCTGAGCATCGCGCTGGTCGGCATCGGCCTGGTCATCCGCCTGAAGGTCACCGAATCCCCGCTGTTCCTGTCCCTGGAGCAGAAGGCCGAGGAGCGCAAGACCCCGATCCGCGAGGTGCTCACCCGCTACCCGAAGTCCGTCATCCGCGGCACCCTGGTGGGCATGAGCTCCTACACCGTGCAGGGACTGATGACCGTCTGGGCCATCTCCTTCGTGGTGGACGACCTGGGCATGGACCGCACCAGCGTGCTGAACATCAAGGCCATCGGCGCCGCGCTGACCGTGGTGGGCATCTGGTTCGCCGCCCGCTACTCGGACAAGTACGGCCGCCGCCCGGTGATGATGGTCGGCATCCTGGCCGGCGCGCTGCTGGCCCTGCCGATCATGTTCATGCTGGAGCTGGGGCAGCTATGGCTGTTCGCCATCGCGCTGTTCATTGCCAACGGCATCGTCCAGGCCTGCATCTTCGGCCCCTTCGGCGCGTTCACCGCCGAGCTGTTCCCGACCCGCATCCGCTACACCGGAGCTTCGCTGGTCTACCAGCTCTCCTCCACCGTCGGCGCCGGCTTCACCCCGATGATCGTGGCCGGCCTGGTGCTGGTGGCCGGAGGCAAGCTGTGGCTGGTCGGCGTGGTCTGGGCCGCGACATTCATCATCGCCGCGCTGGCCATGCGCGGCATGAAGGAAGGCAAGGACGCCGACCTCGAAGCGCAGGACCTCTAGGTCCGCCGATCCATGGTGCCGGGCCGTTCAGGAATTCTCCTGGGCGGCCCGGCTGTCGCGTTCGGCGCCGACTTCCTCGCAGAAATCCAGGAACGCGCGCAGCCGAAGGCTGGGGCGCTTGGTTGCGGTGTAGGCCACGCAGATGTCGCTGTAGCCCACCGGTCCGTCGATCTCCAGCACCGCCAGCGGCAGCCCATCGTAGCTCAGGTCCACCGGAGGGCGCTGTACCAGCACGGTGTAGCCCAACCCGCGGGCCACCATGCCGCGCACCGCCTCGAAGCTCTGGGAGCTCCAGCGGATCTTCGGGTCAAGCCCCGACATCCGCAGGTTCACCAGCTGGTTGTCGCGCACCGTGGGCAAGTCCAGGGAAACGAAATCGTCCTCGGCCAGTTCCTCCAGTTTCACCGCACCGCGCTCGGCGAAGCGATGCGAGGCGGCGACCAGCACATAGGGGCGCCCGGACATCACCACCCGGTGCTCCACGTCATCCAGCAGGTGCCGGGTGTGGGTCAGCACCACATCCAGATGCCCCTGCAGCATGCGCCGCTGCAGTTCCGCAGCGTCGCCCTCGATGATTTTCACCTGCAGCCCAGGGTTCGGGGCGGTGAACCGTTCGCAGATCACCGGGATCCAGAAGGCCGCCAGCGAGGAATAACAGCCGATGACCAGCGGCCCGGCGAGCGCCGACTGGCGTTCCCTGATCTGCCCCTGGATTTCCTCGGCATGGCGCACCAGCGCCCGGGCGTCGTGGAGGAACTCGATGCCCACAGCGGTGAGCACCACGCCGCGGGCCCGGCTGCGCACCAGCAGCTGGCTGCCCACCACGCGTTCCAGATCCGCCATGGACTGGCTCATCGCGGCCTGCGAGATATGGCAGGCCGCGGCCGCCGCGGACAGCGAACCGGCCTCGGCGACCGCGACGAAGTACTGCAACTGGCGCAACGTGTAGTTGATCATCTCAGAGACCCACCGCCACCAGCACGATGGCGCTGCCGCCCAGGGCGAGCATCGCGCCGGTCATGACCAGCACCGCCGCCACGTCGGCATGGATGCGTTCGTTTTTCACGCCGTGCGCCATCCGCGAATAGCGGCGGCGCTGCGAAAGGTAGATGCCTCCGGCGGTGCAGACGGCGATGCCCACCAGGACCAGCACCCCGGTGCCGTAGTGCGGGGCCCAGCGCAGGAACACCCCGCAGACCACCAGGAAGGAGACGAGCGTGCGGGCCCAGGCCATGACGGTGCGCTCGGGCTGCAAGCCCGGGTCGGTGAGCGGGAACTGCTCCTTCATTCCGCTACCTTCCCAGCAGGACCATGGCGATCGCCGCCACGGCTCCGGCGATCGCACCCAGGCTGAGCAGCGGCACGATCGCAGGCAGCGGCAGCGGCTTCCCGGTGCGCATGCTGCGTTCGACCCGGACCCAGCGCACGCCGGCGCCCAGTGCGATGAGCATGCCCACCCCGATTACGAAAAAAGCCAGAACGGTGCGCACCGGCCCCGGGAACGCCCCGGCGGTGAACGCCTCCAGGGCGATGCCTCCGGCCAGGAATGCCAGTGAGGTGCGGATCCAGGCCAGAAAGGTGCGTTCGTTGGCCAGCGTGAATCGCGGATCGGGCTCGCTGCCTTCGGGCAGCAGCGTCCGGGCGAGTTTGCTGCGGTCATTCTGGGTCATGGGCATCCTTGCGCGCGGCGGCCTCCGCCCGGAAAACGCCGGTGCTGGCCGCGGAAAATCTTCAGATCCGACCCCGTGCCGGCACTGGCCGCCGCGGGGTTTACTGCTCTTCCAAGACTACGTCCAAAACCCCCTCGAAATCTTGTTTGCGACGGCCTGCCGGGCCGTGGAATTCCGCGGAATTCCCGTGTGTTCGGCGGTGCGCGAAACCGTGGGTGCCAGCCCGCGCCAAGGACCTGAATCGGTGTAGTGTGAGTCACATATGTAGCGGTCAGGCGTCCACACCAATGACGCCTGCTTGAGTCAGGAGCCAAACATGCTCGAACTTACTGAAGACCAGAAGGCGCTCGCGGAAATGGTCCGCGATTTTGCCACCACCCGGATCGCCCCGAATGCACTGGACTGGGATGAGCGCCAGCATTTCCCCGTCGATGTGCTGGCCGAAGCAGGCCAACTGGGCATGGGCGGAATCTACGCCGGCGAGGAGTTCGGCGGCTCGGCGCTGACCCGCAGCGACGCGATCCTGGTGTTCGAGGAACTGGCCAAGGCCTGCCCGACGATTTCAGCGTACATTTCCATCCACAACATGGTGGTGTGGATGATCGACCACTTCGGCACCCCGGAGCAACGCGCCCAGTGGCTGCCCGCGATGACCGCGATGCAGAATCTGGGTTCCTATTGCCTGACCGAACCCGGGATCGGTTCGGACGCCGCGGCGCTGACCACGCGCGCGCGCCGGGACGGTGACGAGTACGTGCTCAGCGGGGTCAAGCAGTTCATTTCGGGCGCCGGCACCTCGGCGCTCTACATCGTCATGGCGCGCACCGAGGACACCGGAGCACGCGGCATCAGCGCCTTCCTGGTTCCGGGGGACAGCCAAGGGCTGAGTTTCGGCCCGAACGAGAAGAAGATGGGCTGGAAGGCGCAGCCCACCCGGCAGGTCATCATGGACGGGGTGCGCATCCCGGCGGGCAACCTGCTCGGCGCCGAAGGCCAGGGATTCTCCATGGCGATGCAGGCGCTGAACGGCGGACGGCTTAATATCGCTGCCTGCTCGCTGGGCGGCGGGCAACATGCGTTGGAGCAGTCCGCGGCATACCTCAAGGAACGCCAGGCTTTCGGAGGGCCGCTGACCCGCCAGGAGGCGCTGGTCTTCAAGCTGGCCGAGATGGACATGGGGCTGGAAGCCGCCAGGTCGCTGCTGCGCAGGGCCGCCGCCGCGCTGGATGCGAAGGCGCCTGACCGGGTCAGGCTGTGCGCCATGGCCAAGAAGGTCGCCACGGATGCCGGTTTCGAGGCGGCGAACAGCGCCATCCAGCTGCATGGCGGCTACGGCTACCTCAGCGACTACGGGCTGGAGAAGATCGTGCGTGACCTGCGGGTGCACCAGATCCTGGAAGGCACCAACGAGATCATGTCGCTGATCGTGGGCCGCGGCCTGGTCGACAAGTAGCCTCCGGGCGCCCGCGGCTCAGTCTTGCCGCGGGCGCAGCTCGGCATCAAGCACCGGCGTGGACGTATTGGTGTCCTTCCCGGTGGGATGCACCGGGATGATCTCCCGGTCGAAACTCCCCAGCGCCGCGATGGAGCCCAGCTCCATGGCGTCCAGCAGGGTGCGCTGGGTGGGGCGCATCATCTTGATTTCCTTGCGTTCCAAGGCCGCGAACAGGGCTTCGGGGTGGATCCAGTTGGAGATCACCGCCTCGGTGGTCTGGTGGCGCGGCTCCTGGTCCTCGCGCAGCACCGCGGTGTAGAAATAGGTGTCGAAGCGCTTGGGGTAGCCTACCGGGGTGACCCAGTTCGCCCAGGGGCGCAACTGTTCGGGATCAAGCAGCAACCCGGTTTCCTCGAACACCTCACGGCGGGCGGCGGCCAGCATTTCCCCGGCCCGGAAGGGCGCCTGCTGCTCACCCTCGTCCCAAACGGTGGAGTGCTTCCAGCGCTGAGCCTGCTCGGCCAGAAGCCGTGCATCGATCGCACCGGTGCGCACCAGCTCCGTGTCCTGCGCGTCGACCCGGCCGCCGGGGTACACGACCATGCCCGCGGCGAAGTCCATGGTGCTGACCCGGTGCTGGATGAACACCTCGAACCCGATGTCCGCTGCACGCAGCAGCAGCACGCTGGCGGCGCGGCGGATGGGAACCTCTACGGCAGGATCGAAAAAGGACTTCGTCGTCATGAACCCCAGTATGTCCTGTATCGGCCGTGACGAGCCAACGGCACGGACTTTCATGCGTCATCAAGCCCTGCTATCGCAACAGGGGCTCTTGCCAGCAAGGGGCGGCCTGCATAGAGTGTGACGCACGCCATCGCGCCGTCAGGGCCGGCAATGCCTGGCGTCATCGCAGCCTGCCGTCGATTGAAAGAGGGAAAGCCCATGAAGGGTCCCCAGCTGTATGTCCTTTTCCCCGGAACTGCACGGGATGCCTTGAACTTCTATGCAGGGGTCTTCGGCGGCGAGCTGGCCCTGTATTCCTATGCGGAGTTCAACCGGAGCGACGGGCCACCGACGGCGATTGCCCATGGAATGCTCAACGGGGAAGTGACGCTGGGTGCGGCCGATGCAGCGCCGGGCGAGAACCCGGTGCAGATCCAGGGCGCCATGCTCTCCTTGCTGGGCGCGGCGGAACCACCCGTGCTGCACGGGTGGTTCGAGGCGCTGGCCGACGGGGGACAAGTGGTTGACCCGCTGGCCGCCAAGCCGTGGGGCGCTACCGACGGCCAGGTCCTCGACCGCTTCGGGCTGACCTGGCTGATCGGATACGAGCACCCCGCGGACTGAGCGGGGACTACTGCGGCGGGAAGACGAGGGTTCCGAGTATCGAAACTACCGTGATGACCACCGTGGCCAGCAGGCCCAGGAGCAGCGACTTGCCTCCGGATTTCACGATGCTGCGCAGGTGGACTCCGAGCCCCAACGCGAACATGGCGGCCGACAGCATCAGGGTCTGCAGCAGTTGCGCGCCATCCAAGGCCCAGGCTGGAACCGTTCCGATGGTGCGCAGGAGCATTGCCGCAATGAACCCGAGGACGAACAGTGGCACCAATGGAGGATTCTTGCCGCCGGACACCGCGTGGCGGCGGCGCATGAACATGCCCACACCTGCGATGACCGGCGCCAGCAGCACGACGCGGGCAAGTTTGACGGTCACCGCCACTTCGAGGGCCGCGGCGCCGACCGAGCCACCGGCAGCGACCACCTGGGCGACCTCATGGGTCGAGGCTCCCACCAGCATGCCGATGCTGCGCTCATCCATTCCCAGCAGGGCGCCGAGGGCGGGTATGGCGGGGATCATGAGGGTTCCGAAGAGCACTACTAGTCCGACGGCGGTGGCCACCTGGTTTTGCTTGGCCCGCACAACATTTTCCGCCCCGGCCACCGCGGCGGCGCCGCAAATGGAGAAGCCGGCTGCGATCAGCATCCGCTGGGGCAGGTCCAGTCCCATCCGCGAGCCCATCCACAAGGTGGCGAAAAAGGTCACTCCCACCGATAGGAAAACCACCAGCAGCACTCCGGGGCCCAGGCCTAGGATCGTGCCCAGCGACAGCTGCAGCCCGAGCAGGACGATACCCAGCCGCAGCAGTTTCTTGCCCGACACCGCGATGCCCGGTTCCAGGGCTGCGTGGACCGGATCGATGTTCCGCCACAGGGCTCCGAGCACGATGGCCAGCAGCAGTGCGCTGACCCCGTCGAAGAATTGACTGATGAGCATGCACAGCGCCCCGGCCAGCAGGCAGACCGCTACGCCGGGCAGCGCGGTGCGTAGTGACGGGGGAGCCGATGACGGGGAAGGTGTCTGGATCTGATCTGTGGGTTGCATGTTTTCAGTCTTCTCCCGTCACGGTTTCGGCGGTATTCGTCCCTCGGCTATGAGAGGCATATGCTCTTGATATGGATCAGGACCCGTCATCATTGAACAGCATTGCGCACTGGATCCAGTTCTCCTCGCTGTCGCTGCTGGTCGGCATCGCGGACCACGGCAGCCTCAGCGCCGGGGCCCGGGCTGCGGGCATCGCCCAGCCGAATGCCTCGCGCGCCCTGAAAACCCTTGAACGCCGGCTCGGCTACCAGCTGGTGGACCGCAAGACCACCGGGTCGACGCTCACCGCCGAGGGTGTGCTCACGGTCCAGTGGGCCCGGGAAGTGCTTGAATGCCTGCAGACCTTCGCCGCCGGAGCGCGGTCGCTGGCGGATCCGGGCCAAAGCGAACTGGACTTCGCGGCCAGCATGACCGTGGCGGAGTATCTGGCGCCCAGCTGGATCGGCGCGCTGCATCGCAAGATGCCGTCGGTGAAGCCGCGGATGCGGATCATGAACTCGCAGGACGTGATCCGCAGCGTCCGGGACGGCGAGCTGGAATTCGGGTTCGTCGAGACGCCGCACATCCCCATGGGACTCAGGAGCCAGCAGGTCTACAGCGATGAAATGCTGGTTGTCACCGCACCGGACCACCCCTGGGCGCAGCGCGGCCACGCGCTGACCCTCCAGGAACTGCAGAGCACCGCACTGATCGAGCGCGAAGCAGGCTCCGGAACCCGCGCCTTCCTCGACTACATTTCCCATGCCGACCGGCCCAAGCCCCTGGCCGAGTTCAACAGCAACGCCACCATCTGCCAGTGCGCCGCTGCCGGCATGGGGCCGGCGGTGCTCAGCCAGCTGGCCGTGGAAAGCCAATTGAAGCTCGGGGCGCTGGTGGAGATCCCCTTCGACGGCCCGGCCCTGGTCCGCGAGCTGCGGGCGATCTGGTCGGTGGACCACGTGCCTGGAGCCGCCGAACAGGCGCTGCTGGAGATCGCCGCGGACTCCGCTTCCTAGGCCTGGAAGCGGATCTCGACCACCGGCATTTCGGTCGGCAGGGGCTACCGCGCACCGTCTTTCCCCGTGCCGGGCAGGGTGCGCTCTGTGACGGCAAGTGTGCAAAGATGCACGCTCGGTGTGCGCAATCCGAGCCTCTGGCGAGCCGATTAAGTCTTTCAAAGAACTGTGACCTGCGACATACTCGGGTGCTACGGGACGGGTCCAATGGGGGACCTGCGGCATCGGAAGGATTGGCAGTGGCATCGGAAATTTCTGATAAAACCGAACGCAAGGGGCTGCGGCGGGTTGTCGCGGCATCGATGGCAGGCACCATCGTCGAGTGGTACGAGTTCTTCCTCTACGCGACTGCCGCCACCTTGGTGTTCAACAAGGTCTTCTTCCCGGCCTCGGGCAATGACCTGGACAATATCATCAAGGCCTTCCTCACCTATGCGGTGGGCTTCATCGCCCGGCCCATCGGCGGTATCGTCTTCGGCCACTTCGGCGACAAGTACGGTCGCAAGCACTTGCTCCAGGTGGCCATCATCCTGGTCGGCGTGACCACCTTCCTCATGGGCTGCCTGCCCACCTACGACATGATCGGCTACGCCGCGCCGATCCTGCTGATCGTCCTGCGCTTCCTGCAGGGTTTCGCTGTCGGCGGCGAATGGGGCGGCGCGGTGCTGCTGGTGGCCGAGCACGCGCCGAACCGCGAACGCGGATTCTGGGCTTCCTGGCCGCAGGCCGCGGTGCCGATCGGCAACCTGCTGGCAACCATTGTGCTGCTGTTGCTCTCCTTCACCCTCAGCAACGAGGCGTTCCTCGCATGGGGCTGGCGCGTAGGCTTCTGGCTCTCGGTCGTGATCGTGGGCGTCGGCTACTACATCCGCACCAAGGTCTCCGACGCGCCGATCTTCCACGAGGCCAAGGCCGAAATGGAAGCCAACGCCGCGGCAGGCTACGGCGTGGCCGAAGTGTTCAAGCGCTACCCGCGCGGGGTGTTCACCGCCATGGGCCTGCGCTTCGCGGAAAACATCCTGTATTACATGGTGGTCACCTTCTCCATCACCTACATGAGCGTGCAGCTTCAGATGCAGACCTCCAGCATCCTTACCCTGATGCTGCTGGCCCACGTCTTCCATGCCATCGTGGTTCCGCTCGTTGGGCGCTTCACCGACTCCCTGGGCCGCCGCCCGGTCTACGCCGCCGGCGCCGGACTGATGATCGTCTGGGCGGTGGTCGCCTTTCCGATGTTCAACACCCGCAACGACGCAATCATCCTGCTGGCCATCGTGGCCGGGCTGGCCGTGCACGCGCTGATGTACGCGGGGCAACCGGCCATCATGGCGGAAATGTTCCCCACCCGCATGCGCTACTCCGGGGTGTCGCTGGGCTACCAGGTCACCTCCATCGTCGCCGGGTCGATGGCGCCGATCATCGCAACGGCCCTGCTGCGGGCAACCGGAAGCTGGGTGCCGGTGGCGGGGTACATCGTCTTCGCCGCGCTGGTGACGCTGGTGGCCGTCTACTTCCTGCGTGAATCCAAGGGCGTGGATCTCGGCGACATCGACGAGCAGGACCGCATCAGCAGCGGCCTGTCCACCGCAGCGCCGGATGCCGAAAGCAAGCTGACGCGCTAGCCATCAGGTCAGCTTGGCCCGCGCGCCGTTTCCCGCACCGGGGAGCGGCGCGCGGGCCGTTAAGCTGTGCTGGTCCGGCCCTGCCGCAGGTGTCCCGTCATGAGTGGGCCGCGGAGGGCGCCGGTGTGAAAGGCGCCAGATGCCATTGGCTGCCCTCGGCGGCCTCGTGCAGCGCCGTGGCAGTCAGCTGCACCGCCGGATTGCGCAGCGCTTCCTCGCGCCCGACCAGCCAGTATTCGGATTCGTAGGTGAACTGGTCGTGGAGCACCGGCACCAGCGCCTCGTAGTGCCTGCTGAGAAAGGTCGGCAGCAGGCCGATGCCGCCATGGCCCATGGTCGCCGAATACTGCACCGCGATGCTGTTGGAGGAGATGGCCCGGCGCATGGCCGGCAGCCCGCTGGTCGCATCGTCGAGCTTGTCGACGGTCAACGCGGTGTCGATGTAGTAGTTCAGCGCATGGTCGCGCAGGTCCTCCAGTTTCCCGGGGGTGCCGTGCAAGTCCAGGTACCTTTTAGTGGCGTAGAGCCGCAGCTCGTATTTCAGCAGCAGGTGGGAGACCGCGCGGCGCACCTGGGGCTGGCCGATGACGATTTCCAGGTCCATTCCGGTGCGGCCCTGGCGTGCCCGCGTGGTTTCCGAGACCAGGTCGAACACCAATTGCGGGTGGCTCTCCTGCAGCTTCGCGAGGGTCGGCGCAGCCAAGTGGGCGCTGAAGGCATCAGGTGCGGCGACGCGCACATGGCCGGCCACCTGCCCCGGCTCGTCGGCGGCGCCGATGGTGGCAACCGCCCGTTCGATCGCCTCGGCCGAGGCCATTGCGCGCCGGCCCAGCTCGGTCAGTTCCCATCCCTGCGCCGAGCGGGCCAGCAGCCGTCCGCCCATGGCCTGCTGCAGGGAAGCGATGCGCCGGGAAATCGTCGAGTGGTTCACCCCGAGCACGTTGGCGGCCGCCGTGTACCGGCCCAGGCGGGCGACGGTGAGGAAGGCGATCAGGGACTCCAGGTGGTGGTAATCGATGGGACGCTGCATGCACCCAGTGTGCGCCAGCGCACAGCAGTGTTGCAATTTTCCCAGGTCTTTGTGCATTGAGGAAGTGATCTGGCGCACCTACGCTGGCCGTATCCGGGTTTCCCCGAGGTAGCGAACACCTGTCGGCGCATGGAAGGAACAGCACAATGAGCGTATATGCATGGATCGGACTGGGGAACATGGGTGGACCCATGTCGGCGAACCTGGTCGCCGCCGGGCACGAGGTGCGCGGAGTCGACCTGAACGAGCAGGCCCGCGCCGCGGCGGCGGGTGCGGGCGTGCACCTTGCCGACTCCGTAGCCCAGGCGCTGGCGGGGGCGGATGCGGTGATTACCATGCTGCCCAAGGGCCAGCATGTCCGCGCGGTCTACGAGGGTCCCGAGGGCATCTGGGCCCATGCCACCGAATCGATGATGCTGCTGGACTGCTCCACAGTGGACATCGAGACCTCCCGCTACATCCACGAGCAATCAGCGGCCCGCGGGCTGAAGTTCGTCGATGCCCCGGTTTCCGGCGGCATCTCGGGAGCGGCGGCCGGCAGCTTGGCCATCATGCTCGGCGGGGCGCCGGAACTCATGGAGCGGGCCGGTGAACTGGTGGCGCCGATGTCCGCGCGCGCCATCGTCGCCGGCGGTCCATCCATGGGCATTGCGGCGAAGATCTGCAACAACATGATGCTGTTCATAGACCTCATGGCCAGCGCCGAGGGGTCGCAGCTGGCCGAGAAGCTGGGACTGGATCCACAGGTGTTCTGGGAGATCGTGTCGGTATCCTCCGGCCGCTCGTGGGCGCAGCAGACGTGGTACCCGGTGCCCGGCATCGTCGACACCGCCGCTGCGAACAACAACTTCGAGGCTACTTTCCGCGTGGACCTGGCGCGCAAGGACGTGGGGCTGGCACTGGACGCGGGAACCATGTCCGGCATCTGTCTTCCCGCCGCACAGCTGGTCAGCAAGCACTTCGACGAGCTGATCTCGGAAGGGCTGGAAGACAAGGACTGCTCGCTGATCGTCAAGAACCTGGTGCCCGGCGGGCAGGTGCGCGGTTACGGGGCGGCAGAGCATGCCAACCGGTGACGCGAGGCGCAGCGTGCGCCGGGCGGTAGTCACCGGCGGCGCGGGAGGCATCGGGCTGGCCTGCGCCCGCGAACTCTCCGCGCGGGGGATCCACGTCGTGGTAGCGGACCTGGACGAGCAGGCGGCGCGGAACGCGGCGGACGAGGTCGGCGGGGAAGCCTGGGTGGTGGACCTGTCGGATACCGCCGGGTTGGAGGGGTTGTCCCTGGAAGCCGACATCCTTGTCAACAACGCCGGGGTGCAGCGGGTGGGGCCGATCCACGAATACCAACCCGAGCAATGGCGCTTGATCCACCGGTTGATGCTCGAAGCCCCGTTCCTGCTGATCCGCGCGGCGCTGCCGGGCATGTACGAGCGGAGGTTCGGGCGCATCATCAATATTTCTTCGGCCCATGGCCTGCGCGCCAGCGCCTTCAAGAGCGCCTACGTGTCGGCCAAGCACGGGCTGGAGGGCCTGTCGAAGGTGGCCGCGCTGGAAGGCGCGGAGCATGGGGTGACGAGCAACTGCATCAATCCCGGGTATGTGCGCACCCCGCTGGTCGAGGCGCAGATCGCCGACCAGGCGCGGGTCCACGGCATCGCCGAGTCTGAGGTGATGGAAAAAATCATGCTGACCGACATGGCGGTCAAGCGGCTCATCGAGCCGGAGGAAGTCGCGTCGCTGGCAGGATGGCTTGCCGGGGATGACGCTGGGATGGCCACCGGCGCCAGCTACGCCATCGACGGCGGCTGGACGGCGCAATAGCTCTCCGGCATTCCACAGGGCAAACAGCGGGCAGGCGCAGGGAATGGATTTCCCGGCGTCTACCCGCTGTCGTTCGTCAGCAGTATTTAAGCCTTCACCACGTGGTGTCCCAGCTGGCTGGTCGGCACGCGGTAGGTTTCCCGCGCGGTCAGCGCCGAAATCGAGGCGATCAGCGCGATGGCCGCGGTGAACAGGCTGATCTGGACCCAGCCTCCGGGCTGCAGCCCGCCCAGGGCGGCCACGATGGACGGGGCGAAGCCCGCCATCAGGAAGCCCAGCTGGGTGCCGATGGCCAGGCCGGAGAAGCGTACCTGGGAAGAGAACATCTCGGCGTAGAAGCTCGGCCACACGGCGTTGGCCGCGGCGTAGGCGCAGGAGAAGACCAGCAGCGAGAGCCCGAACTGCAGCAGCGTGTTGCTGGTTTCCATGGAGCGCAGGTAGAAGGGCATGACCGCCGCGGAAGCCAGGGCCCCGTAGATGAAGACCGGCTTGCGGCCGATCCGGTCGGCCAGCATGCCGAAGAACGGCTGGGTGAGCAGTGCGCCGATATTGCCTGCAACGACCAGCCACAGGGTGATGGACTCGTCCATGTTGCCGATGGTCTTGCCGTAGGAGATGGCCAGGGTTCCGTACACGGTGGACACCGCGGCGATGAATGCGCACAGCACCACGCGCAGCACGTCCTTCCAGTGGAAGCGCAGCAGCACGGCCAGCGGCAGCTTGGCGATCTCGTTGTTCTTCTTGGCCTTCTCGAATTCCGGGGTCTCGTGCAGCGAACGGCGGATGAAGAAGGTCACCACCACCACCACGGCCGACAGCCAGAACGGGATGCGCCAGCCGATGCCGAACTTGATCTCGTCCGGCAGCGCCACCACGGGAATGAAGATCATTGCCGCCAGGATCTGGCCGCCCTGGGTGCCGGTCAGGGTCCAGGAGGTGAAGAAGCTGCGGCGGTGGTCCGGGGCGTGCTCCAGGGACATCGAGGAGGCGCCGGCCTGCTCGCCGGCGGCGGACAGGCCCTGCATCAGGCGGGCGATCACCAGCAGGATCGGGGCCAGCCAGCCGACCTGGTCGAAGGTGGGCAGGCAGCCGATGGCGAAGGTCGAGGCGCCCATGAGCACCAGGGTGAACATCAAGACCTTCTGGCGGCCGATCCGGTCGCCGAAGTGGCCCAGGATGATCGCGCCGATGGGGCGCGCGATGTAGGCGAAACCGAAGGTCGCCAGGGACATGACCGCGGCGTTGGCGTCGGCGTCGGGGAAGAAGATGTGCGGGAAGATCAGGGCTGCGGCGGAGCCGAAGATGAAGAAGTCGTAGTATTCGACGGCGCTGCCCATGAAGCTGGCCAGCGCGGCCTTGACCGGCGTGCGCTGTCCGCTTCCGTGCTCTTCAGATGCCGACGGCATGGGTGTCGTGGTCATCGGGTTACTCCCTTGGTGCGTGGTGATGTTCTGGCCCGATTCCGTAAAATGTGCGCTATGCGACCACTTGTTCGGAATGTGTTCATTGGTTTAGAGTAGATGTAAATCACAGACGAAGCAATACCTGTTGCGTCGATGACTGAATGCGAGGACCTGCGATGAGTACCACTGCCGAATCCTATTTGGTGGGTTTGATCGGCGACGGGGTCATGCCGTCGCTGACTCCCGGGATGCATGAACGGGAGGCCGATGTGCAAGGCCTGCGCTACCTGTACCGCCCGATCGACCTCGCCGTGCTGGGACGCCCGGGCAGCGATGTCGGAGCTCTATTAAAGGCCGGAGCGCAGCTTGGTTTCAATGCCTTCAACATCACCCATCCGTGCAAGCAGCTGGTCCTGGAGCACCTCGACGAGATCACGGAAAATGCCCGGGACATCGGCGCGGTGAACACCGTGGTCATCCGCGAGGGAAAGTTCCACGGCTACAACACCGATGCCTCCGGATTCGGCCGCGGATTTGCCGAGGGGCTGCCCGGAGCGAACCAGCAAAGGGTCCTGCAGCTGGGGGCCGGCGGCGCCGGGTCCGCAGTGGCCTACGCGCTGCTGGCTTCGGGGACCGAGCAGCTCTTCCTGGTGGACCCGGACGCGCAGCGCGCCGGGCAGCGCGCCGCGGAGCTGAACCGGCTCTTCCCGCACGCCGAGATCACCGCGGCCTCCCCGGAACAGGTGCCCGGGCTGCTGCCCTCCGTGGACGGGCTGCTGAACGCCACCCCCATCGGCATGCACCACCACCCCGGCCTGCCGCTGGAACTGGAGGGGCTTGAATCCCGCCACTGGGTGGCTGACTGCATCTACCGTCCGGTCGACACCGAATTGATCTGCGCCGCCCGGGCCCGCGGCTGCCGTGTGCTGGACGGCGGGCACATGGCGGTGGGCCAGGCAGTGGACGCCTTCGAGATCTTCACCGGCATCAAGCCCGATGCCGCGCGCATGCGCGCGCACCTGCTGGAGATGCTGGAGGCGGGACGGTAATGCGCACTTCCATCGCCACCGTGTGCCTCTCGGGGACCCTGGAGGAAAAGATGCTCGCCTGCGCCAAGGCAGGATTCGACGGCATCGAGATCTTCGAGCAGGACCTCATGGTCAGCCCGATGTCCCCGGAGGAAGTCCGGGCGCTGGCCGCGCGCCTGGGGCTCACCCTGGACCTGTTCCAGCCCTTCCGGGATTTCGAAGGCGTGGATCCCGAGCTGTTGCAGGCGAATCTGCACCGCGCGGAGGCGAAGTTCAAGCTCATGGCGCGCCTGGGCATGGACCTCATGCTGCTGTGCTCCAACGTCGGCACCGCCACCGTCAACGACGACGAGCTGTTCGTCGCCCAGATCCGCCAGCTCGCGGACCTGGCCGCCGGCTACGGGGTGCGCATCGCCTACGAGGCGCTGGCCTGGGGCAAATACGTTGACACCTACCAGCATTCCTGGGACATCGTCCGCCGGGTGGACCGGCAGAACGTGGGCATCTGCCTGGACAGCTTCCACATCCTCTCGCGCGGGGACGACCCGGAAGCCATCGCGCAGATCCCGGGGGAAAAGATCTTCTTCGTGCAGCTGGCCGACGCCCCGGTGCTGTCCATGGACATCCTGTCCTGGTCGCGCCACTACCGGGTGTTCCCGGGGCAGGGAGGTTTCAAGCTGGATCAGTTCCTCGGCGCCATTGCCCGCTCGGGCTACGCCGGCATCATTTCCCTGGAGATCTTCAACGACGTCTTCCGCCAGTCGAATGTCGAACGCACCGCGGTGGACGGGCTGCGCTCGCTGAACCTGCTGCAGTCCCAGACCGCGCAGCTGCTGGCCGCGCAGGGGACCGGCTCCGGGCTCGACCTGCAGGCGCTGCCCGGCGGGCAGCAGCCCCGCGGCTTCGACTTCACCGAAATCCGCACCGAGGATCCCGAGCCGGTGGCGCGGCTGCTGGCCCAGCTGGGCTTCGAGTTCCGCGGCCAGCATCGCCGCAAGCCGGTGCAGCTGTTCAGCGCCGGAGGGGCCAGGATCATCATCAACGCGCAGCGCAGCCGCGGGGTCACCGCCGCGGTGTCCGGCTTCGGGGTGCAGGTCCCGGACCCCGGTGTCGCCGGCGAGCGCGCGCTGCGGCTGCTGGCCCGCCCGGTCCCGCGCCAGCACCTGCGCAACGAAGCGGACCTGCCCGGGTTCAACGCCCCGGACAACACGGAGGTCTTCTTCGCCCCCGCCGGGCGCGGCAGCGGCTGGGAGGCGGAATTCGGGGTGCAGGAGGCCGGCGCCCCGGAACATTTCCCCGAGCTGATCGAATGCATCGACCACCTGAACCTCGCCCAGCCCTGGCAGTCCTTCGACGAGTCGGTGCTCTTCTACACCAGCGTGCTGAACCTTCAGGCGCTGCCGGGCACCGAGGTGCCCAGCCCCATGGGGCTGGTCCGCTCCCAGGTGCTGGCCACCGGGGACTGCGCGGTCCGGCTGGCGCTGAACATCGTGCCGCACGGGCTGGAAGAGGCCATCGACCGGAACCACGAATACCCCGAGCACATTGCGGTGCGCACTTCGGACATCATCGCCCTGGCCCGCAACGCGGTGGCCAGGGGCATGGAGTTCCTGCACATCCCGGCCAACTACTACGAGGACCTCGCCGCGCGCTTCGACCTGGACGCCCAGCTGCTGGATACGCTCCAGGAGCTGAACCTGCTCTACGACAGGGACGAGCACGGCCAGTTCCTGCATTTCTACACCGAGACCATTGGAAACATGTTCTTTGAAGTAGTTGAGCGCCGCGATGGTTACGATGGGTACGGGGCGCCCAATGCCCCGATCCGGCTGGCGGCGCAATTCGAACGCAACCGCTGGAACAGACACTAGCCACGGGGAGAATCGACTGTGACGCAGCGGCCGGACTACTTTGTTAAATCCACGGAGAAGACCCTGGCCGTCCTGCTCGCCTTCAACGGCGGAAATCCCGAGATGACCGTCAGCCAGGTCGCCGCCGCCACCGAACAGACCCGGGCCTCCGCGCGGCGCTTCCTGCTGACCCTGACCGACCTCGGCTACCTGGAAGCCAATGGCGCGAACTTCCGCCTGACCCCGCGCGTGCTGGACCTGGGCGCCTCCTATCTCTCCGGGATGACGCTGCCCAAGGCCGCCACCCTGCACCTGGAATCCCTGGCCCGGGAGCTGGGGGAAAGCGCCGCCTTGTGCGTGCTGGAAGGCCAGGACATCCTGTACATCGAGCGGGTCTCCTCGCCGCGGCTGTATTCGATGAACGTGTCCATCGGCAACCGGCTGCCGGCCTGGGTGACCTCCATGGGCCGCGTGCTGATCGCGGAGCTGGGCGCCGCGGAACAGGAGGCCTTCCTGGCGCAGATCGACCTGCAGCGCTACACCGAGCACACCGTGGCGAGCTTGGAGGACCTGCGCGCCGAGCTGGCCCGGGTGAAGGAACAGGGCTGGTCGCTGGTGAACCAGGAGCTGGACGAGGGCCTGCGCGGGCTGGCCGTGCCGGTGTACCGGGGAGACCAGCTGCTGGGCGCGCTGAACATCTCCGTGCAGCGCGGCCGCGCCGACCGGCAGAGCATCACCGAGCAGCTGGTGCCGCGCCTGCGCCGGGCCGCGCAGGACATCGCCGACGACTTCGGCGGCCGGCTGGCTTAATACGCCGCCGCGTTGCGCCGCCACGGCGTAGGCTGTCCTGCATGGACACGGAAAAACAGGCCATGGCGCCGCATGAGCACCCCGCCTTCGTCAACGACAAGTCGGCTAGGTGGCTGGGAGTCGAGGTGCTGCGCGCCGACTACGGCGACGTGGTGATTCGGATGCGGCTGCGCGACGACATGCTCAACGGCTACGGCATCGCGCAGGGCGGGATGATCGTCGCCTTCGCGGACGTCGCCTTCGCCCTGGCCTGCAACGACCCCCACGGCGACGGGAGCACCGTCACCGTGGCCTCGGGTGTGGACGTGAACTTCATGAATCCGGGATTCTCCGGCGACGCCATCACCGCCACCGGCACGCTGGTGGGCCATGCCGGGCGCAGCGGGCTGTTCGACATCGAGGTCACCCGCGACAACGAGGACGGCAGCACCACGCACCTGATCCACATGCGCGGGCGTTCGCGCACGATCCCCAACCGCCGCTAGGCCCGAGCGACTAGCCGCCCACCCGGGTGCTCGACGGGGCCCTGCACGGCCCAACTGCCGCGCAGGACAGCGCCGGTGATTTGGGTGGGCCCACCGTGCCGCTGCACCCCGCGTCAGGGCGGCCCCGGCCGCTACGAACCGGCCGGTGCCGAAGCAGCCGGGGCGTTGCCCGGCAGCTGCCCATCGGGCAGTGCCGGCGCGTGGTCGGATGGCATGCCTCCCGGGGCGTTTCCGCGGCCCGGGGTCCCGCCACCGGTAGCCTCGGTGTTCGTATCCACATTGACCGTGAGGCTGACAGTGTAGCCGGCGCTGGCGTCCCCGGTGACGGTCGCCAGCTGAGCGGCCCCCGAATCATCGCCGAAGACATTGTCCGAGGACAGGCTCACCCCCTGCAGATTCTTCACCGACTGCTCGTAGCCGGTGGTGGCGTACGCCGCGGCGCAGGCCTCCTGCGGCATGGCGACCTGCGAGGTGGCGATCGCAGTGGTGTGGTCGGTTATCGAAGCGGTGTCCGGATACACCTCGAAGTGGATGTGCGGCCAGCGCCCGGCATAGCATGCAGGGAAGATGCTGGTGTAGCGCACCAGGCCGTCGGCGCCGGCCACCTGGACCCCGCGCAGGTAGTTCTCATCTTCCAGGCCGCTGGAGTACATGGAGTATTCCCCGGACTGGTCGCAGTGCCACACGTACACTGCCACACCCTCGAAAGGACGCCCGTTGTTGGCAATGTCCACGATCTTCAGCTCCAGGGTCATCGGGATGCCCTCGGCCGTTGTCGTGCTGGTGCCGAAGCTGGAGCGGATGTCGCTGCGGACGATGCCGCTTTGCTCCAGCACATCCGGCCCGTTGGACCCGTCACCCGGGTACGGGCCGGCGGTCTCGTCCGGGATCTCCGCAGCGGTGGACGACGAGGGGGCGCCCTGGGTGCCGGCGGGGGAACAAGCGGCCAGGGCGAACGCGAGCGTGCCCACTCCCATCCCCGCCAAGACCTTGCGTCGCTCGATCAAGGTGCCGACGTCGAAGGGCAGCCCCTGGTCCTCAAGATCTTCATCGGGCCGCGGCAGTAGTCGGTGTCCGAACCAGCGTGGTGGGGGATTCATAGCGCGCTCCTTGAGCCAGGTGAAATGGGGTGATTGCTATGTTCACTACCGTAGACACGCGGATCATGGCCCACCACAGGAGGCACTGTGGGTTTTCTGGGAAGGGCTTGCGGCTAGCTCCCGTTGGAGGCGATGGCCTGCTCCAGCAGCAGGCAGAGCCGGCGCACGCCCTCCCCAATGGTTTCCTCGTCCACCGAGCAGAACGCCAGGCGCAGCTTGTTGCTGGCCTCGCCGGAGGGGCTGAACGCCGCCCCGGGAATGAAGATGACCCCGGCCTTCACGCCCTGCTGCAGCAGCGCGTAGGTGTCGATGCCCTCGGGCAGCGTCAGCCAGATGAAGAAGCCGCCCTCCGGATGCGTGTGGGTGATCCCTGCCGGCAGGTGTTGCGCCAGCGCCGCGAGCATCGCGTCGCGGCGTGAACGGTACAGGTTGTTGTACTTGGTGATCTGGCCCTTCCAATCGTGCTCTTCCAGATAGGCGCTGATGATCATCTGGTTCAGCGTCGGCGGGCACAGCGCCACCGCCTCGCCGGCCAGGTAGAAACGGCGGAACAGGTTCGTGGGCACCGCCGCCCAGCCGATGCGCAGGCCCGGGGCGAAGATCTTGGAGAAGGAGCCCATGTAGATGACGTTCTGCGGGTCCAGGCTGCGCAGCGTCGGAGCCGGGTCGCCCTCGTAGCGCAGCATGCCGTACGGGTTGTCCTCGAGGATCAGGATTCCGGCCTCACGGCAGATCTCGACGATTTCACCGCGGCGTTCGGCGGCCAGCGTGATGCCCGAGGGGTTGTTGAAATTCGGAATGGTGTAGAGGAACTTGATGCGCTCGCCGGCGGCCCGCAGTTCGCGGATGCGGGCGCGCAGCGCGTCGGGGATCAACCCGTTCTCGTCAGTGCCTACCGGCCGGGCAAGAACCTGGTAGGCCTCGAAGGTGTTCAGCGCGCCGACATAGGTGGGATCCTCGCACAATACGGTGTCGCCCGGGTCGCAGAAGACCTTGCAGGCCATGTCTTGGGCGGACTGGGAACCGTTGGTGACCACTACGTCCTCGATGCCCACGTTCGTGATGCCTTCCGCGGCCATCACCTCGATGATCTGCGCGCGCAGCTCGGGGGTTCCCAGCCCGGAGCCGTACTGCAATGCCACCGGCCCCTGCTCGACGATGATGCGCCGGGCCAGCTCGCCGACCTTCTGAAGCGGCAGCAGCTGCAGATAGGGGTTTCCACCGGCTAGCGAAACCAGCGAGGGATCCAGAGACAGCTCGAACACGTCGCGGACCGCCGACTGCTTGATGCCTGCGGCACGCTGGGAAAAGAGTGCTTCCTGCACTTCCTGGATGGAACGCTGATCGGTTGACATGGGTCCTCCTGGATCCGCCCGCCCCGCGGTAGCGGGACTACGGCACCTGCGACTTTCAGTGGCGCAGAAAAGTTTTCAAATAGAATACTTTGGTATTCCAACAGGAAAACAGGTGCTTGGCAAGATCCCAGGCGTCGAAAACCGTGATTTCCCTGCTAGTCCCCTTTGGGCGACGGGTTCTCCCGGGAGTCCAGCCACGCCTGAATGGCGCTGGGGCGGATGCGGCGATGCGTGCCGCGGTACTCCACCGGAATGATCCCGGAGTCCGCGAGCTTGCGCAAATAGCTGTTGGAGATCCCCGCCATCTGGGCCGCCTGGGAGGTATTCAGCAGCAGTTCTGCCGTGCCGATGGTGACCGAGTCGCCGGCGGCGAAGCGGGAGAGCACCTCAATCAGCGCATCGTGCGCATCCTTCGGGATCTGCAATGCGGTGCCGTTGACGAAGACGGTGGTGTCGCCGGATTCAGCCAGCGCGCGGCGGAGGCGTTCGGTAGTTTTTTCGTCAAGTGCCTCGAAAGTGCGAACCTTGCCCAGCGCGGAAGTCGGAGTTGCCATGTGTCTCATTTTGCCTGAGAATTGCGCCCTCCGCACCGTTGGCGGCCGAGTCCGTCCAATGACCGATTATGAAACTTTATGACGGTGATGCGACGAACGGGGGTTGTCCCACGACCAGCGGTTACCGTATGGTGGAAATTGTAGGTCTAAAGAAAGTACTGACCAACCATCATCCGGCACACCGTGAGGGAATGCTTCGCCTTACCAGGCTGCTCCGCTCGGGGAACTGTGTACATGGATGCTTGATACCTGCCTTAACTGAGCAGCCTCAAGATCTATTGCGGTCGGATGAATGGTCATGCGCGTTCCTACGCTATTCCACAAGCTTCGTGGGTACTGCGTTTTCGTCATTCAGAACTTTCTTGAAAGTAGAGCTATTCAATGTCTGTTGAATCCACTAAAGACCTGTCCACCATCACCGATGCCGAAATCTTCGACTCCCACCTTGGCGGCAAGCTGACCGTCCAGTCCAAGATGCCGCTGGCTTCCAAGCGCGATCTGTCCATCGCCTACACCCCGGGTGTCGCCAAGGTATCCCAGGCCATTGCCGATGATCCAGCCAAGCACGCCACCCACACCTGGGCCTCCCGACTGGTCGCCGTGGTCTCCGACGGCACCGCTGTGTTGGGCCTGGGCGACATCGGCGCCGCAGCGTCGCTTCCGGTCATGGAAGGCAAATGCGCGCTGTTCAAGGAATTCGGCGGCCTGGATTCGATCCCACTGGTGCTGAACACCAAGGACGTCGACGAAATCGTCGACACCATCGTCCGCCTGCAGCCGAGCTTCGGTGCGGTGAACCTGGAAGATATCTCCGCACCGCGCTGCTTCGAGATCGAGCGCCGACTGATCGAGGAACTCGACGTTCCGGTCATGCACGATGACCAGCACGGCACCGCCGTGGTGGTGCTGGCGGCCCTGATCGGCGCAGCGCGCCAGGTCAAGCGTGACATCAGCTCCTTGAAGGTCGTCGTTTCGGGTGCCGGTTCGGCTGGTGTGGCCGTGACCAACCTGCTGCTGTCGGCCGGCGTTGCCGACGTCATCGTGCTCGACTCGCGCGGCACCATCCACCGCGAGCGCAACGATCTGAACCAGTTCAAGGCCGATCTGGCCGCTCGCACCAACCGCGACGACGTGATGGGCGGACTGGCCGAGGCGCTGGACGGGGCTGATGTCGTTGTCGGGCTGTCCTCCTCGACCTTCCCGGAGGAAGCTCTGGCCAAGATGAACAAGGACGCAATCATCTTCGCCCTGTCCAACCCGACCCCGGAGGTCATGCCGGATGTCGCCGCCAAGTACGCGGCAGTGGTCGCCACCGGACGCAGCGACTTCCCGAACCAGATCAACAACGTGCTCGCCTTCCCAGGCATCTTCCGCGGTGCGCTGGATTCGGGTGCGAAGAAGATCACCGAGGAAATGAAGGTCGCCGCAGCCCACGCGATCGCCGAACTGACCGGTGATGACCTGGCTGCCGACTACATCATTCCGTCGGCACTGGATGACCGGGTGATGCCGGCAGTTGCCGCAGCGGTTGGCGCCGCGGCCAAGGCCTCGAACGCACTCTAAAGATTCCCCTGCGAGGGAGCTCATAGGCGGCAGTTGGAGAGCTGCCGCCACAGGAAATCGCCGTTCCGAATCAATTGATTCGGGGCGGCGATTTCTGTTGCCAGCGAGCTTATCTGGAACTAGCGGAGCCGGCCGTAGCAGTTGTCCACACTTCGCGGGTAGCAGAGCCTTTCCTTCCGACTGGTGGGAACACTGGGATTATCTCGGTTCACTACCCAGGGAGGACACTTCATGAAAACGCTTGGCGGGAACTTCAGCTTCCTGAGCAGCACGCCCGAAGAAGATTTCATGCACAGGATCGAAAGGGAACTCGAGGATGTGGGATTCGCCGTGCTGGTGTTCATACCGGATGATCGCCAGATCTTCGCCGCATTCTCACTAGGACTCACAGGCTATGGGCATCCGGAACTCGCCGTCTTCGCAACCTGCGAAGATTCGGCTCGCTGTTTCCTGCTCCACCTGATTGAGCAGGTGCTCTGCCATGCCAAGGCCTTCAAGGAGGGTGTCACGTCCACGGCGTTCTACCCTTCGCTGGAAGTCATCGACCTCACGGACCCTTTGGCCGGACTGCGCATCTACGACGAACTGCTCGACGAGGAAGACGTGCAGGTGTTCGGTGTCCGTCCAAAGAAGAACTTCGCCGGCGCACCTTCCAGCTGCGTTTCGGCCGCTGAGCAAGAAGGGGAAACGACATGTGCGACATGTGCGACGGAATGAGCAGGAAACAGGTTAATGCCAAAACGAATCGCCACATCCAGGAATACGGCAGATCCATCGTCTACGTCGAATCTGCTGCCGTCAGCGAAGCCTACGGCTACACGGTCGGGCTGACAAAGATCGGTCATCCGGAGTTTTTGCTCCGGGGCATGGGGCCGGAAGACACGCTGCAGATGCTCAACGGATTTTCCGAAAGCGTGCTGACACGCGGTGAGAAGTTCGGGCAGGGGCACACCGCCAACTGGAAAGACGGACGGATCCTGTTCTTCAGCGCGGTCTCCGGCCCTCTCCACCTCCTGATTCCGGCCGCATACTCGCGATACGCGCACCGGACCCGGCTACTGGAGATCAGCTTCGTCGGGGAAGATGTTCCGTTCAGCGTGCTGGCCGCGCGGAAGAACTGACCTGCTCGCGGACCCCGTCAAGGCCCAGATCGTGTGAGGCTCTTGGGAGAAGTCGAAGCCGCCGAGCAAACCCACAGACCGATGCGATACGGCACCGTGTGTCCGGCCGGGCGCCACGCTTGCCGGCGCAGCGCTGGCCGGACTGTCGCATCGGATCAGCGGAATGCGGCGTGCACGGTGCCCAGCCCGGTGATCTGGGCTGCAGCCGTGGCAGCGTCTCCCAGCGGAACCGGCACATTCATGGAACCGCTGAGCACGATATCACCCGGTTTCAGCCCCGAACCCTGGGATGCAAGATGGCGGGCCAGCCATGCCACGGATTCGAGCGGGTTACCCAGAACGGAATCGGTGGAGCCAGGGTGCTTTGCCTCGCCGACGGTAAGCAGGCTTGTCGCGTCGGCGATATCGGCAGGCAGCCCGACCGGTTTACCTACCACGGCTGCGGACGCATTCGTGTTGTCGGCAATGAGCATCGGCAGGCTTGCCGCACCGCCGCTCCAGCGGCTGTCGATGATTTCCAACGCCGGTGCCACGGATTCGGTGGCCGTGATGATGTCCTGGATTGAGGCGGCGGGGTCATCAAGCGGTGACCCGATGATGAACGCGATTTCCGCTTCCGCCATCGGGTTGCTGAGCTGTCGTGTATCGATGAAACCACCGGAGGGTGCCAGCGTGCTTTCCAAGAGATATCCGTGGACCGGGGTGTCGTAATTGTACGAAGCGCGGACAGGTGCGGCGGTCAAGCCGATCTTGTAGCCCGCGAGCCGTTCTCCCTCGGCTAGTGCAAGTTCGCGGCCCAGGGCGGCGATTTCGAAGGCGAGGCCGAGATCCAGGGGTTCTATCCCGGCACTTGCCAGTGGCGTACCGTGGCGCATTGCGTGGCGCAGGCTTCGGGCGACGGCATGAACGTTTGACGCTTCCATATCTTCCTTCGGTAGTACGAAAAATTCGCGTCCAGGTCCGTTGGCAGGCTGTCGAATCATTCGTCGGGGCACTATGGCGACCGTTGGGTTTACGGGTCCGGCGAGGCGTCTTCGTCGGGATTTTCCGAGCTCTAATAAGATCATGACAAATCGCATAGTGGAAAATAAATTTCATTACACGAAAACTTGTCATATTTCGCGGAGCGGCTAATGGTCTTGCCGGGAATCGTCTGATGGTGAAGAAGCGAGAAGGGCCGTCGGGAACCTTGGTTCCCGACGGCCCTTCAGGCTGTATATGAACGTGTGCCTAGCGCACCTTGCGTGAACCCGCGGCAGCCAGATAGGCGGCGGCTTCGCGCTTCTCCTGCGCGATGCGCTCCTCGTGGTCCCGGCGCAGCTGCTGGTGCTTCGGATTCTTGCGCAGCAACAGGTAGCCCAGGCCAACCAGCGCAAACCAAATCGGGGTGGCGTACATGCCCATCAGGGTGTCAGGATCCTGGGTGAAGGCCCACAAGAGAAAGACGAAGAACGCCAGCACCACCCACGGCATGAACGTACCGCCGGGGACCTTGAAGATCGACTCGTCGTGGGCCTGCGGACGGCGCCTGCGGTAGACGATGTAACTGATCAGGATGATGCTCCAGACAAAGATGAAGCACAACGAGGAAATCGTGGTGACAATGGTGAAACCCTTGGACTCTCCCAGTCCGAAAACCAAAAGGACGATGGCGCTGAGTAGCACCACACCGGAGAGGAACAAAGCATTGCGCGGCACCTGGCGGCGGGTCAGCTTGGAGAACGCCTTGGGAGCATTGCCGTCGGTGGACAGGCCGAAAACCATGCGGGAGGTTGAATAGATGCCTGAATTCGCCGAGGACATGGCCGAGGTCAGCACAACCATGTTCACGATGTGTGCGGCGGCGCCCAGACCGGCCAGGGAGAACAGCATCACGAACGGGGAATTATCCGCGTCGAATCGGTCCCAGGGAACTACGGACATCAACACCGCGAGCGAGCCGACATAGAACAGCAGCACGCGGACGGGAATGGCATTGACCGCCCGGGGCAAATTATGCTCGGGGTTCTTGGTTTCCGCCGCCGCGGTGCCCACCAGTTCGATGCCCACGAAGGCGAAGACGGCGATCTGGAAGCCCATGATGAAGCCCATGAGCCCACCGCCGAAGAAGCCCCCGCCGACGTTGAACAGGTTCAGGAACGAAGCCCGGGCGCCGTCGTGCTCGAAGCCGGTGAACACCATGACCAGGCCGATCACGATCAGCAGCACGATGGCCGCGATCTTGATCAGGGCGAACCAGAATTCGGTTTCGCCGAAGCCGCGCACCGAAGGCAGATTCAGCGCAATCAGTGCCGCGATGACAACCAGCGCCGGAATCCAGGTCGGGATCAGCGGCAGCCAGAAGGTCACGTAGACCGAGGCAATCACGATTACGTCGGCCACGCCGGTAACGATCCAGCAGAACCAGTAGGTCCAGCCGGTGAAGAACGCGGCCCAGGGACCGAGGATGTCTCCGGCGAAGTCGGAGAAGTTGCGGTAGCTGCTGCGGCTGAGCAGCAGCTCGCCCATGGCCCGCATGACGAAGTACAACATGAAGCCGATGACCATGTAGACGAGGATGACCGACGGGCCGGCGACCGAGATGGTCTTGCCCGAGCCCATGAATAGGCCGGTGCCGATGGCACCGCCGATGGCAAGCAACTGGATATGTCGATTGGACAGGGCTCGTTGGAGCTCCGGTCCGTTTTCGCTGGCAGTATCCGTGGATTCGTGCGCCACGTTGTGCCCCTTTCGTGCATCGCCCGAGGGGCGCCGATCGTACTGGTGCGAGCTCGGACGAGCCCAGTGAGTGACATTACAGCATTCGAATCTCGTTCAATAGTCGAATTTCCGCGGAGGATGCAATTCAAGAGGTGGGAATAGAGTTAATTGTGTTCGAGCTCATTAGTGCCGATCAAGGGTCAATGAGTAGTCTTGGAGCATGGCATTTCGAAATCGTCGAGCAGCGGCTCTCCCGGCAAAGTTGTCCCGATCCTGGCTATTGGTTAATGCGGCCAAGGACGAAGATTTTGGTCCGGCCCTGGCCTCGGAAGCGGACTCAGTCATCTTCGACATGGAAGCTGCGGTGCCTGATGACAAGAAGGCGGAAGCCCGCGACAAGGTGGTCCACGCGCTGTCCAACGGCATGACCGCTTGGGTCCGCGTGAACGGCATCGATACCGACTACTGGTCGGATGACTTGGCGGCACTGTCGGCAACCCCGGGGCTGCGCGGCGTCATGCTCGCCATGACGGAAAAGCCCGAGCAGGTCACCTACACGGCAATGCGACTGCGTGCTGGCACCCCGGTGCTGGCGCTGATCGAATCCGCCGTAGGCATCGAAAATGCCACTGCCATCGCTTCAGCCCCCGGCACCTTCCGCCTGGCCTTCGGCGTGAACGACTTCCGCAAGGACACCGGCGTCTCCGACGACCCACTGGCGTTGGCCTACGCCCGCGGCAAACTCGTTGTGGCATCCCGCGTGGGCAAGCTGCCCGGTGCCATTGACGGCCCGCCGCCTGCCGGCGCGGACGGCACGAAGGTCACCGAGGAAACCCTGGTGACCGCATCGATGGGCATGACCGGAAAGCTGTCGTTGTCGCGTGACCACGTCGACGGCATCAATGCAGGGCTGGCCCCGAGCGAAGACGAGTTGTCATGGGCCATGGAGCTGCTCGAAGCCCACGCCGCCGGAGCTTCGGTGGGCGATGGGTCCTACCTGCCGCGTCTGGCTCGCGCCCAGAAGATCGCAGATCTGGCCGATTCCTACGGCTTGTGGAACGCCTAGGTTTCACCACGATTCATGATTCGCATCCCGTCCGGTGGCATACCGGGCGGGATGCTTTTTACCCTGCGGCGCACCGGCTTCGCCCGTGGTGGGCATCGAAAGGCAAAAGCAGTGCCCTCCAGATCCGCGGATCTGGAGGGCACTGCTTTTGCCTAGGTGAACTGGACTAGCGAATCGGATCCGGTTCCTGGACTTCGCCACCACGCTTGTGCGAGGATCCGATGACGTCGCCGGCCTTCCATTCGGCCCAGCCCTTGCGGCCTGCCATGAAGTCCTCGATCTGGGCCTTGTCGGCTTCCAGCTTCGGGTCGTTCTTCAGGTACCACTTGGTTTCGCGGGCAATCAGGCCGGACATGATCAGCAGGCCGATCAAGTTCGGCAGGGCCATCAGGCCGTTCATCATGTCGGAGAAGTTCCAAACTGCGGTCAGCTCGGTGGTGCAGCCAACGAACACGATCAGCGAGAAGACCACGCGGAACGGCATGACCGCGCCGCGGCCGATGAGGCGCTCGATATTGCGCTCACCGTAGTACGACCAGCCCAAGATGGTGGAGAAGGCGAACATCACCAATCCGAGGGTGACGATCCAGTGGCCCCACTGGCCCGGCAAGCCGTAGGTGAATGCCTGACCGGTCATCAGGGCAGCGGAGAGCTGCTCGCCGGTTTCCGGATCGATCTGGTTCCAGGCGCCGGTGGTGATGATCACCAGGCCGGTGCAGGTCACCACGATGATGGTGTCGATGAAGGTCTGGGTCATGGAGACCAGGCCCTGGCGAACCGGGTGGGTGGTCTGTGCTGCGGCTGCCGCGATAGCGGCCGAGCCCATGCCCGACTCGTTCGAGAAGATACCGCGGGCCACACCGAACTGCACGGCGATGATAATTGCCGATCCGGCGAAGCCGCCGACTGCCGAGGTGCCGGTGAAGGCATCGGTGAAGATCTGTGCGAAGGCGGCAGGGATATCTGCCACGTTGGCGATCAGGATGTACAGCGCTGCGGCCACGTAGAAGATGATCATGACCGGAACGAATCCAGCGGTGACCTTACCGATGGACTTGATGCCGCCGACCAGCACGGCCATGGCCAGCACGGTCAATACGAGACCGGTCACCCACGGTGCCACATTGAAGGAGTTCTCCATGTTGGCGGCAATCGAGTTGCCCTGCGTCATGTTGCCGATGCCGAAGCAGGCCAAGGTCGCGGCAATGGCGAAGAACAGTGCCAGGAACTTGCCCAGTGGGCCCTTGATGCCGCGTTCCAGGTAGTACTGGGGGCCGCCGGACTTCTCGCCGGCAGTATCGGTACCGCGGTAGCGGACGCCGAGGAATGCTTCCGAGTACTTCGAGGCCATGCCGAGCAGACCGGTAACCCACATCCAGAACAGGGCGCCGGGACCGCCGATGCCGATGGCCGTGGCGACGCCAACGATGTTGCCGGTACCGACGGTTGCAGCCAGCGCCGTGGTGAGCGCCTGGAACTGCGAGATGTCGCCTTCAGCGCCAGGGTCCTTGCGCTTGAGCAGGCCGAGGCGCAGGGACGCAGCCAACTTGATGAACTGCAGACCGCCAAGGCGGATGGTCAGGTATAAGCCGGTACCCAGCAAAAGCGGGATGAGGACAAACGGGCCCCAAATTACCGAGGAGATGTCACCGAGTGTGGTGGCCAAGGCATCCATAGAAAAAGTTCCTTCGTGCGAGTGAAGAGTGTGCAGTCCGTTGATGTAGACGGATTTGTTGCTGTGACACACTTTATAGGAAGCTGAGACGGATGTCACAAATGGTAATTCAGGCCGGTGTTCGCCAGCGACAGACCTTGTCAGGTGGCGGTCTGGCCGGCGGTGGCAACGGCGGAAATTCGGGGAATTCAACCGAATTATTGACGTACCGGAGGGCTGAATTTACCCGGATTCCGATTCTTCTGCGGTGGGAATAGGATCCCAGTGCAGAAAATACCGGTCCAGTAGTTTGCGCCGTGTGCGGGGGAATTTTCGATGAACGGCAGAAATTGGCGGGTTTATGTCGAAAATTCTTCGCCGGGGACGTTTTCGCTCCCGCACTCGGTGTGATGAGTGCGGGAGCGAATATGTCCGTGCAGCGCCCTATGCCGGGTTGGCTGACTTGAAAGTTACCCGGGACGTGCCCAGACCCTCGATGCTGGTCTCCAGAACGTCTCCGGCCTTGAGCCATGGGTGGCGGTTGTGCTCATTGCGGCGGGCCAAGGCAACGCCCGCAGGGGTGCCGGTGAGAATAACATCGCCGGGCTGAAGCTCATTCATGGTGGACAGGTAGGCAACCAGGTCTGCGGCGGAGAAGATCAGGTCATCGATGGTGCTGTCCTGGACGGTTTCGCCGTTGACGACGCTGGTGATCCGTGCGTCGGGCTTGAGCTCGTCCGCGGTGACCAGCCACGGGCCCAGCGGCGTGGTTTTGTCCCAGACCTTCCCCTGGAGCCATTCCGAGGTCCGGCCCTGGTAGCCGCGCAAGGAGACATCGCTGCTGACCGCGTATCCCGCAATGTGCTCCGCGGCCTGCTCGACGGAGATGCGGCGGCCGGACTTGCCGATGATGATCGCCAGCTCCGCCTCATAGTCCAAGCGGTGGTCTTCGGGCGGCACCTCGATATCGTCATTCGCGCCGCACAGGGTGGAAGCGAACTTGGCGAAGACAGACGGGTACTCTGGGAGCTCCTTGCCTACCTCCGCGGCGTGCGCCTTGTAATTGAGCCCGATGCAGTACACCTTGCTGGGGTTGGGGATGACCGGGGCATAGACGGCCTCGCCCTCGGCGATCGAATCACCGACCAGCGCTCTGGCCAGGACTTCCTGCCGGGTGGCATCGTTCAAGCGCAGGAAGCGCTGCACAGTATCCAGATTTTCCAGGTAGTACACCCGGTCGTCCTCGATGACTGCTGCGGTCGTATGGCCGGGGTCGCTGGCCAGGCGCAAGGTAGCTAGTTTCATGTACCTATCGAACTACATTTCACGCGACGGCGCACCCGAAAAACAGATATTCGAATCAAGATAGGTCTCATTGAATACAACCTAGTCAAATGCTGGATAGGAGAATCCCAACTAGTTTCGTCCGTGAAGCGTGGCTAAAATGGATAGAAACTGAGGCTAGCTCAGCTCTTGGTTGCATGACTTGATACGAAACTAAAGTGAAGTAGGTTTTAATGTGGGAGATTTTATTGGCGAGCGCTCTCGTCAAATACTGTTCGCCTCCTGGCAGCACTTCTCGCTTGTGGTGCAGTGCCTGATCCTGGCGACAATTATCGCCGTCTTGATCGCCGTCCTGGTGTATCGGAACAAAGCACTGGCTGGAATTGCCAACGGAGTCAGCGCCATTGGCCTGACGGTTCCGTCCTTTGCGCTCATCGGTCTGTTGATCGTGCCCTTCGGCTTCGGTGTGACGCCGGCCGTCATCGTGGTGACATTCTTCGCCGCACTGCCCATCCTGCGCAACGCCATCGTGGGCCTGAACAATATCGAGCCGACCATCGTCGAATCCGCGCGCGGGATCGGCATGAGCCGGCTGAAGACGCTCGTATCCGTTGAAATCCCCATCGCCTGGCCGGTCATCCTCACAGGCGTGCGTATCTCCGCCCAGATGGTGATGGGCGTTGCAGCAGTCGTTTCATACGCGCTGGGCCCCGGGCTCGGCGGATTCATCTTCTCCGGACTGTCGCGGCTTGGCGGCGCCAACGCGCTCGAGTCGGTGATCGTCGGCGTCGTCGGCGTTGTCATCCTGGCACTCATTCTTGACCTGATCCTGCTCGGCATCGGCCGACTGACTACCCCGCGAGGTATCCGTGTCTGATTCAAAAATTTCCTCATCGGCTGCATCGGAGAACACCGTCTCCGGGGCCTCAATCATGCTCCAAGAAGTCACCAAGACCTACCCTGGGCAGAAGAAGTCGGCCGTGGGAGGCCTGACCCTTGAGATCCCTGCCGGCTCCATCGTCATGTTCGTCGGCCCCTCGGGGTGCGGCAAGACCACGACCTTGAAGATGATCAATCGGCTGATCGAGCCGACCAGCGGGCAGATCGTCATCAACGGTGAAGACGTCACGACGATGAACGGCGACGAGCTGCGCCGCCGCATCGGCTACGTCATCCAGGCCGGCGGCCTGTTCCCGCACATGACCGTTGCGTCCAACATCGCCATGGTTCCCAAGATGCTCGGCTGGGACAAGGCCAAGATCAACGCCCGCGTGGATGAGCTGCTGGAACTGGTTTCGCTGGATCCAGAGCTGTACCGCGACCGCTTCCCCAAGGAGCTCTCTGGCGGGCAGCAGCAGCGTGTGGGCGTGGCCCGTGCGCTGGCCGCTGATCCTCCGGTGCTGCTCATGGACGAGCCCTTCGGCGCGGTCGACCCGATTACCCGCCAGCGTCTGCAGGACGAATTGCTGAACATCCAATCCGAGGTGCAGAAGACCATTGTCTGCGTGACCCACGACTTCGACGAAGCGGTGAAGCTGGGGGACTGGATCGCCATCTTCAACGAGGGCGCCCAGCTGGAGCAGTACGATTCGCCCGAACGCATCTTGGCCAATCCCGCCAGCGAATTCGTAGAGAACTTCATCGGCTCCGGTGCCGGGCTGAAACAGCTCACGCTGACCCGCGTGAACGAGGTGGATCTGGTCGACGCCATCACTACCACCCCGGGTAAGCGCGCGTCGGATGTGCTCTCGCAGTTGCAGGGCTCAGGCCGCAAGATCGCCGTGGTGCTCGACTCCAGGGGCCGTCCGCTGCGCCGCATGGACCGCCGCCAGCTTTCCCGTGCGGAGATCATCGAAGGCACCTACGACCCCGATCTGCCGGTGGTCGGCGAGCAGGCCACGCTGAATGACGCCCTGGACACCATGCTGGTGGCCAGCGCCGAATACGCGCTGGTTACCGGACGCCGCGACGTCTTCACCGGCATTATCACCGTGCAGACGGTGATGGAGGCGATCGCCGCCGCGAACTCCTCCATGGACGATCACCACGAGGCCCCCGTGGGGCTTAACTCGGGGGCCATCAATGTGGTGGATATCGAGTCCGAACCCGCGGAGTCTGGTGGTGAGCCGGCATGAGCAAAGAGACCAAGGGGCTGATTTATCAGCTGGTGGCGATTGCCGCGGCATTCGCGGCGCTGGTTATCTGGCTGGTGACCGCGGATCTGACCGACACCGAACGCCAGACCCTGGATCCGGGAACCATCTGGAAGTATACGCAGGAGCACCTGCAGATCACGCTGGTCTCCGCGGTGATCGTGCTGCTCATCGCCATTCCTCTGGGCATCTTGCTGACCCGTCCGTCCCTGCGCAAGGCGGCTCCGGCCGTCCGCGCGGTCGCGAACTTCGGCCAGGCCGCGCCGGCTATCGGCGTGATTGTGCTGTTGGCGTTCTGGCTGGGATTCGGCCCGAAGACGGCAGTGGTCTCGCTGGTGATCTATGCGATCCTGCCGGTGCTGTCCAACACCATCGTGGGCCTGCAGCAGGTCGATGAGCGTCTGGTGGAAGCCGGACGCGGCATCGGCATGAGCCAGATGGCAGTGCTGTTCAAGGTCGAGTTGCCGCTGGCCGTGCCCGTGATGCTGTCCGGAATCCGCACCGCCCTGGTGCTGCTGGTCGGCACCGCAACGTTGGCGACGTTCATCAACGGCGGCGGCTTGGGCATCCTGATCACCACCGGCGTGAACCTGAACCTGAATGTCGTGCTGATTGCCGGCTCGTTGATGGTGGCGCTGCTGGCGCTGACCGTCGACTGGATAGGCCGACTGGTTGAACAGCTGGCACGACCGAAGGGACTTTCGTGAAACGAACATCGAAACTCATTGCATTGTCCTTTGCGGCGCTGATCGGGCTGACCGGTTGCGGGCTCAGCCCGTCCACCGGCACAGTGCCGGCATCGGCTCCGGGAAGCATCCAACCCCTCCCGGACCTGCCGGAGACTGCCAAGGCCACCGTCACCTCGAAGTCCTTCACTGAGCAGTTGCTGCTGGGCAAGATCACCGTCATCGCCCTGGAAACCGCGGGGTTCGACGTCACGGACCTGACCAACGTGCCGGGATCGCAGCCGGCCCGCCAGCTGCTGCTGTCCGGAGATGCCAGCGCGTTATGGGAATACACCGGTACCGCATGGCTGACCTACCTGGGCCACGAAGAACCGGTTACGGGTGAACAGGCACAGTGGCAGGCGGTGCATGACGAGGACGTCTCCAACAACATCGTGTGGGGCGAACCGGCGCCGCTGAACAACACCTACGCGCTGGCCATGAACCGGAAGAACGCGGACCGCCTGGGCGTCACCAAGTTGTCGCAGCTCAAGGAGCTGGACAAGGAGGAGCTGACGTTCTGTGTTGATCCGGAGTTCAACTCCCGTCGCGATGGCTTGACCCCGATGCTCGAGCACTACGGCATCGACCGCGGCAAGGGCGTTTCGGAAGACAACATCGGCCTGTATGACGTCGGTGCGATTTACCAGGCCACGGCCGATGGGGCCTGCAATTTCGGCGAGGTCTTCACCACCGACGGCCGTATCAAGGCGCTGGACCTGACCGTGCTGGAAGACGACTTGGACTACTTCCCAAGCTACAACGCCGCCCCGGCGTTCAATGGTGAGTTCATCCGCGAATTCCCGCAGGCGATGGACGTCATGGAGCAGATTGCTCCGCTGCTGACCGACGAAGCCCTGATGGACATGAACTACCAGGTCGACGTCGTCGGGCGAGAGCCCTCGGACGTCGCCTTTGAATGGATGGTCGACCAGGGGCTGGTGACCACGCCGTAGGGTCGGACCGCAAACAACGCACAGGAGGTGTGTTCCGGGAACAATACGTTCCCGGAACACACCTCCTGTGCATTAAGCCTCGATGATGTTCGAGGCGGCTGCATTGTGGATATCAGACTTGGTCTCGGGTTCCAAGTTCTCCATCAACCTCGTCTGCGGTTTCGGTGGCCGCGGCGGTGGTAGTGGACTCCTCCTGCCAAATTTCTTCAAGGTCGGCAGCGAGGTCAGCTTCTTGTTCCGCGAAAGCGGATTCCTGATTCTCGGTACTCATGAGGCCAGTCTATCCGTGATTCTCGCTGTGGCGACCCGGATGGTGAAGAAAAAATTTGAAGATAAAAATACTAGTCAAAAACCTTTTTTAGGATTGGGTGTCGAAGTTTGGCAATTTTTCATCCGCAAATGGTTGACGGTTCAACTTGATTGGTGCAATACTGATATCAACGAAACAAATTGAAGCATCAACTAATACTGTCGATGCTGAAGAGAGGACATGACCATGACTGCTGCAGTAACTTCGCCATTGACCGCTGGTACCTGGAACCTGGACGCTTCGCACTCCGAGGTGGGCTTCTCGGTTCGCCACGCCGGCATCTCCAAGGTCCGCGGCAGCTTCACTGAATTCGATGCAACCCTGACCACCGGCGAGAGCCTGGCGGATTCCTCGGTTGAGGCAACCATTCAGATCGCTTCGGTCTCCACCAAGGACGCCAACCGCGACGGCCACCTGAAGAGCGCCGACTTCTTCGACGCCGAGCAGTTCCCGACCATGACCTTCAAGTCGACCGGCGTCAAGGGCGATGCGGACGAGTTCGTGCTCGTCGGCGACCTGACCATCCGCGGGATCACCAAGCAGGTCGAGCTGGAAACCGAGCTGGGCGGCCAGGCTGTGGATGCCTTCGGCGCCACCCGCGTAGGTTTCTTCGCCTCGACCACCATCTCCCGCAAGGAGTTCGGCATCACTTGGAATGCCGCGCTGGAAGCCGGCGGCGTGCTGGTCAGCGACAAGGTCAAGATCGAGATCGACGCCTCGTTCGTCCTGCCAACCGCAGAATAGATTTCCCGACAACCGCCTTGGGGAAGGCGGGCAGAGGGCCGATACCGGCACAACCTCCGAACCGTACTGAATACGGGTCGGAGGTTTTGTCGTTAATGCCGCTGCGCTCGCTGGGTTGGATCAATATCCAAGAGTGGCGGCGGGAATCGCAATGACGGCGATGATGACGAACACGAAATACAAGAAAAGCAGTGCTCCCAGGATGGTGCCGATCCATCCGGTGACCTTGCCGACGGTGGCCGAGGTGTTGAACTCGCGCTCGGCCTTGTTGCCCTTCACGATGGCGATCGGACCCAAGACCAGCCCCACGACAAACATGGAAAGAATGCCCAGGATCATGGAGGTCTGGGCCAGCTGCGCACCTTCCGGGGGTGCCATGGGATATCCGTAGCCCGGTTGGTTGCCGTACTGCTGCTGGCCGCCGAACTGCTGCTGGTTCTGGCCCTGGTATTGCGGAGCCTGGTACTGCGGCGGCTGGTAGGCAGAATTCGGCTGCGACGAATTCTGGTTGCCACCCGTGGAATAAGGGTTGTTGGGTTCGTTATTTGGCGTGGTCATCTGGCCGCGGCCTTTCCTCAAAGCGTTTGATAAGTCTATTGAACCAAGAAATTCTGCCGGCGCACCGTACTGACTCGGGGAACGATGGAACGACCCGGAAAACTTCATCACGCATAGCTAAGCGGGATTCGCCGTCCTCCATCGAGCATGCGCCAGTGTGGCGACGACGGCCAGCACAATGCCCAGCCAGAATCCGTAGCCGAAAATCTGTGCGTAGTCGGCGTTGGCCGCAAGGCCGGCCGTCAGGTAGGTCAGCGTGGAGGCGCCGAAGAACAGGGAGAAGACAAACAGCGAGACGGTTGTCGCCCTGGCCTCGGGCGCGATGTCGGTGGCCCAGCCCTGCATTGACGAATGCATGATGGCATTGGCCGCGCCGAGGAAGAACGCGGTGAACGTGAAGGACGCGGGGGAGGGGGAGAACGCCGAGGGGGCGAAGCTCAGGAACAGCACCGCCCCGCCAATGCCGATCAGCCAGGTGCGTGAGAAGCGCGCAACCAGGCGCCGCATCAGCCGGGCGCCGAGGATTACTCCCAGTGCGAAGCCGCAGCCGAGTACGCCGGACAGCCCGACGCCGACCCCGGACTGCTGCAGGGCCGGAACGATGTAGGTCAGCAACCCCATCAACAGCGCGCCTTCAACGAAAACGATTGCATACAGCATCAAGTTGGCTGGCCGCACCGCGGCGCGCAGCTTCATGGCGGCATGCCCGCGGGCCGGCTCTCGCACCCCGCGCAGCGAGACGAGGGCTGCTACTGCGCCCAGGGCGGGAAGGATGAAGACCACCCGCCAATCGAGATAGGCCGCGAGCAGCCCTGCGGCCAAGGTCGCCAGCGTGGTGCCCAGCGATGAGTAGATCTGCAGGTCGGACAGGCCGCGGGCGCGATCGATCCCTTTGCGTGTATCGCCGAGCAGGGTCAGCAGCGTGGGGTACATGGCGCCGAACATCAGCCCGGTGAAGGATCGGGCCAGAAGCAGCGGCAGGTAGTCGGTGAACAGCACGCTGGCCACCGAGCCGAGCATGGCGCCAACCAGCGAGCAGCGCAGCACCATGAGCCTGCCGAACTTGTCGCTGACCAGCCCCCAGAAGGGCTGGCCCACCGCGTAGAGCAAGGCGTAGGCGGCAATCAGCTCAACGGCCTGGGTGAAGGAGAGCGAGGTTCCGGCCGAGAGCATGAGCAGCATCGGGGCGGTGCCGTAGCGGTCGAAGAAGGACAGGAACCCGATGAATCGCAGGGCGGCATCCGGAAGTCCGCGCGGGGCTGCGCCCTGTGTGTCCGCTTCGCCCACGTGAGTGTCCTCCGTTGTCCTGTGCCCGGTGCCGGGAAATGCTCCCCGTCCATCAAAACAGAAAGCCGCCGGGCATAAAAAATTCGCAGCCGGTTCCCTGGAGGTTAGGAGGGGGAACCGGCTGCGATGGTTCTCGGTGCCCGGGCTACAGGCCGCGGACCAGCAGCACGTCCAGCACGCGCGGGCCGTGCACGCCTTCGACGCGCTCGAGCTCGATGTCGCTGGTGGCCGAAGGGCCGGAAATCCAGGTCAGCGGTCGGGTGACGGTTAAGCGCGGCATGGCCTCGGGCAGCAGCTGCACGATCGTGGATACCGGAACGATGCACACGTGGTGATCGGGAACCAGCGAGATGGCGCGGCGGCCCTGGTCCGGCTCGCCGTCCAGGATGATGGTCCCGGATTCGGCGATGGACACCGCCGAGGAGGTCACCACGGCGCTGGTCTCATCCAGCTCGGCAACGCTCAGCCGGGCGCCGGGGGCGTCGATGCGGCGGACGATGCCCTTCGGCAGCGATGACAGCCACCCGGTGTCCAACCCGTGTGGGTAGACCACGGAGGATGCCTGGCCCAGCTTGGCGGCCACGAACTCCGGGATCTGCACGGCGTCGACGACCTCCACTCCGGCCTTGTAGTCGACCAAGCGGTCGACGAGCATCTCGATGAGCTGCTCCTCGGTCATGTCCGAGCTGGTGCGGTATTCGCGCGGGACTTCTTCGGCGGCAGGGGCGTCGGCCAGGGCCGAACGGATGCGTCCGAGGATTTCTTCTTTGGCGCTCACTTGGATTCCTTCTCGTCGCTCCACCAGTCGCGGAAGGACTTGTTCGGCGGGGCCGGGATGTCGCGGGACTGGGTCCAGCCGGCGGCGATGCCCGGAAGCTTCTTGATCTTCTTGCTCTTGCCTGCGGCCAGGCGGCCCAGCGGCAGCGCCTTTTCCAGCAGGCCGAGGTTCTTGCCCTTGCCCAGCGCCCAGGAACCGCCCTTCATGAGCAGGTCCATCTGGGTCGGGATCTTGTGCTTGCCGCGGTTGGCGTCCACGTCGTCCCCGCGCAGGTGCACCAGGATTTCGGGGATGTTGATCTTGACCGGGCAGGCCTCGTAGCAGGCGCCGCACAGCGAGGAGGCGTACGGCAGCGAGCCGTTGTCCTCGGCCTCGATGCCGGTCATCAGCGGCGAGAGGATCGCACCAATCGGGCCCGGGTAGGTCGAGCCGTAGGCGTGGCCGCCGGTGCGCTCGTAGACCGGGCAGACGTTCATGCAGGCCGAGCAGCGGATGCAGTTCAGCGCGGAGCGACCGAACTTGTCGGCCAGCACGCGCGAACGCCCGTTGTCCAGCAGCACGATGTGCACATTCTGCGGTCCGTCGTCTTCGCTCACGCCGGTCCACAGCGAGGTGTACGGGTTCATCCGCTCGCCGGTGGAGGAGCGCGGCAGCAGCTGCATGAACACCTCGATGTCCTCCCACTTCGGGAGGACCTTCTCGATGCCCATGACGGTGATCAGGGTTTCGGGAAGGGTCAGGCACATGCGGCCGTTGCCCTCGGACTCCACGACACCCAGGGTGCCGGTGTCAGCCAGCGCGAAGTTCGCTCCGGAAATGGCGACCTTGGCGGCCAGGAACTTCTTGCGCAGGTGCTTGCGGGCCGCCTCGGCCAGCTTGGCAGGCTCGTCGGTCAGGTTCGGATCCACGACCGGCATTTCCTTCAGGAAGATGTCGCGCACCTCGGTGCGGTTCTTGTGGATGGCCGGGACCAGGATGTGGCTTGGCTTGTCGTGGCCCAGCTGGACGATCAGCTCGGCCAAGTCGGTTTCGAAGGCTTCGATGCCCTGGGTTTCCAGGTGCTCGTTCAAGCCGATTTCCTGGGTCGCCATGGACTTGACCTTGACGACCTCGGTGGAGCCGGTTTCCTTGACGAGGTCGGTGACGATCTTGTTCGCCTCCTGCGCGTCGCGGGCCCAGTGGACGACGCCGCCGCGGGCGGTGAAGTTCTTCTCGAACTCCAGTAGGCGCTCTTCGAGGTTGATCATCGAGGAGTTCTTGATGGCGCTGCCGGCGTCGCGCAGCTGCTCCCAGTCGGGCAGTTCGCCGACCACGCGCAGGCGTTTGTCGCGGATCGTGTGCGTTGCATGGCGCAGGTTCTTGCGCATCTGGGTGTTGCCCAGTTCGCGGTGCGCGGCCTGGGGGAATGGCTCCTGCTCGAACAGGTTGCCCTGTCCCGGGGCCGGCATGCCGAGGAATACCTGGCTCACAGTTTTACCGTCTCTTCCATGGTGCTGGCCAGGATGTCGGCCAGGTGCAGGGTCTTGGGCTTGGCTCCGGTGCGGGACAGGCCACCGCCGATGTGCATCAGGCAGGAGGCGTCGCCGCCCGAGCAGGCCGAAGCGCCGGTGGAACAGATGTTCTTCACCTTGTCCTCGAGCATGGCGGAGGAAACGTCGGCGTTCTTGATGGAGAAGGTGCCGCCGAAGCCGCAGCACTGGTCGGCTTCCGGCAGCTCGTTCACGGTGATGCCGCCGACGGTCTTGAGCAGGTCGAGCTGGCGGTCGCCGAGCTGCAGCGAGCGCATGCCGTGGCAGGACGGGTGGTAGGTGATGGTTTCGGGGAAGTAGCTGCCCAGCTGCTTCGCGGCATCGGTGATTCCCAGGACGTCGACCAGCAGCTGCGACAGTTCGTAGGTGCGCTGGCCCACCGCTACTGCGCGTTCCTTCAGCTCCGGCTTGCCCAAGCGCTCGGCGAGGTAGGGGTGCTGGTGCTTGACCGAAGCGACGCAGGAGCCCGACGGCGCGACTGCAACGTCGTAGTCGTCCGTGTCGAAGGCGTTGATATGGTTTTCAACCACTGGCAGGGCTTCGGGCATGTATCCGGAGTTCATGTGCATTTGCCCACAGCAGGCCTGGGCCTTGGGGAAAATGACCTCATGGCCCAAGCGTTCCAGAATTTTCACTGTGGACTTGGCTGTTTCGGGGTACATGGCATCGACGATGCATGTGGCAAAGAGAGCGATCCGCATACTAAATAACTCTTTCGAAGTGTGGTCTGACCATACTATGCGCGAACCTTCTCGATAGTCAAGACTTGTTGTGATGGCTCTCACCTCGTACACTTAGTGGTCGGACCACGTATGGTCAGACCATCACAAGTAAGGACGCCCACACCGTGTTTACCCCAACAACGGACCCCATAGCTGGCAGTGTTGCCATCTCTGCGCTGGTCGCGCTCGTTCCGCTGCTCACCTTTTTCATCCTCCTTGCCGTCATTAAGACCAAGGCCCACGTGGCCGGTCTCGGCTCCTTGGCAGTTGCGATCCTCGTCGCCATCTTCGGCTGGAACATGCCGGTGGGCATGGCGCTGAATTCAGGCGTCATGGGCATGGTGTTCGGCGCCTTCCCGATTGTCTGGATCGTCGTCATGGCGATCTTCCTCTACCAGGTCACCGTGGTCTCCGGCCGCTTCGAGGACCTGCGCCGCGTCTTCGACGTGATCGGCGGCGGCGATGTCCGCATCCAGGCCGTGCTGATCGCCTTCTGCTTCGGCGGACTGCTCGAAGCGCTGGCCGGTTTCGGCGCACCGGTGGCCATCACCGCGACCATGCTGCTGGCCCTGGGCCTGTCCCCGCTACGCGCCGCCTGCGCCGTGCTGATCGCCAACACCGCCCCGGTCGCCTTCGGCGCCGTGGCCATCCCGATCACCACCGCCGGTGCGCTGACCGGTATCCCGTCGGCTGAGATCGGCGCCGTGGTGGGCCACCAGTCGCCAATCCTGGCGCTCTTCGTGCCATCCATCCTGGTCCTGGTCATCGACGGCTGGCGCGGCATGCGCCAGACCCTGCCGGCTACCTTGTCCATCGGCTTCTCCTTCGCCGTGGCCCAGTGGCTGTGCGCCACCTACTTCTCCTACGAGCTGACCGACATCGTCGCCTCGCTGGTCGGCCTGGCCGCCGCTGTGATCCTGCTTCGCTTCTGGACCCCGAAGGGCGCCGACGAGGCCCGCGGCCGCATCCTGACCGCCGAAGCCGCCGCACTGCCGATCGAGCACGGCAAGAAGCTGAACCCTTCCAACACCTGGATGGCGCTGTTCCCCTACCTGCTGGTCATCCTGATCTTCGGCGTGGCCAAGCTCTGGAAGCTGGGTGTGGACATTCCCGCATGGCTTGCCGGCACCGACATCAAGTTCGGCTGGCCGGGACTGCACGGCGCTGTGGTCGACGCCAACGGCGAGGCAGTGTCCTCCACCATCTACAACTTCTCCTGGCTGTCCTCCCCGGGCACCCTGCTGCTGATCACCGGCACCATCGTGGCGCTGGTCTATTCGATGAACGACGGCGGCGGCAAGTACAAGATGACCTTCGCCCGCGGCATGGCCGAGGTCTGGCACACCGTCTACAACATGCGCTACGCCGCACTGACCATCCTGTCGGTGCTGGGCTTGGCCTACGTGATGAACCTGTCCGGCCAGACCATCACCGTGGGCACCTGGCTTGCCGGCACCGGCGCGTTCTTCGCCTTCCTGTCGCCGATCCTCGGCTGGATCGGCACCGCAGTGACCGGTTCGGATACCTCGGCCAACGCGCTGTTCGCCAAGCTGCAGCAGACCGCCGGCATGAACGCCGGCATCGATCCGACCCTGCTGGTTGCCGCCAATACTTCCGGCGGCGTGGTCGGCAAGCTGATTTCCCCGCAGAACCTTGCCATCGCCGCCACCGCGGTGAAGATGGAGGGCCAGGAATCGGTCATCCTGAAGAAGGTCGCCGGGTGGTCCGTGGGCATGCTGCTGGTGCTGTGCGTGCTGGTTTACCTGCAGTCCACCCCGGTGTTGTCCTGGATGCTGCCGTAGCCTGAATCCGGGCTAAAATTGGGTCTTGATGTCAGTAAATCCAGCTCCACGTGCTTACCAGGTAGTTCTCACCGCAATTGAGAACGACCTGCGGTCAGGAGTTCTCACGCTGGGAGACCAGCTCCCTGGCGAGAGGGCCTTGGCCGAAAAGCACGGAATCTCCCGCGCTTCGGTGCGTGACGCGATCCGCATCCTCGACGTGATGGGGATCGTGCGCACATCCACCGGTTCGGGTCCGAACTCCGGTGCGGTGATCATCTCCGAGCCCTCAGCCGGAATCTCCCAGGCACTGCGCTTGCATGTGGCGGCCAAGGGGATCAATGTCCGTGAGATCGTGGAATCGCGAATCCTGCTGGAAACCTGGGCCGCGCAGATGCAGCCGCGCGATACCGTGTACGCGCAGCAGGTTCTGGACCGCACCGCGGTGCTGATCATGCGCATGGACGACCCGCAGCTCTCGCGCGACGAGTTCCACCGCATCGACGCGGAGTTCCACGTGCTGCTGGCCTCCACGGCCGGCAATGCGGTGGTCGAGTCCATGATGGAGTCGCTGCGCAACTCGATCAGCGACTACGTGGCCGCTTCGATCCCGGATGACGAGTCCTGGCAGCCGATCGTGCGGACGCTGCGTCGCCAGCACAAGGCGATCCACCACGCGTTCGCCACGGACCAGCGCGAGCGCGCGGCCCAGCTGCTCGAGGAGCACATCACCTGGTTCTACTCGCAGACCCACTAGCAATTCCAACGCCGAGAGCCTCGATCCATGCTGGATCGAGGCTCTCGGTTTTGTTTTGCCCAGTGAATTGCACGGAAATCCATAAATGATTTGACCGTCAGTGGCCTTCGCGTATGACGCTCGTCGATGGGCGCATGAATCCATTCATGCAGCCCAAGGATACTGAGATCAACGCTATTGGGACTTCCTCGATCTCTTGTTTTCAAGAATGGACTGCACCCAGTCTTCGGGCATCAGTGTTTCGGGATGGGCAACAACAGCATAGGGCGTTTCACAATTGCGGCAGACCCATTCGGCCCCGGGGCCTATGGGCAGTACGCATCCCATAATGACGAAATTGTCATCGTCGAAAATTGCCGGATCTCCCCACAACGCACGGCGGGGATTGCCTTCACCGCATTCAGGACACCGTGGAGCCGCAGAAAGCACTTTTTGAAGCCGCTTCTTTGTCGGTCCATGCACCAAAGCATGGCAATCTTGGCACAGCAGTCCAGTCTCATCAACGTGATCCTGTATGTCCCATTTTCTCAAGCCGTCGTGCGGATGGAAGAAATGCACGGACGTCTCGGAACCAACGTCGCGGCCGCATCCATCACATAACGGAACATCTTCGTAGTCCCGCTGGAGCATGGCAAGCGCATGAACCGCGTCGTTGGAGTGCGGATCTGAACCATTTAAGCACTGGCCTGCGCTGATGACCAGCTGCTGCGGTTCCTTGACGAGCTTGTGCAGGGACTTCAAGACGCGCTTGCCGGTCGAGAGACTCAAGGCCTTAGAAGAACGTGGGAGCCCGGAATCAATCATCGATTCAAGGTCGTAGAGACAGATCGGATCGGATAAGACCCCGAGCGGCTCGACGTACACTTTTTCTTCGGTGACACTCGTGACGGTCTCCATGGCCGCTACCAACGGGGGAGTAGTTCCCAGCACGGTGAGCAGGAGCGAGCCTTCGGGCACGTCTTCTCCCAGATTCCATTCTCTGGTGCTGACATCTCCCTTGGCCAGAGAGATCGCTGCCTCAACTGCCGCATCGGCGCCTTCCCAGCAGTAGTACATGCCCTGTCCCGGAGCCATGGACTTTGGAAGGTAAACCTCCTTGCGGGAATAGCGCCCGACTGGTGCCGGCATATCTGACAAGTCTCCACTACCCTCTTCTGGCACTATGAATCCCTCTTGCTCCTGGATCAAGCTGATGAGCTGTTGCCGAGACATTGCCCGCATCCTCGAATCCGTAAAACCGGGAAAATGCTTGGTGAAAATCTCCATCAGCGATTCACGATCGAGCTCGCTGTATTCCGGATGGAATTCAAGCTGATACCGCTCTGGCATGTACATAGGTCCTCCGGTAGGTCGTGTTGCGTGGGTGTTTCTAGGCGATGTGCCGTTGGGCCATGGATTCCATCTGCTCGATCACGAGTTTGATGGCGGTAGGCTGCTTGTCCGGCGGATAGCCGTTGAGGATCAGTAGTCGCTTCACCGAGGAGCGGAGCTTGGCTCGGACATCTTCTCGGACTGTCCAGTCGGTGCGGACGTCCCTGCGCATGATCTTCACCAATTGGCGGGCAATTTCTGCCAGCATGTCCGGACCTTGCTCGTGGACGGCGGCCTCGTTGAGAGCCACCGCGTCGTAGAAGGCCATTTCGTCTTGATCCATGGGCGGATTGAACTTCTTGCCTCGGTTGGATTCCTCGGCAACTTCCTTGGCCAGCTCTACCAGCTCGGCGATGACCTCGGCGGAGGTGAGCTGCTGGTTCGTATACTTGTTCATCAGCTCGGTGATGCGCTCCGAGAATGCCCGTTGGCGAATCGTATTGTTCCGTGTGGACTTTGCCACCTCGGAAGCGACCAATTTGCGCAGCGCTTCGATGGCCAGCTGCGGGTTGCGGGCCTTTTGTGTCTTGGCGATGAACTCCGGGGTGAGGTCATTGAGCGATGGCTTGGGCATGCCGGCGGCTTCGTAGATGTCCAAGACCTGGCCGGTGGAATCCGTAGCCGTGGCAATGAGCTGGGCGAGCTGGCGCTGGACGTCCTCGGGAACCGGCAAGCCTCTTGCTTGGCGGTCCTGCGCATCGAACTTGCCCATCCAGACACGGATTTCCTCGTAAACCTGGATCTCCGGCCGCAGCTCTTCGAGTTTTCCGGAGCCACTGCACAGGGCCCATGCGCGGGCCAGCTGACCGGCCGTGGCACGATACTGGACTGCCAGGGGAAGGACTCCGTCCTCTGCGCCGGCATTGCCTTCCGTCTCCGGGCTTCGCAGGTAGTTCACCGCACCCGTCACGGCGTTGAGGAATGCCTTGGGACCGGGCTTTCCCAGCACCGATCGCCAATTATATCCGGCCAAGAGGGTGCGCACCTGTTCGACGAGCTCACGGGCCAAGGCTGCCGCTTCGTCGATGTTTTTTCCGACCGGCTTGTTCTTCTGGTCATCTGCCGTGTATTCGGCCAGGGCCTTGGCGAGGTTCTCTGCCAGTGGAGCGTAGGCGACCAAAAGTCCGTCGGTCTTGCCGCGGAAGGTGCGGTTCACGCGTGCCAGAGTTTGCATGAGCAGCGCGCCCTTGAGCGGACGGTCAAGATACAGGGTGTGCAGCGGCGGAGCGTCGAATCCAGTGAGCATCATGTCCTTGACTATCACTAGTTCCAGCTCATCGGCGGGATCCTTGAGGCGTTCCTTGATCACGTTGTTTTCCGAGTCGCGACGCACGTGATCCGAGATCGGCGGGGCGTCCGAAGCGCTGCCCGAATACACGACCTTGATCTTGCCAGTGGACAGCTCCTCCGAGTGCCAGTCCGGACGCAACTTGGTAATTGCGGAATAGAGATTGGCACAGATCTCACGTGTGGCCCCGACAATCATGGCCTTGCCATAGGTTGGAATGCCTTCGGTATCTGCGATAAACGGGGCCACGGTGTCGCGGCGTTTCTCCCAGTGGGTGATCAGATCCTGGGCGAGCTCCGCCAAACGCTCCGGGGCGCCATAGACGGCGTTGACTACTGCCACCGATTGCTCGATGCGGGCACGCTCGGTGTCATCCAGACCTACCGTGGCTTCATCTGCGGCATTGTCCAAGTCATCCGGGGTCATGCCGTCCGCAAACTGAACCTTGATCAGGCGGGGCTCGAAGTACACAGGAACGGTAGCGCCGTCCTCGACTGCACGAGACAGGTCGTAGACGTCGATGTAGTCACCGAAGACATCGCGGGTATTTCGGTCCTCGAAGGAAATCGGAGTACCGGTAAAGGCGATGAGAGTTGCGTTGGGCAGGGCATCGCGCAAGTGCCGCGCGTAACCGTCCAGATCGTCATAGTGGCTTCGGTGGGCCTCATCCACGATGACAATGATGTTCTTCCGGTCCGAGAGCAGCGGGTGCTCCAGGCCTGCGTCCTTCTCATCCTTGGTGCGGCCAAACTTCTGCAAGGTGGTGAAGTATATTCCGCCGGTGACCCTGCCTGAGAGTTCTTCGCGCAGTTCAGCACGGCGGCGGATCTGCTTGGGTGTATCAGGTAGCAACAGCGAACGGGCAAAACCCGAGTACAGTTGGCCGTCCAGTTCATTGCGGTCGGTGATCACCACGACAGTGGGATTCTTCAGCGCGGGATGGCGCATGACGCGGTTGGTGTAGAGCTCCATTTCCATGGACTTGCCCGAACCCTGGGTGTGCCAGACAACGCCGGCCTTGCCGTTGGTGCGCACGGCGTCAATGGTCGAACCGACCGCCTTGGTGACGGCGAAATACTGGTGCGGCTTGGCGATGCGTTTGAGCAGGCCTTCCGCCCCGGCATCAAATGCCGTAAACGACTGCAGCAGCTGAAGGAATCGGGTCGGGTTATACAGCCCGGCAATTGCCGTCTCAATCGGCAGTACCGCATCGCCCTCAATGACTTGGCCGGCGGGGACGGGAACACCGTCATCATCAACGTTCCACGGGGAGAAGTGGTTCAGCGGGGTGAACGGGGTGCCGTATTTGGCATCCAGACCGTCGGAAGCAAAGGTGAAGACACAGAAACGGAACGCCATCGGGAATTCGCGCAAGTAGGTCTGAAGCTGGGCATGCGCGGCGGCGACATCCGCGCTCTTGGATCCGGCCCGTTTCAGTTCCATGATGCTCACCGGCATGCCGTTGCAGTACAGGACAATATCAAAGCGGCGATTGTAGTCGCCTTGAACCAGAGTGACCTGGCTGACCGCGAGCCAGTCATTGTCCGTCTCCTCGGTGCCAAGCAGCCGCAACGTGGGATTCTGCTCGGTGCCATCCGGATCCAGAAAAGTCAGGCGATAGCCCTCCACGAACATCTTGTGCATGCGGTGGTTTTCCGTAATGGCATCCTGGGATGCCGGGGCTACAATCTCTGCATAGGCCTGCTGCAGGTACTGTTCCGGGATGCCGGGATTCAGCCTGCGCAGCGCGGCGAGCAAGCGCGGACGGATCAGCAGCTCATCCCAGGAATCGCGTTCACCGGTGCCGGGCGCGATGTCCTGGCCGTGGGCGGGCTTCCAGCCGTCGCCGAGCCACTCTAGGACGAGTCCCTCTAGGTCTGCTTCGGAGAAGCTGGTGTTCATGGTCATGGAGCTAGATCCTTTTCTCGAAGCGAAGAGTCATAGGTTTTGTGGTTCTCACCAGGAATGGTCGTCTTTGTTCAGTTCAGCATCTGCAAGTTCTGCTTCCAGCTCGACGATGCTCGGCAGGCTGCGGGAAACATCTTCTGGAAGCGAGTCTTTCAGCTCGGTGGCCCATTCGGCCACGCTGATAGGCGAACTGAAACCGCGCAGTGCATACTCGGCCACGACCGAGTTCTTGGTCTTGCACAGCAACAGGCCAATCGTGGGTTCATCCCCGGGTTGGGCAAACAAGTCATCCACAGCGCTCATGTACATGCCCAGCTGTCCGAGGTGGCCGGGTTCGAACTTCGTCGCTTTCAGCTCGACGACAACGAAACGGCGAAGGATGAAGTTGTAGAAGATCAGATCCGGGAAGAATTCGTCTCCGGTCACATCCAATCTTAGTTGCCGGCCAACGAACGCGAATCCTCGTCCGAGCTCCAGAAGGAACCTTTCGACCTGGTGCATCAGTTGGTCTTCAAGTTCCCGTTCATTGTGGGACTCGGTCATCTCCAGGAAATCGAAGACATAGGGGTCCTTCGCGGCATTATGGACAAAGGCCGAAGTCGGGGAAGGCAGCGTTGCCTCGAAATCGGAGACTGCCTGACCGGAGCGCTCGTGCAGGCGGGTCTCGATCTGGCGCACGAGGTGGTTGCGGGACCACCCTTCCGAAAGCGCCATTGCCGCGAACCAATTGCGTGTGGATTCGTCGTCAAGTTTCTCCAATAAGGCGATGTGGAGGTACCACGGCAATTGTGCAAGCGGCGCTTGCACAATTGCCGTGGCTGACCGGGTAGCGGCGAAGGAGCGCATATATTTCAGGTTTCGAGGCGAGAAGCCCTTGATTCCTGGAAAGCGCTCGCGAAGGTCGGTGGAGAGCCGGTCCATGACCTTGGAGCCCCAGCCCTGCTCCGACTGGCGATCGAGGATGTCGTGCCCAACGTGCCAGTAGGTGACGACCAACTCCTGATTGACAGCCTGCTGTGCATGCCGCTGTCCTTGCGCTACATGATTACTAAACGAGTCAAGGAGCGTCGGGTACCAAGAGGAAAGGCCAGCAATAGTCGGTGTATTGGAAATCCGCACAACATCATTGGAAATAAGCGCATCATTTTTCGAATTCATGCCACTGACCTTTCCCTTGTGAAAATACCACTAACTAGAATTTATCCGGTTACAGTGACGAAATGGCTCCCAGTTACACCACAGAACCAACTAGCGTCTCGGCGTCCTTGAGTTGGAGTTTGCCCGACATGAGTTGGGGGAGGAGTGCGTCGCGAGTTGCTGCGAGTGCTCGATTCTCTGCTGCCAAAGCAACACGAGACCTATACAGATCTTCCGTGGTACTTTCGAAGTAATTGATAGCTTCTATATCTGGGATCAGAACATTGTTTTCTTCCAAGTCCTTTTTATTGAGATGGATTACTGTAGTTCCTGTTTTGTAATTCTCAATAGTGGCGAGAGGGCGCTTAAGCGACTCACGAACAAAAGCTGACTTCCCAAGTTTGCTGGTGACTCGACAAACGCGTTGATTAAGTAGACCCGGCTCGCCGAGCCAGCTTGTCGCCCGGAACTCGGCGTCCATTCCAACCACGACATCGCCGGCGTGCACAAGTGTCTCTTTCGACCGAGACTCGGTGGTCCATACTTGCGAGGTAAACGTCTTGAGATCTCGAATTCTGATTAGAGGGCGCCCAGTTCCCGGTTCTGCAAATTTGTCCCCTTTGAAGGCTTCGCCGAACTGCACGTCGAAGACCTCAAGGAATGGCTTCACTTTCGAAACGGATCCCTGAATCGCTGCTTCGAATTGTAGATGAATGTAGGTATCTATATTGTTTGCAAACTTGGTGTTGAATGCGATCTTGTCGTCAAGCGCACCGAGTACATCCGCGATGGCTCGCTGCTTTGTGATCGTTGGCATAAAGATTTTTGCAGTATTCAGGTCTCTCACTGGCAACTGCGGCTGGGCACTTCCGGAGACTAAAGATTCTACCTGTGCGCCGAAAAATTCTGATCGCAGGAAATAATAAAGATAGCGTGCATCGAGGAAGCGACTGTCTGCTCTGACTAAGAGCATCCCTGAATTTATTCGGATGTTGTCGTACGGTACGGTTTCATCATAAAGTGCACAATTACCAACAGTACCTCGAGTCGTCAAGACTATGTCGCCACGCTTTAGTTTGCCGGCACGAAGGATAGAATCCTTGGCGCCTGATATGAACGACGTCTCTTCGAAGAGAAACCCAGACTTCGTCACATTGCGAGCGCTGAGGAACAAACAGTCCCCGTTTGTAGTGAAGTCAGTACCATTCGGGTAGTGTTTTCCCCGGTCTCCATCGATGAGTTGGAGTGGTGCATCGGCAATCAATAACTTTTGGCAGTTACGGATCATGAAACCCTCCCAAGTTGCTTGCGCGCAATCCCTGTTAACCGCTCTGATTCCTCGAACTGCTCAAACAGTTCTTTCTTGAGCCGTGCGATCTTCTCCTCGATCGGTTCGCCGTCGTCTTCGACTTCTGGTGTACCCACATAACGGCCTGGGGTGAGCGCGTAGTCGGCATCTCTGATTTCCATCAGGGTAGCGGAGTAGCAAAAGCCTGCTTTGTCGGCGTACTCCTTGCTTTCGGCCGATGAAGTACCACGCCACGCATGGAAGGTGTCAGCAATCTTGGCAATGTCTTCATCGCTCAGTGCGCGTTCGGCACGGTCAATCATGTGGCCGAGGTTGCGGGCATCGATAAAGAGAACCTGACCGGTACGGTCAGTAGCACCTTGGGAGCCAGTAGTCTTGTCCTTGGCAAAGAACCACGTGCACACGGGGATTCCGGTGGAACGGAAGAGCTGGGTCGGCAGCGCGACCATGCAGGAAACCAGATCCGCCTCCACTAACTGGGCGCGGATGTCACCTTCTCCACCGGAGTTCGAGGACATGGAGCCGTTGGCCATGACCACACCAGCTGTGCCACCTGGAGCCAGCTTGGAAATGATGTGCTGGATCCACGCATAGTTGGCGTTGTTTGCCGGTGGAACGCCGAAGCGCCAGCGCGGATCGGACTCATTGCGCGCCCAGTCCTTGATGTTGAACGGTGGGTTAGCCATGATGTAGTCGGCCTGCATGTCCGGGTGCTGGTCGCGGGCGAAGGTGTCTCCCCAGCGCGGAGCCAGGTTCGCATTGAGCCCGTGGATAGCCAGGTTCATCTTGGCCATACGCCAGGTGCGCTCGTTCAGCTCCTGACCGTAGACGGAGATCGCAGTGCGGTCTGCGTTGTGAGCGTCCAAGAATTTTTCGGTCTGCACGAACATGCCGCCCGAGCCACAGGCAGGGTCGTAGACGCGTCCGCTGGTCGGTTCGAGTACCTCCACAAGCACGCGGACTACACCAGCCGGGGTGTAGAACTCTCCGCCGCGCTTGCCCTCAGCCCGCGCGAACTTCTCCAGGAAGTATTCGTAGACTTCGCCAAGAAGATCTCGTGCGCGTCCCGAACCTTGGCCGGTGAATCGGGCAGTATTGAACAGGTCGATCAATTCACCCAAGCGGCGCTGGTCTACCGAATCGCGGTTGAAGATTCTTGGCAGGGTACCTGCAAGGGTGGCGTTGGCACCCATGATTGCGTCCATTGAGGCATCGATGAGTTCGCCAATGTTCTTCGGTGCTGCACCATCGATTGCGGGAAGGCCCTTGGCGTTTTCTGCCAGGTAGTTCCAGCGGGCATTCTCCGGAACCCAGAAGACGCCGCGTCCGGTGTACTCATCGACATCGTCAATGAGCATGGCAATCTGGTCTTCGCTCATGCCGTCTTCTGCCAGCTCGGCGGCCAGCTGGTCGCGGCGCTCGGCGAAGGCATCGGAAACGTACTTCAGGAAGACCAGTCCAAGGATCACGTCCTTGTACTGCGAGGCATCCATGGAACCACGCAGCTTGTCTGCCGCTCTCCAGAGCGTGTCTTTGAGTTCCTTCATGGTGCTTGGCGCAGCTTCAGCCGCCGCCTTTTTTGTTCGTGCCACTAGGGCCGTCCTTCCGTACAGATACTTGGATTAATTATCTCAGCTTCACCGGACAATAAGGTGCTGATCAGCTGTTCTGAGATGATGTCTAGTTGGCCAATGCGCTGGGCTGCGGCAAGGCGTTCTTCTTCAATTATTCGCAGCGAGCTTTCCAGGGGAGCAACCATGTCCTGAGGAAGTCTGCGGATATCCCACCGCCGCCAATTCGAATGCTGTGCGTCGTTGATGTCCTTCACCAATACCTCGGCCATGATTCCAGAACTCTCTTGGGAATCGATTCTGAGAATCCTTACCGGGTAATTCACCGCGTGCGATCCTTGATGATCCACCACTGCGGTGGGCTTGCCATGAGCAGTGAAGACGACATCGCCGGCTTTTGTGAGGACCGCTTGGTCATATGCCTGGGCTAGATCGAAGTAGGATACGACGCTCGTGGGCAGCCCCTCCCTCAGATCCGCAGCGTTCCATACCTTGATGCCTTCGCTTGGTACGGAATCCAACGCTTGGCTCGTGAAGCGCGTCCCTGAAATGAGTCGGATAGTGCCTTGGCTGACCAAGTCTCCCAGCGGAGTTGCTCCTTTCCGATGGTCCCTGGATGGTAGCTCATCGATATTTCGTGGTCGAAGCTCGATTTTCAGTTCTGGCCTGTCCTTGGCCGACGAATTCAGGTGATCAAGCGCCAGCTCCAGCTGCACCTGCCGCTTGGCCAGAGATGAAGAATCCACGGCAGCCGACGCGTTCGTATTCCTTTTGCCGGGAATCAGGCTTCCCGTAGAGGCAACGACGACGCTGGCACGCGCCCATTGGGCAAACCTGAACGCATGGGATCGCAAAGCATCATCACCGATGAGGCTTGCACCGATGTCCGTGGCGAAGTCGTCAATGACTTGCTCATCCAGTTCAAGGTCGCTGAGGTTCGACAGCATGATCCGACGTTCCGCCAGCGGGAGGCCCTTGGCCTCCGGCCCGATGACCCACAATGCCATGGCAGTCCGTGGTTTGTAGAGCAGATGGCCTTGGGGGAGCCGCGCAGCCGCTCGAACCCGCCCCATACGCAGGATTGAGCCACGGATGCTGGCTGACTTCTTGGAAGGCATGGCATCGATCAATACGTCTGCGGGCGCAATGACGACGGCCCCTTGCGCTGGACCAAGTTCCAGAACCAAGTCATCGATTTCATGCAAGATCGTTTCTGGATCAGTCGTTGGCATCCCAGGCGAAGGGAACTGTGCCACATGGACTACCTGCTGGTTACCGGGACGAGTTTTGACCAGGCTCAGGGACTCGTTCGCGGAAGCAAGCATCTTGAGCCGGCGCAAGGCCATGCGGACTTCTGGGCTTGGGCTTCCGGTAACTGCCGGTTGCTGGATAACTGCCGCGGCAGATTCATCCAGTGATCGTGCCAGTTCGTGAATCAGGTCGCTGCCGGCGTGGGTAGCTTCATGGAAATACATTTCAACGCCCGATAATTCAAGAGCGCAACGGGCTACCAACTGGCGTGCCTGAGCTGAAATGGCGGTGCGGCTTATTGCGGTCTCAGTGGCGCGAAATCGATCGGACACCAGTGATTGAAGGGCCGGCAGCGCCCCGTATGAAGCATCGACAAGCTTGTCGACATATGCCGCCAGGAACTCCAAATGGTCCGATGCTGCTTCAAGTTCCGAATAGAGGAACTCATCATCCGGATCAATCCCATCTGCCGCGTCAAGCAGGTCTTCGGAGCCCAAGCCCTTGAACGGCCGATCCCAGAGCTGTCTGAGAACAAGCAGCGCGCTGACCGAATGAAAATTGTCGCGTGCAATGTTTGAAAACGCCGCGGCGTCTGCATCAAACTCCGGATTGTTGCCCCGTCCGGTGGCCTTAAACCAGGAAACGATTTCTGCCGCATCAAAAAAATCTTGGGAACCAACGGTCCGCGCCGGTTCGGGAAATGGGGTTTCGGTCCCACGGCTGCGAGAGCGCCATACGGTGACCACCGGTCGTTGCACCTGGGCGAGGCGCGCAATGTCTGACAGCGACAGCAATTCCTGCACCTGCATAGAGACCTCCTCGGGAACGGGCGAACGATGTGACTCAAGCCTAATGGAAATGCGTAGATTAGGAGAAAGAAATCGTGATAACCCCTATTATCAGTCATTCACTTATTGTTTGACACTTGATCGAAGGATGCTGGTTCCACGACGACGGAACAGCATCCGACCCCTTCGAGGCAGGCAATCGCTCACCGTCCAGCTCATCAAGTTCTCGCCCCAGGAGGCCACCGTGGAAACACAGATACAGGGACCTATCGTCCCGCCGGAAATGCTGAGGAAGCGTCGCAAGAAGTCTTGGATCGCCCCTGCTGCCGGAGGCCTCGTGGCCGGCACCGTCCTGGGATTGGTGATCGGGGTATCGGTCGCTGGCGGTGGTCTGGGTGGTTCGGCACTGACACAGAAAGCCATCGACCAAGCGGTGGAAACCTGTGCGATGGAGGCCGAGGGCTACACCGTCATGGAGGACGGCACAGCCGTGGAGCTGGATACCAAGGGGACGGACCTTTACGACGACGGGACCCGGGACTATGCGGCCTATGCCTGCATGCTCGACGAGCTGGGTGTCCCGGAAATCACCCAGCAGAAAATCGAACGCACCAGGGCGCTGGACGGGACCCAAATCGACAGCTGGGACGATCTGCAGGCCAGCTGGTCCTATCACCCGGATACCGGAATCAACGTACTGATCGAAGGAGCGAAGGAAAAATGAGCACGCTCAAGCCACTGCAACCCGTGCCGGCCGACCAGCCGGAAACTCCAAAGGCCAAGAAGAAGCGCTGGGGGCTCATCCTGGGTTCGGCCTCGGCGATTGCGGCTCTGGGAGGTGGAGTGTTCTGGGGGATGAACATCCCTGATCCCAAGGAATCGGAAGAGTACATCGCTCTCTCGGACACCACCACGGCAGTGTTTGCCGAGCGCGACAAGCTCAGCTCCGAGTTGAATGAGCTGAAATCCGGGCTTGCCGAACGCGAGGGGGAACTGGAGCAGCAGGGCAAGGATCTGGACGCACGCTCCACGAAGTTGGACGAACGCGACGAGAAGCTTGCCGGCGCGGAAGCCGCCGTGGCGGCCCGCGAGAAGGCTGTCGGCAAGATCGAGGTTGAGCAGGAAGAAAACTCGGTCAGCGACGGCATCTGGACAGTTGGAACGGATATCAAGGCGGGTACTTATCGCGCCAAGGAAGCCGTAGGCAGCAATTGCTACTGGGCTGTCTTGAAATCTGGGACCAATGGTGACGACATCGTCAACAACGGAATCCCTGGTGGTGGCAGGCCAACTGTCACCGTGCGCAAAGGCCAGGACTTCGAATCCGTACGCTGCGGCACCTGGGTCAAGCAGTAGCGCTCTGCGCACAACAATCTTTCCCGATCATCACATAGCTAAGGAATCATCATGAGCTACACCACCATGCAGCCCGCGCCGATGGCGCAGTACCCCGTCCCGCAGGCCCCGCAGAAGTCCTTCCTGGCAACCTGGCTGTTGTCGCTCCTGCTGGGCGTGCTGGGTGTTGACCGCTTCTACCTGGGCAAGGTGGGCACCGGCCTGCTGAAGCTGTTTACGCTTGGCGGGTTCGGCATCTGGGCGCTGATCGACCTGATCATCATCCTCAGCGGCGGCATGACGGACAAGTACCGCCGTCCGCTGGAAGGCTACGCCAAGCACAAGTTGCTGGCATGGATCATCAGCATTGTTGTTGTGGTCATCGGCGGCATCAGCGGCGTCAACAACGCCAGTTCGGCAGTCACCGACCAGGGCTTCGATTCCCCGTCGGTGCAGCAGCCTGCTGCCGTTGAACCTCCGGCCATCGACGAGCCGCAGGCCGAAGAGCAGGAAGAACCCGCAGCCAAGGAAGAGAAGGCTGAAGCCTCCTGGCAGGAAGTCATCACCCTTGATGGCAAGAGCGACAAGTCCAGCAAGGTCTTCGAGCTCACCGGGGCCGAAGCCCGCATGACCTACAGCTTCAAGGGCGGAGAAGACATGTCGCTGGGTGCCATCTATCTGCTGACCGAAGGCACCGACCTGATGAAGGACGGCGGCATCCCGGAGGTCATGATCGACGGTCCGGTGAAGGAAGAGACCGCGCTGCACAAGTCGGCCGGCGCCTACTTCCTGGACGTGAACGCAGCGAACTTCGACGGGTGGAGCATCACCATCGAGGAAAAGCGCTAACCACAGGTTTCGTGGTGCACCGTTTGGGGCGGTGAACCACGGGAATGCGCCCGAGCGGGCTCTCTACATGGGGAAGAGAGCCCGCTCGGGTTTTTAAGCGCTAGTCCGACGACGATATTGGGCTACACGTTTGCTGCTTGACAGCATAGTAGTTGCACACCTCGCCGAAGAATCTGCGACCAGATTATTGACTCAGCGTTTCCATCCGGGCTGTCGCTGCTTGCAGACCTTAAAGCGTTCTTCTTGGAGGAGTGCGCGCATTGGCAATCGAGTCAGCACCCAGAGACAACAAAAAAGAGATTGCAAACGAAAGAATGATCTGGATCACGTTTCGGTTGGTAGTGAAGGCATATTCGTCGTGTCATCAGTAACCACCCGAACTTTCCCTCGAAAGGTTTGCAGATGACTCTCCATGCCGATTTGGTACTGCGTAACGGTACTATCCATACGATTGCTGGAAATGAACCACTGGTCTCAGCCATTGCAATTTCAGATGGAAAGCTCATTGCCGTAGGCGAAGCCGCTGAAGCACTGGTTGAAACTGCGAACGAAGTTATTGACCTCGACGGTGCAGCCGTAATGCCCGGCCTGATGGATGTGCACAACCACCACATGATGGCTGGTCAAATGGATCTCTTCGAATTGAACGCCAACCCGACAATGGGACTAGGAGAGCTTCTCAAGGAAATCGAAAAGTGGTCACACACACTTGGGCCTGACACATGGGTTCTTGGCGGAAGCTGGGGATCGGGGCTGCTCAACGAGTTGAATACTCCTGAAGCTCTTGCCCGATTCGATGCGGCAACCGGCGGACGCCCCGCCCTCATCAAGGACGACTCGAAGCATAATCGCTGGGCCAACTCCCGTGCGATGGAGCTTGCCGGTATTGACGCACAAACACCAAATCCCGAGGGCGGTGAGATCATGCGGGATAAGGATGGTGTGCCTACCGGTGTCCTTATCGAAGCCGGCGGCATGCATTTGGAGAAAGTGCGTGAAGAACTAAACCCCACCCCTACGAAGGATTTGGCGCGAGCAGCCGAACGGGGAATCCAGATTCTGCACTCATACGGGATTACTGGCTTCCAGGATGCTGCTGCTTCCCTGCAGCTGATGCGTGCCCTCAAGCAGCTCGACGAAGATGAAAAGCTCAAAGCATGGGTCGTATCGAGCATGCAGGCCAATGACTTTATTTTCGGTACGCATCCGCTAGGTGAAGGGATCATCGCTGAAAGGGAGCTAACCAGGAGCGCGCATCACTTCCCGGACTTCATCAAGATCTTCCTTGACGGCGTTCCACCAGCGGGAACGGGTGCGTTCATCGAACCGTATCTTGCCGGCGCGGGATTCCCCGATTGCCATTGCGGCACGACCACCATGGCACCTGACGAACTCGAATTCTGGCTCATGAGCACCGCAAAACGCGGCATTTCGGCCAAGATCCATTGCACGGGAGACGCTTCAGTCCGGCTAGTTCTGGATACCGTGCAAAAGATCCGCGAAGAAGGGCTAAATGAGCCTAAGTACCACATCGCGCACGGACAATTTATTCATCCTGACGATATCGCTCGCTTCGCCGAACTTGACGTCACTGCGGATATTTCCCCTTCATTGTGGTTCCCAGGAGTCATTCCAGAGGCAATGACCAAGGTGCTTCCTGCAGACAAAGCCAGCCAAATGCATCCCAACAAGACGCTTCTAAGCAAGGGTGCTCGAATCGCGGGAGGGTCCGACTGGCCTGTTAGCGTCTCACCGAACGCTTGGGAAGGGATCTACGGTCTTATCACTCGTCAGGATCCAACTGGAGAATTCCCTGGAACGCTCTGGGCCGAGGAAGCCATCACCCTTGACGAAGCCCTGAGGATCTATACCATCAATTGCGCTACGGCCATGGGGCTTGAAAACGTCACCGGGTCACTTGAAGTCGGAAAGTCAGCAGACTTCGTGATTCTTTCGAATGATCCGTATTCCGTTAACATTTCTGAGCTCCCTACGATTACGGCGGTTCAAACCTGGTTTGCAGGTGCCAAGGTGTTCGAACGATCCGACGAATTGCTGCAGGCGACAAGGTAGCACGCTACCAGCGTTCGTTTTCGCCCGGTAGCGCCGAATTAGTTGCCTACCAGGCATCATCATCCAATCGTCTACACGCTGCTCGTGCGTGTCACTCCTTGAAAGAAATCCAATGACAACAGCTCTCGGTTCTGTGCGCCCAAAAACCGGAAACGAACGCGGAACATACATATATATTGGGGTCTACAGCGCCGTTCTATACATGGTTTTGCTCATCGCTCCGGTCATCACCTCGAAGCTAGTAGAACAGTTCGGGCTCAGCGCAACACAAGTTGGCGGCCTGCTTTCCCTTGAACTTGGGGCTTTCAGCCTCGCGACGGTTCCCGCGTATCTGTGGTTGCGCAGAGTCAATCTAGTGACTGCTACTCAGGTTTTCACGATAATTGCAGTTCTCGGAAATATCATCTCAGGCTTGGTCGACAGCTATGTCCTTTTGGTCATCTGCAGAGTGATAACCTCCCTCGCTGCTGGCTCAATTACCGTGATTATCCTCGGTTTGAGCGGAAAAGCCGCTAACCCCGGACGAGCGTACGGTCTGTTTGTTGCCGCACAACTTGTCATGGGCGCCGTGATTCTTGCACTATTCCCAAGCATTTTTGCCACGCTCAATGTTTCAGCCATTTATTGGACGATGGCCGGACTAGCCGCCCTGTGCATTCCTGCTGCCAAACAGATTAACCCAGATGCGTTGCGTGCCTCCTCGGAGACGAAAGCTGTCGCCTCGACGGCACAAACCCGACAATTTCCGCTATTTCTTGCTGTTCTTGGGTTGGCCGCAGTGTTCTTCTTCTACGTAGGGCTGAGTAGCGTTTGGTCGTTCATGGGTCAGATTGCGGCTAATGCAAATTTGGATCTCGGCACCACCAGTTTGATCCTGTCGTTGGCAACGTTGCCAGGGATCGCATCATCCGTATTGGCAACGTGGCTCGGAGACAGTCCTTGGAGACGGGCGTTCCTCATTGGCGGTTATTTGGCAATGACTGCGTCAATTGCGCTCCTTTTCGGACTGACCGGAGCACTGCAGTTCGCCTTGGCAGCTGTCGTTTTCAAGTTCGCGTGGACATTCATCCTTCCGTACTTGCTCACTTCAATCTCGGATCTAGATTCCAACGGTCAGCTCATGAACTCTACGAACTTGATGATTGGCAGCGGCTTCGCGTTAGGACCGGCGCTTGGCGGGGTACTCATTGAATCGAGCGGAGGATTTGACGCGTTGCTGTGGACTGCCTGCGCGGGCGTCGTGATCTCCATGATTTTTGCTGTCAGCATTCAACGTCGGAAGGTCTGAGGCTTCGTAAAGAGCTACCCCGTCAGTTCCGGAGGATAACGGTGCGAGGTTTAACCAAAGTGGTCAGTACCAACGCAAACAGCGTTGATTCTGACCACTTTGGCTATCCGGGGGAGTTCATTCGACCGGGTCTGCGAGCCGTATTGCATTCTGTCCGTGTCATATCGTGCACTCAACCCTCAACCCGGGAGGCCGGACTAGGTTTTAGTTGGCGGAGTTCACAGTGACCGCAGTGCTCACCGGCACCGGGTTGGCGAACAGGTCCAGAACCGGGCAGTGGGCGTCGACTGCCTGGCGCAGTTCGTCGTAGCGCTCAGCGGTTTCCGGGCCGGTGATCTGCACATCGAGATCCACCGAGGTGAAGCCGGGGCGGATCGACTTGTCGATGCCGAACAGGCCGCGCACGTCCAGGTTTCCGTTGGCCACGATCTTCACGTCGTCGACCTGGATGTTCAGTTGCTCTGCATAGAGGCGGTAGACAACCACTTGGCAGGAGATCAATGCGGCCAGCGCGTACTCGACTGGGCTCGCGGCCAGGTCGTCGCCGCCCAGGGCCGCAGGCTCGTCCACGGTGAAGGTGTGCTTTCCGGAGATGATGTTGCTGGCTACCGAACCGAAACCCTCGCCCTGGACGGTGAAAGTCAGCTTGGCGCTGTCCGGGGCGGTGGAGATGCGTTCGCCCCAGCCGGTGCCGGCCTGCTGCAAGCGGGCGGAGCGGTCTTCGGCAATGGAAATGGTGGAAGCTGCGGTAGACATGAGGAATTGATCCCCTTTCTGGCGCAAGGGGCGCCATCGCTTACGAACTTGTCTTTCAGGTCCGTCGAATCATCACCTGGAGCACCCCGCACAATGACGCGAATAGGGTTGCCGTCCAACCAGCCAGGGCTTGTGTGATTGGAACTCGTGATTCAGTAGTTACTTTTCTACCGGGTTTCTCCGGTGTTGGTAAATAGCAGTCTTCATGTTTCGTCACAGGGCAAACTGTCTGTCGCACCGATAGAATTGGGACTGAATTCCGCGCAGGCTTAGCGCGGCCGCCCACCCGAGAAGTTGCGTGTATGGATTACCAGCTAACACCCGTTGCCGCTCAGACACTAGTGACCGAGGAAGAATACGCCGCAGGTTGGGCTATCGCCAACGAGGGACAGGTGTCCATCCACGACCGGAAGCAGACCCCGGGAATGTCCGCCGTATTCGGCTGGGTGAATAATGCGTTCGTCGTGGTCCAGTTGTCGATCCAGGGTACGAATATCAGCTTCAGCAGTCGCTGCGATGCCCACGAAGGGGAATACTCCTGCGAGCATGTTGCCGCTCTGCTCGTCGAGGCAACCCAGATCGACGGTGGGGGCTTCAGAGTTACGGATGCAGTGAGGCCACAAGATACCTGGAAGATGCCGCAGGTCGCGCAGTGGGAACGAACCCTGAAGCGGCTGCTCCCGCACGTTCCTGAGAGCAGTGAGTTCGAAGACGAGCTTGAAGAAGAGCCCTTGGGCCTCATCCTGAAGGTCGTTGCGGCCACCCGTTTTGGCAGGCCAAGCGTGCATCTCAATGCACGGCCCGCACGCAGGGGAGCGCGCAGCCCATGGGTGCAGACCGGGGTGTCATGGCGCAAACTGCCTTTCGACGACCGCTTCGCCAAGGAACAGCGCCGCGCGGCCAACGAACTGGTCATGCTCAATGAGCGCGCACAACACGACCTGTACGGACATGTTTGGGATGCCACCGACTGGATCACCCTGAATAACCTTCCCGGCAAGGATCTGCGTGAAGCCTTCGAACGGATCAGGGAATCCGGGATCCACCTTGTTAACGGGAATGCCAGCAACCGCGCCGACGTGGCTCTAACCGATCTGGCCGGGTCCGCTTTCCTGGACCTGCGGCGCAGCGAGAGCGGCTTGACAGTTGAGGGCGTCATCCGTGGGCCGAACGGCGAAACCGAGCATGTCCTGGCGTTGGGAAACCCTCCAACGCTGGTGGCCTACGCCGATAAACCCCTGGACAAAACCAAGGATCTTTCCATTGCCCCGCTGGACGAAGCCGTCGGCCAAGAGCTTAAGGATCTCATCAGCTCCGGTGCCATGGTGGTTCCGGCTGAAGACATTCAAGACTTCGAAGCCCGATTCCTGAATTCTCTCCGGCAGGTAGCGCCGGTGCGCAGCCAGGATGACAGTTACGAGGTGCCACAACCTGCGCGACCGGTCCTCCAGGTTCAGTTGGAACAAACCGAATCCGGTCTGGCTCTGCGTTTCACGTGGAACTATCCACCCAAGTCACCGCGCCAAAAATTGGTTGAACGGGAAATCATTAACTCGGTTCAGGACAAGCTCGGAGGCGACGAGCCGCTGGGCAAGGCCACCAAAAATGGCGTGTTCCCTGCACAGGAGCTCACCAAGGACCAGGCTATCGAGTTCGTGATGTACCTTCTCCCGCTGCTGGAAGAACATCCGGACATCCAGATTCGCGGCAACGAAAGCCTGCCGAACTACACCCTGAATTCTGAACCTGCCACGGTAAGCATCGAAGCGGGGGAAAGTGCCGGGGACTGGTTCGACCTGTCGGTTGAGGTGTCCATCAACGGACTGAAGGTGCCTTTCGCTGAGTTGCTTTCTGCGCTGACCATGGGCGACGAATACCTGGTCCTCGAAGACACGACGGTGATTCCCATCGATGGACAGGAATTCCACCAACTGCGTCAGCTCGTGCAAGAAGCCGGTGAACTGGGCACCGTCTCCGGCAACAGCATCCGAATCCACCGGTTGAGCATCGACTGGTGGCAGGAACTGGTGGACCTGGGCATTATCGAAGCCCAGGAAAACCGATGGCTCCAGACCATGTCGGAACTGACTAACGGGGACCAGCTTGAGAAGATCAACCTCCCCGAATCGTTCACGGCTCAGCTGCGTCCCTACCAGGAACAGGGTGCCGCCTGGCTGAACTTCCTGCGTACGCATTCGTTGGGTGGGGTCTTGGCGGATGACATGGGCCTGGGCAAAACCGTGCAGCTGCTGGCCGGACTGGAACAGGCTCGCACTGAGGATCCCGAGCAGAAGTTCCTGGTGATCGCTCCGACCTCGGTCGTCGGAAACTGGGTCAACGAAGCCACGCGGTTCACCCCGCAGATGCGGGTGCAGTCCATTACCTCGACTGCAAAGAAGACGGGGCTGAGCATCTTGGAGCAGATCGGCGATGCCCAGCTGGTCGTTACCAGCTACGCCATCTTCCGGCTGTCATTCGAAGAATTCGAGGAAGCCGGGTTCTCGGTGCTGATTCTCGACGAGGCACAGCAGCTGAAGAACCACACCTCCAAGGGATATAAGCAGGCGCGCCAGCTCTCGGTTCCATGCAAGCTGGTGGTGACCGGTACCCCGATGGAAAACAACCTGATGGAGTTGTGGGCACTGGTCTCGCTGGCTGCACCAGGTCTGCTCGGTGGCCAGAAGGCGTTCAAGGACAACTACCAGAAGCAGATTTCGGACGGCGACTCCGAGCGCCTTCAACGGCTGAAGAAGCGGCTCCGTCCGTTCGTCCTGCGCCGTACCAAGGAACAAGTGGTCCCCGAACTCCCGGCCAAGACCGAGCAGGTCCTGGAAGTCGAATTGGAGCCTGGGCACCGCAAGGCCTATGACCGCCGCTTCCAGCGAGTGCGCCAGGAAATCCTGGGACTGGTGGATGACGTGGATTCCAACCGTTTCAAGATCCTGCAGTCGTTGACCCTGCTCCGGCAGTTGGCGCTGGATCCTTCGCTGGTGGACGAGGGCAATGCACCCAGCGCCAAGCTGGAAATGCTGCGCGAGCTCATGGCGGACGCGGTCGCAGAAGGGCACAAGATCTTGGTCTTCAGCCAGTTCACCAGCTTCCTGGGCAAGGCGAGGGACATTGCGGCGGAACTCGGAATCGAGCATGGCTATCTGGATGGCGCCACCAGCGCTCCAAAGCGCAAGGAAATGATCGATGGGTTCACCGACGGGCAGTTCCCGGTCTTCTTCATTTCGTTGAAGTCCGGCGGCTTCGGCATCAACTTGACCACCGCCGACTACTGCATCTTGCTTGATCCGTGGTGGAATCCGGCGGCCGAAGCGCAGGCTATCGACCGTGCGCACCGCATCGGCCAGACCAGGCCGGTGTATGTATACCGGCTGGTTGCCAAGGACACCATTGAATCCAAGGTGTTGGCCCTGCAAGCCAAGAAGACCCAACTGTTCAACGACGTGCTGGGCGAGCAGACGGATACGGCGCAGTCATCGGTGCTGAGCGCGGATGACTTCCTGGCGTTGATGCAATAGCACGGCTTCCTGCCGCAAAAGTGAGAAGCGGATTTCTGAACAAAAAATTTGATCAGAAATCCGCCTCCTGCATATTCAAGGTATGAAAGACCTACACGATGTCGTCGAAGGTCGAGTTGAGCCGGTGCATGAGATGGCCGAAGGCCTCCAGGTCGTCGTGGTCCCAGTCGCTGAGGTGGTTGCGCAATTGCTGGCGCAGCATGTCTCCGCTGGAACGCCATTTCTCGCGGGCCTCGTCGGTGGCGGAGACCAGCTGGGCCCGACCGTCCTGCGGATCTGGAGTGCGGGAGACCAGCCCGATGGACTGCAGATGCTGAACCAACCGTGACACGGTCGCCTTGTCGAGTCGAAGTTTTTCGGCGAGCACACCCTGCTGCTGGGCGTCTTCGCGGATTACGACTGCAAGAAGTCGATATCCCTGATCCTGCAGTTCAGGATGGATGATTTTGGCACGGCGAACCAGCATCTGGCGCGCACGAAACAACAAGGCGGTGAATTCGTCTTCCACCTTTTGCATCAACTGTTCTTCTTGCATGCTTTCTATTCTAAGATTTTTGACGGTGCCATGGCGTGATTGGGCGCAATTTGGTCAAAGGAATTAATTGTGCATCAATCATGAATTGCATTTGGCGGATCTGGATCATTCACCTTTTGCCGGTTTCCGCTCAGAACCATTGATTACGGGGACCTTGGCTGTGCGGGAAAACCATGCGGGATCGCGGCGGCATGTTTCGAAGACTCGTCCTGCTAGGTGGGCATAGCCTATGAAAGACGACAGGGAGTGCGAAGAAAAATGTTCCACACGCGACTGGTTATCGACGGCGGACAAACCGAAACAAAGCTGCGGATTATCCGCCAGGGAGAAGTCTCGGAATTGCGCTTGCCCGGTGTCCAGACGCATCTGCCGGTTCTGCCCCAGCTGGCGGCCGCCATCGGGCACGCGGCAAATATCAGCGCGGCCGGGTTCGATGTCGTTTCCATCGGCACCACCGGCCTGACCAAGGCCGAACAGGACGCCGGGGAGCTCATGGCGATGCTGGAACCAGGAGTGGCATCGGGTCTCAATCTGGCTCATGACTCGGTGTCAAGTTACCTCGGGGCATTGGGTGACCGGCCAGGGGCAGTGGTTGCCGCGGGTACCGGCGTAGTCACCCTCGCCGTAGGAGCCCGCACCACAGCCCGCGTGGACGGCTGGGGCAACATCATGGGGGATTCCGGCAGCGCCTACTGGATGGGGCAGCAGGCGCTGTCCGCGGTGATGCGCGCCCACGACGGCCGCGGACCGCAGACGGCCCTGGGCATCGCCGTCAGGGACCGCTGGCCGGATCTCGAAGAAGCCTACATCCAGCTCCAGGCCGACCCGAACCGGATTGCGGTGGTGGCCTCCTTCGGCAAGGAGGTTTCCCTGCGCGCAGGGGGCGATCCCGTCGCAGCCAGGATCTGCGAGCTCGCGGGCAGGGAACTGGCCCATTCGGCGGCCACCGCATTGCGCCGAACCGGACAGGAGGCCTCGCACCCCGCCGTGGCCTGTCTTGGCGGTGTGTTTGCCGGCGCGCAGGTCCGCGCGGCTTTCATCGCCGAGCTTGCGTTGCAGGTCCCCGGCGCGCGGCTGGCCGAACCTGCCGGCGAGGGGCTGGACGGCATCGCCATGATGGCCGGACTGCCGGAAAACCACCCGCTGAGGGCCATGATTTCTTCCATCTGAGCCACTCAGCCGGTTCGGGGGTGACCCTACTAATATGTGCATCGCCTCATGGAGTGACAAGATAGGTTCAGAACTATTTGCGCACCAAAGGAGTCACCGTGAGTTACCGTGTCGGTCCAGCAGACCAGTTGCCAGAAGGCGAAGCATTGCTGGTAGAGGCAAAAGACAGTGGAGCCGTCGAGGACATCGCGGTGTTCCACGCCGAAGACGGTAACTTCTATGCGCTGCAGGACGAATGCACCCACGAGGTGGCATCGTTGTCCGAAGGCTGGATCGACGGCTGCGAAGTCGAGTGCCCGCTGCACTCCTCCAGCTTCGATCTGCGCACCGGCAAGGTGCTGTGCATGCCAGCCACCAAGGACGCCCGCACCTACAAGGTCAGCGTGGTGGACGGCAACCTGGAACTCGACATCTAGATGTCCTCCGTCCACATCATCGGGGCAGGGGTCGCCGGCTACACCCTGGCCCGCGAGCTGGTCAGCCGGAACTACGCCGGGAGCATCAGCATCAGCGACGCCCAGGGCCTGCCCTACGACCGCCCGCCGCTGAGCAAGTCCCTGCAGGTCGAACCCTTCGCACCGGTCTCCTGGTACCGCGAGCACCGCATCAACCTGGTCCAGGAGGAGATCACCCAGCTGCCGCTGCCGACCGCCGACGACGACTGGGTGGTCCTTGCCACCGGCACCATCCCGCGCACCCTGGATATCCCCGGCGCCGAATTCGCGCGCAGCCTGCACACCGCGGCCGACGCCCGGCACCTGGCCCGCGCCCTGGAAGACGGCATGTTCGGCCAGCGCGTGCTGATCATCGGGGCCGGCCTGGTCGGCGCCGAATTCGCCTCCACAGCCCGGATGCTCGGCGCCCAGGTCACCCTGGTCTCCAGTTCCAACGCCCCGCTGGCCCACGTGCTGGGAGAAGACCTGGCCGAGCAGCTGCATGCGGAGCACCGCACCCACGGCATCACCACGATCACCGGCGCGGTCACCGAACTGGGCCCCGGCTACGCGATCGTCTCCGGGACGCGCCATGAAGCGGACCTCATCGTCGCGGCCATCGGCGTCGAGCCGGACACCGCGCTCGCCGAACGCTCGGGCCTGGACGTGGAGAACGGAATCCTGGTCGACGCCGGCCAGCGGTCGACAAGCCACCGCCAGGTGCTGGCCGCGGGCGACGCCGCCCGCGAAGCCGGGCAGGCCCGTGCGGTGCACTGGGAAGCCGCCATGGAAGACGCGGCCATCGCCGCCTCCACCATCCTCGGCACCCCGGCGCCTGCGCGTTCGATCCCGTGGTTCTGGTCCGACCGCCACGACACCCACGTGGAAACCGTGGGCGATTTCTCCAAGGTCGCCAGCGTCGTGAAGCGGCACAACCGCCGCGGCAAGATCCAGACGGTGTTCGGGCTGGACGAGTCCGGCGCGCTGGTTGCGGCCTCCATGATCGACGGGGGACTGATGTCCAAGGCGGTGCGGAAGCTGATGGCCCGCGGTATCACCCCCGGCATTGAACAGCTAGAGGACCCGCAGATCGGTCCCCGCGAGTTAGGACGACCCGCCCCATGAGCGCTGGAGCACCCGGGAGCATTCCAGCAGCACTGCAGGTTCCCACCCGGCGCGTAGGCGCCGGGTGGATCACCGCCCTGGTAATCGTGCACATCGGCATCAACGTCGGCTTCTTCGCACCCATCCAGGTGCTGCTGGGCCTGCATGCCCAGCAATTGGACGCCAGCCAGAAGAACGCGATCCTCTCGCTGGTCACCGGCGTGGGCGCGGCCGTCTCCCTGGTGGCCAACCCGCTGTTCGGCGCCTTGAGCGACCGCAGCACCTCGCGGTTCGGCCGACGCATCCCGTGGGTCTTCTTCGGCACCATCGCCGGAGCGCTGGCGCTGCTGCTGATGTCCACCGCGCAGACCGTGAGTCTGCTGGTGCTCGGCTGGGCGCTGATGCAGGCGGCGGGCAATGCCGCGCTGGCCGCGATCTTCGCCGCCATCCCGGACAAGGTTCCGGTGGAGCAGCGCGGCATGGTGGGCGGCCTGGTGGCCCTGGGCCAGACCTGCGGATCCCTGATCGGCGCGGTCATTGGCATGTATGCCGCCCAGGACCTCGTCTTCGGGTACGCCATCGTCGCGGTGGCCGTGGCGCTGTGCTCCATCCCGTACGTCATGATGCGCCAGGACGTTCCGCTGCCCAAGGGAGCGTTGCCGGCGCTGAAGGCCGGTGAATTCCTCAAGAGCTTCTGGATCAACCCGGTTAAGCACAAGGACTTCGGATGGGCCTGGCTGACCCGCTTCATGCTGTACCTGGGCTGCCAGCTGTGCCTGGTGTACCTCTTGTTCTTCCTGCAGGACGAACTGGGGCATCCGGATCCCGCCCAAGGCGTGCTGGTGCTGACGGCGATCTATGCATTCTGCGTGATCTTCTCTTCGGTGATCTCCGGAAAGCTTTCCGACCGCGACGGAAAGCGCAAGAAATTCGTGATCACCTCCTCGGTCATCGTGGCAGCGGCGGCCGGAGTGCTCGCCATTGCTTCGAGCTTCACCACAGCGATTATCGCCGCGGTGCTGCTGGGCATAGGGTTCGGCGCGTATCTGGCGGTGGACTTCGCCCTGCTGACCCAGGTGCTGCCCAACGCCGATTCGCGGGGCAAGGACCTGGGCATGATCAACATCGCCAATTCGCTGCCGCAGGTGGTAGCGCCGCTGGTGGCCTGGCTGTCGGTGACCTGGTTCGGCGGCTACCCGACGCTGTTCCTCATTTCTGCCGTGATCAGCCTGGTCGGAGCCGCGCTGGTCCGCCGGATCAAGAGCGTTCCGTAACCATGTCCGAAACCATCGCGTGGCTCATGGACGGCGCACCGTATGCCATCACCTTCGTGTTCTTCTTCTGCCTGGCGTTCGCCCGCGGCAACGCCACGTATTGGATGGGGCGAGGTATCGCCAAGGGCGTGGAACATACGAGGTTTGAACGCCACCTTCATGGCCCGGTCTACCTGCGCGCGCAGCGATTCATCGCCCGCTGGGGCATGCTGGCGGTTCCGCTGAGCTTCCTGACGGTGGGCATCCAGTCAGCGGTCAATGCCTCGGCCGGCGTCAGCCGCATGCCGGTGCGCCGCTACCTGCCGGCCGTCGCGGTGGGAGCCATCGCCTGGGCGCTGCTCTACACCACCATCGGCATGGCGGTGTTCTACGCATGGCTGGCGCTGGACTGGCCATGGCTCGTCGGCGGGGCGCTGGTGATCGCGATGGCGGCAGCAGTGATCATCCGGATGCGCAAACGCCGCACCGCGCACGACTCCCCTCAGGACATCCCGCCGCACTAGTCCCGGCACTTGTCCTCCGCAAGACCAATAGAAGCACCACGAATCGTTGAAAGCAGGTGTGCAATCGATGCTCAATGGAACCAACGCTTCGGGCGGCCCCACGGCGCAGCTCGATGATCTGGACCGCAAGCTGCTGGAGCTGCTCTCCAAGAACTCCCGCCGGACCAACAACTCATTGGCCGAAGAACTGGGCATCGCGGCATCGACCTGCCTGGCCCGGCTTAACGCCTTGCGCGACTCCGGGGTGATCTCGCGGTTCACCATCGAAGTGGATCCGCAGGTGCTCGGCAGGGAACTGGAAGCCTTGATCTTCGTGCGCATCCGTCCCGGCGCCCGCCACCTGATGGCGAATTTCGCTACGCAGATGCGGGACAAGCCCGGGGTGCGCCAGCTCTTCTTCCTGGGCGGCGCCGACGACTTCGTGCTGCATGTAGCCGTGCGCAATTCCTCGGACGTGCGCCAGTTCGTGCTGGACAACCTGTCGGCCAACCCTGCTGTGGCAACCACGCAGACATCACTCGTCTTCGAACACAGCCACGGAACCGGCGAGTTCTAGCGGCTTCGCGGCGGCGGAACAGGGCGTTAAATACGCGCCGAATCGATACCCCAATTCATTTATTCGAATAAATCTGCTAAAGTTGTTGTTCTTCTCTACAAGAGGAAGAAACGTTCGGCAAGTTCGAAGCGAACACAGCTCAATGCTGACGTAGCCGGGTGAGGAATCCTCGGCTTGAAGATAAGGGGGTCGAGAAGACAATGAACATGGAAGCCACAATGCTCACTGCCCTGGTCACCCTGGTGGTGCTGGCAGTCGTTACAGTCGTCATGGTGCGCAAATACAATCGCAACCATCACACGGAGATTCGCCAGGGTCTGCTCAAGCAGGCTCATCACTATGGCATCACATCACCGGATGACATGACCAACAATGAACTGACGTTGCAGATCCGTGCAGCCAAGCGTGCCCGCAAGCAGCGGAACATCAAGACCGCATAGTAGCTGCGGAATACACACCGACTGAAAAGCGGAGGCAGAAACCTGCCTCCGCTTTACTCGTGCCCTGGCGAAACGAATGTGTCCGAGGGGCGCCGGGAACGGGGAATGCGCGTGCACCGGGGTCGTCCCGGCCGTATCTCTGCTGGTCAACCGCTCGGCAACGGGGAACAGCAGCGCGAAAAATTGCCCCCCTTGGCAAGCAGGTGAAGCAGGAGTACTGTTTTCCATTCGTAAGGCTGTTCTACACCATGTAGACGGCAGGCGCTACGAATTTGGATTCTATGAGCAAAATCCAGCGGAAACATCGTTTTCATGTTTCCGGATCAACCGTGGTGGCGCGGCCAGCCCGCATGGTGGCTACCGGATTCGCCATCACCATCCTGGCTGGCGGACTGCTTCTCGCTTCCCCGCTTTCCTCCGCCACAGGCCAATGGACTCCATTTATTGATGCGGTATTCACCGCAACCTCCGCAGTGTGCGTCACCGGCCTCGCAGTGCTGGATACCGCGACGCACTTCAGCGTTTTCGGGAAGATCGTCATCATCGCGCTGATCCAGGCCGGGGGTCTGGGCATCATGCTCATCGCCTCCCTGATCTCGCTGAGCATTCTGGGAAAACTCAGTCTTCGCGCCAAGATCACCGCACAAACTGAAGCCAAGGCGGTCGAGGGCCCGAACGTAAAGAATGCGGCCCTGTCCATCGTGAAGGTGACCTTCGTGATCGAGGGTGCCATTGCGCTGCTGCTGGCTGCGCGGTTCATTTTCGGATACGGCTATTCGCTCGGGCAAGGCCTGGCCTACGGCGGATTCCATGCTATCTCGGCTTTCAATAATGCGGGTTTCGCACTCTTTTCCGACAACTTGATGGGGTTTGCCGCCGATCCGTGGATCTGTCTTCCCCTTGCCGCAGCGATCATCCTTGGCGGGCTGGGTTTCCCTGTGATCCTGCAGATCCGCCGATACGCGAGGAATCGGCTTAAATGGTCCATGAACACGAAGATCGTGCTGGCGGGCACGGTCGCGCTGCTGTTGCTCGGCACCGTGTTCATCACCGCGATGGAGTGGAGGAACCCGGACACCTTGGGACCCATGGCGATGCAGGATAAGCTCTTGGCCGGCTTCTTCCAATCCGTGCAGACGCGAACCGCGGGGTTCAACTCCATCAATATCGGGGATATGCATTCGGCCACCTGGTTGGGCATGGACTTGCTCATGTTTATCGGTGCAGGCCCGGCGGGCACCGGCGGCGGTATCAAGATCACGACCTTCGCCGTCCTGTTCTTCATCATCCTCACAGAATTGCGCGGGGAAGCCGCCGTGAACATCTTCGGCAAGCGGCTGCCTCGTTCGGTGCATCGCCAGGCGATTACGGTGGCGCTGGTCGCTGTGGCTGCGGTATTCACGGGGACCATGGCACTGCTGGTGATCACGGAATTCAGCCTCGACGAATGCCTGTTCGAAGCAACATCGGCCTTCGCAACGGTGGGACTTTCGACCGGCATTACACCCAAGCTGCCCGCGACAGGCGAAGCGGTGCTGATTGCACTGATGTATCTGGGACGCGTCGGAGTCCTCTCGCTGGGGTCAGCGCTCGCACTGCGCGACAAGAAAGCAGTATTCGAACTTCCAAAGGAAAGGCCAGCAATTGGTTAACTTCTCCGGCGGCCGCGGTGCGGCCAAGAAAATCGCCCATGCCAACTCCGTGGCGGTGATCGGCCTGGGCCGTTTCGGAGCCTCGCTGGCACTTGAGCTGATGAGCTCGGGCACCAGCGTGCTGGGAATCGACCTGGATGAAGACATCGTCCAGTCCCTCAACGGCGAACTCACCCAGGTGGTCAGGGCGGACGCAACCAAGCGCGAGGCGCTTGAACAGCTTTCGCTCAACGAATTCGACCGCGTGGTGGTAGCCATCGGAAACCATCTCCAGGCATCGATCCTGACCTGTTCCAAGTTGTTGAGCATGGGGATTCCCCATGTGTGGGCGAAGGCGCTGGATGACCAGCACGGCTTGATCCTTGAGCAGCTCGGCGTCCATCACATCATCTACCCGGAAAAGGACATGGGCCGCAGGGTGGCCCACCTGGTGCGCGGATCGATGATGGACTACCTGGAGATCGATCGTGGATTCGCCATGGTGAAAATGACGACTCCGAAGGTGCTGCAGGGGCTGAAGCTCGGTGACAGCAACTTGCGTAAGCACTACGGCGTGACGGTGGCGGCCCGGACCAACGACGAGGGCCGGTGGCAGCACGCCGATGCCCAGACGGTGCTCAAGGCCGGAGACCGCATCCTGGTGCTCGGCCCGATTGCTGATACCGAGACCTTCGGCCAGTTGCCGGACTGATCGGGTTCTCGGCAGCAGTCTCGCACCGGCCCAGACGATCAGCCAGATGTGGCGCCAGCGCGTTTAACGCTGAAATCGTGCCGTTTGCATCACAGGGCCATGTGTGTTTGTGAACAAATAGACAGGTATTTAACAGGTGGGGAAAATTCGTGGGGTTTACTGGAAGTACGGTGTTTGAATCTATTTAGGAGCGCGGTTACGCATGGGCACGATCCCACTTGGCGAAGATATTCTGTTGGCACGACATGGCTCGAACATTGTCAAGCTTCGCCAGGACCGCAAACACCGCTCGACCGTCGCCTACCTGCGCGGCGGAGAGATCGACACCGCCTCGAATGTCTTGATGGCAACCCAGGAAGTGGCACCGGCCGTCTCACAGGCCACATTCGAGCAGGCCCAGCCTGCGGCAGAGCAGCCGGCAACGCCAGCGGCAAGCATCAGCGCCGGCGCAGCCCGCTACCTGAACAATGAGAGTGCCATCAGCCGTGACGAAGTCCGTTCACTGGCCAAGATCTCGCTGGGCTTCAGCGCGATCATGGGCACCGTCTTCGGCGGCCTGCTGCTGGCCCTGTACAAGGTCGGCGGCCCCGAAGCCTTCGATTCCATCGCGACGATGACCACGATGCAGTAAGCACAAATCTTTCACCGTTTGAAGCAGGGCCCTTCCGGGGCCCTGCTTCTGCATTTAATCGCGCTGTCTTCCCGCACTTCCGATCCGCAGTCGACCTGCCCTTGTCAAGTCTCGTATTTCTGCGACCCAAGGAATAGGATTGCCGCAACGCGAGGGATGGGAGTGCATCATGCGCTTTGTTTTGGAAGTCAATTTCGACACCGAGAATATGCAGCTCAAGCCGTTGGAGGAGTTGCAGAAGATTCTGCGTGATTGGTCCAACAAGATCACCATGTATCCGCTCGTCCCCGGCGCGCAGGAAGACGTCTTCGACTCCGACAACGAGGAAGTCGGGGAGTGGGCGATCCTGGACGACTAGTCCCCGCGCTTGGAGAATCTTCCGATCACATAACCTGCCGCCAGGGTGATGAGCAGGACCGCCCACAACGGAGCCGAGGTGTGGAACAGGAAGAACTCGACGCGCACGATATTCAGGTTCTGCAACATGAACACCAGTGCCACGATGACCAGAGCCATCGAAGCCCACTGCCTGCCGGTGATCCGAGCCAGCCAGGACTTCTGCTGCGGTCCCTTGGCGTCAGGGGTTTGATCCATTATTTACTCCCTGCCGCCAGCAGGCCTGCAACCATGGCGTGCAGGCCGCGCTGGAAGGAATCGTCGCTGGTGTTCAGCCCGGTGGCGCGTTGATCCGAGACGGCCTGGGTGAAGTTCGGGGTGGCGTCCTTGTGGTCCCGCGCGTCGAAGATGTCGTGCGGCGCCGCGGTATCCATGGCAGAGCCGAAAATGAACGATTCAAGTGCCACGATGGTGGGGATGATCGCCTCGGCCTTCAGCCCGTTGTCGCGCAGCGCCTCGGCGACCCGTTCATACATCTTCAAGGTGCGCGGGGAATCCGAGACCGGGAGCACGGCGATGACGGGGACCAGCGGAATGTGCTGGGCGAAGACGTTCCGGTAGCTCGTGGCCCATTCAATCAGCGCCTCGGAAATCTCCAGCGTATCGAACACCGTGGTGTCCACGTCGGTCATCACCAGCTCCTGGACCCACTGCAGCAGGTCGTGCTTGGAAGACACGTGGTTGTACAGGGCCGAGGCCGCGACGCCCAATGACTTGGCCAGGCGCTGCATCGTCAGTGCCTCGTAGCCGTCCGCGGACGCCAGCTCCAGCGCGTGGCTGGCGATGCGTTCCCGGTTGAGCACGGCTCTGCGCGGTCGGCCCGCGCGCCGAGGCGCCTCTTCGCTCATCAATGATCCCCTAGCTGACGTGGGTTACTTCACAAGATCGTGTTCGTACCCTATGCTATAGGAAAGATAAATGAACCAAATTCATTTTATTGTTCAAGGAGAGCAGTTATGAAACATCTCGAACGCGATGTCGTTGTCATTGGTGCCGGTCCTTCCGGCTTGACCGCCGCCTACGAGCTGGTCAAGGCAGGCAAGTCCGTCGCCGTGCTCGAAGCCCGCGACCGCGTCGGCGGCCGTACCTGGACCGACACCATGGACGGCGCCACCATCGAGATCGGCGGCCAGTGGATCAGCCCGGACCAGACCGGCCTGTACTCCCTGATCGAGGAGCTCGGCATCGAGACCTTCGAGCGCTACAAGCAGGGCAAGAGCGTCTACCGCACCGAGGCCGGCGAAGCCATCATCTACGAAGGCGAAGACTTCCCGGTCGGCGAAGCCACCGTGGCCGAGATGAACAAGCTCATCAAGATCATGAACGAGCTGGCCGCCGGCATGAACCCGGACAAGCCGTGGGATCACCCGCAGGCCGAGGAACTGGACAAGATCTCCTTCCACCACTTCCTGCGCGAGAACTCCTCCGACGAGGTAGCCTGCAACAACATCGGCCTGTTCATCGCAGGCGGCATGCTGACCAAGCCTGCCCACACCTTCTCCGCGCTGCAGGCAGTGCTCATGGCCTCCTCCGCAGGCTCCTTCGACAACCTGGTCGACGAAGACTTCATCCTTGACCGCCGCATGAAGACCTCCATGCAGGGTGTGTCCATCGCCGTGGCCGGCCGCCTGCCGGAAGACACCCTGTTCCTGGAGAACCCGGTGCTCAAGCTCGAATGGTCCGAGGACGGCGTGGTTGCCCACGGCGCCGACGTGACCGTGAAGGCCAAGAAGGTCGTGCTGGCTGTTCCGCCGAACCTGTACAACCGCATCAGCTACTTCCCGCCGCTGCCTCGCTGGCAGCACGTCACCCACCAGCACCAGTCCATGGGCCTGGTCATCAAGGTGCACGCGGTCTACGACACCCCGTTCTGGCGTGAAGAGGGCCTGTCCGGCACCTGCTTCGGCCCGAACCACCTGGTCCAGGAAATCTACGACAACACCTTCGACGGCGAATCCACCGGCACCCTGGTCGGCTTCATCTCGGATCTGGAAGCCGACAAGATCTGGGCCATGGACACCGACGCCGAGCGCAAGGAAGCCATCCTGAAGGCCATGGCCGAGTTCCTGGGCGAGAAGACCCTGGATCCGAAGGTCTTCTACCTCTCCGACTTCGGTTCCGAGGAGTGGACCCGCGGCGCCTACGCCACCAGCTACGACCTGGGCGGCCTGTACCGCTTCGGCCCGAGCCAGAACGAGAACGTCGGCCCGATCTACTTCTCCTCCTCGGACTTGGCCGGCGAAGGCTACCAGCACGTTGACGGCGCAGTCCGCATGGGCCGCCGCAACGCAGCCCGCATTCTCGCGGAACTCGACGGAACCGCCTACGACGAGTCCTACGACGGAGTGGCTACCCTGACCGCGCCGTCCGACTCGCAGGTCACCGTCTAAGACGATGAAACTGCTCGTAGGTTACACCGCCGATGAACGCGGCGCGGAGGCCATTGAATTGGCCAGCGCAGTGGTGGCCGGAACGAAGGATGCATTCGTGCAGATTGCCATCGTTCTTCCGGCCACCGCACCCTTCACCGCCATCTACCCGGGCGGAGACCATGGTTATGAAACCATCCTCTCCGCCCAGGTGGATCGGTGGGCCGCCGAAGCGCTGGCGCTGGTTCCCGAGGGAATCGGCGCCAGCGTCGTGGCGCGCTCCGTGTCGTCCATCGCTGAAGGGCTGATCGAACTCGGCGAAGAGTTCGAAGCCCACGGAATCGTGCTCGGAGGGCGCAAGCGCCATCTGGGCGGCTTCTTCATGCCCGGGGCCATCGCCAATGCCCTGCTGCACTCCTCGCCGCTGCCGGTCTTCATGACCTCACCGGCCTCGCTGGAGAACCTGCGCGAAGCAGGCGGGCAGATCACCCGGCTGACCGCCTTCGTCGGAGACCGCCCCGGCGCCGAGGAAATCATCTCCCTGGCCGCCCGCGTCGCCAACGCCCGCAACATCAAGCTGCGTGTGGCGAATTTCGTGGCCCACGCCGACGTGTCCGAAGGTTCCGCCGGAATCGACGACCACGTGCGCGGGATCCGCGAATACCTCGATGAACTGGTGAAGGAACTGGGCATCGAGGCGAGCGTCGAGGTCATCGCCAGCGGCAGCATCGACACTGCGATCAACGAGCTGTCCTGGCAGCCCGGAGACCTGGCCCTGCTCGGCTCGGCCCGCCTGGCGGCGCATCGCCGCCTGTTCATCGGCCCGAAGGCCCATCGCATCCTCGGCCACCTCAACGTCCCCATGGGCGTCATTCCCCACTTGCCATCTACACGGTAGAAAGCCGATCAAAAATTCGTATCCCTTGGATCCTCTCCAAAACGCACTCACCGTCGACCGCCCTGCCGCACACCTGACACAGCGTCCAGGGCGGCGCGCACTGCCGCGGCTCAACGGTGAGCACACTCCCAAAGGTTTTTGACAATGTCACAAGAAATGAGGCGGGATAGCCTTCCCGAAACGAACGATTCGGGACTTCATGAAAAAGGTCTGTCCAAGGGCACCGTCGGTGTCCTGGGCCTGATCGTCATCGGCATCTCCTGCATTGCCCCGGCGTACACCTTGACCGCCGGGCTCGGCGCGACCGTCGCCGAGGTGGGCACCAGCCTTCCGGCCATCCTGATCGCCGGATTCATCCCCATGCTTCTCGTTGCCCTCGGCTACCGGGAACTGAACAACGCCATGCCCGACTCGGGCACCTCCTTCACCTGGGCGACCCGCGCCTTCGGGCCCATGATCGGCTGGATGGGCGGCTGGGGCCTGATCGCCGCCACGGTGATCGTGCTCTCCAACCTGGCCGCGGTGGCGGTGGACTTCTTCTACATCCTCATCGCCCAGCTCACCGGCCAGGAATGGATCGCGGACCTGACCAAGAACCTGTGGATCAACATCCCGACCACACTGGTCTTCATCGCCATCGCCGCCTACATCTCGTACCGCGGCATGAACGCCACCAAGGTCTTCCAATACGTGCTGGTGGGCTTCCAAGTCGGTGTGTTGCTGCTGTTCGCGATCATGGCGTTCACGGCCGATGCGCCGTTCGACCGCACCCCAATCACCTGGGACATGTTCAACCCTGCGGGCGTGGAATCCTTCACCGCCTTCGCCGCTGGCATCTCGTTGTCCATCTTCGTGTTCTGGGGCTGGGACGTCACCCTGACCATGAACGAGGAAACCACCGACCCGAACAAGGTCCCGGGCCGCGGCGCCACCTGGACGGTGTTGATCATCATCGCGCTGTACCTGGCCGTCGCCACCGCTGTGTTGTACTTCGCCGGCGTCGGAACTACCGGCCTGGGCGCCGGCAACCCGGACAACCAGGAATCCATCTTCGCGGTGCTGGCCGGACCGGTCATGGGCCCGCTGGCCATCTTGATGTCGCTGGCCATCATGTCCTCCTCCGCAGCTTCGCTGCAGTCGACCATGGTCTCCCCGGCGCGCACCATCCTGGCCATGGGCTACTACAAGGCGCTGCCGAGCAGCTTCGCCAAGATCTCTCCGCGCTACATGTCGCCGTCGGTGGCCACCGTGGTCTCCGCGGCCGCAGCCGCTGCATTCTATGTGGTCACCCGGTTGCTGTCGGAAAACGCCCTGTGGGACACCATCACCGCCCTCGGGTTGATGATCTGCTTCTACTACGGACTGACCGCGCTGGCCTGCGTCTGGTACTTCCGCGGCGAGCTGTTCGCCAACGCCCGGAACTTCTTCTTCAAGTTCCTGGCTCCACTGGTGGGCGGCATCATCCTGCTGGTGATGTTCTTCGTCACCGCTGTCGATTCCATGAAACCCGACTACGGTTCGGGTTCGAACATCGGCGGCGTCGGCATGGTCTTCATCCTCGGTGTCGGCGTGCTGCTGCTGGGCGTGCTGGTCATGCTCTACAGCCGTGTCCGCCACCCGGCGTTCTTCAAGGGCGAGACGATCAAGACCGGCAAGAACCTGATCCTCTGAGATTCCCGGCACCCCGGCGTCACTGTTGAACATTGAACCACCCAAAGCACGCTTTGGGTGGTTCAATTGTTTTCATGACTACACCTTCGGTTCTCTTCATTTGCTCACGTAATGCCGGCAAGTCGCAGATGGCCGCGGCACTGATGGATTACGTGTCAGACGGCAAGGTCACCAGCTATTCGGCCGGCACCAACCCCGGTGCCTCGATCAACCACGAAGCGGTCGCCTCGCTGGCCGAGTGCGGCGCGGACATGGCCCAGGGTGAACCCAAGCCCATCGATCCGTCGCTGGCCGCCTCGGTGGACCGGGTGGTCATCCTCGGCACCGACGCCAATCCGAGCTTCGATCCGCAGGTGAAGACCGAACGCTGGGTCACCTACGAGCCGAGCGAGGACGGCATCACCGGTGCCGAACGAATGAACATGATCCGCGATGAAATCGCCGACCGGGTGCGCAGCCTTTTCCACGAGTTGGAGAAGTAGGCATCGCACTTTCCACGACCGCACGCCGCACCACCTCATGGTGGCTTCCCGGCATCTGCCTGATCCTCACCGGCTGGTGCGCCAACCAGTATGTTTCCCTGATCAGCTGGTACCAGCAGCAACGGCTGCTGAGCGAATTCGAAGCCATGCTGGTCATGGGCAGCTATCTGCTGGGCATGATTCCTGCGCTGATGTTCGGCGGCCCGCTGGCTGACCGCTTCGGGCGAAAGCCTTTCACCCTGGCTGCATTGGCTTTCTCGATCCTCGGATCCGTGGCGCTGATGGGCGGCTGGTACACCGAAGCGGGCTTGTACCTCGGACGCGTCTTCACCGGGCTGGGTATGGGGCTTGCCATGGTGGCAGTCACCAGCTGGGTCAAGCTGATCAGCCCCGGGCCGGCAGGCGCCACCCGGGCCGCGCTGTGCACCTCGGCCGGCTTCGCCATCGGCCCGGCGATCTCGGGGGCGATTGTCGGAGCCAGCCAAAGCCCGGAACTCGCCTACGCTGTCCACGCGGTCGCCACGCTGGCCTGGTTGCTGCTGATGCTCACCGCCAAGGAGGAACAGCCAGCGGTCCTGCGCCAGGTGGATCCGGCGGATGCTGCCCCTGCCGCGCACCAGATGCGGACCAGCGCGGCGAACATGAAGCGGTTCACCCGGCTGGTGCTGCCCGCAGCCCCCTGGGTCTTCGGGATGGCAGCCACGGGGTTCGCGGTGGTCCCCGCCCTGACCGCTGAACCGGGCCAATCCAGCCTGCTGTATTCCACGATCGCTGTGGTGGTCACGATGGGCATGGGCGCAGCAATCCAGCCGCTGATCCGCCGTTTCAACGATGTCAGCCGGGTCGGCCTGCTGCTCTGGGGGCTGGGCGTCGCCTTGACGGGCCTGTTGCTGATGCTGGTGGTTTCGCTGACCGGATCCGAAGCCGTGGGCATGGCGGCATCGGTCGTGTCGGGCGCCGCGAACGGAATCCTGCTGGTCGCGGGTCTGAGCCAGGTGCTGGATCTGGCAGGTCCCGCGGATCTGGGCAAGCTGACCGGACGGTTCTACATGTGCTGCTTCATCGGCTTCACGTTCCCCACGCTGTTTGCCCTGTGGCGGCCGATGGCCCATCCGGCACTGTTCATCGGGCTGCTCGCCATCTGCTGCGTCGCCTCCATGATCCAGGTATTCAGGGCCCGGAAATACCTGCCCGGGCGAACCCCTGAACATGTGACAGACTAACGGCCAGGCACGAGGTGCCTGGCCGTTGGGAAGATGCGGGCTTAGTGCTTTTCGCCGCTGAGCTTGCGCAGCAGCTCCGTGGTGCGGAACGGAATGACGTCGCGCAGGATCATCGACGTCGAGGTGCGGGTGATGCCCGGGCAGAGGCGAATTTCCTCGCTGACCCGGTACAAGTCATCGGGATCCGTGGCAGCCACCCGGATCAGCAGGTCGGTGTCGCCGGCAGGTGCCACGCACTCTAGGACTTCGGGAATTTGCCGCAGGCCCGCGATGGCCTCGTTCAGACGCGCTTGGTCAAGCTCTGCACTGACGAAGGCGCTGACGCCGCGGCCCATGGCCGCCGGGAGAATACGAGCCGTATTCGGACGCAGGGCGCCGGAGTTCGCCAACCGCTCCAAACGCGACTGCACGGTGCCCCGGGCCAGTCCGAGCTGCTGGGCGAGCATCATGATGGGAACACGCGGATCAGCGTCGAGGGCCAGAAGGATACGTCGGTCGGTTTCGTCGAGCTGATACGTATCCGAATTCATGTGTGGTCTCCTATGACGGCGTATTCGTGAAGATCGCGAGTGCTACAAATAGATTTTAGTCAAAATGACCAGTATCTCCCAAGCGTGTTGCACGGACTGACCGGTTTGTTGCATGCGCGGTGCTCGCAGGGACAGCAACGGCATAAATTGTGGCGTAGGGAACACGTTATGCACAGGTTGCGTCGAATCAGATCTAACTGCAGCAAATGACAGTAATCTGATGCCATGAGGTTCTTGCGATTAGAAGACGTTGCCGAGGAGCTTAACGTCAAGCTTCCGCAGATCCGCGCGTTGATCAAGAGCGGAGAGCTGCCGGCCATCCAAATCGGGGGCAGGGGCGTGTGGCGCGTGGAACGAGAAAAGCTGGAGGAATACATCCAGACTCGCTACGCCCAGGCGCGCGAGGAAATCGACAGGGAATCCTAGCGGGCGCTCCGGCCTGCTCTGCGGGCGCATGCCGAAGCGCCTGATTGCTAGTGCTCCACTTCGTTCATGAACGAATGCAGGGCATCACGGACGAACTGCGCGTGCCCTTGGTAGTTCTTGGCGAAGCGTTCATCGGCGACGTACATGTCGGCAAGCCCCAGCACATAAGTGCGCAACTGCGCTGGGTCGCCGGACGCTGCCGGGGTGCCAGGGATGGACTCCAGCCATTGCACGTGCCGGGAAGCCAGCAGGCGCGCAGCGCCGCTGTCGGCGGCGATTCCGCTTGCGCCAGCTTGTGCCCACGCGTGGTTCAGTTCCTTGACCTGCTCCATCATGTCGGCTCGCTCGACTCCGCTCTTCGAGCGCCACCATTGGTCGGAGCGCTCGTAGGCTTCCGAGCCCCACCGGGCGACGACTTCTTCCTTGTATTGCTCGTTGAAGCCTTCGAAGGCCGAATCGAGATTCATGGTTTCCCCTTTTGATAGTGCGTTGATGCTGTGGCGCAGGGCCTTGATCTGCCGGTCTATGTTTTCCCGCTGACGGTTCAGGTCGTTGACGTGGATTTCCAGCGCCTGGATCTGATCTGTTTTCGAATCGAGCACCTCGGCGATGGTGTCCAGTCGCAGGCCAAGTTGGCGCAGCAGCAGGATCCGTTGCAAGCGGACCAGCTCGAGCTGGCCGTAGTGCCGGTAGCCGTTGCCAGCTACGAATGCCGGACGAAGCAGGCCGATGTGGTCGTAGTGCCTCAGGGTCCTGCTGGTCACCCCGGTCGACTTGGCCACTTCGGAGATGCTGTAACTAGTGCCCGGGTGTTTCCCTTGGCTAATCCTGTCCATGTGAACACGCTATAGGTTGACGTTGCGTCAAGGTCAAAATCGGCTGCGATGGTGCCGCACGGGTGATGTTGGCAAAGTGACGGGTCGATGCAAGGGGAATGTGGTGCTGATTGATCAGATTGATCAATTAGGATTGCTTGTGTTGCACACTCTGACTGGTTTGTAGTTGAATATATGTAGTTGAAGTCGTCAAGGGCTACCGCCAAGAACGGCTTTCACCAGCAAGTTCCAGACCAAAGTCATCTGCAATCTTGTTTGTGCTTCGACCACCCGTATCGAGCCATGGTGAAGAGAATTCGCGAGCGGCTCGTAGGTATTTCACCATTGAGGGAATGCCTACGAGCCACTCGTCTGTCGTGTCCGGGGGATCTGGAGCATCGCGAAACGCGGCCCCGAAGCCGAGCAGGTTGCCACGCGCTCTGGAAGAATGAGCCCAGAGGAACACCGGGGACTCGAAGGAGCAATGTTGAGATCAACCGCAGGCATTTGGCAGAACTGGTGGATGCAGCTGGTGGCCGGGCTGCTGATCGTGGCGTTCGCCGTGCTGCCGTGGTTGTGGATTGGCTACGAGGACCAGGCGATCCTTCCCTACACTTCGAACGACGCGCTTGGACTGCTGCTCGTCTTTTCCGTGGCGACGCTGCTCAGTGCCTTCTTCGCCCGCAGGGTCGGGCGGGGTGGTACTAAATTCGCCGTGGTAACGGATGTCGGTGTGGTGCTCGGATTCATTGCACTGGCATTCCAAGCAACGTACGTACTCGAGCCGGGGTTATTCGACGGTGATATCTCCGCTGACTCGGTGCGCCACCTGTATTTCCTGGGCACACTGTTTGTGGTGTTCCAGATACTGTACTTCCTGATCGTCAAGCTCCTGCTTATTGCCGCAACCCCGTTGGTTGCGCTGATCGCAGTAGGCATCAGCTACTGGCTGCAGGTCGTGGCATCTTTGGTTTCCGGTGCGCAGTCCTACACTCAATATTTTTGGTATGCCGGGCCGGCAGTCCTCGGGCTTGTGCTGGGCGTCCTGGGATTCCTGAAGGCAGCCAATCTGCTGATCTGGATTCTGTCGCTCGTGATCCAGTGGATCACGCCCGCGCTTTTCGAAAGTGCTGCAGCGCTCGGCCAAGGCGAGGAGCGTGGCATCGGGAACATTTTCAGCACGCTCGTGAGCGGCACCTCGAAAGCCGTGGCCAAACTGGAATGGCAGGGCCCGGTGCTGGTCAGCCTCGCCACGGCGATGCTGACCAGCGTGATCTTGCTAGTCGTCCGAAAAATCCGCGGACAACGGTACTAGATGCGGAACGGGGCGGGAACTTGATGGATTCCCTCCCATGCTGAGGGGTCCATGCTGCTCAGATACCGATGGAGTTTCCTGCTGGTTGAGGCGCCGAGGTCCGCGCATCGATGAAGGTCATTGACTCGAGCACTGCCGCGATGGTCTTCGGCCCGTCCTGATTTAGGCATGCTCCGGCGACGAAGCGGTCAGGACGCAAGAGGAGCATCGGTGTCGGGCGGTCGTCAAACCATTTCTTCAACCGTCCGGTGACATCCGAGAGAACCAGGGTTTCCTCGTGCATGTCGCGCTGGGCCCACGCATACTGGGTGTCGGGAACGATGGCCACCAAGCGCGCTTGCAGCTCCGTGAGCTGCGCAATCGTTTCGGCTGGCAACACATCGTGCGGGTCGTTGCCCAAGACCATGAGGGTCCACCATTTGCCGATGGCATCATCGAGCCGGACGGTTCCGAGCTCCTCGGTGTGCACCAGCGGCTGAATGAACTGCACGCCGACGGGGGACGCTTTGGTGTTCGCGGTGGCCACCGGGATCAGCTTCCCGGAGAGCACACCTGCCGCGCGCCCGCTCTGGAAGGACGTAGGGTCGGCCAGGACACCCTTGGTGTATCGTGGCATCGGCTTGAAGCGCATGTCCGCGAAGTAGCTCTTGACCGAAGGGAAGAAATTCAGGATCTTAGACGCTGAATCGCGTGCCGCGACGCCCAGCGGATTCGTGATCTTGATGATTTTTCCGAAGGTCAGCGACAGATCCACCATGGCCTTGGCGTGATCCATCCGCTCGTCGGTGTAGGTGTCCAGGATATTGTCCCGGGCCATGCCCCGGAGCACCGAGGACAGCTTCCATCCGAGATTGGTGGCGTCGCGCATGCCGGAATTCCAGCCCTGCCCCATCCATACCGGCATCAAATGCGCTGCGTCTCCGGCGATCAGCTGGCGGCCCTGCCGGAAAGAGCCTGCGACGCGTGCGTGGTGAGTGAATACCCGGCGGCGGATGAAATCGAGCTTCGCCGGATCCGGAACGTGGTTGGCCAGCATCTGGTTGACGAACTTCGGGTCGGTGGCCAGTTCCTCAGGCTCGTTGTCGTGCAGCATGAACTCCCAGCGGCGGACCGCGTGAGGCAGGCCGATGGACACATACGGTCGCTTGGGATCGGCGCCGAGGAATACGTTCGGTGTTCCCAGTGGATCGTTGTTGACGTCAACGACGAGCCATCTGGTCGATGGCGATTTGCCGTCGAAGCTGACACCCAGGCGCTTGCGCGTCGGCGATTTCCCTCCTTCGCAACCGACCAAGTATTGAGCCTCGAAGTGATGCTCCGAGGTGCCGCCCTCCCCGTCGGGGACAGTTACCTGAGCGATGACAGAGCTTTCGGTTTCTTCGATCCGGTCGGCGCTGTGACCGAAGAGCACCTGAACCGAGGGGAAACGGGACAAGCCCTTGAGCAACACCTTGTCTACCTCCGGCTGGATAAAGCCGTGCTTGCGCTCCCAGCCGAACTCGTCGGTGCGCGGGTTATTGATGAGGATGCTCTTGCCACGGCCATTGACCAGACGCATGATGTGCTGTGGCGTGGTGTGCGGACGAACCTCGTCAACAAGGCCGACCGTCTGGATGGTGCGCAGCGACTCATCGTCCAAGCCCACCCCGCGCGGATAGTCGATCAGGGAATCCCGGGCCTCCAGCACGGTCACCGAGTGGCCGTACATTCCCAGGATATTGGCCAGCATCAGTCCGGTGGGGCCGGCCCCGACGATGATGACGTCACTGTGGTTGCTGGTGCTTTGATCCATAGGGTCCTCGCAATGTGTGTAAATAACGCTCGCGCATGATCTTTATTTGCACGCTCTTGGTTTCCATGACACCAGCGGCTCAAGTAGCGGGTCAAGAGGGTGTTCCGCACCACAGCACGAAGGGGTGCGGCGCTGGAGCGCTCAGCCGTTCACATGGTTGGCGATGTGCTGGGCGACCTCCTGGAGAATACGGACCGAAGCGAGGTCTTCCTGTCGAACCGTGATGACGTTCAGGCACGCTGCCGAATGCTGTAGCTCCAGCGGGATCGGCACGGCCAACCCATGCATGTTGGGTTCGACCTCGCCGAAAGTCTGGGCGTACCCGGCAGCGCGAACCTGGCGGATGCGCTCGGGCTCAAACTCGCTGGCCGTCCCGGCAGCTTGCAGGGCCAGACCCGCCGCACCTCGGGATATGGGGTGACGCGATCCTTCGGCAAACATGACGTGGTAGCTGCCGCTGGGCGGAGAGACCACCGCCAGGGCCACCGCCATATCGCTTTCTCGAACCAGCAAGGACACCGTGGCGCCCAGCTCCGTGGCTGCCGAGCTCAGCAATGGCAGGGCAACACTTCGAAGATGCTGGTATCCGGCTCCCGCCAGCGCGAGCAGACCGGCTGCACCACGATACCGCCCGTCAGCTCCGCGGTGCAGCAGATGCGCGTCGCACAACGTATTGAGTACGCGGTAGGCGACGGTTCGATGCACTCCGGCCGCCAAGGCAACATCGGTGATCGCCAGTCCATCGGATGCCTGGGCCACCAGGCGAAGCACCAGCAGTCCGCGGGCCAGTGTTTGCGAACCGGCGGTGCGTGATGCTGTGTCAGATTTTTGTTCGGTCACGCATTGAGCATGACATATTCTGGTGCTTGCCGGGGCGGATGAAGGCCCCGGGGACAGATGACGCAGGCGCCCTTGCATGCGAAGAGGCTAGAGTTCTTTGACAAGAGCGGGGAGCATTGAATGTGACCCCTGGCGGCTGAAAGGAACTATTCATGGACGAAAAGCCATCCGTGTCCGAGGAATCAACGCTGATTGCCCAATCCCTGCGGGACTATGAAGAACGAAATCCGATCAAGGAAGGCCGGTACGCGGCCAAGCGCATCTTCTCCGGTGCGAAGGCGCAGATTACGGAAATCGCGTTCGATGCCGATGTGGAGCTGAAGGAGCATACGGCGCGGACGCCGATTCTCGTGCAGGTCATCGACGGGGAAGTGGATTTCACCGTGGGCGGGACCAAAACGCCCCTGGGCGTCGGCGGCTGCATTTTCGTCGAGGCAAACGTCATCCACGCGGTTTACGCCGCCGCGCCGGCGCGCATTACGGTGACGTTCCTGAGCAGCTGACAAGCCGACCGGCGGTCCGCTTCAGCGGCGGAAAAAGACATCGCCACGCGGGTTCTCCTGTTCCCAGGAGAACCCGCGCGGCGATGCCAAAGCGGTATTACTTTGCTGCGGCCAGCTGCACCGCGACGTCCACGATCATGTCTTCCTGGCCACCGACGTATCCGGCCTTGCCGACTTCCTCAAGGATGCGGTACGCCGGGACGCCGTAGCGTTCCGCAGCGCGCTCCGCGTGAATCAGGAACGAGGAATACACGCCCGCGTAGCCCTGCATGATGGACGCGCGGTCCATGATCGGCATACGGGTGATGAACGGCTTGACGATGTCCTCAGCCGCGCCCATCAGCCCCTGGATGTCCACTCCGGTCTTGATCTCCAGGCGGTCGAAGGCAGCGGCCAGGACCTCGGTGGGGGAATTGCCGGCGCCGGCACCCAACGCCATCAGCGTGCCGTCGATCTGCTTGGCTCCGGCTCGCACGGCGAAGACCGAGTTGGCGACGCCGAAGCTCATGTTCTGGTGGCCGTGGAAACCCACCTGAGCGTCCTGGCCCAGCTCGGCGACCAGCGCCGAGACGCGATCGGAGACATCGTCCAGGATCAGCGCACCGGCCGAATCCACTACGTACACGCACTGGCAGCCCGCATCGGCCATGATGCGCGCCTGCTTGGCCAGCTCCTCCGGGGAGACACGGTGCGAAAGCATGAGGAAGCCTACGGTTTCCATGCCGAGCTTGCGGGCATGCTGGAAGTGCTGGATCGAGACATCCGCCTCGGTGCAGTGGGTGGCGATGCGGGCCACGGAGGCTCCGGCGTCATAAGCCTGGTTCAGGTCGTGGATGGTGCCCAGGCCGGGAAGCATGAGCACGGCGATCTTCGCCTGCTTGGCCTCGTCGACGGCGGCCTTGATCAGGTCGAGCTCCGGGGTCAGCGAGAACCCGTAGTTGAAGGAAGAACCGCCCAGCCCGTCGCCGTGGGTGACCTCGATGACCTCCACACGCGAATCGTCCAGCGCGCGCACGACGCTGCGTACGTGCTCTTCGGTGAACTTATGGCTCATGGCGTGGGAGCCATCGCGCAGGGTGGTGTCGGTCAACCGGATATCGAAGGTGGTGTCCAGTGGTGCAGTCATGGTCTGATGTGTCCTTAGAAAAATGTGGGTGTGCGCAGCTTAGGCACCGGCGGCGGCGAGCGTCGCATCGATCTTCTCGGAGAGCAGATCGGCGGTGCGGGTCGCGGCGGCGGTGATGATGTCCAGGTTGCCTGCGTACTCGGGCAGGTAGTCGGCAGCGCCCTTGACCTGCACCCAGATGCCCACGCGGCCCTGCCCGCCCCAGTCCTCGCGGGCCGAATCGAACTGCGGTTCCAGACGCAGGGAGTATCCGGGAACGTAGTCCTGGATCTTGGCGGCGGCTTCGTCGATGGCTGCGCGGATGGCGTCCTGCGTGGCTCCCGGCTCGGCTGCTTCGGCTGGAATGGCGCAGTAGATGGTGTTGCGCATGATCATCGGCGGTTCCACCGGGTTGATGATGATGATGGCCTTGCCGCGCTTGGCTCCGCCGACGACTTCCAGCGCCTTGGCGGTGGTTTCGGTGAATTCGTCCACGTTGGCGCGGGTGCCCGGGCCGGCGGACTTCGAGGCGATCGAGGCGACGATTTCCGCATAGTCCACGGGAACCACGGAGGAAACGGCGGCCACGATCGGGGTGGTGGCCTGGCCGGCGCAGGTGATCATGTTGACGTTCATGGTGTCGGTCAGGTCATCGAGGTTCACCACGGGGGCCAGGTACGGGCCGACCGCTGCCGGGGTCAGGTCGATGGCGTGGATCCCTGCGGCCTTGTATTTCGGTGCGTTGGCAGCGTGGGCCTTGGCGCTGGTGCACTCGAAGACGAAGTCCGGCTTGTCTTCCCGGGCCAGCAGCCAGTCGACGCCTTCGGCCGAGACCGTGATGCCCAGGCGTTTGGCGCGGGCCAGTCCGTCGGAGGCGGGGTCAATGCCGATCATGTACTTGACCTCGACGTTCTTGGCGCGTCGCATGATCTTGAACATCAGGTCGGTGCCGATATTTCCGGAGCCGACAATCGCTGCGGTCTTTTTAGCCATGGGAGTTTTGTCCTTTGAAGATCTTCAAAAATGTATTGGAAGCGACAGGAGGTGCGGACGGCGCAACACTCCGGTCAGCGGATCAGCTAAAGCTGATGGTTAGGCTGCCCAGGTCCCCGAAATCAGCGGTGGCCGTGGAATCGGCAACCACCGGCATGGCGCCGGTGAAGGAACCGGGGAGGACCAGCTGGCCGGCTTCCAGGGCGACGCCTTGCTCGCCCAGGACATTGGCCAGCCACACCAGCGGGGCGATGGGGTCATCCATGACCGCCTTGCCCTTGCCGGACGCGACCTTGTGGCCGTCGATCAGCAGCGAGCATTCGACCTCGGCGAGGTTTTCAAGCTGCACATCCAGCGGAACAGTGCCCACGGCGATAGCCCCGCAGGACGCGTTGTCCGCCACGGTGTCCACCAGCTTGATGTCCCAGTCCTGGACTCGGGAGTCGATGATTTCGATGGCCGGATAGACCTGGTCGATCGCGGCGAGAGCCTGTTCACGGGTCACCCCGGGACCTTGCAGGGTCTCCTTCAGGGTGTAGCCGAATTCAGGCTCGACCTTGGGGGAGATGAACGAGGTTGACGGGATCACCGCGTCTTCGTTGAAGACCATGTCGGTGAAGAAGTAGCCGAAATCCGGGGAATCCACGCCGAGCTGCTGCTGCATGGCCAACGACGTCAGTCCGACCTTGCGTCCGGCTAGGACGCGGCCGGCGGCCTGGTGGTGCTTCAGCTGTGCTTCCTGGATCTGGTACGCGTCATCCAGGCTCATGTCCAGGACGCGATCGCGCAGCGGAGGAACCGGAACGCCGGTGCTGTCGGCATGCAGAAGTTCTGCTGCCAGTCGCTTCAGCAGTTCGTCGCGCGTTGCCTCATTCGAATGGTTGCTTGCCCAGTCCGCTGCGCCTGCTTGTGCCGCCTGCGTCATTACTTGATCACCGCCGTGGTTACGCCGAAGCCGGCGATGTATTCCTTGATTGGTTTGTAGAACTCGTAGGTGACCTCGTAGTCACCGCAGGCCTTGAGCGCGGAGTAGGCTGCGACCCAGGTGCGCACCTCGTGCGAGGAATGTCCGGCCTGCGCATCCATGTCATCGGCGTTGTAGGTGTCGAACGCCTCGACGTTGCCGGACTTGCAAACCTCCAGGAAGGTGCGGTCCCATTCCGGGTTCAGCTCCATGATGTCCGCCTCTCCCTTCGCGAAGGCGACAGCGGTGTCGATGGTGCGCTGCTGCCGTGCGGCCCGTGCTTCGGGAGTCGGGTGCCGGCCGTCGGTGAGGAACTGGCGCTGCTCTTCGGTCGCGGTGGCGATCTGCGGCACCGGAGGATCATGGGAGAGCCCGCCAGAGCCGATGAACAGCACCTTCTTGTCGGAGTTCTTGAAGAATTCGCCTACGGCCTGACCGAACTTGCGCACCCGGGAGACCTTGGTGAACGGCCGGGCCACGGAATTGATGAAGATCGGGATCATCGGCTTGTCGGAGAGGTTGCCGTACATGATTTCCATCGGCTGAACGGCACCGTGGTCGACTTCCATCTTGCGGGAAATCGCGGTGTCGATGTCCTGATCGATGACGAACTGGGCCAGCTCCTCCGAAATGCTCGTCGGAACGTTGATCGGGCCGTCCCAGGAATCGTAGTCGCCGGTTCCCAGGGCTTCGTAGCCGATGCAGAAGGGAGGCATCAGGTCGTAGAAGAAGCCGTTGTAGTGATCCGGTCCGAAGTTGATGATCAGATCCGGGTCGAAGTCCTTGACGAATGCCCGAGCCTGGTCGAACGCGGATTCGACGGCCGCTTTAACCTCGGCCGGTGGATTGGTATGCTCCAGCAACGGGCTGTGAGACATGCAAAGAAGTGCCTGAGGCATTGGGTGCTCCTTCAGATACGGAAGGGAAAATCGAATATCGACTAGTTTCTATTGCACTTGATCTGTGCGAAGTGTTCCAGCATGCGTTCCATCTGACGGTACGACGGGCACCGGGAATTCAGCGCAGCGGGGAGCAGCCGGAAGCGCGGCCGCCTCGGGTGAGACGAGCCGGCGACGTGGCCGAACCGTAAAAAGCAAAAGGACAAGCCGACAGGGCCAGTGGACCCGCCGGCTTGTCCGCAAACGGCTTGTGCTACTTGTGGCGGGCCAGGAAGCCTGCGACGACCTCGTTGAATTCGGCGGCCTTTTCCACCTGCGACCAGTGGCCGCACTGGTTGAAGATGTGGGCGTCCGCGGTCGGGATGGTGTTCAGCAGTTCCCAGGTGCGGGAGACTGGGATGACGACATCCTGCACGCCGTGGATCAGCAGGACCGGGATGTCCAGCTTGGCGAGCACCGCGAAGTCCAGGGGCAGTTCCGTGCGGTCGCGGTCGCGGGCAGCGACCACGTCAGCCAGCCGGTCGCTGGCGGTGTCGTTCAGGGCAGACTGGTAGCGCAGGGAGACCAGTTCATCGGTCACCAGGGACTTGTCCACGACGAACATCTCAAGGGTGTTGCGGATTCCATCTTCGGTCAGCACCGGGTTCGAGTGGCCCTTCAGCGCGCCGGTCAGCTTGGCCCCGCCGGTGCCCATCGAGATGATGCCGAGCAGGCGCTCGGGGTAGTCGATGGCGAATTGGAAGGCGAGCCATCCGCCCAGCGAGTTGCCCACGATCCAGGTCTTCTCGATGCCCAGGGCGTCCAGAGTGCGCACCGCATGGCGGACCCATTCCTTGATGCCGTAGGCGATGTTCTCGGGAGCGACGCTCTGGCCATAGCCCACGGAATCGATGGCGATGCAGCGGCCCTGCTTGGACAGCTCGGGCAGGTTCAGCCACCAGTTGGCCGCAGCGGTGACGCCGGTTCCCGATCCGTGCAGGAACAGGATGGGAGTACCTTCGCCGAGCTCATGGTAGTGGGTCAGCTCGCCGTCTGCAGTGTGGAGCCATTTGTCTTCGAGGCCGAAGAACTGATCCGTGGTGTACTCGGGAATGGTTACCGTAGTCATGTCGATACTCCTGGGACGTAGGGTGGTGCGGGAACCCGGCAATGGGGTCGCCGCGGAAGAAGGGAAGCTGCATCCAGCCTAGGAACTGGCGGGCTGGCGTGCCTCAGGGTGTTCCGTAGCATGGAACGAAGCAGGACTACTTACCTAGCTTGCGTTCCTTGAGGACGTAGGTGAATGTCGAATGCATCAGCGCCTTGCCGCTGTCATCTGCCACCGTAACCTCTGCGACGGCGACCGAGCCGCCGCCGCGCAAGATTTTCGCGGTAGCGACCGCGTACTCGGACTTCGAATTGGTCATGAAGTTCTGGTTCGACTGGACGGCCAGCGGGAACTGGCCGGATCCGGCGTAGGCGGCCATGGCGAGGAACGTCCCGGCAATGTCTGCGGCGCCGAACAGGGCTGCTGCCGAGTACATGCCGTTCGCCTGTGCGAGCGACTCCTTCAAATCCATGCGCAGCGAAATGGACTGGCCGTCGGCCTGATGGGCACGCAGTCCCAGCGTGCTCACAATGTCTTCGAACCCCAGCCGATCAAGAAACTTGTTCATGTAGGTCTGCAGTTCTTCGGCACTTGTTGGAATGGCCATGATGCTCCTGTCAATAACGGGTATGGAAGCTTAGTCGTTGTGGCTCACAGTACGGTGCGCCACGTGATACATCCACCGCGGGTTCCGCGCTGTGGAACACTGCGCCGGCTGAGGTTGGCGATGCTGGTGGCAGACAGCGGCAGCGCTCCGTGGTTATCCGGAGCGCTGCCGCTGTGGTCGATGCCCTGCGGGTGGGGCTACCGAGCTGCCGAGCTGTCGACTGAATCGACGGGGCGGGAAGCCGCGGAGTTGTTACGTCCGAGGGTTTCCTTGGATAGCAGCACCGAAACGCCTGCCAGGACGATCAAGATGATGAACCACACTGCGATGTTGCTGGTTCCCAGCCCGTTGTCCAGGCCCATCAGCCAAGTCGCCATGAGCGGCGCGGTGCCCGCACCGAGGACCGAACCAAGCTGGAACGTCAGGGAGACACCGGTGTAGCGGTCCTGGGTTTCGAACTTTTCGGCCAGGAAAGCGCCAATCGGGCCGTACATCGAAGCCTGGATGATCGGGTTGCCGACCATGAACGCCAGAGCGATCAGCCAGAAGCTGCCCGAGTTGAACAGCGCGAACATCGGGAACACCAGGGCGATGGAGATGCCGGCGCCGGCGAGCATGACCGGACGGCGTCCAAACCTGTCGGACAGCGCGGCGAAGAACGGGATCGCGAAGATGTGAACGAACGAGGAGGCGGTGAGCAGCATCAGGGCCTGCTGGCGGTCCACCGCACCGGTCTGAACGACGAAGGGAACCATGAAGATCGCAAGCAGCGCCTGCATAAACAGCGGACCGGCGCAAGCCAGGATGCCGTAGAGCGTGGACAACGGGTACTTGGTGAGCACGCGGACGATGGGAACACCGGTATGGACTTCTCCGGAGGCCTGAGCGGCCACGAAGTCCGGCGATTCGGTAACGCGGTAGCGCAGGTACAGGCCGATGATGACAAGCACCGCCGACAGCAGGAACGGAACGCGCCAGCCCCAGGTCATGAAGGCTTCTTCGGGAAGACCGGCAAACAGGCCCAGGACCAGGGTCGCAAGAACGGAACCGGTTGGGCCGCCGGTGACGGCGATGGAGGCGGCCCATCCGCGCTTGCCCTCGGAAACGTGCTCGGCCGCCATCAGCGTGGCACCGGCCCATTCGCCGCCCACGGCCAGGCCTTGGACTACACGCAACAGCACCAGAATGATCGGCGCCGCGATCCCGATGGTCGCGTAGGTGGGCATGAGGCCGATGACGACCGAGACGACGCCCATCATCATCAAGGTAATGAACAGCATGTTCTTGCGACCGAAGCGATCACCGAAGTGTCCGAAGAGCACGCCGCCGACGGGGCGGGCAATGTATCCGGCAAGCAGGATGACGAAGGACAAGACCATGCCCAAGGTCGGGTCCATGTCCTTGTCGAAGAAGAGATGGGGGAAGACCAGGCCGGCGGCCGAACCGTAAAGCAGGAAATCGTAGTATTCAACCGTTGACCCGAGGAAGCTCGACACGAGTGCGCGTCTTGATTCCTTGGGTGAGCTTGGCGGTTGGGTTTGTACGGAAGTGTGCTCCATTGCGAGCTCCCAGGAAGTCGTAGCGAGTAAAGTTGCCTGATGGGTGCCTGCCGCCATCACGCTTGGATCAGTGTGAGTTGCCTAACAGCAAGGAATCCATGCGGTGTTCCGCCACACGGAACGATTACGTTTTTCTTTTCCGCAATTCCGAGCCCGCCTAGCCCAGGCGCAAGGCGCCGTCCAGGCGAACTACTTCACCGTTCATCATCTGGTTTGATACCAGATCAACCACCAATTTCCCGTATTCCCCAGGATTTCCGAGCCGTTGCGGGAAGGGAACCGCATGCCCCAGCTCGGCCTTGGCTTCCTCCGGGAGCACATCCATGAACGGGGTGTCGAACACGCCCGGAGCCACACCCAGGACGCGGATTTGGTCGCGGGCCAGGTCCCGCGCCGCCGGTAGCACCATCGCGTTGACGCCACCCTTGGACGCCGCATAGGCCACCTGGCCTCGCTGGCCCTCGAACCCGGCGATGGAGCTGGTCAGCACGATGACTCCCCGCCCGAATCCTTCGAGGGGCTCCTGGCCTTGCAGGGCCTCAGCCGCGAGGCGCAGGACATTAAATGACCCGATCAGGTTGGTCTGGATCTGTTCGGTGAAGCTCTCAAGGTCATGGGCCCCATGGCGGTCGGCCGTCTTGCGGACAATGGCGCTGCCGGCGGCGTTGACCACGGCCCGCAGCCCCTGGGGAGCCTCGGCCGCCACGGCGAGCGCGGCTTTCAGCTGCCCGCTATCCAGCACGTCGACCTTGGCGTACCGGGCCGAGAGCTCGGCGGCGATGCGCTCGCCGGCTTGCTGGTTGCGCCCGGCGACGACGACTCGGGCGCCTGCCCCGGCGAACGCCTGGGCCGCCGCAGTGCCCAGCCCGGACGTCGCGCCGACGACCAGCACCCCGGCGTCTTGCCATTGGCCCGGTGACGCGGGACGGATCGAGCCGGACTGGTGATTGCTTGATTCAATGTTCATGAGGCTATCGTGGCTTTGCCCGCCCAGCCTTTCTCCGGGCTGTGCCGGTCTGCGGAACGCAGAATTGATGGGGGAGGCATCTTGACAGGAGGATGCGTGTTGTGGTTCGGAACACGGGGTGGTTTCCAAATCACATCCATGGCTGAATAATTCGTAAGCATCCGCCGCCCCGGCGGAGACTCCCTTAGTAGCACCGAGCAAGGACGGTTCAGATGAGCGACTGCACCTCTCACACCAGTGAAGCCAACGCCTCGATCGGCAGGATGAGCCGCCCCGAGGCATTTACGCAGAATATTGACGTTTCCACCCTCGTGGATTCCGACGGCGGCCTGATTGACCGGTCGATCTACACCGAAACCTCGATCTATGCGCAGGAACAGCGTCGAATTTTCGCGCGCAGCTGGCTGTTCTTGGCTCACACATCGCAGTTCAAGAAGCCCGGGGATTTCTTCACCACGTTCATGGGCGAAGATCCGATCATCGTCACCATGGACAAGACCAAGACGATTCGCGCCTACCTGAACTCGTGCCGCCACCGCGGCGTGCGCCTGTGCCGTGCGGATGCCGGTGCCACCAAGATGTTTACCTGCACCTACCACGGCTGGTCCTTTGACCTGGCCGGCGCGCTGCAGTCGGTGCCCAACGAGAAGGCCTACCCGGAAGACTTCGACAGGAAGCAGTGGGGCCTGATCGAGGTGCCGAACGTCCAGTCCTACAAGGGCCTGATTTTCGGCAACTGGGACAAGGACGCGCAGTCGCTGGAGGAGAACCTTGGCGACATGCGCTACTACATGGACGCGATGCTGGACCGCGACCCCGAAGGCACCGAGGTCATGGGCGGCGTCATGAAGTGGACCCTGGAAGGCAACTGGAAGCTGGCTGCCGAACAGTTCGCCACCGACTGGTACCACGTGAACATGTCCCACGCTTCGGCCCTGATGGTGCTCTCGCCGACAGGCCGCGGCCCCAAAGCGGAAATCGCAGCCACTCCCGGACGCCAGTTCGGCTCGGAGAACGGCCACGGCGCCGGATTCCCCACCCACCCGAAATCCCGATTCGATGCGCGTCCGGTGCATGAATACTACGACTACGAGGCACTGCGTGAGCGGCTGGGCGACGCAGCGGTGGAAGGTCCCATGACCACGGGCCACGCCACCGTGTTCCCGAACTTCTCCTACCTGCCGGTCAACGGATCCATCCGCGTCTGGCACCCCAAGGGGCCGGACAAGATGGAGGTCTGGGCCTGGGTCCTGGTCGACAAGTCCATGCCCGACGAGGTCAAGGACGCCCAGCGCCTCTACAACCTGAGGACCTTCGGGCCCTCGGGCATCTTCGAAGCCGACGACGGCGAGAACTGGAGCGAAATCCAGGCCATCTCCCACGGCTTCGTCACGAACAATGTCCCGCTGAACTTCCAAATGGGGATCGGTTCGGAACGCAATGACGGTACGTACCCGGGCCAGACCAGCGAGCTCTACTCAGACGCTGCCGGCCGCGCCTTCTACCGCCACTGGAGCAAGCAAATGAACACCCCCGCCTGGCACGAAAGGACTGAGCAGGCATGATCAATCCAATTAACATCGGCAGCATCGACGATATCGACGAGGGCGAAGCCAAGGTTATTCCGAGTGACGAAACCGGCACCGGAGAAGACATCGCGGTGTTCCATGCGGAAGACGGCAACTTCTACGCCCTGAACGACAACTGCACCCATGAGACGGCTTCCCTGGCCGACGGATGGATCGAAGGCACCGAGGTCGAGTGCCCGATCCATGCCGCCAAGTTCTGCCTGAAGAAGGGTACCGCCCTGTGCATGCCCGCCACCCAGGACGCGCGCACCCACAAGGTCGAGGTCTCCGGAAACGACCTGCTGCTCTACCCGAACGTACCGGCCGAGCCGGTTGAGGCGTAGGGGAGCACCATGGCACTTGCATCCGTAGTGATCGCCGGCGGCGGCATGGCCGGCTTCACCGCCGCCAAAAGCCTGCGCGCCAAGGGTTTTGCCGGGAAGCTGACCATTGTCGATCCCGAGGGCATCCCGTACGACCGTCCGCCGCTGAGCAAGGACTACCTGCTGGGCCACCGCGACGCAGAGCAGATCCAGCTCATCGACGCCGGCTGGTTCGCCGATCAGGACATCGAGGTCATCGAGTCCAAGGTTGTCGACCTGGATCCCGAGGCGCCGGCCGTCACGCTGGCCGACGGAACCGTGCTGCACGCGGACAAGGTCGTGCTGGCTACTGGCGGCACCGCCCGCCGGCTCCCCATTCCCGGCGGCCAGCTGCCGACGGTTCTGGAATTGCGCACCAAGCAGGACGCCGATCACCTGCGACAGGTGTTGCAGCCCGGAATCCGGTTGGCGATCATCGGAGCCGGCCTGATCGGCGCCGAGGTTGCCTCTTCTGCGCTGAGCTTCGGCGCCAGCGTGACCCTGATTGATCCGGTGGATCCGCCGCTGGTTCCTGCCGTGGGCGAGGTGCTGGCCCGCCGGCTGCATCAGATGCACGTGGCGAACGGCGTGAAGCTGGTGACCGGAATCCCCACGGAGATCTCCGTGGATGCGTCGGGACAGCATGCCATCACCCTGGCTGACGGCTCCTCGATCCTGGCCGACGTGGTGCTGGTGGGCATCGGCATCGTCGCCGACACCGCTCTGGCCGCCGCCTCGGGGCTGGATACTGACAACGGCATCCTGGTCGACGAATCGCAGCGCACCAGCCACCCGAACGTCTACGCGATCGGCGACACCGCCCGCACGCGTTTGTCGGACGGCACGCTGCTGCGCCGCGCGGAGCACTGGGAACATGCGATGAACACCGGTGAAACCGTTGCCGCGGCCTTGCTGGAGGCGCAGCTTCCGACCCACGGCGCCTCCTGGTTCTGGTCCGATCGCCACGGCGTCCATGTCGAGGGTGTCGGCTCGATGCTGGGCGACGGAACCTTGGTCACGCGCGAACTCGACGGGATTCCCGTGGCCGCATTCCGCGTGACGGATGAAGGCCTGCTGGCCGGCTGCGCCGCCATCGACGGGGGACTGCTGGTCCGCGCCGCACGCCGGATCATTGACAAGAACAAACCGGTCAACGTCGAGCAGCTGGCTGATCCGACGATCGACCTGAAGAAACTCGCACGCTAGGAGGAAATCGACATGACCGAAGAAGTAGTCGTCGACCAGTTGGTGGACGCCGAGCTGGCCTATAAGATCCAGCAGTTTTACTTCCGCGAAGCCGAGATGCTCGATGACGGGCATTTCGCTGACTGGTTGGAGATCTTCGAAGAAGACCTGTTCTACTTCGCACCGCTGCGCACGAACCGGCTGCGCCGTCAGGCGGCACTGTCTATCGGGCGGGAAGGCGAAGCAGCGTATTTCGACGAGACCAAGGAGTCGCTGGCCTGGCGCATCCGCCGCTACGACTCGGGAATGGCCTGGGCCGAAGATCCGCCCAGCCGCACCCGCCATCTGATCTCGAACGTGACCGCGCGCTGGGCTAGCCCCACCGAGCTGCGCGTGCGCAGCGCGTTCCTGGTGTACCGCAACCGTCTGCAGACCGAAACCGACATTTATTCGGGCGGCCGGACTGACATCATCAGGGTGCGCGAGGACGGAAGCTTCGGCGTCGCCCGTCGCGAGATCCTCTTCGACATCAACGTGCTGATGGCGAAGAACCTGAGCACGTTCTTCTAGACAACCCTACGATTCTCGCATCACGAGGAGTTACCACACATGAGCACCATTGCTGAAGCGGCCGGATGGCTGACCGGAGATGTTGCCCTGATTACCGGCGGCGGGTCCGGCATCGGGCGCGCCGTGGCCGAACGGTTCCTGGCCGAGGGCGCCAAGGTGGCGATCATCGGTCGCGATCAAGGCAAACTCGACGCGGTGCGGGAAGCCAGCGGGAAGCCGGAGTCGATGCTGGCCATCGCTGCGGACGTCCGCGATTCTGCTGCTCTGCATAAGGCCGTCCGGCAGACGGTGGAGCACTTCGGCAAGCTGGACATCCTGGTGCCCAACGCGGGGATCTGGGATTTCAACAGGTCGGTGACCAAGCTTAACGGAGAGCAGCTGGCGGCATCTTTTGACGAGCTGTTCTCCATCAACGTCAAGGGCTACCTGCTGACTGTGGAAGCGGCATGGCGTGAGCTGGTCGCCAGCGGTGGAAACATCGTGATGACGCTGTCCAATGCGTCGTTCTACACCGCGGGCGGCGGACCGGTTTACACGGCGAGCAAGTTCGCGGCACGCGGACTGGTGAACCAGTTCGCCTATGAACTGGCGCCCAAGGTCAGGGTCAACGGCGTGGCGGTGGGCGGCATGAATACCGACCTGCGCGGGCCTGAATCCATTGGATTGGCGGAGCGCTCCATCGGCGACTCGTTCGCGCGTTCCACCATCACGGGGAACAACCCGCTGATTCCGCTACATGATGCCTCGGTGGATCCTGTGGATTTCACCGGTTCGTACGTGCTGCTGGCCTCAAAGCGAAATTCCGGGAACATTACCGGTCAGATCATTAACGCCGATGGAGGCATTGGGATTCGAGGCTTTGGCGACAAGGCCGCAGGAGGAGACTCACTGTGAAAGACATTAATCTGAACGCTGCCGCGGGCGTTGCCCGCCAGGCGAAATTTTTTCCCGACGAGGAAGCGATCGTCTACGGTCAAAAGACTTGGACCTACGCCCAGCTGGAAGCCGATGTCAGATCGCTGGCGCAGACCCTGCTCAATGAGGGCACAAAGCCTGGGGACCGCGTTGCGTACCTGGGCCTGAACAGCTTCAGCTTCATCGAAACGATGCTGGCCAGCTGGTGGATTGGCGCGGTCTTCGAACCGCTGAATTTCCGCCTCGCGCCGCTGGAAGTCCGAGATCTCCTGCAACGTTCACGGCCGGTCCTGCTGCTGGTGGAACCCACCCACCAGAGCGTGATCGATCAGATTCCGGAGCTTGAAACAACGATCGGGCTGACCAAGCTGGTCATGATCGATACGGACGAAGAAGTGCCGGCCCCCGCCGGGCTTCCGCTTTATTATGCCCGCCTGAGCGAGACCAGAGCCGGCGAGTCGGAGATCTCTCTGGGCGCTCCGGTGGACAGCTTCGACGAAGATCTGGGCATCCTCATGTTCACTTCGGGAACCACTGGTATGCCCAAAGGCGTGCAGATTACCCACGGCAACATTTGGTGGAACTCGGTCAACGTCGATTCGCTGGTCGATACCCGCCGTGGCGACACTAACCTAGCTGTGGCTCCCCTGTTCCACATCGGCGGCCTGAACGCCCTAACTATCCGCAGCATCGTGCGCGGCGGGCGCACGGTGATCCGCCGCAACTTCGATCCTCGCCAGGTCCTGCTTGACATTGAGAAGTACTCGGTCAGCCAGGCATTCCTGGTTCCGGCGATGCTGGCCGCCATGCAACAGACAGAAGAGTTCGGACACGTAGATATCTCCTCGCTGCGAGCGCTGATTTGCGCCGGAGCTCCGGTGCCTCCGATTCTGCTGGCTCAGTACAAAGCCAAGGACGTGGACGTGCAACAGGCGTGGGGCCTGACCGAGACGTCGCCGTTCGCGACCTATCTTCCGCGGGAGCTGACCCACAAGAAGCCAGGATCCTGCGGTCTTCCGATGCCTTACACCGAGGTACGCATCGTCGACCCGGTGACCATGCAGGATGTGGAAAAGGACGGGCAGACCGGTGAAATGCTGGTTCGCGGTCCCAACGTGACGTCCGGTTACTGGGAGAACCCGGAAGCGACCTCCGGAGCATTCCACGAAGGCTGGTTCCGCTCCGGCGACATCGGGTACCGCGATAGCGATGGTTACCTCTACATTGTCGACCGGCTGAAGGACATGATCATTTCCGGGGGCGAAAACATCTATCCGGCGGAAGTCGAACGAGCGCTGTCCGGCTTCCCGGGACTCACAGATGTGGCCGTAGTGGGCGTTGAAGATGAAAAGTGGGGCGAACGCGTCGTTGCGGTGGTCAGTTGTAAGCCCGGGGTCAACCCTACAGTCGAGGAACTCCGGGATTACGCAGAGTCGCATCTGGCTCGTTTCAAGTTGCCCAAGGACCTCGTGATGACCACGGAAGTTCCGAGAAACGGAGCAGGTAAGCTGGATAAACTGGCCATTCGTTCCCTCGCGAGCCAAAGGTAGGCACATCATGCATGACCACGATTTTGACGAAATTGAACTTCTCAAATGGCCCAAACCGCTACCTGCGGCGTGGCGGCTAGAGGAAGCAGAACCTGCCGCAGATTTTGCACTGGCATTCAACGTCACCGAATCCGGCGAATCCCGCGGGTGCTGCCAATCCGTGTTGGCCGGTCGCAGCGAGCTCCGCGATGCCTACCCGGTATCGGCCCATGACCAGGTAATTTCCGTTTCGGATGATGCCGCGGCCGGAAGCATCCAGCTCGTGGCCGAGGAATTGATGCGTCGCGACCGTGAATGCCGCAGGTTGGTCATCGCCGCTGCCGAAGGCGACGTGCAGGAAATCGCCCGGGCCGAACAGGCTGGTTTTCGCTACGTGATTGACGTCGATCTCTGGGACCGATCGGTAAGCTTGCTCGTCGCGGAACCAATGTGGGTTCTGGAGGAGTCGCGCAATATTGATGTGGTCCCTACGACCTAGCGGGTACTTCAGGCGTGGACCGGGGCGCTTCCTGGTCATGGAAGAAGATGGCGGAGCCCAACGGTTCCGCCATCTTTTGCCGTTCTTCCGGATGTTTTATTGAATTCTTCGATGCCTACATGCCGCGGCTGACTGCGGCGCTCACCGCTGACGCGGCACGTGAAGCTTCATAGCAGACGCGTCGAAGCACGTTCATTTGGCTTTCGGGGTCGAACTTCCCGACCGGGCCGGACACAGAGAGGGCGGCAACCACCTGCCCCGAGGTGCTGAATACCGGGGCGGCAACACAGTTCAGACCCATCAGGATTTCTTCCCGGTCGAAGGCCAGATTATTGCGTTGGACCATAGCCAGTTCCCGGGCGAGCAGATCTGGGTCCGTGATGGTGTTCGCGGTCCACGCATGCATTTCCTCATCCATGGCGCGTGAAGCTGCACTAGGGTCGTAGGCGAGCAGGATCTTGCCCACCGCCGTGCAGTAGGACGGGGCTCGACCGCCGATGCGCGACGGGCTGCGAACCGTCAGTTGGCCGTAGAGCTTGTTGAGGTACACCACGTCTGTTCCCTGGAGTACCGCCAGGTGCACGGTCTGCCGTGTCAGCTCATACAAGTTCACCAGATATGGGGTCAGGGCGTCGCGCAGCCGGGCATGGAGATCCGATTCCTGCGTGGTGCCCAGATCCTGAATCATGCGACCGAGCCGGTAGGCGTTGCCCGCCCGCTCCACCGCGTCGTTGTTCTGCAGTGACGCCAGCAGCCTGAAGGCCGTCGATTTCGAAAGGTCCGCCCGGCGAGCGAGTTCGCTGACCCCAACACCCGTCGTCGCTTGCTCGCCGAATGCATTCAGCAGGGCCATGGCCTTGTCTACCGCGGTGCGGTTATCGCGCGCTGATAGAGCGGTGCGCGTCATGTTTGGCTCCTTACACGTTGAGATGTGCAGCAACTGGACACTGAGCTGCAAAACAGACGGTAATTCCAAGTGTGTCGCCGGCCATGATGAATGTCAAACATGACAGTTCGGTAATTATAAGTGACAATTCTTGGGTGGAAACAAATAGTGTTGTAGCTGGAAACGTTCGCCGGTTTCGCCGGGAACGCGAACTTTCGCTGGGAGAACTGGCCAAGCGGGCAGGACTGTCCAAGCAGACTTTGTCGAAGATCGAAGCCGGGGAGGGTAATCCCACAGTCAGCACCTTGGAAATGATCTGCCAGGGGCTGGGCGTAAGACTGGGGGCCGTGTTGGCAACTTACGGCAGTAATGTGCGCCTGATGCGCGCAGCTGATCTTTCCGGCCAGGATCATCCCCTTGGCACCGAGTTCAGCCTGGACCGCGTGTACGGCACCGGCTATGTAGAGACGGGAATCTACCAAGTCACCCCCGGGCAGATCACGAAAATTGCGCCACATTCACGTGGCACTTTACACCAGGTCTACGTGATATCCGGACACTTGAGAATCAGCGGGGAAATCGAGAGCGTCGACGTTTCGACGGGAGATTATTTCAGATTTCCCGGAGATATCACCCACCACTATGAAGCCCTTGGCCAGTCTGCCACGGTGCACCTCACCACGACGGCCCCGCAGGTGGCCCAGTTCAAGCCGCTTCACTGAGCTGCCGTCGAGCGGCCGTTGTCGCGGACGGAGCGCCCGGCGAACCCTGAACCCTGTCGAATGGCGTTGATCGCCAGCCGCGCGGCGTGGAACCGGTCAAGATCAAAGGCCGGGCAGGCCGATCAGGAGGCCGGGACCTCGGCGAATGCCGCTGCCGCGCTGCCAGGAAGTGTCCCTGCCGGTTGAACTGTCCGCTGGTCTCCTAGCATCCCAGCGCGCAGGGCAACCGGCCCAATGCCGGTGATTTCAAGCCTGATAGCTTCATCCAGAGTTCCAGTCCCGCGTTCTGCGAGTTCCACGAGGTGCGGCATCCCGTCCCAGGTTGCCGCGGTCCTCTTGCCGTGATCGCAACACTCCTGCGGGAGAGGTTAGCGGGCACAGGCGGGGCGGGCGTACAGCCTGTGCCGTGGTGCGGAACAACATGTCGCGCACCACAGCAGCGCCCCAGAGACTTGGAGGAAACCACCAGAACTACGCAAGGAGACGTCGGTGCGCGCAGCTGTAGCAGTATCCCAGAATTTCGATGATCCGTTGTCGGGGCTTGCCCTGATGCAGATGCCGGTGCCGGAGCCGACGGAGGGCTGGATCAAGGTCAAGGTCAGGGCCACGTCGATCAACATGCATGACCTGTGGACCCTTCGAGGTGTGGGGCATGATCCCAAGAACATCCCCATCATTCTCGGCTGCGACGTCGCCGGGGTGACGGATGACGGGCGCGGGGTGATCGTCTACCCAGTGATCGCCGATGCGGAGGCCGGGGGCGGCGACGAAACCCTTGATCCGCGCCGCGCATTGCTGTCCGAAGAGCACCACGGCGGTTTCGCCGAGTACCTCCTTGTCCCCGAGCGGTGTGTGCTGGACAAACCCGGATCCCTGTCCTTCGAGGAAGCTGCTTGCCTGCCGGTCGCCTGGTCGACCGCTTACCGCATGCTGTTCACACAAGGGGCGCTGAAGCCGGGGGATCGCGTGCTGGTGCAGGGCGCCGGTGGCGGCGTCGCGAGCGCAGCAATCAGCTTGGCCGCGGCAGCGGGGGCAACCGTCTATGCGACAAGCCGCAGCCAGACCAATCGTGATCTGGCCCTCGAACTCGGCGCGGCAGAAGTTTTCGAGTCGGGAGAACGGCTTCCTGAACGCGTCGATCTGGTGATCGAAACGGTTGGCGAGGCAACATGGGCTCACTCGCTGCGCTGCCTGAAGCCGGGCGGGGCCATCGTGATCGCCGGGGCGACCAGCGGAACCAGTCCCGAGGCCGATCTCGGCAGGATCTTCTACCAGCAGCTGCGGGTGATCGGCTCGACCGGTTCAACGCGGCAGGAAACCCAGGACATGCTGCGTTTCGTCGAGACGAAGGGGCTGCGGCCCAAGATTGACCGCGTCCTGGCGCTGGAGGAAATCCATGCCGGGATGCAGGCGATGCTTGACGGCAATATCTCCGGAAAAATTGTCATCACCGTCGCATAAGCCGGCGCCCGGAGAGCATGCTCCGGACGGGCCCGGCCGCAGCGCAAGCGTGCGCAACGGCCGCGCCCGCGGGCCGCAGGGTTGCCGGGAATAGAATGATTCCATGAGTGAGCTGCGCGAACGCGATCCGGACGAACTGGTCCAGCCGATCATCCTGCGGATCGACAAGGAAGACCCGTCCACCGAGGACGAAGGCCTCTCGGCCGTCGCCCGCGCAGCAGTCATCGCCTACCTCAGGGCCCCGCAGGCTCCCGAGTGGCAAGTCTGGGCCGGGCAGGCATTTGCCAAATCGGTGCGCCGTGCCAATCCCAAGATGTTCGGCAAGGTGCTGGAGCTGTTCCCCGAGGCGATGGTGAGCGAGGTTGGTAAGGCGCAAGCCGTCGGCCTGCCGCCGTTGCCCGCGCACGATCTGCCGAAACTCATCGCCAAGCTGCAGGTATCGGGTACGCAGCTGCCCAAGAGCGCCGAGGTATTGGTCTCCGAGGTCACTATCGGCATCAGGAAGTCGCTGCAGATGTCGACCGGCAAGGCGGCGGCGCAGAGCGCGCATGCGCTGTTCGCCTGGCTGACCGAGGAAAAGGGCGAGCGCATCGAACGGTGGCTGTCCGCCCATGCACCGGTCGGGATCCAACACCTGTCTGATGAGGACTTTGATCGGATCAGCGAGCAAGCCGCGGGACCGGTGATCCAGGATGCGGGCCGCACGGAAATCGAGCCCGGTTCGGAAACCGCTTTTGTATACATGAAAACAACTAAGTGAATTTCGAGTGTGAAAATACTGTATTTTCTCTGGGTATGTCATTCTAAGAGTGGCAGCCGTAACTGGAGGACTACCGACGGGCAGCTGTCGTCCAGTTTCCGGCCTCACTGAGCAGTGAGGATCAGACCGAAAGAACCCAGATGCCCCGTCGCACTCGCGCGCTAGGCCTTGCCCTGGCGCTGTCACTATGCCTGAGCCCCGTGATCCCGGCCGCCGCAGCGCCGAGCATCGCTCCCGCCCAGGAAGTAGCACTTGCCGCAGCGGTCAAAACCGTCAGCAAGAAAACCATACAGAACCTGAACCTGCGCCAGAGCGCCAGCGCTTCGTCCAAATCGCTGCTCGTGATTCCCAAGAACGCCACGGTCAAGGTCGGCGCCACGAGCAACGGCTGGTCTCAGACCAGCTACGGCAACAAGACCGGCTGGGTCTCGGCGAAGTTCCTGGTAAATGTTCCAGCGACCTCCACCGCGAAAACCAAGACCTACCGCTACCTGGGCTCCTACCAGGTGCTGAGGCAGAACCCGTCGGCCACGGCCAAATCGCTGGGGGAGCTGCAGCGCCGAACCAAGGTCGAGCGGCTGGGGGCAACCGGTTCCTGGACCAAGATCAAGTCGGGCGGCAAGACCGGGTTCGTTCCCACGAACCAGCTGTCGAACACTGCGCCGGCTATTGCGTATCGCTGGGCCAAGACCAAGCAGCCGATCTACAAGAGCACCTCGACCAGCTCCGCCAAGGTTGCGACCCTCGCCTCCGGGGCGAAGGTCCAGTGGCTGCGCAACTACGGCAGCTGGAGCTCGGTGTCGGTTTCGGGCAAGACCGGATGGATCCAGAGCAAGCACCTGGGTGCCACCGCACCGCTGAAGGTGATCGGTTCGCGCTGGAGCATTGACACCACGGTGGTCCGCGCGACCCCGTCGTCCAAGGCGAAATCGATGGGAAGCATCCCGGCAGGCCAGCAGCTGAGCCTGTACTCGACCAGCGGCTCGTGGGCCAAGGTCAAGACCTCCAAGGGCATCGGCTGGGTGCCGGCTGCCTCGCTGGTGGCCACGGCGTACAAGCCGGTAGCCAGCAAGTCCTACTGGACCGGGGCGAATCTCGCCTTGAAGTCGGCGAACTCCGCTGGCAGCAAGAGCCTGGGCACCATCGCCAAGGGGCAGAAGGTCACCGCCATCGGCACCGCCAACGGCTGGACCCGGATCAAGTCAGCCAAGGGCACCGGCTGGGTGCCGTCCAAGAACCTGCTGGGCAAGGCCCCGGTTCTCGACAAGGTCATCGGATCGCGCTGGACCATCGACAAGACCGTTGTCCGCGCCACCGCCTCGACCAAGGCCAAGTCCCTAGGGACCGCCTACGCCGGCCAGAAGTTGAGCCTGTACTCGACCAACGGCTCCTGGTCGAAGGTCAAAACCGCCCAGGGCGCCGGCTGGGTTCCCACCTCCTCGCTGGTGACCACCGCCTACAAGCCGGTGTCCAACACGTCCTACTGGACCACCGCCGGCACCACGCTGCGCGCGTCCAACAACGGCAGCTCGAAGTCTCTGGGCTCCCTGGCCAAGGGCCAGAAGGTCACAGCCATCGGCACCGCCAACGGCTGGACCCGCGTCAAGTCCTCCAAGGGGACCGGCTGGGTGCCGGCAAAACACCTGAGCTCCAAGGCCCCGGTCGTGGACAAGGTCATCGGCACCCGCTGGAGCATGGACGCAACGGCGGTGCGGACCTCGGCGTCGTCCTCCGCGAAGTCGCTGGGCACCATTCCAGCCGGCCAGCAGCTCAGCCTCTACGCAACCAGCGGCTCATGGTCGAAGGTCAAGACTTCCAAGGGAACCGGCTGGGTTCCGACCTCCACGCTGATGAACTCGGCCTACGCCGTGATCGCCAGCAAGCCCTACTGGGCCACCACCAACGTGAACCAGCGCGCCGGAAGTTCGGTGAACACCACGTCTCAGGGCGTGCTGTCCACAAATGAAAAGGTCACCGCCCTGGGCTCCGCCAACGGCTGGATCCGCGTGAAGAGCCGGCTCGGCACCGGCTGGGTGTCGGGAGCCTACCTCTCGGCATCCAAGCCGAGCCTGCCGCTGCCGTCGGATCCGCCGCCGCCCGCAGCGGACGCCAGCCACCGCTGGACCACCGCGAGCGTCAACCTGCGCACCGGCGCCGGAACCCAGTACGCATCCAAGGGCGTGGTGTCGCTGGGTGAAAAGGTCACCTACCTGAAGACCGCGAACGGCTGGGCCAACGTGGGCACCAGCCTGGGCAGCGGATGGATCAAGGACGACTACCTGAGCACCAAGGCCACCGTCTCGGTGCAGCCCGACACCCAGAAGGTCATCGACGCGGTCAAGGGCCGCTTCGCAGACGGCATCAGCGCCATCTATACGCTGCGCAGCGGCTCGACCGGGCACAGCAGCGGCAAGGCCGCGGACTTGATGATCCGCAACTACAAGACCGCAACGGGCGTGGCCAACGGCGACAAGATCGCGCAGTTCCTGCTCGATAACCGCGACCAGTTGGGTGTCTCCTACCTGATCTGGCAGGACGAGATCTGGCTTCCAACCACCGGATGGACTGCCTACTCCACCTCCGGCAAGTACGGAAACCAGTTCACCGGCAACTGGAACGACACCACCCGCCACATGGACCACATCCATGTCGAGGTCTACGGCAACGCCGCGAACAACAAGCCGCTGGACCTCAGCGCACTGCGCTAGCAGGTGCGGGCCTCACGGCCCGCACGCTGGCGACGGCAAATCAACAGGCCCCGGAACGACGCCGCTTCAGCGGCGCGTTCCGGGGCCTGTTTTCGTGCGCCGGATGCGCGGTGAGGGTTGCTGGTTCGCTCCGGTTTGCCGACGGACGAACCGACGTCGTGACCGGCTATTCCGTGGCCGAACGTCCCGAAACCGGAGAACGGCCGATCTGGTACGGCGGGGGACACCTTGGCCGTGATCTGACGCTGCCGAGGCTACGTGATGGCTGGCCCGATACTCCCACCGGAGCAACCGAGGCCGCCGCCGAATGGAATGCCGCTAAGCGCGGTCGCCGCATCGTCGCGCCGGGCCGCGAAGCGCACGAGCCCAATCCGGAATTGTGGGATCAGCGCAACGCTGAACTGCGTGAGCTGGTGGACCGGCTGCGTGCTGTCCCAGTCGATGACCGTGACACCTGGGCGACCGTGGCGCGCCAAACCCCCGGTGCCTTGGCCGCCTGGTCCAACGCGACCGAGAGCACTCCCGGAGACCTCGCCGCCGCAGCCGAAGCGCTGTCCCGTTCGGCGCAAACGTATGAACATACCGTGAGCCCTGAAAAGGCCGGAACGGTGGCCCTGTCCGGTGCAGCCATGCTATTGGCCAGTGCTGCCCGTGGAGGACAGGGCACTGTCGCTCAGGCGGCAATGGTGCGTCAGCTCTTGCGTCTGACCCAGGCAGTGCATGACGCCTGTGTGGCAGGACAGCAGGTACGGCAAGCGAAGCTGTTGGCCGAGGATACTCGCGCGCGGCTGGTCAGTGTTCGTGACGCCATGCCTCAGGTGCCTACCTCGGCCAGCGCCAATGGCGCCGCCACGACAACCATTGAACGCCCTCGCACGCTTGATCCCGAGGTGCAGGTTATGCTTGACCGGCTGCACGCCGGGCAGGGCAAGCCCGCCACCGCGGCGGCGTCCCCCCATCCCCAACAAGATCGAACCAGCCAAGACCCATCAGACCACCAAGCCGGGTACGGACCGCGGCCCGGAACGATAGGAAAAGGGGGCCGATCATGGCCGAGGAAACAGATGGAATTGAGGAAGCCTTCGAAGGCCAATTGAGAGTCCTGGTCACCGCTGCTGGGCAAATTGCCGAACGGATGGCCAGAGCCCGCGAGTACGCTTTACGCCGAGCTCAAGCGTCCAGCGAGCAGGAAGCCCGCGAGCTGCAATCCCGGTTCGCCGCAGAGCAGCGCGCTGCCCGGGCGGAGATGGGCAACGTTCATCGAGCCGAGTGGTGGGACCGGGCCACCCCGGAGCAGATCGGCCACACCTGCCAGGTGACCCGCGCCTGGTCCAAGGAAGAACCCGAAGCGGTTCGTGCTGAACAGAGATGCGCGATGAGCTGCGCACCCGCTACGCGGTCGACGTCGAGAATGCGGGAGCAGACCCCGAGGCAGTCCGCCAGGCGGTCCAACGCGAGCTGGCCAGGTCGGAGCATGACCGGGCGGCCGCGGCCGCCGAACAGTCGCGCTCCGAGCAGGAACGAGTCGAAGCGCAACGGCTGATGACGATGGCAGACCACGATGAGCGCCGGGCCGAGGAATCCCGGGCAGCTGCCGAACATGAGCCGGACCCCGAGGAACGCGTGCGCGCCGCCGCCGAAGCTGAACAGCGCGAGGCACAGGCCGACAGTGCCCGAGAGGACGGGCACACCGTCTACGACAGCGCCGAGCGTCGCGCAGGCACCGCTCAGAGTCTCGAAGCACAGGGCATCGACCGCGAGGTGGTGGCCACGCGCATGCGGGCAGACGTCAGTCAGGGCAAGCCCGCCACCGAGGCCGTCAAGGGCGCCGGGAAGGCCAAAGCACCCAAGGCCCGCAAGACCCGCGGCCCCGGCGCTCAAGCCCAACGAGCGGGCCTGGATCGGTGAGAAGCGAGTCCACGACCCACAACACAAGAGAGGGACCGCACCTACTAGGTGCGGTCCCTCTCTTGTGTTGTGTGCTATGTCGCATTCGGAGGTCTTGTCATTTTCGCTCACTATGTTTGGCGCAATAGGCGAATAGTCAAATCGATCTTAAATATTTCATGACTAAATGTTTGTTTTTACAGTAGTTGTATAAGTAATGTAATATCGGCTCAAGTAATCGTAACTTTCAACAACTTGAGTGTTAATTTTGAAACAAACAGCCAAAGTAATCTCCTCGATCGCTGTTGTTTTATGCCTTTCAGTCTCGCTTGCCGCGCCGGCACAAGCGGCAGATGTGTCTGACGAAAAGACTGATAGTGTCATCTCATCTATCCTCCAAGCCCTCTCGGTCAGGCTGTAAGTGAGTCACCAAGACTCCCCGCCACTGACCAGAAGGAAACCCCATGAGCACCGTCGGTGTCACCCGCGAAGAAATCAGGGAATACGTCCACCAATACAACCTCCAGCCCCACGGCACCCGCACCGCCTGGCTGCAACAGCAACCCTTCTTCAGGGCTACGTTCTACCGCTGGAACCGGCTCGTCTTCGAAGGGGACCTCGACCGCCATCTCGTTCCGCGAGATCATGGACAGATGAACACCACCCCGAGCCAACGCTCAGCTTTCGAACAAGCCCGTGCCAAGGAACAGGCAGAACACGAAGCCGAACTGGAAGCGTTGCGTGAACGCGTCCGCCAGCTCGAAGGCACCAACGAGGCCCTGGGAAAAGCTATCGGGCTCTTGCACAAGCTGAACGAGCAAGGGCCCGACACCTCGACGACGACCGAGCCCAAGAATTCCTCGCTACGGAAAACGACCTCGTCCGAACACTCACCCGATTGACCGGTTCCCAACGCCAAGCCCTGAGGGCTACCGGAATTTCGCGTTCGACCTGGCACTACCGGGTCAACCCACGCCCCAGAACAACAAACCCAATCCACCAGGCTGACCGCGCCTATTCCACCAGGATTAGCCAGGCCGACCGCGAACGCATCGAGGAACGAATCCTCGCCGGCTGGGCCGATAACCATTCGGTGGATCACTCCTTCGCCACCGCCTGGGACGAGGGCCTCATGCTCGCCTCCCGGCGCGCCTGGTGGCGCATCGCCGCAGGCAGGCTCTTCAGGATTCAGAGTGTAAACGTGGCCTGAACCCGCCGGTCTCCAATAACGACCGTGCGAT
>NZ_BMPH01000003.1 GCF_014647495.1 Glutamicibacter protophormiae
GCGCGAGCCCTTGGGCACCAGCGTCGGGGCGAAGGTACCGGCCCGGTCCCTGGGGATCTGCAGGTCGATATCCCCGGCCACCGTGGACACGGTCTTCGGGTAGGAGCCATTGCGGGAGTTCGGCAGGAACCGGCCGTGGGCCTCGCCTTGCTCGTAGCCCAGATGGCTGCTCAGCTCGGATTTCAGGCCGCGTTCGAGGCCGGCACGGATGATCTGCTGAATGAATCCGTCTTTGCCGTCGAGCTGGATTTCTCCGCGGTCGATGAAGCCCATGAGTTCGTCGAAGGCCCCGGAGTCCTTGACGGCGTTCATGGAGCCGAGGGCTGCGATCTTCTCTGCGATGTCGGAGGCGTTTTCCATGCTCTGTTCGGTCTGGTCTTTCTGGATGGTCATATCGTGTTTTTCCTAGTCTCTTTCTATCAATTGACTAGGGGTCTTACACAATCCATCTGACAGGCTCTCGAGACACTGATAACAATTGCAACGGCGGCTGCGCGCTCACCGATGTCACCGACGACTTGGTCAGCGCCACCGGGCCCTGTCCTTCATCGGTGGCAATTAGCGCCACGCCGCCGGGTGCCCGCGGAAGAGCGTCTTGAAGTCTTCCACGGGCGCCGATGGCACCGCCACTGCGGTTTTAGACGAGGGCTCCGACAAGCTCCTCGCGCAGCACCGCGGCCCCGGCGCTCAGCGCACTGAGCTTGGCCAGCGCCACGTCGCGCGGGAACGGGGCCATGCCGCAGTTGGTGCTCGGGATGAGCTTGTCGGCATCTACGTACGCCAGCGCCTTGCGCAGGGTTTTGGCCACCTCGTCAGGGGTCTCGACCTGCTGGTTGGCCACGTCGATCGCGCCGAGCATGACCCGCTTGCCGCGCACCAGCTCCACGACCTCCAGCGGGACGTTCGAGTGGTGGGATTCGAGCGAAATGGTGTCAATCGAGGAACGCTGCAGCAGCGGGAACGACTTCTCGTAATGGCGCCACTGGGTGCCCAAGGTCGCCTTCCAGTCATTGTTCGCCTTGATGCCGTAGCCGAAACAAATATGCGCCACGGTCTCCGCTTTCAGGCCCTCGCAGGCGCGCTCCAGCGCTGCCACGCCCCAGTCGGCCACCTCGTCGAAGAACACGTTGAAGGCCGGCTCATCGAACTGGATGACATCCACGCCCGCGGCTTCCAGTTCCTTGGCCTCCTGGTTCAGGATAGCGGCGAACTCCCAGGCCAGCTTCTCGCGGCTGCCGTAGTAGCCGTCGTGCAGGGTGTCCACCATGGTCATCGGGCCGGGCAGAGTCCACTTGATCTGGCGGTCGGTCAGGGTGCGCAGGAACTTCGCATCCTGCACGAACACCGGGGCCTTGCGCTCCACCGCGCCGACCACGCTGGGCACGCTGGCCTCGTAGCGGTCGCGGATCAGCACGGTCTGCTTGTTCTCGAAGTCAACACCTGACAGGTGCTCGATGAAGGTGGTGACGAAGTGCTGCCGGGTCTGCTCGCCGTCGGAAATGATGTCGATCCCGCGGCGGGTCTGCTCCAGCACCGCGGCGCGCATCGCGTCCTGCTTGCCCTCGGCCAGCGCCGCCCCCTCAAGCTTCCACGGCGACCACAAGGTCTCGGTTTCCGAGAGCCACGCAGGCTTGGGCAGGGAACCGACAATGGAGGTGGGAAGCAGGGTGTTGGTCATAACAGGTCCTTTGAATTCGTGAGGTGTTCAGGGGGCGCTTAGGCGGCGGGCACGGCGTAGCCGGCGGCCCACTCTTCGAGCAGTGCGCGGTTCGGGGTGATGAAGTGTTCTTCGGTGTACCTGCCCTGGCTCGCGCCCAGGCGGGTGCGTTCCTCGCGGTCGTAGGAGACCAGCGTGCGGGAGAAGTCCTGCACCTCCAGGCTCGGGCGGTAGACCGCCGGGGCCGGGGAGTTCGCGTTGTAGATCTCCGGTCGGTAGATCTTCTGGAAGGTCTCCATGGTGGCAATCGTGCTGGCCAGCTGCAGGTTGGTGTAGTCGTTCAGCAGGTCGCCGCGGAAGTAGAAGGCCAGCGGTGCGACGGAGCCGGCGGGCATGAAGTAGCGCACGCGCAGGCCCATCTTCGCGAAGTACTCATCGGTCAGCGAGTAGTCGTCCTGCTGGTATTCCAGGCCCAGCACCGGGTGGCTGTTGCCGGTGCGGCGGTAGGTCTTGGAGGTGGAGACGCTGATGCAGATCACCGGCAGCTGCTCGAAGCGCTGGCGGTAGGCCTGTGAATCCAGGAAATGCTGGAAGAGCCGGCCATGCAGCTCCCCGAAGTCCTCCGGAACCACCGGCTTGCCCGAGGCGTCGGCCGTTGCCGGCAGCAGCACGCTGAAGTCGTAGTCCCGCACGTAGGAGGAGAAGTTGTTGCCCACGACGCCGTGGGTGCGCGCCCCGGTGTACCGGTCCAGGATGCTGGTGTTCAGGACCTCCAGCAGCGGGAAGTCCTGCGCCCCCTGCGCCGAGTCGAAGTGCACGTTGGCGGAGACGATTTCAAGCTCTAGCGCGTAGCGCTCGCCGTCCGGGTTGTCCCAGTGCGCCAGGGAATTGAAACGGCGGTTGATCATTGTCAGCGCGTTGCGCAGGTTCTCCTGGCGGTTCGCGCCGCGGGCCAAATTGGCGAAGTTCGTAGTGATGCGCGAATTCTCCGAGGGTGTGTAGTCCTCGGTGAAGTCGGTGCTGGTGATGCTGAAGTTCAGTGCGTCTGCCATGGCGGCCAATCTGTTGCTCAGGGGCCTGGGCAGGCCGGAGGAAGTCAATGCGTCCATCATGCAGCGTCTTCGGAGGTATCAGGTAACTCGGGCTAGCTATGGGTTGATATAGACTCAGCCTATGGTTCAGAAAGCGAACGGCCTGACACTGCAGCAGCTGCGCTATTTCATCACGGTGGCGACCGAGGGGTCGATCTCCGCCGCCGCGGATCTGCTCTACGTCACGCAGCCGAGCATGTCCGCGTCGATGAAGGAGCTCGAAGCACGGGTCGGGCGCACGCTGCTGGCGCGCTCGGCGCGGGGCGTGACGCTCACCGTCGAGGGGGCGGAGTTCCTCGGCTATGCCAGGCAGGTCCTCGAACAGGTGGAGCTGCTCGAACACCGCTACCTGGGCCGGCCGCCCTCGCGGCGCCTGCTGGGGATCTCGACCCAGCACTACTCGTTTTCCGTGGATGCGTTCGTGCGCATGGTCCAGGCCAGCGGGGCCGAAGAGTACGAGTTCTCGCTGCGCGAGACCCGCACCGAGGAGATCATCGAGGACGTGCGCACGCTGCGCAGCGAGATCGGGATCCTCTACCGCAACGACTTCAACGCGAAGGTGATCGACAAGCTGCTGCGCGAATCCCGGCTGGTGTTCCACCCGCTGTTCCTCGCCGATCCGCACATCTTCATCTCGCGCAGCAACCCGCTGGCATCCCGCCGGCGGGCAACCCTTGCCGATCTCGAAGACCTGCCGCGGCTGACCTTCGACCAGGGCGCGAACAACTCCTTCTACTTCGCGGAGGAGATCCTCTCCACGCTGTCCAGCAAACGCGAGATCAGGGTTTCCGACCGCGCGACCATCTTCAATCTCATGATCGGCCTGGGCGGGTACACGATCTCCACCGGCATCATCAGCGACGAGCTGGACCCCTCGATCGTCGCGATCCCGCTGGACATCGACGAGCGCATCGAGATCGGCTGGATCGACCATGCAGCGATCCCGCTGACCGAGCAGGCCCGGCGCTACCTGGAAGAAGTGCGCACGGTCGTCGCGGAATTCGGAGTCCACCTGCTCGGCTGACACCGTCACACTGCGTCATCGATTCGCCGCGCAGGACACATTGCGCAGCGAATAACCCCGGAATTCCGCGGTTTTTGGCCTGCGCGCCGCGTCATACAAGGTCCGCGCACCCGGTGTAACGATGACGATCACACGACATATGACGGGCCACTGCCTTGTGTGAAGCGCAGCCCCCGGCGCCGTTTGCGCCGTCCGGGACCCATGTCCAACCATGGAACTACACACCCCATCAAGAGCGACCGAGAGATCTGGCTCGTCGACGTCGCAGCAACCATCGGGAAACCGAAAGGTGCTAATGCCAGGAACGATGGAGCAGCCCCGGACTGCGTCTCTTGACGCTGCGCTGTGCCTCGTACCATGATGGACAGGCCGCCGGCCTGCCGTCCCCGGTACCTCGCACCGTGTTCGGTGCCCTCTCTCGTGGATTCGACAACGAGAAGGAGCCAGCCATGGCACAGCCACACACCGGGCCGTCGACGACGGCCATCCACGCCGGGTACACCCCCAGCGGCGACTACCGCCCGCTGGCCGTGCCGCTGTATTCCTCCGCGGCCTACGAGTTCCCCTCGCATGCCGAGGCGGTGGAGAAGTTCGCGCTGCGCCAGACGGGCTTCACCTACTCGCGCACCGGGAACCCGACGGTATCGGTGTTCGAACAGCGCGCCGCGGCCCTGGAAGCCGGGGCCCATGCGGTGGCCACCGCCACCGGCCAGGCGGCCGTGGCGCTGGCGCTGCTGGCCCTGACCCAGGGCCCGAAGCACATCATCGCCTCCAGCCAGCTCTACGGGGGCACCGTGGACCTGCTCACCGATTCCTTCAACGACTTCGGCATCCGGGTCAGCTTCGTGGACCCGGAGGACCCGGAAGCTTGGGAAGCGGCCATTGAGCCAGACACCCGAGCCTTCTTCCTTGAATCGGTCACCAATCCGCTGTCCACGCTGCCGGACCTGCCGGCGCTCAGCGAGATCGCGCACCGCCACAACATCCCGGTGGTCGTGGACAACACTCTGGCCACCCCGGCCAATTTCCGTCCGCTGCTGCACGGTGCGGACATCGTGGTGCACTCGGCCACCAAGGCACTGGCCGGCCACGGCCAGGTGCTCGGCGGTGTGGTGGTGGACTCCGGGACCTTCGACTTCTCGGATCCGGAACGCTGGGCGCAGATCGCCGCCCCTCGCGCCCGCTACGCCGGCACCTCGCTGCTGGAGCGCTACGGGGCCGGAGCCTATTCCATGCTGGTGCGCTCCAAGTTCCTGCACGATCTGGGCCCCACGCTGTCGGCCGCCAGCGCCCACGGCATCCTGACCGGCATCGAGACGCTGTCGGTGCGCACCGCCGCGGCGCAGCAGAACCTGCTGCTGCTGGCGAACTTCCTGCAGGCCCACCCGGCGGTGGCGGCGGTGCACCACCCCAGCCGTCCCGGGCACCCGCATCACGAACGCGCCAAGCGCTTTTTCCCGCGCGGCACCGGCAGCGTGCTGGCGGTTCAGCTGCACGACGAGGCCCTGGTTTCCGCGTTCATCGACAGCCTGGAGGTGATCGTGCTGGCCGCCAACATCGGCGACACACGCACCATGATCGCCCACCCAGCCACCATGACCCATTGCCGGCTTTCCGAAGCGCAGCTGGCCGACGCGGGCCTGAACCGCGCGGTGCTGCGCCTGTCGGTGGGTCTGGAAGACCCCGCAGATTTGATCCGCGACCTGGACCGCGCACTGAGCGCGGCCCAGGCCGCCACCCGAGAGGAGAGCTTCGCATGAGCGGCTTCAACACGCTGGCGGTGCACGCCGGCCAGGAAAAGGACCCGCACACCGGTGCGGTGATCCCTCCGATCTACCAGACCAGCACCTTCATCCAGGACGGCATCAACGTGCTGCGCGCCGGCCACGAGTACTCCCGCGGCTCCAACCCGACCCGCAACGGATTCGAAGCCCAGCTCACCGCGCTGGAAGGCGGAGCCGCCGGCTTCTCCTTCGCTTCCGGAATCGCGGCGGAAGATGCGCTGCTGCGGGCGCTGCTGGCCCCGGGGGACCATATCGTCTTGGGGGCGGACGGTTACGGAGGAACGAACCGTCTGATCACCCGGCTGCACCACAAGTGGGGCATCACCGCCAGCGCGGTGGACATCACCAACCTGGATGCGGTGCGTGCCGCACTGCGCCCGAACACCGCGCTGCTCTGGGTGGAGACCCCGTCCAACCCGCTGCTGGGCATCGCCGACCTGGCCGGCTGGGCCGCCATCGCCGCCGAGCACGGCGCCCTGCTGGTCGTGGACAACACCTTCGCCACCCCGTACCTGCAGCGGCCGCTGGACTTCGGAGCGCACGCGGTGGTGCACTCGACCACCAAGTACATTGGGGGGCACTCCGACGTCCTCGGCGGCGCGGTCATCGTGGCAGACCACCTGCACCGCGGCCAATCGCTGGCCGAAGCCGTCGGCTACCAGCAGTTCGCCGGGGGAGCGGTCTCCGGTCCGCAGGATTCCTACCTGGCCGCCCGCGGGCTGAAGACCCTGGGCCTGCGCATGGAACGCCACTGCGCCACCGCATCCACCCTGGCCGGCTGGCTCGATGACCGGCCCGAAGTCGCCCGCGTCTACTATCCCGGGCTGGAAAGCCACCCGGGCCACGAGCTGGCCAAGCGCCAGCAGCGCGGTTTCGGCGGCATCCTCTCGCTGCAGCTGGCCGACGAGTCCGCGGCCCGCGCCTTCGCCGAGTCCATGGAATACTTCCAGCTCTCGGTGTCCCTGGGCGGGGTGGAATCACTGGTCTGCTATCCGCGCGAAATGACCCACGCTTCGCTGATCGGCACACCGCTGGAAATCCCGGCCAACCTGGTCCGCCTCTCGGTGGGCATCGAGGAGCCCGAGGACCTGATTGCCGATCTGGAACTCGGACTCGCCGCTGCCGAAAAGGCTTCCGGGGCGGGCAGCATCCAGCACCGCAGCCTGGCTACCGCCTGAGCTTTCTTCGCAAGAAGCACGCGGGCCCTCCTCATTCGAAGGCCCGCGCGGGCGTTTAACGTCGGTGTCACTCAGCGATTCGCACCTGCGGCGTACGTCAGGCAGGGAATACTGGGTTCTGGAAGTGAAGATCTCCGGTCACCGTGATCGGTGGTCCAGAATGAAGACTGCATCCCGGGGAGCCAAACGTGTCGCAAATTCCAATGAAAGCATTCGGCATCGTGGGCGTAGTGGCCATGCTTGGTTTGAACATCTCGGTGCTGGCCTTCTTTGTTCTGTGGAAGATTGCCGACAGCACCGCAATCGGCCACATGGAATCGGAATCCAGTGTGGACCCGGGCCAGATGCTTCCGAATTCCGAAATGATGTGGTTGGCAGCGCACGGTTCCGTGCTGATGCTAGTGGTTGTGGACGTGCTTATTGTTGCAGGGCTGGTCAAGATGGCAGGTGCCCCGCAGCGTGCCGCCAATAGGGAACAGGACGCCTATTCGGAAAGCGACCGTCTGGTTTAGTTAAGCGATTGGGTTGGTTCCGCATTCCAATCGGTAGTATCCAGATCAGCTAACGGAAATTCAACGTCTTGTACATGACATGACACGGCCACCACAGTATTGGCCGGAATTCCTAGCAACGAACAGGAGCTGGACGCGCTACCCATGGGCGCCAAGCTGATCACTGATCGGAAAACTCTTTGAGGCCCGCGCAGCTGTGCTCTGCGAAGCGCTAGGCCTCCCGGCTGGGGACTACCGCTCGATTTCTTGCTAATGGCGGGATGGATGAGCTGACACCGAAGCGATGAAGTGCTTGGCGCAGGCATTCGCCATTGACCTGGGAGCCTGTCAGAACGTTAGTGTAAGGCACTAGTCAAGTTCCTTTATCAGAGCTCATGATACTTACTTCGAATACGGTTCAATCCGGTCCCGATTCGCCAGCTCAAACTGCTGCAACGATTGCTTTCTTCCGTTCGTGCCGGCCCCTTCCAACAGAATACGATCTGGCGCCGGCCCATGGGATCCGACCCTTCTTCTGCGCATTCAGGAACGTAGGATTAATTCCGGCGTGTGAGTTGCTGCCAGAACTGGTGGGCGGGTGGTATTCACCCGGTTTCTTCCTGTATGGCTGTTGTAGATGATTGACCGTGGGGTGTCTTGTCGGTTCAGGGTGGACCGTTGTTGAGATGTCATTTAGAGTTCGAATCAAATAGCAGGTGAGTTGGGTTTATGGGGGATCACATGGGGAAAGATTCGGAAGGCCGGGTCCCGGACGCTAAACCAGATCATGAAAATCCTGCATTCTGGCGACGCTGGGTGAGGAGTTTGAAGAAGTGGGGGCCCCTCCTCTGGTTTCATAAGCGGTTGAAGAAGTTACATGAGCAGTTGGAACAGTCCCCCCTTTTAGTGGCCTCTCTATGGGCCATTACCGGCGCACTAGTAGCATTCGGAGTGCTTTGGATCTTAATTGGTTTCGTCATGCATGGGTTTTGGACCTGGGGGTTGGGCCCCGGGGACACGACGAGGGCCGATGCTGTTCGTACCGTACTGACGATGATTGCTGGTGTTGGCGGCATCATTTACCTGACGATTGCGTACCGACGCCAGCGGGGTGTTGAGGCATCTGACTTCATGAATCGGTTGGAGAACGCGGCGAGACAATTGGGATCCTCTGACCCGATGGTGCAGTATGCGGGAATCTATGCCTTGGAAGCGCTGGCTGATGAAAATGCGACTGAGCGCAAACAACTATGCGTGGATGTGCTGTGCGCGTACTTACGGCTACCCTATCAGGGTAACGGACGTCCGACCTTGTTGAAAGAGGTTGTGGAAAAGCATGCTTGGACAGATGGGCGGCGCAACGTTGAGGAAATCCGAACTCACCAGCTTCGACCGGCCGACAAGGAGGTGCGCCTAACGATCATACGAACGATTAGTAGGCATCTTCAGGATGACGCATCTAAAACGTGGTCAGGGTTGGACTTAGATTTTACTGGTGCGGTTATCGATGGTGGAGATTTCTCTGGAGCCGTATTCTCTGGCGGAAAGGTGTCCTTCAGCGGTGCGAAGTTCTCTGGTGGGAAGGTGTCCTTCAGCGGTGCGAAGTTCTCTGGCGGGCAGGTGAACTTCGACGGTGCCGAGTTCCTTGGCGGGAAAGTGACCTTTTTCGGAGCGCAGTTCTCCGATGGGGAAGTGACCTTTTTCGGGGTCCGGTTCTCCGGTGGGGAAGTGTCATTCAGCGAAGTGCAGTTCTGTGGTGGGGAAGTGTCTTTCGGACGGGCAAAGTTCTTCGGCGGGAAGGTATCCTTCGGATATGCGGAGTTTTCTGGCGGGAAGGTGACCCTCAACGGTGCGGAATTCTTTGGCGGGAAGGTGTCCTTCGGGCGTGCGCGGTTCTCTGAAGAGGCGGAGGTGTCCTTCGGACGTGCGAAATTCTCTGGTGGGGAAGTGCCCTTCAGCGGTGCGAAGTTTATTGGTGGAGAAGTATCCTTCTTCGGTGCGAAGTTCTCTGACGGGGACGTGGACTTATCCGACGCGAAGTTCTCCGGTGGTCATGTGGACTTCAGGAAGCCTGCTGCATGGGATGCACCGCCGCGTGTTCCATGGGATGACGGGCAACCGCCGGTTAATGTGCTTCCGGACCAGTGGCCTCCAACTGTGTGGATTCCAAAGGAGTAGTTTCCAGTCATAGAATTCGACGACTGTCGATCTTGTGGCTCACCGCAACTTGTTGACACATGATATAGCTCATGCTTCCATTTCGAGCGCGATCTCATGCTTTTCAGCGCTTTCCTGATGGCAGCGGAACGTCTGCTCAATCTCGATAACATGGAGTGGTTCGAGCGGACTAGTGCTCGAAGAGCAGGAAGATGCTAAAGGTTGCCCCAGCTGTAATTGGGCGGTTGAAGTTAGATTGCACATCTATTCAGTGCCAGCTACTTCCGGAACAACCTATGCTGAAGGTCTTGGCTCGGGCTGACCATTTTTTAGCTCTGCTGCAACCACTGCCAAACTACTGTGCGGAAAGATGTTCCGCTATTCCCGCATAGGTACGATTCGGCCGAAGCCAGTGGTAAACACAACCCGGACCCGTTGTCCGGCAATCGGCGCTGGTGAAGGCTGGAGTCTTCGGCCCACCTGATCTGAACGAACCGCAAAAGTCGGGCGCGACTTTGCTTCCCCTCGGGATAGTGGATGGTGAAGGGTGGGAACATGATCGGAATTCTGAATCGGCTCATGGAGCAGATCGAACAGCACCTTGAAGTCGAGATCGATTTCGACGAGTTGCTGGCGGGCTCGGGTACCACCGTGTACCACGTTCGCCGCATGTTCTCTTCGCTGGCAGGAATGCCGCTGTCGGAGTACGTGCGCCGTCGGCGCATGACGGTGGCGGCTGCGGACCTGCTGGAAGGCCAGGATCTGCTGGGCCTTGCCGTGCGCTATGGCTACGGCTCGGCAGAGGCCTTCGGCCGGGCGTTCCGTGCGGTGCACGGTGCCGGCCCAGGTGATGTCCGCCGCGATGGCGGCCCCCTTCGAAGCCAACCAATACTCAGGTTCAGCCTGACCGTCGAAGGGTGCGTCCCCATGGATGCCCGAATTGTTGAACGCCCGGAATTCAAGCTGGTGGGCCACTCGGCCCGTGTGCAATTGATCCACGAAGGGTCCAACCCGCAGATCCAGGCCCATATCGCCTCGTTGCCAGTCAGCGAGCATGCCCGGCTCAAGGAGTTGGGCAACACCGAGCCGGCAGGCCTGCTCCAGGTCAGCGCGGATGTGGATGCAGACTACCGGGAGGGCTCCGAGCTCACGTACCTGCACGGTGTCGCGATGCTGGATGGGACCGTGCCGGAAGACCTGGACACCATCACTGTTCCCGCCGGGACCTGGGCGGTGTTCCGCACCTCCGGTCCGTATCCGGTGGCACTGCAGAACGTCTGGGCTTCCACCGCAACGCAGTGGTTCCCGTCGAATCCGTGGCTGCTGCGCGAGGGACCGTCCATGGTGGCGGTGCTTGAGCGGTCCGAGGACTTCAGCACCGCCACCTGCGAGCTGTGGCTGCCCGTGGAACGCGGGTAGGGCAGCAGGCCCGCCGCGGATCAGGAATTGGCGACCAGATGCTTGGCGGCCAGGCCCAGATAGGTGTCGGCGTTCTTCTTCAGTCCGGCGACCTCTTCCTCGGTCAGTTCGCGGCGCACCTTGGCCGGGACGCCGGCCACCAGCGAGCGCGGCGGAACCTGGGTGCCTTCAAGCACCAAGGCGCCAGCAGCCACCAGCGATTGCTCGCCGATGACCGAGCCGTTCATGATGGTGGCGCTCATGCCCACCAGGCAGCCGTCTGCCACGGTGGCACCGTGGACCACGGCGCTGTGCCCGACGGACACCCCGGCGCCCACGGTGCAGGGGAAGCCGGTGTCGGCGTGCAGCACCACGTTGTCCTGCAGGTTGCTGCCTTCGCCCACGCGGATCGGCGCGGAGTCGCCGCGCACGGAGACCCCGTAGAACGCGCTGGAACGATCGCCCATCGCTACGTCGCCACTCAGAGTGGCGGTAGGTGCGGTGAAAACGTCCTGGCCGACCTGCGGGGTCTTGCCGTCAATGGTAATAATGTGAGTCATGACACCACTGTAACGGCGAGGTGTTCGGACCTGCGACTTTTACGAGAAGACGATGGTGCGCTGTCCGTCCAGCATCACGCGGTGCTCCGCATGCCACTGCACGGCACGGGTCAGCGTGCGGCCTTCGACGCTGCGGCCCAGGGCCACCAGCTGCTCCGGAGTGCGTGCGTGGCTCACCTGGGTGACTTCCTGCTCGATGATCGGGCCCTCGTCCAGATCCGAGGTGACGTAGTGGGCGGTGGCGCCGATCAGCTTCACGCCGCGCGCGTAGGCCTGGTGGTAGGGCTTGGCGCCCTTGAAGGACGGCAAAAACGAATGGTGGATGTTGATGACCCGGCCCTCCATGCGCTGGCACAGCGAATCGGAGAGGATCTGCATGTAGCGGGCGAGCACCACCAGTTCGATGTCGTAGTCATCCACCAGCTTCAGCAGTTCGGCCTCGGCCTGCGACTTGTTGGCGGCGGTGACCGGCAGGTGCACGAAGTCCACCCCGTAGAACTCGGCCATGGACTTCAGTTCCAGGTGGTTGGAGACGATGACCGGGATATCGATGGCCAGGGTGCCGGCGCGCTGGGCGAACAGCAGGTCGTTCAGCGCGTGCCCGGCCTTGGAGCACATGATCAGCGTTCGGGTGCGTGCCGTGGTGTCGTCTACGCGCAGCGACATGTGGAAGTCGTCTCGGATGGGCGCCAGCGCCGCGCGAACCTGCGCCAGGGACTGCTCGGTGGCCACTTCGATGCGCATGAAGAAGGTCCCGGACTCGGGGGACTCGTACTGCTGGGATTCGGTGATGTTGCAACCGGCACCCAGCAGACCTCCGGAAATGGCATGGACGATGCCGGGACGATCTACGCAGGACAGGGTAACGGTGAACTTGTTCATGCATTGAGGTTAACCGTCTAACGCCCTGCGTGCACATTCGCCGCAAACAGTTACGCCGGAACGGCCGCCAGGAACTTGCTCGCTGCCACCGCGGCCTTGCGCCCGGCGCGGGTAGCGCCCAGCGTGGAGGCCGAGGCGCCGTAGCCGACGAAGTACAGGCCCGGAAGCTCAACTGCGCTGACCGAATCCTCGCCGATCAGGATGCCGCCGGCCAGCGTGTGCAGGTGAAGCGGGCGAAGGTGCTCGTGCGCATGGCGGAATCCGGTGGCCCAGAGGATGGCGTCGATGGGTTCAGTGCTGCCGTCCTGGAAGTGTACACTGCGCGGGCCCAGGAAATCGATCTCGCCGCGGGAAACCAGCGCGCCGGAATCGATGGCCGCCTGCATCACCGGGGTCAGCATCAACCCGGTGGCGCCCACCACGGAGGTCGGCGGCAGGCCCGCGCGGGTGCGCTCGTTGACCTCGCGCTCCACCTGGACGCCCCAATCGGCGCTCGGCGTGCGCCAGTCCGGCTCGGAGCGGGTGGACCACAGGGTGTCCACGCCGGCGGCGCGCAGCTGCACGATGAACTGGGTGGCGCTGGCGCCCCCGCCCACCACCAGCACCCGCTGTCCGGCGAACTGCTCGGGGCCGATGAAGCCGTTGGTGTGCACCTGCGGGCCGTCGAAACGGCCCGGGTACACGGGGATGTTGGGGTTGGTCCAGGTGCCGGTCGCATTGATGATGCTGCGTGCCTGCAGCGTGCTTCCATCAGAAAGCTCGACGGTGAAGAGGCCGTCCTGGTGGGTGACCGCGCGGACCGCGGCGTGGTGGCGCACCGGCAGGTTCTTCTCCCGCTCGTAGGCTCCGTAGTATTCGGAGACCACCTCGGAGGCCGGACGGGTGGGGTCCTGGTGATCGAAGGGGAACTCGGGCAGCGATGCCACCGCGTGGGTCTTGCCCAGGGTCAGCGTGCGCCAGCGGTGCTGCCAGGCGCCGCCCGGGCCCGGATTGGCATCCAGCACCACGTAGTCCTCCCAGGGCGCCAGCCCCCGGCGCTGCAGGTGGAATGCGGCGGCCAGTCCCGCTTGCCCCGCGCCGATCACGATGTTCTGGTATTGCATTGCTGCCTCCTTACCCCTGATAACCGGTTCCGCGGTGCCTCCATTCCACGTGAGGCGGTTGTCACACCGGTGCCCGGCGTGCAGTTCGCTAGAATTAACCGCGTGACTGGCGTTTGGTGGACTACCACCGGGGAGCTAATCGTGGGAGCCGCGCGCCTGGGTTCGCACACCACCTGCCTTGGCAACAGGGCCCCTACGGAAGGATGAGCGTGAGCGCACGCATTCTCGACGGCAAGGCCACCGCGGCCACGATTAAGCAGGAACTGACCGAGCGCGTCGCCAAGCTGAAGGCCGCCGGCCACAGCACCGGACTGGGCACCATCCTGGTGGGCAACGACCCGGGCTCGGCCTGGTACGTGGGCGGCAAGCACAAGGACTGCGCCGAGGTGGGCATCGAATCCATCCGCGTGGACCTGCCGGAGGAAACCACCCAGGACGAACTGCTTGCCAAGGTGCGCGAGCTGAACGAGAACCCTGACTGCACCGGCTACATCGTGCAGCTGCCGCTGCCCAAGCACATCGACCAGGACGTCATCCTGGAAGCCATGGACCCGGCCAAGGACGCCGACGGCCTGCACCCGATGAACCTGGGCCGCCTGGTCGCCAACGTGAACCGCCCGATGACCTCCCCGCTGCCCTGCACCCCGCTGGGCTGCGTGGAGCTGCTGGCCCGCCACGACATCGAATTGAACGGCATGCACGTGCTGGTCGTCGGCCGCGGCGTGACCATCGGCCGCCCGGTGGGCCTGCTGCTGACCCGCCGCGACGTGAACGCCACCGTCACCCTGGCGCACACCGGCACCGCCAACCTGGACGAGCTGCTGGCCCAGGCCGACGTGGTGATCGCGGCCGCCGGCTCGGCCCACATGATCAAGACCGCCAAGCCGGGCGCCATCCTGCTGGACGTGGGAGTTTCCCGCGTTGACGGCAAGGTCACCGGAGACATCGACCCGGCCCTGTACGAGGTTGCCAGCTGGATCTCCCCGAACCCGGGCGGCGTGGGCCCGATGACCCGCGCGATGCTGCTGAACAACGTGGTGGAAGCCGCGGAGCGCAACGCCGCGAAGTAGGCGCGAAGCGAACCATCGGCCGACGGCTCGCCAGTGAATTACTGGCGGGCCGTCGGCCGTTTAATGGGTGTTTCGCATCCTCGCGGGGCAAGGCGCCGGGAACCACCGCCGCCGCCTGCCCGCGCGGGTTGGGCAGCTGTCCGCCGCTGGCCTAGCATGGGATGAGCAGGACCCAAATACACAGGTGAGGCAGGGATATGGCGGAGCAGGGCAACGTCGGGGACATCACGCAACAGGCGCAGCCGGATGTGCGCATCTGCTTTGTCGGGGATTCGTTCGTAGCCGGTGTCGGCGATGAGGAGCGTCCGGGCTGGGCAGGACGGCTGGCGGCGCACGCGCATCGACGGGGGTCCGCGCTGACCTCCTACAACCTGGGCATCCGCCGCGACACCAGCGCGGACATCCTGCGCCGCATCCAGGCGGAATGCGTTGCGCGGCTTCCTGCCGGCTGCCATGCCGGGATCGTGCTCTCGTTCGGCGTCAACGACACCATGCTCGAAGCGGGCAGTTGCCGGGTCAGCGCCGAGGACTCGGTGTCCCATCTGCGCGAGCTGCTGGCGCGGCTTGGCCGCCAGGGCTGGCCGGTACTGGTGGCGGGCCCGCCGGCGGTCGCAGACCCGGCACACAACCAACGGATCGCGGCCCTGGATTCCCTGCTGGCGGCTGAATGCTCCCGCCATGCGGTTCCCTACGCGAGTGTCGTGCACCAGATGCAAGGCCATGAAACCTGGCGCCGCGAGGTGCGCGAGGGGGACGGAGCCCACCCGGGGTCGGGAGGCTACGACGCGTTGGCGGCGCTGCTTCAGCCCGCCTGGGACCGCTGGCTTGCAGCAGTGCGGGCCGGCAGCACCGGGCTCTAGCTGTACTTCCCAGAGATGTTGGTTGGACTCCTGCGACGATACGATCTGAAGTGATGGAATGACCAAGGCCTCCTGGGGTGGAGTGGAGCTGTCTTAGAAACCGCTTCACATAGGAGACCTTCATGTCCCGCGCTAACGCAGAACTGGCCCCGAAAGCACGTTTGCGACTGGCCCGGCTCATCCTCGAGGACGGATGGAACGTCGCTGGCCGCGGCCGCTGCTGGCAGCAGCATTCGCCCGGAAGCGCCAAGGGGGTGCTGCGCGAACGCTACGCCCGCGGCGAGATCGACGAGACCGAATACCGCCAAGCGCCTGGAAATCCCGCGCACCAGGACGACGTAGACCACGCAAAAACCCGTTCCATGGGATCAACAGATCCTCCGGAACGGGTTTTTCGCTGTGCTAAAGGCGCTTGGCTGCTAGTGCGAAGCCTTCTGCGGCTGGCTCTCGACGGTGCGCTTGTCGAAGACCAGGGCGCCGACTTCCTGCTCCGCCTGGTTGCGGAAGGACAGGTCGATATCGGCCCGGTCGCGGATCATGGAGACCGCGATGAAGCCGAGCACCACAACCACCAGCAGGTAGATGGCCACGGCGGTGGTGCCGCCGGTTCGGCCCACATGATCAAGACCGCCAAGCCGGGCGCCATCCTGCTGGACGTGGGAGTTTCCCGTGTGGACGGCAAGGTCACCGGAGACATCGACCCGGCCCTGTACGAGGTTGCCAGCTGGATCTCCCCGAACCCGGGCGGCGTGGGCCCGATGACCCGCGCGATGCTGCTGAACAAGGTGGTGGAAGCCTCGGAGCGGTGTCGCCGCAAAGTAGACGCTAACGACAGCAGGGATCGATAGCCCGCCGGATAGCGGGTTGTTGATTCTTTGGGTTAGGTGCTTAAACGCGTGTTCAGAAACCTTCAAAAGCCAACCGCCATAAGATGACTACTACGCTGCGGGTTGTGCGAGTCCTAACATTTGTTCAACGTTTTCAAATTAGTGCGGGTCTACGAAGCCAAACTGTTGTGAAGCCCTCGTCCATGTCTTCTTCGAAATCGAATTTGAAGCCGCGACGTTCATAAAATGTATAGGCAGTATCGTTTCCTTTGACAAATTCGATCCTCACGTCTTGGGCTGGCCCAACAGTAGCTAAAGCCACGTTCATCAGAGCAGTGCCAATCCCTTGGCCGTGGGCTTCGGGCACGACATAGATTTTCCAGATTACGGGTTCGTCTTCAAACCGTCCGAGGGTTAGTGTTCCGACTGCCTGTTCGCCCTGAGCAGCTATGAATGTCGTGTCATCTGTGATTGATGCGCTCACCGACTCATGAGACCACCAGGTATTGAGGTTGTTCATGACGAAATCCGGACTTGTGAAACCTAGATACGTAGCTGGCCATGTAATAAGCCCAATTGACCGGATGGCTTGCACATCATCAAGACTCGCGATGCGAATTGAAAGGTCTTCCATGCCCTGAATCTACAGGAGCATGGAGAAACTAGTGGACTTTCAATGGAGAAATGGGAGCCATTACTTGTTATTTCGCGTTGCATCGATTGCATGAACAGCCGGATCTTGTCAGTGTGTACGTCCATGCAAGGAACCTTCTGCTGGGCGTCGTTGCAATACACGGTCGAGATGAACGGATTACGTCTGTGTGAATGCCACGGTCGCAGGAATTGGCAGTTGAGACAATTGAACTGGTCCCGCAGGCGAACCTGCATGGATAAGGGATGGCTTGACAGGGGACCCGTTAGGCGGTGACTATCGATTATTCTCGATGAGCTTCGAAGACCATCAGTGGTGAGTCGTCGGTGCAAGGCGTACGGTTCCAATCACTCCACACGCCGTCAACAACGAAACCTGCATCGGCTAGCTGCTGCTGGATAACTTGCCGGTCGCGGAAAGCAAGAACGAGCTGCTCTACAACGTGGTGCCCGCTGGCCATGAACAGACTGTGAGAGGTTAGCCGGACCTCTCCGGGGGCCGTTTCACTGGCCTCGGTCCATTCGCGAACTGGACCACTCGTCGTGTCGCGGATCCTCGTGTCTTCAGCAGCCCAGTTCTCCCAAGCTCGGGTATTTGGGTTCCGGCTCTCGAACGCCAGCACACCGCGATCCCGCAAGGCTGTGTTGATGTCCTCAAGAGTCCGTTCCCACTCGCCATCTGGAATGTGCTGCGCAACGTTCCCTGTCATAACCGCATAGTCGAAGGCCTCGTGCGGAATATCGCGGCTGTCCCCGAGGATCCAGCGTACGGCCCGTCCATCCACACGTTCAGCCGCGTAGTTGATCATATTTCTGGACGGGTCAATTCCGACAACCGTGCGCCCGGGCCGGACGAAAGTAGCTGTCAGGATTCCGGTTCCACAGCCCACATCGAGTATTGAGCGTGCATTTTTCTCATCTGCCAGCAGTCGGTAGAACTCATGGTCGGGGCCGTCTGGATTGGCGTCATCATAGAGCTCAACAAGCCGCAGGTCATAGTCGTCCATATGCCAACCGTAACGGAATAAATCCCGTGTCCACCGATTGCTACAGGGACCACACCAAGGGATGGATCCATTCATCCATTCGTGGCACTTGTTCAGCTTGTTACCAACCTGTGGTCCATCGTCGACGAGACCGAATACCGCCAGCGCCTGGAAGTCCTGCGCACCAGGAAGTAGAGAGGCGCAAAAACCCCGTTCCGGTGAATGGAATTCACCGGAACGGGGTTGCTGCGCAAGGGGCGCTTGGCTGCTAGTGCGAAGTCTTCTGCGGCTGGCTCTCGACGGTGCGCTTGTCGAAGACCAGGGCGCCGACTTCCTGCTCCGCCTGGTTGCGGAAGGACAGGTCGATACCGGCCCGGTCGCGGATCATGGAGACCGCGATGAAGCCGAGCACCACAACCACCAGCAGGTAGATGGCCACGGCAGTGGTGCCGCCGGTTGCCTGGACCAGCGCCTGGGCGATGGTCGGGGCGAAGGCGCCGCCGAGGATCGCGCCGATGGCGTAGGAGATGGAGACACCGGAGAAGCGGACCGAAGCCGGGAAGAGCTCGGAGTACAGGGCCGCCTGCGGGCCGTAGGTCAGGCCCAGGCCGATCGAGAACAGGCCGAAGGCCAGGTAGAGCATGGCCAGCGAGCCGGTGTTGACCAGCGCGAAGACCGGGAACAGCGACGCGGCAAGGATTACGAAGCCGATCTGGTAGGTGCGCACGCGCCCGACCTTGTCCGCCATGTAGCCGGCGATCAGGGTCATGATCAGCCACATGGCTGCGCCGAAGGCCACGGCGACGAGCACATCGGTGCGCTCCAGGCCGATCGGTCCGTCCGGGTTGGTGGTGTAGGCCTGGAAGAACCCGCCGGTGGTCATGTAGCCCGCGGCATTGTTGCCGGCGAAGACCAGCGCGGCAATGACCACCAGCGGCCAATGCTTCTTGAACAGCACGACGATCGGCACCTTGGTCTGGGCCTTGTGCTCGGCGATCTCCTCGAAGACCGGGGACTCGTCGACTGCGCGGCGGACGAAGTAACCGATGGCGATCAGCACGATCGAGACCAGGAACGGCACACGCCAGCCCCATTCGACAAATGCCTCGCCGGGGGAGATGACGCCGGTCATCAGCGCCATCATGCCGCTGGCCAGCAGCATGCCCAGCGGCACGCCGACCTGCGGGTAGGAGCCAGCGCGGCCGCGCTTGCCCTCTTCGGCATGCTCGACGGCCATCAGCACCGCGCCGCCCCACTCGCCGCCGGCGGAGATGCCCTGGATGATGCGCAGCAGCAGCAACAGGATCGGGGCCCACAGTCCTGCGGTCTCATAGGTTGGCAGCACGCCGATCAGCGTGGTGGCCGCACCCATCAGGGACAGGGTCAGCACCAGCATGGCGCGGCGGCCGATCTTGTCGCCGTAGTGTCCGGCCAGGAAGGCGCCCAGCGGACGGAAGAGGAAGGACAAGCCGACCGAGGCGAAGGAGATCAGCAGCGCGATCTCCTTGCCGGCAGGCTCGAAGAACAGCTGGCTGAACACCAGGCCGGCAGCGGTGGCGTAGATGAAGAAGTCGTACCATTCGACGGTGGTACCGATGACTGTGGCGAACGCGACGCGCCGTTGGTTTGCGTTCATGAAGGGGCAGCTCCTTGGAGAGGTGAATCACTTCAGTGTGACACCCCACATAGGTAAGGTAAACTTCAATTGTCTGTAGAACTTCTGAAGGCTGGCTTATGTACTCCATGCGGCATCTTGAAATCATGGCTGAACTGCCCGACCATAAAACCCTCGGATCCGCAGCCGACGAACTGCGTATTTCCGAGTCAGCGCTGTCTCAGGCGATCACGGCGATCGAGAAGCTGGCCGGAGAAACACTGTGCTTGCGGCGCAAGGCGCACGGGTTCTCGCTGACTGCCTCAGGGGTGCATTTCGCGTCCCTGGCCCGCAAAATTGTTGCTGAAGTCGGTGAATTGGCCGCCACTTTTCCGCAGCAGGAGGGCGTGCTGCGCGGCCCGGTGCGCTTTGGCTGTTTCGCCTCGCTGTCGCCCCACCTGATCCCGGCGACCATGCAGGGATTCGAGCACCCGCAAGTGGAGCTCTCGGTCCAAGTGGGTACGCATGAGTCGCTGCTTCCGGGGCTGCGCCATGCGGATTTGGATGTCGCGTTCGTGTACGACCTGGGCCTGCCGCCGGATATGGACAAGCAGCTGATCTACGATACCCAGATGCAGGTGGTGCTGCATCCGGAGCACCCGCTGGCGGGGCTGCAGCGGCCGCTGGAGCTGGCCGACCTGGTGGACGAGCCGCTGGTGATGTACGAGTCGGATCCGTCCACCGAATACGTGCTGCAGCTGTTCGCCGCGCAGGACCTGAACCCGCAGATCATCGCCGAGGTGCCGCAGATGATCCTGGTCTCCGCCATGGTCGGGCGCGGCCTGGGCTACGGCCTGATGATGCGCCGCCCGAACAATGCCGAAATGTCCCTGGAGGGCAGGCCCCTGGCCTTCCGCGAATTGCACGTGCCGGAGCTTCCGAGCTCGCTGACCTCCACCAGTTCGGTCGTGGCGATCACCCCGCGCGGGGTCAAGGTGCCGGCCCGGGTGCAGGCGCTGATCGCGCACTGCCGCGAAGCCATGGCAGATTCCTGGTAGCCCTATCCAAGCACCGGCGGCTACCGCATAATGGGGCGCAGGAGGCATCATGATTGGCACATGGCAGGCATTGGTGATCGACTGCGAGGACCCGGACTCGCTGGCGGCGTTCTACGAGCAGCTGCTGGGCATGGTCCGGATTGACAACGACCCGGACTGGGTGAGCATCGGCGATGCCCCTGATCGCCCGGCCGTCGCATTCCAGGCCGTCAGCCCCTATGTAGCGCCCGAATGGCCGGGCCATGTGCATCCGCAGCAGATGCACCTGGACGTCCGGGTCAAGGACCTGGACCTGGCCGAGGAACTGGTGCTGAATCTCGGCGCCCGGAGTACCGGGGAAGGCGCCAAGACCTTCCGTGTTTACCTCGACCCGCAAGAGCACCCCTTCTGCCTGGTGAGCTGGTAGCGGCAGGCCGGCTGCCGCAGGCTAGCTAGCCTGCCGCGCCATAGGCGATCCTGGCCGCCTGCAGCCGGGTGCCCACCCCGAGCTTGGACAGCACCGCCGAGACGTGCGTTTTCACGGTGCTCTCTCCGATGCCCAGACGCTGCGCCAGCTGCGGGTTGCTCAGCCCCTCGCCGATTCCCTCAAGCACCTCGCGCTCCCTCGCCGTGAGCCCTTCGGGCAGCACCGCTGGCGGCGCCGAGGCCAGCGCCCTTTCCATGACCCGGGCGGTGACCTGTGGATCCAGCACGGACTGGCCGCGGCCTGCCGCGCGCACCGCCTCGATGATCGCCTCCGGTTCGGCGGACTTCAGCAGGAAGCCGTGGGCTCCGGCCTGCAGTGCGCCGAAGAGGTAGTCGTCGTCATCGAAGGTGGTCAGCACGATCACCTTGGCCTGACCGGAAATCCGCGCGGTCGCGGCGATCCCGTCCATCACCGGCATGCGCAGGTCCATGAGCACCACGTCGGGAGCCAGCGCGCGGACCATGGGCAGGGCGGCGGCGCCGTCCGCCGCCTCCCCGACGACTTCCAGGTCCCCGGCCGCCTGGAGCACCAGGCGGATGCCCAGGCGCACTGTCGAATGGTCGTCAACGAGCAGGATCTTCATGGGCTTCTTCCTCGGGGCGCGGGGCGGTCGGCAACGTGACCTTCACCTGGAATTCGGGGGTGGACTGGATGTCGCAGCTGCCGCCCACGGCCAGGGCGCGGGTGCGGATGCTTGCCAGCCCGACGCCGGTGCCGAAGCCGTTCCCGGGCTGCGCCGGGACCGGATTGCTGGCCATGATCTGCACGCTGCCCGTCCGCTGCTCCAGGCTCAAGCGCAGCGTGCTGCCCGGGGCATGCTTGGCATGGTTGACCAGCAGCTCGCGGACCGTGCGGTGCGCGGCGGTGTGCACGGCGGCCGGGATGCGCTCGGGATGGGCCACCGAATAGTCGAGCTGGACCTCTTCCGGGGCATCGGCGACCAGCTGCGGCACATCGGTCAGCCGGGCGGCCAGCGCCGGGGTGCCCGCGTGCAGCATGCGGACCATGTCCGCCATTTCCTCCAGCCCGGTGACGCTTTCGCGGCGGATGGTTGCCAGCGGTTCGCTGCCCGGCGCGGCGGCCAGCGCGGCTCCGGAGAGCAGCGCGATGGAGGAGAGCCTGGCGGAGAGCACGTCGTGCATTTCCCGGGCCAGCGCGGTGCGCTCCGATACCCGGGCCGCATGGTGCTCCGCGGTGAGCCGGTCGGCCCGCTCCTCGGCGGCGGCGGCCAGCGCCGCCGAACGCCCGGCCTGCGAGGCCGCCAGTTCCTGGGCCGTGCGCACGTTCTGGGCCCACAGCATCGGGGTGAACAAGATGAACCCGGTGAGGAACAGGCTCAGCACCACCTGCTGTTCGGCCTGCGTGGTCTCCCAGGCGAGCACGGCCGCCACCAGCGAAACCAGGCACATGACGGCGAACGACATCCGGCGCAGCCGCGTCCCGCCGAGCAGGAAGACGCTGAAGACCGCCTCGAACGCCATGAAATACCCGGCAACGCTGCCCAGCGCCAGCAGTCCCAGCCCGGCCGAGGCCATGGCCAGCACCGCGGGCAGCAGCCAGCGCCGACGCAGCAGGACGGCGCCCAGGCCCAGCAGCAGCACCGGGAGCCAGAGCCAGCCCGGCAGCTCGACCAGCGGCGGGTTCACCACGCCGAAGGCGTGCAGCACCGCGGCAAGGAACAGATACATCCCGGCGGTTTCAGGCTCTTCCTGGCCGCTGCCGAGACGCCGGAGCAACGTCGTCATGCCTCCAGCATGCACCATCCGCCGGGCGGGGCGGCATCCGCCTTAAGGGGGAGATCCTGCGGGGCCATTGCCGGATACCGCGGCGCCGGTACCCGCGACAGGCTGGAAGCATGGACATCTTCACACACGCCGCACCGGCCTCGCTGGTGGTGCTCGCGCTGATCGACGCCACCAGCATCGGCACCCTGGTCATTCCCGTCTGGCTGCTGCTGCGCCGGGACTACCGCCGGTCAATTCCCCGGGTGCTGCTCTACCTTTGCCTGCTGGCGGGGTTCTACTGGGTGATCGGTTTGCTGCTGCGATCCGGAGTCCAGCTGGCCGCGGCCCGGATCCCCATGGACGCTCCGGTGGTCCGGCTGCTCGGCCTGGCCGCGGGAGCGGGAATGATCATCTGGGCGCTGGCCTACCGCACCGATGAGCAGAAGCTCGCCGCCACCCGCAAGGCCGGAACCGCCGGCGGCGTTCGGGCCGAGGCCGGGGGACGGCAGGACTCCGGTGCCGAAGAGCCGCAGGTATCCGGGGCGCTGCGCCGGCGGCTGGGCACCGCGCTGGATACCCGCACCGGGGTCGTGGTGCTGGCCTTGCTGGCCGGTTTGCTGGAACTGCCCACCATGCTTCCCTACCTGGGAGCCATGGGCGTGCTGCAGGGCACCGGATGGAGTGCCGGGGTGCAGGCGCTGGTGCTGGCCGGGTACTGCCTGGTGATGATCGCACCGGCCCTGATGCTAGTGGGCGTGCGCAGGGCGGCGGGGGACCGGATTGAGCAGTGGCTGCAGGCGGCCGGCCGGAAGCTGGGCCGCTATGCGCAGGAGACGCTGGGCTGGGTGGCTGGCATCGCAGGCTACTTCCTGATCAGGCTCAGCCTGGACGGGGTGCAGCTGCGCGAGCTGGTCGGCAGCGTGCTGGGATAGAAACGCTGTGGGCGAAAGGACAGGAACGCAATTGGCCTGCACCGCGGGATGATGCGAGAATTGAAGGCATGGAACCTCTAGGCAGCAGCGCGAAGCAGGGTCGGAAAATCACCCTCAACGCATCGACCCTGGCCATGTCTGTCATGGTCATCGTCCTTCTGGTGGCGGTCATTTTCGCCGCCAACTCAAACGAGATCGTCGGCTGGTTTGTCGTCGTCATCTCCGCCGGCTGGCTGCTGCTCGCCGGGTTCATGATGTTCGGACTCAAGCGCGGAGCGCAGAAGATCAACGAGTCGCTGCGCGAAGCCACCGTCGCGGCCACCCCGCGCGCCCAGGCCGGTGCCGTCGTCGTCGACGAAGCCACCAGCCAGCGCGACATGAAGCTTGACCACTCCTTCAAGATCGTCCAGGTGCAGGCACGGGTGATCTCCGAGCAGCGGGAGCTGAAGACCCCGGAGTCCGAGGAAATGATCGACCGTGCACTGGACACCATCCAGATGACCGCGGGCAATGCCCGGGACATGATCAAACCGGCCAAGCCGTTGGACGGCGAAATCATCGGCTAAATGCATACTTCTCGAGGCGGCTTCGGCCGCCTCGATGTTTTTAAGGACGTCATGGAACTGATTGCCGTCGCCTATGTCATTTTCCGGCGCGAGAACCAAATCCTGCTGCAGCGGCGATGCGGCACCGGCTTCATGGACGGCTATTGGTCTTCCGGGGCCGCCGGGCACGTCGAGGCCGGGGAATCAGTGTTCCACGCGGCCTGCCGCGAGGCCCTTGAAGAACTGGGGGTCACGGTCGATCCGGCAGACCTGATGCCGCTGACCGTGCTGCACCGCGCGCCGAACCGCGTCGACTTCTTCTTCCAATGCACCGCCTGGGACGGCCAGCCGCTGCTGATGGAGCAGGACAAGTCCGCAGATCTGCGGTGGTTCGAGCTGGAGGAGCTGCCAAGCGCGGTGGTTCCCCACGAAGTGCGGGCGTTCGAGCAACTGCTCACGGGGTTGCCGCCGAGCGACTCGACCGGCGATTTCACGCCTGGTGCAGGCAGGTAAGCCCGGTAGCCGCCGGGCATCGGGGCGGTCCGCGGCAGAAGGGGGTGCCCCGTTGCCGCACGGAACTGGAGATGCCCGCAGTGGGATGGCCCGGCGGCGAGGCAGCGTGCGATCGATGACGAGGAACTGTCGCACTGATCTGGCGGCCGAAGCTCGAAGCAGCGGGAGCCGGAACTGAACTTCCGATCCGTGTTTCCTTCCGGGGCGCGAGCCGATCAACGCGTAATCAGCACGCGAATTTTGTAAGCTGGAAGGGTGATACCAACCAGCGTGGAAATTCTGAGCAAGAACGCCGGCGCCCTGCGCGTGGCTTCGGTCAATGTCAACGGCATTCGCGCCGCCTACCGCAAGAACATGGCAGATTGGGTCGCCGCCCGAGACGTCGACATCCTGTGCCTGCAGGAAGTGCGCGCACCGGACAAGGTGCTGCGCGAACTGATCGGCGAGGGTTGGCACATCCTGCATGCCGAGGCCAAGGACAAGGGGCGTGCCGGCGTGGCAGTGCTCTCCCGCACCGAGCCGGTGGCCGTGCGAGAGAACATCGGCGACGAGTACTTCGCCGAATCCGGACGCTGGGTGGAAGCGGACTTCGAGGTCAACGGGGAAACCTTCACCGTGGTCTCCTGCTACGTGCACTCGGGCGAGCTGGGCACCCAGAAGCAGGATGACAAGTACCGTTTCCTGCAGCGCATGACCGAGCACCTGCCGGCACTGGCGGCGGAAAAGGACCATGTGCTGGTGGTGGGCGACTTGAACGTCGTGCACACCGAGAAGGACATCAAGAACTGGAAGCCGAACCACAACAAGCGCGCCGGCGTGATGGATGAGGAGATCGCCTACTTCGACGGCTTCTTCTCTTCGGTGGGGTACAAGGACGTGGCCCGGGAGCTGGCCGGCGACGCGCAAGGCCCCTACACCTGGTGGTCCTACCGCGGGCAGGCCTTCGACAACGACGCCGGTTGGCGCATCGACTACCACATGGCCACCCCGTCGCTGGCGGACAAGGCCATCAAGTCCCATGTTGACCGCGCTTCAGGCTACGACCTGCGCTTCTCCGACCACGCACCGCTGGTCGTCGACTACCAGTTTTAAGGATTTTTCATGACTAAGCCCCGCGTTCTCTCGGGCATGCAGCCTTCGGGCGACTCCCTGCACCTCGGCAACTACCTTGGTGCACTGGTCAACTGGGTCAAGACCCAGGATGACTACGACGCATTCTTCTTCATCCCGGACATGCACGCCATCACCGCGAAGTACGACCCCGCGGACCTGAAGGCCCGGACCCGCAAGACCGCCGCGCAGTTCATTGCCGGCGGCATCGACGTGGACCGCTCCACCCTGTTCGTGCAGTCCCAGGTGCCGGAGCACGCCCAGCTGGCCTGGGTGCTCAACTGCCTGACCGGCTTCGGCGAAGCCAGCCGCATGACCCAGTTCAAGGACAAGTCCGCCAAGGGAGGCGTCGACGCAGCCAACGTCGGTCTGTTCACCTACCCGGTGCTGATGGCCGCCGACATCCTGCTCTACCAGCCGCAGGGTGTGCCGGTGGGAGATGACCAGCGCCAGCATGTGGAGCTGACGCGCACCTTGGCTCAGCGCTTCAACCACCGCTTCGGCGAGACGTTCGTGGTGCCGGAGGCGCAGATCCCCACCGAGGGCGCGCGCATCTACGACCTGCAGAACCCGACGTCCAAGATGTCCAAGTCCGCGGAGTCGCCGGCAGGCCTGATCAACGTGCTCGACGAGCCGAAGCTGATCGCCAAGCGCATCAAGTCCGCCGTCACCGACACCGGGACCGTCATTGCCTACGACAAGCAGGAGAAACCAGGCGTCTCCAACCTGCTGGATATCCTGGCGGCCGTGACCGACCGCCACGTGCCGGAACTGGTCGCCGAATTCGAGGGCAAGATGTACGGGCACCTGAAGGTGGCCGTGGCCGACGCGGTGGTGGAGCGCCTGACCCCGATCCGCACCCGTACCCTGGAACTGCTGGACGATCCGGCCGAGCTGGACCGCCTGCTGCTGGTCGGCGCCGAAAAGGCCCGCAGCGTTGCGTCCAAGACCGTGGCCGATGTCTACGAGAAGGTCGGCTTCCTGCCGCCGCTGGGCGTCTGAGATGGATAACCTTGAACCCCGATTCACGCTGGGCGTGGTGATCCCGGTGCCGCAGCCGCAGCGGGAAACCCTGCGCGCCTGGCGCCGGGAGTTTGGGGGAGCGGACACCGAGGCGATCGCTCCGCACATTACGTTGGTGTCCGGGTCCTACCTGAACACCTGGGAGAAGGCCGTCGCGCAGGTGCGCCAGGTGGCCAGTTCAGCCGCGAGCTTCACCGTGCAGCTGGGCCCGGCGCGCACCTTCCGTCCGGCCAGCGAGGTGGTCTACCTGCCGCTGCTGGCCGGGGCGGAGGAATGCTGGACGCTGCACCGCGCGCTGCTATCCGACGCGCTGCGCCACGAGTCGGGCTTCGCCTACCATCCGCACCTGACCATCGCGCAGAATGTACCTGCGGAGAGGCTGGATGCCGCGCAGGCCGCGCTGCACAGGATCGACCTGTCTTTCGCCGTGGAATCGATCCAGCTCTTCGACACCCGACGTGGCCAGTGGAGCCTGAGCGAGGAAATCACGCTGGGCTGATAACCCAGCCGCAATAGGAAAACGCCAGCCCTTTGGGCTGGCGTTTTCCTGTTTGCGCCTGCTGTGCGGCTGCGTTTGCGGTTAGGCCGTCTGAGCGGCCTTTCCGGCTTGGCTCAGTGCCTGGGCCCGCAGGATTTCGAATTCGTCGGCGTTGATGGTGCCGGCATCGAACAGGGCCTTGGCCTTGACGATCTCGTCGCTGGGGCTGACCTGTGCAACGGTGCGGATGTAGTCCTCAACGGCGTTGGCATTGCCTACCGCGGCCTTGTGGGTTCGCTCAGCCATGCCCTGGCCACGGGCGATGAGGTAGACCAATGAAGTGATGAACGGGACGAAGATCAACAGCACGAGCCACAGCGCCTTCCACCAGCCGTTCAGCTCGCGGTCGCGGAAGAGGTCGCTAACGATCGAGAACAGCGCGATCAGATACGCGACGAAAACAAAGGCTGAAACAATTACCCAGATGATGTTCCAGAGTGAATTCCAGAAATCCATGACTTAGTCCTTAGAAGGTAGATACCTGCTTGACCTGAAAATTCGATGATCGAAATTTCAGCAATAAACTTTCCCTATTCCAGAATGACCTTCCTTTCAAGGGAAGGCAATGAACTTTTGCAACGTCGCCGAAAATTCACCAATTGGTGATGAGTGGGCGGCGGCTGGCCTTGAAGCTATTTTTGTCCTCTCGCTGCATCGCGTTGGGCAATTCGCTTTTTCAAGAAAATGAGCGGCAGCAGCCAGCTGCCCAGCGTCGTGGTCGCCCAGACAATCAACGCAGCAAGAATCCAGGTGGTGAATCCATTGATGGTCAATCCATCGGGGAACAAGCTTGCGACAAAGAGCGCAGCCAGGGTGGAAATCAAGCCGAAACCGCCGATGGCCGCGGGAACATAGCGATTGGTCATGCGGAAGATGAATGGACCGAGCAGCGATTGGGCGAAAGCGAAAACAAGTACCGCCACCAGGAATCCTTGCGGTGCCAGATGGAAATCATCGAGCAGCCACATGCCTACCAGCAGTCCCAGTGCCGAAGTGGCCACATAGATTGCCGCGCGGATCAGAAAAATAATCATCAGAACTACTCCTTGGTCGGTACAGTAATTATCGAGGAAGTTAACACAACCATCACCGCTTCACTTTCATGATCGTTGCCAGACTTCGGCAAAAGCAATGGCTTCGCTCAGGGATTCTCCGACGTGTTCCCGGGCCAAGAAAATGTGCTCCCGGCCCAAGGCGCTGATGGCCCCGGTCGTGACGAACTGCTCGAAGGCCCGTTGGCTGAGTCCGGACAAGAGCAGGGTTCCGCCGGCCTCGGAGAGTTTTCTCGCGTAGGACTCCAAGGTCCGGATGAATGTACTGCCGAGGTCTTCCTTGCCGCGCAGTCGAATCACGACCACTGCGCGTTCGCAACGGGTGGGAATCTCCGGAAGCTGCTTCTCGAAGACGGGCGCCGCGGCAAAGAACAAACTTCCATAGGGAACCAGGACGACCAGATCCCCGGCCGCCAAAGTGGCCGGAGGCGCAGCTTCACGAGGAAGAACCGTGCCGCTATCGAAGATCCAGCGTTTCACGACGGTCCGGTTGGCCTGCCGGGAAATATGCAGGATGATGGCCAAGCCCACGCCGGTAAGTACCGAGTACTGCAGCGGGATGAGCAGGGTCAGCACAAACGTCACGGCGATCACCGCTGCCTGGATGGGCCCCGTGCGCCACACCATGAGCATGTCGTGGATCTTCAGGGTCCGGAATCCCACCAGCATGAGCAATCCCGCAAGGGCCGGCATGGCGACCAGCCCGATGACTGGTCCGAGCGCCAGGATCGTCACGGCGATGACCGCCGCCGCGACGAGGTTGGCCAGAGCCGACTTCGAACCCGCGGCCCGCACGAGCGAGGTGGCGGACATGGAACCGCCGACCGGCATTCCCTGGAACATGCTTGCGGCCAGGTTGGCGACTCCTTGTCCCCGGAAATCCGCAGAGGGGTCGGGAAAGCGCCCGTCAGGATTGGCGATGCTTCCGCTGATTCCCGCTCCCTGGACCAGTCCGACCAGCGCCAGTGACAGGGCGGGCAGGACCAGTTCCGGGACGAGTGAGATATCCGGCAGGCTCAGGCCGGGCAGGGTGTTCGGAACTGTCGCCAGCGAATTCAGCTGCAGCACGGGTTCAGCAAAGGGCAACAGCGCCAGCGCTGCGGCCAAGGCGGACCCGATGATCACCGTGACAACCATGGACATTGCTCCCAAGGCAGTGCGTTCTAGCCACAGCACCAGCAGGATTGTGATCCCTCCGACCAAGCATGCCGACCAGCTGAGCTGCACCACGTGCAGCACGGTGTCCAGCGCCCGGCTTAATCTGTTGTCGCCCTGGCTGTCGTAGCCGGTGAAGTTGTCCAGCTGCCCGAGCATGATGTTTAGCGCGACCGCGTTGATAAAGCCGATGAGTACCGCGGTGGGTATGTATCTAACCAGTGATCCCAACCGGGCCAGTCCCAGTCCCAGCATGACCAGTCCCGAGAGCAGGGCCAAGGTCGCCAGCACCGCTGAGGATTGCTCCGGGTCGTGCGCTTGGGGGACATCCGAGACCACCACCGCCATTGCGCCTGTGACTTGAACCGACATGAAGACCGATCCAGTGGCGAGGGCGCCTCCGGCAGTGCCCAGCAAATAACCGTAAAGTCCATGGACCGGATTCACTCCTGCCAGGAGACCGGCGGCCAGCCCGTCCGGAACACTATGCATGCCAAGTGCCAGACCGGCCTTCACGTCATGCCTGACGGTGGTTCGGTTGCCGAAGCGCCTGAGGTAGTTGCGCAAGCTGCCTGGGGCTGGGTTGCTGTCCCGTTTCATGCCAACAGCTCGATTGCGTTGCGGTACTGCCCGAAGGCGGTCATCGCCAGGAAGACCGCGCCGAGCGTGCCGTTGTGCACGACGATCCATGCACGCAGTTTCAGCAGCCCCGGTTCAGCGCGGTTCCGGTCTTTGAAATGCCAGAACACAGGCAGCGCCATGGGGACAATGCACAGGACCAGGAACCAGGCCAGGACTATTGCCGAGGGCCCCGCCGGAACGTGGGCCAGCTCGATTTCCAGTGGTGCGGCAATGGCGCAGGAAACATTGATCGGGTTGAAAAGGAAGATGCCGGCGCCCAGCTGCACGGACCGTGCTGGGTTGAATTTGTCGATCTGCTGGTACCACGGCGGCAGCTGGGGAATCGAATCAAGCACATCCTGCGGCGTCGCCGCGGCAAACATGTGGGTAAGCTTTCTGGGGGAGCGGCTGTAGGTGTACCAGGCGCCGATGAACATCACGGTGCCCAGCACGAGCCGCGTGATTGCGACCCAACGCCACGAATGGGCCTCGGAATTCGGTGCGAGCCCATTGAATACCAGATAGGAAACCACCGTGACCGCGATGACCGCCGCGCTCCAACCAAGCAGGTACATGAGCCCATTGAGGCGCGGCCGGCGGGAAAACAGCACAGCCAGCAACGCCAAGACGGCCAGGGGGCTCGCGATGAGTCCAAACATGATGGGCAATAGGTCCCAGATGAGCTTAAACACCACGGCTCCAGGGGCCCGCACCGTGCTGGTGCGCCCGCTCCAAGCTCTTGGTCCGCATGGCCCGCCGAACTCCTTGCAGCTAGCAGTTTCGGCCATGGGAACTGTTAACGCCCGGGCCCTTGATTCCATGGTCGTGGATGTTCGGCCTTCGTGGAAGGTGCATGGGCTCAAATCATCAGCAGTTGATGATTACGCAGGGGCAGTTGATGGGCAGGATTAGACCATGTTCGAGAACAGCGGGTCCACCCCGTTTGCCGGCCGCTTGGGGTCGCGGCTTACGCTCACCGTCGATGAAAAACCGACCTGGGTACAGATCCCCGCCGGACGTTTTTCCATGGGTTCCTATGACTTCTACCCTGAAGAGGCTCCCGTGCATGAATGCCGGGTCGACTCGTTTCAGCTGACACGGGATCCGGTAACCAACGCGCAATTTGCCCATTTCGTTCGGGCCACGGGATATGTGACGGTCGCAGAGCGCGGTCTCAGCGAATCCCAATTTCCGCATCTGGATCCATTGCAGCGCCTGCCAGGTTCGTTGGTGTTCACTGAAACTTCCGGACCGGTCGACCTGCGGGACTGGACGGCATGGTGGCGCTGGACCAGGGGGGCGCAGTGGCGCCATCCGTTGGGGGAGGGAAGCGGCCTTGCCGGCCGCGAGTCGCATCCGGTGGTGCAGGTGGCCTATGACGATGCCGTTGCCTATGCAGATTGGATCGGTGCGCGGCTTCCCAGCGAGGCGGAGCTGGAATACGCGGCCGGAGCGGGTCGTACTCCCGACCCCTACGCCTGGGGGCCGGAGCAGGATCTGGACGGTCGGCTCATGGCCAACACCTGGCGCGGTCGATTCCCCTATTTGAACAAGGGCTGCAACGGGTGGGTCGGCACCTCCCCGGTTGGGGTTTTTCCGGCCAATGCCTTCGGGCTCAATGATGTCATCGGGAATGTCTGGGAATGGACCAGCGACCCCTACACCTCCTCCCACGCCGTCGCCGCTGAGGGCGAACCGTGCGGTGCAGGGCCTGGAGACGACGGTGCGGCCTGCCGATGCGCCCCGAAAGCAGTACCAGCGCGGGAGAGCGCTGCTCCTCGGGCTATCGTCCAGCGTGTCTTGAAAGGGGGATCGCACCTCTGCGCCCCCGAATACTGCCTGCGCTACCGGCCTGCCGCCCGGTCGCCGCAGTATGAAGACACTGCGACTTCGCATATCGGATTCCGCTGCGCCAGATAAGCGCAATATATGTACATCTCGAGTATAAAAGATGCCGGAAGCACTCCTTCCGTATACGATTCCTTTTATGGAGCAATCGCCGTCCCTTGAATGGGCTACGCCGCCATGGTTCCTGACCACTGCGCCCAAACCGGCCGGTGCGATCATGGCAAGGACACGACTGCATGGCCTCCTCGAAGCCTGCATACACCGCAATGCGGTGACGCTTGTCAGTGCTCCGTCCGGATTCGGCAAATCGAGCGCGTTGTCCACTTGGGCAGCGCATCGAACTTCGCCCCTGGGCTGGCTCAGCCTGACATGGATGTCTTCGATTGATGAGCGGCGGTTCCTGGGCGGGATACTCGGAGCGCTGCAGCGGCTGCAGGGACAGCTGCGTCCGGCGGACCAAGAATTGCTGGGGCACCTGGCACCGGGCTCATTGAGCGCCGACGATTTCCTGCATCAACTATGCCTGGCCGGCGCCCAGCTCTCCGAACCCGTGGTAATCGTGATCGACGACGCGCACCTGGTCGATGCCCAGAGCTTGCGCCGGATGGCAGGAATCCTGTCCATGCACTCGGGATTCAACCTGAGACTTGTGCTATCCGGCACCGACAACTTCGCCAAGCATTTCGCGGCAGAACTGCGCAACGGCAACGCCGTGCTCATCGGCCCCGAGGAGTTGTCCTTTACCGGGGAAGAAGTGCAAGAACACTACGGACTGGCCCCGGAGCAGGCCGCCGAGGTGATTTCCGAATGCTCAGGGTGGCCCATTGCAGTCCACCTGTCCATGCTCGCACCGGAGCAATCCGCGAATACGCTGGACCTCATTTCAGCCTATCCCGCCGTGGAGAATTCCAGCGACGAACTCGTGCAGTACGTCCAGGAGGCAGTCCTGCGGCAGCTCCCGGAGACCCTGCAGCAGTTCGTGCTCGCCACAACGTCGTGCCTCCGTATTGATGCGGTTCTTGCGCAACGGCTCAGCGGAATGCCCGAGTCGACCGCCTTGCTGGAGGAGTGTGTTGCACGGGGACTGTTCCTCGAACGGTATCTGGACCCCAATGCGGAAACTATGTACCGATGGTACGAGCCCTTCGCCAAGCTGTGCCAGATTTTGCTCAAACGGCTCGACCCCGCCAGATCCCGGGAACTGAACAAGTCTGCTGCGTGCGCATTGCGCCACGAATACCCGTTGGACGCAATCCACCACGCGTTGGATGCCCGGGACAGCCGAACATGCCGGGACATCATCCGAACGTATTTCTTGAGGATACTTTGCGAATCAGGGGCCAGGCTGCTGAATGCCGCATGCCTGCAACTTGAACAGCTGGAGCCGCTCGGCGCCGACTTGCTGATGATCCGCGCCTGCGCATTGGACGCGATGGGGGACGGCACCGGCGCAGCGGTTCTGCAGCGAACCGCCGCTTCGATGCAGGCGATGACGCCGAAACAGGGCCCGCAGGAGCAAGCGATGGCCTTTTGCGGCTTGTTCCTGGCCCGCAGCTCGGAAGAACTCGGGCAGGCAGTTGATTGCGCCCGGGAGTTCCTGCCGAACAGCGACATTTCGCCGCAGGCTCGCGCCTACCAGCTGTTCTGCGTCGGGTGGAGCGAACTGCGGCTGCGAAGGAATACGGCTGATGCCGTACGCTTCCTGCGGTCCTCGATGAACGATGCAGAAGCCCTGAACCTGCCAGCCCTCAAACGGCTCAGCCAGTCCAATCTCGCGTTCGCCTTGAGCTTCGGAGGAGACTTCGTGTCCGCACGGCAGCTGACCCCGGAGCTGGCAACCGGTGATGGAGGCAGCGACCTGGGAGCCCACAATGTCGGCTGGAAATTCTACGACGGAGGCATCACCGCGTTCACCCTGGTGTATCTCGACTTCTGGCAGGGCCGCACCGACGAATGCTCGGCACACCTGGCCGAATTATTCCGCCTCGGTGGCCACGGATCGTCCTATCTGGCGCTCGGGTGCGTCTTCAACGCGTTGCTGGTCGCAGCGACGGGGAACTCGGCACGGATTCAGCAGGCCGCTGAGCAGATGGAACGGGTCAGCAGCAACGACCAGCACGGCGTGCCATGGGGATCCTACAAGACCCTGGGCCAGGCGGCGCTGAAGTTCGCGGCCAATGACGTCGACGCCGCGCTGGCGTTGCTTGCACCGTACAAATATGAGCCGAACATCCCGGTGATGAGGGTCTGCGCGGCAGACATCTATCGGCGGGCCGGGAAGCTTGAAGAGGCATCGGCCTGGTTGTCCCAACTGAAGCCGCAGGAGATGGCCTCATATATCGCGGCCTACGCACTGGTCGTTTCGGCTGCCGTGGCGCGCGAGCGGGGCGAACGGCCCGCCGCCCACGAGCAACTTGAACGTGCGCTGGATATCGCGGCCCCCGCCGGGATCGCGCTTCCCTTCACCCCCACCGACGACGTCCTTCGCAGGTTGCTGACCGAGCACGCGGCCTGGGGCACCAAGCATGAAGGCTTCCTGGCACCGCGCATCGGCCAGCAAATGGGCATTTCCCGGACGGCACTCATCTGTGCGCAACTGTCGTCCCGCGAAAAGGAAATCTTCGGCTATCTCTGCACCACCATGACAGCCGAAGAAATCGCCGCGACGCTGTTCGTCTCGGTGAACACGGTCCGCACACACCAGCGTTCGATCTATCGAAAGCTTGGCGTCAACAGCAGGCGGGACGCGATCAAGCTGTCCGTGTGAACCGGGCTCTAGACCAACGGCACCTTGACGTCGCCTCCGCCTTCCACCGTGATCCGGTCGCGCATCTGGTTCAGCGTGGGCTCGGCAACGAACCCGCCGGCAAACAGCCCCTGGCCTTGTGCGAAGTCCTTGGCCTGTTCCAGCAGCTCGGTGGGTACGAAGCCGAAAACTTCTTCGACCTCCTTCAGGTCACGCGGCGAATTGACGCGCATCAATCCCAAGTTGTCGCACTGGGAAAGGACGTTGGGATGGATTTTGGTTGGCCGCTGCGTTGAAAGGAACAGCCAGAGGCCGAATTTTCGACCTTCGGCCGCGATCTGGATGAGCTGTTCGGTCAGGGCCTTCTCCACTGGGGTGACCGGATTAGGGGAACACAGGTTGTGTGCTTCATCGATCACGATCAAGATCGGCTTGCGGCTTTGGCGTGTGGCCCACAGGTGTTCAAGCACACCCAATGCCGCGACCTTCGGCTCCTCAGGATGGGCGAAGCCGCCCAAATCCATGACGGTCACCCGTGGCCGGGCATCGACGATGTCGCATGCAGAGGTTCCGCCGCGCGACCACAGATCCCAGCCGAGCACCTGGAGGTTCTCGATCCGGTAGGCCAATCTGACCTGTCCACTGTCGCCGGAAGCGAGAAGATTCGCGATGAATTCTGCATCGTCGAAACTGCGGGCTTCGCCTTCCAAGTGCAGCAGGGCATTGTATTCCTCGGCGTCCAGCACCGGGTCCAAGCGGAGCACGGCGGCCTTTGCCGCCGCCGACATGTCGGTGAAGCGGATGTTCAGCCGCTCACCGCCCGGCGTTGTCGTATTTAGGACGTGCATCGAGGCATTGCGGATTCCCTGCGCTTCGTCCGGATCGGCCTCCGGACGGGTGCTGCCGAGCTTGGCGAAGTCGGCATTCGGATCCATGATCAGCATCGGCAGCTGTGTGTGCAGGATCAGCTGTTCCAGAACCACGCCCAGCGCGTAGGTTTTTCCCGAACCGCTCTGTCCACACCAGAAGGTGTGCCGATTGAACTTCGAGGCATTCAGTTCTACCTGTCCGGTGGACTGGCCTACCCGTGTTCCAATTTTCAGTGCCTGCACGTGAGATGTCTCCTTCGGTTTTTACAGGAAGGTGCGTGGTGGAGCCCGCCCCTCGTTTAACGAGAATCTCACGGAGTTCGGCTTCAGGGGCTGGCCCACAGGGAATATTTCAGGCTGATCGGGCAAAATCACCAACATTTGATGATGTGCACGAAGCGCGGAGTTCATAGATTGGAATAGGAACCAGCCTGCCTACGAAAGGTTTTTCGGTGAGCCGACAAATCGTGGATTTCGAGAATTTTACTCGTGCCGAATCCAACACCATGTTCGCCAACATCATCGCGCAGGCGGGAGGCACCGGGCGGTGGAGCCATGGGTTCACCCCGACCCCGGTCGAGAATCAGCCGATCGTCCGGATGAACCGCGACACGCTCTACAGCGCTGCCATCGTCGACATTTCCGAGGGTGCACTACTCAGCATTCCTGAGGTCGGCGAACGGTATATCTCGGTCATGATCGTCAACCAGGACCACTACATCAACCGGATCTTCCATGCACCGGGCGAGCACAAGCTGACCATGGACGATTTCGATACCGAGTTCGTAATGGTCACCGCGCGGATCCTGGTCGACTCCGACGACAGCGCAGACGTCGAAATCGTCAACGACCTGCAGCGCCAGCTGGGGATCTCATCGGTATCGCAGCGCGACTTCGAGCTGCCCGGCTACGACCCGGCATCGCTGGCAGCTACCCGCCAGTCCTTGCTGGAGCGGGGCCGCGAGCTTCCAAGCCTGGACGGCTGCTTCGGACGCAAGCAGGATGTCGAGCCGGAACTTCACCTGATCGGCACGGCGCTGGGCTGGGGCGGCCTGCCTGAAACCGAAGCCACCTACATGAACGTTGACCCGGGCCTGCCAGCCGAGCACTTCCAGCTCACCGTTGGGGAGGTCCCGGTGGATGGATTCTGGTCCATTTCCCTGTACAACGCGCAGGGATACTTCGAACCGAACCCCCTCGGGGCCTACTCGGTCAACTCCGTGACCGGTGAACGGAACGAGGACGGCAGCTTCACTGTCAACTTTGGCGGAGAACCCGGTGTCCCGAACCACCTGCCCATCATGGAGGGTTGGAACTACCTGGTGCGGCTCTACCGGCCGCATCCAGAAATCCTCGACCACAGCTGGACGTTCCCCAGCATTTCGCATTGACCATCAACATCACTCCGAACACCCTAGGAATCATCATGAACAAGCACATCAAGTCGGCACTAGCCCTGGCCTTTGGAGCTTCTCTGGCGCTGTCAGCCACCGCCTGCAGCTCGTCCCCCGCAGAGAACGAAGCCGGTGCCTGCACGGCCTACAACGATTTCGTCGCCGCTGTCGCCGGCGTGCAGGCCACGGTGGATGGATCGTCGAGCGTCGGTGAAATCCGCGAGGCCCGTGAAAAGGTCGCCACCACGTACAAGGAGCTCGAAGGCAACCTCGACAAGGTCTCCGCAGACCGCAAGCAGGCCCTGGCCGACTCCTGGGAACAGCTGAATAAGAAGATCGAGGACTTGGACAAGGATCTGAGCGTCCCGGAAGCCAAAGCCGCGATCAGCGATGAACTGGCCGCGCTCAAGTCTGCGCAGACCAGCGCCAATACCGATCTGAAGTGCTAGAGCGCTAAGTGCTGGAACTACTTGGAGAGCTCCTGCCCTACGCCCTGACCATTGCCATCAGCCCGGTGCCGATCATCGCGGTCATCTTGATGCTCATGTCTCCGCGTCCTCGGGCGCTGGGGGGCAGCTATCTGGCGGGATGGATCCTGGGCATCGTAGCGGCGGCCAGCGTGTTCACCGCCTTGGCAGGGGTGCTGCCGGAGGCTGGCGAATCCACGGACCCCAAGCCGGCCGTGGCGATCATCCAGATCATCCTTGGTGCACTGCTGCTGCTCCTGGCCATCAAGCAGTGGCGTTCTCGTCCGAAAAAGGGTGACGAGCCGGAGCTTCCGAAATGGATGCAAGGCATCGACTCTATGAAACCCGGCATTGGGCTGGGACTTGGATTCCTCTTGGCTGCGGTGAACCCGAAAAACCTGTTGGTTGCGGCGGCCGCGGGGTTGGCCATCGGCCAGCAGGAGGCGAGCGGCGCCGCGACAGCGGCCGCGCTGGGGGTATTTACCCTGATCGCAGCGCTGACCGTCCTGCTGCCCGTGCTGATCTTCCTGGTCGCACCGCAGAAGGCAACGCAGGTCCTGGACCAGATCCGGGAATGGCTGACCGCGAATAACACGGCCATCATGGTGGTGCTGTTCGTGGTTCTGGGCGGACAACTGCTGGGCAAGGGACTGGGAGGGATCTAGCCGGGTCCCGGCCCGCCGATAGGTGCCTGCGACATGCGTCGCAGGCACCTTTCCAGTTAACCGCCGGTGCCGCGGCGGGTGGCGCCGGGCAGCGCCCCGCGGCCATTGAAGGCATGCAAAAGGGCCCGAACCGCATGGGTTCGGGCCCTTTAGTTCGCGTACTTAGACGGTGCGCGAGAGGATTGCCTGCTTGACCTCGGCGATGGCCTTGGTCACCTGGATGCCTCGGGGGCATGCTTCGGTGCAGTTGAAGGTGGTGCGGCAGCGCCACACGCCTTCCTTGTCGTTCAGGATCTCCAGGCGCATGTCGCCTGCATCATCGCGCGAGTCGAAGATGAAGCGGTGCGCGTTGACGATTGCTGCCGGGCCGAAGTACTGGCCGTCGGTCCAGAACACCGGGCAGGAAGAGGTACAGGCGGCGCAGAGGATGCACTTGGTGGTGTCATCAAAGCGCTCGCGGTCCTCGACCGACTGGTAGCGTTCCTTGGTCGGCTCGTGGCCCTTGGAGATCAGGAATGGCATGATCTCCCGGTAGGACTGGAAGAACGGTTCCATGTCCACGATCAGGTCCTTCTCCAGCGGAAGACCCTTGATTGCCTCAACGGTGATCGGCTTGGAGGTGTCCAGGTCCTTCAGCAGGGTCTTGCAGGCCAGGCGGTTGCGGCCGTTGATGCGCATGGCATCCGAACCGCAAATGCCGTGGGCGCAGGAGCGGCGGAACGACAGCGAACCGTCGTGGTCCCACTTGACCTTGTGCAGGGCGTCCAGCACTCGGTCGGTGCCGTACATGGTCAGCTTGAAGTCTTCCCAGTAGGCCTCTGCTGTGGTCTCCGGCAGGTAGCGGCGAACGCGCAGGGTGATGTTGAAGGTAGGGATCTCTCCGCCGCCACCAACACCGGCCTTCAACTCAATCTTTGATGGTGGTTCTGGCAGTTCGGTGCTCATTAGTACTTACGCTCCATTGGCTGGTAACGGGTGAAGACAACCGGCTTGGTTTCCATGCGGATGCCGGCGATGCCCTCGGTAGTAGCGTTGTGGTCGCGGTAGGACATCGAGTGGACCATGAAGTTCTCATCGTCGCGGTTCGGGAAGTCCTCGCGGTAGTGACCACCACGTGATTCCTTGCGGTGCAGCGCTGCGGTGGTCATGACCTCCGCCAGATCCAGCAGGAAGCCCAGTTCCACGGCTTCGAGCAGGTCGAGGTTGAAGCGCTTGCCCTTGTCCTGGATGGACACGTTCTTGTAGCGATCGCGCAGGCTCTCGATGACCTCCAGCGCGCTCTTCAGGGACGTCTCATCGCGGAACACCTGGACGTTGGCGTCCATGGTTTCCTGCAGGGCCTTGCGCAGCTCGGCCACGTTCTCGGTGCCCTTGGAGTTCAGCAGGCCGTCCAGCTGGGCGGTGACCAGGGCTTCCGGGTTCTCCGGAAGCTCCACGAACTCGGCGTCAGCAGCGTACTTGGCGGCGGCGATGCCGGCGCGGCGGCCGAAGACGTTGATGTCCAGCAGCGAGTTGGTGCCCAGGCGGTTTGCACCGTGGACCGATACGCAAGCCACTTCGCCGGCCGCGTACAGGCCCGGGATGGTGGTGTTGTTGTCCTGCAGGACCTCGGTCTCGACGTTGGTCGGCACGCCGCCCATGGCGTAGTGCGCGGTCGGGTATACCGGTACCGGATCGGTGAACGGCTCCACACCCAGGTAGGTGCGGGCGAATTCGGTGATGTCCGGCAGCTTGGATTCGATGTGCTCTGGCTCCAGGTGGGTCAGGTCCAGCAGCACGTAGTCCTTGTTAGGACCGCAGCCGCGGCCTTCGCGTACCTCGTTGGCCATGGCGCGGGCCACGATGTCACGTGGGGCCAGGTCCTTGATGGTTGGTGCGTAGCGCTCCATGAAGCGTTCGCCCTCCGAGTTGCGAAGGATTGCGCCTTCGCCGCGGGCGCCTTCGGTGAGCAGAATGCCCAGGCCGGCAAGGCCCGTCGGGTGGAACTGGAAGAACTCCATGTCCTCCAGCGGGAGGCCCGAGCGGAAGGCGATGCCCATGCCGTCACCGGTCAGGGTGTGGGCGTTGGAGGTGGTCTTGAAGACCTTGCCCGCGCCGCCGGATGCGAAGATCACGGACTTGGCCTGGAAAACGTGCAGTTCGCCGGTGGCCAGGTCGTAGGAGACTACGCCGGCAACACGCTTCTGCATGTAGGCGGTGCCGTCTTCGCGGAAGGCTTCCTCTTCAACCATCAGCAGGTCCAGCACGTAGTACTCGTTGTAGAACTCGACGTTGTGCTTGACGCAGTTTTGGTACAGGGTCTGCAGGATCATGTGGCCGGTGCGGTCTGCTGCGTAGCAGGCGCGGCGCACGGCGGCCTTGCCATGGTCGCGGGTGTGGCCGCCGAAGCGGCGCTGGTCAATCTTGCCCTCTGGGGTTCGGTTGAACGGCAGACCCATCTTTTCCAGATCCAGCACGGCGTTGATGGCTTCCTTCGCCATGACTTCTGCTGCATCCTGGTCGACGATGTAGTCGCCGCCCTTGATGGTGTCGAAGGTGTGCCACTCCCAGTTGTCTTCCTCGACGTTGGCCAGTGCGGCGCACATGCCGCCCTGGGCCGCACCGGTGTGCGAGCGAGTTGGGTAAAGCTTAGTTAGCACTGCGGTGCGTGCACGCTGACCGGATTCGATCGCTGCACGCATACCTGCACCGCCGGCACCGACGATGACTACGTCGTACTGATGTACCTGCATTCTTGATGCTCTCTTTTCTACAAAATCTGTCTGGCTAAAAGTCTGGCTCTAAAACGGGAGTTTTAGGGTTTTAGCACTGTGGCAGGGTGCTGCCGGCCACGCATGGGTCGAAGGTGAAGATCACCAGGGTGCCGAGCACGACGATGAAGATCGTTGCGACGTACAGGATGCCCTTGAGCCATGCTCGGGTCGAGTGCTTCTCTGCGTAGTCGTTGATAATGGTGCGCACGCCGTTGGTGCCGTGCAGCATGGCCAGCCACAGCATGGCCAGATCCCAGAACTGCCAGATCGGGTCGGCCCACTTGCCGGCGACGAAACCGAAAGAGATGGCGTTGATGCCATCGCCGACGATCAGGTTGGAGATCAGGTGGCCGAAGATCAGGACGATCAGTGCCACGCCGGAAAGGCGCATGAACAGCCATGCGAGCATTTCGAAGCTGCTGCGGGACTTCGGACCGCGCTTGTACTTCGGATCGATGCGCTGGCTGCGGGGAGCAGGAATGGTGACGCTCATGGCTTAGTGACCTCCAAATGCGAGGGAGAGGTGGCGGATGGCGAAGCCTGCGAAGACGACAACCCACAGGATCATGACGCCCCAGAGCATCTGGCGCTGGTACTTGGTGCCCTGCTTCCAGAAGTCAACGAGGATCAGGCGCAGGCCGTTGAATGCGTGGAAGAGAATCGCGGCGACCAGGCCGGTCTCGCCCAGAGCCATCCACGGGGTCTGGTAGGTGCTGATCACTGCGTTGTATGCATTGGCATCCACGCGCACGAGGGCGGTATCAAGCACGTGAACGAGTAGATAAAGAAAAATTACGACACCGGTGACTCGGTGTCCCACCCAGGACCACATGCCTTCATGGCCGCGGTATAGGGTGCCTGACGAAGTCTTCGACACTGAACTAACCTCCAAGGCTCGCAACGGCGCATGTGTATATTGCACACAATGAGATTTGACGCACTTGTGCGAGCGTTCCTTGTGCGAGTCTAAACCACTTGCCGGGTCTCAATCTATTTCGTGTCTTGTTCCTGTGAGCATGTTCACCGAATAGTGCCGTCTATGCGGTAAAAGGCTTCGATGCCCCAATATTAGGTCATGGGCGACTTGCCTATTTCGCCCATTGATATCGTTCTCAATACCGGTATTTCCCGGAGAATGAATTAGTCTGGAAGGCGTGAATGCTGACCTTTTAGCCCGATTCCACGGCGTGATTCCCGCCGGCGGCGTCGGTACTCGACTGTGGCCCCTTTCCCGTGCATCGGCTCCCAAGTTCTTGCACGATCTGACCGGATCGGGCTCGACCCTGATCCGCGCCACCTACGACCGCCTGGTGCCGTTGGCCGGCGACCGGATCATGGTGGTCACCGGACGCGCCCACCGAGGCGCCGTCGTCGCCCAGCTGCCCGAGCTGTGCGACGAGAATCTGGTCCTGGAACCGGAGCCGCGCGACTCGGCCGCCGCCATCGGCCTGGCCGCCGCGATCCTGTCGCTGCGCGACCCGGAGATCATCATGGGTTCCTTCGCTGCGGACCAAGTCATCGAGCCTGTTGAGGTTTTCCAGGCGGCCCTGAGCGAAGCAATCCACACCGCCGCCAGCGGCAAGATCGTGACCATCGGCATCCATCCGACCCATCCGTCGACCGGCTTCGGATACATCAAGACCGGCGATCCGCTGGACGTGGCCAATGCCCCGAGCGCACGCGGTGTGGTCGAATTCGTGGAGAAGCCGGATGAGGACACCGCGCGCCGCTACCTGGCCAGCGGCGGCTTCCTGTGGAACGCCGGCATGTTCGTGGCCCCGGTGGGCCTGATGCTCAAGCACCTGCAAGCCAATGAGCCGCAGCTGCACGATGGCCTAATGCGCATTGCGCTGGCCTGGGAAACCGACGCGCGCGACGAGGTCATGGCCGAGGTCTGGCCGGACCTGCCGAAGATCGCCATCGACTACGCGGTGGCGGAACCTGCCGCCGCGGCCGGCGACGTGGCGGTCATTCCCGGCGTGTTCAACTGGGACGACGTGGGGGACTTCGCCGCCATCGGACGCCTTAACAAGGCCAGCGCGGCTGAAGGCATCATCAATCTCGGTGATAAGGAAGTGCGTGTCTACGCGGACAGCGCGACCGGTGTTGTCTATTCGGACCGCCCGCGCGTGGTGGCCCTGGTCGGCATCCAGGACGTCGTGGTGGTCGACACCGCCGACGCGCTGCTGGTGACCACCAAGGACCACGCGCAAAAGGTCAAGCAGACCGTCGAGCAGCTCAAGGCCGACGGCGCGACCGAAGTGCTCTGAAACTGACCGCGCGCCGGCCTCCCGTTGACCGGGACGGCCGGCGCGTGTCCAGTTTCACGATTAGCGTCCGCAACCCGGACGTGACCACACCGAAGGCAATTGCCCAGGGCCATGCTGGCCTGTGCTTTTACTGTGCGCGGCCCGGGCGGATCCTTGGCTGGTTGGTATGTTTGAAGTCATGACTACGGCCAACAATGAGTCCGATTCATCCGATGCCGACACGGCGCAAAACCCCGGAACGCCACGTACCCGGATCAACAAAGTGGTTTTTTTCGGCTCGGCATCACTGGTGCTGGGCATTGCTCTTTGGGCCATCATCGACCGCGATTCAGCGGACCTGGCCATCTCCACGGCCGTCGACTGGATCGGCAGAAACTTCGGCTGGTACTACACCCTGATCATCGTCTCGGTGCTGCTGTTCGTGATCGCGGTAGCGGTCTCGAAGGTCGGCAAGACACGGCTGGGCCCGGACCATTCGCGCCCATCATTCAACATGTTCACCTGGGCGGCGATGCTGTTCGCCGCCGGCATCGGCATCGACCTGATGTTCTTTTCCGTCTCCGAACCGATCAGCCAGTACCTGGCCCCGCCGACCGGGGACGGCTCGACCGTGGAGGCCGCACGCCAGGCCATGGTCTGGGCGCTCTTCCACTACGGCCTGCTTGGCTGGGGGCTGTACGCGCTGATCGGCATGGCCCTGGGCTACTTCTCCTACCGCCGCAACCTGCAGCTGTCCATCCGCTCGGCGCTGTACCCGCTGCTGGGCAAGCGCACGTCGGGGTGGATGGGGCACACCGTGGACATCGCGGCCATGCTCGGCACCATCTTCGGCATCGCCACCTCCCTGGGCATCGGCGTGGCCCAGCTGAACTACGGCCTGCACTTCATGTTCGGCATCCCGGAAAACCGCAGCTGGCAGATCATCCTGATCGTCATCGCCGTGGTGATGGCCACGATCTCGGTGCTCACGGGAGTCGAAAAGGGCATCCGCCGGCTCTCCGAGCTCAACGTGCTGCTCTGCATCGGCCTGATGCTTTTCATCCTGGTCACCGGGGGCACTGCCTACCTGATGGACGGCATCATCACCAACGTGGGCGACAGCATCGCCCGGTTCCCGTCCATGGCCCTGGACACCTTCGCCTATGACCGCCCCGAAGCCTGGCTGAACGGGTGGACGCTGTTCTTCTGGGCCTGGTGGATCGCCTGGGCGCCATTCGTCGGCCTGTTCCTGGCCCGCATTTCCCGCGGCCGGACCATCCGCCAGTTCGTCACCGGCGTACTGGTGGTTCCCTTCGCATTCATCCTGCTGTGGATCTCCATCTTCGGCAACAGCGCACTGCAGCTGGTCCGTTCGGGCAACGAGGCGTTCGGCGAGGTCGCCATGAACACCCCGGAGCGTGCCTTCTACAGCCTGCTGGAACAGTTCCCGGCCGCGCCGTTCACCGCCGCGGTCGCCACCTTCACCGGCCTGCTCTTCTACGTGACCAGCGCCGACTCGGGTGCCCTGGTCATGGCCAACTTCACTTCCCACCTCAAGGACCCGCAGGCCGACGGCTCCAAGCCGGTGCGCCTGTTCTGGTCGCTGGCTACCGGCCTGCTGACCATGGGCATGCTTTTCGTGGACGGCGTGCCCACGCTGCAGGGCGCCACCGTGATCATGGGGCTACCGTTCTCGTTCGTGCTGCTGCTGATCATGCTGGGCCTGTTCAAGTCGCTGCGCATGGAATCCGCGCTGGCCAGCAGCTACCAGAACACCATGCATGAGGCGCTGGCCAGCCGGCTGGGCTCGGTGAGCGACCGGCGCAACTGGAAGCAGCGGCTAGCCCGTTCGATGACCTATCCGGGACTGAAAGCCACGCGGCGCTACCTGGACGAGGTGGCGCGGACCGCGCTGGAGGAAGTGGCCGAAGAATTCCGCAGCCGCGGAGCGGACGTGGAGGTCACCACGGAATCCGTGCCGAACCTGCAGCTTCCTTCGCTGGACCTGCTGGTGGCCACGGGAGCCGAGCGGCCGTTCAAATACCAGGTCTACCCGGTGCAGCTGCCGGTGCCCCGGTATGCGCGCTCGGCCCCTGCCAACGATGTCTACTACCGCATCGAGGTCTTCTCCCAGGAAGGCAGCCACGGGTACGACCTGATGGGCCTGACAAAGGAGCAGGTCATCGGCGACATCCTTGACCAGTACGAGGCGCACCTGGGCTACCTCGATGGGCAGTTGCAGACCGACGAGCCCAGCCAGGTTAATGCCGAAGCGGTGATGACCACCCGCTGGGAATCGGACTTCGAGTCCAGCCGGCGCGAGGACACCTAGAATGACGGCGCTGCGGCTGGCGGCATGCTGCCGCCCGCCGCGGCGCCGTGTCCCTTGTTTCGCGGTTGACGGCCACATTACGGATAAACTGTCTTCCTTAGGCTCAAGACGCGTAGTCTCGAAAGGTGTCTTCAGTGAGTGAATTAGGAAATCTAGGGTCGGTCAAGGACTGGACCGAGTCCTTAACGCCCGAGTTGATCGAGTTCCGCCGCGAACTGCATCGCAACCCCGAACTTTCCTTCGCTGAATTCCAAACCACCGAACGCATCCTGGAAGCGCTGCGCGCCGCCGGGCTGAACCCGGTGAAGATGGAACGCACCGGAGCCTACGTGGACGTCGGAGAGGGGCCCATCCGCCTCGCCCTGCGCGCTGACATCGACGCGCTGCCCGTGCTCGAGGAAACCGAACTGGACTACGCTTCCACCATCGAGGGCATCGCCCATGCCTGCGGGCACGATATCCATACCACCGTGATGCTGGGAACCGCGCTTGCGCTGGGCCGCATCCAGCAGGCCGGACTCCTGGCGGGCCGGATCCGCGTCATCTTCCAACCCGCCGAGGAAAAGCTTCCCGGGGGAGCTGTCTCGGTCATCGAGCAGGGGATCCTCGATGAAGTTCCGCGCATCCTTGCCCTGCACTGCGAGCCGCGCATCGATGCAGGCAAGATCGGCACGCGCATCGGCGCGATCACCTCTGCCAGTGACACCATCCGCATCGAGGTCAACGGCCGCGGAGGGCACACCTCGCGACCGCACCTGACCGAAGACATCGTCTTCGCCATGAGCCAGATCGCCACCCAGGTCCCCGCGGTGCTCGGCCGCAAGGTCGATGTGCGCTCGGCCGTATCGGTCGTCTGGGGACAGATCCACGCCGGCAGCGCCCCCAACGCCATTCCAGCCACCGGCTACCTGGCCGGGACCATGCGCTGCCTTGACGGCGACGTCTGGTACGAAGCCGGGCAGCTGCTGGATGCCGCGGTGCGGCAGATCGCCGCCCCGTACGGCGTGGAAATCAAGCTGCAGCACACCCGCGGCGTGCCTCCGGTGGTCAACGCCCCGGCCGAAACCGCGCTGATCGAATCCGCGGCCCGCCAGGAGTTCGGGACGGACTCCATCGAGCTGACCCCGCAGTCCATGGGCGGGGAGGATTTCGCCTGGATGACCCAGAAGGTCTCCGGTGCCATGCTGCGCCTGGGCACCCGCACCCCGGGCGGAAAGATCTTCGACCTGCACCGCGGAGATTACGTGCCTGATGAGAGGTGCATTGGGGTGGGCGTGCGGATCATGTGCGCGGCTGCGCTGCAGGCAATCGACGAGGCGAACGGCATCCGCGCTAATTAACCGCGCAATCCGCCAATAATTTTTTCGAGTCCACTAGTCACGCCGTAAATTGGCCAACTGACTTGGGTATTGACGTTAAGCGCTTGCCGTTTGGCGCTGCGGAATTCGGCAAATTGCAATGTTTGCCGTCTTTACCAGTTACATATCTCCGATAGGCTATGGAGACGATGGGAACGTTCGCTCCTCAGGGTGCGTGCGGTGGGCATCGGCAACGGCGCCCTGCGTGGGAAGAAAGGCCTCACGGCTCCCGGTTATCTCGCATAACTTTTTGGAGGATTAGATGCGCATCGTATCGCGCAAGACCGGCATGGCCGCGGCCATGATCGGCATTTCTGCTTTGGCATTGACCGCCTGTGGCGCGGCCCCGGAAGAGGCGGCCCCCAAGGCTGGAAACCCGGACTACACCGGTTGCATCGTCTCGGACTCCGGCGGATTCGACGACCAGTCCTTCAACGAGTCCTCCTACCGCGGCCTGAAGAATGCCGAGAAGGACCTCGGTATCAAGATGCAGGAAGCTGAGTCGAAGTCCAATGCCGACTTCGCCACCAACCTGCAGGGCATGATGAACAATGACTGCGATCTGACCGTGACCATCGGCTTCCTGCTCGGCGATGCCACCAAGAAGGCCGCCGCTGAGAACCCGGACAAGCACTTCGCGATCGTCGACTTCCAGTACGACGAGCCGATCAAGAACATCAAGCCGATGATCTACGACACGGCCCAGGCCGCCTACCTGGCAGGCTACGCGGCCGCCGCTTCCTCGGAGACCGGCACCGTCGCCACCTTCGGCGGCGTCAAGATCCCAACCGTCACCATCTTCATGGACGGCTTCGCCGACGGCGTGGCCAAGTTCAACGAGGACAAGGGCAAGGACGTCAAGCTGCTGGGCTGGAATAAGGACAAGCAGGACGGCACCTTCACCGGCGACTTCGAAAAGCAGGACAAGGGCAAGCAGGTCACCAGCAACTTCATCGCCAGCGGCGCTGACGTGATCATGCCGGTGGCCGGTCCGGTGGGCAAGGGCGCAGGCGCCGCAGTCAAGGAAGCCAACAAGGGCGGCAAGGACGCCAAGCTGGTATGGGTTGACTCCGACGGCTACCTGACCGCTCCTGACTACAAGGACGTCATGCTGACCTCCGTGATCAAGACCATGGACAAGGCCGTTGAGGACCTGGTCACCGCTGACTCCAAGGGCGAGTTCGACGCGACTCCATACGTCGGAACCCTGGAAAACACGGGCGTGGCCTTGGCACCGTTCCACGATTTCGACTCGAAGGTCTCCGACGAGACCAAGTCCGAGATCGAGGCGCTGAAGGCACAGATCATCTCCGGCGACCTGAAGGTCGAATCCCCATCGAGCCCCAAGTAAGGGTCTCGAACCAATAACGTCACAGAGCGCGTCACCGCTCGCCGCAGCAGCGGTGAACGGAGACGCGCTCTAAGACTGCCCACTGCAACACACACCGAACAATGAAGATGGTGGAATCGTGAAACTCGAACTAAGGGGAATCTCGAAAGCCTTCGGTTCTTTCTACGCCAACAAGGACATCGACCTGGTCGTCGATGATGCCGAAATCCACTGTCTGCTCGGTGAGAACGGCGCGGGAAAGTCGACACTGATGAACGTCCTCTACGGGCTGTACCAGCCGACCGAGGGACAGATCCTGCTGGATGGAAAACCAGTGGCATTCAATGGCCCCGGCGACGCCATGGCCGCCGGCATCGGCATGGTGCACCAGCACTTCATGCTTATCCCGGTTTTCACCGTGGCAGAGAACATCGCCCTGGGCGCCGAGGCGACCAAGGGCCCGGGCGTGCTGGACCTGCAGGTCACCCGCAAGAAGATCCGTGAGATCTCCGACCGCTACGGCTTCGACGTGGATCCGGACGCATTGGTCGAGGACCTGCCGGTCGGCGTGCAGCAGCGCGTGGAAATCATCAAGGCGCTGGTCCGCGAGGCCAAGGTGCTGATCCTCGACGAGCCCACCGCGGTGCTCACCCCGCAGGAAACCGACGAGCTGCTGGAAATCATGCGCCAGCTCAAGGCCAATGGCACCTCGATCGTGTTCATCTCGCACAAGCTGCGCGAGGTGCGCGCGGTCTCCGACGTCATCACCGTGATCCGCCGCGGCCGGGTCATCGACTCGGTCGGCGCCGAAACCAGCACCACCGAACTGGCCAACCTCATGGTTGGCCGAGCGGTGGAACTGAACCTCAACAAGGAACCTGCCACCCCGGGAGCCGCCCGCTTCCAGGTGCGCGGCCTGAGCGTGGTCAACGACCTGGGCGCCACCAGCCTGGACTCCGTGAGCTTCGACATCCACGAGGGCGAGATCCTCGCCGTCGCGGGGGTGCAGGGCAACGGCCAGACCGAGCTGACCGAGGCGATCCTGGGCACCCAGCCGGTGGCCGCGGGATCGATCTCGCTGGACGGCATCGAACTGGTCGGCAAGTCAGTCAAGCAGGTGCTGCGCGCCGGGGTCGGCTTCGTCCCCGAAGACCGCTCGGTCCACGGCCTGGTCTCGGAGTTCACCATCGAGGAGAATCTGATCCTGGACCTCTACGACCGCCCGCCGTTCGCCCGGGGCATCTCGATGAACCTGGACGTCATGCGCAAGAACGCGGCCGCGCAGATCTCGGACTTCGACGTGCGCACCGACAACCAGCTGAATCCGGCGTCCAGCCTCTCCGGAGGCAACCAGCAGAAGGTCGTCATGGCCCGAGAGCTGTCCCGCGACCTGAAGCTGTTCATCGCCTCCCAGCCCACGCGCGGCGTGGATGTGGGCTCCATCGAGTTCCTGCACCGGCGCATCGTGGCCGAACGCGACAAGGGGACCCCGGTGATGATCGTGTCCACCGAGCTGGACGAGGTCATGGAGCTGGCCGACCGCATCGCCGTGCTCTACAAGGGCCGGGTCAACGGCATCGTGCCGGGCAACACCTCCCGCGAGGTGCTGGGCCTGATGATGGCCGGCGTCAGCGCCGAGGAGGCCTTCGCCCAGGCCGACTTCGCCACCTCCGCCAACGAACCGGTGGAAGCCCAGCCGGTACCGCTGGAGACCACCGAACACACCGACACCCAGGAAGGAGAAGCACAGTGAGCGAGACCAAGGCACCTGTGGTTCCCGACCCCAAGAAACCGGGCAACGACCTGTTCAAGTCCATCACCCAGGGACCCGGCCTGGTCTCGGTGCTGGGCGTCATCGTGGCGCTGGTGATCGGCGGCCTGCTGATTGCCGTCACCGATGAGAAGGTCGGGGAAACGGCCGCCTACCTGTTCGCCCGGCCCTCGGACTTCTTCTCCGCGCTGTGGAGCGCAGGCACCGAAAGCTATGTGGCGCTGTTCAACGGCTCCATCTACAACTCCTCGCAGGGCTTCGCCCCGCTGCTGGAAACCCTGACGGTCTCCACCCCGCTGATCTGCGCGGGCCTGGGCGTGGCCCTGGCCTTCCGCGCCGGCATGTTCAACATCGGCGCCCAGGGCCAGCTGATCATCGGCGCCACCATGGCCGCCTACGTCGGCTTCGCCTGGCACCTGCCGGTGGTGGTGCACCTGCTGCTGGTGATCGTCTTCGGCCTGCTCGGCGGCGCCCTGTGGGGCGGGCTGGTCGGCCTGCTCAAGGCCCGCACCGGCGCCCACGAAGTGATCCTGACGATCATGTTCAACTACGTGGCGCTGTACCTGCTGGACTTCCTGATGAACACCGAGGCGTTCCGCCGCCCGGGCGAGACCAACCCGATCTCCCCGATCCTGGACGCCAACGCGGTCTTCCCGGCGCTGCCGGGCTCCCGGCTGCACCTGGGCTTCCTGATGGCCGTCTTGCTGACCATGGGCGTGGCCTGGCTGCTGAACCGCTCCACCATCGGCTTCGAGTTCCGCGCCGTGGGGCACAACCCGCACGCGGCGCAGACCGCGGGCGTGAACGTGGCCCGCTCCACGATCCTGGCCATGGCCTTCGCCGGCGCGCTGGCCGGCGCGGCCGGCGTGGCGCAGGTGGCGGGCACCGAGAAGGTGCTCACCGCCGGCGTGGCAGGTTCCCTGGGCTTCGACGCGATCACCGTGGCGCTGCTGGGGCGCTCCACCCCGTGGGGCACCTTCTTCGCCGGCCTGCTCTTCGGCGCTTTCCGCGCCGGGGCGGTCAACATGCAGATCACCACGGGCACCCCGATCGACATCGTGCTGGTCGTCCAGTCGCTGATCGTGCTGTTCATCGCGGCTCCGCCGCTGGTCAAGGCGATCTTCGGACTGAACCGCAAGAAGAAGCGCGCGAGCGCTACCGAATCGACCCAGGCAGGTGCCAAGTGACCACCACGGTTCCCTCGAAGTCAGCGATCTCGGTGCTTCCGAGCAAGAAGACCCCGATCATCTTCAGCGTGCTGGCAGTGATCGTGCTGGTCAGCTTCGGCCTGCTGGGCAACTCGCAGACCGCCAGCTTCTCGCTGTCCTCTGCCGGCGACGCGTTCTCCCTGCCCGACCTGGTGTTCCCGGGCCGCGCCTCGAACATCGTCATCGGCGTGCTGCTGGCGGCTCTGGCCGCCTACTCCTGGATGCTGCGTTCCAAGGGCCGGGTGCTTCCGGTCTGGAGCGTTGCGGTGGGCGCGGTGCTGTTCGTGCTCGCGTTCCTGATCTGGGTCGTCTCCGGCGCCAACATCAACTCCATCTCGCTGGCCAGCCTGCTGGCCGGCGGCGTGGTGCTGGCCGTGCCGTTGGTCTTCGGCTCCCTGTCCGGCGTGCTGTCCGAACGCTCCGGCGTGGTCAACATCGCCATCGAGGGCCAGCTGCTGGGCGGCGCGTTCACCGCGGCCATCGTGGCCTCGGTGACGCAGAACGCCTTCGCGGGCCTGATCGCCGCCGGCCTGGCCGGCGCGGTGGTTTCCCTGGTGCTGGCGCTGTTCTCCATCAAGTACCTGGTCAACCAGATCATCGTCGGCGTGGTGCTGAACGTGCTGGTCTCGGGCATCACCGGCTTCCTGTTCACCACCGTGATGCAGGAAGACCCTCAGCTGTACAACTCGCCGGTGCACCTGCCGACCATCGCGATCCCGGGGCTCTCCGCCATTCCGGTGATCGGCCCGATCCTGTTCAAACAGTCGGTCATCGGCTACCTGATGTACATCGCCGTGTTCCTGGTCTGGTTCGGCCTGTACAAGACCCGCTGGGGCCTGCGCGTGCGCGCCGTGGGCGAGCACCCGAAGGCCGCCGACACACTGGGCATCAAGGTCAACCGCACCCGCTTCTGGAACGTGACCCTGGGCGGCATCGTCGCCGGCATCGGCGGCTCGTTCTTCACCCTGGTCGCCATCGACTCCTTCACCAAGGAAATCTCCGGCGGCCGCGGCTTCATCGCGCTGGCCGCGGTGATCTTCGGGCGCTGGAACCCGATCGGCGCGTTCGCCGCGGCGCTGCTCTTCGGCTTCGCGGACAACCTGCAGGTGATGCTCACGATCATCGGCACCCCGGTGCCGAGCCAGTTCATGGCCATGATGCCGTACCTGGTGACGATCTTCGCCGTGGCAGGACTGGTGGGGCGCTCGCGCGGCCCGGCCGCCGTCGGCGATCCCTATGTGAAGGAATGACCCGTTCCCATGACTAACACCACCGCGCCGTGGTCGCAGCTTGAAGCTGCGGCCGCGGCCGCGTTGTCCAAGGCCTACGCACCCTACTCGAACTTCCGGGTCGGCGCCGCGGCGCTGACCGGCGACGGGCGGCTGGTCTCCGGCTGCAACATCGAAAACGCCGCCTACGGGGTGACCCTGTGCGCCGAATGCTCCATGCTCGGCGAACTGTTCGCCACCGGCGGCGGCACGCTGGACTACTTCGTGTGCTTCGGGCAACTCAAGGACGGCGAACTGGAACTGATCACCCCGTGCGGCCGCTGCCGCCAGCTGCTCTTCGAGCACCGCGGGCCCGACCTGCGGATCAAGACCGCATCCGGGATCGTGGGCATGGACCAGCTGCTTCCGGACGCCTTCGGACCGCACAACATCATCGACTGACCAGAGAACAGAACGGGAGGCCCCTCCATGGCTGCCGAACAATTCAGCGCCGTCGAAGTCATCCGCACCAAGCGTGACGGCGGCGAGCTGAGCAACGAAATGATCGACTGGACCATCGACGCGTACACCCGCGGCGTGATCGCCGAGGAGCAGATGGCCGCGCTGAACATGGCCATCTACTTCCAGGGCATGCACCGCGCGGAGATCTCCCGCTGGACCAACGCCATGATCAATACCGGCGAACGCATGGACTTCTCCGCCCTGGCCGACCCGTCCGGGCGCAGCCTGCCCACCACCGACAAGCATTCCACCGGCGGCGTGGGGGACAAGATCACCTTGCCGCTGGCACCGCTGGTGGCCAGCTTCGGGGTAGCTGTCCCGCAGCTCTCGGGCCGCGGCCTGGGCCACACCGGCGGCACCCTGGACAAGCTCGAAGCGATCCCGGGCTGGCGCGCGGAGCTGTCCAACGAGGAGCTTTTCGCCCAGCTTTCCACCGTCGGCGCGGTCATCTGCGCCGCCGGCGCCGGATTGGCCCCGGCGGACAAGAAGCTCTACGCGCTGCGCGACGTCACCGCAACCGTTGAAGCGATCCCGCTGATCGCCTCCTCGATCATGAGCAAGAAGATCGCCGAGGGCACCGGTGCCCTGGTGCTGGACGTCAAGGTGGGTTCCGGGGCGTTCATGAAAACCGAGGCGATGGCCCGCGAGCTGGCCGAAACCATGGTGAACCTGGGCGCCGATGCCGGGGTGAACACCGTGGCGCTGCTGACCAACATGGACACCCCGCTGGGGTTGACCGCTGGCAACGCCATCGAGGTTCAGGAATCCGTCGAGGTGCTCGCCGGCGGCGGCCCGGAGGACGTGGTCGAGCTGACCGTGGCCCTGGCCACCGAAATGCTGGCCGGGGCGGGCATCAGCGACGTGGATGTGCGGGCGGCGCTGAACGACGGCCGCGCCATGGACAAATGGCGCGCCATGATTTCAGCGCAGGGCGGCGACCCGGATGCCAAGCTGCCGGTGGCCCGCGAATCGCACACCGTGCTGGCCCCGGCCGAAGGCGTGCTGCTGAAGCTGGACGCCATGGACATCGGCCTGGCCGCGTGGACCCTGGGCGCCGGGCGTGCCCGCAAGGAAGACGCTGTGCAGGCCGGCGCCGGCGTGCGCCTGCACGTCAAGCCCGGTGCCCTGGTGCGCCGCGGGGAACCGATCGCCACGCTGCTGACCGATACCCCGGAGAAGATGGAACGCGCCATCGAACTGGTGCAGCGCGCCATCCTGATCGGCTCGGACTCCGACCGCCCTGACATGCGCCTGATCCTGGACCGCATCTGCGCGAACTAGCCCGGCCCGCCGGCAGCCGCCCCGCACGGGGCGGCTGCCGGCGTTTAACCCGGAAGGCCTCCCGGACGCGGGAACTCGCGCAAGCCGCCGGGCGTTAAAAACTTCACCTCATCCCCCGGAGGGAGAACCGCGCGGTGCGAAACACGACCTTGGTAGGGTGCGAAGCGGTGCGATTCTGGTGGAGAATGGATTAAGAGCGCGGATTTCAGCCGCCGCGTGCTGCAAGGAAGCGATATACCCGCCGATGGAATTGGTCAACGAAGCGATCATGCATGCGGCCACCGCATGGTGGATTCTGCCGCTGCTGTTCGCCTTCTGCCTCATTGACGGGGTGTTCCCCGTCGTCCCCTCCGAGACCTTCCTGGTGTCGCTGGCCGCCGTGGGCATCAGCACCGGAAGCCCCAACCTGCTGCTGATCTTCGTGATCGGGGTGTCCGGGGCGATCATCGGGGACCAGATCACCTTCCGCATCGGCCGGGGCATCGGCTACCGGCAGTACGGGTGGATGCGCAAGGGCAGGGTCAAGAAGATCCTGGACTTCGCGACCCGCAAGCTGGAAACCTCCGGCGCGCTGCTGATCTTCACCGCCCGCTACATTCCGCTGGGGCGCGTTGCGGTGAACATGACCGCCGGGGCCACCGGATTCTCTTACCACCGGTTCACCTTCTTCGATGTCATCGGCTGCATCACCTGGGGCGCCTACTCCGTGGGCATCGGCGCGCTGGCCGGAAAGTGGCTCTCGGAGAACAAGCTGCTGGGCATCGCCGTCTCCGTGGTCATCGCCGTGGTGCTCGGCTACATCATCGACCGGATCGTCAGCCGGGTGCTGGAACGGGTCCACCGCCGCAAGCTGCGCCAGTTGGCGCAGAAGCGCGGGGGGACGCTGGGATCAGCGATCCACACCGCGCCTCCGGGCGAGCAGCAGGAGATTTAACCTCCCGGGCCGGCACCCGTCAACAAGATGTGTCCAGAACTTCAGCCGTGGTGGCTATCAGTCAGCCGGAAATGCGACTAGGCTCAAGGGTGTGACTGAAGAAATGATTCAAGCTGCCTACGATCCCGAGTTCGACTTCCGGGATCTGCCAAAAGTTTCTCTGCACGACCACCTCGACGGTGGTCTGCGCCCGTCGACAATAATCGAGCTCGCCGCTGAAGTTGGCCACGAACTGCCCGAGACCGATGCCGAAGCTTTGGGCAATTGGTTCCGTGAATCGGCCGTCTCCGGGTCGCTGCCGCGCTACCTGGAAACATTCGAGCACACCCTTGCCGTGATGCAGAGCCACGAGGCCCTGATCCGCGTGGCCCGCGAGTTCGTGGAAGACCTGGCCGAGGACGGCGTGATCTACGGCGAAGTCCGCTACGCTCCGGAACAGCACCTGCGCCAGGGCCTGAGCCTGGACGACGTCGTTGACGCCGTGCAGGAAGGCCTGGACCAGGCCTGCGAAGAGCTGAACAGCGAAGGCCACCCGATGCAGGTCGGACAGCTGCTGATCGCCATGCGCCATGCGGACAACGGCGTGGAAATCGCCAAGCTGGCGCTGCGCCACCGCGGCCACGGCGTGGTCGGCTTCGACATCGCCGGCGCCGAGGACGGTTTCCCGCCCTCGCGCATGAAGGAAGCCTTCGACCTGCTGGCCGAGAACCTGTTCCCGACCACCGTGCACGCCGGCGAAGCCGCCGGGCTGGACTCCATCAAGGACGCCATCCTGGTGGGCCGCGCCCAGCGCCTGGGCCACGGCGTGCGTGTGGCCGAGGACATCGAGATCGAGTTCGGCGGCGTGGACGAGGACGGCGAGGAACTCGGCGAGGACACCGGCCTGGTCTCGCTGGGCCCGGTGGCCAACTGGGTTCGCGAACGCGGGATCCCGCTGGAAATCTGCCCTTCATCCAACCTGCAGACCGGGGCCACCGCCGAATTCGGCGAGGGCATCGAATCGCACCCGATCGACCTGCTGGTGCAGACCGGGTTCAACGTCACGATCTCCCCGGACAACCGGCTGATGTCCGGCACCACCTTGTCGGACGAGTTCGAGCTGCTGGTCGAGGCCTTCGACTACGACCTCGAAGACCTGCTGGACCTGACGCTGAACGCGGCCGAGGCGGCCTTCGTGCCGCTGGAGATGCGCGAACTGCTCGTCGAGTACATCAACGACTTCTACGACCACCTGCTGGACGGCGACGACGAGGATGACGAAGACTTCGAGGATGAGGACTACGAGGAGAACTAACCTCGACCGTCCTTGAGCACGACACCAAAAAGGCAGCCTGCCCGGAAAATTCCGGGCAGGCTGCCTTTTTGGTGTCTAGAACGGGTACTTCTTGGGTGTGCTCTGCACACCCACCCAATGGTCGGTGGTGAATTCCTCAATGGCCCACTCGCCATTGAAACGGCCCAGGCCCGAGTTCTTCTCGCCGCCGAACATCACATGCGGCTCGTCGTTCACCGGGATGTCGTTGATGTGCGTCATGCCGGCCTTGATCCCGCGGGCGAAGCGCACGCCCTTCTCGATGTCGCGGGTGAACACCGCGCTGGACAGACCGTACCGGGTGTCGTTGGCCAATTCGAGCGCATGCTCTTCGCTGTCCGCCTTGGCGATGCCCACGACGGGTCCGAAGATCTCCTCGCGGAACAGCTCCATCTGCGGGGTCACGTCGGCAAAGACATGCGGCGGGATGACGCGCCCCTGGATCGCCCCGGAGAGCACCTCGCGGGCTCCCTCGGCCCGGGCCCGCTCGATCTTGGCGGTGACCGAGGCCAGCTGGGCGTCGTTGATGACCGGGCCGATCAGGTTCTTGCGCTCGGCGGCATCGCCGAAGCCCAGGGTGGAGACCAGCTGCGCATATTTCTGAACGAATTCCTCGTAGACCGGCTCCTGGACGATGATCCGGTTGATCGCCATGCAGATCTGGCCCTGGTGCAGGAACTTGCCCAGCGCCGCGGCCTTCACCGCTTCATCCAGGTCCGCGTCCTGAAGCACCACGAAGGGCGCGTTGCCGCCCAGTTCCAGGGCCACGCGCTTCATGTGCTCACCGGACACAGCGAGCTTTCCGACATTCTGCCCCACCTCGGTGGAACCGGTGAAGGACACCAGCGAGGGCGTCGGGTGGGCGACGAAGTAGTCGCCGATTTCCGAGCCGGAACCAACCAGCACGTTCAGTGCTCCGGCCGGCGCTCCTGCTTCCTCGAAGGCCTTGGCCAGGATCAGGGCGCCGGACAGCGGGGTGTCGGACGCGGGCTTGAGCACCACCGTGTTGCCCAGGGCGAGGGCCGGAGCCACCGAGCGGGCGGAAAGCAGCATGGGGAAATTCCACGGGCTGATGACCGCGACCACTCCCAGCGGTTCGCGGTAGACCCGGTTTTCCTTGCCGGGGAAATTCGAAGGCATGATCTTTCCGAATACGCGCGACGGGAAGGTCGCCGCTTCGCGGAGGGCGGCGATGGTGCCGCCGAGCTCGATGTTGGCCTTCAGCTGCGCGGAACCGGACTCGGCGCTGAGCAGGGCCAGGATGTCCTTGTAGTTGGCCTGGAGGTAGGCGGCGGCCTTCTCCAGCACCGCGGTGCGGGCCGCGGGCGGCAGCGCCGCCCATTCGGGCTGGGCTTCGGAAGCGGCCAGGTAGGCGGCGTCCACGTCCGCGGTGGAGGCCTGGCGGATCTCGGCCAGCACCGCGTCGTCAAAGGGATTGGCAGTGGTCAGCGAGGAGGCGGACGTCCCCTCGATCCACTGGCCGTTGATGAACAACGCGGAGGGCAGCTTCTGGAGGAAGGCTGGGCGTTCGGTTTCCTGCACGGTCATGGCGACTCCTTTGGCGTGGGGGTTTCGGCTTAACGCAATGCTAGCCCGAATGTAATGCTCGTTACAGGCGCAGGCGCCCCGGCCCGGCGCGGGCCATGCCGGCGGGGATAGGATGAACGCATGCCCAGCGAGACGACTTCCATGGACCATCTGATCCAGACAGTGCGCACCCTGCGCGAGAACTGCGCATGGACCAGGGCGCTGACCCACGAGTCGCTGCGCACCTACCTGATCGAGGAATGCTACGAGGTCCTGGACGCCATCGGGGCGGTGGATGCCCCGGCGCTCAAGGAGGAGCTGGGCGACGTGTTGTTCCAGATCCTGCTGCACGCGCTCATCGCCGAGGAACAGGAAAACTTCACGCTGGAGGAGGTCGCCGCCACCCTGGACGCCAAGCTGCTGCGCCGGAATCGTCATGTTTTCGACGCCGCGGGGAGAATCCGCGAGTGCATCATCACGGACGTCGATGAAATCATCAGGGTCTGGGATGCGGCCAAGCAGGCCGAGCGGGAAGGAGCCCCGCAGGAGCGCCGCAACGCCGGGCTGCCGGCCGGCCTGCCCGCGCTCACGCTCGCGCAGAAGCTGCTGGACCGCCATACCAGGGCGGATTCCCGGGCCGCCGGGGAGCACCGGATCAGTGCCGCAGTACGCGACCGCGTGGTCGATGCAGACAGCCTCGCCGCCGAGCTGATGGCGCTCACTGCACGCGCCGAAGAACTGGGGCTGGACGCGGAATCGGTACTCCGCGACCGGTTGCAGCACAGCTACGGCGCGAAGCCGGACGCAACATCGTCGCCCGAATCCGGTTCAAAGCGCTAGGCTAGAGACAGGCAACGGCGCCAACGGTCACTCAGCGACCGCTGGCTGGCCAGCCCTTAGACCACCCCTTTCTACAAGGAGTCCATACTCATGGCATTGATTGACGCCATCCACGCGCGCGAAATCCTTGATTCCCGCGGCAATCCGACCGTTGAGGTCGAGGTACTGCTCACCGACGGTTCGCACGGCCGCGCCGCCGTTCCATCAGGTGCCTCCACCGGCCAGTTCGAGGCCGTAGAACGCCGCGACGGTGACAAGAGCCGCTACCTGGGCAAGGGTGTACTGGGCGCAGTCGAGTCCGTCATCGAGGAAATCGCTGACGAGCTGGAGGGCCTTGACGCCACCGACCAGCGCGCCATCGACCAGGCCATGCTTGACCTGGACGGCACCAGCAACAAGTCCAAGCTCGGCGCCAACGCCATCCTGGGCGTGTCGCTGGCAGTGGCCAATGCCGCCGCAGTGAGCGCGAACCTGCCGCTGTTCAAGTACCTGGGCGGCCCGAACGGCCACGTCCTGCCGGTTCCGCTGATGAACATCCTCAACGGCGGCTCCCACGCCGACTCCGACGTGGACATCCAGGAATTCATGATCGCCCCGCTGGGCGCCGAGTCCTTCTCCGAGGGCCTGCGCTGGGGCGTCGAGGTCTACCACAACCTCAAGGACGTCCTGAAGGAAAAGAACCTGTCCACCGGCCTGGGCGACGAGGGCGGCTTCGCGCCGAACCTGCCGAGCAACCGTGCGGCACTGGAACTGATCACCGAGGCCATCAAGCGCGCCGGGTACACCCCGGGCGAGGACATCGCCCTGGCCCTGGACGTCGCTTCCTCCGAGTTCTACGAAAACGGCGCCTACCAGTTCGAGGGCGAAGCCCGTTCCGCAGAGCAGATGAGCGACTACTACGCGGCACTGGTCGCCGACTTCCCGCTGGTCTCCATCGAGGATCCGCTGGACGAGAACGACTGGGACGGCTGGAAGACCCTGACCGACGCCATTGGCGACAAGGTGCAGCTGGTGGGTGACGACCTGTTCGTGACCAACCCGGAGCGCCTGGCCGAGGGCATCGAAAAGGGCACCGCCAACTCGCTGCTGGTGAAGGTCAACCAGATCGGCACCCTGACCGAGACCCTGGACGCCATCACCCTGGCCCAGCGTGCCGGCTACACCACCATCACTTCGCACCGCTCCGGCGAGACCGAAGACGTGACCATCGCAGACATCTGCGTGGCCACCAACGCAGGTCAGATCAAGACCGGTGCTCCGGCCCGCTCCGAGCGCGTGGCCAAGTACAACCAGCTGCTGCGCATCGAGGAAGACCTCGGCGCCTCGGCTGTTTACGCTGGCAAGAGCGCGTTCCCGCGTTTCAACAGCTAATCACCAGCAAAAGCGAATAAGCTCGTCGGTAGTGGATACCGGCGGGCTTTTCGTTTTTTAATGGAGATATCGTGGATTTTCCGCGAATGTACCGCTTGCAGAACACCATGGGGAATGGGGGAATATGGCCCAGCGACCACCGCGCATGCCACGAAGGAACACCCCTAGCCCGGGACAGGACAAGCCGCAGGAATTCCCGGAGAACGCCAACCGCGCCTCCGCCGACCCGGCGCCGGCCCATGAGGCCGAGCCGGCCACCGACTCGCTGCATATCGTGCAGGATCCCGAATTCCCGGCATCCCAGCCCAAGGTCCGCAAGCTGCCCAGCGTCCCGCAAACCCATTCCAAGCCAGCTGCTTCCGCGCCAGGCTCCGGAAGGACCGGCGGCCCCAAACCGCCAAACTCCAAGCCCGCAGGCGGCACAACGGCGGCACAGGCAGGCCGCCGGGCCAAACCCGAAGAACCGGGCACCCCGGTGCCGCAACGCGCCGCCCACGCCGAAGGCTCCAAGCGCCCGCTGCGCGAACGCGCCAAGGAAAAGCAGAACGAACGGCGCCGCGAAGACCGGGCCAAATTCTCCATGGCCGTGCGCCGCAAGCCGGGGGAGAAGCCCGCGCCGCAGGCCCCGGTCCAGCAGGGTGAACCGGTGGCCGCCCACCGCTTCTCCGGACGCATTGCCGCGCTGATCGTGGTCTTCGCCTTCTTCGCGGTCATGCTGGTCCCCACGGTGAACTACTACCGCACCCAGATGGCCCAGATCAACGAGCTGCGCGCCTCCATCGCCGCGATGGAAGCCCAGCGCGACGAGCTGAAAGCCGAGATCGCCCGCTGGGACGACCCGCTGTACATCAAGCAGCAGGCCCGCGAACGGATAAACTTGGTGATGCCCGGAGAGAAGCTCTACATGGTTGTTGGCGAGAAGCCAGCGGACGAGAGCGCCGAATCCGGCAACGGCAGCACCTATGAGGTGCGCCAGGAACTGCCTTGGGTCGATGCGCTCATCGACTCCATTACCCGTTCCGCAACAGACTGACCGACGACGCAAAGAGACGAAACGTGACTGAACAGCCCATCCGCGAAGCCCTGGACGCCGCCGGACGAGTACCCAGCGAGCAGGACCTGGACACCCTCAGCCGCCAGCTGAACCGTCCGGTGCGGGATGTGGTGGAAATCGGTGCACGCTGCGTGTGCGGCAACCCGCTGGTCGCCACCACCGCGCCGCGGTTGTCCTCGGGCATCCCGTTCCCGACGACCTACTACCTGACCCACCCGGTGATCACCGCCGCCGTGTCCCGGCTGGAAGCCGCCGGGCTGATGAACGAGATGAACGAGCGCCTGGCCGCTGAGGCGCCGCTCGCCTCCGCCTACGCCGCGGCCCACGACTCCTACCTGGCCAACCGCGATGCCATTGGCGAGCGCTCGGGCACCGGAGCCGTGCCGGAGATCGCCGGTGTTTCGGCCGGCGGCATGCCAACGCGCGTGAAGTGCCTGCACGTCCTGGTGGGCCACGCGCTGGCCGCCGGCGAGGGCGTGAACCCGCTGGGCGACGAGGCGCTGCAGGCCATCGCCGAATGGTGGACCAAGGACAAGTGCTTCTGCGTTGGCGCCTGGGACACCGAGGGCCAGGCCCCGAGCCAGGACCGTTCGCGCCATGTGAAGACCCAGGAAAAGGTCGACCCCGCCATCAAGCGCGCCGAACGCGCCGCGAAGCGCGCGGCCCGCGAGGCCGCGCAGAACTCCGGGGAGCAGAAGTAATGCGCGTCGCCGGAATCGACTGCGGCACCAACTCCATCCGCCTGCTGATCGCCGACGTCGAGGCGGATGGCAGCGAGCTGCGCGACGTGCTGCGCACCATGCGCGTGGTGCGCCTGGGCCAGGGCGTGGACGCCACCGGCGCCTTCGCCCCCGAAGCCCTGGAACGCACCTTCGCGGCGGTCAAGGAATACAAGAAGCTGTGCGACGAGCACCAGGTCCAGGCTATCCGCTTCGCCGCCACCTCCGCCGCCCGCGACGCGTCGAACCGCGAGCTGTTCACCAGCAAGATCACCTCGATCCTCGGTGTCGAGCCGGAAATCATCAGCGGCGAGGAGGAAGCCGAGCTGTCCTTCACCGGTGCCGCCTCGGTCCGCGCCGGCAAGCCCGGGCAGGTGCTGGTCATCGACCTGGGCGGCGGTTCCACCGAGTTCGTCCTGGGCGGCGAGAACGGCCCGGTCGCGGCCAAGAGCCTGGACATGGGCTGCGTGCGCGTCACCGAGCGCTTCCACATCGACGGGCTGCGGTCGCGCCAGAGCCTGGAATTCCTCGACGCCACCCTGCAGCGCCTGGACGGCGCGGTGGACGTGAGCCAGGTGGACGCGGTCATCATGGTCGCCGGCACCTGCACCACCCTCACCGCGCAGGCGCTGGGGCTGAAGCAGTACGATTCCGCGGCCATCCACGGCGCCGAGCTGAGCTTCGCCCAGATGCGCCAGGCCACCGCCTCGATGCTCTCCTACACCCGCGAACAGCGCCAGGCGCTGGGCTTCATGCACCCGGGACGCGTGGACGTCATCCAGGCCGGAGCGGTCATCGTCGAGCGCATCCTGGACTACCTGGAACGCGCCAGCGGACACCGCGAGATGGTCCTGGTCGCCTCGGAGCACGACATCCTCGACGGCATCGCGGCTTCCGCCGCGCAGCGCGCTTAATGACACCCCAGGCAAGACAGGGCAGGAGATGACCTTGAAAGCACCAGCACGTTCCGGCCTCCCGGCCGGCGCACGCACCGCCGTTTCGGCCCTGCTCGCGACCCTGCTGGCCTTCGCGTTCCTGCTGCCCAGCCCCGCGGCGCAGGCCGATGACATGCGCAACGCCGAATACTGGCTGAAGTCGCTGGGCATCACCGAGGCGCAGAAGGAAACCAAGGGCGAGGGCGTGAAAGTCGCCGTCATCGACACCGGCATCGACACCGGCCACCGGGACCTGAAGGGCGCCGTCGTGGGCGGCGCCGACATGTCCGGGGCCGGGGGAGCCAAAGGCGAGAAGCCCATCGGCGTCATGAGCGAGCACGGCACCCTGGTGGCGACCCTGCTGGCCGGGCGCGGCAACAACCAAGGGGAAATCGACCGGGTCACCTCCGAGAACCAGCGGCTGAAGTCGGCCTGGGAACAGGCCAAGAAGACCGCCGAGGAAGAGGACAAGGACGTCCCGGAGGAACCCGAATACGAAAAGGTCCCCGCGCTGTCCGGCGGCAAGGACGGGGTGCTCGGCGTGGCGCCCAAGGCAGAGCTGCTGTCCGTGTCGTTGTGGATGGGGGACGGCAACCCTTCCGGCATCTCCGTGGAGCAGCAGATCCCCAGGGCGGTGAAGTACGCGGTGGACTCCGGCGCGAAGGTCATCAACATGTCCCTGGGCTCCACCAGCCCTGCCTGGCCCGAAAGCTGGGACGAAGCCTTCAAGTACGCCGAGGAACGCGACGTGGTCGTCGTGGCCGCTGCGGGCAACCGCTCCGGCGGCATGAACCAGGTCGGCGCGCCGGCGACCATCCCGGGCGTGCTGACCGTGGCCGGCGTCGACGAGAACGACAAGGCTTCGCAGGATTCATCCACCGAAGGCATCTCCATCGGTGTGGCCGCCCCGGCCGAGAAGCTGGTCGGCGGGCTGCCGGACAACGGCTACGCGCGCTGGTCCGGAACCTCCGGCGCCGCGCCGATCGTCGCGGGCGTGGCGGCGCTGATTCGCTCCAAGTACCCGGACATGCCGGCCGAGCAGGTCATCAACCGCATCCTGAAGACCGCCAAGGACACCGGAGCCGCCTGGGTCGACAACCTCTACGGCTACGGCATCATCGATGCGAACGCCGCCGTGAATGCTGACGTCCCGGTGGCGACCGAGAATCCGCTGGGCACCATCACCGAATGGATCCGGGTGCACCGCCGCAATACCGAAGGCGTCTCGGATGCTCCGGACCCGGGCGTCTCCAACGAGAAGTCGGACCTGAAGCAGGTGGCCGCCCCGGAGCCGATCGCCCCGGACACCTCGACGCCGGTGCTGCAACCGGTGCTGGTGATCGGCGGATCGCTGATCCTGCTGCTGGTACTGGCCATCGGCGGGGTGCAGGTCAGCACCAGGGCAAGGAAGCAGGCGCTGTCCGCACGGGTGGCCTCGGCCAAACTGGGCGACCTGCAGGTCGGGAAGCCCAATGAGGGCCGCGACCTGTTCGACGACATTCCTGAAGACGAGAAGTAGATGATGACCCGGTGCCCGCAAGGACGCCGGGTCATTTGCCTCTTCATTGCTTTTCGTCCGCGGAATGCAGTTTGGAAGGGACGGGCGGGGCGCCCGAGGCCGGTGACGCCGGAAGCGCCCCGAAAGGCGCCGCGAATTCACAGGTGATCCTCTGGTACCGGGGAACGGCGGCGATCCAGAGGACGAGCCCGATCAGCATTGCGGCAACTGCCAGCCCCAGCAGCGCGAGGTCGCTTTCGGTGGCGGGGCAGCCGGCGGAACTGTCATCGATCTCCGGGCAGCTGCGCCAGGGCTGGAGGAACATGATCACGCTGGCGGCAGCTCCCAGCAGCGTCAGCAGGGCCGCCAGCCAAATCAGGAACCTTCGGAATACGCGCATGCTCCAACCATTGCACGTCCGACGCGCCTCGGCTGGGCGGCCCCACAGCGTGCCGTCCGCCAGCTTACGTGGACGGCGCTTGCGGGCAGTGAATCAGCCGCGAAAAACACGGAATCCGAACCCTGATCACCGGCTGCCATGGCGAACGCTCCTTACCGTGTCCGGACGGGCGACGGTTACGTGATTAAACATACCCATTAAGTTAGTGAATATTTTCACTAACTCCGAAAATCCGCGTAGAATCGACAGTATGTCGATCATCGAAAGCTCCCAGAAGCGTCCTCGCATTCTCGTCGTTGGCGGTGGCTATGTTGGCCTGTACGTTGCGATGAATCTGCAGAAAAAGGTTAAGTCCCACGGCGGCATCGTCACCGTGGTCGACCCGAACCCATACATGACCTACCAGCCGTTCCTGCCGGAAGTTGCAGGCGGCCAGATTGAACCACGCCACGTTGTGGTCTCCCACCGTCAGCACCTGAAGCACTCCGAGCTGATCAACGGCCGCGTGCTGAGCATCGACCACGCCAGCAAGAAGGCAGTCATTGCTCCGGTCAACGGCGAAGAGTACGAAATTGAATACACCGATGTCGTGATGTCCGCTGGCGCGGTCACCCGCACCTTCCCGATCACCGGCCTGGCCGAGCAGGGCATCGGCCTGAAGACCATCGAAGAGGCCATCGCGCTGCGCAACAAGGTTGCCGAGCGCATCGAGTCCGCTTCGAACATGACCGATCCGGCAGAGCGCAAGCGCGCCCTGACCTTCGTGGTGGTCGGCGGCGGCTTCGCCGGCATCGAGACCATCGCCGAGCTCGAGGACATGGCCCGCCACCTGGTCAGCCTGAACGACCGCGTGCAGCAGAGCGAAGTCCGCTTCGTGCTGGTTGAGGCCATGGGCCGCATCATGCCGGAAGTCACCGCCGAACAGGCCGAATGGGTTGTCGAGCACCTGCGCAGCCGCGGTGTCGAGGTCCTGCTGAACACCTCGCTGGCCGATGCCACCGACGGCTACCTGCAGCTGATCAACATGGCCGACAAGTCCCCGGCCGACGCCTTCTACTCTGACACCCTGATCTGGTGCGCCGGCGTCATGGCCAACCCGATGGTCCGCTCCACCGATTTCCCGATCGAGCAGCGCGGCCGCATTGAGACCCGCACCGACCTGCGCATCAAGGATGCGAACGGCGATGCGCTGGATGGCGCGTGGGCAGCCGGCGACGTATCGGCAGTCAAGGACGTCACCGGCGGCCTGCCGGACGGCACCTGCGTGCCCAACGCGCAGCACGCCGTGCGCCAGGCCAAGCTGCTGGCGAAGAACCTGTATGCAGCCCGCTACGGCGTTGGCCGCATCAAGGAATACAAGCACAAGAACCTCGGCGCCGTGGCAGGCTTCGGCAAGAACAAGGGTGTTGCCAAGGTCGTGGGCATCAAGCTCAAGGGCTGGCCGGCATGGATGGCCCACCGCGGCTACCACGGCATGGCCATGCCGACCTTCGAGCGCAAGTTCCGCGTGCTCGGCGACTGGATGGTTGCCTGGTTCTTCACCCGCGACGCGCTGCAGCTGAACAACCTCGACGCGCCGCGCACCGCCTTCGAGGAAACTGCCAAGCCGAAGAAGTAGCACTTCACGGCCGATGATCGAATCACGGGTTGGGGATCGCCATGGGCGGTCCCCAACCTGTGTGCTGGGCAATTTCTTTTTTCCCGAATCGATCGCGTAGGATTTTAGAGTCCTGCCCCTATGGTGGAATTGGCATACACGGCTGACTTAAAATCAGCTGCCGCAAGGCTTGTGGGTTCGAGTCCCACTGGGGGCACCACTGCATATGGCCTCTACTTCCCTTTAGTTACGGGGGAGTGGAAGCCATTGCTGTTTCTGGAAACACTGAAAAGGGCACATTTAGGGCACATTCATCCGAGATACTGCCTCATTCAAGGCCACTGCAACGCCGTCCAAATCGTCATCGAACAGCTCTGCATACACGTCAAGCGTCATCGCAGCTGAGCTATGGCCAAGCATCCGCTGAACTGCTTTCACGTTCGCCCCGGCGCTCACTGCGAAGCTCGCAGCGGTGTGCCTTAGGTCGTGAGGCGTCACCCTTGGAACGCCTGAATCTATGACAGCTGAACCGAACCAGGATTTACGTTCGCGCATGTCGATGTGGCGAAGGTACGTTCCATCAGGATTCGGGAACACCAGGTCTTCACGATGCTTGCCCTTGCATAGTTCACCAATGGCAGGCGCCATGAACTCGGGGAACGGCACAGATCTTTGCTCATGGCTTTTTGGTGTTCCCACCTTGATCTTCCCGCCAACATCGACAGCGTTCTGGTTAACACTCAAGCGCCGGCGAATCATGTCTACATCTTGCACCCGCAGCGCGGTCGCTTCACCCCACCGCAGCCCACAGTATGCCAGCACGCGAACCAGCGTAGGGTATTTCGCGTGATCCGCCAGATCCCGTATTTGCTCATGGCTCAGAAAGACATGAGCCTTCTTCTTTTTCCTCGGTAGATCCACTCCACGCGCAGGATTGGTTTGCAAACGGCGGTCTTTTACCGCGTCATCCAGGATCGCAGCTAGCACACCATAGGCGCGGATTACCGTTGTCGCTGATTTCGGCTTCATTGCGGGCGTAGATTTAGCGTCACCGATAGATAGTTTCGTAACCCAGGCTTGCACTTCAGTATGGATAATTTCAGTGATGGGCCACTTGCCCCAGGCTGGCTCAACATGAACCCGCCAAGCTATCTCTAGTGGTCGATAGGCGGAAGGTTTGAGTGTTTGCTTGCGTTCCAGCCAGGATGGCCCCAGAGACGCAATGGTTACGTTTGCTTTGGCGGGATCTATGTAGGTTCCGTTGGCCTTATCAACTTCCACCGTGGCACGGAATACCTCTGCATCTCGCTTGGTCTTGAAGCCCTTTTTCTTGGTTTGGCTTCGGTCAGGTTTCCGATACCTGACCATGTACCTAAGTGCGCCATCATTTAGTAGGTATTTCTCAATCGTTGCCATCGGCTGAATCCTTCAACGCCTTCTTGAGATCTTCTCGAACGAGGCTTGCTTCAACGGATTTTGTAGCTATACCGAGAATAGTTTCCTTGATCCTAGCGACCCAAAGATTCATATGGCCGCCAAGGTAGGGCAGAGATGCTACCTCTGTGGCCTGACCTTCGCCGTTAATGTGCCACAGCGATAGCGATTCATCATCTTTAAGATTCATAGCGTGATAATGAGCCTGGAACATTAGGCGTTGTTCAGCCTCGTATCCATCGTCGCCCAGTGGGAAAAGCATAATAGTGTTCTCGAGTTCGGTGTCTGCTTTTCGCATGACTTTATGAGCGCTATGTAAGGGATCATCATTCCTTGCATGCGCCTCAGCGCCGGGAGGAAAATAGAGCTCTTTCAGCGGCTCCTGATTATCGAGCAGGCGAAGACCGTTGGCCCATTCCCATATCTCACCTTCGGTTTGTCCCTTTGGGGCGGCGGTCACCTGTTCGCTCATATCGTCACTAGGTGAGTTCGCGGGGAACAGTAGGGCGTTAGGGTTTACGTTCAATGCGACAGCTAAGGCCATGAGTTCATCAGCATCGACGCGTCTTGTCCCGGCTTCAATTTTCTGAAGACCACTAGCGGAAATCTTCACTCCAAGCTTTTCTAGTCTGTCTTCAAGTTCGCGAAGGGATACTCGATCGCTTCGGTATCTCTTAATGTTCGCGGCCACAGTTGCCCCGGTTTTGCCTATATCGCGGCCACGTTCACGCTTCTTCTCAGGTTCCATATAAGAAACACTACACACCATATTGACATCACGCCACATTAGAGATTAGTGTTTCCAGTAGAGCGTAACTAATGCTCTATTGGAACTAATAGGGAGGACAGGGAAATGACTACAGTCACCATCCCCGAGGTCGAAGTACTCCATACTCCGGCAGCTTTGGGGGACCGGCTCGGCTTGTCAGTTGGAGCACTCGCTCAAATGCGATATCGGGGCAATGGGCCTCGATTCATAAAACTAGGTGGACGTCAGGTTCGTTATCGAGAGTCAGATATCCAAGCCTGGCTCGATCAGCAGACCAGGGATCGCACCTAAAATCTCTATCTCGCAACGCGGGAGGGAAAGCAGAAATGCCAACAACTGAATCGACAGACAAAAACGGTCTAACAACTGTCTACCGAGGCGAAGGGGCACTGATCCCGCAAAAGGATCTAATCACCCATCTTCGCAAAGAGTGCGGTCACTCACTCAACGCGGCCAAGGCAATCGCTAAGGAATGCCGGACGCACCAGAATACGGCTAACCGATGGTTGCCGACAGGCTGGGTAGATGTGCTCCACCCGCCCAAAGTTTTATTCGTTCGCAGGCTCTCAGTTGAACAGCGAATGATGCACCAGAGAGATGACTAACCAATGTTCCGAAAGAATGACCGCGTGACTCTACGCGACGCATGGGGAGAACCGGGAACCATCGTCAAGGTCACCAAGAACGAGATCCGAGTCCGCTGGGATGACGGGCTCGAAACCCCAGTTCACCCGCAGCAACTCGCCCACATCTTAGAGGCAGAAAAAGACGGTAGCTACTCCGACCAAGAACCAGCTACCGCCAACGAAACCAACACTCAAGAAAAGGATGATTCCATGAACAACATTACCAAGTACACCACTGCCCAGCTAGTCGCCGAAGCCGACCGCCGAGGCGTACCCGTCCCCGCCAACCTCCGCGCCGAAAACCCACCAGCCGGCTTCAAGCTGGAGTACCACTGCGCATGTGGCATGGGCTGCACCCCCGAAGATCTGAATACCGAAGAAAAATGTCACATCATTGGACACAGTTTCGACGGCCCCGGCGTGTACCTCGACAGCTCCAGCGTGCAACTGAACAGCAATTGGACCGCGAAGCACGGCATCACGTTCCACCTGTCCAACTACAAGTCCCAGGACCGTGACGGCAACTGGGTCGAAAGCAGCTGGACCCGCGACGAACTGTCACAGCTCCCAGCCATGGTTACCAAGGTCCTAAGCACCATCGACTACGCCGCCGCGAAGGAGTTCTTCGAGCAGCACCCCGAACACTTCGACCGCGTACCCGGCGTTGGAGCACTCGCAGTGCTAGCGGACCAGAACAATCTCAGCGCCCCCGAAGCCTTCCAGGCATACATGGATCTGACCAAGCAGCGGAGCGTCGAAAATGCGTAAGACCGTCCAGAGCCTCGCACAGGCCGCTTTCTGGGCTACTGGCTTTATCGCACTCGTAACCATCCCGCAGCTGGTCTGCACGGCAGTAGGAGCTCCGATTGCATATTGATCCACGAGCCTTCGTAGACAACATTCATGTGGTCGTAGTCGAAGTAGACAAGCCCGACAGCGTGCACTACCGCCGACGCACTTACTTCAACTTGCCCAGCGCCCAGCGAGCCGTTGACCGGGCCACCGAACGCGGACAGTCCGCAAAGCTGATCCTTTGCAAGCTAGTGCCAGCAGGTGAAGCCGATGCATGACCAGGATGCGCAACGTGCCCAGTTCATCAGCTCGAACGCCAAGGCCCGTGAGATCTTCCTCGAAGGCTACGAACGTGGCTACAAGGCCGCCATGGACGAACTCGACGACCGAATCGGTCTAGCCCTGGTCAGTCAGTCCTACCTCGACGACCCGGCAGGCTATCAACGCCGGTTCGCCAAGTCCGCAGCTAACGCGGTGGACGTATATGCAGCAAGGCAAGCCATGGGCACCCACAATACCGGCCCAGAGCCAAAACCGCTTTACCCGCTCCGACTCGTCGGATAACCAACAAATACAAACCCTGAAGACCCCAGCAAACCCGCTGGGGTCTTCTGCTTACCTATCCATCTAGGAGAGGATGACTCTTGTCCGATGCGCTACGAACCAAGAAACTACTACTGACCCCCGCGAGCCACATCAAGCCACGTCGCCAGAAATGGCTATGGGAACCATTCAAGGGGCAAGGCGTAATCCCATTGGGAACCGCTACCATCGTCGCCGGCAAGGGCGGTGAAGGTAAAACCACCTTCATGCTTGACCTCGCAGCGCAAGCTTCACGTGGACAGCTATCCGGCGATCTCTACGGCAAACTGCTCACCACGATCATCATCGGCCCCGAAGATGACTGGGATACGGTCATGGTTCCTCGGCTCATGGCAGCGGGAACCGATCTGGATCGGGTATTCAAGATCGACGCTCAAACCGAGGAAAACAACCTCACGCGAGAACGTTCGCTGAAGTTCCCGCTGGACGTTGACTTGATCGAACAAGCAATCCAGGAAACCGGGGCAAAAATCATCGTCGTGGACCCGGCGCCATCGGTCATGGGCGGCGACATGAACAAGGCACAGGAGGTCCGCAGTTCCTACGAACCGCTGATCGCACTGGCCCAGAAATACGAGTTCTCGCTGATCCTGATCAATCACTTCAACAAGGGTGGAACATCAGTAAGCGGCGGGCTCTCGGGTTCCCACGCATGGCGTGACCTTACCCGCTCATACCTAGCATTCGCCACGAACGATGAAACCGGGGAGAGGATCTTCAGTCAGGACAAGAACAACTACGGAGAGTCAAAAGGCTCTTACAAGTTTGCTCTCGAATCCGTAGATGTGGATCTTGGCGACGGGGAAACCAGCAACGTCGCCAAGGTGAGATTTCTCGGTGAAACAGACGAAACCGTCGGGGATCTCATGGCACAAGGGCGCGGGGATGACCCGGAGCACGAGGACCGCAACGCAGCGCAAGCTTTCATCCTGGACTTCATCAAGCAAACCGAAACATGGGAAGCGAAAGCCGGTGACGTACTCAAAGCAGGGCGTGGCGCAGGCTTCTCAGACATGGATCTGAAGAATGCTCGCAGGCGAAGTAAGTCACCAAAAATCGTTTCTCGAAAGAGCGATTTCAGCAGCGGTTGGGTTTGGGCGATTGAAGACAAATTAGGCGAAGGTGTCACCCAAGGTGCTGTAGGTGTCACGGTTCCAGAACATGACACCTTAGACACCTTCATGACACCTTCGACCGATCTGGCACCTGTGATCTGCAAATTGCACGGCACAGAAGACATCGAAGAATGCTACACCTGCACGCAGATCCGAGAGGCGGCCTCAGCGTGAAACCTGAAACCAAGAAACGGCCTTTCCTCAACATCCGACGCAGAACGTGGGCACACGAAGACGGTTCACTGACACCGGGCTTAGCTCTCCACCAGGCGGGGAAAGTCTACGCCCATCTCACTGCCGACGAAGCTCGCGCCATGGCCGACAAACTACACGACTATGCCGACAAATTAGATCAGGAGTTCCAACATGAGCACTAACGTGCCTACTGCCCCGGTAATAGATTCATGGCCAAACCGAACCTACCCAGGGCACTACATCATCGAAGTTCGCTGCCCCTACTGCACCAAAACGCACACCCACGGCGTGCAAAGCCTGACAGCCCCCGCAGGGCACCGTGCCGCGCATTGTTCCGCCACTATGCGCAACCCCGGATATTTCGTCGCGTTTACTGAAGAACTGAAACCGGGCAACTAAAAACACTCATTCGAGAGCGGTCACTGGACTCTGCCCCAGTGGCCGCTTTCCACATTCCAAGGAATACCCATGATTGACCCATGCGACCGGGAACAGGTCATAAAGCTACTGCGCCGAGCAGCAGACCACATCGCACAAGGCGTTTCCTCGACACAGATCCACGCGCAACTGCACCACCTTGCAGACCACCTAGAGAACGGTGACTAGACATGGCCGGCTATTACTACTCAGACCGACAGATCCAGACCTACTCAGAACACGCCCAAGCCGCCGTCCTATGGGAACGCGCCGCCCACTGGGAACAGAACGCGAACTACTGGAAACACCGCGCCGAATCGGCAGAACGCCGAATGCTCGAACACCACTGCGAAGGAGACCACTAAATGACCTGCAACCGCCCGCCCTACATCGGCTCAGTCAGAATCCAAGAGTGGATCACCAAAGACAAACAGCGCACCAACGGCATCCAGCTACGCGGCGCATGGGGACTAGCCGCCCACCTGACCGCCGACGAAGCCCGAACCCTGGCAGACACCCTCCACGACCTCGCAGACCAATTAGAGCAGGCCACGGAGGCACCAGAGCACCGGGAACCACCCCGAGTCCTACAGCCGGCCTACACCAGCCGTAGCACCCTCACCGCAGCAGACGGACACCCCGAACCACTGCTACCGGCCACCAGTGCGGACTGAGGAAACGAGCCGTGAACATCACCCCAGACAACATCAGCGACATTGCCGTATCAGTGCAATGCCCAGCATGTGACTACGTCCACGCCTACGGGCGACACGAATTCAATACATGGCCGCCGACCCCCGGCAGCAAAGTACGCATCAGATGCAAAACGCACCGCTCAGCAACCCCGAGCGAACGCAACTGGATCTACGCAATCTCACACATCACTATCCAATTCTGAAAGGCAACAAAACCATGGAAAACAACATGATCAACTTCGCCGGCAACACCAACAACAACCAGAACGAAAGCGACGAACTGCATATGAACTACAACATCGAAGACCGCCTCGACCAGACCCACACCATCACCCCACGACTGCGCGGCATCACCCGAGCAATCCGAAAGCACAACCTCAAAGCACCAAAGATCCTCACCGAAGATCTCATCACCAACCAGCAGCAAGCAGCAGCACGAGTCCGCGATCTTGCACCCGCCGCCAACATCCCGAACCTCGAAGCCGCAGCACAAGCCATCATCGCCGGCGAAGACCCCAGCGAACACATGGCAAATTACGCGGCATGGTACGGAATCCACGCCCTCACCGAACAGATCGTAACCACCGCACGCGCACAGTTCATCGACGCACTGAACGAGCACGCCGACGACCTCACCGAACAGGTACGCCGAACCATCTTCGAACCAGCTCTACGCCGGCTCAAGACCCTCATCGAGAAGCACCCCGGCAAGAACTGGGATCTTGAAGCAGCAGTCCAGAACAAGGACTACGCCCACGCCCAGCTCATCGACAAGAACCAAGACATTGCCGAACAGCTCGATCAGGCCTACATGCTGCGCGCCATGTTCTACAACAGCAACGCCTTCACCACCCCCGCCGCCGTCGTAACCACCGCCGGCTACAAGGGCAGCACCAACACCGCAAGCCTGCAATGGTGGGCAATGACCATCGGCAACGGACACACTGCGCACCTGCCCACCGCCACCGAATGGGAAGACCTGCATAACAGCAAGGAACACGCCGAGGTGCGCAAGGCAGACGCGGAAGCCCTCGCCGCCGACCAGCCCGAAGCGCAGGTTGTGCAGACCCTCATGCACGAAGGCCGCATGATGTCCCGCTAAACCACAGGTAGCCCGCACCTCAACAGGTGTGGGCTACCCACCAAAAGACACGGCGTGAACGTCACCAGCGATCTGCAACACGGCAAGAGCCGGAACGATGGCCAGGAGCGACAACGACGACCGTCGCACAGATCGGCCAGCGCCTAGGCGACACACAAAAGATAGCGGTTGACCAAGAGAGGAATCCTCTACAAGACGCCGCTAGTGTCGCCCTACAGTCCCTCGACCCAATACACGCGGGTCGGGGGACAAACCAATATCACCACACCCCACGCCACAACGACCGGCCAGCAGTCAACGGCACAGGATCCATCGGAGGCTTCCCAGCCTGCACCCAACCCCGCACCCACGGACGCAACCGAGCACGTCGCAATTCCTCATACCTCAACGACACAGTATGCAGCCGGTACCCACAGAACCTACGACCAAACACCCCAGGCTCAAACCAGTACATCGCCACCACAGGCTCAGCACCAGCAAGCACAGCAGCCCTATGCGCAATGAACCTATAGGACACCTCAGCATCCCTAAACGTGTAGCAGCGCGGGAACTCACCAGACACTAACGAACCATGCAACACATCAAGGAACGCGCCCTCCATCGTCCCCTCACCCACAGCATGTATCCGCCCCTGATCCCACACCTCACGGTAACGCTCATCAGGATCATCCAGCGACCGCTTATCACGCTGAGGCAACCAACTAGGCGTGACCCTACTGCGCGTCCGCTCCACCAGATACACAACCACAGCAACCAACGCAGCAACACCAGAGACAACCAAAGACAGCACAGCAACCATCCCCACAGCCTAACCGCACCACACCCCAGCAACACCAACAGACCCACACACAGAGACGAACACCAATGGCCACATCACGCACAGGCACAGCCCAATGGTTCAACGTGCGCAACCACGCCCTACGCCTCGCACAACAGAACGACCAAACACAATGCCCATACTGTGGGATCCCACTCGACTACAAGAACAAGAGAGCACCCAACGGCGCACAAGTGGATCACATCGTGCCACACTCACGCGGAGGCAGCGACAGAATCACAAACCTAATCGTGTGCTGCGCCCGCTGCAACCAATCCAAATCAAACAGATCAGCACCCAAGCAACACACCAAACCCCAGAGCAAACCACTATGGACAAGCCGCAAATGGTAGAGCAAACCCAATGGGGGGAGGGGGTTAGACCGGCCTCGCGTTCGTACAACAGGCATAGCTAGAATATTTCCCCCCGAGCTGCTGACAGCCCCGCGAAGCCTAGGGGAGAGGGGGTAAAACGCCTTTTTCGAAGCCTCGTACCTCCAGCATTGCGTTATATTTTCAGCCGATTTCCACAGATGGTATTTTTCCGCAGATGGTGCCGATCTTCCTGTGAGGAGATTGGGAATGCCCCCTACCAAAATGATCAGCGGCTTTCTCGCTGGGGGCGAAGCTAACGCTAAGGCAACCTTCGAACAAACAAAAACGGCACTCACGAATGAGTGCCGTTGGGCCACGGCTGGCTGAGGACAACCGGGCGGGGTATGCAATAACTATACACACAGATTCCCCTAAAAATGCAACTATGTGATTTGATAATCATGTGAATGAGATCCCGAAACCTGCGCCACCAGCTGAGCGCCTTATGGTGTACGTAGACGGTTTCAATCTTTACCACGGATTGCATAGCACGAGTAAAAGACAGCACCTATGGCTCGATCTAGTCAAGCTTTCGAAATCGCTCCGACCCAATCAGAAACTCGTGGGCGTTAGGTACTTCACTGCTACAGTGCTGAATGATCCAGATGCTCAATCTCGACAAGCACACTATATCGATGCGTTGCAAGCTAAGTACCCCAATCTGATTCAGGTCATCTTGGGTAGGTATCAGGCGAAAACAAAGACATGTTTCAAATGCCAGAACATGTATACCTCGTATGAGGAAAAGGAAACCGACGTCAACATGGCGCTTTCGATAGCAACTGATGGTCTAAAAGGTTTGTACGATTCGGCTTTGATTATTTCTGGCGATAGCGACATGGCCCCCGCGGTCAAGGCCGCTCAGTCGGCCGGCCGGCCTCTGTTTATAGCGGCTGCTTTCCCACCCGGGCGCAACTCGCAGGAACTTCGATCTTTGATGCCAGCGTCGTTTCCCATCAACGCCTATAAAATTCGCAAGGCACAACTGCCTAACAAGTTCGATGCGCAGGGCAAGACATTCCAACGCCCCGCGAAATGGCGATAATAGCTTCTTTTGTACCTTACTGCGATCTGTAGATAGCGCAGAGGGCACAGAAAGGGCACATCCTCCGAAGAGCAGCGGTGATTTAGCGTTATCCAAAGTAGTCAAAAACCTCTAAAATCCGCAGAACTAGCGCAGTGGCCAGAGGAACTAGAGGTTTCGAGTCCCACTGGGGGCACCACATCTGAAAGCTCCGGACTTCCCGCAAGGGCGGCCGGAGCTTGAGTGCATTGCAGCACTGCTGTCCCTGCTGTTCACCGGCGCTACACCGGGATTTTCGCTGACGGAGTAGAAAATTCAGGTCGTCAAGAGGGGAAATCATCCCTTTGACTGAGCAGATTCACAGCATTTATCAATACTGTTAAGAGCAGTAACATTTAGCACTGCCGTGCCTACTGACCACACAACCTACGGGGGAATAATCTTGAGCGGCAACCCAATCTTTGGTTCGAAGAACCAGGCCGACGCATGGGCCACCAAGCCCGGTGCTCCGGTTGGATTCCGTGACACCGCCAATTTGAGCGCCGACCAGCTGGACAGCATGTACCAGCAGCCGGCCGCCACCAGCGCCGACATGGGTCGCATGACCATCGGCGATACCATCAACAAAACCGTGTTCACCCTCGGTCTGGTGGTGATCGGTGCCGCCATCGGCTGGGCCGTCCCGGCCCTGATGCTCCCCGGTGCGCTGGTCGGTTTCGTCCTCGGCCTGGTCAACGCCTTCAAGAAGAAGCCTTCCCCGGCGCTGATCCTCCTTTACGCTGCGGCAGAAGGCCTGTTCCTCGGCGGCCTGTCGCAGTTCCTTGACGGAATGTACCCGGGCGTTGCCATCCAGGCTGTTGTGGCGACCTTCGCAGTGGCCGGCGTAACCCTGGCCCTGTACCGCTCGGGCAAGTACCGCATGACCCCGAAGCTGAACAAGATGTTCATGGTCGCCATGATCGGCATGGTTGTCTTCTCGCTGCTGAACATGGTGCTCATGCTCACCGGCGTGGTCGACGGCATGTTCGGCCTGCGCAGCGCCGGCGGCGGCGCGCTGGGCCTGATCATCGGCGTCCTGGCGATCCTGTTGGCCACTTACTCGCTGGTTTCGGACTTCACCATGATCGAGGAGCTGTCCAAGCAGGGCGCCCCGGCCATCATGGCCTGGCGCGGTGCCTTCGGCCTGACCGTGACCCTGGTCTGGCTCTACACCGAGATTCTGCGCATTCTGGTTATCTTGCGCGGCGACGACTAGCCATATTGAATTAGATTCCAAGGACCAGTGCCCATATCGGGTACTGGTCCTTGTTTTTTGTCACAATCTCGACATGGAATCCGCCGGGGCGCAGTCCGCGCGGTAGCGTAGGGACATGAAGAGTAATCGGTTAGAGCGTCTGCGCCGTCTGCGAGGCAACCTGCCGACCCTGAAACCAGAGGCCCCCGCCGCGGTTCCGGCCGAGCAGCTGGACCTGCATACGGCCGAGGATCTGCCCTACGGGGTGCGCCTGGCCGCGAGCTGGGCGTGGCGCTTGCTGATCATTGTCGCGGCGCTGGGTGTTGTCTTCTGGATGCTGTCCAAGGTCTCGCTGCTGCTGATCTCCGTCATGGTCGCCGCGCTGCTGACCAGCTTGCTTTCGCCGGTCGTCAAGATCCTGCACGCCAAGCTCGCGGTGCCCCACGGCCTGGCCGTGGGCATTACGCTGATCGGATTTCTGGCCCTGGTTGCGGCGGGCCTGTCCGTTGCCGGCCAGCGGCTGAGCGTCGGCTTCGCCGACCTGTGGACACAGGCCCTGACCGGCATCCAGCAGATCCAGGACTGGCTGTTCAACGGCCCCCTGCAACTGACCAACGACGACCTGCAGACGGTGCTGGACGACGCGCTGACCGAGCTGCGCGGCAATGCCAGCAACATTCTCAGCGAAGCCATCAGCTGGGGCTCGGCACTGGGCCAGATCCTCACCGGCGTCCTGCTGACGCTCTTCTGCCTGATCTTCCTGCTGCTGGACGGACGCCGTGTCGGGTTGTTCCTGATCAACCTGCTGCCGCGCCGTGCCCGGCCTGCCATGGACGGGGCGCTGACCAGGGGCTGGTCCTCGCTGGTGCGTTACGTGCGCGTGCAGATGCTGGTGGCACTGATCGATGCGCTGGGCATCGGTTTCGGCGCGTTTTTCCTGGGTGTCCCGCTGGCCCTGCCGCTGGGTGTGCTGGTTTTCATCGGCTCGTTCATCCCGGTGGTCGGCGCGCTGCTGACCGGAGCGCTGGCCGTGCTGCTGGCGCTGGTCTCCAACGGCTGGCTCAACGCCCTGATCATGCTGGCCATCGTGCTGCTGGTGCAGCAGGCCGAATCGCACATCCTGCAGCCGTTGATCATGGGCAAGGCTGTCAGCCTGCACCCGCTGGCAGTGGTGCTGTCGGTGGCCGGAGGCACCATGCTGGCTGGCATCGCCGGCGCGCTGTTCGCCGTGCCGCTGCTGGCGGTGCTGAACACCGTGGTCAAATACCTTTCGCGGCGAGGCTGGGAAGACGACCCGTTCGTCGCCGAAACCTACGGCACGGATCTGGCCGGCGCAAGAGCCCCTGCCGCCGAGCCGGAGGCTCCGGCCATCGCGACTCCTTCATCCAAATCATCACCTGCGCCGACACCCCGGCTTACCGACCATCCCGAGGACTAGAATCATGAGCACTGAAACCAAATTGCCGGTCAGCTTGGCGGATATCGAAGAAGCAGCGAAGGTCCTCAAGCCGGTCATCGCGCTGACCCCCGTGGAGCACTCCCGCGTACTGTCCCAGCACCTGGGCAGCGAGGTCTACCTCAAGTGCGAGAACATGCAGCGCGCCGGCTCCTTCAAGGTCCGCGGAGCCTACGTGCGCATGGCCAAGCTCAGCGAGGAGGAGAAGGCCCGCGGCGTCGTGGCCGCCTCAGCCGGCAACCACGCCCAGGGCGTCGCGCAGGCCGCCAGCCACCTGGGCATCAAGGCCCGCATCTACATGCCGCTGGGCGTGGCGCTGCCCAAGCTCACCGCGACCCGCGACCACGGCGCGGAGGTGGTGCTGTTCGGCGACACGGTGGACCAGGCGCTGGCCGAAGCGCAGCGCTACGCGGATGAAACCGGCGCCGTGTTCGTGCACCCCTTCGACCACCCGGACATCATCGCCGGGCAGGGCACCATCGGGCTGGAGCTGCTGGAGCAGCTGCCGGAGGTGGACACCGTGCTCATGGGCGTGGGCGGCGGCGGGCTGCTGGCCGGAGTGGCCATCGCGCTGAAGGAACGCGCCCGCGAGCTGGGCCGCGAGATCCGCGTGGTAGGTGTGCAGGCGGAGAACGCCGCGGCCTACCCGCCGTCGCTGGCAGCGGACGCCTTGGTCCCGCTGGACACCGTGCACACCATCGCAGACGGCATCGCCGTGGGCAAGCCGGGCCAGCTGCCCTTCGCGATCATCAAGGAATTGGTGGACGACGTGGTCACCGTTTCCGAGGACGCACTGGCCCGCGCCCTGGTGGTGCTGCTGGAGCGCAACAAGCTGGTGGTCGAACCGGCCGGCGCGGTGGGCGTCGCGGCCCTGCTGGAGAACAAGCTGGAAGAGCACGGCATCAACCCTGGCACCACCGCGGTGATCCTCTCGGGCGGCAACATCGACCCGCTGCTGATGCTCAAGGTCATCCAGCGCGGCCTGTCCGCCGCCGGACGCTTCCTGACCATCCGCATGATGCTGCCGGACCGTCCCGGCGCCCTGGCGCAGATCTCCCGCATCATCGCCGAATCGGATGCCAACGTGACCCGGCTGGACCACACCCGCATCGGCGGCTCGCTGTCCATGGGCGACGTGGCGATCACCATCGATTTGGAGACCAAGGGGCACGAACATTCCAGGATGGTGCTGAACAACCTGCGTGCCGAAGGTTTCGACCCGCACATCACCAACACCGCCGGCGGCTCCGTCGCCTAGCCGGAACCCGAAAAACCGCTGGCCGCCCCCGAAAGGGGCGGCCAGCGGTTTTTGGTCTTGCCTGAGCTGTTGCTAGGCGGAGAACGGCTTGGCGGAGAGGATCTCCACCTTGATGTCGCGGCCGTTCGGTGCGGCGTAGGTCAGCTTGTCGCCCACCTTGGCGCCGTGCACTGCCACGCCGATGGGGGACTGCTCGGAGTAGACCTCCAGGTCGGTGTCGCCGGCCACTTCGCGCGAGCCGAACAGGAAGGTGGTCTCGTCGCCGGCGATGTTGGCCACGACCAGCATGCCCGGTTCGACAACGCCGTCATCGGCTGGAGCCTCGCCGACGTGCGCGCGGCGCAGCAGGTCCTTCAAGTACAGGATGCGCGCTTCGGCCTTGCCCTGCTCTTCGCGGGCTGCGTGGTATCCACCGTTTTCCTTCAGATCGCCCTCGGAACGGGCCTGCTCGATACGGGCAACGATCTCGGCACGACCCGGGCCGGAGAGGAAGGTCAGTTCATTATTGAGCCGATCGTAGGCTTCCTGAGTCAGCCAAACGATGGGTTCGTTGCTGTTGGTGCTCACGGTTGTACTTCCTTTGGTCAGTCGGGACCTCGCCGCACCTTCCTCAGGAAAGTGGAAAGCCACCGGTACGGTGGCCTCGACGAAGTCGGATTCGGTACGTTCGGCGGATGCCGCATTCCTACAGATGCAAGCAAAGACCCCGCCAGCAACATGCTCCGGTTCGTTCATTATTCCGGTCATGCGCCGATGCGGGGCGAAACGTATCTTTTCATCGATAGTAGTCGCCAAACCTGAATAAACCCAATAGTTTCAGCTATCAGGAAAGTCAACGGGGAAAATATCAGCCTTTGAAGTCCTGCGGGACGACGGAGCATTCTTCAATTCCCGCGGTCACCGCGAGGTTGTCGGTATGCAAGTCCACGGTGAGCGTCTGGCTCACCACGCCGGTCTGTTCCCCCGGATCCATCACGATCGTCTTGAAGCCGACGATGGCTTTGGTCTTGTTCATGGCGCGCACATCGCACTGCACCCGGTCCTTGGCATTGTATTCCACGGCAATCGTTGCCTGGGCCATGGTGGGCGACTCGATGTCGAAACGAACGTCCTGGTAGGAAAGCGCGTCGTAATTCGCCGAAGCGAAATAGCCGGCGCCGGCGATTCCAACAACCAGGGCCGCACCGATCAGGATGTTGCGGTTCCTCTTCGACAGGTGGCGTTTCTTGGGGTTGTTGTAGCGAGCCGTTAAGCTTGGATCAGACATTGCGCGCCTTGCTCCACTCTCTTGCCTTGGCGGTGGCCCGGTAATCGAGGGCCTGCCGTTCGTTGGGTCCTGGAGGTTAAGTCTACCGTTGACTTGCCCTGGGGAATAACGAGAGGTCGGACAACGGTTGAGGTAGAGGGTGGGTGCCAAAGTCCCGCGCGAATGTACAAAAGTGCCGAAGGAAGTTGACCAGTGGAGAACCACGTGATGAAAAAGATCGCCCCTTCCCAGGGCCTGCGCCTCATGGCGATCCATGCGCATCCTGACGACGAATCATCCAAGGGCGCCGCAACCATGGCGGCCTACATCGATGCCGGCGCCGAAGTCATGGTCGTCAGCTGCACCGGCGGTGAACGCGGAGACATTCTCAACGCGGCGGCCGGGGAACTGGCCCACGCGCACCGCGACCTGCCCGGCGTGCGCCGCACCGAGATGGCCGAAGCCGCCGCGGTTCTCGGCATCAAGCACCGCTGGCTGGGATATGTCGACTCGGGACTTCCCGAGGGCGACCCGCTGCCCGAGCTTCCATTCGGGGCGTTCGCCCTGCAGCCGGTGGAGACCGCCGCCGCCGGTGTCATCAAGCTGATCCGCGAATTCCGTCCGCATGTCATCGTCACCTATGACGAAAACGGCGGCTACCCGCACCCGGACCACATCCAGTGCCACAAGGTTTCCACCTTCGCCTTCGAGCACGCCGGAAACCCGGAAATGTATCCGGAACTGGGCGACCCGTGGCAGGTCGGCAAGCTGTACTACGACCGCGCGTTCTCCCCGGAGCGCTTCCGCACCTTGCATTACGCGATGATCGAGGCAGGCTACGAGTCGCCCTATACCGAACGCGTGGCCCAGTGGGAAGCCGACGAGGACAACCAGATGTTCAAGTGGGTTTCGCCACACACCACGACCACCCAGATCCTGTGCGCCGACTACTTCTCCCTGCGCGATCAGGCCCTGCTGGCCCACCGAACCCAGATCGACCCCGAGGGTTTCTTCTTCGCCGTTCCGGAACACGTCTATGCTGAAAGCTGGCCGTGGGAGGACTACACCTTGATTTCCTCCAAGGTGCCCACCGAACTGCCGGAGTCCGACCTGTTTGCCGGACTAAGATAGTTCCTAATAACTTCCAGCTGTAGAAATGAGTTGTCTGTACACCGTGAATGCGATCTACGCGTCCGTGATCCTGGCATCGACCCGCAATACCTTCGGAACGGAGAAGGCCAGCGACTACGGACCGGGTTTCCTCGGCTTCGTCTTCACCGCCGTGATGGTTGTTGCCGGCATCTTCCTGATGCGTGACATGGTCCGCCGTGTGCGCCGTGTGCGCTACCAATCAGAAGCCGAACTGCGCCAGCATCAGATGATGGAAGACGGCGAAAAGCGCAAGCTTGAGGAGCCTGACGAGCCGATCGACCCGAAGACCAGCGAAGAGAAGTAGTCCGTGCTAGCTTGAAGTCGTGGCTCAGCGACTTTCAGGCTCTTCGAGCCAGTACCTCAGGCAACATGCACACCAGCTAGTGGACTGGTTCCCGTACGGGGACCAGGCCTTTGAACAGGCGCGCCTGCGCGACGTTCCGGTGATGCTCTCCATCGGGTATTCGGCATGCCACTGGTGCCATGTCATGAGCCATGAGTCTTTTGACGATCCCGCCATCGCGCAGCTGCTCAACGAGCATTTCGTCGCCATCAAGGTGGACCGGGAGGAACACCCGCTGGTGGACGACACCTACATGATGGCCACCCAGGCGCTCACCGGCGCCGGCGGCTGGCCCATGACCATCTTCGCCCTGCCCGACGGGCGCGCCTTCCACGCCGGAACCTATTATCCGGCTGCGCCCCGCGGCAAGACCCCCTCTTTCACCCAGGTGCTCAACGCCGTCAGCGAAGCCTGGGAATCCAAGCGCGAAGGCCTGACCGAGCAGGCCGACATGCTCGCCGGACATCTGGCCGAGCTCGGCAGCAGGCAGGGCGCGCTGCTGTCCCTGCATTCGGCGCTGCCGGCGCAGCAGGCCCAAGAAGCCGCCATAGCCCACTGGGTCTCCGCCACCCGCCCCGAGGGCGGCACCACCCCTGCACCGAAATTTCCGCCGACCTGGGCGTTGAAAACCCTGTGGCGCTCGGTGCCCGCCGGCGGGAGCCGCAGCGACGAAGTTTTCAACGCCGCGGCCACCACACTGGAAGCGATGCTGCGCGGCGGCCTGCAGGACCACCTGGGCGGCGGTTTCGCGCGCTACTGCGTGGATGAGCAGTGGTCGGTGCCGCACTTCGAGAAGATGCTCTACGACAACGCCGGGCTGCTCTCACTGTGCGCCCGCAGCGCAGTGCTCGCCGGGGAATACGCACGCAGCGCCACCGGCGCCCAGCAGCAGCGCGCCGAAGCCCTGGCCGCCGCGGCCCGGTCGGCGGCCCTGGACACCGCCGGCTTCCTGCGCCGTGAAATGCGCGTCGCCGCGCACGGTGCCGGGCGCCAGGCCCTGGCCAGCTCGCTCGACGCCGATTCGCCGCGCGGGGGACAAAGCATCGAAGGAGCCTATTACACGTTCTCCCGGGCCGAGCTGAACGCCGCCCTGGACGAGCTCGACGCCCTGCCGCCGAACCTGCTCCGGCTCGCCGAGGTCGCAGAGGACCCCGGGCATTACTGCCTGTCGCTCGCCCGATTCCCCAACGCCGGCGAAGAGCGCCTGTGGGAGCGGCTGAAGCAGGAACTGGGCCTGGTCCGGGCCCAACGCCAGCGGCCGGGACGGGATGACAAGGTCATCGCCGGGTGGAACGGGCTGGCCATCGAGGCCTTGTGCGAGGCCGGCGCGCTGCTGGATGCACCCGAACTGCTGGAAACGGCCGAGGACGCCGCCGAAGCGGTGTGGCAGGCGCACTGGGACCCCGCAACACGCCGCTTGGCCCGGGTCAGCTTCGACGGGAAGGCCGAGCACTCCAACGAGGGGACCTTGCAGGACTACGCGGCGCTGGCCCTAGGGCTGCTGGCATTGGACAGCGCACAGGAGCGGGGGTGGTGGACCGCGCGCGCCGATGCACTGCTGGAACGCGCGGCCGACTTCATCGATCCGGAAACCGGCGTGCCGCGCGACGCGGTGCAGCTGGACGCGCGGCTGAGCGCCCAGCGGGCTGCCGGCGCGGCGACCGTGCTCGACGACGCGATTCCGGCCGCCGGTGCGTTGTACGCCATGGCCCTGGCCCGCCGGGCGGTCTCGGCCATGGCCGACGGCACCTGGAACGAAGCCCAAGCCGCGGGCCTTGAGCGGGCGCGCGGGCTGACGGCTCATGCGCTGGCGCTGGCGACCGAGGTCCCCACCCAGGTCGCCACCGCGTTGGAAGTCCAGGCAGTGCTCAACTCGCCGGTGCAGTATGTGACGGTGGGCGGGGGCCAGCCGGAGCAGCTGGCACGGCTGCGCCGGCTGTGCCGGCTGTGCCGATCGCTGGGTCTTGAAGTACGCGCGGCGAAGGACCCGGCGGACCCGGCGGGGATGCTGCGCATCCAGGGATGCCGTGAGGAGTTGTGCCAGGCTCCGGTGGACTCCTTGGAGCGCTTTGTACAAACCCTGTACAAGCACTGAAACACCGGTTCTGCCATGCCAGATGAAGGGATCGGGCCGGCGGACACGGTAGATTTGGAATCTAGGGTTTTTAATTTTCAAGGAAAGGCAGGGCGCGGTGCAGCTTCCCAACCTCGCGTACCGTTTCTACGAACGGCGCCTGGCGAAGTCGCTTCCTGCCGACAAGCTGCCGCACCACATCGGCGTCATGGTGGACGGCAACCGCCGCTGGGCCAAGTTGGCCGGAACGCCGACGGTTGCAGGCCACCAAGCCGGCGCGGACAAGATCCTGGAGTTCCTGGACTGGTGCGAAGAGCTGAACATCAAGGTCGTCACCCTCTACATGCTCTCCACCGACAACCTCAACCGCGAGCCGGGTGAACTGCGTGATCTGCTCGAGGTCATCGGAACCACGCTGGATCGGCTGGGGGAGACCAACCGGGTCAAGGTCCAGCAGGTCGGCGCCCGGGACCTGCTGCCGGCAGAGCTGGCCCAGAAGCTGGCGGCGCTGGAAGCCTCGACGGCTCACCGCACCGGCGTGCACGTGAACGTGGCCATCGGTTACGGAGGACGCCGCGAAATCCTGGACGCCATCAAGTCGCTGCTGCGCGATGCCGCCAAGGACGGGCGCACCCTCGAACAGGTCACCGACGAGTTGAGCACCGACGGCATCGAGTCCTACCTGTACACCAAGGGCCAGCCGGACCCGGATTTGGTCATCCGAACCAGCGGGGAACAGCGCCTGAGCGGCTTTTTGACTTGGCAGAGCGCCTACTCCGAGTTCTACTTCTGCGAGGCCCTGTGGCCCGACTTCCGCCGGGTCGACTTCCTGCGCGCCCTGCGCGACTTCGCGGATCGCCAGCGCCGCTTCGGCACCTAGGAATTCCGCTGGAGGCCAACGTTCGTGAAAACGTTGCCTACTCTTAACCCTTCCCCGTATTCATTGGCCTGTCTTTGGGGCTATCGTGAGCACTAAGGCAGGGGCAAACAGCCCCCGCTGAGCGAAGGGTTTCTCACTAGATGACCACAGCAGCGTTCGCCGGTTTCACCACCGGAATCGCCTCTGGACATCCGGTGCCGGGAGTCCCCACACATGCGTGGGGCATGCTCCCCACGCCGGATCCGAGAACAGGTGCGCTGCCATGACCCGAAATGCCGACGAGACTGTCCGGACCTACGTGATCGATACGTCGGTCCTGCTCTCCGACCCGCGGGCGATGTTCCGCTTCGAGGAGCACCATGTGGTGCTCCCGCTGACCGTCATCACCGAGCTGGAGAACAAGCGCAAGGACCCCGAACTCGGGTACTTCGCCCGCCAGGCCCTGCGGCTGCTGGACGACCTGATTGCCAGCCACAGCGGGCTCTCCCGCGCGGTGCCGGTCTCCGACAGCGGAGGCACGCTGCGCATCGAGCTGAACAACATCGCCGCCGAAGTGCTTCCGGTGGGCATGCGCGGGGGAGACAACGACACCCGCATCCTCGCCGTGGCCAAGCACCTGCTGGATGAAGGCCAGGACGTCGCCCTGGTGACCAAGGACCTGCCGATGCGCATCAAGGCCTCGGCCATCGGCATCCATGCGGAGGTCTACCGCAGCGAGCTGATCACCACTACCGGCTGGAGCGGGATCCAGCAGCTGGAACTGGGCGAGGACACCATGGCCTCGCTCTACGAACGTGAACAGCTGGCCAACCTGCCGGAGATCGCCGATGCCCCGGTCAACACGGGTTTCGTGATCACCTCGCCGCGCGGCAGCGCGCTGGGGCGCAAGACGGATGCCACCACGTTGAAGCTGGTGCGCGGCGACCAGCAGGCCTTCGGGCTGCACGGACGCAGCGCCGAGCAGCGCATCGCCCTGGACCTGCTGATGGACCCCGGGGTGGGCATTGTTTCGCTCGGCGGCAACGCCGGCACCGGAAAGTCCGCCCTGGCGCTGTGCGCCGGCATGGAGGCGGTCATGGAGCGCAGGGAGCACCGGAAGATCACCGTGTTCCGCCCGCTGTATGCGGTCGGCGGGCAGGAGCTGGGCTACCTGCCCGGCTCCGAGGGCGAGAAGATGGGACCCTGGGCCCAGGCGGTCTTCGACACCCTCGGCTCCATCGTGTCCAAGAACGTCATCGACGAGGTGGTGGACCGCGGCATGCTGGAAGTGCTGCCGCTGACCCACATCCGCGGCCGTTCGCTGCATGACTCGTTCGTGATCGTGGACGAGGCGCAGTCCCTGGAACGCAATGTGCTGCTCACCGTGCTGTCGCGCATCGGGCAGAATTCCAAGGTGGTGCTGACCCACGACGTGGCCCAGCGGGACAACCTGCATGTGGGACGCCACGACGGCGTGGCCGCCGTGGTGGAGCAGCTCAAGGGGCATTCGCTGTTCGGGCACGTGACGCTGACCCGGTCGGAACGTTCGGCCATCGCCGCGCTGGTCACCGAGATGCTGGACGGCCCCTACCTGGGTTAGCCGTTGCCGGCGTCGCCGCGCAGCTCCCACGGGATCGGTGCCCTGACATCGGTCAGCGTGGGGGCCGGCGCGGTGAACAGCGAGTCGATGTAGTACTCGTTGTGCGCCAGCACCTGCAGGCTGATCTCGGACGCCCGGCTGCCGGCATCCAGCACGCGGCGGTGCACGCAGATCCCGGTGTCCGCATCCAGCATGAGCAGCGTCCGGGTCTCCGGCGGAACCAGCGCGAAGTCAGCGAGGCACGGGCGGTAGCTGTAGCCGGCCGACAGCACCGCGGCCATCACCCTGCGTCCGGCGAACTCGGTCTCGGCCAGCTCGTGGATGTAGGTCGGATGGTCGAAGGCCAGATCCAGTGAGGCAGGTTCAGCACCGGCAACTTCGAACGGGTCGAGCATCGTGGACAGGAATGGCAGGGGCAGCAGGTCGCCGAACCCGGCGATCTGCGGGCGGCGCAGCACCAGCCGGTCGCTGGTGAAGACCGGGGATGTCAGGCCAGCCGGCAGCTGCCAGGACGAGGCCGAGGCGGCGGCCACATAGTCGCGCCCGCGGTCGGCGGTGAACTGCTCGCGTTGGTAGACCAGCCGTCCGGACTCATCGAAGGCCGCCACGGCCTCGCGCTGCCGGATGATCATCTCCACACGGCCTTCCATGCCGCGGGCGGGATCCTGGAATGCCGGGGGCACCGCGAAGGAGAAGCGCACGGAGGTGCTCAGCCAGGGGGCCGAACGGGCCAAGGCGCGGAAATGCCGTCGGGCTGCCGAATCGGGCAGCGGATGCCCTGGGAAACGCTGCGGTGCTGCTGGCTGGGTCATGACTCCAGTCTAGGAGCAGGAACGGTGAATGGCACCGGTTGTGCACATTCCCTCCGGCGCCGGCCGACAGGCTCGGCGCCCGCGCCTATGCTGGAAGCATGTTGGAGCGCAACCCGGTGCAGATCCTGGCCGTCGCCCAGGAATCGTGGGCGGCGGCGCTGCTGGTCGCCGCACTGCTCGCCTGTTTTGCCTGCTTCGGGTATGCGCTGTCCGCCGCAGACATCGCCGGGCACCGGCTGCCGAACCGGCTGATCGCCAGGTGGCTGCTGGCTTCCGTGATCATCCTCTCGCTGCTGGGGGCGGTCCGCATGGACTTCTGGCCTGTGCTGCGGGCGCTGTTCGGAATGGCGCTGCTGTGCGGAGGGTACCTGCTGGTCTCGGTGGTTTCCTCCGGCGCCCTGGGCATGGGGGACGTGAAGCTCTCCTCCGTGCTCGGGCTGAACCTGGCCTATTTTTCCTTGGCCTCGCTGTTCCTTGCCACGCTGCTGGCATTCGTCATGGCAACGCTGTTCGTGCTGCTGGGGACGATCCTGCGCCGGCTGACGCTGAAATCAGCGGTGCCCTTCGGCCCGTTCATGATTATCGGCGCGCTGATTGCACTCTTTGTGGCACGATAGGCTCATGCCCACACCTGAGTTCATCACGAATCTAAGAACCCATATCGGACACGAAATGTTGTGGCTTTCCGGGGTGAAGGTCGTGGTCCTCGACGGGGATCGGGTGCTGCTGGTGCGCCGTGCGGACAACGGCAAATGGACGCTTCCGGCCGGAATCATCGAACCCGGGGAAGAAGCCTCGCACACCGCTGCCCGCGAGGTGCTGGAGGAGACCGGGGTGGAGTGCGAAATCACCGACCTGCTGGGCGTCGGCGTCACTGCGCCCACCGTCTACCCCAACGGGGATCATGCGCAGTACCTGGACATCGTCTTCAAGGCCGCGCACCGCTCCGGTCAGGCGGTCCGCGGCGATGACGAGAACCTTGAGGTCGGCTACTTCGATCTGGACGACCGCCCGCAGTTGCCGCCGCTGCACGAGCGGGCCATCGGCTGGGCGCTGAACCCGCGCCCGGGCGGATACTTCGCCGCCTGACACCCACCCCCGCACCGTGCTCGGGCCCGGTCATGGCAACAATGCCCCGCACCATTGGTGCGGGGCATCGTTGCAGCGAGGAAGCGGGCTACGGGTTTCGCGGATCCTCGGGAACTGCTGGATCCTCGACCAGCACCGCATCGGGCTCCGGCGCGGCCTGGGTTGCGGACTGCGCCGGGGCGGCGGTCCGGGAGCGCTGGGCCGCTTCGAGGGCTTCTGCTTCTGCTCCGCCGACGGCCTCTCCGCGGGCCACCATGCCTGCCTGGTCTGACAGCGGGACCTGCTTGAGGAACAAGGCCAAGCCGAAGGCCACAACGAGGAAAGGAATCAGGTACCAGAACACCGGAGCCAGCGAGTCCGCGTACGCGGTCACAATGCCGTCGCGCAGCGGCTGCGGCAGCTGCGAGAGGGTTGCCGGATCCAGCGTGGCGGTTGCCTGCCCGGCATCGGCCGCGTTGGCGCCAGCACCGGAGAAGACCTCCATGAGCTTCTCGGACAGCCGGTTGGTGAACATCGCGCCGAAGATCGCGACGCCCAGCGAGGCGCCGACCTCGCGGAAGTAGTTGTTGGTGGAAGTGGCTACGCCGACCATCTCCGGGTTCACCGCGTTCTGGACCACCAGCACGACAACCTGCATGATCAGGCCCATGCCGGCGCCCAGGAAGAAGAGGTAGGTGCAGATCAGCCACAGCGGGGTATCCGCGGCGAGCGTGGTGAAGCAGAGCATTGCGGCGGCGGTGACCACCGTGCCGATGATCGGGAACGCCTTGTACCGGCCGGACTTGGTGATCGCGAGGCCGGAATAGATCGAGGTTCCCATCATGCCGACCATCATCGGGAGCATCAGCAGGCCGGATACGGCCGCCGAGGTGCCCGAAGACATCTGCAGGAAGGTCGGGACGAAGGCAATGGCGGAGAACATGCCGATGCCCAGGGTGAATCCGATGGCCGTGGCATTGATGAAGACCTTGTTCTTGAACAGGCCCAGGGGAATGATCGGATCTTCCGCCTTGGCCTCGACCACCACGAACAACAGCGCCGCGGCCAGCAGGCCCGCGCCCCACGCCCAGGTTTCCGGAGCGGACCATCCGTGGTTTGCGGATCCGCCGAAGTCGGTGAAGAAGATCAGGCAGGTCGTGGCGATGGACAGCAGCACGACGCCGAGCACGTCGATCTTCTTCTCGGCCTTCTTGTTCGGCAGCGTGAGGGCGAACCAGGCGATCAGGAAGGCGCCGATGCCGATGGGGATGTTGATGTAGAACGCCCACTGCCAGGTCAGGTGGTCGACGAAGAACCCGCCCAGCAGCGGCCCGGCCACGGCGGACAGGCCGAAGATGCCGCCCAGTGGCCCCATGTACTTGCCGCGCTCGGACGCCGGGACGATATCCGCGATGATGGCCTGCGAAAGGATCATCAGGCCGCCGCCGCCCAGCCCCTGCATGGCGCGGAAGACCACGAAGGTCCAGAAACCGGTGGAGAACGCTGCCCCGACCGAGGCCAGGGTGAACAGCGCGATGGCGATCAGGAACAGGTTGCGCCGGCCCAGCACGTCGCCGAACTTGCCGTAGATCGGCATGACGATGGTCGTGGCCAGCAGGTAGGAGGTGGTGATCCAGGCCTGGTGCTCCACGCCGCCGAGCTGGCCCACGATGGTGGGCATGGCGGTGGAGACGATGGTCTGGTCCAGCGAGGAAAGCATCATGCCGGCGATCAATGCCGAGAAGATGATCCAGATGCGCCGCTGGGTCAGCACCAGCGGTGCGTCGCCCGGCGGCTTGCCGTGGGAAGTGGTGGTGGTCATGGTTTTCCTTGCAGGAGTTTTCAGGCTACGGGTGTGTGCGGGTCAGCGGTTGGCTCAGCACGTCTTGGGCGGCGGCCATGTAGTCCAGGAATTCTTCGCTCAGCGAGCGCTCGCCGGAACCCTGTACGAAGCGGTCGACGGATTTCATGGCGGCAAGGCGCAGGGTGTGGACCAGCACGACGAGTCCCGGATGATCGGGGTCCACGCCCTCGCGTTCGGCCATCAGGCCCAGGAACTCTGCTTCCTTTTCCGGGCCGATCTGCATCATGCGCTGCAGCAGCTCGGGCTCGCGGTGGACGACGGAGAAGAATCCGTGGGTGCCGACGATGGCCTGCTCGTCGTGGGTCAGCTGTTCCAGCGCCAGCGCGACCAAGTCGGCAAGGAGCGTGGGAGACAGCCCGGTGATCCCCGCGGGACGGGCCGCCATGAAGCGTTCCACGGCGCCTTCGGGCACCTCGTCGGCGCCATGGCCGAACACGGCATCCAGCTTGGTGGGGAAGTAGTTGAAGAAGGTGCGTCGCGAGATCCCGACCTGTTCGCACAGCTGTTCCACGGTGAAACCGTTGTAGCCGTGCTCCGCGGTCAGCGTGCGGGCCTGCCGGGTGATGGACAACCGGGTCTTTTGCATGCGGGAGCTGAGGTGGGCACCCTTGGCGGGTTCGGCGGAAACCTCGTTTGCACTGTTGTTCATAAAGTGCATTTTTGCACTTTAACTTCCATGGTGCAAATAAAGTGTCGTGGTGCACAACGGCTTCGACAACTGCCGCAGCTGCGACATAGGATCGCCCCATGACAACCGTTGTGCTTCGCCCGCCGACCGCCGCGCTGTTCGACTCCTGGCTTCAGAGCTGGGACGAGTGGGGAACTGCCGACCAGGACGGCGCCGGCGTCTTCTTCGCGCAGAAGTTCGGCTGGGATCTGCGTTCGCCGCAGGGATTCGCGCGGTGGGTGCAGCTGCTCAACGAGATGGGCATGCCGGGCGCGGTGCCGCCGGAGGGCTTCGCCCCGCAAAGCACGCTGTGGCTTGAGCGCGCCGGAGAGTACCTCGGGGCGGTGAGCCTGCGCCACACGCTGATGAACGACTTCCTGGAGAAAATCGGTGGGCACATCGGCTACGGGATTCGTCCCGGGGCCCGCGGCCAAGGGTTGGCCAAGCTCGCGCTCGCGGGGGCGCTGGACCGAGCCCGGGAGCTGGGCCTGCACCGCGTGCTGGTCACCTGCGACGACTCGAATATCGCCTCAGCGAAGACCATCGAGGCCTGCGGCGGCGAACTGGAGCGAATTGTGCCGCGGGAGGAAATCGCCGAGTCCTTCGGCGCGGTCGAGGACCTGCGCCGCTACTGGATCAGGCTTTAGCCGCGGATTTTCGGTCTAGCCAGCCGGAAGCACCCGGCCCAGCACGCGCAGGGTATTGCCGCCCATGATGGCCTGGATCTCCGCCTCCGAGCGGCCGCGGTTCATCAGCTCCTGGGTGACCAGCGCGATCTGGCTGGCGTCCCAGGCGACCTCGGTCGCCCCGTCGAAGTCGCTGCCCAGCGCCGCGCTGTCCAGGCCTCCCACCAGGATCACATGCTCGATGGCATCCACGACTGCCTGAACGTCCAGCCGGCAGATGGCCGCGTCCCAATAGCCGATGCCGATGACCCCGCCGGTGGCGGCCACTGCGCGGATCTGCGCATCGCTCAGGTTGCGGTTCACCTGGCAGGTGGCCTGCACTCCGCCGTGGCTGAAGACCACCGGCCGGGTGGCCATGGCAAGTACCTCGTCGATGCTCTGGTTGCTGGCGTGGGCCAGGTCGACGACGATTCCCAGCTCCTCCATGCGGGCGACCGCCTCGCGTCCCAGATCGGTGAGCCCGCCCTTGGCTGCACCGTGCATGGAGCCGGCCGCCTCGTTGTCGAAGAAGTGCGTCAGTCCCGCCATGCGCATGCCGTCGGCGAAGAGCACGTCCAGGTTGTTGATGTCTCCTTCCAGATTCTGCAGTCCCTCGACCGAGAACAGCGCCCCGGTGACGTTGGCGCCCCGGGCGCGCTGGGCCAGCAGGTCCTCGAGCTCGGCCTTGGAAGTGATGGTGCGCAGTGCGCCGTCGGAGCGCCGCGCGGCGTCGCGCAGTTTCTTGGCATGGAAGCGCGAGCGCTCGAACGGGGAGAACCAGGTCTTCGGCGGCTGCAGCTGGGCGATGCTCAGCAGCGTGATGTTGTCCGAATCCGCGCTGTTCGACTCGTAGTTCTGGCCCACCGGGGACTTGGAGACGGAGGAGAAGACCTGCAGCGCCACGTTGCCTTCCTGCAGCCGGGGAAGGTCCACATGCCCGCGGGTGGAGCGTTTGAGCAGGGACCGGTCCCACATGAGCGTATCGGCGTGCATGTCCACGACCTGCAGCTTGCCATGCGCGGCCTTCGCCTCGTCGCCGAGCTGAGGCAGCTGCGTGTCGGCCAACTCGTTGCGGCTGCGCTCCACGACCCCCGGCGCGAAGATGAAGAACGCGGCCAAGGCGAGGACCAGCAGCAACCCTAGGCCCAGCGCCAGTCGCTTGAACGGCGTGCGTGTGGTGCGGCTCATAGTGTTGAGGCTAGCAAAGTTCCGCCGGTTTGCGGAGGCTATGTCTCGGGGACGAACCACGCCCGCGCATGCCGGAAGCGCACCGCATGCCCCTTGACTCCGGCAGGACGGAGGTCGACCCGGTCCACGACCCCTACCGAGGGCGCCGTGGCGGGTTGCGGTTCGCCGGATGCTTCTCCTTGGCCTCGTTCGACGGCCCGATCCGGCGTTTCCGGGAACTCAACGGTTCCCTGGGATGTAGCGGTACCGTAGTAGCCGGTATAGGCCGCGCCAGAGAAGCCGACCACCACCGGTATCTCACCCGGGTCGTCGGAGCATAACGGGACCGTGGACTGCGGATCCCACAGCCAACTCGAGCCGGCCGCACGCCGGAATTCCTCGGGGGTCATCGCATTGAGCGCATCGATCCCGTGGATGGGGCAGTGATTGTTGGCGCTGACTTCGGGGCTTGAACGGATATCGAGGGCCTCGTCGGGGAAGACCTGAAGGAGCTAGGTGACGCAAATGCAACGCGCTTCGGCGGTATCACGCCCGACGTCGATCATTCCTGCTTCGAGGTCCGACTCCGGTGACAACTCCGCGACGGGGCCGGGGACGGCGGGCAACTGCCAGGCATGGACGCCGGTCAGGGACCGGGCGACTCCTCCCAAGGTAAACCGCAGCAACAGATAGCATCCCATCGCCGAGGCCAGCACCGCAGCACTGGCCAGGGAATCGGACCACCAAGAACGCTCCGGATCGGCAGCACCCGGTCCGGGCATGCTGTTGAAGATCCGCAGCGTGATCCACCAGAGCACTGCCGCCAGCAGCCACCAGGCGATCGCGAGCATCAGATTCACCCCGGTGCCGAATCGCAGCTGGTAGCGGGAGTCTTCGGTCAGTCTCAGTGCGGTTCCCGGGCTCAGGTCGCGAACCAGACCGCGCAGGTGCAGTGTCTGGCGGAGCATGAACCCGGAATCAAGCAGTGCCCACAAGGAGGCAAACAGCGCCCCCAGCCACCAGAACGGTGCCTCGGTGCGCGATTCCATCGTCTGGGTCATCGCCACCAGGCCAAGCATCAGCGGCGCCAGCCCATGGTTGAAGCGGTAGATGAGCCAGCCGACGGCGCTGAACGCGACGACCAGGCCGATCCCGGCAATGTCCAGCACGTCAAGCAGCGTGTAACCGCTAACCCGGTCACTCGGCCCGGAATCCTCCCAGCGGCGGAATCCTGCGTAGATACCCACCGTCGTGGACGCCAGAATCAGCCATGCGACGCGACCAACGAACGGCCGCGAAAGGCGGAGCGGAATCCCAGTCCACTGGTCGGGGGAGGGACTGAGAAGGGCGCAGTCCAGGCCCTGATGCGGATGCTTCATTTTTCCAGTGTGGCATGTGGCCACGCGGGATCAGAATTGTGCAGGACACGCAACCGGAGCCCTGTGGAGAACGTGGGCGAAGCCCGGCGCAGGAGGGTGCCTGCGCCGGGCTGGAAGAAGGAACCGCTAGTGCTTGCCCACCATGGTGGAGACATCCAGCAGCGCATCCAGCTGCTCTTCGGTGACCTCGCCGCGCTCGATGAAGCCCAGCGCCACGGTGGCCTCGCGGACGGTCAGCCCGTCGGCCACGGCCTTCTTGGCGATCTTGGCCGCGTTCTCGTAGCCGATCAGCTTGTTCAGCGGGGTGACGATGGACGGGGAGGCCTCGGCCAGGAACCGCGCGCGCTCCACATTGGCGGTGATCCCGTCGATCATCTTTTCCGCCATGACGGTGGAGACGTTGGCCAGCAGGCGGATGGATTCCAGCAGGTTGGAGGCCATGACCGGGATGCCCACGTTCAGCTCGAAGGCGCCGTTGGTACCGGCCCAGGCGATGGTGGTGTCGTTGCCGATGACCTGCGCGGCGACCTGGATGGCTGCCTCGGAGATCACCGGGTTGACCTTGCCCGGCATGATCGAGGAACCCGGCTGCAGATCCGGGATGGCGATTTCGCCCAGGCCGGTGTTCGGTCCCGAGCCCATCCAGCGCAGGTCGTTGGCGATCTTCATCTGGGAGATCGCGATGGAGCGCAACGCGGCCGAGGCCTCGACCAGGCCGTCGCGGTTGGCCTGTGCCTCGAAGTGGTTGCGGGCCTCGGTGACCGGCAGGCCGGTGTCGCCGCGCAGGAATTCAATGACCTTTTCCGGGAAGCCGTCCGGGGTGTTGATGCCGGTGCCCACGGCGGTGCCGCCCAGGGGAACCTCGGCCACGCGCGGCAGGGCCGCCTGGACGCGTTCGATGCCGTAGCGCATCTGGGCTGCGTACCCGCCGAATTCCTGGCCCAGGGTGACCGGGGTGGCATCCATCAGGTGGGTGCGGCCGGACTTGACCACGTCGGTGAACTCCGCGGCCTTCGCCTCAAGGGAAGAAGCCAGGGTATCCAGCGCGGGCACCAGGTCGTTGGCCAGTGCGGCGGTCGCCGCCACGTGCACGGAGGTCGGGAAGACGTCGTTGGAGGACTGCGAGGCGTTCACGTGGTCGTTCGGGTGGACCTCGGTGTCGCTGCCGGAGGCCTTCAAGGCGCGGGTGGCCAATTCGGCAATGACCTCGTTGGCATTCATGTTCGAGCTGGTGCCGGAACCGGTCTGGAAGACGTCGATGGGGAAGTGGGCGTCGTACTGCCCGCTGGCCACGAGATCGGCCGCCGCGATGATCGCCTCGGCGCGTTCGGCGTCGAGCACGCCCAAGGCGCGGTTTGCGTGGGCTGCGGCCTTCTTGACCTGGGCCAAGGCCCTGATATGGGCCGGCTCCAGGGTCTTTCCCGAGATGGGGAAGTTCTCCACGGCGCGCTGGGTTTGCGCGCGGTACAGGGCTTGTGCCGGAACCCGGACTTCGCCCATGGTGTCATGTTCGATGCGGAAATCGTCACTGTTGATCATAGGGTCAGATTACGCCTCAAGCGTCCGCGAAGGACAGGCTTTGGCGAAAACATCACAACCAACAGTGACGATGTCCAGATCTGGGAATTTCCCCTGTCAGGAGATGGTTGAGGCTGCGGTCCCGGAGCGCTTAGGCGACATCCAGACCGAGGCTGGAAACCAGCTGCGCCTTGCCGTCGTCCAGGTGGTAGGCCACGCCGGCCACGGCGGTGCGGCCCTCGGTGATGGCCTTGGACAGGACGGTGGACAGTTCCACCAGACGCTCGGTGGTCTGCTTGACGTGCTCCACCACGGTGCCGTTGACATCGGTGACGCCCTGGCGCTCGGCGGCCTGGACCGACGGGGCGATGTGCTCCACCAGGTCGCGCACGAAGCCCTTGGGCATGACGCCGCTGTTGCGGCTGTTGATGGCTTCGGTGACGGCACCGCACGAGTTGTGGCCCAGGATGACGATCAATGGGACGTTGAGCTCATCCACAGCGAATTCGAGGGAGCCGATGCTGGCCAGGTCGATGACGTGGCCGGCGGTGCGCACCACGAACATGTCGCCCAGTCCGACGTCGAAGATGATTTCCGCGGCCAGCCGGGAGTCCGAGCAGCCGAAAATCACGGCAAAGGGTTCCTGGCCGGCGACCAGGGACTGGCGGCGGGCGCTGTCCTGGTTCGGGTGCTGGGTCTCGTCGTTCACGAACCGCAGGTTGCCGTCGCGGAGCTTCGCCCACGCTTCGTTCGGGGTCATTGAATGCTGTGTGGTTTCAAGAGGCATGATTTGGATTCTATCCGGTGCAGTGTTCGGATATCGAATAAATGACGCGCCTCGACGTCAAAAGCGAAAAAATCTATTTGGCGTCCTGGGAGGCCAAACGGGCCATCTCGACCAGTTCTTCCTCGCCGGTGTCGCTGGACAGCACGAAGGTCGTGTCCTTGCCTTCGGAAATCAGGTAGGTCTTGGCATCCTTGATGCGCACTTCCCACTGCACCCCGTCGATCTCCTTGGTGCCGGTCGGGAGTGCCGAGTCGGTGATCAGCGCGACCCACGTCGGATTGGAATCCACGGCCTGGCGCACCCAGACGAACTTGCTGTCCTCGATCACCACGCCGAATTCCCAGTAGGGCACACCCTGGGCGGTGTTGGCCTGCCAGCGGGCGAAGTTCGCGTACTCGTCGTCGGCAAGCTCCGGGGCGAAGAGCTCGGTGCCCGCCATTTCCGAGGCGCCCTGGGCGGTGGCCTGCAGGTCGACGGTGGACTCGAAGGCCTTTTCGTCCGGGGTCGGGTTCAGCAGGTAGAGCGGGATGAATACCGCAATGCAGAACGCGACGGAGATGATCATTCCCTTGAGGGTCTGGTTGGCGCGCTTGGCCTGCTTCTCCGTCAGCTGCGGCTTGTACGGAAGATCCTCAAAGGTCGCCTTGGGGTCGTTCAGGTCGCGGCGGGTCGGCTCATCGCTGATGACGGGGACCGCCCCGGCTTCGCTCGCGGGCGTGTTGTTCTCGGTATTCTCGGGCTGCACGCTATCCATTCTCCCCGAAGTTTCTGTGGAATTCGAACTGCAGTGCCCTAGCCCACGTTGCAGTGTGCGCAGGATAGCTGCGACACAACATGCGTCGCCGAAAGCAAAGAGGATAGAATGGGTCTGTTTGCATAGGCGCAATGACTACGACTCAGTGATGGGATCTTTCGTGACCGAAAAGAACAACTACGCCCACCTATCTTCGCGACTGTCGGTAACCGACGCGGAGCCGGACCGCAACCTGGCATTGGAACTTGTCCGTGCCACGGAGGCGGCTGCCATTGCCTCCTCGCCATGGGTTGGGTTCGGTGACAAGAATGCCGCAGACGGTGCCGCAGTGGACGCGATGCGCGGCCTGCTGTCCACCGTGAACTTCAACGGCGTCGTGGTGATCGGCGAAGGCGAAAAAGACGAAGCTCCAATGCTCTTCAACGGCGAGCAGGTCGGCAACGGCACCGGTGCCGAGTGCGACGTGGCCGTTGACCCGATCGACGGCACCCGCCTGACCGCGCTGGGCCTGAACAACGCCCTGTCCGTGCTGGCAGTGGCCGACCGCGGAACGATGTTCGACCCGTCCGCCGTCTTCTACATGGAAAAGCTGGTGACCGGTCCGGAGGCCGCCGAGCTGGTTGACCTGCGTCTGCCGGTAAAGCAGAACCTGCACCTGATCGCCAAGGCCAAGGGCAAGAAGATCAGCCAGGTCACCGTGACCGTGCTGGACCGCCCGCGCCATGCCGGCCTGATCGAGGAAATCCGCCAGGCAGGCGCCCGCACCAAGCTGATCATGGACGGCGACGTGGCCGGAGCCATCGCCGCCACCCGCGAGGGCACCGGCGTGGACGCGCTGATGGGCATCGGCGGCACCCCGGAAGGCATCGTGACCGCCTGCGCGATCAAGTCGCTGGGCGGCGTGATCCAGGGCCGCCTGTGGCCAACCGACGACGATGAGAAGCAGAAGGCCATTGACGCGGGCCACGAGCTGGGCCGCGTGCTGACCACCAACGACCTGGTCACCTCGGACAACTGCTACTTTGCTGCCACCGGCATCACCGATGGCGACCTGCTGCGCGGAGTTCGCTACAAGAACGGCCGCATCTCCACCCAGTCGATCGTGATGCGTTCCAAGTCCGGAACCATCCGCTTCGTCGAGGGCGAGCACAAGCAGGACAAGTGGGACGCCTACACCCGCTAAGCCGCAGCCGGTCCAAGACCAGCTGACTTGTAACGCATCGAGCCGCAGCCTTCCTCGGAAGGCTGCGGCTCGATGCGTTTCGCCGATTGGCGGCCGGACTGTCCCGGGCCTAGATGCGCTGGGCGCTGGCCGCGAACAGCCGCCCGGATCCCGGTGACAGGCAGGCGGCGGTCGCGGGAAGTTCCGCGGCGGACAGGAACACCGAATCGCCCCGGCGCAGCAACTGCTCGCCCTGCGTCCCGCGGATCGCGAACTCGCCCTCGGTGCACAGCAGGATGCCGGCACCGTGCAGGGCCAGCGGCTGCGGGAGCGAATCCCCGGCGCCGCTGATGACCTGGAGCTGGAATTCATCGAATTCCGGCTGGTACAGCAGGCTGGAGCCGCTCAGGGCCTGCGGGGTGAGCAACGGGGGAGCCGATGCCTGCGCGATGGTCACGTCCAGCAGCTCCGGGACATCGATGTGCTTGCTGGTCAGCCCGCCGCGCAGCACGTTGTCGGAGTTGGCCATGACCTCGATGCCCAGCCCGCGCAGGTACGCGTGGACGTTGCCTGCGGCTAGGCTGATGGCCTGACCGGGGGCCAGGAAGACCAGGTTCAGCAGCAGCGCCACCAAGACTCCCGCGTCTCCCGGGTAGATCCCGTTGATGTTCACCAGCTCCGAGAAATGCTCGCGCCCGCCAAGCGACGGATCGGCCTGGATGGCTGAGCAGATCTGCTGCACCACCGCGGAGATCCCGCCCGGACGGGTCAGCACGAACTCCAGGGCCGCGGCCAGCGGTTCCTCGCCGCGCAGCAGGCCGGCCAGCTCGGCGACCGCGGCCCGTGCCTCGTCGGGCAGCGCACCGCCCAGCAGCTCCAGGTCCGCGAGGATTTCCTCGGGACGGCGGAACCCCGACAGCGCGGTGAACTCGGTCAGCGCATAGAGCATCTCCGGCTTGTGGTTGTCGTCCCGATAGTTGCGGTCGGCGGCATCCAGCGCCTTGCCCGCGGCGTTCTCCAGGGCGAAGCGCTCCCTGGCTTGCTGCAGGGTCGGATGCACCTGGATGGACAGCGGCTGGGCCGCGGAGAGCACCTTGAACAGGAACGGCAGCCTGCCGTAGCGTTCGGCGACATCCGTACCCAGCGTGGCCGCAGGGTCGCCGGCAATGACCGCGTCCAGCCCCTGCCCGTTGCCCGCCAACCGGCTCGGGCATCCCGGGTGGGCGCCGAGCCAGAGCTCTGCCTGCGGGCCCTTCGTATCTTCCAGCCCCAACAAGTCGGAGATCTGGCTGTCAGATCCCCAGTGGTAGTCCCTAATCGTGTTGTTCAGTTCGAACACGTCTTGTAGCCTTCGCCTTTCACAAACGGATGTGGATTGCCAGTCGGTCGGGGGGGGTCTTAACCGTTTACGGCACCGAGCATTCGTCGTTGTTTGCTGCAATCTGGGCGATGCGGGTCGTGTAACCCATCAGCTCCAGCTGCACCAGGTATTCCTCGGTGATCGGGCTGCCGTCAGGCTGCGTGAATTCTTCCTGTTCGCCGTTGGACAGCTTCGGCGCGTTGTTCACGTCCGTGGCGTCCTCGGGAGCCTCGGACTGCTCCGGAGCCTGCGACGCCTCGGTGGTCTTCTTGGTCTCTTCGGTCTTCGTGGTTTCCTCGGTCTTCTTCTTTTCCTTCTTCGGGGCGTTCTGCTTGTCGATGATCGACTGGATGCGCTCGTGGATCTGGTCGAACTTCGGGTAGGTGGAGAACGAACGCGGGAAGTCGGGGGCGCCCAGGGTCAGGCGGGCGAACGGGCTGGAGGACACCTTTTCCGCCACCGACACGAACGAGGCGAGCTGGCTGGCCGGGATGTCGGTTTCCACCAGCTGTTCGCCAGCAGACATGATGCCGGTGAAGTTGGTCAGAATGGTCTGCGGGGTGAACTGCTTGATGATCGCCTGCTGCAGGCACTGCTGGCGCTTGATGCGGTGGTAGTCGTCGGTGAAGTCGCGCGAGCGGGCGAACCACAGCGCCTGCTTGCCGTTGAACGTCTGGACTCCCGGAGCGAACCAGTGGGTGCGCAGGTTGGTGCCTTCCCATTTCTTGCCGTTGTACGGCACCCAGCCGCCCGAATCGATGGTGACTCCGCCCAAGGCGTCGACGAACTGGGAGAAGCCGGCCATGTCGACCATTACGTAGCCCTGGACTTCGAGGCCGGTGGTGCCCTCCAGCGCATCCATGGCCGCTTGGGCGCCGACGTTCTTCACCGAATCGGGGAACAGGTCCGCGTGGTTGTCCACGGCATCGCGGTAGATGGCGTTGAACAGGCATTCGTTGCCGCAGTTGTAGCCGTCGGGCCAGACCTTCTTCATGGGGGAGTCATCCGCAAAGCGGGCGCCCTGGAAGTTGCGCGGCATGGAAATCATCAGGGTCTTGCCGGTCTTCGCGTCAACCGACATCAGCGCCACCGAGTCGGTGCGGACGCCTTCGCGGTTGTCGCCCGAGTCCGCGCCGAACACCGCGATGTTGTAGCGTCCATCGACCGGGTCGAAGGCAGGTCCTTCCTCGAAGACCTTTTCAATGGTCTGGCGTCCGGTGTTGACCAGCGAGGCGCCGTAGATGAACAGGCCGCTGGTGGCGACCACGGCGGCCAGCGTGAAGACCGAGACGATCACGCGCATGCCCGGGGCCAGGAACTTCGGCTTGATGATCACCAACGTGTTGATGAACATGATCAGCCAGAGCACGGCCAGGGTGCCCAGCACGACCACCAGCACCATCTGGAAGTTCGGGTGGGCTACCCAGCTGAGGATGACGGACCTGTTGATGAAGTACAGGGCCACCAGGCCGATGACGGCCAGCCAACACAGCATGGTGACCGACACCGCGAGGCGCCCCAGCTTGCGGTTGCCCGCAATCAGCTGGGCGCTGCCCGGAAAGAAAATGGTCAAGATGACCAGGATCAGGGCGCGCTTGCTGCGCTGCGGAGAGCTGATGCTCTCCGGATTGCGCAACGGATTTGGAGCGCGGTGACTGGCAGAACCCATGTACTTATATGACTTTCCCTAGGAGGCGAAATTCTCGTTCGCGACTTCTTCACGGAGCGATGCACCCTTTGCATGGGCGGAATCACGCAGAGATTCAGCGAACTGAAGCAACTTTACCTGTAACGACTCGGCCAGCTCGTCGGTTCCCGACGCGAGCATGCGCACGGCGAGCAGTCCTGCGTTGCGTGCGCCGCCGATGGAAACGGTTGCCACAGGGACCCCGGCCGGCATCTGCACGATGGACAGCAGGGAATCCATTCCATCCAGCTTAGCCAGCGGAACTGGTACTCCGATGACAGGCAGCGGTGTAACTGATGCAAGCATGCCCGGCAGGTGGGCGGCGCCGCCGGCGCCGGCGATGATCACGCGCAGGCCGCGTTCATGTGCCTTCTTCCCGTAATCGATCATTTCGGTCGGCATGCGGTGCGCCGACACGACGTCCGCTTCGAAGGGTATGCCGAATTCGGCCAGGGCCTGGGCAGCTAGGCGCATTACCGGCCAATCCGAGTCGGAACCCATTACGAGGCCGACAAGTGGTGCTTCAGTCATTGCGAGATATTCCTTGGGTCTGGTGGTCAAACGCCGCCGCCTCCCTGACGGGGAAGCGGCAGCGCTCTAGGTAACAGGCTAGGCGGTGGCGGGCACGCCGTCGCGGATCAACGCGGCCACGAGGTCGGCGCGTTGGCGAAGTTCATCTACGCTTTGCCCGGCGTTTGCCACGATGTTCACATGGCCGATCTTGCGGCCCGGGCGGACGGACTTGCCGTAGGCATGCACCTTGACCTCCGGGGCGGCGGCCAGCGCCGCGGCGAAGGCCGAGTACAGGTCCTGGTTGGCGCCGCCCAGGTAGTTCTTCATGACGGTGACACCCAGTTCGCGGGTTTCGCCCAGCGGCAGGTCGAGCACCGCGCGCAGGTGCTGCTCGAACTGGCTGGTGACCGAACCGTTCATGGTCCAGTGGCCGGTGTTGTGCGGGCGCATGGCCAGCTCGTTGATCACGAAGCCGGCGCCAACGCCGGGGGTCTCGAACAGCTCGGCCGCCATGACGCCGGTGACGCCGAATTCCTCGGCGATGCGCAGCGCGGCGTTGGCCGCGGTGCGGGCGGTGTCCTCGGAGATGTCCTGGGCCGGGGCGATGACTTCGTCGCAGACGCCGTCGACCTGGATGGTGTGGACCACCGGCCAGGCCTTGGCCTGTCCGGAGGGGGTGCGGGCCACCATGGCGGACAGCTCGCGGGAGAAATCGACCTTGTCCTCGGCCAGCAGCGGGCCGTTCTCGAACCAGTCCGCCGAGTCGCGTGCTTGGCCGGCGTCGTCCAGGATGCGCACGCCCTTGCCGTCGTAGCCGCCGCGCGGGGTCTTCAGCACGATCGGCCAGCCGATCTCGTCGCCGAAGGCGACCAGCTCGTCGACCGAGCCGACCTTGGCCCAGGCCGGGTTGGGCAGTCCGAGCTTTTCAATGGCTTCGCGCATGACCAGCTTGTCCTGGGCATGGATCAGTGCGGCCGGGCGCGGCTGGATGTTGACACCCTCATTGATCAAGGTGGTCAGGAATTCGTTGGGGACGTGCTCGTGGTCGAAGGTCACCACGTCCTTGCCCTTGGCGAACTCGCGCAGGGTTTCGAGGTCCTTGTAGTCGCCGACCGGTGCATCCGGAACGCTGCGTGCGGCCGAGACGTCCGGGCCTTCGGCCAGGACGTGAAGTTCAAAACCAAGGTTCAGGGCCTCAGGGGCCATCATTCGGGCTAGCTGCCCGCCACCAATTACACCAATTTTTGGAAAGCTCACCCTACTAGATTAGCGAACCGACGGTGGATGCCTTGTATGGCGGAAGTTGGATGACTCTCATTCCCCGGCTAATTAACAGGAAATCTCGCTAAAATAGCGGGATGCCGTCTCTGCGCTGACCGCCGAAGACGACCGTTAATACTACCGTGCGGGGCAGATCGCCCCCGGGGACACCGGGCAGCCAGTGCCGCGAGGACTCTGGCCGCGCCGCGGTGAAGGGCTGGAGGAAAATGTTCGAGCGCATCAGACTGAAAATCACCGGACTCATTTCGCTGCTGTGGCGCGAAGTGGCCAAATTCGGTGTGGTCGGCGGCGTCGCCTTCATCATCGACTCCGGCATCTATGTCTGGCTGCTCCATGGCCCCATGAGCGATTCACAGGTGAAGGCGAAGATCATCGCCGGCGTAGTCGCCACGCTCTTTTCCTGGCTGGCAAACCGCTTCTGGACCTTCCGCCACCGCCGCCAGGCCAATGTGGTGCGCGAACTGGTGATGTTCCTGATCATGAACGCGATCGGCCTGGGTATCGCGGCCGCCTGCGTCTGGGTGACGAAATACTGGATCGGCCTGACGGATCCGACGAGCCTGTTCATCGCCGGTTCGGTGGTGGGCCTGGTGCTCGGTACGATCTTCCGTTTCTTCGCCTACCGTTTCTGGGTCTTCGGCGCCGAGATGGACCAGGAAGAGAACTTCGCCCACGACCACGACCTGCTGGCTGCGCCCAAGCACCAGGTGCAGGGCGGCGCGCAGCAGGCTTCCGGTGCCGACCGATCCGCTGATTCGGATTGCGCGGACACCGGAAGTGTTCCCACGGTGGTCAATTAGCCGGACGGATCAGGCCTCGGGGGAGTAGTCGGCCGTGATGCGCTCGCCTTCGCGCAGCCGGTCGGTAGCTTCCACCCCGTCCTCCAGCAGCACTATGGCGTCGCCCGCAGCCCACTGGGCGATGGCGTAGGGAAGGAATTCGAGGACCGGAAGGCCGGCCCGAGCCAGGATGGTGCCCTTGGCTTCCGCGGGGGTGGCGAACAGCGTTTCCAGAGCGGTATTGTTCCCGCCGATGGCAATCGCGGCCGCCGCTCCGGAGACGGACGACGGGAAGAACTGGTCCCCAAAGGAGCGCACCGAGGCATTGAAGTCCTCGGCGACCGGGCCCAGGTCCCCGCCGAAGGACAGCGCAAGCGCCGCCGGGTCGACGGCGAGGATCTCCGAGGATGCGGGAATGCTTGCGTCGGCAGGGCTGGCGGTGATCCAGAGGACGGCGTCGGAGGCACGCTCATGCGAAGGCGCAGCCAGCGTCGCTCCATGGTGCAGCGCCGCCAAGGCCAGCACCAGCGACTTCCAGTGGGTCGGCAGGTCAAGCACGACAATCTGGTTTTCTTCGAGGTCGAAGGACTCGGCCAGCAGGTTGGCGCTTTTCGCCACCCAGTTGTCGAACACCCGGCCCGATAATTCAATACGTTCTGAGTTGGCTCCGTACCAGGTGAGCCATGGCGAGGCTGAGGCCCGATGCGGTGCCAGTAGGTTTTCCACGAAAGTGCCGGAAATCAAGTTGAGACTCACCTGTACCTTTATTTTTCTTAACTGAGAATTCGCCGGGAATTCGGGCAAGTTGCGACTCGCCCGGTTGATCTGCCCGTTTGAACGGCGTGTTGTGCCGAGAGTTTGCTGGGAAGTGTTCTTAGAATACCTTCCCCGCTTGACTCAGGCTTAGTTACAAAGATGTAATTAGATGGTGAGTTCGGCTCGCACCATCATTTTCCATATTTCGATGGAATAAATGAAGCCGAATGGATCGGGCGCTAGGATGGCCCGATCTTCTCAAACCAACGTGAAAGGTCTACATCACCATGGCGAAGCTGGAGCAGGGGTACTCCGAATTCTCGACCTCGGCTGTTGCGTCCGCCCAATACGGGCTGGAAGACGCACCGTCGGATTGGTTTGTCGATCCGCAAGCCGGAGAGTTCGCACGCCTTGCCGTCGCGGCCGACCTGGAATCTGCTGCCGATAATTTCCTGAAGGACAACGACACCGCGGAAACCGTCGAGGAGATTCCATCCGCAGGGTCGTGGGCCCCGGAGCTGGATGAAGACGACGAAACCCGCGAAGCGATCAAGGCCGTATGGCTGGGCGTCGGCGGGGAAGTGGATGAAGGCGAACTTGGATGGCAGGCCCGCGCACTGTGCGCGCAGACTGATCCCGAGGCTTTCTTCCCCGAAAAGGGCGGCTCAACCCGCGATGCTAAAAGAGTTTGCGGAGCATGTGTTGTACGTTCGGAATGTTTGGAATACGCGTTGAGCAATGACGAGCGCTTCGGCATTTGGGGAGGGCTCTCGGAGCGCGAACGCCGCCGTCTACGGAAACGAGCAATCTAATTCGCCCGCCAATTCATGTCACCGCCATCGTTGCCACGCACGATGGCGCTGACTTTTTACCACGCACTTTAGCCGCGCTGAGAAACCAGTCCCGGCCCATTGAACGCTTCATCGGTGTCGATGCATCATCCACCGACGGCTCGCTGGACGTCTTGAAGGCCAACCTGCCGTCGAACGCGGCGTTGATCGTCGCGGACGAAGGCTCGCTCGGACTGTCCTTGGACACCGCGGTGGCAGAGCTGCCGGAAGCCCGCGCGGACCGCGACGAATGGCTGTGGATCATCCATGACGACTCGATGCCGGCTCCCGACGCGTTGGAATTCCTGACCCGCACGGTTGAAGCCTCCGAATCGGTCACCATTGCCGGCTGCAAGCTCCTGGACATCGACAACCCCCGCCACCTGGTGGAGGTGGGCCTGAGCGTTGATCGCAAGGCGCAGCGCCTGACCATGATCGACATCGACGAAGTCGACCAGGGCCAGTACGACGCGCGCAGCGACTACTTCGCCGTGTCCTCCGCAGGCATGTTCATCCGGCGCGACGTCTTCGAGCAGCTCGGCGGCTTCGACCTGGCACTGCCGGGCCGCGGCGACGACGTCGACATCTGCTGGCGCAACCGGTTGGCCGGACACCGCGTGATCGTGGTGCCCGAAGCGAAGATCTACCACCAGGTGGAGATCGTCGAGACCCTGGCCGGCCCGCGCGAGGCCAAACGCGCCGAGGTCTTCCAGCGGCTGAAGTACGCCTCCGGCCCCGGCCTGCCCTTTGTCTGGCTCGGCATCCTGCTCGGCGGCATCGGCCACTTCCTGGTCTCGCTGCTGGCCAAGGACCCGGGCCACGGCTTCAGCCATCTGGGCTCGACCCTGCGCGGGCTGTTCTCCCCGGTGAAGCTCGGCGCCTCGCGCCGCAATGTCAAGCAGATCCGCACCGTGCCGCGCCGCCAGGTGCGCAAGCTGATGGCTTCGGGCGCCGAGGTGCGCGAATACCGCCGCAACCTGAACACCGGCCGCGAGGACTCTCGGGTCTTCGGGGACGGCAGCGGATCCGACGGCGCGCTGGAGCCCAGCGGCGACAACTTCTCGGATTTCGTGTCCATCGCGCGCCCTCCGCGCACCACCGCGGTGCTCTCGCTGATCTTCGCGCTGCTGCTGGCCGCCGCTGCCTCGCTGGTGGCCTGGCGCACGCTGTTCGGCGCCGGCGCGCTGTCCGGCGGGGCGGCCCGTCCGTTCTCCCAGACCCTCGGCGAGATCGGCGCCAACGCCGCCTCCTGGTGGCAGAACACCGGCACGGGACTGAGCGCCGCACCGGACAACAGCGATTCGCTGTTCTGGTTCTTCTCCCTGCTGACCTTGGACCATGCAAACCAGGCCTCGGTCTACCTGTACTTCGCCGCGATGCCGCTGGCCGCCCTGACGGCCTGGTGGGGCATGGGCGCACTGAGCCGTTCGCGTGCCGTGCGTTTCATCGCCGCGCTGCTCTGGGCCCTGTCCCCGTCGCTGGCTTCCTCCCTGGCCTCGGGCCGGGTCGGCTCGGCACTGGTGCACCTGATGCTGCCGTTGCTCTTCCTCGCGGTGCTGCGCGCCATGGATTCCCACGTGGCCCCCGAAAGCCAGGGCGTGCGCGATGCCCGGCAGCGCACCACCTCGGCATGGACCGCCTCGGCCAGCGCGGCGCTGATCCTGTGGGTCATCTCCGCCGGTTCCATGGCCTTCTTCCTGACCGCAACGGTGCTGGTCTACGTGCTGGCGCTGCTTTCCCCGCAGCGCTCCCGCACCCTGTGGTGGATCCCGGTTCCGGCACTGATCTGGAACCTGCCGCTGCTGATTTCCGCGCTGGGCACCCCTCGGCTGCTGTTCACCGAACCGGGCGCGCTCACCGCGTTCTCCCCGGCCTCGCTGTGGCAGATGGCCCTGGGCTTCCCCGAATCCTTTGACGCCGCGGCGGTCCCGGTGGGTTGGGGTTTCCTGCCCGAGGGCCCTTGGGCACTGGTTGCCGCGCTGCTGGTCGGCGCACCGCTGGTGCTGCTGGCAGTCTTCGGAACGCTGAGCAGCGCCGCCAGCGCCAATGCGAACATGCGCCGCAACTCGCGCCGCCTGCTGTGGAGCGCGGCCCTGTCGCTGGCAGCCGGGTGGGCGGTGGGATTCATCCCGGTCGGGCTGGATTCGCACACCACCGTCAGCGCCTACACCGGCCCATTCGTCTCCATGGCGGCCTTCGCGCTGCTGGCGGCAGCGGCCAATGCCAGCGCCGCGCTGCGCCGCGAAGATCTTCCGCGCGCCGCGCGGCTGTCCAGCGGCCGACCGGCGCTGGGCGCCATGGCGGCGCTGTCCACCGTGGCGATCCTCGCCAGCGGTGCGGTGCTGCTCGGCGCCCAGCTGAACCCGGCCAACCCGGACGGCACGCTGACCGCCCTGAACGCGCCACTGCAAGTCGGCTCCTCGCAAGAGCGCACCATCCCGGCCACCGCGGCCGACGCCGGACGCTCCGACTTCCATGAACGCACGCTGGTGCTCACCCCCCGGTCATCCGGCGAAATCGACAGCGTCGTGGTTTCCGGCAATGGCGAGAGCCTGGATACGCTCAGCCGCTATTCGCAGGTATCCACGCTGGCCGGTTCGCTGCTGGACCCGGTGCGCAACGAGAAGCCCGCCGTGGACGCCGTGCAGCGCGAATCGGTGGCCTTGCTGCTGTCCGAATCCGGGCTGGACGCCCGCGAGCAGCTGCGCGATTTGGGCATCGGCTATGTGGTGCTGAACGAAACCGGCGAAGCGGTCTCCTCGACCGTGCGCCTGCTGGACGCCGCCACCGGCCTTGCCTCCGTGGGCCAGACCGACAGCGGATGGCTGTGGCGAGTGGACTACTCCACTACCGATGCCGCCCGCGGCGCGGGATTCGCCCGACTGGTCGCGCAGGACGGCACCGTCACGGTGCTGCCAAGCCACCGGGCGAAGATCCAGGATGTGCAGATCCCCGCCTCCGACTCCGCTCGGACCCTGGTGCTGGCCACCGCAGCCGACCCGAAGCTGCGTGCTTCGATCGACGGACAGGCGCTGCGCACGGTGTCCTACCCCGAGGATTCGCAGACCCGCTGGGCCCAGGCTTATGAGGTCCCGGCCGCCGGCGGCACCCTGGCGCTCAGCCACCGTGAACCGATGGCCGTGCCGATGCTGGTCCTCAGCGGCTTGGTCCTGCTGATCACCGTCCTGCTGGCGATCCCGGTGCCGAGCACCCGCCGCCTGGCCAACTACCGTAATGACTCCTACCGGATCCGCGAGACCCGGCGGAATCCTCAGGAAGTCGCCGACGGCGAGCAAGTGCTCGCCGCCGCGCAGCCCGGAACCAGCCAGGTGCAGGAGGCCGGCCGCCCGCGCAGCCGCCGGGAGGCCCGTGCCCAGGCAAGCCAGATTCGTGAAGACTTGACCCCGAAGCTCAACGACCGCATTTCGGACGATGAGTCGGAGCAGGAGAAAAACCAGTGAGCGACGAGAAGAACGTGAACACCCCCGGTTCCTCCGACGAATCCCAGGAGCCCGCGGGCCAGCCCGAATCGCAGACTGGAGCCCCGTCAGGGCAGTCCGACCAGCCGCAACCCGCGCAACCCGCATCGGTGCCCGCCGCCGTGCCTGCCGCGATTCCGGTCTCCGCCGCCGTCACCAAGGCCGAGTTGAAAGCCGCCAAGGCCAAGTCGAAGGCCGACGCCAAACTGGCCAAGGTGCGCGAGAAGGAAGCGCAGATCCAGGCCAAGGCCGCGAAGTCCAAAAAGGCCGAGCCTGCCGCCGAAAAACCTGCCAAACCCGAGACGGCATCCGCCGTCCCTGCCTCGGCAGCGGAAACGGTTCCGGCAAGCGATGCGAAACCTGGCCAAGACGCGGCTCCCGGAGCTCCGGCCAAACCTGCTGACCCGGAGGCGGACGACAGCGCTGCTGGGGCACCAACCCCGGCAGCCGGGACTGCCTCGTCGCCGGAGACTGGCTCCGGCGGGCCCATCGGGACCCCGGGAGCAGCCGGCCCCGCCCCGGAGGAGAACACCGCTCCGCCCGTGCCGGAGACAAGCGACACCACCCCGACGTCCCCGGCCGGCGAACAGCCCAAGAAGCGTTCGGAGGCCGCCGCCGCGGCAGGAGCAGTGTCCGCGGACACCCCGGTGCCAGGGGCGCAAGAACCGTCCAAGGCCACGATTGCGCAGGCCACGCCGGCGGCGCCCCGGAATCCCCGGGATCCCAAGGAATCCGGGGAGCAGGGTGCCGTGACGGGAGCCCCGGCCGAGGCGCCCAAGTCGCAGGAAAGCCCCAAGGCCGCACGCCGCCGCGAAAAGCTCGAACGCGCTCGCGCCGCGGCAGCACGGGATGCGGAACATTCCTCGACCCGTCGGAAGACCGGCGCGGTGCTGTTGAGCCTGACCGCGGTGCTCGCCTCGGGGGGACTTGTTGCGGCTGGCTCGCTGCTGGCTCCGGTCCCGGACACCACCACCCTCCCCGCCGCGGTGACCAGCCTGCCGGCCGGCGACGCGCTGAGCGTCTGCGCCTCGACCCCGCAGCTGCTCAAGGGCGTGGACGGGACCGATCCGCAGTTTGCTCCGGGTGCCAAGGAAATCTCCAGCAACCTGCGCAGCGTCGTGGTTTCAGACCTCGCCAAGCGCATCCCGGGATCCACCTTCTCCGCCTTGGGCGGCAGCTCGAAGCAGACCCTGACCGAACGCCTCGACGACGCCGAAGCTTCCGAGTCGCGCAGCGCGGACGACCAGGGCCTGACCGGACGCTCGTCCAAGATCAGCACCGTGAACAACGCCGATGGCAAGCAGATCTTCGAGGTGCAGCCGCTGGGCGAGCTCCCGTCCATCGGCAGCACCCTGCGCAGCTATCAGGCCAAGGACGGCGACCTCGCCGGGCTTGCCGCCGCCAGCTGCCAGGTGCCGGCTTCGACCTGGCGTTTCACCGGGCTGCAGACCACTACAGGCTCAACCTCGGTGCTGCACCTGGCCAACCCGACCAGCACTGCCGCCCAGGTCGCGGTGGACCTGCGCGGCCCCGAGGGACCAATTGACACGTCGACGCTGCAGAACGTGGTCATCGCCCCTGGCGAGCAGCGGGCCATCGTGCTCGGCGGCTACGCGCAGAACCTGTCCGCGGTGGCCGCCACCGTCACCAGCACCGGCGGCAAGGTGACCGGCTATGTGCAGCAAGCCGCGCTGCGCGGACTCACGCCTTCGGGCGTGGACCTGGTCGCCGGCAACGCCTCGGCCTCCAACACCCAGGTGATTCCGGGGGTGTGGATCGACAACAAGAACAACTCCGCCAAGCTGTCCAAGGACGACAAGTCACTGGTGCCGCAGCTGCACGTCGCCGCCGCAGGTGCGCAGGGCGCCGGCTACAAGGTGAAGGTGCTGGGTGCCAGCGGTGAAGTGGCCGCAAGCTTCGAGCAGAACCTGGCCGCTTCCTCCAATGCGGTCTCGGTCCTGAACCTAGACCAGCTGGCCGGCGGCTACTACACGCTGGTGGTCGAGGCCGACGCCCCGGTGACCGCGTCCGTGAAGATGGTGCGCGGGGCAGACCCGAAGGACGCTTCGGATACCGCGTGGGCCGTCAGTTCCAACCCGCTGGCAGGCAACCAGGTCATGCCGTTGTCGGCCAACGGCACCGGGAAGTTCGTGATCGCGGCGACGGACGTGGATTCCTCGATCGACGCGGTGGTTGTGGCCAAGGACGGCACGCTGCAGAAGACGCAGAAGCTGAGCATCAAGGCCGGGCAGAGCCTGGTCTTCGACCCGCGCGAAACCACCGAGGACGCCCAGGCGGTGGTCTTCTCCTCGGATGCCAACGCCTATATCGGCCAGGTGATTCTGGGCTCCGACCAGTCCATTGGCTGGGCCGCCATGCCCGCGGCGAACGCCGGACGCGAGGGCATCGTGGTCAACGTCGGGGGATAGCCTTCCCGGCAACACTGCATCAGGGCCCGGAATCGTGATCGATTCCGGGCCCTGGACTGTCCGTGGAAGCGCCAGCCACGGCTCGGGACAGCGGGACTAATCGCCGTCGCCGCCGCAATCGGCGAGCACCCCTACCAGGCATTCTCCGTGTGGAGCTTCGAGCAAGGCGAGGCTCGAGGGATAGCCAGTGTCCGCGCACCAGGGCTTCCTGTCGCGGGATGTGACTTCGATGAACAGTGATACGACCTCGACCGGCTGCGACCCGTCAGCAGCGGGAATCGAAAAAGCTAGGGCGTCCATGTCGAACCTTTCAAGGGTTCATCAAGTGTAAGCGCCGCTGAGCCGCTCGCCAAGACGGCGGCCCGTCAGAAATCGGGGTCTTCGGGAAAGTACTCGGGATCGACTTCGCTTACCGGAATCATCCAGAGCTCGGACACCTCGTGCACCACGCATTGGTGCACCAGATCCACCAGTTCCACCGGGCTGCTGGCCAGCTGCTCCAGCGGCAGCCGGAAGATCGTGATCTGGGCGCGTTCGTGCGCGGTGGCCGAACGCGAGCTGGACAACGGCACACGTTCACCGGCACCTTCGGCCCGGGAAAGCAGCGCATCGGAGGGCACCGGTTCGATGAGGAAATCGATTTTCATCATTCGGGACTCCCAGCGTTCGGCCAAGCGCTGGGCGCTGGCCATGACGGCGTCGTCGAATCGTTCGGGGCGGTTGCGATAGGCCGGCAGGTGCATGGGAACCAGCGGCCCGCGCCGGCCCCTGCCATGCCGGTTGCGGCGTGGTCCGCTGGGTTCATCCGGCAATTTGGCGTTCATGGCTCCAGACTACCCCCGGGAACCCAATTGCCGGTGAACCGTCGCTGACACGAGTAGACTGGAGGGCGTGGATGGTCTTCGTATTTGCTCTCGCCCAGCCTGCCGTGAAACGGCCCGCGCAACCCTCACCTATGTTTATGCGGATTCAACCGCGGTGCTGGGGCCGCTGGCGACCTATCCGGAGCCGCACTGCTACGACCTGTGTGCCCGGCATGCCAACCGACTGACCGTGCCCAGCGGGTGGAGCCTGATCCGCGGCACCATTCCGGATGTCATCGAGCCCGAAGATGAGCTGAACGCGCTGGTCGAAGCCGTACGGGAACACCGGCCGCGGGAACGCGCACCGCGCCATGCCGCCGACGTCGAGGCCGACGCCACCGAGTCGCGTGACCCGCGCGGCCCCCGCTTCGACGCCCGGGTGCGGCTGTCCGTGCTGCCTGATGCCACGGACAACCAGTAGCTCCCAGCCTTGTCCTGCGCCGTCACCGGCGCGCGCCGCTGCCAACGGATCCCCACCGGGGAGCCGGGCGGCGGCTTTTGCGTTTCCGCCGGGGCCAGCGGGCCGGGGAACGGAAGGTGTGGCGCACCCGGTGGGGAAATCAGGTGTGGCTATCCGCTGGATGCGAGTTTCTGCTGGATATGCTAAAGGCGCGAGGCCTGTCACCATGCCCGCAAGCCACCCCAAACATCACTTGATCGCGCAAATTGCAGGAGGACTCCTCATGGCTGAGGCTGCGAAGGACCCCGTAGGGGCCCCGGATCCCGGAACAACGCAGATGCCCAAGGCCTCGTTGAGCCAGAAGGCCGAAGAGCTTGCTGCTCGCCTGGAAGAGCACAAGAACAAGGCGCAGGCAGACGCCGCGGCCAAGGCCGCAGCCGAGCGCCGGGCCGCCGCCAAAGCCGTGATCAAGGGCGAAGCGCCCGCCTCCAAGCCGGAACCGGCGCGGCCGGCCGAGCAGAAGCCGGCCGCGGCAAAGCCTGCGGCCGCCGCCCAGCCTGTGCAGAAGCCGGCCCCGGCAAAGCCTGCGGGCCCCGCCGAACCGGTGCAGAAGCCGGCCCCCGCAAAGCCGGCAGCTGCCAAGCCTGCCCCTGCAGAGCCTGCCGCTGCGGCGCCCGCGAAGCCCGCAGCCAAGACCACCGTGCAGCCGGCAGTGAAGGCGGAGCCGTCCGCGGCTGCCGCCCCGGTTGCTTCCGAGAAGGCGGAGAACCCGGTGGAGGACATCATCCGGGCAATCAAGCTGCCCCACGAAATTGCGGCGGAAAAGGCCGCGAAGGCGCAATCAGCCCCGGCCCCCGCCGTGGCGGATGGCCCCGTGGTTCCGCCGGTGTCCGTGGCGCCCAAGGACGAAGCCAGCGCATCCACCGCGGCGGCCGTGGCCCAGGCCCGCTCCCGCGTTTTCGGCAGCTCGGGTCCCGAGGAGGAACCCTCGGAAGCCGCCTTGAAGCGGCGTGTGGCCCGTGAACGGGCCTTGAACTCCAAGCCGGCGATGGCCCGCCCGGCCCAGATCCTCGTCGCGGTGATCTTCCCGATCCTGACCCTGATCGCCGCTATCCGCCTGGTGGCGACCCCCGGTTTCCTCGCGCTGTCCTACGGCCGGCCGGGGTTCCCCGACGATCTCTTCGGGTTCAGCGCCGCCGAACGGCTTACCTACGGAAGCTACGGGGTCGACTACCTGAACAACTTTGCCGGTCCGGAATTCCTCTCGGGGCTGGTGTTGCCCACGGGCTCTGCCATGTTCACCGCCGGGGAAGTCCAGCACATGGTGGACGTGAAGAACCTGATCGGTTTCGCCTACGTCCTGGGCGCCTGCCTTGCCGTGCTGATGGCCATCGGCATCTGGTACCTGGCCAAGCGCTACGCCGGCGGCGTGCGCCGCGCGCTGTTCTCCGGGGCCATCGCCACCCTGGTGCTGATTGCCGGACTGGTTGCCTTGGCGTTCATGGGCTGGCAGTCGTTCTTCAGCGACTTCCACGCGCTGTTCTTCTCCGAGGGCAGCTGGACATTCAGCATCAGCGACACCCTGATCCGCCTGTACCCGGAGCAGTTCTGGATGGATTCGGCCGTGGCCGTCGCCGGGCTGATCCTGCTGGCCGTGATCATCGTGCTGATCACCTGCTGGCCCACCGGGCGCCGCCGCGAAGCGGCCCGCCTGCGCCAGGAAGCGCGCGCCTTCGGACTGGGCGGCTAGAGAGCACACGGGCTGAAAAGCACGCAGGCTGGTCCACCACGAATCGTGGTGGACCAGCCTGCGTGCTTTTGCGGGGGAGCTGGCCCTAGCGCTGGTAGAGCTCGTCGGCGCGCTGCGCGAAATCGCGGAGCACGTCATGGCGCTTCAGCTTCAGCGTGCTGGTCAGATGCCCCGACTCCTCGGTGAACTCCACCGGAAGCACCACGAACTTGCGGATGGATTCGGCCTTGGAGACGGTGGAATTCGCGAGGTCGAGGTAGCTTTGCACTTCCTGGATCACCTGGGGATTCGCTGCTGCCTCGGCCAGCGACATGGGTCCGAGCCCCTGCGCCTTGGCCCAGAGCACCAGTTCCTCCGGGTCCAAGGACACCATGGCGGCGATGAACGGCCGGTTTTCCCCGACCAGCACGCACTGCGCCACGATGCGCCCGGCACGGACCATTTCCTCCAGCGGGCCGGGGGAGACGTTCTTGCCGCCCGCGGTGACAATCAGCTCCTTCTTGCGGCCGGTGACCTTCAGGTAGCCGGCGTCGTCCAGCATGCCGGTGTCGCCGGTCTTGAAATAGCCCTCCGCATCGAATGCTTCGGCGCTGGCCGCGGGATTCTGGTGGTATCCGGAGAAGACGCCGATGCCCTTGATCAGGATTTCGCCGTCCTCGGCGATCCTGATGCTGGTGCCCGGGATCGGGCGGCCCACGGTGCCCACCCGGGTGCGGGTGGCCTGGTTGACGGTGGCCGGGGCTGTGGTTTCGGTCAGGCCGTAGCCTTCGACCAGCTGGATGCCGGCCCCGCGGAAGAAGTGCGCCAGATCCTCGTTCAATGCGCTGGCTCCGGAAATTGCGTAGCCGCAGTCGCCGCCGAAGACCGCCCGCAGCTTCGGGTAGAGCACCTTGTTGAACAGCGCGTACCGGGCGCGCAGCCCCAGCGGCAGGCGGGCCTTCTGGCCGCGGGCCCTGGCATCGCGGATCCGGGAGACCGCGATGGCGGTCTGCTCGGCCTTCAGGAACAGCTCGCCCTTGCCGCCCGCCTCGGCCGTGGACAGCGCGGCGGTGCGGATCTTCTCGAACACGCGCGGGACTGCCAGCAGGAAGCCCGGCTTGATCGCGGCCATGTCCTGGGCCAGGGTGGCGGTGGAATTCGAATGCGCGATGACGGTGCCGCCGTGGATGCAGGTCTGCTGGACTGCGCGGGCCAGCACATGGGCCAGCGGGAGGAACATCAGGGTGCGGCGTCGGTCGCCGAGGATGTCGTCCATATGAGCTGCGAGGTTGTGCGCGACCAGCGCGAAGTTCGCGTGGGTCATGTTGCAGCCCTTGGGGCGGCCGGTGGTGCCGGAGGTGTAGACCATGGTCGCGGTATCGGACAGCTTCATGGACGCACGGCGCTGCTCGATGAGCTGTTCATCGACGTCGTGCGGGTCGGCCAGCAGCTTGTGCAGTCCCACCGAGGGGATCAGTTCCTTGTTGGAACCGTCGGAGCCTTCGAACATGTGGGTGATGACCGGTTCGCCCAGCTGGGCGGCGGCCTGGCGCACGTGCGAGCGCAGCTCGTGGTCCTCTGCGAACACCACGCGCGCCCCGGAATCACGCAGGATCCATTCAATCTGGAACGGGCTGGAGGTTTCGTAGATCGGCACGGAGATTCCGCCGGCGAACCAGATGGCCTCCTCGGCCAGCGCCCACTCGTAGCGGGTCCGCGAGATGATGGCGACCTTCCCGCCGGGCTGCAGCCCGTCGGAGACCAGCTTCATGGCCAGCCGCTTGACATCCGCCAGGAAGCGGTCGGCGGTCACCTCATGCCACGAACCCGAGCGCTGGACCATGAACAGGGCCTGCCCGCCGGATGCCGCAACGCGGTCCACCAGCAGGTTGGTGGCGTTCACCTCGGGCGCCAAATCCGTCAGTTGCTCGACGTGCACTTCTTGCATGGAAGTTGATTCCTTCGACATCGTTGGTGACGCGTTCCATAGGAAAACCGCATCTATTGGTGGTTTGCGGGGCGCGCAAACCTCCGGGGACTACCCCCAGTTGGGGATCCAGAGCAGCGCGCGCCAGTACTCATCGGCGATCAGCTCGCCGCTCCAAATTGGCCAGAAAAGGGCGGAAACCAGGAGCAGCACTGCCAGGAACACGGAGACCGCGGCAATTCTGGGGCGTAGAGCTGCGCCCCGGCGCGGATCGCTGGAAATGAACTTCCCTATCATATACGTCAGCGCGAGGACCATGGCCGGAACCATCGGCAGGGTGTAGAAGAAATACATGGTGCGCTCGGGGTACATCAGCCAGGGCAGGAAGCCGGCGGCGCCGGCCGAGAGGATGGCCCCGGCGCGCCAGTCCCGCGCGCCGATCCACCAGAGGACCAGCAGCAGCATGCTCAGCGAGCAGGCCCACCACATCACCGGGTTCGGCAGATCCGTGATGACCTCGGTGCAGCGCGAGACATCGCATCCGTTGACGCCCTGGTCGTAGCCTTCGAAATAGAACATCACGGGGCGTCCGGCGAAAGGCCAGGTCCACGGGGAGGACTGCCAGCCATGTGCGGACCCCAGGCCCGTGTGGAAGGTGTAGCCGGCCTGGTGGTATTCCCACAGCGAGCGCAGCGGTGCCGGCAGCCAGCCGACTCCCTCGCCGGGATGCTCCTCGGCCCAGTGCCGGTAGCGTCCGCCGCTGGTGGCGAACCAGCCGGCCCAGGTGGAAAGGTAGGTCAGCAGGACCACGGGCATCATGGCCACGAAGGCGTAGGCGCCATCGCGGGTCAGCGCCGAGCTGAACCATTTGTGGATGCCGGCGGTGCGCCGTGCGGAGAAGTCCCAGAGCACCGCCATGACGCAGAACACCGCGACAAACGAGAGCGCCGACCATTTCACGCCGACCGCGCAGCCGAGCATCACCGCCGCGGCAAGCCGCCACGGCCGCCACCAGAGCATGGGGCCGTGGGCCAGCAGGAAATCATCGGGCCGGTTGCCGGCCGGCACCGCGAGTTTCCTGGCCAGGGACAGCCGTCCCTGGGCCCGGTCCTTGAGCAACGCGTAGAACGCGGCGGCGACGAAGAACATCAGGAAGATGTCCAGCAGCGCGGTGCGCGACATGACAATCGAGTGCCCGTCGACGGCCATCAGCAGCCCGGCAACGCCGGCCAGGTAGTGCGAGCCGAACAGCAGTCGGGCGCTGAGCGTGACGAGCAGGACCGCCAGCGTGCCGAACAGCGCAGCGGAGAAACGCCAGCCCATGCCGTTGAAGTCCCCGAACAGCAGCATGCCCAGGCCAATCAGCCACTTGCCCAACGGCGGGTGCACCACAAAGGACGGATCGCTGGTCAGCCGCGGATCGCCGGCGATGAACTGCGCGTTGACGTCCTCTTCCCACTCGCGTTCATAACCGCTTTGCAGCAGCGAATAGGCGTCCTTGACGTAGTACGTCTCGTCGAAGATCAGCATGTGGGGATGCGACAGGTTGATGAAACGCAACAGCCCTGCAATGAGCGTGACCGCCAGCGGTATGATCCACATCAGCGGCCCCCGGGGAGCCGTTGCGGTCAGCAGCCGAAGTTTCAGGCTCTCCAAGGTGAAGGCCTGGCGGGCAGATCGCACGTGACCGGTGTCCGGGGTTTGCAAGGCAAGGGGGCTCATCAAGAGTCATGCTACCGGCGAGCTTGGCAGAATGTGCGCTTTTCCCACATCGCGTAGGCTAAAGAATGTGCAGAACTCAGAGAATGAGGGCGTCATCGTCCTGGGAGCCACCCCGATAGGCAATTTGTCCGACGCGTCCCCGCGCCTGAAGGAAATCATGCTGAGCGCGGATATCATCGCCGCGGAGGACACCAGGAACTTCCACCACCTGGCCAACGCCCTGGGGTTGAAGATCAGTGCCAGGGTCATGAGCTTGCATGAACACAACGAGGCCCACAAGCTCTCAGAGGTGCTGGAGCTGGCCAAGGCCGGGTCCACCATCCTGGTGGTTTCGGATGCCGGAATGCCCGCGGTTTCGGACCCCGGCTACCCGTTGGTGGCCGCCGCCTTGGACGAGGGAATCCGCGTTACCGCGGTGCCCGGCCCGTCCGCGGTGCTCACCGCCCTGGCCCTGTCCGGCCTGCCTACCGGCCGCTTCACCTTCGAGGGATTCCTGCCGCGCAAAGCCGGCGAACGCCGCAAGCGGCTGGACGCGTTGCTGCACGAGGAGCGCACCATGGTGTTTTTCGAAGCACCTCACCGCGTCGCAGATTTCCTGGAGGCGGCGATCGAGGCCTTCGGAGCCGACCGGCAGGCGGCGGTGGCCCGCGAACTGACCAAGAAGTTCGAGGAGGTCCGTCGCGACAGCCTGGGCGAATTGCACCGCTGGGCGCTTGGAGGGCTTCGCGGGGAAATCGTGGTGGTGGTCTCCGGTGCCCCCGAACCCGTTGCCGCCTCCATCGAGGACCTGCTGCCCAAGGTCGCCGAACTCGTCGCCGCGGGAACCCGGATGAAGCAGGCCGTGGCGGATGTTGCCGAGCAGTTCGGGGTGAAGAAGCGGGACCTGTATGAAGCCGTCTTGGCCGAACGTAAGGTAAGTGAAATATAGCCGATTTGCCGTAGGCTGAATGCACAATGGATTCGCGCTTTCATAGTGCAACGGGCGATTTACAGCGCACGCGTGGCAAGAATAGCGTTGGGATCAACGAAGATTAGCTTCATTTAGATTTTCAGGAGATGTGCGTATGTCGATTACCGCTCAGCGCGAAGCCGAGTTGCTCGCCAAGGTGCCTACCGGCCTTTTGATCAACGGCGAATGGCGCGATGCCTCTGATGGCGGCACCTTTGACGTGCTTGACCCGGCCACCGGCGAGAAGCTTCTCACCCTGGCCAGCGCCACCAGCGAAGATGCCATGGCTGCCCTCGACGCCGCCGATGCAGTCCAGGCTGAGTGGGCCCTGACCGCTCCACGCGAGCGCGCCGAGATCCTGCGCCGCGCCTTCGATCTGGTCACCGAGCGCAAGGACGACTTCGCGCTGCTGATGAGCCTTGAAATGGGCAAGCCGCTGGCCGAGGCCTACGGCGAGGTCACCTACGGCGCCGAGTTCCTGCGCTGGTTCTCCGAAGAGACCGTGCGCCACTACGGCCGCTACATCACCACTCCTGAGGGCAAGAACAAGGTCCTGGTCCAGCACAAGCCTGTCGGCCCGTGCCTGCTGATCACCCCGTGGAACTTCCCGCTGGCCATGGCCACCCGCAAGGTCGGCCCGGCAGTTGCCGCAGGCTGCACCATGGTGCTCAAGCCGGCCAAGCTGACCCCGCTGACCAGCCAGCTGTTCGCCGCCACCATGATGGAAGCCGGCCTGCCGGCAGGCGTGCTGAACGTGGTCTCCGGTGCTTCGGCCTCGAAGATCTCCGGTCCGCTGATGCAGGACGACCGCCTGCGCAAGGTCTCCTTCACCGGCTCCACCCCGGTGGGCAAGCAGCTGATGAAGGACGCCGCAGACAAGGTGCTGCGCACCTCGATGGAACTGGGCGGCAACGCGCCGTTCATCGTCTTCGAGGACGCCGATCTGGATGCCGCAGTCGAGGGCGCCATGGCCGCCAAGATGCGCAACATGGGCGAAGCCTGCACCGCGGCCAACCGCTTCCTGGTGCACCAGGACGTGGCCGAGGAATTCACCGCCAAGTTCGCCGCGGCGATGAAGGCGCTGAAGCCGGGACGCGGCACCGAAGCCGACTCCACCGTCGGCCCGCTGGTCGAGGAGAAGGCCCGCGACGAGGTCCACGCCTTGGTCGAGGCGGCCGTGGCCAGCGGCGCCACCGCCCTGGTCGGCGGTGCCCCGGTTGAAGGCCCGGGCTACTTCTACCAGCCGACCGTGCTGGTCAACGTGGCCAACGACGCGCAGATCCTGGGCCAGGAGATCTTCGGTCCGGTCGCCCCGGTGACCACCTTCACCTCTGAAGAGCACGCCATCAAGCTGGCCAACGCCTCGGAGTACGGCCTGGCGTCGTACATCTACTCCAAGGACTTCAGCCGCCTGTTCCGCGTGGCAGAGCAGATCGAATTCGGCCTGGTCGGATTCAACGCCGGCGTGATCTCCAACGCCGCCGCGCCGTTCGGCGGAGTGAAGCAGTCGGGCCTGGGCCGCGAGGGCGGCGCCGAGGGCCTGGCCGAGTACACCACCGTGCAGTACATCGGCATCGCCGATCCGTACGCAGCCAAGTAGGCAGCCAGCATCAGCAGCTGGCGGGCGGCCCCTTTTGACAGGGGCCGCCCGCCAGCTTTTTAACGCCGCCTACGTTGCCGAGGCCCGGGGCGCCCGGGAATCGTCAAGCCGCCGCAGCCTTGCCGAGCGCAGGGAAGCGGGGAACAGCGCCGCGGCCATCCGGGAGCGCAGCGGCAGAGCCAGGTGCAGTTGCGCCCGCACCGTCTGCAGGTCGGAGACCAGCTGCGCCGCGGCATCGGGTTCCGGATGCCGCGCGGCGTAGAAGCTGGCCTGGACGGCAGATTCCAGCCGCCGCAGTTCGCCGTCGAGCCGGGCGAAGTCCTCGCCGAGCCTGCGTGTGTAGTCGCTGACCGACTCCTGCTCCCCGGCCCGCCTCCCGGCGTCGGCGCCGATGGCCTGCAGCTCCACCCACAGCGCCTCGGCCGCAGGCCCGCCGCCGGCGGCGATTAATGCCTGGCGCTGCCTGGACAGCCGCCGGCGCCGCAGCGGGGCCAGCGAGAGCGCCCCGCCGACCACTGCGATCAGCAGCGCCAGCGCCCACCAGCTGTTGGCGGGTTCTCCCGCGGCCACCTGCGGCGCGGCGGCCGGCGCGCTGGCCTCGGCCGATTCCGCGGGACGCTGGGTGGCGCGGTCCGTGGGAACTTCCTCGTCGCCGAACCCCGCCGGCCCGGCGGTGCTGGTTTCCTGCGGGGCATAGCTCGGCGGCTGGCCCTGGCCCGGGGTCGGCTCGAAGGGAACCCAGCCCAGGCCCTGGAGGTAGAGCTCGGGCCAGGAATGCGACTGCTGCCCGGTGACCGCATAGCCGGTCAGCGTGGTGCCCGGATCCAGCCGCGATTCGAGCTCGCTTTCGACGGGGTCCTTGCCGATTTCCACGCTCTTGCCGTTGGCCTTGCCCGGGGCGTAGCCCACCGCGATCCGCGAGGGGATCCCGGCCTGCCTGGCCATCAGGGCCATGGCGGAGGCGAAGTGCACGCAGTATCCCTGCCGGCGTTCCAGGAAGGCTTCGACCACACGCTTGTTCGCGCCGTCGTAGCCTTCACGCAGCGGGGTGCGCTCGGAATACCCGAACTTGCGCGAGCGCAGGAAATCCTGGATCGCCACGGCCTTCTCGAAATCGCTGCCGGTCGCCTCGGCATCCCGGTAGGCCTCGTCCAGCGCGCCGTCCAGGGCGGTGCGCAGCGTGTTCTCCGGATCCTCCGGCAGCTGGCGGTAGATTTCGCCGGGCGCGTTCGGGGCCACCCCGCCGAAGAATCCCAGGTTGCGGGCCATCTGCGGGCTGAGGTCCAATTCCGAATAGGCCACCGCAATGTCCCCGGTCGCCGCCACGGCGTCGCCGCTGAGCCGCGCCACCGAGGACTCGGGGACCCAGTTCCAGTTGCCGACGATGCCCTCCACGAAGTAGCTGCGGTCCGGCAGCGGCAGCACCGGGGAGGAGATGCCGTTGGCCCATTCCAGCCGGGCCACCTGCTCGTTGGCGTTGAAGGTGGTGAAGTCCTCCTGCATGGCCGTGTTGCCGAAGTAGGTGTCCTCCGGCAGCGCCTCGTTCGGTTCCCAACGGGCCTGCGACAGATCCTCGATGACCGAGGTGCGCAGGTAGGGGGCCTTGTCCGAACTGGTGTAGTAGCTGAGGATGGTGCTGCCGTTATTGGCGCGCAGGTCGCGGCCCAGCGTCAGCAGCGGATCGACGTTGCTGGCCAGCAGGTCGCCGGAGGGGCGGATGCCCTCCGGCAGCATGCCCTTGCGGAAGCCCGGCATCCAGAAGCTGGCCGCCAGCATCGCCGCGATGCACACCAGCGCGGTGGCGGCCAGGAAGCCCAGCTGGCGCGGACCAGGGAAGTGCGCAGCGGCAGGCTGCTGCCCGCCGCGGAACAGGTAGGGAAGCAGCGCCGTGTAGCCCAGCACCGCGGCCAGCAGCAGCGCCACGTTCCAGATGCCGGCGCCTTCCTGCTTGAACAGCGAAGCGATGACCGGGGCGAAACACAGCGGGGCGATCACCAGCAGCGCCACCTTGCGGAAACTGGCCAGCAGCTCGACGAGCAGGCTGATCGCCACCGCGCAGACCAGGATGGCAAACGCCACGTAGCGCGAATAGGCCACCGGCGGCACCTGGGTGGACAGCTGCAGGGCCGCCTCGGAGAGCACCGCGTTGAACCACTGGAAGCCGCTCAGCGTGTACCCGGTGGACAGCATGGCTTCGTGCTGGAACAGCGCGACCAGGCCGACCAGGGCGGCGACCGGGTAGGCGAACCAGTGCAGCCCGCTGATTCCGCGCAGCACCCCGGCGCTGAGGTGGATGGCCAGCACCGGCAGCACCAGCCCCGGGAACCAGGCCCGTCCCTCCACGACGCCGGTCAGCGAGGAGAATCCGGCAAGCACCGCCACGGCCAGGCAGACCGCGGCCGTGGCACGGGCCAGCAGGTTGTGGGCCAAGGGTTCGGTGGGCGCCGGCCGCCGCGGCTCGGCCTCCCGGGCCGGGCGGGCGGGGGAGTCGTGCAGGGCCGCGCTCATGAGAGGCCTCGCGCGTCATCCAACGAACCATTGCCGTGCAGCACGTGGATGTTCCATCCGGTGCGGGCCAGCAGCTGCTGGACCTGGGCATGGCGTTCGGGGTGGGCGGCTAGCAGGAACAGCTCCACATCGCGCACCGTGCGGGACAGGGCGGCCAGGACCGCGGCCTGGTCCGGGCTCACGTGGCCAAGGATCATGATCACCGGTTCCTCGCGCAGCGAGAGCAGCTCGCGGTGCAGGTTCGTTCCAATCAGGTCCTGGACCGGGCGCTGGCCCGTCGCGGAGGGCAGCGGACCGAGTTCCGCGCTGGCCAGATGGAAGTCCTCGAAGCTCGAACGGGCGGCATGCTCGGACAGCTGCAGTGAATCCCCGCCCACCAGCGGGCTGCCGTCCAGATCCCGGAACAGCAGCTGGTACCCGCTCTCCGCGTAGCGCTGGCCGATGCTGCAGGCCAGCGACAGCGCGTTCTCGAAGCGGCGGCTGCTGGCCAGCTCCGGCCCCAGTCCCTGGGGGATGCCCACGCGCAGGTCAGCGCCGCCGGATTGCCAATGCTCCCCGGTGCGGTCCAGCACCATCAGCGCCTGGGCGGTGGCCACGTGGTTCTCCTGGCGCACCATGAGTTTTCCGTGGCGGGCGGTGGCCTTCCAATGCACCTGGCGGATCGAGTCCCCCTGCTGGTAGTCGCGGGTGGCCACGTCGTAGTAGTCGGCCGTGGTGCTGCGCGAGAACCGGGCATCTCCGGTGAGCATGCGTTCGCCCAGCGAGGCGAACCGCGACAGCGGGTGGATCTGGGCGCGCACCGGCACCGGCTGCGGCTGTCCGATGGACACCATGCCGCGGATCAGTCCCAGCGGATCGGAGATCACCTGCCGGGCCGGGCCCAGCAGGTGGATGCCGCGCGAGCGGAACACCAGTTCGTAGTCCACCGCGCCGGGGCCGGCCAGCTCGGGGCCGGGGCCGAAGCCTTCGGGCAGGGTTTCGCGCAGGCGCACCTCGTCAGGGCATTCGAGGGTGACCAGCGCGGCCTCTCCCACGGTCGCCGCGGGGGAGTGCAGCGCCCGGCGCAGGCTGGTGGTGCGCCGGGCGCGCAGGACGATCAGCCAGCTGGAAACCGCCAGCGCGGCCAGCCCGACGCCCAAGGCCATCAGCTCGTGGCGCCCGAGCACATAGGCCAGGGCGACCAGCCCCGCCCCGGCACCCAGGGTGTACCAGCCGCGCGGGGTGAACAGGTCCAGATGCCACCGGCGCAGGGCCTCGGGGCCCTCGTCGGAGCGCGTCCAGGACAGGGCATTGCGCGAGTCGAAGCGCTGGGGCTTGTCCATGCGTCCACCGCCCTAGCTGACCGGCGTGCTGGCCAGCAGTTCCTGCACGACGGCGGCAGGTTCCACGCCGTCGGCCAGGGCACGGCGGGTGAGGATCAGCCGGTGCCCGAGCACCATGTCGGCCACCGCGCGCACGTCTTCGGGCAGCACGTGGTCCCGGCCGGAGATCGCGGCATGCGACTTGGCGGCGCGAACCCACTGCAGCAGCGCGCGCGGCGAGGCGCCCAGCTGCACCTGCGGGTGCTCGCGCGAGGCGCGCCCCAGATCCACCACGTAGGCGCTCAGCCGGTCGGTGACCGTGACGAGCTTGACCTGGTCGATCATCCGGACCAGCTCCTGTAGCCGCAGCACCGGAACCAGCGACTGCAGCGGCTCGTCCCGGTGGTGGCTGCTGAGCATGGCCAGCTCGTCGTCGCGCTGCGGGTAGCCCATGGAAATCCTGCCCATGAACCGGTCGCGCTGGGCCTCGGGCAGCGCGAAGGTGCCCTCGGAATCGATGGGGTTCTGGGTGGCGACCACCATGAACGGGCGCTGCAGCGGGTGGGTGATGGAATCCACCGTCACCTGCTGCTCCTCCATGCACTCGAGCAAGGCGGACTGGGTCTTGGCATTGGCGCGGTTGATCTCGTCGGCAATCACGATGTTCGCGAAGATCGGGCCCGGATGGAAGGTGAACTCATGGTTCTGCGGGGAATACACGGAGACGCCGGTGACATCGCTGGGCAGCAGGTCCGGGGTGAACTGGATCCGGTGCACCGAACCGTCCACGCTGCGCGCCAGGGATTTGGCCAGCATGGTCTTGCCGACCCCCGGCACGTCTTCCACCAGCAGATGGCCCTGGGCCAGCAGCACCACCATGGCGTTGGTGACGGCCTCGGGTTTTCCGGTGATGACGGTTTGCACCGCTTCGAACACGCGCTGGCAATTGTGCCTGAACGACGAGTCGAGCGAAGGCAACGTTGGGTTTGCGCTCATGCGCATCCTCCTGACAGGTTCAGCCTGCTCGCAAGGTCGTTGGGCGCAGTCGAATCCAGATAGCTGTTGCACATATCGTATGGGGTTCTTTTGTCCAGCAACAGACTCTAATTGCCGGAATTCGGACCCGCCGGCTGCGGCCTGCACCATCGTGGTGAGAGAATGTCTGGTGGGCCCAGCGCCCGGAAGAACAGCGGATGTGAAGGACCAGCGGTGGCAGCGAAGAACGAAACGACGAACCCCGGCGATATCTACGCCGGCATCCCCACGGCCTACCGTCCGGACGCCCAGCAGGTTGCGGCGGCAGACGGGGAGCGGGGCCGATCCGGGACCAATGAGAAGGGCGGCTCGAAGCGCAACCTGCGATACCCCGAAGCGCCGGCCCCGCTGCCGGTGGCGGTGGTGGACAACCATACGCACCTGGACTTCCTGGACGGCGAGGTCCGGGTCGAAGCCGCCGATGCGCTGGCCGCTGCGGCGGCCGTGGGGGTCAAGGGCCTGATCCAGGTCGGCTGCGACGTCGAGTCCTCCGAATACGCCGTCAGGGCGGCCAATGACTTCCCCAACGTGCTGGCCGCCGTGGCGATCCATCCCAACGATGCGGCGCGGCTGGCTGAACGCGGAGCCCTGGAGGAGGCGATTGCCCAGATCGAGCAGTTGGCCGCCGATGACCGGGTGCGCGCCATCGGGGAGACCGGACTGGACTATTTCCGCACCGGCGAAGAAGGGCATGCGGCCCAGGAGCATTCGTTCCGCGAACACCTGCGCATCGCCGTGGAGCAGGGCAAGGCGCTGCAAATCCACGACCGTGACGCACACGACGATGTGGTGCGGATCCTGAAGGATTCGCCCCTGCCCGGGCGCGTGGTCTTCCACTGCTTCTCCGGAGGCGCCGAGCTGGCGCGGATCTGCAATGAGAACGGCTGGTACATGTCGTTCGCGGGGACCGTCACCTTCAAGAACTCGCATGACCTGCGTGAGGCGTTGAGCCTTGCCAAACCCGAGTTGCTGCTGGTGGAAACCGATGCCCCGTTCCTCACCCCGCACCCGTTCCGGGGACGGCCCAATGCCAGCTACATGATCCCGTACACCGTGCGTTTCATGGCCGAAACCCGCGGCGCGGATCTGGCCGAATTCTGCGCGCAGCTGGAGGCGAATACCCGCGAAGTGTACGGGGCATTCTAGACCCGTCGAATGTGTTGATGGCCATATGACTGTTGCCTGAAATGTAACAATTCGGTTACGGTAGATGCAGATGTGTTGCACGACGGTGCCCAATTACAGGGCGGCTGGTTGAAACGCAGCCTGATCCTGGTTCCAGAGCCTGGGAAACACGGCGCAGAAACTGAATGATAGACAGGCGGCCTAGCCGCCGGGCCGGACAGCTTTTCCGGGGCACCTTCCGGAGCCCGGCCTACAAACGATGGGGATCTCACTACCGTGACTCACTTGCTCAAGAACCGCTGGGCTAAATACCTGGTCCAGGCGCTCGCCGTGGCCCTGGTGATTGCCGGCACCGTTTTCTATATCGCCGGCCAGAAATCGATCACCATCTCCGTCGACGGCGAGAGCAAGGTGGTCACCACCCGTGCCGCCACCGTGGCTTCCGTGCTTGAACAGCAGGACATCGCCCTGGGCGAGCGCGACGAGATTTCCGTGGCGACCGACGCCCCGGTGGTCGACGCGCAGAAGATCGAGATCAAGCGCAACAAGTCGGTCCAGGTCAACCTGGACGGCACCGAACGCGTGGTGCACACCACCGGCATGACCGTCGCCGATCTGGTCGAGGAACTCGATCTGGAAAAGGGCGCCGAGATCTCCATGGATGAATCGCAGAACCTGGCGGCAGTTGCCAGCGACATCAAGATCATCACCCCGAAGGCAGTCACCCTGCTGGTGGACAAGAAGAAGACTGAGGCGTCGACCACCGCGCAGACCGTCAAGGAGCTGCTCGCCGAACATGGCGTCTCCCTGGGCGACGACGACGAGGTCAACGTCAAGGTCAAGAAGGACACCGAGAAGGACGTCGAGACCAGCACCAAGATCGCCGACGGCCAGCAGATCGAGGTCATCAAGGTCAGCATCAAGACCTGGGACGAGACCCGCGACATCGCCTTCGAAACCGAGAAGGTCAAGGACAAGAATCTGGCCAAGGGCAAGACCAAGGTGGAAACCAAAGGCGAAAAGGGCGAGCGCGAGCTGACCCTGCGCCAGGAGACCCGCAACGGCAAGAAGGGCGAGGAAGAAGTCCTGAAGGCCAAGGTCACCAAGAAACCTGTTGCCGAGGTCGTCAAGGTCGGCACCAAGGAAGAAAAGAAGGAAGAGAAGAAGGATTCTTCCTCGAAGGTCACCAAGGCCCCATCCGGCAGCGTTTCCGCGAACTGGGCTGCACTGGCCAAGTGCGAGTCCGGCGGCAACTGGTCGATCAACACCGGCAACGGCTACTACGGCGGCCTGCAGTTCTCCGCTTCGTCGTGGCGTGCGGTCGGCGGCACCAAGTACGCACCGCTGCCGCACCAGGCAACTCCTGCCGAGCAGGTTGCCGCGGCAGAGAAGCTGCGTGCCAGCGGCGGCTGGGGTCACTGGCCAGCCTGCTCGTCCAAGCTGGGACTGCGCTAGGCACCGCCCCGAATAACTTCATTGAGCGCAACGCGCCGGTTCACTGGAACTGGAGCGTTGCGCTTTTCGTGCGTCCGGCTCCGGCTGAACTAGAATTGAGAACGTGATGTCTAAGGAATCTATGCCGCTGCTTGGGGCCACCGAAATCCGTCGTCTGGCCGATGAGCTGGGGATCCGGCCTACCAAGACCCTGGGCCAGAACTTCGTGATCGACGGGAACACCATCCGTCGCATCGTGGCGGCCGCCAATGTCTCCCCGGAGGAGACCGTGCTGGAGATCGGACCGGGGCTCGGTTCGCTGACCCTGGGCATCATGGACGCCGCCGCCAAGGTGGTCGCCGTGGAGATCGATCCGCCGCTGGCCAAGCGCCTGCCGCAGACCATGGCCGAGTTCCGCCCGGGCCGTGAAAACGACCTGACGGTGATCCTCTCGGACGCCATGAAGGTCACCGAACTTCCCGGCGAGCCCACCGCGCTGGTGGCGAACCTCCCGTACAACGTCGCGGTTCCCGTGGTGCTGCACCTGCTGGAGCACTTCCCCTCGATCCGCCACGGCCTGGTCATGGTGCAGGACGAAGTCGCCGACCGCATGAGCGCGGGCCCGGGCAGCAAGATCTACGGCGTGCCGTCGGTCAAGGGCGCCTGGTACGGAACCATGCGCAAGGCCGGAGTCATCGGCATGAACGTCTTCTGGCCGGCCCCCAAGATCCAATCCGGCTTGGTCGGGTTCACCCGCGACAAGGACCGCAGCGATGCGCCGGACCGCAAGCAGGTCTTCGCGATCATCGACGCCGCGTTCGCCCAGCGCCGCAAGACCCTGCGCGCGGCCCTGTCCGGCTGGGCAGGTTCCGGCGTGCGCGCCGAGCAGATCCTCACGCTGGCGGGCATCGACCCGAAGGAACGCGGCGAGAAGCTGGACATCGACGCGTACATTGCGATCGCCCGCGCCGCCGAGCAGGTTCCGGCCGAGCCGAAGCCAGAGTCCTAGACATGGCCAAACAGCGAGTCATCGCCACCGCACCGGGCAAGATCAATGTCTACTTCCGTGTCGGCCCGCCCCGCGAGGACGGCTACCACGAGGTCGCCAGCCTGTATGTCGCGGTGTCGCTGCTGGAGCAGATCGAGGCGACGCTGCGCGAGGACGGGGAACTGCAGCTGAGCCTGGAACCGGGCTCCGCGGTGGTCTCCGATCCGGAGAACTTCCCGCTGGGCGAGCACAACCTGGTGTACAAGGCAGCGCAGCTGCTGCGCCAGCACACCGGCTGCACCCTGGGCGCGAACCTGCATATCACCAAGCGGGTGCCCATCGCCGGCGGCATGGGCGGCGGTTCCGCGGATGCGGCCGCGACGCTGGTGGCCTGCAACGAGCTGTGGCAGACCGGCCTGGACCGCGAGGAACTGGGCCGCCTCGGAGCCCGGCTGGGCGCGGACGTGCCCTTCGCCCTGATGGGCGGCGCGGCCATCGGCCTGGGCGTCGGCGACAAGCTCGCCCCGCTGCTCACCCGCGCCAAGACCCAGTGGGTCCTGATTCCCGCCAGCTACGGGTTGTCCACCCCGCGCGTCTACGCCATGCTCGACCGGCTGCGCAGCGGGCAGGAAATCGCGGTGCCGCAGGAGGTGGATCCAGACGTCATCGAGGCGCTCATGCACTCGGACGCCCAGGCCCTCTCCCAGGTGCTCGTCAACGACCTGACCCAGGCATCCCTGGCGCTGGCCCCGGAGCTGGGGACAGTGCGCGACCTGGCCGAAGGCGCCGGCGCGCTGCGGGCCATGGTCTCCGGCTCCGGCCCAACCCTGGCGCTGCTGGTCCGCGATGCCGAGCATGCCGGACAGGTGCGCGCCCAGCTGGGCGACGAGGTGGGCGTGGCCACGCTGGCGGTCAGCGCCCCGGCTCCCGGTGCGAAGGTCGAACTCTCCGAGTAACCTCCGGTTTATTTTGGCCAAAGCTCTTGTCAGGCTGTTGCCCGGCTCATAGGGTGAATCCTGAACCCGCAAAGTGAAGCACGTTCATTTTGCGATGCGGCAGTGAAGGATTCTGATGATCAACGGTCACGTATCCCATTGGTGGGAGCACATCGGTCTGCCCGATCCGCGCCCTACCCTTACCGGCCACCACACCGCCGATGTGGCGATCGTGGGCGCCGGCTTCACCGGGCTGTGGACGGCCTACTACCTGGCCAAGGCGCAGCCGGGGCTGAAGATCATGGTGGTCGAGTCGCGCCATGTAGGCTACGGCGCTTCCGGCCGCAACGGCGGCTGGCTGACGAACACGGTGACCGGCGGCCGGGAACGCTACGTGAAGAGCCACGGCCGCAGCGCCGCCGAGGCGTTCCAGGAGGCCATGAACCGCACGGTCGCCGAGGTCATCGCCGTCTGCGAGGCCGAAGGCATCGAGGCGGACATCCAGCAGGGCGGCGAATTCGAGGTCGCCTGCACCCCTGCCCAGGAAATCCGCCTGCGCTCGCACGCGAGGTCCGAAGCCCAGTGGGCGCACACCGACACCAGGCTCCTCGAAGCTCCCGAAGCTTGCGCGAAAATCAACGTCGCCGGAACCCGGGCGGCGCTGTGGCACCCGCATGCAGCGCGCATCCACCCGGCGAAGTTGGTCAAGGCCCTGGCCGCGGTGGTGGAAAAGCTCGGCGTAACGATCTACGAAAACACCCACGTCACCACCATCCGACCGCGCCAGCTGGAATTCGAGGGCGGAACGCTCAACGCTGAATTCATCCTGCGTGCCACCGAGGGCTTCACCGCCGGCATCAAGGGGCACAAGCGGCTGTGGCTGCCGATGAACTCCTCGATGATCGCCACCGAGCCGCTGAGCCAGGGCCTCTGGGAGGACCTGAACTGGAGCAGGGGAGAGGTGCTGGGCGACTTCGCCCACGTCTACATGTATGCCCAGCGCACCGCCGATGACCGCATCGCCATCGGCGGACGCGGGGTGCCGTACAAATTCGGCTCGCGTACGGACACCGACGGCAAGACGCCGCAGGTGACCATCGATGGGCTGAGCGAGGTGCTGCACCGGATGTTCCCGCAGACCGCATCTGCCCGCATCGACCATGCCTGGTCCGGTGTCCTCGGGGTGCCGCGCGACTGGGCGGCCACCGTGGGCCTGGATCCGGCCACCGGCCTTGGCTGGGCCGGAGGCTACGTCGGCACCGGCGTGGCCACCACCAACCTTTCCGGGCGCACCCTGCGCGACCTGGTGCTGGGCGAAACCACCGAGCTGACCGAGCTTCCGTGGGTCAACCATCGCGTGCGCCAGTGGGAGCCGGAACCACTGCGCTGGATCGCCACCAAGGGACTGTACGCCGCGTACGGCTGGGCCGACCGCAGCGAGTTTAACGGGCGCGGCACCACCTCGCCGATTGCCCGCATGGCGGACCTGATTACCGGCAAGCCCTAGCGGGGACGCCTGTCGCGTGGATGGGTCGGAAGCGATGCCTGAGGTCAGCCGGCCTTCGGCTCGGGGCCGGCCATGTAGAGCAGCGCCCTGTCGTAGTCGCTGAGCAGGTCAATACGAGTGAGATTCTTGAACCGGACATTAACGACTTTCTCGTACCAGCGTGTGTTCGGATTGATCATGTGTATCCATGCTGATTTGCGGCGCAATTCTACAACCGTGCCAATCCACAACTTGTCCGGGGCTCGCTCTTCCTCGTAGAGCAGGATAAGCGGCGCGGTCGCAGAGGTTGTGCCGTAGATGCTCCCGGCAGAGCCCAGATCGATGTCGTCGAGGTTCAGCTGAGGTGCCGCCGGTGTCCGGGATTCAATGAACGGCATGAATTTGCGCTTGAGCTTCACCCTCTAGAGGTCTGCAATGCGCAGGATCATGTATCCGTTGAAGTACGCCCTGTCGCGCAATTTCACGAGCAGGACCCAGTCCTCGCCCAGCTTGCTGACGATTCCTTCCTCGCGTTCGTCCGGCGCAACACTGCGTGTGAGCCTCACTGGAATCTGCCCGTCGAGCGAATGGGCCAGCTTCCGCCGGATTTTTGATTTCGACTGTTCCTTGCTCACAATCCATCCGTCTTCGATGCGGCCTGTCCCATGCGCTTGATGGCTTCGACCAGGATCGGGCGGGGGAGGGCGAAGTTCATGCGCACGAACCCCTCGGACCCTTTGCCGCATTGGGCGCCCTCGACCAGTGCCACGCGGGCCTGGCTGAGGAAGAACTCGGCCGTTCGTTCGCCGTGCCCCAACGCCTTGGCATCCAGCCAGCCCAGATAGGTCCCCTCCGGCGGGAGCCAGAACACCCCGGGCAGATGCTCTTCCAGCAGCTCGGTGAGCAGATCCCGGTTGTCCCGAAGATAACCCAAGACCTGCTGGCGCCACGGTTCCCCGCTGTTGTACGCCGCGATGGTAGCCAGTTTGCCAGGCGTGGAGGCTCCATGACCGATGAAGAATCCCTTGTCCCGCCAGAGGTCCAGATCGGCCGGGTTGGAAAAGACCAGTTGCGCGCACTTGAGGCCCGGCATGTTGAATGCCTTGGTCGCCGAGGTTGCCGTGATGGCGTGCGCAGCAGTTGCCGGCGACAGCGAGGCATAGGGCACATGGGCCCCCTGGAAAACCAGCGAGGAATGGATTTCATCCGAGAAGACCCTGGCTCCCTGCTCCTGGACGACTTCCGACAGCGACTGCAGTTCCTGCCGCGTGTAGACCTTGCCGATGGGATTGTGCGGATTGCACAACAGCACCAGACCGCCGCCATTTTGCAGCGCTTCGCGGATGCCGGACAGATCCATCTGCCACCCGGAGTCGCCGCGCAGCATCGGCACCTGGATAATTCGGCGGTTCTTGAGCGCCGGATAGGTCAGGAACGGCATGTAGGCCGGGGTTGGAACCACGACCGCGGCCTGCGGTTCCAGGAAGATGTCCAGCACGGCACCAAGCCCGGCCAGCACATCGGCAATTGGCGCGATGAACTCAGGATCGGGCGTCCAGCCGAAGTTCCTGCCGTAGTAGTCGCTGGCCGCTGCCGCCAACTGCGCATCGAGCGCCGGAGGCGGGTAGCCGAAGAGTTCCGACTCGGCGTAGTCGCGCAACGCTCGGCGGATGGGGGTGGCCAACGGGTAATCCATCTCCGCCACCCACGCCCCGATGGCGTGCTCATGGGCGGTCCACTTCAGCGATCCGTTGGCGCGCAGCTGCTCTTCGGTCAGCTCATCCCACTCAGCGGTAGACACGGAAGCCCACCCTTGCCGGGCGGTGTTCTCCCAGCACCATCTCAACTTGTGCCCGCGCCTGATCCTCGATCGAGTCTGGGCGCAATGCCGCGAGGTATTCGCGGTGTTCGCTTAATGCGGCGATGGCGGCATCGATGTCCTGCTGTTCAATCTGGACGCAATGCGTTGGCGCCCCGTCGGCGAAAACAGCGATCATCTGCACTTCGGTGTGCGGTGGATCGGTGAGTTCGGGGAAGATCCAGGAGTTGGCTGCGTCGGAGACCGCATCGAGTACGGCTCGGCCCACGGCCTGGTGGTCTGCTGAGTTCCGGTAGACGCCGCCGAAGGTGCGTTCAAAGTTCAGCGTGATGACCACATCGGGGCGGTGGCGGCGGATCGCTGCAGCAAAGGCGCGGCGCAGCTCGATGCCGTATTCCAACCTGCCGTCGGGCAGGCCCAGGAATTCAAGCTCCTGAACTCCGACATGGGTTATGGCCCGCCGCTGCTCGATTTCACGCAGCGGTCCGGCCTGCGCCGGGGCCATGGTCTCGATTCCTGCTTCGCCGGCGGTCGCCAAGACATAGGCTACCTCTTTGCCCTGCCGGGTCCAGCGGCTCACCGCCAGTGCGGTCCCGTACTCGGGGTCGTCGGGGTGCGCCATGAGCACCAGCGCCCGCTGCCAGTTCTCGTCGAAGACTTCCAACTCGGGTTCGTCGATTCGCGTGGTATCCATGGGCTCGATTCTTCCCCAAAGGGCTGCGCAATACCAGCAATGGTGGATACGCTAAACGGCATGGACTTGGAACTTGATGGAAAAATTGTGCTGGTTGTCGGCGGGACCGGGCTGATCGGCTCCGCGGTGGTCCGCTGCCTGCGGGCCGAGGGAGCGATCGCCATCAGCGCCGCACGTTCTGCCAGCACGGACCTGCAGCTGGATGCAAGCGATGAGCACTCGGTGCAGGCTGGCATCCAGCAGGTGATGGACATGCATGGACGGATCGACGGCTTGGTGCATGCCGCCGCACCCAGCGCCAGGACACTGGATCCGGCCGGGAACTCCGACCCGGCCCGCGTCATGGAAGCGGTGCAGGGAAAGGCTCTGGGGTTCTTGCGCATGGCCAACGCGGTGCTGCCGCATATGCGGGCAGCCGGCTCCGGACGGATTGTCGGGGTCTCCGGCCAGAACGCACTGGTGACCGGAAATATCGCAGGTTCGGTGCGCAACGGGGCGCTGATCACCATCGCGAAGCACCTGGCCGATGAGCATGCGGGGACAGGGATCGGGATCAATACCGTAAGCCCGGGGATTGTCAGCGAGCATCCGGCGACCTCGGTAGCGCCTGGCGGTTTCGGCGATACGACTCCGACGCAGGTCGCCGAGGTGATTGCCTTCCTGCTCTCGCCGCGGGCCGCGGGGCTCAGCGGTGAATCGATGGCCATCGGGCACCGGGTGCGCGGCGTCGTATCGATGTAGCAGCAAAAGCAGTCGTTTTTGGTGTTCCATAGGCCGAACCCTCCGCAGGACAGCTGACATGAGAAATTGGGCCGTGTAGTCATAGATTTGCACTTTCCCAGAATTCAGCCACGCCCCGAGGCCGCTGGCTCGGTATTCCAAACGATCGCTCCATCCGTTTCCGAGTCTCGTTCCGGCAAATTCAACAAAGCACACCAATAGCTTTGATCAATTCACCTTCATTCATCAAGTACACAGGAGTACACTGAGTACACAGCTATTCACAGGAGAAATCTTGGTCAGTCAGCAAATAACTCAGAATCCTTTCCGTCCCACGGCAGGAGCCGAGCCACCGGAGCTCATCGGCCGAAGCGGACTATTAGACGAGTTCTCCTACGGTCTGCAGATCCGATCCGGTGCCCCAGGCTTGCTCACTATTTTCACCGGAGCCCGCGGTATCGGCAAGACCGTCATGCTCGGCGAGGCTGAAGATCTCGCGCGGGCCCAAGGATGGCTAGTGGTCTCGGAGACTGCAACGACAGGTTTCCTGGGACGAATAGGTGAAGCCATGCGTTCAGCAGCTGAAGAGCTGGGAGAAGGGCCTAAAGGCCGCCGGATTACGGGCGTCGGAGTCGCAGGCTTCTCGATCACCGCTCAGTTGCCTCCGGCCCAGCAACTGGGATGGAGGCAATTGGGCGAACAACTGCTGCAGTTGCTTGAAGAGAAGCGCACCGGGTTGGCTATCACCCTAGACGAGATTCACGGTGCCAACCGTGATGAACTTGCTCAGCTGGCAGCCTTCGTTCAGCACTTTATCCGCCAAGGATTGCCAATTGCCCTATTGTTTGCAGGCTTGCCCGCCTCCGTCTCCGATCTGCTCAATGAGGGCGTCGCAACATTCCTCCGAAGAGCAGACCGGATCGACTTGCATGCCGCGGCAATCCGCGAGGTTGAGGACTCCTACCTCGAAACGTTTGCAAGCCTGGAGCACCCAATTTCGTCGAAACTCGTTCGGAAAGCAGCCGAATCAACTGGAGGCTACCCATTCCTCATACAGCTGGTGGGGTACCACTTGTGGCAGATTGCGGAGTCCAAAGATGCCCCGCTGACGGCAGCAGACGTTGAACTGGCTTTAGCTGCCGCGCACCGGAAAAACAGTCGCGTAGTCCTAGCCTCGGCATTGGCCACGGCATCGCCCAAGGATATTGAGTTCTTACAGGCAATGTCTGAAGATGATGGGCCATCGAGCACTGCTGATATCGGCAGGCGTCTCGGAGACGCAAAAAATACCATCGGCAACTACCGAGCCCGGCTCATTGACGCCGGGCTCGTCCAACCCGCAGGCCGCGGACTGCTTGACTTCGCCATCCCTGGTCTACGTGAGTATATCTCCGGGATTTGATGCTAAAAGGATGCAGTTCATCAATCACAGCCAGCCTTTGCCCTCTAAGGAGGAGCCCGAGATTAGGTTTTAGGTCCGACCTACGATGAGTGCTTGATCCAAAAATTGCGGGCTCTAGCGGTCAAAGAAGTATCGCTGTGTCGTTAGAGGAACCTTGACCGGGCACTTGATTCAGCGTTCCATAATTTGAACCGAATTCTGGGTTATGTGGACGCGGAGGCCGGGCTGATTTTCCTTGCTTCCCATTGACTCATTGGTCAATAATTTTGTTGAGATTCCGAAGTAGTTGCTTGAAACGTTTCTCGCCGTCGCTGCTGAGGCGCACTAAGGTGTATCCGTAGCGATTCTTGCGCTCCTTGGTAACTTCGACCAGTCCACGATCCTCTAGATCACGGATGATCTTGGATAGGTCAGTGGCGGGCAGCCCGGTCGAGGCTTGCAATGCGGGGTAGTCTGCCTGTTCCACCTGGAGAAGATGGGAGAGAGTGACGAAGCGCTTGGGGGCCAAGAGATGGGGATCTAGATCTTGATAGCTCATTGCAACCCGCTACCGTCGGACTACAAGGAATAGGTAGAACACGAGCCAGGCAACAGGTGCCAGACCAGCAAAGATCCATGCCTCAGGGAAAGGTGCGGTGTCACCGCGGGTGATGCCGCGCCAGATTGGCAGTGTCAGCCACGTCGCGAAAGCAATAGTCGAGATAGTGGAAGCCTTGAGTCGTGGTTCGTTTGGGCGCGATCTTCTGTTGGTGACCCAGAAGTTTGATGCTATTAGCGCTCCGGCGGTCGGGATAACGGCCCACCATGGGTATCCCGAAAGTGCAAGCACGCCGGAGGCAAATGACAGGATAATCGTGGTTGCCGCGTTCAAGTGATCCCACAGTTCCAGTCGGCGCCTGGGGCGGGATGGTACCGAAGCTAGTAGTTCCCTTGCCTGAAGCGGAGACATCCGAAGTTCATCTGCGCTGCTGTCGTCGCGATCGCGTCCATTCATGATTCAACAATTGCATCTACCTACATATTATGCAAGTAGAGGCAGGTGCTATTTCATGCCCTGATGGGCCGCATGGAGTTCGACGTCGGGCATTCCGTAAGCGGAACCTTGACTGGGACACAAACGTCGGGGCAGAGAAAACAGAACGGTTAACAGTCAGGACTGCATCATGCCGTCATCTATTTCGAATACATAGAAGCCGTTGTTGAAAAACCAAGTAAGAGACACTCCCGGATTATTCAGTCTTCCCTGCCATCCAGGAAGACCGATAAAAGTGGTTTCCATTCCCAAGGCGTGCACGCGTGTTGTTGCTTCATCGAGAATGGTGGAATCTTTCACCTCCGGCTTGTTGTCCGTGATCTCCCACAGGTGGCATACGACTATATACATCCCAGCGGTGTTATTGACGACGTCACAGTAATCCACGAGATCGAAATAGAATCCATCATTCATGGTGACATTCTCTATGAAGATCAAGGATCTACGCGACAACGTCAACGACTCCTTCGGTTCTCATTTACGGAACCTCTACTGGGACGTTCTACGAAAGCCAAACGGACTCCTTTGGCTACTCCCTATTTCCATACGCAACACCCCCACTAGACTAGCGATAAGCATCCAGCTCAGCAGTGCAGATGACCGGCAACGCAGCGCACCCAGCCAACAGAGCCCAAATCCACAGCAATAACACCGGCCCTGCGAAAACAGCCAAGACTCCACCAAGCAGCGCAGCGACCGGCATAACACCCAACGTGATAGTGCGCTGGGAGGAACCTACAGAAGCCAGAGTCTCAGCAGGAATGGCACGAGGCAAGACCTCCGCCCCAGCAACCGAAGCTATAGCCACCAAGAAACTCCAACTCATCGACTGCGCAGCAAGCCAAATCAATTCGTGTCCAGGAAGCTGTTGGCAAGCAATAGCCATGGCGACAGCTGGCATCGACAGCAGCGCAGCAGCAGTCCGCAAAATCCGGAGCCCGAATTTCGCCGACAATCGCGGAGCGACCGCTGCGCCAAGTATCGCCCCGACGGCCGAGACAATTCCCAAAGCAGCGAAAAACGCCGGAGCGATACCCAGATCCCGTAGCAGGAAGACAGGAAGTACCGTGTTGCCGAGCATCACCCCAGCATTGACTAGCGCGCTGGAAATCGTCAATGACCACAGCGCAGGATTCCGCCGCAGGGTACGAAACCCATCGGAAAACTTTCTGCGTTCTCGTCGATTCAGATTGGAAGAAGCTACTTTCGGCGGAATCCCGCGTTGCAGCAAGAAGGAGACAGCATAGGAGCTGATCGTTAGCCACAACAAACCTGGCAGGCCCAAGAGCCCGAGCATAGCGCTTCCGATAGCGGACGCTGTTGTACCAGCGCTCTGATCAGTAATCGTCAAACGTGAGTACGCGAGCTTCAGCCCTTCTTTGGGAACAATCCCTTGAATGACAGGACCCTGGGCCGTGGTGAAAACGACATCGGCCATTCCGATGACTACTGCAACCCCAAGGACAACTGGCCCCGAAAGCCAGCCAGCGAAAAAGGTGGCAGCAAGTATCACTAGGGCCAAAAAGCGGGCGAGACTTGCGGCACCCATGGCCCTGCGCCGGTCCCGAAGACGGTCGATGAGCATGCCGATCGGCATCCCCAGCAGCAGGAACGCACCCAAGCCGATTGAGTTGATGACACCGACAAATCCGGTACCGTATCCCAAGACGGTGACTGCGAGCAAGGGCATGAGCGTGCGCGCCATCGCGTCTCCGAACCCTTCGGCAGCAGTAGTGGCCAAGATGAATCGGAAAGACCTGGGGAGTTTTTCCGGCGTGAGTGTGCTCAGCGCTGGTGTTTCACTCGAAGTCATGATGCAACTCAACATTCTGTAAGGTAGTACCTGACAGAATGTCAGGTACTACCTTACAGGTCAAGTGCCCCCGTAGACTGGGCACCATGGGACAGAGCGCTAAAGGTGTCAGAGAAATTGCTTCAGCAGATCAGCCATTCATGTGTTCATTCTGTCTTCGACCTCGTGAGGAATCCGGCGTGCTAGTGGGCGCTCCCGCGGTGGGTATCTGCCGTAAGTGCACAGAAGCTGCGGTGGTCCTTTTCCAGAACTCCGCTCCTGAAGCAGAGCCGATGCAGCGAGCTCCATGGGACGCTTTGGATAACGAAGAGCTCCTACGCCAACTGCCCAAGGTCGCGAAAGCCCGAGATGACGTTGAAAATCACCTTAGAATTTGGGTCGGAGCAGCGCGGAGCCGGAAAATCAGCTGGGCCAGCATCGGAGAATCCCTAGGAATGTCCCGCCAGTCAGCCTGGGAGCGCTTCCATCAGTCTGTTGTGACTGAAGATAAATCTGCTTGACGCTAACCGTCCGCGAGCGGACTTTGTGCGGGTCGCTTGATCAGGTCTACTTATCTGCGGATAAAAAGCTAACGTCATGCGTGCTCCACCATTGTGTTCCGGATCCTAGATCTGGTTGGCTGAGAAGAGCGCAATGCAGATAAGTACGAGAAACCAAGGTAGCAAAATGTTTATTTGGTACCAATCGAGTGTTCCTAATCATCGTGGAATATACCCTGGAATTTTCGGTCTTGCCAATACGCTGGCCAATAATGGAAAACTGAGCGATACAGACTGGGCCACTTGGAGGTCAGGTAACGACTGGTACAACGCGGCGTACCCCGATCCGTGCAAAACGAATCCCGCTGTTTACGATTCTCAAGTGAACCCGCACGCGGCAGCTTGGTTCAAGGACACTGCTACGCATTTGCTAGAACGCATCGAACCGTATCTGGAACTGCTCAAACGGCACGACGTACAGGTTGTGAAACTCATCAGCGCTGATCCAGGGCAAATCATCTACGAGGATACGGTGCAGATCGTCGTTGTTCCGCACGAAGTCAAGATCTGATAGGCCTTCTAAGGTTGAGTCACACCGCCCATTAGGGGAACGTTGCGCGGACGTGCACGATAGTTGACATCACATTCTGGTCAATCAGTGCTCTCGTTGACATGTAAAGATAAATCCATGACTTTGGAAACCTTTATCTTGTCAGAAAATAAGTACTGCCTACGCAGGGCTGTTGAAGAAGACCTCGACGCACTTGTTGAGCTCTTGTCCAACGATCCTATTCGTCAAGCCGAGAATCCAGCGGCATCTGAGCATCGTGCTCAATACTTGAATGCCTTCCGGGCGATTGATGCAGACCCCGCGCAGTTGCTTGTGGTTGTGCTCAACGAAGCGGATGTCGTCGTGGCCACCATGCAGTTGACCGTCATTCCGGGTCTCGCGCGATTTGGCGCGACTCGACTAACAGTGGAGGCCGTCCGGGTAGACGAACGGTTGCGTGGTAACGGACTCGGCTCAGAGATGATGAAATGGGCCGTCGCAGAGGGCCATCGGCGCAATGTTGCTTTGGTCCAACTGACTAGCGACAAAGCCAGGGAAGATGCACATCGTTTCTATGAACGTCTCGGCTTTACCGCATCTCACGTAGGGTTCAAATTGGCGCTCTAATCGGCACACAAAGATGATTTTTGGGCATTAGTCAATCGACTGATGCCCCGAATACGCGTTCTTGATCGAGGCTGTCGCAATGTCCCGTAAGGCGGTCCTCATGCGGGACATAAGTCTTGTTGGCTTGGCATATTTTCGAAACTCCGGGTTTCCAACGATTTCAGATTCCCGTATACCCCGCCCGCAAAAATGCCCGGTGAAGGTGCCTTATACGGACACCGAAGTTGGTGAGTTTGGAATGCGATCCAGTACAAATATGTCGTAGCTTATTTGCTGGACGAGCATTGGCCATAGACTATTTCACTCGGCTGATTTCGACCGATTCTGCTTCAAGCGCGAAGTCAGTTTGATCGGATTTCTTGCCATTGGCTTGAGCTGTCACAGTGTGCACTCCGGGGTAGTACTTGCGTGTCGTTATAGGCCTGAACGAATGGGTCTTGCCCAGGGTGACAGTCTCGCCTGGCCCGATTTTCCGTGTGGCAAGTTTGAATGTCTTGGCTCCGTGAGATCCATTTGCGCGCAGGAACCCGACACTGTAATCGATGGCAACGTTGGCTTCAGTGCCGCTATGGTTCGTAACCTGTGTGGTGAATGCGATCTCACCGTTCCAGGCGATGCGGTCACTGGCAAGCAATGGCGCGGAGATCGACAGATGGTCACCGGAAAAACCGAGGAGGGACAACGCTTCGGGATGGCCTTGCTTGGTCAAGGTTCGCAATCCGTGCCGAAGCACCCACGCGGTGTTTTCATCGGCGTTGCCAGCCCATGCGGTGGCCGTCTCGATGAGGGCCTCCTGATCCGCCCGGCTGAGGTCGTTGAGGTGGTTCGCGACCGATCGACGAACGTATTCCGCGGGATCCCGATAGCTGGCGTCGAGAATGGCGCGGGTCTCCCTGGGGTTGGCGACGAGCCAGGGGACGCGTTTTGCCCAAGGGAGGTACAGACGAGTCCCTTCGGTGGCCAGGCGGCGAACGTGTTCATTCTCGTGCTGCGTCCAGTCTTGCGCGTGCTGGAGTGCCCGTTCCGGCCGAGCGATTATCATCGCGCGGATCGCGAACTCACAGGTAAGCCTGTCCGTGAGCAGGGCAAGCGTTTGCATGGCCGCATCGAAGCCTTCGATGGCTCCGGAATCAATTGCCTTGGCGGTGATGAGTTCGGAAACAGGCCAGATCATCCAGCCTGTGAGCAAGGGGTCGCTGAGCGCCTCGTAGATGATCGTTCTGGTGCTGATGAAGTCGACGGCTAGGTCTTTCAGCAAGGCGTTCCGGACGATATCAACTCGGTCTCGCAGACGCATGCCTGCGATGCGTCACGCTGAATCTTTGAGATGGTCCAGCCCGTTTCCAGGAGCAACCTCGGGCAGCGAAGTACGCAATTGCGTAATCACGGTCGGGTTGATGAGTTCGTCCATGGATCCCATATGTTGTCCTCCAAGTGCGCTTGCTAAGGATGAGCTGCTTAGACTGTCAGATGGCTGGCGGACCGGAACGATCGAGGAAAACAAATTCGGGGCATTTGGTCTGCTTCCCAGGAGAGGCGGTGCCCACACGCTTTGGCGACCGACGACAGAAGCCTTCTGACGGTCGAATCGAGTGCCGGATTCAGCCAAGCCGTGAATACATGTACATGTCCTTACGCGCTCCACCAATTTCTTCCCAGCTGCGCAGTAGGCCTTCTCGCGTGTAGCCGCAGCGCTCGGCTGTCCTCCAAGAGCCTTCGTTCCAAGGCTCGACATAGAGTTCCACGCGATGAATGTCCGGCAGTCTGAGCCCCCATTGCGAGATCGCTTCCAGTGCAGCGGAGGCGATTCCTCTGTTGCGGTGCGATGGCCCAACCCAATAGCCGATGCTGGCTCGGCCATGATTGGAATTTTTCAGCCATAGTCCTATCTGGCCCAGCGCCTGATCCGAGACGGCGTCCGCGATGGCAAACGAATAGCCGGATCGTTCAACGAGCCGGTGGTGCTGCCGTTCGATGAATTCGCTGATTTCTTTCCGGGTACCGTTGCGGGGAACTGTTGTGATCAGTGGAATCAGCGGATCGGAGGAAGCATCTTTAATCAACGGTGCGTCTCCTTCGATAAACGGGCGAAGGCGATAGCCGCAAGCATCTATGACAGGCTGAATCAACGGGTCCATCTTGAAAGACTAACTGGTCGATAGGGCGACTGGTTCCGTAAATCTTGCGGTGCGCGTGGGTCGGCTCACAGGTCAAGCTTCGGGACGGCAACCAGTAGGCAGCATTTTCAACACATCATGATTGGCAGGTCGATTGCACACATGGGTTCGGAGAGCCGAATAGCCATTCAGATTCGACTGGGTCGGCATTGCCGCAGAGGAATGCTCCGAGGGATCAAGTTCTAGCTCAATGGGTCGTTTTCCAATGCCATTCGGTATGGGCCAACTGGGATTCGAACGCGACCAGCGCGCCGCAGGCATCGTAAACCGGCATCCGGATACCCCTGCCGCTCTGCGAGTACCCGTCATGAAGAGGCACGGAATCCAGGCCCAAAAATTCTCGAACACCTGCTCTGATTCTCACGCTTCAAACCTAATGCACGGCACTGCAGCTCTCAGGAATTTGCGTGACGGTCAGGGCGGGATATTCGATCCCCGCAATGCAATGAACAAGAATGACGCGAGACCGCAATTGGAAGGAAATACAACGTGTCGGATCTGTGTCTCGAAGATCGCCAACTGCTTTTACCCGGAGGTGAACCACAAGGCTACGGCAAACTACCAATCCGATTTCTTGAAGTTGGTAAGCGGGCAAGGACATGTTAAGAATCCGCCGTCTGCAAGCTTGCCGCGAAGCAAAAGCAAAGCGATGGCTACCACCGAACGGTTGTCGAACTTCAAATGGTTCTCAACTTTGCGTGTTCGGGATAGCCATCGCTGTCCGAGTTAAGCCGGGCAAGAATTGATCAAGCTGGCTTCAGGATCAGCCGACGATCTCGGAGAGTTCCAGCCAGCGTTCTTCCAGTTCGTCAACCTGGTCCTGCAATTCGCTGATTTCTGCGGTGAGCTTGCCCAGGCCTTCGTAGTCGGACTGGTCATGGCTGGCCATCTTCTCGTGGATCTTGGCGATCTTCTCCTGCAGCTGGCTGACCTTGCGCTCGTTGGCGTTCAGCTCCTTCTGCGCGGCGCGCAGCTCGGCGCCGCTCGGGCCTGCAGGCTTGGCCTGTTCGGTGCCGGAAGACTGCGACGGGTTGGACCCTGAGCCAGTGCCCTGGGCGCTGCGCAGTGTCAGGTATTCGTCCACACCGCCCGGGACGTGACGGAAGTGCCCGTCCAGGATCGCGTACTGCTGGTCGGTGACGCGCTCCAGCAGGTAGCGGTCGTGCGACACCACGATCAGCGTACCCGGCCAGGAATCCAGCAGGTCTTCCAACGCGGCCAGCATGTCGGTGTCGACGTCGTTGGTCGGCTCATCGAGGATCATCACGTTCGGCTCGTCCATCAGGATCATCAGCAGCTGCAGGCGGCGGCGCTGGCCGCCGGAGAGCTCGCGGACCTTGGTGGACAGGTGGGCCGAGGAGAACCCCAGGCGTTCAAGCAGCTGGGCCGGGGTCAGGTCCTTGCCGTCCACGTTGAACGTGGTGCGGAAGCGGCCGAGCACCTCGCGGACCAAGTCCTCGCCGATCTGGTCCAGTTCGCGGAATTGCTGGTCCAGTACGGCCAGCTTCACGGTCTTGCCGCGCTTGATCTTGCCGCTGGAGGGCTCCACGGTGCCTGCAATCAGACCCAGCAGCGTGGACTTGCCCGCGCCGTTGGCGCCCAACAGGCCGGTGCGCTCGCCGGGCCCGATGCGCCAGGTGAAAGGCTTGAGGATCTGCTTCGGGCCGAAGGACACCGAGGTGTCCAGCAGGTCGATGACGTCCTTGCCCAGTCGGCTGGTGGCCATGCGCTTGAGTTCCAGCGGGTTGCGCACCGGGGGCACGTCGGCGATGAGCTGGTTGGCGGCCTCGATGCGGAATTTCGGCTTGGCGGTTCGGGCCGGTGCGCCGCGCCGCAGCCAGGCCAGTTCCTTCTTCATCATGTTCTGGCGCTTGGATTCGGTGACGGCCGCGATGCGGTCGCGTTCCACACGCTGCAGCACGTAGGCGGCATAGCCGCCTTCGAAGGGCTCGACAATGCCGTCGTGCACTTCCCACGTGGTGGTGCACACCGCGTCGAGGAACCAGCGGTCGTGGGTGACGACCATCAGCCCGCCGGTGTTCTTGGACCAGCGCTCGTTGATGTGCTCGGCCAGCCAGGAGATGCCTTCGACGTCCAGGTGGTTGGTCGGCTCGTCGAGGATCACGACGTCCCAGTCCTGCACCAGCAGGGCTGCCAGGGCCACGCGGCGGCGCTGGCCGCCGGAGAGCGTGCCCACGGTCGCTTCCCAGTCCAGGTCTGCGACGAGGCCGGCGATGATGTCGCGGGTGCGGGCATCGCCGGCCCATTCGTGGTCGGCCATGTCGCCGACCACCGCGTAATGGATGGTTGAGTCCGAATCCAGGGTGTCGCTCTGGTCCAGGACTCCCACCCGCAGGCCGTTGCGCTGGGTCATGCGTCCCGAATTCGGCTGGATCTTGCCGGAGAGCATGCCAAGCAGCGAGGACTTGCCTTCACCGTTGCGTCCCACGAGTCCAATACGGTCGCCGTCGGAAATGCCGATGGTGACCGAGTCAAAGACAACGTGGGTTGGATATTCCAGATGCAGGGCTTCGCCCCCGAGTAAATGTGCCACGTCTCCAGTTTACTTTCCGGGGCAAATCGAAAGACCAAGCTGTGATAATCGCCTGATTATCGAAGTTGCCATCGCGGTGCGCGTGCGATAAAGCTGAGAATAAAAGTGACTCTCAATACGGTGTTTTGCGATTTCACACAGCACCGCCGGGCATGGCAGAATAATGAGCGTGCTTGGCTGGTTTACCCGCCGAGAACATTTTCCGCCCTGGTGTAATGGCAACACGCCAGCCTTTGGAGCTGTGCATTCTAGGTTCGAATCCTAGGGGCGGAACCATTTTCCAAGCGTCGCTGCTGCGGCGCTTTCTTGGTATCAAAGTTCAGTTGCCTTCGATCTGCGCGATAGACTGGCTGAGGGGTTTTTCTTCACTGCCCAAAACCCCAAAGCGACCCGCAGGAGAAAAGCAACTTGAGCGACCAGGTCAACGCACCAGTAGCCGTCATCGTCCTCGCCGCAGGCGCAGGAACCCGAATGAAATCGGCCAAACCGAAAATCATGCATGAAATCGCAGGTCGCTCCATGGTTTCCCATGCGCTGCATGCGGCCTCTGCGCTTGAACCCCGGAACCTCGTTGCGGTGGTCCGCCACCAGCGCGACCTGGTTGCCGAGCATATCCTGACTCAGTTCCCGAACATCACCATCGCGGACCAGGACGATGTTCCGGGCACCGGACGCGCCGTGCAGCAGGGCCTCGAGGCCATTGATCCGAGCCTTGAAGGCACCGTCGTGGTGACCTACGGCGATGTGCCGTTGCTCACCAGCGAGGTGCTGCTGGAACTGGTCGCCACCCATGAGTCCAACGGCAACTCGGTGACCGTGCTGACCACCGAGCTGGATGACCCCTCCGGCTACGGACGTATCCTGCGCGATGCCAACGGGGACGTCTCCGGAATCCGCGAGCAGAAGGACGCCTCGCCGGAAGAGCTGACTGTCAAGGAGATCAACTCCGGCATCTACGCCTTCGACGCGCAGATGCTGCGTTCGGCACTGAACGAGGTCACCACCGACAACGCGCAGGGCGAAATGTACCTGACCGACGTGCTGGCCATCGCCCGCTCCCACGGCGGCCGCGTGGCCTCCTCGCGGATCGCGGACCGCTGGCAGATCGAGGGTGCGAACGACCGCGTGCAGGTTTCCAACTTGGCCCGCATCTACAACCAGCGCAAGAACGAATTCTGGATGCGACAGGGTGTCACCATCGTGGACCCTGCCACCACTTGGATCGACGCCGAGGTCATGATCGGCCAAGACGCCACCCTCAAGCCGGGCACCCAGCTGCACGGCGAAACCATCATCGGCTCCAACGCTGTCGTCGGACCGGACACCACCCTGACCAACGTCGTGGTGGGCCAGGGCGCAACGGTCAAGCGCAGCGACGCTACCGACTCGCGCATTGCCGACGGTGCCTCGGTGGGCCCGTTCGCCTACCTGCGTCCGGGCACCGACCTGGGTGCCGACGGCAAGATCGGCGCCTTCTACGAAACCAAGAACGTGACCATTGGTCGCGGTTCCAAGCTCTCGCACCTTGGCTACGCCGGGGATGCTGAAATCGGTGAGTTCACCAACATTGGTTGTGGCAACATCACCGCGAACTACGACGGCGAAAAGAAGCACCGGACCAAGATTGGTTCGCACGTGCGCACCAGCTCGAACACCGTGTTCGTCGCCCCGGTCGAAATCGGGGACGGCGCCTACACCGGTGCCGGCGCCGTCGTCCGCAAGAATGTCCCGGCCGGTGCCTTGGCACTGTCCGTGGCTCCGCAGCGCAACACCGAGGGCTGGACGCTGGAAAAACGTCCCGGCACTTCTTCGGCTGACGCCGCGTTCAAGTCCTCGTTGAACTCCTCGGTTTCCGAGTAGTCCGGCACGGATTAATTTTCCTCAGTACACCTCATTTGTGATAGCGAAGCGAGCGAGAAGACATAACCATGAGTGAACTCAGCCATAACGTCGACCGAAAGCTGGTTCTGGCGTCCGGGCGCGCCCACCCGGAGCTGGCGGCCGAAGTGGCCAAGGCCCTGAACACCGACCTGCTGCCGCTGAACGCCTACGACTTCGCCAACGGCGAGATCTACGTTCGGTCGGACGAGTCGGTGCGCGGCAAGGACGTATTCCTGATCCAGTCCTACCCGGCTCCGCTGAACAACTGGCTCATGGAGCAGTTGATCATGATCGATTCGATGAAGCGCGCCAGTGCCCAGCGCATCACCGTGGTTGCCCCCTTCTACCCCTATGCGCGCCAGGACAAGAAGGGCCGCGGCCGCGAGCCGATCTCGGCACGCCTGGTTGCCGACCTGTTCAAGACCGCCGGTGCGGACCGCGTAATCTCCTGCGACCTGCACACCGCGCAGATCCAGGGCTTCTTCGACGGCCCGGTCGACCACCTGTTCGGCTTCCCGCTGCTGGCTGACTACATCAAGACCAAGGTCGATGTCAGCAACGCCACCGTGGTTTCCCCGGACACCGGCCGCGTGCGCGTGGCGGAACAGTGGGCCGAACGCCTGGGCGGCACCCCGCTGGCCTTCGTGCACAAGTCCCGCGACCTGACCGTGCCCAACCAGGCCGAGTCGAAGACCGTAGTGGGCCAGGTCGAGGGACGCACCGCGATCCTGATCGACGACATGATCGACACCGGCGGAACCATCGCGGGCGCAGTGCGCGTGCTGAAGGAAGCCGGTGCCACCGACGTCATCATCGCCGCGACCCACGCGGTCTTCTCCGACCCGGCCGCACAGCGCCTGGCAGAGTGCGGGGCCACCGAGGTTGTTGTCACCAACACCCTTCCGATCCCGGAAGAGAAGCGTTTCGAAAACCTCACCGTCTTGTCGATCGCCCCGATGCTGGCCCGCGCCATCTCAGAGGTGTTCCACGACGGTTCGGTGACGAACCTCTTCGAAGGACGCGCCTAGCAGCCCTCGGTTCGCAAGCCTTCGGCCGGCACCCACTGGGTGCCGGCCGAAGGCGCGTTAATAGCCAGATGGTGTTCTGCCGACTCTCTGACTTAGAGGTGTAGGGAGCCAACGAATCGGGAGGCTGTTTGCTGCGGTGTTTCGCCTGCGGTATAGAGGGTGGCGGTCGCCATCCTCCGGCTCAGCGGATCATCGAGCCATTGGGCGAGGAAGTCGTGGGATTCACGGATCCAATCGGTGCCCTTGACGACGATCGATCGTTCCCTGAGGATCTGCAGAGATCGATCTCGATCGTTACACGGTTCGACGTAGAGAACGTGCTCAACCGGAGCGAGAGCGTTCGCCGTTTGCCGTGCATATCGTGCCTGCGTATAGGATGCATGTCCGGCGCCCAAGGCCACCACCGTGCCGGGATATTCCGCCATGGCCCGCACTACAGCATGGGCACGCGCCTTTTCCCACTCTTGCTCTGCGGCAACACGGCCAACAGCATCGATGCGTTCAATCAGTTGTGCAATGCTCCAGCCGACTTCACCGTAGTAGCCGTCGCCAACATCGTCGAGGTCAATGAATTCCACGGACAGTTCTTGGGCGATGAGTTGGCCCAACGTGGATTTTCCGCTGGCCGCCGGTCCGAGCAGGACCACGCTTGGTGTCGTTGGCATAGTCTTGAGTCTTGCATGAAGTGCCACAAGCAGCGAGAAGCGATGGAATGAAACCGAGAAGTGTCGTCATTGGTGGTGTGAGCCGCCAAGGCATCGAGAAGCGGCTTGCAGCGGCAGGAGTAGAACTTAACGACTACGCTCGCATGCTGCTGGCCCATCAAGTATTCGACTCAGTGAGTCCTGCTGAGCAGGCGAATTTCGCTAGTTTTCGGGTGCAGGATCTTGGAATCCAGCAGCCAGCGACGCTAAAAACGATATTCGATCTTGCCATGAGTCAGGACCTCGCACTTTGTCCTGCTTCGGCCGGCCCATTTCTGCGCTTGGCGACCATGGATCAGCAGAACTCGACGAACTCGATCCTCAGCGCTGGGAAGAAGCCGGTGAACTCACTGACAATTGCCTCACTGCCGTTGGGCACCGACGATTTTCCCAAGGGTTTCTATTTGCGAGTGGTGGACGGCGTGCCCTGGCTGCGCGGCTATCGCTGCGAAAATGCCTATGAGTTCGCGCCGGAGGATGCCTTTATTTTCCAGATACCAGGGCTTGGGTGATCTGGGCGTGGTGTTGGCTACAGATTTTTTCACGGGGCCCGGCAACTGGTAGAATTATTCACTGTGCCCAGGCGAGGGAAACACCAGCAATGGTGTGACCGTTATCGACAAGGCCGGAAAAGCTCTTTCATCTCTTAGATGTTGGTTGCTTCCCGAGTCCACGCAAGGGCCTAAACGAAGCAATCATTTCCTAAGGAGATTCATCATGGCATCTGTCAACCTTGACGCCGTAGTACGCACCGATTTCGGCAAGGGCGCTGCCCGCCAGGCTCGCCGTGCAGGCCAGATCCCAGCAGTTGTCTACGGCGCAGGCTCCGAGCCACAGCACGTTCTGCTGCCGGCACAGGCAACCACCCTGGCTGTTCGCGACCGCGGTGTTGAGCTGGTCCTGAACATCGAAGGCACCGAAGTCAAGACCACCATCAAGGACATCCAGATCCACGCGCTGAACCGCTCCGTGGATCACCTGGACCTGCTGGTCGCTGCCTAAGCATTACGACAAGGCATATAGCTAAGCATCATGAGCAATGACACTTGGCTCGTAGCCGGGCTCGGGAATCCCGGGCCCGGCTACGCTGGCAATAGGCATAATATCGGGCAGATGGTGCTCGATGAGCTGGCCAACCGCGCCGGCTCGAAGTTCAAGACCCACGCATCGCGCGCCCAGATTGTCCAGGGGCGCATGGGCGTGGGAGGTCCCCGCATAGTCCTGGCCAAGCCCATGACCTACATGAATCTCTCCGGAGGCCCCGTGGGCAATCTGGCGAAGTTCTTCGGCATCGGAATTGAGAACCTGATCGTGGTCCACGACGAGATCGATATTCCCTTCGACACCATCAAGCTCAAGCGCGGCGGGGGAGAAGGCGGCCACAACGGCCTGCGCGACATCTCCAAGGCCATGGGATCCAAGGACTACCTGCGGGTGCGCACCGGAGTGGGCCGACCGCCCGGACGCATGGATACCGCCGACTGGGTCCTCCAAGACTTCTCGAAGTCGGAGAAGCAGGTCTTGCCGTTCCTGATCGACAATGCGGCCGACGCCGTTGAACTGCTGATGTCGCAGGGGCTGGAAGCCGCCCAGGGAAAGTTCCATACAGCCTGAAACCTTCGGAATCGCTCCGGCCCCTCGGATTCTTGGGCCGGGGCTTTTCCATGCCCGCCGGACTCCAGTGCGGTCCAGTGCGGCCGTCGCACCGGCTGGGAATGGGGAGAATTCTTCCGCATTTCCCTGTTATGGTTTCTTGAGCCTGTTAACCGTGGCTGATTAGCAGGAAGTCATCAAGTTAAGCGAGTGATACCGGTGCCTCCACCCCACACCCCTCAAACCCAGCCGCCGATGACCGAACGCAGGAACAGCGGAGGGCTGCCGCTGGGCGAAAACGGCCTGCCGCTAAACGGTGCCCAGGCCTTCAGCGAATCCTCGGAGCGGGTGGTGGCCTACCTGAACGCGCATACCCCGCTGGCCGACTGGTCGGTATCGCGAGTGGTGCACGGAGAACAGGTCCACGTGCACGTCCACCAGGATCAGCTGCTCAGTACCGGAGCGAGAATCGACTGGAAAGAGTCCTTCTGCAGCCGCATGGCTTCCGGCGCCGCCCACGTGGTACGCGATTCGCGCACGGACCCCGATTATTCGGATCTCGACGCTTCCGAATACGTGGGTGCCTATGCGGGCTACACCATCAGCGACGACCGCGGTGAGATGTTCGGTGTGCTGTGCGGAGTCCGTACGGAGCCGCTATCCGACGAAGAGCAGCTCGATGAGCAGCTGCTGAACCTGTTCAGCGAGCTGCTGTCCACGCAGCTGGAGCTGGCCCGCGGCATTGACCGGGAACGCCGGCGCATCGAATTATCCGAGGCGTTGGCGAACACGGATGCACTGACCGGCCTGCTCAATCGCCGCGGATGGGATGCCATGGTGGCCGATGCCCAAGAGCGGCTGGAGAGCTTCGGCGATGCCGTGGCAGTCGCCGTTGTCGACCTCGACGGCCTGAAACAGGTGAATGACACCCAAGGGCACACCGCGGGAGACGAGCTGATTATCCGAGCCGCCCAGACGCTGAAAGAGGCCGGCGGAGCCTCATGCCATGTGGCCCGCTACGGCGGGGACGAATTCATGATTCTGGCCAACGGGGTAGTTCCGTCACAGGCCGCAACATTCTTCGAGACCTTTGACGCCGCGCTGGCGTCGGCCGGCGTCGCGGCATCTTGCGGTTTCGCTGCGGCGGAGCCTGGGCTGGCCAGCCTCGCGGACTGCCTCTCCGAAGCGGACCGCATGATGTACCAACGCAAGCACAGCGCAAGGTAGCGCGGAATCCGGGCAACCCCGGGACTCCGGCACGGCCGCGGAAAATACCGCTCAAGCAGTGAGCCAAGTTCACCTCGCGCCCATGAGGCATGTCCTTAAGGCGGAACTTACTAAGGACTAACTTAGGTGTGCAACGGGTTCCAGAGTGGAATAATTACCTAATGTACCTATTGCCTAATCGCATGGCCGCCGGTTTTGCCGGTGGTGTGCTGGGCGATTCATGACGAGAATCCGGAGGACCTGTGCACACCATGACTGGTCAGACTGAAGCGGCCGAAGCGCTTACCGCCAACGAGGTGGCACGTATCAAGGCGGACTTCGAGATCCTTGAGCACCAGGTCAACGGCGCCGATATGGTGTACCTCGACTCGGGCGCCACCAGCCAGAAACCGCGGTGCGTCTACGAAGCCGAGCAGCACTACTACGAAAACGCCAACGCCGCGGTGCACCGCGGTGCGCACACCCTTGCTGTCGAGGCCACCGACATCTTCGAACAGGGCCGTGAAACCGTGGCGAAGTTCATCGGTGCCAAGACCAACGAACTGGTCTGGACCTCCAATGCCACCGAAGCCCTTAATCTGATCAGCTACTCGATGTCCAACGCCTCGCTGGGACGCGGGGGAGACGCCGCCGCCCGGTTCCGGCTCGGCCCGGGCGACGAGATTCTCACCACCGAACTCGAGCACCATGCGAACCTGATCCCCTGGCAGGAACTGGCCTTCCGCACCGGCGCCACCCTGCGCTACGTGCCGATCGCCGAGGACGGCTCGCTGCGCTACGACCTGATCGATTCGCTGGTCACCGAGCGCACCAAGCTCGTGGCATTCACCCACGTATCAAATGTCCTGGGCACCATCACCGATACCCGGCGTTTCGTCGACGCCGCCCGCAGGGTCGGCGCCTTGACGGTGCTTGACGGCTGCCAGTCCGTTCCGCACCTGCCGGTGGACGTCAAGGCCTTGGACGTGGATTTCATGGCGTTCTCCGGGCACAAGATGCTCGGCCCGACCGGCATCGGCGGCCTCTACGGCCGCGAAGAGCTGCTCAACGCCATGCCGCCATTCCTCACCGGGGGATCCATGATCACCGTGGTGGACATGGAACACGCAGAGTACCTTCCGGCACCGCAGCGCTTCGAAGCCGGAACCCAGCGCATCTCCCAGGTCCATGGCCTGGCCACCGCCGCAAGCTACCTCGATGAGATCGGCATGCAGCGCATCGCCGACTGGGAAGAGCACCTGGGTGCGCTTTTGTACGAAGGACTTTCCGCGCTGGAGGGCGTGCGGGTCTTCGGCCCGGTCGATGCCAAGCGCATCGGCACCGTGCCATTCGAAGTCATCGGCGTGCACCCGCACGACGTAGGCCAGTTCCTGGATTCGCGCGGTATCGCCGTGCGCGTTGGGCACCACTGCGCGCAGCCGCTGCACCGCGCACTGGGCGTCACCGCGACCACCCGCGCAAGCACCTATCTCTACAACACCGAAGACGACGTCAAGGCCCTGATTGAGGCTGTGGCTTCGGTGCGCGAATACTTTGGAGTCTAAAATGAACGAACTCGACCAGCTGTACCAGCAGGTTATCCTCGACCATTCCAAGCGACGCATCGGCTCGCCGCTCGTTGAACCGGAGACTGGCCACCGCCACGGCGAATCGCACCAGCACAACCCGATCTGCGGGGACCAGATCCGCGTGCGCGTGGAACTTGAAGGCGAACAATTCACCGCCATGAGCTGGGAGGGGGACGGTTGTTCCATTTCCATGGCCTCCGCCTCGGTGCTCAGCGAAATGCTCCCCGAATTGACCCGCGAACAGTTCCTGGACAAGCTGGATCTCTTCCGGGAAATGATGCGTTCCAAGGGAACCATGACCCCTGATGAGGAGGTCCTGGAAGACGCCGTGGCCTTCGCCGGGGTCTCCAAGTTCCCAGCCCGCGTCAAGTGCGCCATGCTGGCCTGGGTGGCCGCCGAGGTCGCCATGCTGGAAGCGGCATAACAACAACGTGAACTAAAAAATCTCTGGTTCCGCCCAAGGGTGGAACCAGAGATTTTTTGCGTTGCGAACCAGTCAGGAACTAGTTGTCCTCATCCTGCTGGTAGACGTCAGGGATGCCGTCCTTGTTGTCATCACGGGTCTCGCGTTCGGCGATCTCCTTGTAGCGGCGGTTGCGCGGAACCAGCCATAGGGCGCCGAGGATCGCGGCGATGAACGAGCCGGCCAGGATGGCCACCTTTGCGTGCTCATAGTGCTCCGACTCCAGGCCGAAGGACAGCTCGGAGACCAGCAGCGAGACGGTGAAACCGATGCCGGCCAGCAGGGTCACTCCGAACAGGTCGCCCCACTTGGCGTCCTTGTCCAGGGAAGCCTTGGTGAATTTGGTCAGCACCCAGGTCGAGCCCATGATGCCGATCGGCTTGCCGAGCACCAGACCCAGCACGATGCCCCAGAAGACCGGGTCGGTCAGCAGTCCGCCGCTGCCGGATTCCGGGGAAATGACCGTCACGCCGGCGGCGAAGAACGCGAAGACCGGAATGCAGAAACCCGAGGACAGCGGGCGGAAACGGTGCTCGAACTGCTCGGCCAGGCCGATTCCTTCGCGTCCGTCGGTGCGTTTGACCGGGACGCAGAAGCCCAGGACCACACCGGCAATGGTGGCGTGGATGCCGGAGCCGAAGACGAAGATCCAGGTGACGATGCCCAGTGGCAGCAGGATGATCCAGGCGGCCCACAGGCGGGTCGCGAAGAACTTGCCCAAGGTCCGGGCCAGAACGGTGAACAGGATGATCGGGATCAGCGACAGGGCCAAGTAGCCCAGCTTCAGGTCGTCGGTGAAGACGAAAGCGATGATGACGATGGCGATCAAGTCGTCAACCACGGCAAGGGTCAGCAGGAAGATGCGCAGCGCGGTCGGCAGGGACGAACCGATCACCGCCAGCACCGCGACGGCGAAGGCGATGTCAGTGGCCGTGGGAATGGCCCAACCCTGCATCAGCTCGCTGCCGAAACCGCCCGAGGCCGCCGCGACGATCACGAAGATCAGTGCAGGAACTGCGACGCCGCCGAAGGCCGCCGCGACCGGGACGGCCGCGGTCTTGACGTTGTGCAGGTCGCCGATGACGAATTCCTTCTTCAGCTCCAAGCCGGTGAGGAAGAAGAACACCGCCAGCAGGGCGTCGGCGGCCCAATGGCCGATGGAGAGATTCAGGTCGACACCGAAAATGGTGGGCCCGAATTGGAAATCACGCAACGCGAAGTAGGATTCGCGGATTGGCGTGTTGGCCCAGATCAGGGCCAGCACTGCGCCGACAATCAGGACCAGGCCGCCGACGGTCTCCTTGCGCAGGATGTCTCCGATACGCACGGACTCGCTGTAGCTCGGCCGGGAAAATAGGTTCTTTGGGGAACCCGAAGATGGAGTGTTGGTCATGCGTTGTACTCGCTTACTTCGTTAAATGAACAATTCACGCCGACCAGACTTCCCGGCACACCATGTTCAACCCTAACGTAATTCGCGTCCCAACACGCAGACGCCCGGAGGCCGGGCGAAAAAAATCACCGGTCCGGGCGTCTGTGGTCGGCGTCTCAAGCGACGTCGTCGACGCTACTTCGAAAGCCAGGCATTCACCTGTGAAGCCTGAAGATTCAGTGCCTTGCCCAGGTACGGCTCGGCCGCCGAGGCAAGCTTGCCGCCGATGAATGGAATCGAGGAGGAGACCTTGCCCTCAATGGCGAATTCGGTGGTGTCGCCCTGGGCGGTCAGCTTCTCGCTGCCCGATACGGACACGGGCACGCCGGCCACATCGATCTTCACGGATGCAGAACGGTTGCCAGCGGCATCCGGAGCGCTCCACTGCTCAACCTGGGTTACCTGGATCGAGGCACCGACGAACTTGCGGGCGATGTCCGGCACGCGGTCGGTAGGCATGGCGCGAACGGTGGTCAGGGTGAAGGCGCCGGAGGTGTCACCGCTGACGGTGAAGTCCTGCAGGGTGCCGTTGGCCAGCGAGGTCAGGTGCTCAGCGAAGCCGCGGTCAGCCAAGGTGGCGATGACCCGGTCGGCCGGGTGGGCGATCTGAGTGCTTGCGTTCAATGCCATGAATGGATATCCCAATCTAGAAATCTGGGCGGCCGGGAGATCGGCAGCTGCCGGTCCCGGATAATGGACAACATTAACCCTATCTGCTCACCTCGATTAGGTAGGCTAGGAAGGCATCAAAACAACATATTGGCATTTAGCCGGCCGCGGAAAAGCTTTGCGGTCGGTGTTCGTGGTGTCAAACCGGGCTGAACGCCTCGCGCGCGTTGGCCCATAACCTGCCCGAGAGGACACGAAAGCCGCATGAGCCTAGTTGGACTTCATGATTTCCTGCGTGAAGAATCGTCATTCCGCCGTATCCGCCAAGGTGCCTCACAAAGTTTTTCCACCCGCAGCGACGAGCTGGAAATTGCCGCGCCGCAGGGCATGCGTCCGATTATCGGCGCCCACGTCAGCCAGGGGCTGGCCGAAGGACATGACCGCGCCGTCACGCTGATCGTCACCGCCACCGGCCGTGAAGCCGAAGACATCTCGGCCTCGCTGGCCGCCTACCTCCCGTCCAAGCACGTCGCCGAATTCCCTTCCTGGGAAACCCTGCCCCACGAACGGCTTTCCCCGCGCAGCGATACCGTGGGCCGGCGGCTGGAGGTACTGCGCCGGCTGCATGACGGGGATCCGGATCTGAAGATCATCATTGCGCCGATCCGCGCCGTGCTGCAGCCGCTGGTGGCGGGTCTGGGAGAACTGCGCCCGGTTACCCTTGCACTGGATGCCGAGCCGGGATTCGACACGGTGATCCGGGATTTGGCCGCCGCGGCGTATGCCCGCGTGGACATGGTGACCCACCGCGGAGAATTCGCCGTGCGCGGCGGCATCATCGACGTGTTCCCGCCCACCCTGGAGCATCCGGTGCGCGTGGACTTCTTCGGCGACCAAATCGACACAATGCGCTACTTTTCCATCGCGGACCAGCGCTCCCATGACGGGGCCGGGCCGACCTCGATCACCGCAACCCCATGCCGTGAAATGCTGATCACCCCCAAGGTGATGAGCCGCGCGGCAAACCTCAAGGCCAGCTTCCCGGCCACCACGGAAATGCTCACCAAGATCGCCGGCGGCATTGCGGTGGAAGGCATGGAATCCCTGGCCCCGCTGCTGGTGGACGAGATGGTGCCGCTGCTGTCGCTGCTGCCCGAGTCTTCCATTGCCTTGGTCATGGAGCCTGAACGCGTGCGCGCCCGCGCCCACGACCTGAACGAAACCAACGCGGAGTTCCTGGCCGCTGCGTGGGCCTCGGCCTCGGACGGCGCCAGCGCGCCGTTGGACCTGAGCACCGCCGAATCCGGGCGCAAGCTCGAATCCGGTGATTTCGCCTCGCTCGCGCAGACCGTCGAACACGCACACCAGGCCAAGGTCTCCTGGTGGGCCGTCACCTCGCTCGGCTCCGATGAGGAACTGGACCTGGGCGCGGCCACCATCCGCGTGCCGGCTCGCGAACCCCACGGCTACCAGGGCGACATCGAGGCGATGATGGAGTTCATCGCCTCCCGCGTGGCCGACGGATGGCGCCTGGTGGTTGCCACCGAGGGCCCCGGCCCGGCTGCGCGCCTTTCCGAGCTCTTCGGCGAATACAAGATCCCGGCCCACCGCGTGGAAGACCTCTCGGCGGAGCCCACCGCGGGGCTGATCGAGATCACCCAGGCCACCGCCGGGCGCGGCTTCGTCTTCGATGAGCTGAAGACCGGGCTGCTGACCGAAGCGGACCTGCTGGGACGCTCCAGCGCCTACCCGAACCGCAAGTCCCGCAAGCTCACGGTCAAGCGCAAGCGCAACGCCGTGGACCCCTTGAGCCTGCAGGCCGGGGACTTCATCGTCCACGAGCAGCACGGCATCGGCAAGTTCGTGGAGCTGGTCTCCCGCAAGGTCAATGGAGCGGGCAAGGACGCCAAGCGCGAATACCTGGTGGTCGAATACGCTTCCTCCAAGCGCGGAGCACCCGGGGACCGGCTTTTTGTCCCGATGGACCAGCTGCACATGATCACCCGCTACGTGGGCGGGGAAGCCCCGACGCTGTCCAAGATGGGCGGCTCGGACTGGGCCAGCACCAAGTCCAAGGCGCGCAAGGCCGTCAAGGAGATCGCCGGGGACCTGATCAAGCTGTACTCCGCACGCATGGCCAGCCGTGGCCATGCCTTCGCCGGCGACACCCCGTGGCAGGGCGAACTGGAGGAGGCCTTCGCCTTCATCGAGACCCCGGACCAGCTCACCGCCATCAACGAAGTCAAGGCGGACATGGAAAAGGAGATCCCGATGGACCGGCTGATCTCCGGCGACGTGGGCTTCGGCAAGACTGAAATCGCGGTGCGCGCGGCCTTCAAGGCCGTGCAGGATTCCAAGCAGGTCGCAGTGCTGGTTCCCACCACGCTGCTGGCCTCCCAGCACTACCAGACGTTCACCGAACGCTATTCGGGCTTCCCCGTCCGCGTGAAGACGCTGTCCCGCTTCCAGACGGCCAAGGAATCCAAGGAGATCCTGGCCGGGCTGAAGGACGGCAGCGTGGACATCGTGATCGGCACCCACCGATTGCTGTCAAAGAACGTGGAGTTCAAGAACCTGGGCCTGGTGGTCATCGACGAGGAACAGCGCTTCGGCGTGGAGCACAAGGAAGAGCTCAAGAAGATGCGCACGAACGTGGACGTGCTGGCCATGAGCGCCACCCCGATCCCGCGCACCTTGGAGATGTCCTTGACCGGCATCCGCGAAACCTCCACCCTGGCCACCCCTCCGGAGGAACGCCACCCGGTGCTCACCTATGTGGGCCCGCGCAGCGACAAGCAGATCAGCGCCGCGATCAAGCGCGAGCTGATGCGCGACGGGCAGGTGTTCTTCGTGCACAACCGCGTGTCCTCCATCGACCGGGTCGCCGCGGAACTGCGCGAGCTGATTCCCGAGGCGCGCGTGGAGGTGGCGCACGGCAAGATGAGCGAGTCGCGGCTTGAGCGGATCATCCAGGACTTCTGGGAGAAGAAGTTCGACGTTCTGGTCTCCACCACCATCATCGAAACCGGCCTGGACATCTCCAACGCCAATACGCTGATCGTCGACCGCGCGAACAACTACGGGCTCTCGCAGCTGCACCAGCTGCGCGGCCGCGTGGGCCGCGCCCGCGAACGCGCCTACGCCTACTTCCTGTGGGACGCGGAGAAGCCGCTGGGCGAGGTTGCCCTGGAACGCCTGAAGGCCGTGGCCGCGCACAACGAGTTGGGCTCGGGGTACCAGCTGGCCATGAAGGACCTGGAACTGCGCGGTGCCGGCAACCTGCTGGGCGGGGAGCAGTCCGGGCACATTGCAGGGGTGGGCTTCGACCTCTACCTGCGCCTGGTCGGCGAAGCAGTAGCCGACTACAAGGGCGAGGGCGAAGAAGAAGCCACCGAGATGAAGATCGACCTTCCAGTCAACGCGCACCTGCCGCACGACTACGTGCCGGGGGAGCGACTGCGCCTGGAGGCCTACCGGAACATCGCCTCCGCGGAAACCAGCGAGGCGCTGGACGAGGTCCGCGAGGAGCTGGAGGACCGCTACGGCAAGCTGCCGCTGCCGGTGCAGAACCTGCTGCGCGTCGCGGCCCTGCGCATCCGCGCCCGTGCGGTGGGACTGCACGACATCCAGCAGGTCGGCAACCACATCAAGGTGTCGCCCGCGAAGATCGAGGACTTGCCGGCCAGCCGCCAGGTGCGCCTGGAACGGCTGTACCCGGGTTCGGCGAACAAGCCGGCGCTGAACTCCATCTTCATTCCCAAGCCCAAGACCTCGCCGGTCGGCGGACGGGACCTGGCGGACGAAGCCATGCTGGACTGGGCGGAGAACCTGGTCTACGCGATCTTCGAACCCACCCCGGTGGCTGCGGCGAAGGGGTAGCGAAGACTGGATGCCTGATGCAATCAAGATCAGGCAATTGCACAGCGACGTGCCGGGAGCCATAGCTGCCCCGACACGTCGCTGCGGAACCGAATACGCCAGAAGCCAACGGCACATCCCTCTGGTTTGGCTCAAGCAGCCGCCTGTTTATGCTGACCAACGTCGCCAGTAGTTATCCGCGGCTTGCAGAAGGGGCCGTCTCGAGGTTCGAACGCCAATGAGTGGATAACCGGACAAGTGTTCCGGGGAGTTATTGTTTCCGATGTAATTGATGAGTAATAGCGCTGCAAATACGGGAAGTGAAACCAAGCTCGCCAACGTCAGCAGTACCGCATAACCTTTTCCCGGAGCCTGGCCTTGGCGCTTTTGAATTCGGAAACCTGCTGTGCGAGTACCGACGGTGACCCCAGCAGAATACGATATGAAATTGATCATCGCGGCAACCAAAATCCAGCCAATGGCCACGGCAGGAGCGGAATCGGGACCGAAATAAAGCATTCCCAACACTGGTAGCCATATCACCAACGAATCTGCGAATATCGCAGTAATCGCGGACGGCCAGTTCACGAGGTATTTGCGGGGCATGCTCACCGAATAATCATTGCATTCTTGTACAGCGACTTCGCCAACCCGTGTGACTTTGACAGAAGGATTTGGCTCAGCTGCTCGGTTCAGCATTCGACGGCTTCCCAAGGACATCGTGGCAGCGAACTTGAATGCTGAGTCTAATCCCTGCTGCGCACATGCTGTGCCAAGGCGACGGTCGACTGGGTCGGCAGCGCACCGTGGAAGTCGGCGGGGCGGGGCCCGCGCAGCGTGCGCAGGGCATAGACGATGACCACCAGATCCACGACCTCCTGCAGCAGGGCTCCGGTCACCGCCGGAATCACACCCGTGGTGGCGACCAGCATGAGCCCAACGCTCAGCCCGATGCCGATCCAGATGGCGCTATGCGCCACGCTCAGGGTGTAGCGGCTGATGGCCATCACCTGGGCCACCGGTCCGAGCGAATCACGCAGGACCACGGCGTCGGCGGCCTGCCCGGCCGCGGTGGAGCCGCGCGAGCCCATGGCCATGCCGATGTCCGCGGCGGCCAGTGCCGGGGCGTCGTTGGTGCCGTCGCCCAGCATCAGGACCGGCCGGGGCTGCATGTCCTTGAGCAGCTGGACTTTCTGTCCAGGGCGAAGCTCCGCTTCGACCTTGCCGATGCCCACTTGGGCGGCGACGCCCAGCGCTGTCTGTTCCACGTCGCCGGTAAGCATGACCTGGTTTTCCACGCCGTGGTCGCGCATCCAGCGCAGCACCGCGGAGGCTTCAGGGCGCGGTGCGTCGGCCATCAGAATCACGCCGGCGAAGCTGTTGTCCACTGCGACGTAGGCCGCGGACTGCCCCGGCTCAAGCTCGACCCGCTCCAGGGCCGGGTCCATGGCGGCGATGAACGACGGCTTGCCCACGGCTACCCGGCGCCCGTCGACCAGGGCGCTGACGCCGTTGGTGGCCACTTCCTGCGCGTCTTCGGCAGGAAGCAGCGGCAGCCCCCGGTCGGCAAGCGCAGCGGTCAGGCCCGCGGCCATGACATGGGTGGAGAACTGCTCAGCGGAGGCTACCAGCTGCAACAGTTCGTCCGGATCCAGCTGCGTCTGGATGCCGACCAGCGCGGGCCGGCCTGCGGTCAGGGTGCCGGTTTTGTCGAAGGCGGCGCTGCGGACCTTGGCGAGCTGCTCAAGTACGGCCCCGCCCTTGACCACCACACCTTCCTTGGAAGCGCGGGACATGCCGCCTAGGAAGGCGACCGGCACGGCAATCAGCAGGGGACAGGGGGTGGCGAGCACCAGGACCTGGGCGAAGCGCACCGGGTCTCCGGACACCGCCCAGGCGATGCCCGCAATCAGCAGGGACAGCAGGGTGAAGGGAATTGCGAACTTGTCGGCCAGCCGCACCACCGGTGCCTTGGAGTCCTGTGCCTGCCGTACCAGCGCGATGATCTGCTGGTACTGGCTGTCGCTGCTGCGTCGCAGCGCCTGCAGGTAGACGGCCTGCGAGCCGTTGACCGACCCCGACATCACCTCGGACCCCCTGGCATGGATCACCGGAAGCGGTTCGCCGGTCAGCGAGGATTCATCGAAGCTTCCAGTCTCGGAACGCATCAGGCCGTCGACGGGAACCAGCTCGCCGGGACGCACCAGCAACAGGTCGCCGACCTCCACCTGTTCCACCGGGACGTCGGTGACATCCTGGCCGGACTCATCCGCGGCGAGGTGGGCCTGCAGTGGGGAGCGGTCCAGCAGCGCGGAGAGCTCGCTGGTGGCCCGGCGCTGGGCGAAGTCCTCCAGGGCTTCGCCGCCGGAAAGCATCAGCACGATGATCAGGGACGCCAGGTACTCGCCGACCAGCAGACAGGCGATAATCGCCACGAGCGCCAGGATATCCAGTCCGTAGTGGCCGCGCAGCAGGTCCTTGACCATCCCGGCGCCGATCCATAGCACGGCGCCAGCGATGGCAATCCATGCGATCCACCGGCTGGCGGCGTCCATGCCGGCCAAGGCGGCGGCTCCCGTGGCGAGCAGGGCGATGACCGCCGCGGCCAACAGCGGATAGCGTCGAATCAGTTGTCCCAGCTTCACGATGTCTCCCTATCGACCGGTCAGCGCCTGTGTATCGAATAGTCTCACCATAGCAATGATGGCCGGTCCGGAGCCGGGATTCGTCTGGCGGTGAAGTCCAACAGGGGAGTCGTGACGGTAACTTCAAACAGCTCTTCAGAACCGCCTAGGAGTCATGATCGGGATGCTGATCATCACTATTCCGGTGGAGTTCCGTTTCCTTCGTGGATCTCTTGATCAGCTTATAGACCACGATGGCCAGAACCACGGTGATGACCAGAGGGAGGACGTAGAAGACAACTACTTCATGCGCGTTGGGTATTAATGGATTCATGCACCCCCACACTACAGGCAGGGGACGTCGGCCGTGCTGAAATCTGGTCCCAGGGCCGGGGCCGAAGGCCGGTTAAGCAACAGCGGGGAGGCCCGTAGGCCTCCCCGCTGTGATGAAGTATTTTACTTCTGGAATTCCGATGCTGCTGCAACCAATTCCTCGGCCTTGTCGGCGCGGCCCATGAGGTGCATCGGCACCGCGAAGGCGATGACGGTCAGACCGAAGCAGAGGATGGAAGGAATCCAGGCATTTTCAAAAGTCCAGAACGACAGCGAGTACAACGCGCCTGCGAAGACCGCGAAGAAGATAACGAAGGCGACCAGGTTGCCAGCCAGACGACCTTCACCGGAATGGGCAGTGTTCTTGCCGTTCGAGTACACTTTTGCTCCTTGTTGACTTTTGGTGCGGCTGCCTAGTAGCTGGAACCGCTTTGCTCTCCCTCTAGGATAGCAACTCCTGAGCTGGAACCTAGCCTTGTTGCACCGGCTTCAATCATGGCGCGCGCTGTTTCCAGGCTGCGTACGCCGCCGGAGGCCTTCACACCCATCTCGGCGCCGACGGTGCGGCGCATCAGCGCCACATCTTCCACGGTGGCTCCGCCGGTGGAGAATCCGGTGGAGGTCTTGACGAAATCGGCACCGGCGGCCTTGGCGGCTTCGCAGGCAAGGACCTTTGCGTCTTCGGTCAGCAGGCAGGTCTCGATGATGACCTTCAGGATCGCTCCGCCCTCATGGGCGGCCTGGGCGATGGCGAAGATCTCATTGACCAGCGCGTCGCGGTCCCCGCGCAGGGCGGCGGCGATGTCGATGACCATGTCGATCTCGTTCGCGCCGTCGGCGACGGCCTGTGTGGTTTCGAACACCTTGGTGGCGGTGGCGGAGGCGCCCAGCGGGAAGCCGATCACCGTGCAGGTCAGCACGTTCGTGCCTTCCAGTTCGCGGGCGACGGTCGAAGTCCACACCGGGTTCACGCAGACGGACTTGAATTCGTACTTCTTGGCCTCGTCGCAGATCGTCGTGATCTGTTCGCGTGAGGCGTTGGCCGCCAGCAGGGTGTGGTCGATGTAGCCGGCGATGTCGCGGGCGCTTAGTTCAGTCATGATGTCCTCGAATTGTTGGTGCCGCGTTTCCGGGCGGCAGGTATCAGTTGGCGTTCAGGTACGCGGCCAGTTGTTCCTTGATGGCCAGGACCTGGGTTGTGGCATCGAGGCGCGCCTGGGCGACCTGTGCGATGTCATCAACCGGCTCGATGGTTTCCAGGTAGCACTTCAGCTTCGGCTCCGTTCCCGACGGGCGGATGATGACACGCGCCCCGGAGAAGGTATGCAGCACCATGGCATCGGTGGCCGGAAGCCTTTCGGAGCCCTGGGAGAGGTCGGTGACCTCGCTGACCGCGGATCCGCCCAGATGCTCCGGGGGATTGGTGCGGATCTTGTCCATGAGCACGGGAATCTGAGCCAGGTCGGTGAATCGCAGCGACAGCTGGTCGGTGACGTGCACGCCATGGCGGGCGGCCAGCTCATCCAGCCGCTGCGGGATGCTGCTGCCTGCGGCCTTCAGCTGCGAGGCAAGATCAGCGAGCATCACACCGGCGGAGATGCCGTCCTTGTCGCGCACCAGGTCCGGGGCGACGCAGTAGCCCAGCGCCTCCTCGTACCCGAAACCCAGGTTCTCCACGCGGGAGATCCACTTGAAGCCGGTCAGGGTTTCCTCGTGTTCGCGCCCGGCATCCTTGGCGATGGCTGCCAGCATGCGCGAGGAAACGATGGAATTGCCCAGCTTGCGGCCCTCGGGCAGGCGGGTGGCCAGATGGTCGCCCAGCAGCCAGCCCACTTCGTCGCCGCGCAGCATGCGCCAGGCGCCCTGGTCTTCCACGGCCGCGGCGCAGCGGTCGGCGTCCGGGTCGTTGGCGATCACCAGATCCGCCCCGACCTCTCGGGCCAGCGCCAGCGACAGATCGATGGCGCCCGGCTCCTCGGGGTTGGGGAACTTCACGGTCGGGAACTCCGGGTCCGGGTGCTCCTGCGCGGCGACCATGTGCACGTCACCGAACCCGGCGTTCAGCAGGGCCTGGCGCATGGTGTGCCCGCCCACGCCGTGCATGGCGCTGACCACCACACGCAGCTGGCCGCGGTCAGGCTGCGGCTCGACGACCGGGCCGATGGCGGCCAGATACTCGGCTTCGATATCGCCCTCGGTGCCGGCATCGGGCAGTATCTGCCATCCCGAGTCCGCCTGCGGGATCTGGGAGACCGGCTGACCATGGTCGATCAGCGCCGCAATCCGTGCGTCGACAGGGGAGACGATCTGCGCGCCGCGGCCGGCGTCGTCCGAGGCGCGGCCGCCGATGTAGACCTTGTAGCCGTTGTCGCGCGGAGGGTTGTGGCTCGCGGTGACCATGATGCCGGCCTCCGCGGAAAAGCGGCGTACCGCCCAGGCCAGCACAGGGGTGGGCAGCGGTGCAGGCATCAGCAGCACCTCGAAGCCCGCGGCGGTGAACACCGCGGCCGAATCCCGGGCAAACACATCCGAGTTGTAGCGGGCGTCGAAGCCGATGACCACCTTCGGGGTGTAGGCGCTATCGGCCTGCTGCCCCAGGAAGCGGGCGATGCCCGCGGCGGTGCGCAGCACCACCACGCGGTTCATCCGCATGGGGCCCGCACCGAGTTCGGCGCGCAACCCGGCGGTGCCGAACTCCAGCACGCCGCTGAAGCGGTCGGCCAGATCCTCCATTGCGGCGGCGTCCGACCGCGCGCGGGAGACCAGCTCCTGCAGTTCGGCGCGGGTGGCATCATCCGGATCCGCGGACGCCCAAGCGGTCGCGGTCTCCAGCAGCTGGTGCTGTGCGGATTCGTTCTCCATGGTTCTCCCTGCTTAGTTCTTACTCACACGCGCGTCACGGGGCGGACGCCGGTTGGCTGCCGCCCCGCCGGAGCCTAGAGGCGCGCGATGATCTGCGCCAGGAGCTTGGAAATACGCGGGCCGGCGGCTTGGCCTGCCTCGATGACTTCCTCGTGGCTCAGCGGCACCGGGCTGATGCCGGCGGCCAGGTTGGTCACCAGGGACATGCCGAAGATTTCCATGCCGGCGTGGCGCGCGGCGATGGCTTCCAAAGCGGTGGACATGCCCACCAGGTCGGCGCCGATGCGCTTGGCCATCTGGACTTCGGCCGGGGTCTCGTAATGCGGGCCGGTGAACTGGGCGTACACGCCCTCGTCCAGGGTGGCATCGACCTCGCGGGCGATGCCGCGGATGCGCGAGGAATACAGGTCGGTCAAGTCAACGAAGGTCGCACCCTCCAGCGGGGAGGCGGCGGTCAGGTTGATGTGGTCGGAGATCATGACCGGGGTGCCCGGAGCCCAGTTCTCGTTCAGGCCGCCGCAGCCGTTGGTCAGCACCAGCTGGGTGCAGCCGGCGGCCGCCGCGGTGCGGATCGGGTGGACCACTGCGCGCACGCCGCGGCCCTCGTAGAAGTGGGTGCGGGCGCCGAGCACCAGCACGCGCTTGCCGGATTCGGTCAGGATCGAGGAAATGGTGCCGTGGTGGCCGGGCACCGCGGCGGCGTGGAAGCCTGGAATCGCGGTGGCATCCAGGGTGTGGGTAGTTTCGCCGACCAGCTCTACGGCCTGTCCCCAGCCGGAGCCGAGGACCAGGGCGATGTCATGCTGTGCTACGCCGGTCTGCTCGGCGATCGCCTGGGCAGCCTCGGAAGCGAGAACTTGTGGGTCATTATGCATATCAGTCACGTGAAATACGCTACCGCCCACGGGGCGCTTTGTCAGGTGAAACTAGTGCTTCACAACCAAAATCACGCCAGACCTCCTGCGGCGACGATGTGCGCAATATCCGCCCATGGTGAACAATGGTATCCGTGAGCGCAGAACGTAGGAACGAAGCAACCCGATTGGTAATTCTCGGCGGCGGCCCGGGCGGATATGAGGCAGCCATGGGCGCGGCCCAGCTGGGAGCCAACGTCACCGTGGTGGAACGTGCGGGCATGGGTGGTTCAGCCGTGCTGACTGACGTTGTGCCGTCGAAGACCTTGATCGCCACCGCGGATGCGGTGCGACGCGTGAAGCACGCTGAGACCTTCGGTGTCCACGTGGATGGACTGGATTCGGCAGTAACCGACTTTTCGGTGGTCAACCACCGTTTGCTGGACCTTGCCAAGGAGCAGTCCGGCGATATCCGCACCACCTTGGAACGTGCCGGCGTGCGCATCATCATTGGCGAAGGCCGCCTGGTGGACAACCGCACCGTCCATGTATCGCGCCCCGACGGGTCCGAGCAGACCGTTGAGGCCGACGCGATCCTGTTGGCGGTTGGTGCGCATCCGCGCGAGCTTCCCACTGCCAAGCCGGATGGGGAGCGCATCTTCAACTGGACCCAGATCTACAACATGAACGAGGTGCCCGAGCACCTGATCGTGATCGGCTCCGGTGTGACCGGTGCCGAGTTCGCTTCCGCCTACAACTTGCTGGGCGCCAAGGTGACCTTGGTCTCCTCGCGCGACCGCGTGCTTCCTGGCGAGGATGCCGATGCGGCCGGCGTGCTGGAGGATGTCTTCAAGTCCAACGGCGTGAATGTCGTGGCGCAGGCCCGCGCCGAAGGCGTGGAGCGCAAGGGGGACAAGGTCTTCGTGACCCTGGCCGACGGCCGCGTGCTGGAAGGCAGCCACTGCCTGGTTGCCGTGGGTTCCATTCCGAACACCGAGGGCTTGGGCTTGGAAGAGGCCGGCGTGCAGCTGACCAAGTCCGGGCACATCCAGGTTGACGGCGTCTCCCGCACCACCGCGACCAACATCTACGCCGCCGGCGACTGCACCGGCGTATTCGCGCTGGCCTCCGTTTCCGCAATGCAGGGGCGTATTGCCGTCGCCCACCTGCTGGGCGATTCGGTAAAGCCGCTGAACCTGGACCTGGTGGCATCGAACATCTTCACCTCCCCTGAGATCGCAACTGTCGGCGTGACCCAGCGGGCCGTGGCTGAAGGCAAGTACCAGGCCAATATCATCAAGGTCGACCTGAACACCAACGCCCGCGCCAAGATGATGAACGTTGACCAGGGTTTCGTGAAGATCGTCTCCCGCAAGGGTTCGGGAACCGTGATCGGCGGCGTTGTCGTGGCACCGCGCGCCAGCGAACTGATCTTCTCGCTGGCCTTGGCCGTACAGAATTCGTTGCATGTGGATGACGTGGCGGAGACCTTCACGGTCTACCCGTCGCTGTCCGGTTCGTTGGCCGAGGCAGCGCGCCGCCTGCACCGGCACAGCTAGTCGCAATAGCCGCTGGGCCGCCGCTCTTTCCGAACTTCGGAAAGGGCGGCGGCCTTTCCCATTTGTGACATCGACTAAAGCAGATTTGTTCTCTGGATCTTCACAGAACGCGATTGCTCTGATATGGAGTTTGAAGAGATGGTACTAGTCATCCCGTATTCAAGGGACTACGAATTTGTGCAGGTCGGAGCCTGAATCATCGGTGAGTGATTGACGCATTCGAATCAAATGTCCAAATAGTGGACACCGGTATCCGTATGCTGAGCACGCGGGTTTAGGATTGTTACATTCGATTATCGCTCATCACTAAGGAGAAGCCTCCATGTCGAAGGCTAATACCGCGGTAGCGCCAAAGGAGAATACCCGTGGCCGGGTGCTGTTTGCCAGCATGATCGGCACCACGGTGGAGTTCTTCGACTTTTATGCGTATGCCACTGCATCTGTGCTGGTTTTCCCGGCCCTGTTCTTCCCGAACGCAACGACGATCAACGCGATCCTCTCCTCGTTCGCCATCTTCGGCGTGGCTTTCATTGCCCGCCCGCTGGGTTCGGTCGTCTTCGGCCATTACGGCGACAAGCTCGGCCGCAAGGGCACGCTGGTTGCTTCGCTGCTGCTGATGGGCATTTCGACATTCCTGATCGGTTTCCTGCCTCCGGCGCAGGGCATGTGGACCGTGCTGGCGCCGACGGCGCTGGTGCTGTTGCGCTTCGCCCAGGGCCTGGCATTGGGCGGCGAATGGTCGGGTGCCGCATTGCTGGCCACCGAGAACGCCCCGAAGAACAAGCGCGCGATCTACGGAACCTTCCCGCAGCTGGGAGCCCCGGTCGGCTTCATCATCGCCAACTTGATGTTCGTGCTCCTGCAGACCTCGCTGACTCCCGAGCAATTCATGGCCTGGGGCTGGCGCATTCCGTTCTACTTCTCGGCTGTCATGGTCGTCATCGGACTGTGGGTCCGCCTGAAGCTGGTTGAATCGCTTTCCTTCCAGAAGGTGATTTCGCAGGACAAGGTCCTCAAATCGCCATTCAAGGCAACCATGAGGCACCACTGGCGCCCGGTTGTTGCCGGTACCTTCATCATGGTGGCCACCTACGTGCTCTTCTACCTGATGACTTCCTTCACCTTGACCTACGGCACCGCTCCTGCCACCGAGGAAGCGGCCCGCGCCGCGGCCGAGGCCAAGGGCAAGGTCTTCGACGCTGCCGGGTTCGTCCCGGGCCTGGGCATCGATCGTCCGGTCTTCTTGACGATGCTGATCATCGGCGTGGTGTTCTTCGGTATCTTCACCGTGGCCTCCGGACCGCTGGCCGAGAAGTTCGGCCGTCGCAAGTTCCTGATCTGGGTCACCGTGGCGATCCTGATCTTCGGCGCCGGCTGGACGCTGTTCTTCGGTCCGGGCCAGGCCGCCGCCATGGTGGGCCTGATCGTTGGCTTCACCCTGATGGGCCTCACTTTCGGCCCGATGGCCGCATACCTGCCTGAGCTGTTCCCGTCGAACGTGCGCTACACCGGCTCGGCCATCGCCTACAACATGTCTTCCGTGATCGGTGCTGCCCCGGCCTCGTTCGTGGCCATCGCACTGTGGAATGCCGGTGGCGGCAACACCGTGGGCGTGGGCATCTACCTGGCCATCGGTGCAGTCCTGACCCTGGTTGCACTGTTCATGACCCGCGATACTTCGGATGTGGACATGGAAGAGTTCGTCGAGTAACTAACTCCGGCGTGATGCGCAGATGACGCACGAATAGCCCGTATCAACCTTTCGAGGTTGGTACGGGCTTTTCTATTTTCCTAAAAACTAAACAGCGGGTGCTCTGCCATTCATCCAAATGACAATGTCGAGGACTCTAAGAAGAGACAACTTGTGCGCGGCAGGGACACTTGCGCGCAGTACCCGGGCGAAATCTTGTACGGGTTGGTATTCTTCCTCAGTTAGTTGCATTGCCTCCCACCACATCTGCCAGAAATCGCGATCCGTTGCTTCCAGCTCCGCAAGGACAATGCTGTCCTGTATCGGAACCAAATGGGGACGCTTTCGAGCCATGAGTTTGCTTGTAAGAACGGGCCCCATGCCCCATAACTTTTCGGAAGGACTACGCCGGAGAGTATTCCACAGCCGCTGTAGTGCGGAGTGTTCGTCGTACATGGTGAAAGTGCATGAGGGATCATTAATCGCAAGATTAGTTGGGATAGAAGACAAGATCTCGGAGATTTCATTTTTCCGTGTCTCAAGAAATGCCCAAGCTGCTCGCGGCGGCACATTTACAGAAAGAAATGAGACCGCCACGATGTCACTAGCCGTGATTTCATTAGGATTTTCGTCATGAACGGCGAGTTCATCGAAATGCCGCCCGACAAATGCATCGTGGCCGGAGGCAGCATTGCCCTCCAAATATGTAGATAAATGCTGAATGGCCAAATGGTTTGGCGTCAATTTGCCAGTTTCAAAATTTCCGAGCTCATTACTGAGGTAGTCGAGCACCAAACGATCAGGATTGTCATCGAGATTTCTAAGCAAGGTTGTTCCTCATCACTATGGTTTTCTGTGGGGAATATCGTCAATCTAATTTTGCCTTCATTCAGCACGCAGTACTTGAATTGCCCCCAATGTGAATGACACGGCATCAGATATGCCCTTACATCAGCGTTCCGATCGTGGAAGCATGGCACTCACGAACGAAGTATCGGTGATGAGGAGCCAGCATGAAAATCGCAGTGGCCGGAGGGACCGGAGTTATCGGGAAGCAGGTTGTCCAGAAAGTCGATGCCGCAGGACATGAACCCATCGTGCTTTCTCGCTCGGCGGGGTGCGACCTCACCAATGAGCATTCAGTGCGCCGGTGGCTGGTTGGTTGCGAAGCAGTGATTGACGTATCCGGGTCGTCGACGACCAGTGCTTCGGCGTCCATGCGCTATTTCACGCAGTCCACGGCCAACCTCTTGATCGCCGGCCGTGAGTCCGGAGTGCGAAACCACGTGGCCCTGTCCATTGTCGGCGCGGCGCAGATCGACGCCGGATACTATGCGGGCAAGGCGGCTCAGGAGCGGATGCTGCGCGTCCTGCCCGGCGGCTATACGCTGCTGCGCACCACGCAGTTCCATGAATTTATCGGGCAAACCATCAATCGGCTCTCTGCAGGACCGGTGCAGGTGGCACCCAAGATGCGCCTGCAGCCGATTGCCGGCAGCGAAGTGGCTCAGGCCTTGGTCGAGTTGGCTGTGCAACCGGTAGCGGGAATCGTGCAGGAGCTGGCCGGACCCAGGGAAGAATGGATGCCCCAGCTCTTCGCCCAATACCTGGCCAAGAAGAACCAGTCTCCGAGGATTGTCGAGGTGCCGTTGCCCGGAGCGATGGGCAAGGCCATGCGCGAAGGAGGGATCCTGCCCGGGCCGGGCGCAAGGCTCGGGATCGAAACCTACAGTGATTGGTTGGCCAATCAGTAGTGCAAGAGTCGGGCGGAATCTTGAACAACCAGCGCATTCACGGCATAGGGGATTGCAGAGCCGAGGCAAGCGAGAGTTGGGGGAAATGAACGAGTTCGATCTATACCCGGATGACACAGGAGGATTCGATGTCCGAGTCGATGGGCGTTTCCTTCGGGACATTTTGTCGGAGGCTGAGGAAGAGCGATTCCCCTTCATTTCCCTGCTGCGACGGAGTCTGAGTCCGAGCGTTCTGGAGATGCAATTAAGGCGATTTTGCGGCGATGCTCCAGGAGAGTTCTATCCGCATCGGGTCTGGCTATATTTTTGCCCGGTATGTTTTGATGAAGGCTGCGGGGGTGTCAGCGTCAATATACAAACTTCGGGGGAGCATGTCATATGGAGCAATTTCTGCTTTGACAGCGAACCTGAAGAAGGGGAAACGGAGCAGGGCTTGCTTGAAGAAGACGATGCGCTTCTGGAAGTGGGACCGTTGATTTTCGACAAGACCAAGTATCTGGCAGCCGTGACATCCCTAGGCAACGACCTATTAGGCCGTCGCAGGATATGAGACTCCTGGTCAGCAGGGAATACGTGTCTGCTATGGCGGTATTCGACCGGCACGCCGCGTTGGAGGGAATCGGATGCCGGAGGGCTTGGTTCGCGTGCTGCGCGAACCAAGCCCCGACGTTGCGTGGAACTCCTACTTCTCGTCGTTGATCGAAGCGATCACGGCGCCCGAGGACAGCGTCTCGCCCGGGGTGACTTCCAAGCCTGCAATGATGCCGTCGCGGTGCGCGGTGATCGGCTGTTCCATCTTCATGGCTTCCAGCACCACAATCAGGTCGCCCTCGGAGACCTCGGCGCCGTTCTCCACGGCAACCTTCACGATGGTGCCCTGCATCGGTGAGCGCAGCTCGGCGCTGTTGGCCCCGGCGGCGCCGGCGGCCTTGCGGCCCGGCTTGCGCTTCTTCTTGGCTGCGGTGCTCTTTTCCGCACCGTTGGAGGACACCGAGCCCAGCGACGCCGGAAGGGTCACCTCCAGGCGCTTGCCGCCCACCTCGACGGTGACGGTGGTGCGCTCGGCATCCTGCTCCTCGGCCTGTTCGGCAGGGAACGGGTGCGGAGCAATGAAGGTGTCGAATTCGGTCTCGATCCAGCGGGTGTGCACCCGGAACGGTCCCTCGGCCGGAACGAATGCCTGGTCGCTCATCACGGCGCGGTGGAACGGCAGCACGGTGGCCATGCCCTCGATCTGGAATTCCTCCAGCGCGCGGCGGGCACGGGCGGCGGCGATCTCACGGGTCGGCCCGGTGACGATCAGCTTGGAGATCATCGAGTCGAAGTTGCCCGAGACGCTCTCGCCCTGCTCGATGCCCGAGTCGACGCGGACGCCCGGACCGGATGGCAGGTTCATCTTGGTGATGGTGCCCGGGGTCGGCATGAAGCCGCGGCCGGCGTCTTCGCCGTTGATGCGGAACTCGAAGGAGTGGCCGCGCAGCTCGGGGTCGCCATAGCCCAGCTCTTCGCCGCGGGCGATGCGGAACTGCTCGCGCACCAGGTCCATGCCGGCGACCTCTTCGGAGACCGGGTGCTCAACCTGCAGGCGGGTGTTGACCTCGAGGAAGGAAATGACACCGTCCTGGCCCACGAGGAATTCGCAGGTGCCGGCGCCGGAGTAGTTGGCCTCGCGCAGGATGGCCTTGGAGGATTCGTACAACCGGGTGACCTGTTCTTCGCTCAGGTACGGGGCCGGAGCCTCTTCCACGAGCTTCTGGTTGCGGCGCTGCAGCGAGCAGTCGCGGGTGGACACCACCACGACGTTGCCGTGCACGTCGGCCAGGCACTGGGTCTCCACATGGCGCGGGGCGTCCAGGAAGCGCTCGATGAAGCATTCGCCGCGGCCGAAGGCTGCAACGGCTTCGCGGACGGCGGAGTCGTACATCTCGCCGATTTCCTCGCGGTTGCGCACCACCTTGATGCCGCGTCCGCCGCCGCCGTAGGCGGCCTTGATGGCCAGCGGCAACCCGTATTCGTCGGCGAACGCGTAGACTTCCTCGGCGGACTCGACAGGGTCCTTGGTGCCGGGCACCAGCGGGGCACCGACCTTCTCCGCGATATGGCGGGCCTTGACCTTGTCGCCCAACTTGTCGATGGCTTCTGGGGGCGGGCCGATCCACGTCAGGCCGGCGTCGATGACAGCCTGGGCGAACTCGGCATTCTCCGAGAGGAAGCCGTAGCCCGGGTGGATGGCGTCTGCACCGGAGCGTTCTGCGGCGTCCAGGATCTTCTCAATGCGAAGGTACGATTCGGCTGCGGTGGTGCCGCCCAGCGCGTAGGCCTCGTCGGCCAGGCGCACGTGCAGGGCATCGCGGTCGGAGTCTGCATAGACGGCAACCGATTCGATTCCTTCATCGCGGGCGGCACGGATAATGCGCACTGCAATTTCGCCGCGGTTGGCGATCAGTACCTTCGTCAATGGATTCATCATGAACCTTGTCTTCAAAAATTGGGGGTTTCTCACCTAGGAGCCTATCGTTTTTGTGGGAACTATATGTAGTTAACCGCTCAAACCGGGGTGTTTGGCCAGAAACTTTGGAGGATTCCTACAAAATGGGCCTCCCGATGATGAAAGCCTGTTGCGGCCGGCTCCGGCGCATCCGTGGTGCACGGGTCGAGGGCCCGGAAGTCGCAAACGGCTCGACGGGATGAATTCCGCTGGATCTAGCTCATAAGCGCCGGCAACAGGTCCCTGCTTGTTCCCTCCGAGGCAGGCTTAGGCACGTGCCCGGTGGCGCCGCACGGCCGCACGATTCGCGCAGCGGACACAGCAGTATCGCTGGCGCCCATTACGCGTCACGTCCACCACGACGTTGGCGCACGGGGAGGCTTCACAGCGGTGCAGCCGGTGCATGCCGCGGGTGGTCAGGTGCAACGCGGTACCGGTGCAGATGACCGAGCGGAGAACTTGTGGCATGCTTTGGCCGTCGTCGCGGTAGTGCAGATGCCAGCCCTCGTTGTCATGGTCGACGAGGCGCGGATGGGTTGCTGCCGAGGCCAGCTGGAGATTGAGCAGTTGCGCCCGTTCCCGGTCCGAGGGGGCGTCGACCACCTCAAGCCAATCATCAATCACCAAGCGTACTTTGGCGTGGTCGTCGGGCAGGCTGGGGAAGGGCATGGTCATGCCTACCTCACGGGTACGCTCTTCAATGCCGTCACGGTCCAAGGGCCAAGCGTTGGCCAGGGACGACGCGAGCAGGACGGCGTATTCGCCGTAAGGGTTGAGTTGCATAAGGTCATTACATCATGCTGATCTCATGACCTACATAGCCAGGGCCGAAAAGCCTGAAACCCTGAACCACAGCGACGGCGGCAAGCACAGCTGGGAAGTTGAATCCCGGCATTGGACCTCTGAGGGAGAGGTGCTCTACCAGCTCTGCAGCACCTGTTCCTGCCGTCGCCTGCAGCTGCGGCCATTCATGCTGCAATCATCGTTGCACGTCCATGAACTGCGGTAGAGACTTTTTAGGTTGCGCGGATGAAGCCCGCAACCGCGCAACGAAACTCCTAGCGCGAGACGACGTGCGGAATGAAATTCGCGAAGTTGTCGGTGATGGGCCCGTGGCTTTCGCGGATCGCGAGTCCCGAGGGTTCGCCGTCGATCATCCACACACCCAACACCGTGCTGACGTCCTTGCCCTCGTCTTCGCGGTGGAAGACCGGCGGCAAGGCGAGCTCCTGGAGAATGAAGCCTTCCTCGCCGTAGCCCTGGACTTCGCCCATGGTGAGCTCGCCGTTGGGGCGGTGCAGGGTGATGTCCGCGCCTTCGCGGCTGAGCAGCGGTTTGCGCACGTAGCCCAGGCGTTCCAGATAGGACGGCTGCTGGCCCTCGAACCACGCAGGCAGCAGATACTGCGAGCGGTCCGGGTCGTTGCCGAAGAGCTTCCACAGCACCGGCAGGATGGCCTTGGTGCTCCACAGCATCTTGTAGGGCGGTTCGATCCAGATGGTGCCGCCCTGATATGAGGCCCCGTTGAATCCGGAATCAAGCATGTCGTTGAACAGGTCGTCGGCGTGTTCGCTGTGGACCATGTGCTCCCACGGGTAGAGCTTGAAGATGACCTGGATCAGCGGTCCGTCTTCCCCGGCACGGTAGCGTCCGTCGCCGTCGACCCACAGGTTTTCGATGTAGATGGTTTCGGTGCGGTAGCCAGCCGCGGCGCAGGTGTCGCGCAGCACCAGCGTATTCATTTCATCCTCGTGGGAGGCGTCTTCTGCGCTGCAGGCGAAGTAGACCGTGGGCATGGCGCCGATCTTGCGCGTGATCAGCGCCAGGTTGCGCTGCCAGGCGACCACGAGGTCTTCGTACATGTTGGTCCACTGGGTGGCCCCCAGGCTGCGGTTGTCCTCAAACCATTCCCACTGCACGAGGGACTCGACCAGGGAGGTCGGGGTGTCGGCGTTGAATTCGTAGAGCTTCGGGATGCGCTGGTCCGCTTCCGGATGGTTCAGCCCGCCGAAGCGGAAGTCGAAGCGTCCGTATACCGAACCGCAGGCAGGCTCTTCGTTCCAGCTTTCGGCGATCGCGCGCATGGCTCGGGCGGGAATGCCGAAGCGTGCCAGGTCGGCAGCTCCTGCGGGGGAGAGCAGATAGTCCCCGGCCTCCTCCAGCATCGCGAAAACCGATGCGGAGGCGCGGTGCAGCACCTCGATTTCCTTGGGCGACAGCTCGTAGTAGGCGTCGTCGCGCCAATAGCGGTAGAGCTCGGGAGAGGTGCTCACCCGATCCTCATGGGTGTAGACCAATCCTGCGGCATTGACCTTGGCCAGGTAGCCCGGGCGGGCGGTAGTCATTTTGCGCTGCATCGTGCTTAGCCTCCCGAAGTCCCGCCGCCGAAGCCGCCCGAGTGGCCGGTGCCGCTGTTCTTTTTGGAAGTCGAGCCGAACCCGGCCGGCTTTCCGGTAGATGCCGAGTAGCCGTTGCGCACCGTGCCGGACAGTCCTGCCTTGCTGCGGGCGGTCGCGTCGTCGGAACGGAAGCGCTGGTTGGACTGCGCCGGATCGAGCTTGGTGCCCGGACGCAGGCCGCCGGCGTAACGGCCGATCATGAAGAACATCAGCGCCGTGCCGATTCCGGGACCGTGGTGCTGCGCGGAGGTCTGCTGGGCGTCGTCGCACTGGGTCTCGTCGACAATGACATTGTCTTCATCCACGCAGTACACAGTGTCTTCGGGCGCGGTGGACGTGGATTCAAAACCGGTGTCGGAGGTGGAAGCGGATTCGAAACCGGAGTCGCTGCCGCAGCTGGTCAGCACCAGAGCCGCAGCGGTGGCTACCGCCGGCAAGGTGAATCGTCGTTGGACGTTCAAAGTTTGGGTACTTTCTGAAGGGAATAGGATTCCTACAGCAATGCTATCTAGTCGAGGCGGTGGGCCGGTGCAATGACGGCACTGGCCGCCGCGCGCAGATAGCGGGACTACTCACACCGGCCGCAGCCAGGCAACGGCAACCGGAAGCCTGCAGTCGGAGAATATTCGGCGAGTGGTCCATCAACTCGACGCCAGCGAATCGATGATTCTGAATCGTTGTCGTTCAACCGAACTGTGCATTCATGCTCTCCGATAGGCTCCGGCCAAGATGACTTGAGGAGTGTGCCTGGTGAGAATACGTTTTCTCGGCCCGGCGCTGTTGCTGGGCATGGGTGTCGCTTTGCTCCCCGGCTGCGCAAGCGATTCCGGCATCCCGGCGATTGACAGGCCGGCGAAGGCCGGGGACCGATGGCCCGGCGGTTCTTTCCGACAGCGGCATGTCCCTTGAATCCTCCCGGCTGCTGGCCACCTACAATGACCTGGACTACTACGCCGCTACGAGCGAGGACCAAAAAATGGCCTGCTTGTTCACGTTCAGCCATGAAAGTCCCGGTGAAAGTGTGATGAGCGGACGCGGCGGGCTGGGCGAGGCGGATTTTATTGTCGAGATTTCAACTCCCGAATGAGTTAAGCAGCGGTGCCCGCCACGAAGAATTCGTGGCAGGCACCGCTGCTTAACTCATTCGCTGGTCGCTACTTCCAGAGGTCAATGATTTGAACCCCGGCGTTCCCCAGCAGGGTGCGAAGCGTGGAAACATCCAGCCCCACGACATTCTGGAAATTTCCTTCGATGGACTCGATGAAGGAAGCCGCCAGGCCGTCAATGGTGAAGGCACCGGCGCAGGGCAGTGGCTCCCCGCTGGCTACGTAGGCCTCGATCTCCGCTTCGCTGACCTTGGAAAAATGCACCACGGTGGAAGAGATCTGGCCCTGGGCCGTGTCCGGGGCGGCAGTGTCGATGAGCCAATGGCCCGAGTGCAAAACGCCGGTCGAACCACTCAGCTGCTGCCAGCGCTCGCGCGCCACCTCGGGGGTGTGCGGTTTGCCGTAGGCCACGCCGTCCAGTTCGAAGACCGAATCGCAGCCGAGCACCAAGGTGCCTGCCTCGTGGTCATCTGCGGCGACGTCCTCCGCCTTGGCCCTGGCCAGCAGCAATGCCGTCTGCGCCGGAGTGCGCGGACCCAGCTCAGCAACGGCGGCCTGGAGCACGGCATCCTCGTCGACTGCCGAAACCCGGGTAGTGAACGCCAGGCCCGCATCGGTGAGCACCTTCTTGCGGCCCCACGAGGCGGAGGCGAGCAGCAAGCGCGCCGGAGTTTCTACAACTTCACTCATACGGTGACATCCTCCTTGGCGCTGGAGGAGCCGCCATGCGGGTTCTCGTTGTCTTCGGCCTCAAGCATGGCGTTCAACTTTGAGCCTTCCACATCGACATCCGGAAGGATCTTGTCCAGCCACTTCGGAAGGTACCACGCCTTGTCGCCCAGCAGGTGCATGAGCGCCGGGATCAGCGTCATGCGCACCACGAAGGCATCGAAGAGCACACCCACCGCCAGGGCGAAGCCCAGCGGACGGATCATGGTCAGATGCGAGAACACGAAGCCGGCAAATACCGAGATCATGATCAGCGCGGCGGCCGTGACCACCGGCGCTGCCATGGAGAAGCCGGAACGGACCGCGTCGCGTGCTGGCTCGCCATGGGCAAAGCGCTCGCGCATCGCCGAGACCAGGAAGACCTGGTAGTCCATGGCCAGACCGAACAGGATGCCGGTCAGCAGGATCGGCAGGAAGCTGAGCAGCGGGCCGGGCATGTTCACGTCGAAGACGCTGCCCATCCATCCGAACTGGTAGACCATGACGCTGGCGCCGAAGGCCGCGGCCAGGGACAGCAGGAACCCGCCGGTGGCCAGCACCGGCACGACCACTGAACGGAAGACCAGCAGCAGCAGGATCAGCGACAGCCCCACCACGATCGAGAGGTACGGAACCAGCGCCTCGGTGACCTTCTCCGACACGTCGATCTGGGCGGCCACCTGGCCGGTCAGCGAGATCGTGGCGCCGGTGGCGTCATGGAACTTCGGATAGTCAGCGCGCAGCTGGTGCACCAAGGCCTCGGTGGCTTCTGAGGAGGGGCCGTCGGTCGGGATGACCTGGATTGCCGACAGCGTACGGTCCTCGGTCATGGTGACCGGAATGGCCGCCACCACGCCGTCGTAGTCGCGCAGCATGTCCGCGACGTCCAGGGACATGGTGTCCGCGTCGCGCTGCGACAGTCCTTCCGGGAGATCCGCAAGGACCAGCAGCGGTCCGTTGTAGCCGGCGCCGAACTTGTCGCTGGTCTGCTCGAAGGCCTGGAATGCCTGCGAGTCGGCCGGTTCGGCGCTGCCGTCAGGCAATGCCGTGCGCATCTGGGCGGAGGGCAGGGCGATGGCGCCGAGTACCACGACCACCAGCAGGACGGCCGGGATGGCCACCTTGGTCACCATGCGCACCCAGCGGGAGGAGAACGGTTCCTTGATGGTCGGGTTCTCCGCCTCGGCTGCGGCCTTGGCGCGGGCCCGCTTGGAGACCAGGCGGTTTCCGGCCAGCGACAGCAGCGCGGGCAGCAGGGTGATGTTCAGCAGCACCGAGCAGAGCACGGTGAACGCCGCCGAGAGGCCCAGCACGCTCAGGAACGGCAGGCCCGGCACGGTCAGCGCGGCCAGCGCAATGATCACGGTCAGGCCGGCGAAGACCACGGCGTTGCCGCTGGTGCCCACGGCGCGGGCGATGGATTCGCCCACCTCCATGCCGCCCAGCAGCTGGGACCGGTGCCGGTGGATGATGAACAGTGCGTAGTCGATACCCACCGCAAGACCCAGCATCAGAGCCAGCGCGGGGGTAATCGAGGCCATATCGATCAGCGAGGAGAACGCCAGGGTGGTGCCGACGCCGGCGCCGACCCCGAGGATGGCCAGCAGCAGCGGAAGCCCTGCGGCGACCAGGGTGCCGAGCATGACCAGCAGCACGATTGCCGCAATCACCACGCCGATGATTTCTGCTGCTCCGAAGATCGAGGAGATATCCTGGATGATCTCCTTGGAGAACAGCACCTCGACGCCATTGGCCTGCGGGCCGGCGGCGATGGCGGTGATCATGTCGCGCTCGGAGGCGGTCAGCGCATCGGTCTGAACCTTGAAGGTCACCTGCGCGACGGCGGTGCTGCCGTCTTCGGAAACGAAGCGCATGCCGTTGCTGGAGTTGACCTGGCGGGAAGCGAACTCGAGTTCGGCCCGCCCCGATTCCAGGTCCTTCCCAGCGGTGGCAATGTCCTTTTCCGCCTGCTCCAGCTCGGCGGTTTTTTCCTTGATGGTCGCTTCGCCGTCTTCAAGCTTGGTTTTAGCTGCGGCCAATTCCGCCTTGCCTGCCTCGAACTCCGCCTTTTTCTGGTCGAATTCGGCCTGGCCGGCGTTCAGCTTCGATTGGCCGGCACGCAGCTCGGCCCATCCGCTATTCAGCTTGGCGCGGTTGGTGGCAAGCTCCGACTTGGCGGCGTCCAGCTGGGACTTCGCACCGGTCAGTTCGGTCTTAGCGGACACCAGCTTGCCGCGGTTCTTGTCCAGTTCGGCTTGGCCGGTTTTCAGATCGGCGGCGCCGGAGTCCAGCTGCTTGCGGGCGGCATCCAGCTTGGCCAGCCCGCCCTGGGCGGCATTGACCTGGTCAAGGGACCCTTGGGCTTGGGCGATGCCTTCCTTTGCTTGGTCGCGTCCGGCAACGGCTTCTGCCTTCTTGCCTTCCGCTTCCTCCCGTCCGGCGGTGAGCTGCTCCAACATGCCGGTGTACTTGGCGATATCGGCTTCATTGTTCTCTGCCTTCGCCTGGTCCAGCAGCTTCTGAGTCTGGACGATCTGGGTGCTTAGCCCTGCTATGGCAGCGTCTGCCTGCTTGATCCCGGCTTCTGAAGCCGCCAGGCCTTGTTCGGCCTGCTTCAGCCCGGCGGTGGCCTGCTTCTTTCCTTCTGAGAGCTGCGCTTCGACCTTGTCGCGAGGCTGGCCCTGCAGGATGGCTTCCATCCCTGCGGCGTAGTCCTTCTCTCCGGAGTCGATCTTGGCCTGCGCCGCGTCGAGTTTCTTTTCGCCTGCCTGGAACTGCTCCAGACCCTTGTCGTACTGTGCGCGGCCGGCGTTGTATTCCTTGAGACCGGCGTCGTATTTCTTCTGCCCGGCATCCAGCTGGGCCTGGCCGCTGGTCAGCTGCGCTTCGGCCTGCTGCAATTCGGCGCGTCCGTTGGCAAGCTGCGCCGCTGCGGCATCGATCTGAGGCTGCCCCGCGGCGATCTGCTCCTGGCCCTTGTTGTACTCGGCCCAGCCATCGGTGATGCCCTGCTTGGCATCTTCCAGCTGCTGCTTGCCATCGGCGATCTGCTGCTTGCCGTCATCCAGCTTCTTCTGGCCGTCGACCAGCTTCTGCTGCGCCTTGTCCAGTTCCGGCTGCGCGTCATCGAGCTGCTTCTGCAGCTTGAACGGGCTCGTGGCATCCACGACCTGCGGGTGCAGGCCCAGCTGTTCCAAGGAGTCGGCGATCGACTGCTTCTGCGCTTCGTTCAGCGGTTTGCCCGAGCTTTCACGGAACACGATGGAACCGGAGCCGCCGGCAAGATCCGGAAGCTCGTCCTTCATCCGGTCCAGCGTGCGCTGGGTTTCGGTGCCCGGGATGGTGAAGCTATTGGACAGCTGCCCCATGAAGAGGCTGGCGGAGACGCCGATGAAGATGAATGCGGCCAGCCACATCGCGATGACGCGGTAGTGGTGCCGATGAGCCCACCGTGCGAGGCGGTAAAGCATTGAAGCCATGGGATTAGTCTTCCTGGAGTGGTAGCGCGGCGGTGGTGGGCAGGGCGGCGAACCCCTCATTGAGGGTCTTCATCGCCTGGGTGATCAGGTGGTGGAACTCGGCAATCTGCTGATCCGACAGTTCCATGGGCGATCCGTTGGGATTGGGAAGCCGTTCGATCCATTCATCGAAGGCTGCCTGCCCCGCACCCAGGATCGCGTGGGTGAAGACTCGGATGGAGAAGCTGTCCGCCTGCGGATAGCGGCGGGCCACCCGCTCGATGACATCGGTGGTGGCGATCTGCCATTCATCCATATTGGTCGGATAGCAGCCGGTAGGGGAATCCGCCTTGAGATAGGCGCCGAACAGGGCGACCTGGCCCAGCAGCTTGGCGACCTCGTCGGATTTCAGCGCCAGCACGATGGCCTCGATCAACGGCAGGGTATCGGTCAGCTCGTTGATGGACTCGACCATGGTTTCCAGCACCGCATGCAGCGGGTACGACATGATGGCGTCGACCGTGGGGAAATAATTGAACAGCGTGCGCCGGGAAATGCCGGCGGCCTCCGCGATCTGGGTGGCGGTGATGCCGGCGCCATGCCCTTCGTGCAGAAGCCCCGATGCGGCGGCGACGATCGCCTGCAGGGTGGCTTGCTTGTTTTTTTCGCGGCGATTGCCGACGCTGAGGGAAGTCACATACTTACACTACGTGCAAAGTTGCACTCTGTGCAAAACAAAAATGAGTGCACTGCGCAGTGCGGCACTGATGGTTTCGGCTATTCCGTGGTGCGGTTGCCGGTCTGAACTGGATTGGGGGCTCCAGCCATTGCACGGGCTGACAAGCCGGCCAGCCGCTCTAGCGGACCGCGTCCCAGGAAAATGGCCCAGAGGGTGCTTCCGATCAACAGCGCCATCATGGTGAGGGGCAAGGCCGTATCCGACATGAGCATGCCTCCGGGCCCGGCAGCAATAAAATAGCTGACCAGATGGGCGCAGTAGGAAGTCAGCGGCATCGAGCCCATGGCGGCCACGGGCAGAGCTATCCAGCGCAGCGGCGCAGCAACCAGAAGACACAGGCCGAGAACGATGAGGGCGAACCCGCCCGAGCCGATAATTTCCGCAGTGGCGCCGGAGTGCGGTTCTGCGCTGAAAAATGCCTTCCATGCGGAGGCCCCGATTTCTTCGGGGCTGATTGTCTGCGCAAGCCCTGTCCAGCCCATGCCGGAGAAATACGAAGCATCGTAGGAGGAGCTATCGGGCCATTGGCCTGAAGAAAGCTCCGGCTCATCCATGCTTTGCCGCTCGGGGATCTCCTCCGGCGGCACGCAGCTCACGTAGGAACCGGGCACGCCTTCACAGTACATCCCGCCCAGATCGAGTTTCTCTGCCGGCACATACTCGGGCATTGGCATGCTGGAATCACCGATCAGGTCCTCACCGTCAAAGCTTTCTTCCAAGAATGGCGTGACGGATCCCGGCGCGGGGATGAGGGCCGCACCGTAGCCGATGAATGCCAGCATCATTCCCGCGGCCAGGAGCTTGCCGGCCGTGGCAGCTGAGGCAAGTCGGAATTGTCCAATGGCCATCCCCGCAAAGATCAGCGCGAGCCAGGCGGCGGCCGAGTAGATGCCGAAGAACGTCAGCATGACTCCGGGGGCGGAGGGTTCCAAGAGGACGGTCTTCAACACTGCTAGTGTGGCGGGGCCCAGCACAGCGCAAATAACCGACAACACCAAGAGTTTGCCTGCGCTCCAACGTAGAAAGGGTATTGCCGCTACGTAAAGCACTCCGTAGATCGTCAAGATCACCGCGATGGGAGTGTTCAGCAATTCTAGGACCAGGCCAATGGCAAAGATGAAGGCGCCTCGACCCAACATGGCAAGCCTGATCTGGGGGAGCTCAGCAGCCGAGGGGCGCGACCTGCCTCCTGTCATGAGGCTGATGGAGATGCCTGCCAGCAGGGCGAAAAGGAGAGAAGACCGGCCGTTGGCCAACGCGCCCCAGGTGCCCGGTGTGAACAAGTCGACTTCTTCGGGCATATCAAGGTGCGCGACGACCATTCCCAGAATTGCCAAGCCGCGAGCCAGGTCCAATCCCATGACACGTGGGGGCCGTCCAAAATTCTGCAGCCGGGTTCTGAAGCTTGCCTGGGAATGCGCGGGAGCTACCGGATCTTCGCTCTGTTCGATGGTCGTCACAAGCTGAATCTTATAGTCGATTTCGTGTGTGACCTGTAACAATTTGGATACTTTTATTGCCTTGACATCGCTTTGCCATTTCCGGGCAAGAGCTCTGGGGGGCTTAACCGAAGTGACCACCAAACCCCGAAGGGTTTGGTGGTCAAACGACGGCGAATATTCGGGAGCTAGGCCTTGGCTGGCTCCAGTTCCTCGGACAGGTTGTCCTCGGCGAACGGATTCCCGTTGCGCGGCGCGTTGTAGAGGTCCAGATCCAGGATGCCTTCGCGCTTGGCGACGATGGTCGGGACCAGCGCCTGGCCGGCGACGTTGACCGCGGTGCGGCCCATGTCCACGATCGGGTCCACTGCCAACAGCAGGCCTACGCCGGCCAAGGGCAGTCCCAGGGTGGACAGCGTCAGGGTCAGCATTACGATGGCCCCGGTGGTGCCGGCGGTTGCCGCTGAACCCAGGACCGAAACCAGAGCGATCAGCAGGTAGTCGGTCAGCGTCAGGTCGATCTGGAAGAACTGGGCCACGAAGATCGCGGAGATCGCCGGGTAGATCGCGGCGCAGCCGTCCATCTTGGTCGTGGCGCCCAGCGGCACCGCGAAGGAAGCGTAGCCCGAGGGAACGCCGAGGTTTCGTTCGGTGACGCGCTGGGTCAGCGGCAGGGTGCCGATCGAGGAACGGGAGACGAATCCCAGCTGGACTGCCGGCCAGACGCCGGAGAAGTACTGCTTGATGGACAGGCCGTGCAGGCGGATCAGGACCGGGTAGAGCGCGAAGAGCACCAGGGCCAGGCCTACGTAGATGGCCAGGGTGAATTTGCCCAGCGCGCCGATGGTGTCCCAGCCATAGGTGGCCACCGCGTTGCCGATCAGGCCCACGGTGCCGATCGGCGCGATGCGGATGATCCACCACAGCACCTTCTGGATGATGGCCAAGATCGACGCGGAGAAGTTCAGGAACGGTTCCGCGGCCTTGCCGACCTTCAGCGCGGCTACGCCCACCGCGATGGCGATGACCAGGATCTGCAGCACATTGAAGCTGACCGAGGTGCTGGCGACGCCGTCGTCCATGCGGGTGCTGGCGCCCAGGCCCAGGAAGTTCGACGGGACCAGGCCGGTCAGGAAGCCGAGCCAATCGCCGGTCTTGCCGGTGTACTCTTCCGGGGTTCCCTGTCCGGTATTGGCGCCCGGCTGGAAGACCAGGCCCAGGGCCATGCCGATGGTCACGGAGATTAACGCGGTGATGCCGAACCACAGCAGGGTCTGCCAGGCCAGGCGGGCTGCGTTGGTGACCTTGGAGAGGTTTGCAATCGAGGCGACCACTGCGAAGAAGATCAGCGGAATGACCGCCGTGCGCAGCAGGGCCACATAGCTTGAGCCAATGATCTGCAGGGCTTCACCCAGACCGTTGGGCTGTTCGGCGGTGCTGCCGGTGTACTTGGCGGCCAGGCCGAGCAGCAGGCCGACAATCAGGGCCGCGATGATCTGCGGCCCGAAGCTTGTCATCCAACGTGGTAGTCGGGAAGAAGATGCGGTTTTTGACATGTCACAAACCGTAGGCCTTAAATTCCGCGTGTGCGCAGTTTCTGTTACGCAACATTACGAATGGGGATTTACTGTGATCTGCGACGAAGCCGGTGGGCCCGAAAGAGCTGTGAATCACCGCAAATGTGGGAATTTTCCGGCCGGATGGCGAAATGTGACGGCGGCGCTCGACGGTGCGCGCGCAGCTCGCTACGCGCCGAACGGCGCTGCTGGTTGACATTGTCTGCGGCGCGGCTTCGGAGGGCCGGCTCCGCGGAGGGAAGTCTCCCGGAAACTGTTGACAGGCAAGTGAATACTTGCCTATTCTCGGTGCATGGCAGATCTATTCAAGGCTCTGGCGGACGGTACCCGGCGCATCATCATGGATGAGCTGGCGCAGCGCGATAGCCAGACCCTGTTTGAAATCTGCGGGCGGTTGGCGATGAACCACGGGCTGGCCATGAGCCGGCAGGCGGTCTCCCAGCACCTCGCTGTGCTGGAAGAAGCCGGGCTGGTCGTCTCCCGCCGTGAGGGCCGCTATAAATTTCATCATTTGGACACCGGGCCGCTGCGGGCGATCGCCCAGCGGTGGCCCCAATCCACCACCGAGGACTAGAGGATGAACCAATGAAGATCTACATCACCAGCGTCTTCGTCGACGACCAGGCCAAGGCGCGGGAGTTCTACACCACGGTGCTGGGCTTCGTGGTCAAGCACGACATTCCGATGGGGGAGGACAGCTGGCTGACGCTGACCGCGCCGGATGCGCTGGACGGTCCCGAACTGCTGCTCGAGCCTGCGGGGCACCCTGCGGTAGGTCCCTTCCGCGAGGCGCTGGTCAATGACGGCATCCCGTTCACCTCCTTTGCCGTGGAGAATATCGATGCCGAATACGAGCGGCTGCTGGCGTTGGGTGTCGTTTTCACCCAGCCGCCTACCCAGATGGGCCCGGTGACCACCGCGGTCTTCGACGACACCTGCGGCAACCTGATCCAGCTGTCGAGCTACGGCGGCTAGTGCCGCCGGCGGCTTAAACGACAACAAGGATCCTCCGTCCATCGGGTCGGGGGATCCTTGCCGTCGTGTCAGGCGCGGGCCGGGAGCGTCTCAGCCATCGAGCAGGGCACGCTTGAGCGTGTCCAGCCCGACCGAACCCAGCTTCAGCGCACGGGTGTGGAAGGCCTTCACGTCGAAGTCCTCGCCGTCGCGGACGGCCAGCTCATCGCGGATCTGCTCCCAGAGGCGCTGGCCCACCTTGTAGCTCGGCGCCTGCCCGGGCCATCCCAGATAGCGCGTGAACTCGAAGTCCAGCTGTCCGGGGGAATCGTCGAAGTTGGCGCGCAGGAAATCGTAGCCCTTCTCCGGGGTCCAGGTTCCTTCGCCCCATGCCGCCGGGACTTCCAGTTCGAGGTGCACCCCGATGTCGAAGACCACGCGGGCTGCGCGCATCCGCTGTGCGCCGAGCATTCCCATGTAGTCTCCCGGATCGTCCAGGTAGCCCAGCTGCTGCATCAGCCGTTCGGAGTACAGGGCCCAGCCTTCGCCGTGCCCGGACACCCAGCACAGGTTGCGGCGCCACTTGTTCAGCGTGTCCGCCTGCAGCTGGGCGGTGCCGATCTGCAGGTGGTGGCCCGGCACACCCTCGTGGTAGACCGTGGTGAGCTCGGACCAGGTGGTGAACTCGTCCTCGCCCGGCGGGATGGACCACCACATGCGTCCGGGGCGGGCGAAGTCCTCGGACGGCCCGGTGTAGTAGATGCCGCCGTCTTCGGTCGGGGCGATCATGCATTCGATGCGGTCCATCGGCGCCGGGATGTCGAAGTGCGTTCCGGCCAGGTCCAGGATCGCGGCGTCCGCCTTGGACTGCATCCATTCGCGCAGTGCGTCCTTGCCGGCCAGCTTGCGGGCCGGATCCGCGTTCAAGATCTCCTTGGCCTCGGCGATGGAGGCGCCGGGCTGGATCTGTTGCGCCACGCGTTCCTGCTCGGCGATGATCCTTCCCAGTTCCTCGACGCCCCAGGCGTAGGTCTCTTCAAGATCCACCTCGGCGCCCAGGAAATTGCGCGAGGCGAGGGCGTACTGTTCGCGCCCGACTGCATCCTTTGCCGGGGCCGCGGGGAGCAGTTCTTCTTCCAGGACCGCCGCCAGTTTGCGGTACGCCGTCTTGGAAGCCTCGGCGCCGGAGGCCAGGGAGTCCTGCAGGGAGGCATCCAGCATCGCGCCGTCGGCCGCCAGCTCGTCGAAGAAGCCGCCGTCCTTGGCGTAGTCGGTGGACTGCTCCATGACGATCTTCACCTGGCGCCGCGCGGCGACCAGGCCCTTGGCGGCGGACTCGCGCAGGGACTCGATGAAGCCGTCCATGGCGGCCGGCAGGTTGGCCAGGCGTCGGGCGATATGCCCGAAGTCCTCGGCCGATTCCTGCGGCATGAGGTCGAAGATCGCGCGGATCTCCTGGGCCGGGCAGGCGATGTTGTTCAGCTCGGTGCGCCCGGTGGCGATGATCTCCAGCTCCAGCCCCAGCCGCTCCTGCATGGCATCGAGGGTGACCTTGTCGATGTCGTCTGCGGGCTGCAGCTCGCCGAGCTTGGCCAGCGTGCCGCGGGTGGCTTCGGCATAGCGCTGGGTTCCGGCGGGGGAGTAGTCGCCATACAGGCTTTCGTATCCGGGCAGCCCGAGTTCCGCTCCGAGTTCCGGATAGATCTGAAGGGTGTGCTCGAAGTGCTCATCAGCCACGGCGTCGATGGCCGTGGCTGCGCGAGGTGATGTCTCGTTGTTCATGCGGCAAGCCTAGTTGATCTGAAACAGATGTTGAAGAGATGAAGTGAAAATGAATTGGCGTGAGCCCTGCCCGCTGCTGGCGGCGCTTGCCGGCGGCCGAATGGCGCATTGGGACGCGCGGAGTTATGGTGGTTAACTATTGCCTACCTATCGGTAGGTAGGAATCAATAATCACCGTGCATAATCTTTCGAGGAGCAGCAGATGCCCACAACCCAGACCGCCGCCAAGGCCGGCGCCTGGTTCGCCATCTCTTTGGCACTGGTCACCATCCTGGGACCGGCAGGAACCGACATGTACCTGGCGTCGCTGCCCGACATCGTGGCCGACCTGAAGGGCACCGAATCCATGGGCCAGCTGACCTTGACGGTCTACCTGCTCGCCATGGGTGTCGGGCAGCTGGTCTTCGGCCCGCTCACCGATGCGTACGGCCGGCGCAAGCCGCTGCTGGTGGCATTGGTGGCCTTCCTCGCCGCCTCCTTGTGGGCCGCCGGCAGCCCGAGCCTCGAGGTGCTGCTCGGAGCCCGCGCACTGCAGGGGCTGGCCGCCGCGCTCACCCTGGTGGTGGCGCTGAGCATGGTGCGCGACGCAGCCCACGGCGTGCGGGCGGCCCAGCTGTTCGCACTGCTGATGACCATCGAGGGCCTGGTGCCGGTGCTGGCGCCGACCGCCGGCGGGTTCATCGACCAGCACTTCGGCTGGCGCATGGTGTTCCTGGTGCTGGCCGGCCTGACCGCCATCGCCACGGTGAACGCCACCTTCACCATGTCCGAAACCCTGCCCAGGTCCTCGCGGATACGGCTCAGCCCCGGTGAAATCCTGCGCACCTACGCGCGCATCGCCAAGGATCCGGCCTTCCTGCTGCCGGCGCTCGGGCTGTCCCTGGTCTTCTTTTTCCTGTTCGGATACATCGGCGGCGCGCCGTTCGTCTACCAGGGCGAGTTCGGCCTGGACGCAGGACAGTTCGGGCTGCTCTTCGGCTGCACCGGGCTGGCGGTGATGCTCGGGGCCATTCTCACCGGACGGCTGGTTGGCCGCATGGGCGCCGCCAAGCTCGCGTTCATCGGCACCGCGCTGGTGCTGGGCGGAGCGGTGCTGGCCTTCGGACTGCATGCGTCCGGGCTGGGGCTGGGCGGCATCGTGGCGGGCATGTTCGTCTCCCTGTTCGGCCTGGGCATCGCGGAGTCCACGCTGATGGCCCTGGCCATGGGCTCGCAGAACGTTTCGCTGGGTTCAACCGCCGCCCTGCTCGGGGCGCTGCAGCTGACCATTTCCTCGGCGGCCACACCGCTGTCCGGCATTGCTGTCGCGGCCGGCGTCCCGGCCTGGCTGGGATTCCTGATGGCGGGCGCGGCGGCGGCCCTTGTTATTGTGGGTATCAGCGCCAAGCGGGCGCCGGTGCTGACCGATTTGGAAAGCCACTAGGAACCACCAGCACGGATCAAGCGGAGCAACCAGCGCACCATGTCACTTTCCCCCTCGGCCCAGAAGATCTGCGACGTCGCGGTCAAGCATTTCGCCCGATTCGGCTACGACGCCTCGTCCTTGGCGGCCATCGCCGAAGGCGCGGGCATGCGCAAGCCGTCGCTCTATGCGCATTTCGCCGGGAAGGATGCGTTGTTCCTGCAGGTGCTGGAAATCGCGCTGGACGAGGAGAAGGTGGTGGCCCGCACCTCCCTGGCGGCACAGGGCGGGCCTGCGGATGTTCCGGGGGACGGCTACCTCTCCGGGCTCCAGGAACGCTATGACGGTTCGCCGCATTTCCAGTTCCTGCTGCGGACGGTCTACGCGCCGCCGGTGGCCATGCGCGAGCAGATTATCGACAAGTACCGCGGCTACGAGTCCGAGCTCCGGTCGGCCTTCATGGAAAGCCTGGAGCCGTCCCTCGCAGAGGATCGGGCGAACCTGCTGACCGAGGCGTTCCTCGGGGTGGTCGACAGCCTGCAGGTCGAGCTGATCTACAACTCGCCGCAGACCTTCGAGGTCCGGCGCGATGCCATGTGCCGGATGCTGGGGGCATTTGCCGCGGCTTCGGCGCAACCGGGGAGCTGAGGGGCGGGACCACCGGCAGGCCGGTCGTTCGGCAACAGCGCAGACAAGAATGCCGGAGCACCCTCAGGGTGCTCCGGCATGCTCATTGCCGGCGTGCTTAGCGCCGGCCCAGGTTCCAGGACAGGCGCGGGGTGCTCAGCGCAGTGCGCTTGCGCAGCCGCGCCACGCGCTTGGGCGCCTGCACAGTTCGCGCGGTGTCCTGCTCCCGGGAGTCCATCGCCATCAGCAGTGCGGTGACCGCGGCCAGCTCTTCGGGCGTGGGATTGCCGCGGGTGACGGTCAGCTGCGCGGCAGCAGAAGCGTGGGCCTGCTGGTCCATGGTGGAACTCCTTATGCGTCGTGGAAGAAGGGTGCGTGGCGCCGGGTGCCTACAGCGGGATGTTGCCGTGCTTCTTCGCAGGCAGCGTGGCGTGCTTCTCGCGCAGCGCGCGCAGCCCGCGCACCAGCTGCAAGCGGGTTTCGCTCGGGGCGATGACCGCGTCCACATAGCCCAGCTCGGCGGCCTGGTAGGGGTTGAGCAGCTCGGCTTCGTAGTCGTCGATGATCTGCTTGCGGCGTGCCTCGACGTCGCCGCCTTCGGAGTCCACCGCCGCCAGATCGCGGCGGTACAGAATGTTGACCGCGCCCTGCGCGCCCATCACGCCGATCTGCGCGGTCGGCCAGGCCAGGTTCAAGTCCGCGCCCAGCTTCTTGGAGCCCATCACGATGTATGCTCCGCCGTAGGCCTTGCGGGTGATCACGGTCAGCTTCGGCACGGTGGCCTCCGCGTAGGCGTAGAGCAGCTTGGCGCCACGGCGGATGATGCCCTGGAATTCCTGGTCCTTGCCGGGCAGGAAGCCCGGCACGTCAACCAGGGTCACGATCGGGATGTTGAAGGCGTCGCAGTGGCGCACGAAGCGGGCGGCCTTTTCCGAGGCGGCGATGTCCAGGGTGCCGGCGAACTGCATCGGCTGGTTGGCGACCAGGCCCACGGTGCGGCCCTCGATGCGGGCGTAGCCGATCAGCACGTTCGGCGCGTACAGCGCCTGCATCTCGAAGAACTGGCCGTCGTCCACCACTGACTCGATCACGGTGCGCATGTCGTAGGGCTGGTTGGCCGAGTCCGGGATCAGGGTGTCCAGTTCCAGGTCGTCCTCGGTGAGCTCCAGCTCCTCGTCGAACTCGGCGATCAGCGCGTCGGAGAGGTTGGAGGAGGGGAGGTAGTCCAGCAGGTCCTTGCAGAACTCGATGGCGTCTTCCTCGTCGGCCGCCAGATAGGTGGCGGTGCCGGTGTTGGCGTTGTGCTGGCGCGCGCCGCCCAGGGTCTCCATGTCGATTTCCTCGCCGGTGACGGTCTTGATGACGTCCGGGCCGGTAATGAACATGTGGCTGGTCTTGTCGACCATGATCACGTAGTCGGTCAGCGCGGGGGAGTAGGCGGCGCCGCCGGCGCTCGGGCCCATGATCAGCGAGATCTGCGGGACGACGCCTGAGGCGTGGACGTTGTTGCGGAAGATGTCCGCGAACATGGCCAGGGAGGCCACGCCTTCCTGGATGCGGGCGCCGCCGCCGTCCAGGATGCCGATGACCGGGCAGCCGTTGCGCAGCGCGAATTCCTGGACCTTGACGATTTTTTCGCCGTTGACCTGGGAGAGCGAACCGCCGTAGACAGTGAAGTCCTGCGAGTAGACGGCGACCTGGCGGCCGTCGACGGTGCCGTAGCCGGAGACCAGCCCGTCGCCCATCGGCTTCTTCTTCTCCATGCCGAAGGCGGTGGAGCGGTGCACGGCCAGGGCGTCGAATTCAATGAAGGAACCCTCGTCCAGCAGCATCTCGATGCGTTCGCGGGCGGTGTGCTTGCCGCGCGCATGCTGCTTTTCGATGGCGGCCTGTCCACTGGGAGCTTCGGAGAGCTTCTGGCGGCGGCGGAACTCAGCGAGCTTGCCGGCGGTGGTGGACAGGTCGATTGCTTCGTCTGCCTCGGTACGGCCCTGCGTCATGCCCTGGTCTCCCTCGGATCGGTCTGGATGTGTAGGAATGGCACAAGAAAATTGCCAACCAAGCCAGTCTAACTGGGAAAACAGACAGTTTGTTTGTAGGAAACTTACAAATTGGGGCAATCCTGAGCATGACCCACGCCAGAATAAGTTACCCAGTAGTAGCTTACCGGTCGCATCTGACGTAACCTAGGTCACATGACTATTGAATCGCGAACCCTCATCGCCCCCGACCATTCCCGGCTGGCCGGGCGCACCCTGCTGATGAGCGGCGGCAGCCGCGGCATCGGCCTGGCCATCGCGACCGCCGCCGCCCGCGCTGGCGCCAATGTGGTGCTGCTGTCGAAAACCGATGCCCCGCACCCGAGCCTGGAAGGCACCATCCACACGGCGGTGCAGCAGATCAACGACGCCGGCGGCAAGGGCCTGGCAGTGGTGGGCGACGTGCGGGTGGACGAAGACGTGCAACGCGCGGTGCAGCAGGCGGTCGAGGCCTTCGGCGGCATCGACATCGTGGTGAACAACGCCTCGGCCATCAACCTGGCCAAAACCGACCAGCTGGACATGAAGCGCTACGACCTCATGCAGGACATCAACGTGCGCGGCACCTTCCTGCTGTCCAAGACCGCGCTGCCGCACCTGCGCGAGTCCGCTCACGCCCACATCCTGACGCTCTCCCCGCCGCTGAACCTGGACCCCAAGTGGGCCGGGATGCACCTGGGCTACACCATGGCCAAATACGGCATGTCGCTGACCACCCTGGGCCTGGCCGAGGAACTTAAGGACAGCGGCATCGCGGTGAATTCGCTGTGGCCGGAAACGCTGATCGACACCGCCGCGATCCGCAACCTGCCCGGAGGCCAGCAGATGATCCGCGGCGCGCGCAGCGCGGACATCGTCGCGGATGCCGCACTGGCGATCCTTTCCAGCGATCCCGCCGGCGTCAGCGGCAATTTCTTCACCGACGGCCAGGTGCTGAACCTGGCCGGCGTCGGCGACCTGAGTGGCTATGCACTGAACCCCGATGTCCCGCTGGTGGAAGACATCTTCCTGTAAAGCCCGCGGGGGCCGGGCCGTGCGTGACTTAGGGTGGAATTCATGAGCATTGAAAACCAATCCGCCCGCGCCGCACTGGATCCGGCCGTCTTCGACGCCCTGGCTGGCGAGCTGGGGCTGGGGCTGGTCAGCATCCGTGACACCTCCGGCTCGACCAATACCGAGCTGGCGGACCTGGCCGCCTCCGGGCAGGCCGGCAACCTGAGCGTGTACTTCACCGAGCACCAGCAGCAGGGCAAGGGGCGTCTGGGACGCGGCTGGATCACCCCGGCCGGCTCCTCCATCACCGTCAGCGTGCTCGCGGTGCCGGGCGCTGCGATGCCCACGGACTCGCTGTCCTGGTACACCATGCTCGCGGCCTTGGCCTGGTGCCAGGCCGTTGAAGAGCAGGCAGGGGTGGCCGCCCGCATCAAATGGCCGAACGACGTGCTGGCCGGGGACAAGAAGATCTGTGGCATCCTGGCGCAGCTGGTTTCCACGCCGAAGGGCTTCGGGGTGGTGGTCGGCACCGGCATGAACGTCGACCAGGACGCCGACGAGCTGCCGGTTCCCACCGCCACCTCGTTGCGCCTGGCCAGCGGATCGCAGGTTTCGCGCAGCGCCCTGCTGGCCGGCTACCTGCGCCGCTTCGCCGCCCTGGATATCGCCTTCCGCGAAGTCCGCGGCAATGCCTCGGCCCAGATGCCTGGATTCTCCGGCGCCAGCCTGAGCGGCATGGTGGCGGCGAAGCTGGCCACGCTAGGACACGACGTCCGCGTCGAATTCCCAGATGGGAGCCTGCTTGAAGGGCAGGCGGTGGCCCTCGAACCCGACGGCGCGCTGTTGGTGCGCGACGGAGCGGCGCGCACCCACCGGGTGCTGGCCGGAGATGTCCACCACGTGCGGCGCGCCGATGGAAAGTACGCCTAACCTGCTGGTGGAACTGCGCCGGGACTAGTATTAGTAGAACTGAGGCTTCAAGGACCAACCAGGGCAGGAGGGACGAGGATACTGACGATGAAGGTGCCGCTGCATGAGAGGGAACGCGTGATCATCAAGACGCGTGAACATTCCCGAGTGCTGAGACAACCCATTGTCGCCTTCCTGCTGCTGACCGTGATCTGCACGTTCCTGCTCGGCTACCTCAGCCGCACGGACCTTTCGCCCTGGCTGGCCGACAACGCCGGCCTGTGGGTCGTGGTGACGCTGGTCCTGTGGGCGGCGCTGACGCTGATCTGGTGCGTCGCACCCTGGGTGCGCTGGCTGCGCAGCCGGATCGTGCTGACCACCGAACGGATCCTGTTCCGCTCGTCCTTCACCTCCGGCAAGCTGCAGTCCGTGGGACTGTATACGGTGCGCGACCTGATCGCCCACACTAAAAAGCAGAACGCCATGACCCGCGCCGGAACCCTGGATATCGTGCTGGGGCACGGCTACGTGAGGATTGCCCATGTTCCCTCGGTCCCGTACTTCAGGTCCCTGGCCATCGAAGCGATGACCAGCCTGCGCAACAACCAGTCCCCGGTGCAGACCGAGGCATCCAAGAGTGAGGGCATGGCTCCATGAGCACCGAGCACAGCACTACGCCACGGGCCGACACTCCGCAGTCCGCCTCCGTCGCAGCCCACCAGGCCCGCGAACACGCCCCGGTGGAGACCGCGCCCGAAGCGGACCCGATCCTGGAGCTCGCCCAGGCCATGGAGAAGCCGCTGCAGGTCCCGGCCCACACCCCGGACGACATCCGCGACACCGTTGCGGCCCTGGAGCGCCGCTTGATCGGCGGGCAGCGCGAACTGCGCCGCCGCGAGGTCGCCGCCGACGCGGGCATCTCGCTGCACTCGGCCCGCAAGCTGTGGCGCGCCATCGGCTTCCCGGAACTCAGCGACGACGAGGTCTTCTTCACCAAACGCGACGAGGAGGCGCTGGCCACCATGGTCGGCCTGGTGCGCGAAGGGCAGCTGACCGAGGAAACCGCGATCTCCCTGATGCGCTCGGTGGGCCAGATGACCGACCGCATGGTGGTCTGGCAGATCGAGGCGCTCGTGGAGGACATGATCGCCAACCAGAACATGTCCGACCGCCAGGCCCGCCGCCAGCTGTTCAACATGCTGCCGGACCTGATCCCGCAGATCGAAGACCTGCTGCTCTATTCCTGGCGCCGCCAGTTGAACTCCGCGGTGCACCGCATGGCGCTGCGCGCCGAGGCCGGGGTGGCCGCCTACAAGCAGGGCGGCGGCGACGACGACGGCGACACTCCGCTGCCGCTGGCCCGCGCCGTGGGCTTCGCGGACATGGTCTCCTACACCTCCCTGTCGCGGCGCATGAACGAGCGCACGCTGGCCAAGATGGTGCAGCGCTTCGAGTCCAAGAGCGCGGAGATCATTTCCGTGGGCGGCGGCCGGCTGGTGAAGACCATCGGCGACGAAGTGCTGTACGTGGCCGAGACCCCGCAGGCCGGCGCCCGGATTGCGCTGGCGCTCTCGCAGGAGTTCGAAGCCGATGAAATGCTGCCGCAGACCCGCGGCGCGGTGGTCTGGGGACGCATCCTCTCCCGCCTGGGCGACATCTACGGCCCGACGGTCAACATGGCCGCCCGGTTGACCTCGCTGGCCCAGCCCGGCATGGTGCTCACCGATGCATTGACCGCCAATACGCTGAAAAACGATCCGCGGTTCGTGCTCACCGCGCAGGAAATCACCGCGGTGCGCGGCTTCGGGGAGATCCAGCCCTTTGAGCTGTCCCATGGCGAAGGTACAGGACTGGTGGTCGACTGATGCACGGCGAAACTCAACCGGTACCCTTCATCCTGGCCGCGGCCGGGCGCACCGACGTGGGCCGGCGGCGCACCGAGAACCAGGACCGCATCCTGCTGGGCCAAGTGGCCTACGCGGTGGCCGACGGCATGGGCGGGCACGAGGCCGGCGAGGTCGCCAGCCAACTGGCCGTGGAGACCATGGAGGAACTGTGCACCCGCGCAGCGAAGACCTCCGTGCCGACCCTGCCCACCGTGTCCCAGGTGCGCAGCCAGGTCCAGCTGGCCGATGACCGCATCCGCGACGCGCTGGAGTCCCGCGGGGGCACCACGCTGTGCGCGCTGGTGCTGATCAAGGCCGCCGGGCAGGGCCGCGACTCGGTCACCGCGCCGGTGGCCATCCCGCCGTGGACGCAGAGCTTCGCGGCCCAGGGCGGCACCGACGTGATTTCGAAGATTACCCCGGAAATGCTCGAGGCGCACCGCCGCGGGCAGGAACCGGCCACCGCCGCCATGCCGGTCGTCGAAGAGGTGCCGAGCCTGGCGCTGGTGAACGTCGGCGACTCGCGCGGCTACCGGCTGCGCGACGGCGCCCTGCAGCAGTTGACCCGCGACCATTCGGCCGTGCAGGAAATGGTGGACGCCGGGCAGATCACCGAGCTGGAGGCCCGGAACCACCCGCACCGCAACCTCATCACCCGTGCGTTGGGCGCCGGGGCCGAAAGCCACCCGGACATCACCGTGCTGCAGCCGCGCATCGGGGACCGCTACCTGCTGTGCTCCGACGGGCTGAGCGGCGAGCTCACCGAAGACCTGCTGCAGAGCATTCTGGTCAGCTACAAGGACCGGCACGTCGCCACCGAGGTGCTGACCGGCGCCGCGCTGGAAGCCGGCGGCCGGGACAACATCGCGGTGATCGTCATCGACGTGCTCGCCGTCCCCGCAGCACCGGCGGCCGAGGCCGAGGTTCCCGCCAGCTAGGCCTGCTGGCTCCGCTGCGGGACAGTCGAAGGGGCAGAACCGGCCGGCCGGATCCGGGCAACCGGTGCAGCCGCCGGAACCGGGGATTGCAGATGCTCGAACGCGGCGGCGAAGCCTGCCGCACCGGCCGCGTCGGTGCTCTGCTGGATTCGGGCCAGCAGCGCAAGCGAAGTCTTCAGCCGCTCGTATTCCAGCCCGTCCCGGACCTCCTGCATCAGGTGCGCACGCTGCTGGTGGCTCAGATCGCTGAATTCCTGCTGTCGTTCCATGCTTCGCCTCCTCCACCATGAATCCGGTGGCCGCAAGCCTACTCCGACAGGACGGGAAGGGCATCCGATAATCGGGTGTGGGCAGAACTCAATCCAAGGGTTCTCTGGGGCACAATTGGATACGTGAGTGAAAATGACGTAACGCCAGTTGAGACCACAAACGCCCCGCCTGCCCCGGCGCGTGAACGACATGACGAGCTGGTCGAAAAGATCCGCGCGCACCGCGAGGCCTACTACCAGCAAGATGCCCCGCTGGTCTCGGACTCCGAATACGACGCCTTGTTCCAGGAACTGGAACTGCTCGAAGCCCGGTACCCCATCCTGGCCGGCCAGGATTCACCCACCCAGGAGGTCGGCGGCGAGGTTTCCGCGGCCTTCGCCCCGGTGACGCACGCCAGCCGCATGTACTCGCTGGAAGACGTGTTCTCGCTGGAGGAACTGGACGCCTGGCTGGAACGCGCCGGCGCGAACGCCAACCGCCTGCACCCGCAGATCCCGGTGCGCTGGCTGTGCGAGGTGAAAATCGACGGGCTGGCCCTGAATCTCACCTACCGCGACGGCAAATTGGTCCGCGCCGCCACCCGCGGCGACGGAACCACCGGAGAAGACGTCACCCACAACGCGTTGACCATCGCGGACATCCCGCAGCAGCTGGCCGGTTCCGGCTGGCCGGCCGAATTCGAGGTCCGCGGCGAGGTCTTCATCGCCACCGAGGACTTCAACGCCTACAACGAGGCGTTGATCGAGCAGGGCAAGGCCCCGCTGGCCAATCCGCGCAACGCCGCCGCCGGTTCGCTGCGCCAGAAGGACCCGGAGCAGACCGCCAAGCGCCCGCTGCGCATGTTCGTGCACGGGCTGGGGCGCAGCCGCGACTTCCCCATCACGGAGCAGTCCCAGGCCTACGAACTCATGCGCGGCTGGGGGCTTCCGGTCTCCCCGTACGGCCGCGTGGTCGAGTCGCTGGCCCAGGTGCGGGACTTCATCGCCGAGCACGGCGAGAAGCGCCATGAGCTGATCCACGACATCGACGGCATCGTGGTGAAGGTCGACGACCTGTCCACCCAGGAGCAGCTGGGCTACACCTCCCGCGTGCCGCGCTGGGCCGTGGCCTACAAGTACCCGCCGGAAGAAGTGCACACCAAGCTGCTGGACATCCAGGTCCAGGTGGGCCGCACCGGCCGGGTGACCCCCTTCGGCGTCATGGAACCGGTGCTGGTGGCCGGGTCCACGGTGGCACGCGCGACCCTGCACAACCAGGAGGTCGTCAAGGCCAAGAACGTGCTGATCGGGGACACCGTCATCCTGCGCAAGGCCGGCGACGTGATCCCGGAGATCGTCGGCCCGGTGCTGGCGCTGCGCGACGGCAGCGAAACTGCTTTCATCATGCCCACCGAATGCCCGTCCTGCGGCCAGCCGCTGGCTCCGGCCAAGGAGGGGGACGTGGACATCCGCTGCCTGAACGCGGAATCTTGCCCGGTCCAGCTCACCGAACGCGTCGCCTACCTGGGCGGCCGCAGCGCCCTGGACATCGAGGCGCTGGGCTACGAGGCGGCCGCGGCGCTGACCAGCGGCCCGGGCGAGGACCCTGCCACGCAGGGCGGGGTGATCCTGCCGGCAGGCCCGGGCCCGCTGCACAACGAGGCGGAGCTCTTCGACCTGAAGGACAAGCTGGATCAGCTGGCCGAGGTCAAGGTCTGGCGCGAAAAGCGCGTGAAGGGCGAGGGGACCGGAAAGTTCGACCTGGTGCCCTACTTCTTTACGAAGGCCACCGCGAAGAAGCCGTCGGTGCCGACCAAGAGCACGCAAAAGCTCTTCGACGAGCTGGAGAAGGCGAAAGGCAATCCGCTGTGGCGTGTGCTGGTGGCGCTGTCCATCCGCCACGTCGGACCCAACGCCTCCCGCGCCATCGCCACCCGCTACGGTTCCATGGACGCGCTGCTTGAGGTCATCGACGCAGGCAACGCGGTGGAGGAACTGAGCCAGATCGACTCGGTGGGCTCCATCATCGCCGAGGCGCTGGTCGACTGGTTCAAGGTCGACTGGCATCGGGACATCGTCACCGCCTGGCAGGCGGCCGGGGTGAAGATGGTCGACGAACGCGACGAGAACATCACCAAGAACCTCGAAGGCCTGGCCATCGTGGTTACCGGAACGATGGAGAACTATTCGCGCGACACCGCCAAGGAAGCGATCATCGTGCGCGGCGGCAAGGCGACGGGCAGCGTCTCGAAGAAAACCGATTTCCTGGTGGCCGGCGAGGCCGCCGGGTCGAAGCTGGACAAGGCCCGGTCCCTGGGGGTCCCGGTACTGGACGAAGCCGGTTTCGGCATCCTGCTGGAGCAAGGGCCGGAGGCGGCCCGCGAGGCGGCGCTTCCCGCGCCGGAAGGAGAATAAGACCATGGATCGAACCATTGCCCACGACCCGCTGGTGCTGCTGGCCCGCAAGGCCGCAGCCACCGGTGCTGAGATTCTTGCCCGCCGCGACGAGTCGAAGTTCAACACCGATGAGAAGTCCGCTGCGGGGGACTGGGTCACCGACTTCGATCGCGCCGCCGAGGAAGCCATCCGGGCGACCATCGTGACCACCCGGCCGAATGACGAATTGACCGGGGAAGAATACCCCAGCGCCAAGCCGGCGAATCCCAGCGGCCTGCGCTGGAGCATCGATCCGCTGGATGGCACCACGAACTTCGTGCGCAACATCGCGTACTACTGCTCGTCGGTGGCGGTCTGCGAGAAGGACGAAGACGGCAGCGAGCGCTGGGTGGCCGCGGCCATTGCGGCCCCGGCGCTGCACGTCGAGTACTTCGCGGGACGCGGGCTGGGCGCCTGGAAGCAGGACCTGCTCACCGGCAAGCTCACCCAGCTGAGCGGTCCTGCCGACACCGAGGCGCGCATCCTGGCCACAGGTTTCGGCTACGACCCAGCACGCCGGGAATTCCAGGCATCCGTGCTGCAACAGGTGATCGGCGATTACGTCAACGTGCGCCGCCTGGGCTCGGCGGCGCTGGATTTGTGCCTGGTGGCCGAGGGCGCGCTGGATGCCTATGCCGAATTCGGCACCCAGGAATACGACTGGGCCGCCGGCGCGCTGATCGCCGAGGAAGCCGGAACCCTGGTCGGGCGCCCCGTCGGCTATCCGGGATGGCAGTACGCGGGACTGGTGGACGCGTCCAAGCTGCCAATGCCCGATTGAGCGCAAGCCTTCGTCAACGTCGTGGGCGTCTAGCCTAGAACCGTGCCGAGCAGATTGCCCGCATCATGGATCGCCCCGCCGACCAGCACACCGCCGCACACCTGTGAGGCGGTGTGCTGTCCGCTGCGGATGCGCGCCCAGGACAGCACCGCGACGCCGGCGAGGAGCAGAGGCATGCACCCGCCCATGCCGTTGGCTGCCTGCAGCGCCGCATAGGTTCCCACCGAGAGGTGCACTAAGACCTTCCACCTCAGATTGATCATGGACACCGCGAACAGGCCGATCAGGATGGCCAGGACTTCGCGGAAAATCCCGCCCCCGGCGCCCATGGCCCAGAGCAGCAGCAGGGTCGCCAGCGTGACTGGCGCCAGGAAATGGGAGATGCCGAGCGCCAAGCGTCTGACCTGCTGGCCTGGGGCAGCATCCGCGGTGAGCCACATAGGGTAAAGCCTGGCCTATCGTTGTTTTTCCGTGCTCCCACGCCTACTGGGGACCGGGCCGCGGACGGGCAGCGTGGGCGCTTTGCGCAGGCTACCCAGCTGCCAGCGCTCAGGTTATGCTTCCCAGAAGAACCCTGGAGGGACAGCATGCTCAAAATGGCCAGCTGGGTGATTCGATCGGCTATGACCCTGGCAGCCATGGTCGGACTTGCCGCGGCCGGGCTGGTGGCCGCAATGTTCATACCCGATGTCGGCAAGGACGAGTCCTGCGAATTGAACACGCCATATCTGGTAGACAGGACGAGCGCGGCAGGGGCCCGCCTCGAAGTGGCGGTGGACCCGGCTGGCTGCGACGCGGATCTGCCCGAGGGGCAGGTGATCCACCTGGAATTCAAGGTGGAGGATGCTCCGGTACCGCAAGCCGGGCAGAGCGACGCCCGGATGGATCAGGACGGATCAATGCACGCGGTGCTCCCGGTAGATCCACGGAACACGCAGGGCCTGTTGACCGTGAAGGTCATCGGCAGCGTCCCTGGCTGTGACGAAGACACCGCCGCATGCGCCGCATGGTTCCATGAACTTATATCCCGAATTGAAGTCCTGAATGAGTCAGCCGGAGGTGGACAGAAGGAAACTGTTCCGGCTGCGGATCAACCGGGGCATGTACCAGCCCAGCACGAGTCTTTCCGCCAGCCAGCCCAGGGGCCCTAACGGGGCGGCGAAGCTGATTTTGTCGATCATGACAGTTTCCTGGCCGCAGTCGATGAACTCGTGGACGTGCCGGAAGTACTTGAACGGGCCGTGCAGCTGCTCGTCCGTGAAAGTGGTGTGTTCCCGCAGCGCGGTGATCTTCGAGGTCATGCGCAGCGGAACGCCGAAGTGCGTCGCCCGCCACGTCACCTGCTCACCGAGGCCGATCGTGCCGGTGGTGACACCGGCAACGGCGCGCTCTCCCGAATCCTTCATGGAGTCGGTGTGAGCATCGATGTCCAGGGACTTGTCCCAGAGCGACGCAACGCTCTGGGAGGTGCGGGAGACGCACTCGAAGTAGACGGCCATAGGGCCAGACTAGACGATGACCAGGTTCTCTTCGGAAATTCCTGCCGCGGCATCGTCATAGTATTCGCGCTGGGTCAGCTTGGAAGCCGCTGCCTCGTCCAGCACCACGACCGCGTCGCGGTGCAGCTGAAGCACCGAGCCCGGGCAGGCAGCGGACAGCGGCCCCTCGACCGCTGCGGCGATGGCGTCGGCCTTGCCGGCTCCGGTAGCCACGAGGACCAGCCGATCGGCATCAAGGATGGTGCCCAGCCCCTGGGTGACGCAGTGGGTCGGCACATGCTCGATGCCGGCAAAGAACCGTGCGTTGTCCTCGCGGGTCTTGGCGGCCAGGCGCTTGATGCGGGTGCGGCTGGTCAGGGCGCTGCCCGGCTCGTTGAAGCCCAGGTGGCCGTTGGCGCCGATTCCCAGGATCTGGACCTGGATGCCGCCGGAGGCCTTGATCGCGGCATCGTAGGCATCCGCGGCTGCCTGCACCGCCGGCACCGAAGCCCCGGTGCCCTGGGGCACGGACAGGTTTTCGGCGCGCAGGCCGATGACGTTGCAGACCTCGTTGATCAAGGTCTGGCGGTAGGACTGCTCATGGGTGTCCGGGATGCCGATGTACTCATCCAGGGCGAAGCCGAGCGCCTCAGAGAAATCTGCGCGTGATTCGGAGACCGCCTTGCCCAGTTCCCGGTACAGTCCCAGCGGGGAAGATCCGGTGGCCAGGCCCAGCACCTGCCGTTGCCCCGCCCCGTGCTCGGCCAAGCCTGCCAGGACGTTGTCAGCGGCGATACGAGCTACTTGGTCAGCGTTCGAACCAATCAGTACGCGCATAGAATGAGGATCCAATCTTCGAAAAACGGGGTGCGCCGGGCGGCGCGGCGGTCTGCTGCAGTCAGCGCAAGCGCAGAACCGCGAAAACACTATTCTCTCAGGTTTTACCCTGGGCTAGCATTTTTGTTCCGCGGGGATCTGCAACATCTCCATCACGGTGCGGGCCAGCACGGGGGAGGCGCCATAGGTGGTGATGTCGGCCCCGGGAGCGGGCCAGCCGAAGTTCACCACCAGCACGCGGTGGCCAGCCTGGCGCAGCTGGGCGGCCAGTGTATGCACCGCATGGGTTTCCGACAGGGCCCGGGCCGCCAGCAGCACCTTCGCGCCGGGACGCAGATCTTCCGGTGCGGCCGTCGAAGCAACGCTGGACAACCCCCACGGTACGTGGCCCACGGCCATGTTGCTGTCGGTGTCCACCTGCACCAGCTGTACCTCGGCTGGATCCGAAATCCAACCGGCAACCTCGGCGGAGGTTTCAAAGGCCTGCGACCAGTCGCCGGTCACCAGCTCGCACGGTTCGCAAGCCCGGTCCTGCACCCGGTAGTGGGTGGCCAACGCGGTGTTGCGGGCCGCCGCATCGCGCAGGCGCTGCGGATCAAGGGTGCCTTCGCGCACTGCGTGGAGGATGGCGTTGACAACTTGTTCGTAGTCTTCGCGTTCCATGTCGGTGCCCAGGCACAGCAGGTCGGCGCCGGCGCGCAGCGCACGCACCGCTGCCACCGGGATTCCGGTTTCGGCGCTGGCACCGGCCATGTCCAGGGCATCGGTGACGATGACCCCGGTGAAACCCAGCTCATCGCGCAGCAGGTCGCCAAGGATGGCGCTGGAGAAAGTGGCGGGATTTTCCGCATCCAGCGCCGGAACCATGATGTGGCTGGTCATGATGGCCGCGATGCCGGTCTGGATCGCCGCGGTGAATGGGGCCAGTTCGCGTTCGGCCAGGGTGAAGGGATCCACCGCGACGACCGGCAGCGACAGGTGCGAGTCCGTGGAGGTGTCGCCGTGCCCGGGGAAGTGCTTGGCGCAGGCGGCAACCATTTCCCCCTGCAGGCCCACGGTGAACGCTGCGGTGTGCATGGCCACCTTGCGCGGGCTGATCCCGAAGGAGCGCACCCCGATGACCGGATTCTGCGCATTGGTATTCACGTCCGCGTCCGGGGCCAAATTCAGGTTGAAGCCGTAGGAACGCATTTCGCGGGCGATGGCCCGGGCACTGGCGCGGGTGAGCTGCGGGTCGTCCATTCGCCCCAGCACCGCGTTGCCCGGCTGGTTGGAGCCGTCGCGGTAGTGCAGCCGGGTGACGTCTCCGCCTTCCTCATCCAGTGCCAGAATGGCCCCGGGGGACGCCTGGCGGATCTGGCTCATGAGCGCGGCCAGCTGCCCGGTGTCCTGGATATTGCCGCCGTAGATGCACAGCGATCCGAGCCCGGCTTCGAGTTCTTCGGCAACCCATCCGGGGAGTGTGGTGCCGATGAACCCCGGCATGAGCACGGCGCGAGCCAGGGAACGCAGCGCCTGGTCGTCGTGGTGGTTTTCCATGGTGTTATCCCTTCACAGCGCCGCCGACCAGGCCGGAGGACATCCGGGACTGGACCAGCAGGAAGAAAATGATGACGGGTACGGCAACCAGGGTGGAGGCCGCCATGACCATGCCCCAGTCGGTTTCACGGGTGGCCGAAGCCTGGATGAATGAACGCAGCCACAGCGGCAGCGTCTTGGCCTGGTCTTCGGTCATGACCACCAGTGCCACGGTGAATTCGTTCCAGGCCTGCAGGAAGGCGTAGACGCCGGAGGCGACCAGGCCGGGGGCCAGCAACGGAAAAGTGATTCTCAGGAATGCCTTGGTGCGGGACAGGCCGTCCACCATGGCGGCTTCTTCCAGCTCCACCGGCACGCCTGCCACGAAGCCGCGCAGCATCCAGATGGTGAACGGGACCACGGCCGCCGCATAGAGCACGGTCAGGCCCAGCACGGAGTTGAGCATGTTGACGCTGGACATCATCTTGTACTGCGCGATGAACATGCCTTCGGCCGGCAGCATCTGGATCAGCAACAGGGCCAGAATGAAGGACTTTCGGCCGCGGAAGCGGAAACGGCTGATGGCCAGCGCGCCGAGGAATGCCACGATCAGGCAGATGCCCACGGTAGCCAGGGTGACGGCCAGCGAGACGCCGAGCGCCTGGACGAACGCGCCGTCGGAGAGCACCGCTGCGAAGTTGTCGAAGGAGCCGCCGACGGGAAGGAACTGCGGGGTGGTGGACTGCAGCGTGGTGTTCGGAAGCAGGGAGGAATTCAGCATCCAGTACACCGGGAAGGCCCAGATCAGGGCCGCCGCCAGGGCGATGGCCCCGGAGATGTAGGTGGTGATCTTCGTGCGCATCAGTGTTCTTCCTTCATCAGCGAGCGGACGTAGTACCAGCTGATCCCGACGGTGATCAGCAGCATCAGGATCGACACGGCACTGGCAATGCCGAAGGATCCCGAGCCGACGCCGGCCTGGTAGATGTAGGTGCCGAGCAGGTGGGTCTCATTGGCGACGCCGCCGGCATCCTGCAGCAGCTTGATCTGCGTAAAGACGCGCAGGTCCCAGATCAGCTGGAGCAGCATCACGATGGAGAGCACCGGGGCGATGACGGGAAGGATGATGTGGCGGGTGCGCTGCCAGCCGGTGGCCCCGTCCATGGCCGCCGCCTCCAGCATCTCCTCGGAGATCTGGGTCAGCCCGGCGAAGATGCTCAGCGCCACGAATGGCACCGAGGCCCAGACGACGATGACCAGCGCGGTGATGAAGAAGGTCACGGGGTCGGCCAGCCAATTGTGTCCCTGGGCGTCCACTCCGAGCTTGACCAGCACCCAGTTCAGCAGGCCGCGGCGCCAGTCGACCAGCCAGACCCAGACGGTCATGGAGGCGACCACCGGCATGGCCCAGGCCAGCAGCAAGGCGATCTGCAGGATCAGGCGCACTGACTTGTGCACGCGCTTCATCAGCAGCGCCAGCAGGAAACCGAGCAGCACGGTGAAGGAGGCGGCGAGCAGGCAGAAGAGCAGGGAACGCCCGAGCACCACCCAGAAGTTCGCGTCGCTGAGCAACTCGACGTAGTTGGCGAATCCGACGAATTCGGGGGCCTGGCCGAACTGCTGCTTGAGGCCGAATTCCTGGAAGCTGGTGACCAGCTGCCAGCCCACGGGGTAGCCCAGGGCGAGCACGAGCAGCACGATCGTGGGAAGGATCAGCAGCCGGGCGCGGGAACGCGGCGGCTTGGACGGGCGCACGGCGTCGGGCCGGTCCCGGTCCTTCGCCGGGTTCGGCGTGGAGAGCTGGGTTGTCATGACGGAGTTCCTTGCAAGGGTGGTGACGAAGTTCAGGTCGGTGGCGAGCCGATGGCCGGAGCACGAGGGTGCTCCGGCCATCAGCGGGCCCGGTGGTGAACTCTTACTTCAGGTTCAGCATCGGGGTGATCTTGGCGTCGTATTCCTCAGCCAGCGCCTTCAGATCCGTTGCGGATTCGATCTTGCCGAAGAATTCTTCCAGCACGAGGTTGGTTTCCACAGCGGCCCAGCCCGGAGCGGCAGGGGTCAGCTTGGAGTTCTTCATGGCCTCGATGGTGGTGGTGGCGAACTGGTCGTCACCCAGCGAGGAGGAATACTTCAGGTTGGCTGGCCCCAGGCCGTTCTTGCCCAGCATGTTCTGGTATTCCTCGGAGAAGATGACGCGCATCAGTTCCTTGGCCAGTTCGGGGTTCTGGCTCTTGGCCGAGATGCCGATGTTCGAGCCGCCGGCGAGCACCGGTGCCGGGTTGCCGTCGTTGCCCGGCAGGGCGAAGATGCCGAAGGTCTCGTCGTTCCATTCGCGCGCGTCCTTGCCGTCCACCTTGGTCAGGTCGCCAATGGACCAGCGGGCCCAGTTCGGCGCCATGATGGTCGCGGCGGCCAGGGAGGTCTTGCCGGTCGGCTTGCCCGCTTCGTCCAGGATCTGGTCCGCGTCGTTGATGTACAGCCACGGGGTGACGTCCTTCGCGTCGGAAGGAGCCTTGGACGCGTTCTTGTACAGGTCCTGCAGCTGTTCCAGGCCCTTGAGGGTGTTCTCGTCGGCCAGGGTGGAGACCCACTGGTCGCCGTCCTTCTTGGCCAGGTCGCCGCCGTTGGCGAAGATCCAGGAGACGCCGTTGCGCCAATCCTGGCCGCCCAGGAAGAAGCCGGAGAAGTTCTTGATGTCGCGCGGGTTCTTCTCGGTGATGGTCTTCACCGCGGTGTTGAACTCATCCAGGGTCTTCGGGGTTTCCACGCCGGCTTCTTCCCAGAGGTCCTTGCGGTTGAACATGTAGCGCGAGCCGGCGTAGTACGGAAGGGTGAACTTCGCGCCGTCGACGCTGCCGGCCTCGACGAAGGACGGGATCAGGTCGGCGCCGCCGAGCTCTTCATACAGGTCGCTCAGGTCGAGGAACGCGCCGATGTTGGTGAAGGTCGGGGACTGGGTGTTGCCCATTTCCACGACGTCCGGGGTGTTGTTCGCATCCGGCAGCGCGGTGGTCATCTTGGTGACCAGGTCGCCCCAGCCCTGCTCCTCGATCTTCAAGGTCGCGCCGGTGTTCTCCTTGAAGGTGTCCTTCAGGTAGGTGCGCAGTTCGTCGGGGGTGTCGCCGCCGGCCAGCCAGAGGGTGATGGACTTGCCGGCGTTGGCCTCCTTGTCCAGCGGGGCGTCGGAGGACGGGGCCGGGGTGCCCGAACCGCCGGCGCAGGCGGTGAGGGCTACGGAAGCTGCCACGGTCGCGGCAAGAGACAGCAGTGTCTTCTTCACGTTGATGGTTCCTTTCGGGAATGCATGTTGCGAGTGATTTGGGTAGAGCATGTCGTGCAGAACTGGCGGGTGTCGATTGCTCAGGCCACCCCCAGCTCGTTGAACAGCACGTTCACGGCCGCACCGCGGAGCACGATGTCGTCGGGGTTCCGAGAGAGCTGAACCGTGAAATTGGGGCGCTGCGAGGTGTTGGTCCGGGCGCTGATGGTCTCACGCACCGCGGCGAGCAGCTTGTCGTCGACATAGCGGGCCGGCCCGGCCAGCACCAGGTCCTGCACGTCGAGTACCGAGACAATGGGGGCCAGCACGATGCCCAGGCGTTCACCGGCCTGGGCCATGACCGAGCTGTGGTGGTCGGCTTCCGCTACGCCTTCCGGACGCTGGGCCAGCGCGCGGCGGATGGAAGGGATGGACGCCCAGGTTTCCACGCAGCCGTGTTTCCCGCAGACGCATTCAGGCCCCTGGTCGGTGCCCACGATGACGTGGCCGAGTTCCCCGGAGGCAGCATTCGCGCCGCGGACCCGGGTGCCGTTGACGATGGTTCCGCAGCCGACGCCGCGGCCGAGCTTGACCAGCATCATATGGGCGCTGCCGCTGCCGAAGGTGTGCTCGCCCATGACGGCGCCGTCGGCGTCGTTGACCACGTGGGTGGGGAGATTGAAATGTTCGCAGACCTGCTGGCGCAGGTCGAGGTCTGTCCATCCGAAGTTCGGTGCGGTGAGGATGCATCCGTCGTCGGTGACAATGCCCGGGGTTCCCACGCCGATGCCGATGATGCGTTCGGTGGCTGCCTGCACGGCGCGCGCGGTCAGCTCGATGACTTGGGCCGAGGCTGCCTCGCCCTTCTCATCGGTGGTTTCCAGCTCCACGCGGGTCAGCACGTTGCCGTTGAGGTCCATGACGGCGGCGCGCATCACGGCCGAGTCTGCGAGGTCGACGCCGATGATCTGCAGGCCCTGGCGGTTGATGTCCAGCAGGATGCTCGGCTTGCCCGGGCGGCTGGCGCTGGAGGTGCCGACTTCGATCACGTGGCCGCGGGAAATCAGTTCGACCACCAGATCCGAAATGGTCACGCGGGTCAGGCCGCTGGAACGGGAGAGGTCCGCGCGGCTCATCGGTCCCTGCGCATACAGGTGCTGCAACAGCAAGGCGAGGTTGAGCTCGCGTCCGTGCGACGGCAGTGAAGCGGTGCGCCGGGACATGGTGCTGCGGTTGCCTGTGGTCGAAGTCATGACTGTTAGTTAACTTTACTAACAAACATTTGGTAAGTAGTTTTTCGCGGCAAAAGATCGCCCAGCGCTCCGGAAAGTGGTGTCGATCACCAGATCAAGAACTGATAAAGGCTATTTGACCTGCTAAATCGCTGGAATATCGCGAATCCATTGAAGTCGATCACGGAAATCATAACTTTTGAATGCATGGATGATTATTCCGGCTCCCACCGTGGTGGGATCCGGTAGTCGAACGGTGGCACTATTAACGAACCATGTCTTTGATTGATGAATTTCGCGTGACCTGCGACGGTCTGGTTATCGAACCGGCCGCGCCAGCCGACTTTGAGCGAGTCGGCGACATTACCGTTGACGCCTACCTGGCGGCTGGGCACTTCGACGACCCCCAACACGAGTACATGCAGTTCGTCCGCAGGGTTGCGGACCGCGCGGCCAAGGCGGAGGTCTACGTTGCCCGTCGCGAGGGTGCGGTGATCGCCTCGATGACGCTGGTTCCCTTCGGCAGCGACTATGCCGACATCGCCCGCGCAGGCGAGCTGGAGATCCGCATGCTCAGCGTGGATCCCGCGGTGCAGCGTTCAGGTGCCGGGAAGGCCATGGTGCTCGCCGCAATTGAGCGTGCACGGCAGCTTCCGGGTGTGCACACGGTCTCGCTGACCACCGGAGGAAACTGGACCGCAGCCCGGGCCCTCTATGAATCCCTGGGATTTGTGCACTGCCCGCAGCGCGACTGGTACGTGCCCAATACTGAGATCTTGCTGGTCGTTTACACCATGGATCTCGGTTAACGGTCACGTCATTGTTGGTTCTCGGCGCCGGGTCATAGAATGGCGCCATGAGTGCACTTCGCCGAAAAGTCATTGCCCTGTCAGTTGCGAGTCTTGTTGCAGGCACCCTGAGCGCCTGTAGTTCAGCCCCCGCAGACCCGGCTCCGTCGGCAGACGCACTGGCCGCCGCGCTGAACTCCGGAGACTTCTCCGGCATCGCATTCAGCAACTCTGATGCGGCCGCGGCCGCGGCAACGCTGGACACCGCTTTCGGCAAACTCGAGGACATCAAGCGCACCAGCACCGTCAGCTCGGTGGCCACCGACGAGCAGAAGCAGGACGGGGTCACCACCGCCACTGCTACCATCCAGACCGTCTGGGACGTGGATGCGACCGAGACGGATCTGAGCTACCAGACCCAGGCAATCTGGCAATACGACGCCGAGGGCAAGACCTGGCAGCTGCGCTTCGACCCGTCGATCCTTGCTCCGGACATGGCCGAAGGCGACTTCCTGGCGGCCAGCTTCGAAGCAGGCGTCCGGGGCAACATCACCGACGGGGAAGACAAGAATATCGTCACCGAACGCCCGGTGATCAATGTCGGCATCGACAAGACCCGCGCAACCAGCGACGAATGGGCATCCTCGGCAAAGGCGCTGGCCAAGCTCGTGAACATCGACGAAGACGCCTTCGTGGCCAAGGTCAAGGCCGCCGGCGAGAAAGCATGGGTGCAGGCAATCGTCCTGCGCGATGACGCAACCCGCGAGGTCACCGACGAGCAGATCGCCAAGATCCCGGGAGCCGTCGGCCAAGCCGACCAGATCCCGCTCGCGCCGACCCGCTCCTTTGCGCGGCCGCTGCTCGGCTCGGTCGGCGAAGCCACCGCGGAAATCATCGAGAAGTCCGACGGCAAGATCCATGCAGGGGACCAGGTGGGCCTCTCCGGCTTGCAGGCAACCTACAACGACACCCTCTCGGGCACCTCAGGGGTAACCATCTCCCGCTACAACGCCGCGAAGGAAGCCCAGTCCGAGTTGTTCTCCAGCGACCCGGTGGACGGCAAGGACGTGCAGCTGACCCTGGACCAGGACCTGCAGAAGGAAGCGGATGATCTACTGGAAGACGCCGAATCCAACTCGGCCATCGTGGTGATCCGCCCGTCCGACGGAGCGGTGCTTGCCGCATCCTCCGGTCCGGTGTCCTCAGGACTGAACACCTCGCTGCAGGGCAAATATGCCCCGGGTTCCTCTTTCAAGGTGGTCAGCGCCTTGGCAATGCTCCGTGACGGGGCGAGCGCCAGCACCAAATTCGACTGCAAGGCCACCACCGTGATTGACGGCAAGACCTTCAAGAACTTCGACGGCTACCCGGCATCGGCCCTGGGAAATATCCCGCTGTCCGAGGCCATCGCCCAGTCCTGCAACACGGTTTTCGTCGACGAAGGCGAAAAGATCGGCGGCGCCAAGCTGGCCGAGGCCGCGGCGGCCCTGGGTCTGACCGGCGAGGACGGCACCGGAGTCGGCGCGGTCCTCGGCTCGGTGCCCACCGATTCCACCGGAACCGAACAGGCGGCGAACATGATCGGCCAGGGCGTGGTGGAAGCCTCGCCGCTGGGCATGGCAACTGTCGCAGCCTCCGTCCAAGCCAAACAAACCGTGTCGCCCAAGCTGGTGATCTCACCGGAACCCAAGGCGCCTGAAGCCGCGAAGTCCAAGCTCACCGAGGAGGAAGCCAGCGAGCTGGCCACGATGATGGCCGCCGTCGTCGACCATGGAACGCTCAAGGACCTGAAGGGCACCGGCACCGGGAAGATCATCGGCAAGAGCGGCACCGCCGAATACGACAGCGAGCGCAACGCCCACGCCTGGGCCATTGCCGCCCAGGGCGACATCGCCATTGCCGCATTCGTCGAAGACGGCAACGGCGGAGCGCAGACCGCAGGCCCGCTGGTGAAGGACATGCTCAAGGCTGCACAGTAGGCATCAGGTTCAGGCTGCCCTCCAGGAATTTCTGGAGGGCAGTTTCTGATTGCGGTTTACGCCTCTTGGCAGTAGGCCCCGTACGCCTTGCGCGCCGCATCCGGGGCTTTCGCATCCAGGGTCAAGGCACAGTCCAGAACTCCCGAGTCGGGATCGATCCACGTCGAGAATTCCAGCTTGTACCGGTTTTCCGGCTCATTCTGGCATTGGACGCTGAATTCATGGGTCAGCGGTGTCGCGGCGAGGTACACCAAATTGCCGGCAGATCGATCGGAATTGGCGAGCAGCGAATCAAATTCGCCGGCGCGGGGGAAGGGCAGTTCTTCGAGCCTGTCAGGAGAAACGGCATTCACTGCAGTGACAACTGCATCAAGGTTGTCCCATGCGGGCAGCGGGGTCCACGCGACGGAAGATGCAACTTCCTGATTGAGCACTGTTTTGCCCAGATCCTGATCGTAGAACCTGTCGACCCGGATGAATTGGGGTTTTCCTTCGGACTGCCCCGCACTCACCACATACGGTCGATCGCAAGAAGTGGTGGGTGTTGGTGTCGGGATTTCCTCCCCTTGCGGCAGACCAGGGCTCGTACAGGAGACAAGTCCCAAGGACAGGCAAGCTGCCAACGCTGCGATGCGGCCTTGCTTCATCTATTTACTCCTTGTCGGTCTACCGCTTGACTGCGGCTTTAGCCGCCGGTGAGTATGAATGATAATTCAAGTCAGACCGCAGATATCCTTGTGCAGCCACGGACAGCTTCGGTTGCTTGCCAGTAGCCTATCTGTGCACCTTCGAACTGTACAACCGGCCAGGAATACGGCGTCAGCTGGCGAAGTACTCGCGATCCAGGAATCCCATGACGAGCGCGTCGTGGAATCTTCCGTCATGGAAATACGCGTCCCGTTCCCTGCCCTCGACACTGAAACCAGCCTTTTCGTAGGCACGAATGGCGCGCGAGTTGAACGCAGCGACCTTCAGGGCGACGCAGTGCAGACCCAGTTCCTTGAAACCATAACCGCACATGAGTTTCACCGCGCGGGTTCCCAATCCCTTGTCCACGTATTCCGGGCCGATCATGATGGACAGGTCGGCGGCGCGATGGGGGAGCGTGCCGCCGTACAACGTCACATGACCCACCAGGGAACCGGTGGCTTTCTCGAAAATGCTGAAGCCTGCCTTGCCGCTCTCCGGCCGATTAACGCACCAGGACGCGAACATGTCGGCCAGATGCTGGGATGGGCGGGGCTTGATGACCCTTTGCTGCAACACGGCCCACCGCGGATCGTTCCACCACGGTGCCAGCACCGCGAAGTCCTCCGGTTCGGACTCGCGAAGCACCACTGCATCGTCTTCAAGCAGCGTTGTCCCATAGTCCTGGGCTTGCTGCCCGGTGGTCCACTCGCAGTTAGTTTCCATGCCGTCTATGCTAGGCATAAACGTCCTGGCTCCTGATCATTTGGTGCAGTACTTGTGCCAAAACAACCCACCTGAAAGTCGATGCGCATGGGAATCATCTACAACACGACGATGAAGCCGAGCAAAAACGAACTGGTTGAAGACTGGCTGGTCCGCCAGGATTTCTTCACCGGCAAGAAGAAGCCGCAGCTCAAGCACGTCGGCGGCTTCCGGCTGGAAGACCCTGCAGGGGAGGTCGGCATCGAGTTCCGTCTTTATGCTGATAACGCCGATCTGAGCGACGTCATCTACCACGTCCCGCTGACCTACCGGGACGCACCGTTGTCTGGGGCCCAGAAGTACCTGCTGGGGACCAGCGAGCATGGAATTCTGGGCAAGCGCTACATCTATGACGCCGAAGGCGACCCGGTCTTCACGGCGCGGTTGCAGGCGTTCGCCGAAGGCAAGGCCGTCGCGCAGCACCATACCGAATCCTTCGCGGATGAACCGCGTGTGATCCTGACCAAGGACGCCGTTGGAAAGAAGCTGCAGATCATCCGACGCCCGGTGCGCTCGGCCGGCACCCGGTCCGGGGTCGTGGGATATTGGGAGAACGCCCTGGGGCAGGACCTGACCGGTTTGGTATTGCGCACAGCGTAGCTGATGCGCCACATTACGGCCTGATGGCAGTCCGGCACGGGATAGACTTGTCTATGAAACCCATCCGCCCATTCTAGGGAGATATATGTCTGCCATCAGCCGTGAGGACCTTGTGCACCTGGCACAGTTGGCCCACATCGAGATGAGCGACGCAGAGCTGGACAAGATGACCGGTGAGCTCGACGCAATCGTCGGTGCCATCGCGTCTGTCAGCGAAGTCGCCTCCTCCGACATTCCAGCAACCAGCCACCCGATCCCGCTGACCAACGTCCTGCGCGAGGACGTGGTGGGCCAGACGCTGAGCATTGACGAAGTGCTGCTCAACGCGCCGGATTCGGACTCGGACCGCTTCAAGGTCCCGGCAATTTTGGATGGTGAATAATCCACGTGAACGAACTGATTAAGCTCTCTGCCGCAGAACTGGCCGCCAAGCTGCGTGCTGGCGAAGTGACCTCCGTGGAAGCCGTCCAGGCGCACCTGGACCGCATCGCCGAGGTCGACGGCACCCTGAACGCCTTCCTGCACGTGAACGCTGAGGAAGCGCTCGCCGTGGCCGCCGAGGTCGACGCCATCCGCGCCGCCGGCGGCGCCGAGGCCGAAGCGCTGCACCCGCTGGCCGGCGTGCCGATCGCCATCAAGGACCTGATCGTCACCAAGGGACAGCCCACCACCGCGGCATCGAAGATGCTCGATGGCTGGATGAGCCCGTACGACGCGACCGTGATCGAGAAGATCCGCGCCGCCAAGCTCCCGATGCTGGGCAAGACCAACTTGGACGAGTTCGCGATGGGATCCTCCACCGAGCACTCGGCCTACGGCGTGACCCGCAACCCTTGGGACCTGGGCCGCATCCCGGGCGGTTCCGGCGGCGGCTCGGCCGCGGCAGTGGCCGCCTTCGAGGCTCCGCTGGCCCTGGGCACCGACACCGGCGGTTCCATCCGCCAGCCGGGCGCCGTCACCGGCACCGTGGGCGTGAAGCCGACCTATGGCGCGGTCTCGCGCTACGGCGCCATCGCCATGGCCTCCTCGCTGGACCAGATCGGCCCGGTGTCCCGCACCGTGCTCGACTCGGCACTGCTGCAGGAACTGATCGGCGGGCACGACCCGAAGGACTCCACCTCGCTGCCGCAGGACCTCGAAGGCCTGGTGGCCGCCGCGCAGACCGGCGCCGCCGGCGACCTGACCGGCGTGCGCGTGGGCGTCATCAAGGAACTGCAGGGAGAGGGCTACCAGGAGGGCGTGCAGGCGCGCTTCAACGAGTCCCTTGAACTGCTCAAGAACGCCGGCGCGGAAATCGTGGAGGTGTCCTGCCCGAACTTCAAGTACGCGCTGGGCGCCTATTACCTGATCATGCCTTCCGAGGTCTCCTCGAACCTGGCCAAATTCGACGGCGTGCGCTTCGGCCAGCGTGTACTGCCGACCGAGGGCCCGCTCACCATTGAGCGCGTCATGGCCGCCACCCGCGCCGCCGGCTTCGGCGACGAGGTCAAGCGCCGCATCATCCTGGGCACCTACGCCCTGTCGGCAGGCTACTACGACGCCTACTACGGTTCGGCCCAGAAGGTCCGCACCCTGATCCAGCGCGACTTCGACGCCGCGTTCGAGCAGGCCGACGTGCTGATCTCCCCGACCGCTCCGACCGTGGCCTTCGAGCTCGGCGCGAACGACAACGACCCGGTCGCCATGTACCTCAACGACGTGGCCACCATCCCGGCAAACCTCGCCGGCGTCCCGGGCATCACCGTGCCCGGCGGCCTGTCCGAGGGCCTGCCGGTGGGCATCCAGTTCCTGGCTCCGGCGTACGAGGATGCCCGTCTGTACCGCGCCGGCGCCGCACTGGAGACGCTGCTTGAAAAGCAGTGGGGGCGCACCCTGATCTCGCAGGCACCGGCCATTGACACCGCTTCGATCGCGCAGGAGGCCTAGGGAATCATGAGCAACTACACCGATGAACTAGTCGATTTCGACGAGGCCCTGGATCGCTACGATCCGGTGCTCGGCTTCGAGGTCCACGTTGAGCTGAACACCAAAACCAAGATGTTCTCCGACGCCCCGAACGCCTTCGGCGACGACCCGAACACCAACGTCACCCCGGTGGACTTGGGCCTGCCCGGCGTACTGCCGGTGGTCAACAAGACCGCAGTGGAGTACTCCATCCTGATCGGCCTGGCGCTGAACTGCCAGATCGCCGAAAAGTGCGGCTTCGCCCGCAAGAACTACTTCTACCCGGACACCCCGAAGAACTTCCAGACTTCCCAGTACGATGATCCGATCGCCTTTGACGGCTGGCTGGACATCGAGCTGGAGGACGGCGAGGTCTTCCGCGTGGAGATCGAGCGCGCCCACATGGAGGAGGACGCCGGCAAGCTGACCCACATGGGCGGCGCCGCCGGACGCATCCAGGGCGCCGACTACTCGCTGGTCGACTACAACCGCGCCGGCGTGCCGCTGGTGGAGATCGTGACCAAGCCAATCGTGGGCGCCGGCAAGCGCGCCCCGGAGCTGGCCCGCGCCTATGTGGCGGCGGTTCGCGAGATCGTGAAGAACCTGGGTGTCTCGGACGCGAAGATGGAACGCGGCAACGTGCGCTGCGACGCCAACGTTTCGCTGATGCCGAAGGACGCACAGAAGTTCGGCACCCGTACCGAGACCAAGAACGTGAACAGCTTGCGTGCCGTGGAGCACGCGGTGCGTTTCGAGATCGAGCGCCACGCAGCGGTGCTGGATTCCGGGGCGAAGATCGTCCAGGAAACCCGCCACTGGCATGAGGACACCCGCTCCACCACCTCGGGCCGCCCGAAGTCGGACGCGGATGACTACCGCTACTTCCCGGAGCCTGACCTGGTGCCGATCATCACCACCGCCGAATGGGTGGAGGAACTGCGTTCCCGCCTGCCCGAGCCGCCGGCAGACCGCCGCAAGCGCTTGAAGGCCGACTGGGGCTACGCGGACAAGGAATTCCGCGACGTGGTGAACGCCGGGGTACTGGACGAGATCGAAGCGACCATTGCCGCGGGCACCTCCGCCGCCGTGGCCCGCAAGTGGTGGATGGGCGAGATCGCCCGTCTGGCCAAGGCCTCCGACAAGGAGATCGCAGATCTGGGTGTTACGCCGCAGACCATCGTTGAGCTGAACTCGCTGATCGAAGCGAAGAAGATCAATGACAAGATCGCCCGCCAGGTGCTCGAATTCGTGCTGGAAGGGGAGGGCTCCCCGACGGATATCGTCGAGAAGCGCTCGCTGGCCGTCGTGAATGACGACGATGCGCTGGGCAAGGCCGTGGATGACGCCATGGCCGCCATGCCTGACGTGGTCGAGAAGATCAAGGGCGGCAAGATGCAGGCCATCGGTGCGCTGATGGGCCCGGTCATGAAGGCCACCCGCGGCCAGGCCGACGCCGGTCGCGTCCGCGAGATCGTGATGGAGAAGCTGGGACTCTAGCCCGAGCTTCACCAACGTCCGATGGCCCGCACTCTTGAAGTGCGGGCCATCGGTGCTTAAAGGTGGTTCTCGACGGCAAGTTGGTACCGAGGGACGGACAGCGGCCGCGTTGGTATTGGGTGTTGTCCAGAATGGCGGTGCGATTGTCCTGCCTGGTCCTGCGACAACTATGCACAACGGGTAGCTGGAGCTGATGCCGTGGAAATTGAAGATCCAGGCGTCGCTAGCCCTCAAAGTTCATGAGGGTTGAGCAATCTGACGCTAATCTGGTTAAAATCTTTTGTATTTCGCGTTACGAGAGTCATCCCGTGCACAAGCGCAGTCGCAGCAATCAGGGCATCCATTTCGGGCATTGGATCTGGCACGTGCAGGCCGGCCGCCACTGTTGCAATTTCCTCGGTAACCGGATGAATTTTGCGAGAGAACGTCGTTCGAACACTGTGTTCAAGCCATTCTCGAAGCAAGCGACCTTGAACGTTGTCTCGGCGTTCGAGCCTTTGAACTCCTTTTTCAAGTTCGAAAATAGTGATAACGCTAATCGCCAGCTCGGATATCCTTTGCTGGGAAAGCCAGTTGTTCAGTGCCGGCGAACTACGCCGCCGTGCGTCGCTCAGAATGTTCGTGTCGAGAAGATAGTTCATAGCTCAACCGGCGGTCGTGACACCGAACGTTCTGAAATTTCGAGCTCAATTTCAGTGTTCTGACCGCTCCAGAGGATATCGCCAAGTTTCCTGTCTGAGCCCAGCAGTTTGTCGTAGTCCTCGACGCTGAGCAAAACGTGCGAAGGGCGCCCATGATCAGTAATGGTCACGGGACCATGCAAAGCCGCTTTCTTTGCAGCAGAGACGTCTTGATTGAATTCTCGGCTGGTAAATGTTGTGTTCATTCTGACCCCCGATCGAAGTACCTACAGTAGTTACATTACGCTCAGTCGCAGTAGCGCGGAAGGCCATCGTGGGACTGTGGGTAGATCGCCACTTCTGTGATTTCGCGACGCTACGGTAGCTAAAGGATCTATGCTGGCTGGTCCGCTTGGGATCAGGCGGCTAGGTGGCAACTAAACCTGCCCACCATGAGGAACACGCTCGACTGGCAACAGCTGCGCACGGTGTCGCTGAATCAAACTGTCTTTTCCGATTGCCGGGCGGGAGGCAGCGTAGAAGAAGCACCGCGGGAAAGAGCGAAACCGCTGGGCCGATAGTTGGGCAGAGAAAACTCAGGACTGGGGTGCCAGCGAGGCGAGCACGAACTTGCCGGTGGCTGTAGCGGGGGAACCGGGCACAAGTTTCACGGCATCCAAGTAGGCAAGCTGTTCTCCATTGACCGTGCAGTGATCATGCAGGGCAATGAGCATCTGGAGAACTTCAGCGCTCGGTTCAATGACCGCTGAATCTAGGATCAATGCCTGCGGGTCCCAGTTCTCCCTAAGTGCCATGACGTTCAGGTCGAGGAATCCTTCGCTGCGCGGAGTTGCCTCAACCTCGTCCTCGCCTTCGAAAACGATGATGCCTTCTACCGGCAGGTCTATCTGGCGGTTGTTGACGACCAAATCGACGGCGCCAGGACCCAGCGCCACCTGGCTGCGTCGAATTCCCGGGTACCGACTGTAGGGCTGGGTACCGGTAATTTCGGCAATGCTGATCTTCCACGTCCAGTCGCCGCCGTTCGCGAGGTCGTCGCTGAAGAGCGTGCGCGTAACACCCTTGCCGTTCTTCCATAATTGCGGCGATAAATCTGCATAGCGAACGATGGACATTGTCATGATGAAGTTCGATTCCTTGCTGTAGTTTTGAGCCAGTTCCATCATTTCATTGACCACGGAAGCAGAAACCGGCAACCCGGTATCTACTGTCTGATCGGACAGAAAATATCGGGAAACTGCGATTCGGCTTTGCCGCGAAAACAGAATTGCGCCGTGTTGATGAGTTTTGATCATCTGACCGAGAACGATGCCTCTGAATTCATTAAATCGAGCAGCTACCCAGCCCGCGTGAGTAGCCATCGGTCCGCGGAGGAAGCCGCCAGACTCGTGCACCATGGCTGGGTCTGGAACTCGTCGTCGCAGGGATACTGGATCTGCGACGGGGATCCACTGTTTCGTGGTAGCGAGTATTGAAGAGTTGAGTGATCATGGACCGCTGGTCGATCTGGGGCCCGCTGCAGGATGCTGCGGGCTGGGCATGGAACTGTAGTTCTGCAGGTGCTTGCCGACAACGTCTCTACCGAAGTGCCAGAAGTGATCCGCGTCGAGGGACAGCCTCGGGACAACGACGTTGCCATGCGCAAGACCTCCGTACCTGCCGTCGTCGTCACGCAAGCTCGCTGTCACTAGGGCTGGCCAACTGATGTCGGACAGTTTCCTGCATCGATAGCCTTTGCCATGATTCGAGTCGACTGGGAATCCGTCGAGACTGCAACCTTTGAACTACAGGACGTCGTCGCTGATTTTCAACAGGGGCATCAACCACCTTGAAGATCAGACGCCCGGCGACCATCAGCAGCTGGATCGTCCGGACGACCCGCAGCTGAGCATGGCACACCAGGCTTCGTTGTCGCCCTCCCTGGCGAGCGCTTCTGCTGATATTCTTCGGGCATGAACGGGCAACAAGGGGTGAGTCCACTGTATGCACGGGCCGGGCGGACACTGCTGGGTGCCGCGATGCTGGTGGGGATCACCGGATGCGGCACAGCATGGGGTCCCGGGGGACAAGCTGACACCTCGTGTATGCCCCCGCACTTCACTATCAGCCCGGCATCAGCCCCGGCGGGCAGCGAGGTGGTGATCGCAGCGCCGCCAGCCCTGTGCAACCCGGCCTATGGAGCGCAGGCAGAAATTGAATTGGAGATCACCGATGCCACCGGCGAACGGATCCTGCACACCACAGCACCGATGAAGGACGATGGCGAATTCAGCTATCGCTACACTATCGATGCGAAGGCCGCCCCTGGGGTAGCTCAGGTCGTCGCCTACCCACATGAGTTGGATTGGTGCGATGACACAGGGGAGAACAACCGGCTCAAAGGACAATCTGAGATCCAGCGGACTTCGTGTGTGATCACAACCAGGGAGCTGCTCGTTGAAGACGCGAGGACCGATACTAGTCAGTGAAAGGGTTTGGATAAACCGGTAGTGGACTACGTATTTTTGAACGTCGCGCCCAGTCTACCCGGACGGTTCGCCTAGGATGGATCAATGACCGAAGCCTCTGCAGCCGTGCCCGGGCTGCCAGCCGCAGAAGTAGCAATCACTCGTAGCCTTGTCCGCGAATTACTTCAGGAACAGGTACCGCAATGGGCCGGATGGGATCTATCCTACGTAGCGACCGGCTGGGATAACGAGGTTTACAGACTAGGCGATGAACTGCTGATTCGACTCCCGAGACGAAAAATGGGCGAGGCCACCGGGCGAAACGAACGTCAATGGCTGCCAAAACTCGTCCGGGAAACCGGGCAGGACGTAGCGAGCATAGTCTTCGAGGGACAGCCTAACGCGGCCTACCCTTTTACGTTTTCAGTGGTGAAATATGTTCCGGGGCAGAGTGCCGCGAGAATCGGACGCCCCTTGCGTGATGGATACGCGCCGGAAATGGCAACCTATTTCCGCCTACTGCACCAGCCGGCAACGGACCCCCGGCCCGTCAGCGACTATCGTGGATGCCCATTGCAGACACTGGACATTAAAACGCGTGGAGAAATCTCCTTATTGGCGTCCGGACAGCGGGCAGCCGCCGTCGAAGTGTGGAGGGCAGCTGTGGAAGCGCCGGTGCATGAAGGACCGCCGCTGTGGTTGCACGGTGATCCGCATCCCCACAACACGATCATCAAACAGCACGGCCGGGAAATACGACTGGCAGCCCTGGTTGATTTCGGGGATCTATGCACCGGGGATCCGGCGTCGGATCTTGGTGCGGCGTGGATGCATTTCACCGTCTCGGGTACAGAATCATTCATGGCCCACTATGGTGTGCTTGAAGGCAGTCCGTTGTGGCTGCGGGCGCGGGGATGGGCCCTGCGATATGCGATCCTGACATCGGGCCTGGCCGAACAGGATCCGTTGGGCATTGTCGGCAGGGAAACCCTAGAGCTTCTTTTACGCTGAACATCGATGACTTGCCGGGAGACTTTTCACTAGTTGGCGGGGAGGCAAGCTGGCCTGCCTGATGCGCAAGGCACACTTCATTGGTGACAGAATAAGCAATGCTAACCAAAATGGGGCAATTGGCCCTTCGAAAGGTTCATCGCTACATGTCTCACAAGATCGATCCGGCTCGTGCCAGGAATTTCGCGTCGGTGCTCCAGGAGATCTTCGCGGCGCCCGGGCGCTCGCGCAAGGACATCGCGGATGCCATCGGCATCAGCGTCGCCTCGGTGACCAGCATTGCCGCCAGCCTCCTGGAACATCGGCTGATCAGCGAATCTGCGCCGGTCGCCGCGGGGCAGGGCCGTCCGAGGGTTCCTCTGAGCGTTGACACCGACTCGAACTTGGTTATGGGGATCCACCTCGGCCCGCGAGTCACGGGTATCGTGCTGACCGGGCTGGACGGAGTTGCCAAGGCCTCCGTGCTCGTCCCGCACTCGGGGATGGCCGCGGCAACGGCCTTTGAGCTGGTGATCGCCCAGGCACAGAAGCTGGTTGCGGACCATGCCGACGGACGCCCGGTCTTGGGCACCGGGGTGGCTACCGGCGGCATCGTGGATCGGGAACAGGGGTTGATCGTCGAGAACGCGGGAGCCGGATGGTCGCAGGTCCCTGCGCAGCGCATGCTCGAAGCCCTGCCCCAACCGCTGGTCTTGGACAACAACGCCCGCGCGGCAGTGGCCGTGGGGGATCTGGGCGCCCGTTCGCTGCGCGATCAGGGGCAGACGCTGCAAATCCCTTCCCAGGACCAGAACGTGGTGCGCTACTTCGAGGCCGACCAGCAGGCCGAAGCAGTTAAGTAGTCCGAAAATGAACTCAGGGCTCGGCGAACCAGATGGTTCACCGAGCCCTGCGGGGTCGTTTGGCCCGTCGTGCTACTTCGCCTCGATGGCCAGATCCGCCAGCTGGTCCATGTGGGTGAAGATCGTGCTGGCGCCGGCCTGAAGCAGTGCCCCGGGATCGGTGCTGGTCGGGCCTCCGGAGGAGTAGCCATAGACCGTCGCCCCGGCCCCAACTCCGGCGGTGACACCCGTAACGGTGTCCTCGATGACCAGTGCCCCGCGGGGATCGATGCCCAACGCTTCGGCAGCGGCCAAGTAGACGTCCGGGGCCGGCTTGCTGCGCGGGAACTCCAAACCGCTGAACACCCGGTCTCCGAAATACTTGTCGAGCCCGGTCAGCGCAAGCTGCATTTCCACCTTGGCGCGGTCGGCACCGGTGACGCAGGCGATTTTCGAACCGTAGGCGCTGGCTACTTCCGCCACGGCCTGCGTGGATCCTGCCACCGCGCGCAGCTGCGTACGCAACGCTTCGTCGCGACGGGCACGGAAGCCGGCAATCCAGGTGTCGTCGATGCGCACGCCGGTGTGCTGGTAGATCGGTTCCCACTGGTCCTTCAGCGCCTTGCCGATGAAGATCTTGATACTGTCTTCCATGCTGATGTCCCATCCGTTTTCCTGCAGGATGCCTCGCAGAACGGAGTTGGTGATGAGCTCGGAATCCACCAGGACCCCGTCGCAGTCGAAAAGGACGGCAGAGAATTTTTGAAGCAAGGCGTGGAGTTCCCATCCGGTTGAAAGCGTGGAATGTGCTGTGCCGCTGGTGACAGAGTCGGCACTCAGCCCGCGGCCATTCGGTGTCACGTCTTCAACAATAGTTTGTTCTCGGAAGCCTTGTCGTTTCGCCGGCATGAGACGCACAGGTTTTCCCGTGAGCCCAGAGGTATCCGGCCCGGCAACGGGCGGATCTGGTCTGGAGCGAGTGGTGTAAGTCCTCAAGAATGGGCGGCGATACGTCGATCCAGTTCGTTGCGCACCTGAGGCCACTCGGCTTTTAGGATCGAGAAGACCACGGTGTCGCGCAGCGACCCGTCAGGCATCCGCGAATGGGCCCGCAACACCCCGTCCTGCTTGGCGCCCAGGCGCGTGATCGCCATGCGCGACTGGAAATTCATCCAGTGCGTGCAGAACACCACGACCTCGCAGCCCAGCGTTTCGAAGGCGTAACCCAACAGCAGCCGCTTGCTTTCAGCATTGGCACCGGAACCGTGGGTGCTGGCCGCGTTCCAGGTGTAGCCGATCTCCACGCGGGGCAGCCCGAGGTCGATGCCGCAGTAGGTGGTCATGCCGATGATCCTGCCAGGCAGGCCGGTATCGGGATCGTTGAGCCGGGTGGTGAACGCCAGCATGGAACCTTCCGATTGCAGCGTCAGACGCCTGCGGATTTCTTTGCACATGTCATCGGGGCGCGGCACCGAGGTGTACCAGAGGTTCCACAGCTCGCCGTCGCTGGCCGCCTGCACCAGTTCGTCGTGGTGGTCCAGAGACAGCGGTTCAAGGGTGACATGCGCACCGCGCAGGGTGACGGGGTCAAGAATTTTCATGCGAATACTGTACGCGCTGAAAATCGTCCCGGCACCCTCCGCGCCGCCGATAATCTAGGCAGGCGGGAATCCCGGAAGCAGGTGAGGGCTATTCGGTGTCCTGCGTCAGAGCCACAGCCAACGCGGTGGAACACATCATTGTTGCGCCGCCAGACACCGCCACGGTGCAGGCAACAGCCAGCGCACCAGACCCAACGGCAGCCAGCATGCCCAGCGTCGCAGCGATGCCATGGGTGCCGAACACGGTGGCGATTCCGTCCAGGTACAGCGGAACCAATCCTCGCTTCTGTGCACCCACGCACCGGAGTAATCGTGGCGGATTGGATGGGACGAGAAGTGCAGGGTGCATATTTCTCGACGTCATGCGTTGGAAATTTTCGCGCAACGTCCCATTGCTACTGTGATGCATCATGACGATGATTATCCGGCGAGCAGATTTCACCGACCCCCGGCTGCCCGCGTTCCTTGCCGCGCATCACTCCGACTTGGCACCCCAGTCTCCGCCGGAGTCACAGCATGCGTGGGGCATCGAAGCGCTGAAGCGTCCGGGCGTCAGGTTGTGGGTAGGGCAATCCGCAGACCAGCTTGCGGCCACCTGCGCGCTGGCACCCTTGGAACCGGGACATGAGGAGCTCAAGAGCATGCGCACCCACCCCGGGGTGCGCGGGCGAGGTTACGCATCGCGGATGCTGGCGCACGCCATTGAGGATGCATCGAAGCGGGGTATCACGCGAATCTCGCTTGAAACCGGGTCTGCGGAGTTTTTCGCTGCGGCGCGAAGGCTGTATGCCGTGAACGGATTCGAGCCCTGCGCCCCGTTTGGGTCCTATGGCGAGGACCCATACAGCAACTACATGACCCGTTCGTTGACCTAATTCGGTCCAGCGGACGGGCATTGACTAACACGGAAGCGAATCGGGGAGCATCCTCGGGGTAGCGACGACCGCACCGATCTCGTTGGTGCCGCGATAGGCACGGCAGACTCCGAGCCCGCGCGCTGCGAGGTTCGACTTGATCTGGCGCAGCGAATCCGGGGCGAACCCCTGCCATCGCATGTGCATCAGGACAGTGTCGCCCGCCCGTGCCGCGGAGGCACGCGAAATGATGATCGCCTTGTTCTGAACCTGCCAGTCACGGGTGTCGACGGTCCAGGTCCAGATCTTCATGCCGATGCTGCTATAAGCGCACCGGGCCGCGGTATCCAGTGCACCGTAGGGCGGGCGGCCCCAATTGGTGCGCACGCCGGTGCCCAGCAATTCGCGCTCCGCTCCGGCACAGGAAAGCGTGGTCAAATCACGGTGCGTCACCGAATGATTGATGACCCATTGGCCCTTGGCGCGGGCGCGGGCAGCCAAATCGACGCCGTAGCGGCTTCGGAAAGAGGAGAGGCAGTCCCCGGTCGGAGCGAGGACCAGGCCCATGTCATTGCTTGCTGCGTACCCGATGGCCGAGTCGAGGGCCGCCAGGGTGCGCGGGCAATCGTCGAAGGTCAGCACCACGCGAGGTCCGCGGTTGGGTCCCTTGCCCTGCGACGTGGAAGGCGGTGTCTTCTTCAGATACGACCCGCTGGCCCATCCGGTGCGTCCCCGATAGGTGACCTTGTACCAGCCGCTGCTGGCACGGGCAGATACATCGACCCGAGCTCCTCGCGGCATCTCGGTGACGATCGGAAAGGTTGCGTTGCTGCCGGTACGCAGGTTGAGTTCATCCTGGGTGTAGAGCTGCGTCGGCAGGGTCTGGGTGGTGGCCTTGAGGTACCTGCCGCTGGCCCAGCCTGTATAGCTCTTGTAGATGACTTGGTACCAGCTGTTGCTTGCCCGGCTCAGGACGGAGACAACGGAACCCTTGGGCATCGTTGCGAGGATTCCGAAGGAGACTCCGCTTCCCATGCGCAGATTCAGCTCGTCGAGCGTCACCATGACGGACGGCAGGCTGACGGCTGCTGGCGAAATAGTTTCGGTGATCTGGGTGTCTTGGAACGCCGGTGGTGAGGTATTCGCAGAAGTTCCCGTGGCGCTCGCGCCGATTCCACACAGAACGCAACTAAGCGCCGTGGCCAGACCGATGGCACGCATTCGGAGACTCATGCGAATCGCCCCCAAAAAATAAGTGGCTGCCCCTGCCATTAATATGATGCTTCATTATGGGCCTGCACCACGGACCCCACAAGCACTAGAGAGTGTTAAATGACTGGGAAAAAACACGTGGCATGGTGCGCGTATTTCCCCATGTCACACGGCCCAACTTTGGCTGACTCCAAGACTGCGGGGGAAGCCCGCCATGGCGTGTTCGGCTAAGCTCCGACAAGCCCCCGGATGGTCTGCCGGATCGCCTCCACGACATCCATGACCGGCTCCCGATGGAGGTGTTCCGCCCGGACCAAGACGTCGATTTGTCGACCTGCTGATAGGCCCTGAATTGGTCGTAAAGTCACCGCGCCACCCAAGGATTTCCGCGCGGTATAACGCGGCAGGATCCCGAGGCAGCCGCTGGTCTCGATCAGCGACCCGGCGGTGGCGTAGTCGTTGACCCGGTGCTCTACCACCGGTGCGCGTCCGGCCAGGGCCGCGATGGTTTCCAGAACGTCGGCAGGGGAGTACCCGGAACGCGAAACGACCCAGCGCTCGCCGATGACCTGTTCGGGGGAGAGCTCCGCGTGCTCTGCGAGCGGATGATCCCGGTGCAGCGCGATGTCCAGCGGCTCGAAAGCCAGCGGGATGACTGCAACGTGGTTCTGCGGCCACGGCGCGGTATGGGGCATGCGGTGCGCCAGCACGAGATCATAGGCGGAGGTCAGCGCCGGGAAATCCTGCTGCGAGACATCTTCGTCGGAGAATCTCAGGGGCGGCAGGGCGCGTTCGGTCCAGTTGAGCAGAGGAGCGAAGATCGTCTGGCCGATGGAATGGAAACCTGCGACCTTGACCGGCGTCTGTCGGTCTTGGTCCTGGGTCTGGATCTTCGCCGAGGCTTCGGCGAGCGTCGAGGCGACGTGTGCCGCAGCGGATGCCAGCAGCCTGCCTTCAGCAGTCAGCACCAAGCGCCGTCCGTCCTTCATGGTCAGCGGGGCGGTGAAATTGCGCTGGAGTTGGGCCAGATGCTGCGAAACCGCCGAGGGGGAGACATACAGCGCTTTGGCCACCGCATTGACGCTCCCCAGATCGGCAAGTTCGCGCAGGATCCTCAGCTGATGTAATTCCATGAAGTAAATACTAAATCGTCAGATCAGTATTTCGATGATCAACTAAGGTGTTATCCGTGCCCGGACGGTGCGACACTTGAACTGATCCCATAATTCGTGTCCACGACGCAGCTTCTTGATCAAAGGAATCCCTGATGAAAGCCTTGTACAAGTCCGGACCACACGCCGGTTTGGAACTCGTTGAACGTCCGGAGCCGGAAGTAGGCGTCCACGACGTCAAGATCCGCGTCATGACCACCGGCATCTGCGGCACCGACCTGCACATCGAAGCCTACGACGAGGCCGCCAAGGCCATGATCAACACCCCTCTGGTTCCAGGCCACGAATTCTACGGCGAGGTCGTCGAGGTCGGGGACTTCGTTCACAACGTCAAGGTCGGCGACCGCGTCTCCGGCGAAGGCCACGTGGTGTGCGGGCTGTGCCGCAACTGCCGGGCCGGACGCAAGCAGATGTGCATCAATGTCAGCTCCGTGGGCGTGCAGCGCGACGGAGCCTTCGCCGAGTTCGTCTCCATCCCGGAGAGCAACGTCTACGTGCATCGCGACGAGCGCATCACCCCTCTGCTGGGCGCCATCTTCGACCCCTTCGGGAACGCCGTGCATACCGCCCTGCAGTTCCCAATGGTCGGCGAGGACGTGCTGATCACCGGCGCCGGGCCTATCGGCCTGATGGCCGCCGCTGTGGCCCGCCACATCGGCGCCCGCAAGATCGCCATCACCGACATCTCCGAGCAGCGCCTGGACCTGGCCAAGACCATGGGCGTGGATCTGGCCGTGAACGTCGCCAAGCAGCGCATCAAGGACGCCCAGGGCGAGCTGGGCATGATCGAGGGCTTCGACTACGGCATGGAGATGTCCGGACACAAGACCGCGCTGCCGGAAATGATCGAGAACATGAACCACGGCGGCAAGATCTGCATGCTCGGCCTGCCCAGCGAGTCCATCGACATCAACTGGGGCAAGGTCGTGACCCACATGCTGACCCTGCGCGGCATCTACGGCCGTGAAATGTTCGAAACCTGGTATGCCATGAGCGCCATGCTCACCAGCTCCGAGCTGATGCGCGAGCGCATCTCCTCGGTCGTCACCGATTTCCTGCCGGCCAGCGAATGGCAGCAGGGCTTCGAGGCAGCCCGTGGCGGCCACGGAGGCAAGGTCGTGCTGGACTGGACAGTCTTCAGCAGCTAAGAATCGCTCGGATCAACAAGGAGTAATTGGGAATGTATACCGACCTCAAGGAACAGCTTGCCGGGGAACTGGATGAGCTGCGCACCGCGGGCCTGTTCAAGGCCGAACGCCACATCGACTCGGCGCAGTCCGCGTCCATCCTGGCCGGCTCGCTGGGCCAGGACGCCCGCAAGGTGCTGAACTTCTGCGCCAACAACTACCTGGGGCTGGCCGACGACCCGCGCATCATCGAGGCCGCCAAACAGGCCATGGACGAGCGCGGATTCGGCATGGCTTCGGTCCGTTTCATCTGCGGCACCCAGGACCTGCACCTGGAACTGGAGTCCGCCGTCTCCAAGTTCCTGGGCACCGAAGACACCATCTTGTTCTCCAGCTGCTTCGACGCCAACGGGGGCGTCTTCGAGTCGCTGTTCGGCCCGCAGGACGCGATCATCTCCGATGCGCTGAACCACGCCTCGATCATCGACGGAATCCGCCTGTCCAAGGCCGCGCGCTTCCGCTATGCCAACCAGGACATGGCAGACCTGGAAGTCCAGCTGAAGGCCGCGGCCGCCATGAACGACGGGGCCGGCGCCCGCCGCACCATCATCGTCACCGACGGAATCTTCTCCATGGACGGCTACATCGCCCCGCTGGAAGCCATCTGCGACTTGGCCGAGCAGTACAACGCGCTGGTCATGGTGGACGACTCGCACGCCGTGGGCTTCATGGGCGCCACCGGCGCCGGAACCCCGGAACACGCGGGTGTCTCTGACCGCGTGGACATCTACACCGGCACCTTCGGCAAGGCCCTGGGCGGCGCCTCGGGCGGCTATGTCTCCGGCCGCGGCGAGATCGTTGCGATGCTGCGCCAGAAGGCCCGCCCGTACTTGTTCTCCAACTCGCTGGCTCCTGCCATCGTGGCGGCGACCTTGAAGGCGCTGGAACTGGTGGAGGGCTCGGGCGAGCTGCGCGAGAAGCTCTTCGAGAACGCTGCGCTCTTCCGGACCCGCATGAGCGAGGAAGGCTTCGACCTGCTGGACGGGGAGCACGCCATCGTCCCGGTCATGTTCGGGGATGCGGTCAAGGCCGCAGAAGTGGCCGGCAAGATGCTGGAGCACGGCGTCTACGTGACCGCCTTCAGCTTCCCGGTGGTTCCGAAGGGCGCAGCGCGCATCCGCGTGCAGCTCTCCGCCGCCCACTCGGCCGAGGACATCGAGGCTTGCGTGCAGGCGTTTGTCGCCAGCCGCTAAATGACTCGGGCATCGCCCGCAGTCTTCCGGCGAGACGGAAGACTGCGGGCGATGCCTGTTTAAGAAGTGGAAATGCCGGAAGCGCGCGATACCGGGCCTAGGGAAGATCCAGCGAGATGACCGCCATGAAGCCGCGGCCGCTGATGCGCGGCGAATCCTCTTCGCCGCCGATCACGGTGTCGCGAAGCTCCAGCGCCGACTCGGAGTTCTCGCGCAGGACGCTGGCCTTGCCCTGCAGCAGCACCCCGAACTGGGAGCCGAACAGGTGCTGTTCGCGTTTCTTCGACAGCTCCACGATGCGCACGTTGCCGCGTACCTTGCCGCTGCGGGTGATGAGGTTCAGCGCCAGGATTTCCCCGGTGGGCAGTGCAGCGGAGGTGGCCGCTGCGCCGGGGAACTTGAAGGGCCGGTAGATCTCCAGCGCCTGCGAGGCGCCGTCGACGGTGAGTTCGAGCAGCTCCCCGGCGATGACCGTGAGGGTGCGTTCGCAACCGTCGTAGGGCGTGAAGTCCCCGGCTTTCTCGATGGATGCGACCGAGATCCGCCAGTCCCAACCGCCTTCCGGAGCAGTAGCCAGTGATCCGTCATCGGCCAGGATGCCCTTGGCGATTTCCCGGATCTGCCCCTGGGCTGCTCCCCACGGTTTCTTGGGGCTTGAAGAAAGCTGGATCTGAGTTCCGATGGACAGCGAGGCATTGCTTTGGCTCATGGTTCGAGCTTATTCTCCCTACCGGGCTATCACGATGCCTGACACCGTTACTGGCTGCTGAAACTTGTGCAGGGTTCTGACCGACAGTCATGGCACGGCATTGGGATCGCGGTGCCTGACTGGAATACGCTTACCCCCCCCCGGCGCGATGAAGTGTTGCCGGGGAGTAGCAACCCGGAAGCCTAGCGGATGCTGGCGCTTCCTTCTGACAGGCCGGTACGCACAGGGCCGGAAATCCATTGCTCCAGCATCTCGTTGTGCTGCCCGAGAACCGGAGCCGGCGAGGGAGGCACCGAGCCGGTCAGCCGCAGTGGAGATGCCAACGTCTTGAATCCATCAGATTCCACCGCAACAGTTCCGCGATATACCGAATGTTCGCTGGCCAAGGCGTCATTGACCGATTGTACCTTCGAGACCGGAACTTGGTGCTCGGAGAGCAAGGCAATCGCCTGGTCGGCGCTGAACGGAGCCAGAGCTTCTTCCAACGCCGCGCGGAACTCGACCGGGTAGGTGTTGCGCAGCGTCTGTTCCTTGAATCGCTCGTCCTCTAGCCATTCTGGTCGGTTCAGTGCTTCGGTCAGGCGTGGGAACAGCCGGTCGCCCGCAATAGCAATGGCAATGGAACCGGACCCCGTGGCATAGGTGCTAAACGGAGTCGACATGGCGTGGTCGTTGCCGCAGGCGACTGGTTCTTCGCCGTGCAGTGCTCGCATGCCAACGGATTCCAAGACCGAGATCAGGCTGTCGAGCATGGCCACGTCGACCTGCTGGCCCTTGCCGGTGTTGTGCCGCTCGTTGACGGCGGCCAGCGCTGCAATGGCGCCGTAGAGGCCGGGAATGAGGTCGCCCAAGCTGACACCGGTGCGGGTCGGTTCTCCTCCTGGCCATCCGGTGATCGACATGAGACCGCTCATGGCCTGAGCGATCAAGTCGTAGGCAGGTGCCTTCTGCAACGGCCCGTCCTGCCCGAAGCCTGAGATGCTCACGATGATCAGGCGGGGATTGATTGCCATGAGATCTTCTGCTGCCAGCCCTAGGCGGGCCATCACGCCGGGGCGGAAGTTTTCAATGAGGATGTCCGAGCGGCGCACCAGTTCAAGCAGCTGTTCGCGCTGTTCGTCAAGCTTCAGATCCATGGTAAGGCCGTACTTGCTGCGGTTGAACAGCCGGTAGTAGGCGGATTCCCCGTTGTACCAGGGGCCGAAATGCCGTGAATCGTCGCCTTCAGGGCTTTCGATCTTGATGACCTCGGCGCCCAGATCGGCCAGGATCATGGCGCAGAAAGGGCCGGCAAGAACTCGTGAGAGGTCAAGAACGCGCAGCCCCTCAAGGGAACCAGGGGTGTTCAGCGACGCTGGTTCTGGACGATCGTTGAGGGACATGGTGGTGAATCCTTTTTCTGTGGCTTGAAGCACGCCAGCTGTTAGTTGTTGTTTCCATCACAGCATTGAATGACCGTCCGAACCCAATCGACCCTGATTAAGTCGTCTGGGATTACAGACTTCTTGGCTTACTATTGTCGGATGGGAGTGAATAATGCGCCGCAGGTTCCCGCGGCTAAGAATGTGCTGTCGGTGCTAAGGTATATTGCCGCGCAGGCCGGGCCGGTGGGCGCCGGCGCCATTGTGCGGGATGTCGGTCTGCCTCGCTCCACGACTTACCACCTGTTGGCAGCCCTGATTGAAGATGGCTTCGTTACGCACCTGCCAGAGGAGCGCAAGTATGCGCTGGGTGTGACGGCCCATGAGCTCGGTTCCGGATATTCGCGTCAGGCGCCGCTGCAACGTATTGCACGATATCCAATGACTCAGTTAGTGGAGCGCACCAAACGCACGGCGCATCTGGCTATCATGCATGGACGCGACGTCATCTACGTCATCGAGGAACGTGCCAAGCGGCAGGCCGACCTAGTGACCAATCCCGGTGTGAGGCTGCCCGCCCACCTCACGGCCAGCGGACGGGCAATGCTTGCGACTTTTTCCGCTGAACAACTTGCAGCCTTGTATCCTGGCCCGGAAGCCTTCCCTACGAGGTATGAAACCGGGGTACATACCCCTGAAGCGCTCAACGAACTTCTAGTCCAGATTCGCGCGGTTGGGTATTCGTGGGAGCAGGACGAGGTGACCGAGGGATTTTCATCCATTGCCGTCCCTGTCATGGACCACGCCGGGCATGCGGTGGCCAGCGTGACACTCACTATTGCTAACAGAGAAAATCTGAATAAAGCTGCAGCATCGCGGAATGCCACTGTGGGGGTTCTTCCCGAGCGCACCATACACTTGGAGGATTTGGTCTCCGAGTGGCTACCGCAAGTCACTAGGACCGCGGCCGAAATCTCACGCAGGTTGCGTCCAAGCGGGTGATGCCACGAGAAGCCGGCTTAAGCGGAGGGGGAAACGAAAAAGACTTCCGGAGGGTGCCGCGACTTCTTCGGTAAAGAAGTTGCCGCACCCTCCGGAAGTTCCACTTGCAGTGTTCAGGTCTTGGACGCCGGTGGCTAGGCGCGGTGCGAAGTGCCTAGTCCGCTACGCCTGGTGGGAAAACCATTTCTTTGGGAGGGTGCTGGAACTTGCGGGCCACGGGGTAGTACACCGCAGCAGTCACGACCAGACCGACAATCCATGAAATATCGGCGCCCCCCAAAAGCGCTGTCATCGGCCCGGTGTACATCGTCTGGGCGAGAAATGGGATCTGGACCAGCACGCCAACAACGTAGGTGATCAGGGCCGGGACATTCCACTTTCCGTAGCGTCCCTTTGGATCATAGAGCGCGGGAATGTCGACCTTCTCCTTGGAAATCAGATAGTAATCAACCAGGTTGATTGAGCTCCACGGAATGAAGACCATCAGCAGCATCAGCACGAAGTTCTTGAAGTTGGAAATGAATTCTTCGGTCGCCAGGATCGCAATCAGGATTGAAATGGTGATGAATCCGATGACGTAGGCGAAACGAACCCACGGGGCAAAGCGCAGCTGGCGGGTAAACGCGCTGACAGAGGTCAGGATCGTCATGTATCCGCCGTAGGCGTTGAGAGTATTGACCGTTAGCTTGCCGACGACGATCACTACGTACATCAATACGGCAATGGCTCCTCCGCCGGCAAGGTTGCCCACGAAGCCGATTTGCTGGTCGAGGAAATCCTGGCCGGGAGGCATCGCGATCGAAGCGAACAGTGCGCCAAGAATCATTGACCACTGCGCGCCGAGGACCGAGCCCGAGAAACAACCGAGGAAAGTTCGATGTGCCGGGGTGTCGGCAGGGAGGTAACGGGAGTAGTCGGCCACGTACGGTCCGTAAGTCAGCTGCCATCCGGCGCTCAGTGAAATGGAGAGCAGGAAGGTCGGGATGGCGAAGCCTTCGGGGCTCAGGATCGCGCCGATGTCGTTCGCCATGAATAGCCGAATACCCAAATAGGTGAAGCCGATGATCCCCACGGTCGTAGAAATGCGCCCCAGAGCGTGAATGTACTTGTAGCCGAGCGTTGCGACCAGAACGGTCAGTGCTCCGAAGACGACAAGACCGACAATCGGGTTTCCGGTGGGAATGATCTGGTCGACGGCCTGGCCGGCGAGCACAGCACCGGTTGCCGCGAAGCCCAGGTACATCACGATGACGAGCACCAGTGGAAGCACCGCTCCATAGACGCCGAACTGTGCGCGGCTGGAAATCATCTGAGGCAGACCCAACTTAGGCCCCTGCGCGGCATGCAGAGCCATCACTGCACCGCCTAGAACATTGCCAATGAGCAGTCCGATGATTCCCCAGAACGCGTTGGCACCGAAGATCACCGAAAGGGACCCGGTGACGATGGCAGTAATTTGCATATTGGCACCAAACCACAGGGTGAACTGACCAAACGGCTTTCCGTGGCGTTCGCTTGCAGGCACAAAATCGATGCTGCGGCGCTCCACCGCCGGCCCGGTTGTGTTGACTGTTTCGATCCTTGACATGTGTCGTTCTCCAAATTTTTGGGAAGCCACATTCGGTTGTGGCTCATCAAGCATGCTTTGAAAAGTTGGCAAGATTATGAAGTGTGACACGAATCTCGTCTGGGATTACAGACAAACGAAGCTTTTCTGTGATCCAGGCCATTGATGGTCTGAAAGTAAGGCTATGTTCGATGGAGAACGGCCCGACACTTCTTCTGGAGGATCACAATGACAACCAACGCTTCAGCGCCAACTGCTGCCACCGAATTGCCATATGCGGACGGAGACTTCTTCGGCTTCGAGTCCCTCTTGCCAGCCCACGAGCTTGATCGGCTGAACGCCATCCGCGACTGGGTGGAGGCAGAGGTTCGCCCAATCGCGCAGGACCACTGGAATCGCAGCGAATTCCCGGTCCACCTGATTCCGAAGATCGCCGAGCTGGACATGATCAGCCCGGTGCGCCGTCAGGGCTACTCCCACCTTCTGGCCGGCATGATCACCGCCGCCATCCACCGCGTCGATGCGTCCTTCGGAACGTTTTTCAGCGGCCATGACGGACTCTTCACTGGATCGATTGAGCTGCTGGCGTCCGAAGAACAGAAGGCCGCCTGGTTGCCTGACATCTACGCGCTGAAGAAGACCGGCGTCTTCGCGATTACCGAACCGCTGGCCGGCTCAGATGTTGCCGGTGGCACACGGACGACCGCCGTACGAGACGGGGACAACTGGATCTTGAATGGCGAGAAGCGCTGGATCGGCAACTCGACCTTCTCCGACTATGTGCTCGTCTGGGCCAAGGATGTTGCTGACGACCAGGTCAAGGGGTTCCTCGTGGAGACCAAGACCCCGGGATTTAGCGCAACCCTGATGGAAAACCGCATCGCGCTTCGTGCGGTGCAGAACGCGGATATCGTGCTGGACAATGTAGTGGTACCGGATTTCTTCAAGCTCGCGAATGCCAACAGCTTCCGCGACACCAACAAGGTTCTGAAGTCCACTCGTGCCACGGTGGGCTGGCAGGCTGTCGGCCTGCAGATGGCAGCATTCGACGTAGCACGCAAGCATGCGGTGGAGCGACTGCAGTTCGGCAAGCCGATCGCCTCCTTCCAGCTCATCCAGGAACAGCTGGTCACCATCCTGTCCAACGCACAGGCTTCGATGGGCATGATGGTCCGCCTGGCCCAGATGGAAGACGAAGGCACCAGCCGCAACGAGCACTCGGCGCTGGCCAAGGCGTTCGTCACCAAGTGTATGCGCGAGAGCGTGGCGCTGGGTCGCAGCATCCTGGGTGGCAACGGCCTGCAGGTCGACTACGAAATTGGCAAGATCTTCTGCGATGCCGAGGCCATCTACACCTATGAGGGCACTTACGAAATCAACACCCTGGTCGCCGGCCGCGCGATCACTGGGGTGGCGGCGTTCGTCTAGCCGGTCGGCGCTTCGGCGCATCATCGAATCGTCTGGGATGCCAGACGGGTAGATGTGCCGGAGCGCACATTTCCGGGACCGTGGATGGTTCGATTAATACCAAGAACCCTACCTCGGGAATCCACTCCAGACTTCAAGCACACCAACGAAGGAATTATCATGAGCTTCACCCAGCACGACCCCTCACGGGTCATCCGCGCACCTCGCGGCACCACCCTCACCGCCAAGTCCTGGGCCACCGAAGCCCCGCTGCGCATGCTGATGAACAACCTCGACCCGGAGGTCGCCGAGCGTCCCGAAGACCTGGTGGTCTACGGCGGCACCGGCCGCGCCGCCCGCTCCTGGGAAGCCTACGACGCCATCATCAAGACCCTGACCGATCTGGAAGAGGACGAGACCCTGCTGGTCCAGTCCGGCAAGCCGGTCGGCGTGTTCAAGACCAACAAGTGGGCGCCGCGCGTGCTGATCGCCAACTCGAATCTGGTGGGCGACTGGGCCACCTGGCCCGAGTTCCGCAAGCTCGAGGCCGAGGGCCTGATGATGTACGGCCAGATGACCGCCGGTTCCTGGATCTACATCGGCACCCAGGGCATCCTGCAGGGCACCTACGAGACCTTCGCCGCCATCGGTGTCAAGCGATTCAACGGGACCCTGGCCGGCACCTTGACCCTGACCGGCGGCTGCGGCGGCATGGGCGGCGCCCAGCCGCTGGCCGTCACCCTCAACGGCGGCGCCTGCCTGATCGTTGACGTCTCCGAGGACCGCCTGCGCCGCCGCATGGGCAAGCGCTACCTGGACGACGTGGAGCTGGACCTGGACGCAGCCGTTGCCAAGGTCACCGCAGCCAAGAACGAAGGCCGCGCACTGTCCGTGGGCTACGTCGGCAACGCCGCCGAGGTCTTCCCTGAACTGCTGCGCCGCCAGAAGGCCGGCGAGATCTCCATCGACATCGTCACCGACCAGACCTCGGCCCACGACCCGCTGTCCTACCTTCCGGTGGAATACACCGTGGAGCAGTGGGATGCCGAGGCGAAGGCCGACGAAATCGGCTTCACCAAGAAGGCCCAGGCCGCCATGGCCGCCCACGTCGAAGCCATGGTCGGCTTCCAGGACATCGGCGCCGAGGTCTTCGACTACGGCAACTCGATCCGCGACGAGGCACGCAAGGGCGGCTACATGCGGGCCTTCGAATTCCCGGGCTTCGTTCCGGCCTACATCCGCCCGCTGTTCTGCGAGGGCCTTGGCCCGTTCCGCTGGGTGGCTCTGTCCGGCGATCCGGAGGACATCCGCGTCACCGACGAGGCGCTCAAGGAGCTCTTCCCGGAAAACGAGCACCTGCGCCGCTGGCTCGATGCGGCCGCCGAGCACGTTGAATTCGAGGGTCTTCCGGCCCGCATCTGCTGGCTGGGCTACGGCGAGCGCCACAAGGCCGGCCTGCTGTTCAACAAGCTGGTCGCCGAGGGCAAGGTCTCCGCACCGATCGTGATCGGCCGCGACCACCTGGATTCCGGTTCGGTGGCCTCCCCGTACCGCGAAACCGAAGCCATGAAGGACGGCTCGGACGCGATTGCCGACTGGCCGCTGCTCAACGCCATGACCGCGGTGTCCTCCGGTGCCAGCTGGGTTTCGCTGCACCACGGCGGCGGAGTCGGCATTGGCCGCTCCATCCACGCCGGCCAGGTCTCGGTGGCCGATGGCACCGAGCTGGCAGCGGCCAAGCTCGAAGCGCTGCTGACGAACGACCCGGGCATGGGTGTCATCCGCCACGTGGATGCCGGCTATGAGCGCGCGGTAGATGTTGCCAACGAGCGCGGCGTGCGCATTCCGATGGCAGAGTAGTTGAACTTGTCGTGGTGGCTGCACTCACTGGGTTTAAGGTGTGTGCAACCGCCCCGCACACCCTTTGCGCTGGAGACCTTCCTGCGCAATGAATGACAGTTCGGTTGCCGGCGCCGATAGTCAGGTTGCCGCTGCATCAAGAAAAGGACATTCCACAACGTGAGCACAGTAAATTCCCTGCTAGCCGCGATCAGCGGCGAGGGCCGCGACGCCAAGCGCGGCGGCTACTCGCGCCCGGTCTACTCGGACGCCGAGATTACGCTGCGCGAGTGGTTCATTGCCGAAGCCTCCGTGCGTGGGCTGGAGGTGTCCACGGATGCCAACGGCATCATCTGGGCTTGGTGGGATCTTCCGGGGTCCGCCGGGGACGACGCCTCGCGCAAGGGTTCGCTGGTCACCGGCTCCCACCTGGACTCCGTGCCCGGCGGCGGCGCCTTCGACGGCCCGCTGGGCGTGGCCAGCGCGCTGGCCGCCTATGACGTGCTGGCCGCCCGGGAAGCCTCCGGCGAGCTGGTGCGAAACCGTGCCCTGGCGCTGGCCGTCTTCCCGGAGGAGGAAGGCTCGCGCTTCGGGGTGGCCTGCCTGGGTTCCCGGCTGCTCAGCGGCGCCATCGACCCGGTGAAGGCGCTGAACCTGCGCGACGCGGAGGGCAACACCTTCGCTGACATCGCCGCCGCCAACGGGCTGGACCCGGCGCGCATGGGCCGCGACGAGAAGGCCCTGGCCCGGATCGGCGACTTCATCGAGCTGCATGTGGAGCAGGGCCGCGGGCTGAACACCGAACAATACACCGACGCCGCCGGCCGCGGGCCGGCCGTCGCGGTGGGCAGCTCCATCCTTGGCCACGGCCGCTGGCGGCTGAGCTTCAGCGGCCAGGGCAACCACGCCGGCACCACCTTGATGATCGACCGCGCCGATCCGATGGTGGCCGCCGCCCAGCTGGTGCTCAAGGTCCGCGAGATCGCCACGGCGCAGCCCGACGCCCGCGCCACCGTGGGCCGGCTGGAGCCGGTGCCCGGCGGCACCAACGTGATCGCCTCCCGCGTGGACATCTGGCTGGACGTGCGCCACCCGGACGACGCGGTCACCGCCCTGCTGGTGGAGAAGATCCACGGCCAGGCGCAGAAGATCGCCGCCTTCGAGGGCTGCTCCGTGGTGCTGACCGAGGAATCGCTCTCCGGCACCGTGCACTTCGACGCCGCGCTGAGCGCCTCGCTGGAACGCTCCGTGCACCGACTGGTTCCCGACGCCCCGGCGCTGCCCACCGGCGCCGGCCACGACGCCGGCGTGCTGGCCGCCTACCTGCCCACCGGCATGCTGTACGTGCGCAACCCTTCGGGCATCAGCCACTCGCCGGAAGAATACGTGGAAGACGCCGATGCCGAGGCCGGCGTGCTGGCCTTGGCCGACGCCCTGGAGGACCTGCTGTGAGCGGAAAAACCACTACCGTTCCGGCGCCGGTCAACGCGCACTCGCACGCCTTCCACCGGATCCTGCGCGGCCGCACCCACCAGGGGGACAACGGCGGAGCCGGGAACTTCTGGACCTGGCGCGAACAGATGTACGCCGCCGCCGCCGGGCTCACCCCGGCCGGCTACGAGCAGCTGGCCACCGCGGTCTTCGCGGAAATGGTCGTCAACGGCTACAGCGCGGTGGGGGAGTTCCACTACCTGCACCACGACGCCACCGGTGCACCCTACGCCGGGACAGATGAGCACGGCATGGAGATCGCGCTGGGCCGCGCGGCGAAGGCCGCGGGCATCCGCCTGGTCCTGCTGGACACCTGCTACCTGCAGGGCGGGCTGGACGCGCTGGGCAACGCCATCGAGCTGAACGAAACCCAGCGGCGCTTCACCGACGGGGACGCCGCCGGCTGGCTGGCCCGCCACGCGCGGCTGCGCGAGGCCCTGGCCGAGCTGGACGCAGGGGAAGGGCTGCTGAGCCTGGGAGCCGCCATCCACTCGGTGCGCGCGGTGCCGCCAGCCCAGCTGGAAGCCATCGCCGCCGGGCTGGACCCTGCCTTGCCGCTGCATGTGCACCTGTCCGAGCAACCGGCCGAGAACGCGTCCTGCCAGGCGGCCTTCGGGCTGAGCCCGACCGGGCTGCTTGAACGCCACGGCCTGCTGGCCCCGCGGCTCTCGGCCGTGCACGCCACCCACCTGAGTGATGCGGACATCGCCGCGCTGGGCGCCGCCGGCGCGGGCATCGTCATGTGCCCCACCACCGAGGCGGACCTGGGCGACGGGATCGGCCCGGCCCGCGAACTGGCGGACGCCGGCGCCGTGATTTCACTGGGCAGCGACCAGCACGCGGTGCTGGACCCCTACCTGGAGCAGCGCGCCCTTGAACACGGCGAGCGGCTGCGCAGCGGGCAACGCGGGCGCTTCTCCCCGGCGGAGATCTCCGCCGCCGCCCGCGAGGGCGGTCTGCGCTCGCTGGGCCTGGCGGAGAACGAGGACCACCTCGTGGTGCGCACCGACACCATGCGCACCTCCGGGTCGCGCACCGCCCAGCTGCCGCTGAGCGCCACCGCCGCAGATATCGTGCAGGTCCACGTCAATGGCAAGCTGGTAGCCAGCAATGGCCTGCACACCACGCTGGGAGACCCGGCGGATTTGTACGCAGCATTCTTCACCGAGTACCCGGAGTTTTCATGAGCACCACACTGATCACCAACATCTCCGAGGCCTTCCTCTCGGACGCGGCGCACACCCTGATCGAGAACGCCGCCATCCTCATCGACGGCGAGGACATCGCATGGGTCGGCGAAGCGGAGCACGCCCCGGAAGCCGATTCCGTGATCGACGCCGGGCAGCGCGCCGCGCTGCCGGGCTGGGTGGACTCCCACAGCCACCTGGTCTTCGCCGGGGACCGCAGCCGCGAATTCGTGGCCCGCATGGCGGGGCAGGACTATGCCGCCGGCGGCATCGCGGTGACCACCAAGGCCACCCGGGCCGCCTCCGACTACGACCTGACCCGGCTCGTGATGGGACGGGCCGCGGAAGCGCTGGCCGGCGGCACCACCTATCTGGAAACCAAAACCGGCTACGGGCTGAACGTGGAGGAAGAAGCCCGCCACGCACGCATCGCCTCCACCGTGGTCGACCAGGTCACGTTCCTCGGAGCCCACCTGGTCCCCGCGGACATGGACGCCCAGGAGTACATGGACCTGGTGTGCGGCGAGATGCTCGAACGCGTGCTTCCCTTCGTGCAGTTCGCCGACGTGTTCTGCGAGCGCGGCGCCTTCGACGAGGCGCAGTCGCGCCAGGTGCTTGCCGCGGCGAAGGACGCCGGGCTCGGGCTGCGCGTGCACGGCAACCAGCTGGGTCCGGGCCCCGGCACCCAGCTGGCCGTGGAATTCGGCGCGGCCAGCGTGGACCACGTGAACTTCCTGGACGCAGACGACGTCGCGGCGCTCGCCGGATCCTGGGCGGACTGGGATGCCCGGGCCCGTACCGGCACCGCGGGGACCGTGGCCACCTGCCTGCCCGCCTGCGACCTGTCCACCCGCATGCCCTTCGCCCCGGGCCGCGAGCTGATCGATGCCGGGGCGCAGATTGCCCTGGCCTCGAACTGCAACCCGGGCACCTCCTACACCTCGTCGATGGCCTTCTGCGTGAGCACCGCGGTGCTGCAGATGCACCTGAGCATCGAGGAAGCGATCGTCGCCGCCACCTACGGCGGCGCGCTGGCGCTGGGTGTGCAGGATCGTGTGGGAAGCCTGGAAGTGGGCAAGAGGGCGGACATCCAGCTGCTGAACGCCCCGTCCGTGGCGCATCTGGCCTACCGCCCCGGCATGAACCTCTCCGGTCCGGTCTTCCGGGCCGGGCAGCTTGCGGCGGGGCAAATTTAGCGAGTCCGGTAGTGGGGCCGGGCACCTTCGTGGTAAACAAGGAGTATGGCTAATACTGCATTCAAAGGTACCCCTGTCCAGACCATTGGCGACCTGCCAGCCGTAGGCTCGCAGGCACCTGCCTTCACCCTGACCGACACCGGCCTGGCCGACGTCACCAGCGAATCGCTGGCCGGACGCCGCGTCGTGTTGAACATCTTCCCGTCCGTTGACACCGGTGTGTGCGCAGCCAGCGTCCGCCGCTTCAACGAACTGGCCGCCGGCCTGGAGAACACCACCGTGGTGTGCGTCTCCGCTGACCTGCCATTCGCCATGGGCCGCTTCTGCGGCGCCGAGGGCATTGAGAACGTCGTGTCCGGCTCCGTGTTCCGCTCGGACTTCGGTTCCGATTACGGCGTCACCCAGATCGACGGCCCGCTGGCCGGTCTGCTGGCACGCTCCGTTGTCGTGCTGGACGAGTCGGGCAAGGTCATCTACACGCAGGTGGTCCCTGAGATCACCACCGAACCAGATTACGATGCAGCTATCGCAGTCCTGAACTAGCAATCAACCGGCGGCCGCCAGCCGATGAGGTGGTTCTCCAATGGCGTCTTTGCCGACCTGTGGTCGACGAAGACGCCATTTTTTGTGCGCGCCCGAATCTGCTGTCCAAGATTCCCCAAGGACTTTGCCCCGGGGGATTCTCAAGATGCACTTCTATCCCCATATTCTTTGTAGATTGCTTATGATTGTTATGATCGAAAAGAAATCATAAAACATCAGATACTTTTCACTGAGTGGTCAAACGGTTTCACTGTGAATGATGAGGGAGAATATCGATGAGCGAGCGGTCCCTTCTGGGTGCGCACATGGAACAGGAGCTGGTTTCCCAGCCAGAGATGTGGCGCCGCGCCATCGCCCAGCAGCAGCCCGAAGACCTGCTTCCGGCCAAAGGCGCCAAGGTCGCAGTGGTCGGATTCGGTGCCTCCTGCTTCATAGCCGATGCCTACCCGGCCATGGGCCACCGCCACGACCCGATCTCCAACGCAGCGCCGAACCGAGTAACGTGGATACTTGGCACCCAGCCCGAAGGCCTGGACACCGATGTGACTCGCACCGGCGCGATCTACGCGAACGAGGACCGCCGCCTGCTGGCCGACCTCGCATCTATCCACCGGGTGACCCTGGACCGGGCTCGCGCGTGCAATCTCGATCCGGATAGCCCACGCAACCTGACCCGTTTGGTCATCCTGGAAGGCTAAAGGCCATGAGTGAACATTTCCTGCTCTTCGACGTCGGAGGCACTGACATCAAGGCGGGGCTGGCCAACACCAATGGCGATATCCTCCAGGTGCTGCGCGAACCAACCCGCAAAACAGCACCTGAGGAATCCGCCGCCGAGCTGGTCACCCAGCTCGGCGAAATCTCGCGCCGCCTGACGGCCGAATCCGGCACCACCCCGGTCTCCGCCGGCCTGGCTGTCTGCGGCCTGGTCGACCCTGAAAACGGCATCGGCATCTTCTCCGCCAACTTGGGCTGGCGCGACGCGCCGCTACAGGCCATGGCCCGCGAAACACTCGGCGTCCCGGTGGGCTTCGGGCACGACGTCGCCATGGCCGCTCGCGCCGAGCTCGAACTGGGCAGCGGCGCCAAGGACGCGGCGCTGCGCCGCAATGCCGTGGTCATGGTCATCGGCACCGGGATTGCCAACGCGCTGATGGTCGACGGGCGGCTGATCAGCGCCGGGGGATACGCCGGGGAATTGGGCCATGCCCAGGTGCCCGGCGGGCTGCCGTGTGCCTGCGGCGCCACCGGCTGCCTGGAAACCCTGGGATCCGCCGGGGCCATCGCCAAACGCTATCTGGCGGCCACCGGCAAGCGCGGCGGAGCCCGTGAAGTGTTCGCCGCCCGGGCAGCAGGAGACCAGGTCGCCGCGGGCATCATCCACGATGCCATTGAGGCGTTGACCTTCACCATGGCCCAGCTGTGCTCCTCGGTGGCTCCCGAGGGCATCGTGCTGGGCGGCGGACTGGCCCAGGCCGGCCCGTCGTTCTTCGCCGAGCTGCGCGAATCCCTGCACCGCAGGCTGTCCTTCCACCGCGAACCGCGGCTGATCCCCGCGCACCTGGGTGCCGACGCCGGCCTGCAGGGCGCGATGATCCTGGCTGGGGATGCCGCCGGGCGCTCGGCGCGCATCGCCCTGTGATCCTGGCGCTGAGGCCGACCCCGGCGACCGACAAAACCTGCGTGGTCCCCGGGGCGGACCTGCTGGAACGAATTCGCTGCCGAGAACCAAACCGCTGAGCGTGGCACTGGCCAAATTCATCGGCCAGTACGCGACCGTCTGGCCAGAAGTCTTCGACGTTGCCATCGTGGCTATCGTGCCGCTCATCATCCTTTTCGCGCTGAATGAATAAGCGCCTGAGTGGCGGCCTGGCCGCCGGAACGGTCAACTAATGTCGCAAAATACAGCTCTGGAAATCGTCGCCACCAGCGGAGCCTGCGCCCGGAGGGCTTTCGCCGCCGGCGCAGACCGCATCGAGGCCTGCGAAGCACTTGAACTGGGCGGCATCAGCCCGGGGCCTGAAGTCTTGGAAGATATCTTGGAGCACCGACCAGCGCTAGGCGTGCACGCACTGCTGCGCAACCGGCCCGGGGACTTCCACTACGGCGAGGCGGATCTGCAGGTCATGGAACGCCAAGCAAGGCGGCTGGCTCGCACCGGCGTGGACGGTCTGGTGCTCGGCGCGGTGGATGCCAGCGGGACGGTGGATCTCAAGGCGGTCGCACGGATGGCGGCGGCTGGACTGGAGGTGAACCCGGAGCTGGAAATCACCATGCACCGGGCCATCGATGCCAGCACGGACCCGGTGGCATCTGTGACACAGCTTTTGGACCTTGGCATCCACCGAGTGTTGACTAGGGGAGGGCAAGACTGCGCCGGTGAAGGCCTGGAAGTCATAGAGCGGATGGTGCAGGCCGCCGGCGGCCGGATCCAGATCATGGCCGGAGGTTGCATGAAGGCCCGGGACATCGGCCCAGCGCTCCGCGCCGGAGCCGCGGCTGTGCACTTCTCCGCCAAGACACAGCATGCCGGCACCATCAGGGTCTCGGAGCAACATGTGGAGCAGCTGCGCAACATGCTGAACGCGCTGACCGATTAAGGAGGCAGGATCCATGAAACGCGAGGAGCGACTTAACCATATCCTCGACCTGCTGGCCAGCCGCGGCCAGATCGATGTCGATGAGATTGTGCAGCAGCTGAGCACCAGCCCGGCGACTGCCCGGCGGGACCTGGATTCCCTGGCTGCGGCCTCGCTGCTGACGCGCACCCACGGCGGGGCGGTCTCCAACTCCGTGGCCTACGACCTGCCCTCGCGCTACCAGCGCGAGGAACACGACGAAGAAAAAGTGCAGGTGGCCAAGGCTGCCGCGGCGCTGGTGGAAAAAGACATGGTCATCGGACTGTCCGGCGGCACCACCACCAAGGCCATCGCCACCGAACTGGGGCTGCGCCAGGAATTGGTCGGAGAACCGGGCAGGGTTACCCTCACAGTGGTCACTAACGCGGTGAATATCGCCTCGCTGTTGGCAGTGCGCCCGCATATCCGGGTCATGGTCACCGGCGGGGTGCTCAACGACCGCTCCTACGAGCTGGTCGGGCCTATGGCACAGGCTTCGCTGGCGAAGATCACTCTGGATCTGTCTTTTGTCGGGGCCAACGGACTGGATGCGCAGACCGGCCCGATGGTAGGAGACGAGATGGAAGCGGCGGTCAACGAGCAGCTGATCCGCCAGTCAGAGCGCAGCTTCGTGGTGGTGGACTCCTCCAAGATCGGACAGCGCTCGTTTGTCATTCTGGACAGGGAACACCTCACCGGGATCATCACCGATACCAAGGTCACCGATGCGCAGCGGGCGGCATTGGCTACAGGCGGCATGCCGGTGTACAGCTAGGCAGACCCCTGTCCGGAAACGGCGGGCGGCCGTCCGAAGTGCTACCGGTTGCGGGCGCCGGCCGCGGCGGCCGCGCGCAGGATGCGCGGGCCGATCTTGCGCATGAGCTTGTCCAGCCGGGGCTTGTCGCTGCGCGAGAGGGCATCCGAAAGCCGTTCCAAGCCCATCAGGCCCAGCCAGATCCTGGCCCGGCGGGCCTGCTCGGTGTCCGGGGCGATCTGTTCGACCAGGTCCTGCCCGTGCCACAGCGCCAGGTAGGCGGTGTTCAGCGCCGGGTCCCAGGCGCAGGCCAAATCCCAGTCCAGGATCCCGACCAGCTTCCCGTCCGCCCAGTGCATGTTCTGGCCCGCCAGATCGCCGTGCACCAGCGAGGGCGGCACCTGATCCAGGTGGGCGATCTGCGCAAACACGGACTCGGCCGCGGTGCGCAGCTGCCCGGACAGGTAGCCCAGGCAGCGGCTCCGCGAGCCGTCGTTCCATCGGCCGCGGAACGCGAACGGCTCGGCCAGGTCCGCGGCCAGCGGTTGGAGGTCCACGGCCGCGAGGTCCTGCACGATCCGGCGCAGCACCACAGGATCCCCGCGATGCGGTGCGTGGGCGGTGCCGGGGATGAAGCGCAGGGCCACCGCGTTGCGTCCTTCGAATTCGAGCATCGCGCTGCAGGCGGTGGGCACCCGGTATGGCAGCTGCCCTGCCACGAGGTTGTGCAACCGGATGCTGCGCGGCATCTGGGCGCTGGAGGCTTCGGTACGAGCCATGCGGATGACGGCTTGGTCGTTGGCCAGCAGCACGGTGTGGAACTGCCCGGCCTCATTGACCACCCCGCCCTCCCAGGACAGCTGGGGGCACAGGGCCCGGCCCAGGTTGATCTCGGCTTCGGTGGCGGGACGGGACACGGCAACTCGCTTCGCGGATCAGGGAAAACAGCCTCTTCAGGCTACCGCATGGCGTCCCGATCGCTGGGTGTCCGCACAGCTTGCGCGGTCTATGATCAAAGACGTGAATGCACAGACCAGCACCCAAACCGAGGACCGGCGCACGCTGAAGATCGAGATCGCGCTGGTGATGGCCCTGTGCCTGGGACAGAGCGCGGTGTACTCGATCATCAGCTTCGCCGACAAGGTCACCAAGGCGCCGCTGTCCGAGCAGACGACCTCGATGAACAACCCGCTGAGCACCCGCGAGTACTTCGACCTGGCCTACCAGCTGCTGGACATCGTTTTCGCCCTGGTTCCCGTGCTGCTGGCGCTTTATCTCATGAAGCGCAGCACCGGCACCACCGTGTCGATGATCGGCTTCGACCTGCGCAAACCCGGGCGGGATACGCTGCTGGGCGCCGGCCTGTTCCTGGCCATGGGGCTGGGAACCCTCGGCGTCTACGCCGCGGGAAGGGCGCTGGGCATCACTACGGCGCTGTCCACCGCGAATCTCGGGGACTACTGGTGGAGCATCCCGGTGCTCATGCTCTCGGCCGCGCGGCATGCGGTGCTGGAGGAGGTCATCATGCTCGGCTTCCTGTTCACCTACGCCAGCAAGCTCAAGCTGGGCCTGTGGACCACGATCATCGCCTCGGCGCTGATCCGCGGCAGCTACCACCTCTACCAGGGCGTCGGCCCGATGATCGGCAATGTCGTCATGGGTGTGGTGTTCGGCTGGGTCTACCACCGTTACGGCCGGGTGATGCCCCTGGTCGTCGCCCACTTCCTGCTCGACGCCATCGGCTTCGTCGGCTACCTGCTGCTCGGCCCGGCAATTGGCATCGGCGCCTAGCCTGGACGTAGCCTTCTGACATGGAAATCATCGAACTCTCCGAGACGTGGGTGGACCAGGCCGTCGAGCTATGGGAACGCACCGGGCTGACCCGTCCTTGGAACGACCCGCAGGCCGATACCCGCAAGGCCCTCGCCGGTACGGATTCCACGATCTTGGGCCTGGTCCATGGACAGCGGCTCATTGCCACCGCCATGGCCGGCGATGACGGGCATCGCGGCTGGCTGTACTATGTCGCCGTCGACCCGGGCTCGCAGGGCCAGGGATGCGGGCAGCGCATCGTGGAGGCGGCGGCGCAGTGGCTGCGCACCCGGGGCACCGTCAAGGTGCAGCTGATGGTTCGCACCGGCAATGATGCGGTGACGCAGTTCTACGAGAAGCTCGGCTACGAACGCCAGGAGGTCTCGGTGCTGGGCAAGCGGCTGGTTCCCTGACCGGCGGGACATTTGAAGCGCACGTTCAGAAAAAGCGGATAAAGTAACTCCGGTACAAATATCCGCCACTGTGAAGAAACCCTTCCTGATGAAAGAGCATCCGGCAGGGACTTGAAGGGACGACATGCCGTTCGCCGAACTCTGGAGCAAATCGCGCGCCTGCCTGGCACTGATGGCGATGCTGATTCTGACCGAGCTCTTGGCGCTGCTGGTCCCGGTGGAGATCGAAAATACCAGCAGGGAAGGCCTGAGCGTCGTTTCCTCCTTCGGCGTGCTCTTCTGCGGCGCGGTGTTGGGCACCTACGCTGCGTGGGTGGGAAGCCGCTTCGGCGTGCAGGCCCTGCGCCGCGTCCGCGGACCGCGCCGCATCGCGGCGACCGCCCTGAAGCTGTTGGCGCCACCGCTCGTTGTCGGTGCCAGCGCCTACCTGCTGGGCTACGCAACGGCCATGTACCGGATGGGCGAGATGTTCTTTCCCGATCCCGGCCTCTTCCTGCTCTCGATGCTCATGATGCTGGGTTTGTGCCTGGGTGGCCTGGGGCTGGGATTGCTGTTCAGGCCGGGGCCGGCCATCACCTTGAGCATCGTGCTGTTCTCCGGGCTGCAGCTCTTTTCGTTGCTGGCGCCGGGCCCGGTGCTCTCCAACATGGCCGGACTTTCTGGATGCTGCAGCCTGGATTACGGGCCGAACCCCGGGGTGATCCAGGCCGTGGCCCTGTGCTACCTGGGCTGGACGGCGCTCGGTCTCTTCGCGATCTGTCTCAGGGTGCGGGCAATGGGCAAAACGCTGCGCCGGCTCCTGGCGGTGGCCGGTGCGGCGTCGCTGGCCGTGCTGTGGGGCGGCGGGGCCTTGGCCGCCCAGGAGGCGGGATCCGAGCAGGAGCTGAGCCGTACCTCGCAGTTGCTGTGCGAGCGGCCGGGCGACGGGCACCAATACTGTTTTTGGCCCGGCCAGGCCGCGCATTGGGGCGACTGGGGCTCGAATATCGTCTCGGGCATTGCCCGCATGGAAGAAGCCAGCGGGATCCGGCAGCCCGAGGCCATTACCAGCAGCAAGGCCCACGCCCTGGCGACCGGAGGACTGCGCCTGGATTTCGAGGACCGTTATTCGCCCGAGTCGGTCATGTGGGAGCTGGCAATGGCAATGGCGGTCAGCCCCACGGAAGAATGCCTGGGCGGTTTGGCGGAAGATCATGTTTTGCCCGACATCGCGGCGGTCGATTCCGAAGCCCAGCAGCAGATGTGGGCGCAGTACGACCTGCTGTACCAATGGTGGGCCGGTAAAGCCGATCGCGACTACCTGGATGACGCGGAAAACCATGAGCTCGCCGAGCTGCGGGACCTGGACGAGCGGGCCCAGGCCGCCTGGGTGCGGAAGGCGGCTGCCGGTATCGAAGACTGCCAGCTGGTGCCGCTGCCAGGTTCGCAGGACGGCCGCGGACTTTCGGGTTAAAGAACCAAAGGTAGGTGGGGACGCCGTTGTCCCCGCCTACCTTTGGTGTGGTGCCCGGTAATCCTAGAGGACCACCGTGCCCTTGCCGGTCTTGAACGTCACCGACAGGATGCCAGGAGTTCCGTTGGGTGCCTGGTACTTGGTGGTCACCGGCCCGAGATTGACGTTCTCCGGCTGTCCCAGCCATTCAAGCACGCGCTCGCGGGAGCCGGCGATGCTGATCTCGCTGATTTCACCGGTCGGATCCAGCGCGCGCGAGGGATGCAGTTCCTCGGTGCCGTCGTCCCAGCGCAGCAGGTAGGGTACCTGCGGGTCCGCGATCAGCCCCTTGATGCCGATCTGCTGCCAGGTCAGTTCGCGGCCGTCGGGGAACTTGCGGTTCCCGGGAACGGCCTTGCGTTCCAGGCGTTCTTCTGCGCCGCTCAGGTCGTCCAATGAGACGCACCAACCCATCCAGCCGCCGCCCAGCTCGGAGCGGGCGCGAACGGCCTGACCGAAGGGAGCCTTGAGGCTGGCCGGATGATTCAGTACCTCGACGACCTCAAGGTACTGGTTGTGCTTCAGCGGGAAAATGACATTGCGAGTTCCAAACCGTGGATGCACGCCTCCCTTGACGAATTCCAGGCCCAGGGACTCTGCAATTCTCTCAGCAGTTGGCATCAGCCCGTCTGGGCCGCATGCGTACGTAACGTGATCTAGCCTCATCATGTGCCAATCATGACAACAATGTGATCCCAGTCTCTACTTAGGCGATCCTAAGACGCGCGTGTCCTTCGAATTCTGTGCGGCAACCGGGCGGATCGCCGTGAATATGACTGATTGAGACTCCGTCCGCGCTGGCGAGTTGTCAAAATATTCGATTCTCAGGCACACTGGAAGCAGGTCATGAGTCCCAGTAACAAGCCCCGGCTTACTGGGCGGCAACCCTCCAACCGCGGTGGGGTGCCCCGGGTGAAGACCTGGCCCTTGAGCTATTCGGCGTCGAGGACAAGCGCGGGTTACCCCTCTGGCAACACCTCCTAGAGGTACTGCCCGGCGGTGTGTGTTCAGTGGTGTACCCCCATAGTTACGGAACTTTTGGAGGCTGCCATGAGCAACAACTGGTCGTTTGAAACCCGTCAGATCCACGCAGGCCAGACCCCTGACCCGGTCACCGGCGCACGCACCCTGCCGATCTACCAAACCACGTCCTTCGTTTTCCCGTCCGCGGAGAGCGCCGCCGCGCGCTTCGCGCTGCAGGAGCTGGAGCCGATCTACACCCGCATCGGCAACCCGACCACAGAAGCCGTGGAAAACCGCATCGCCGACCTCGAAGGCGGCGTGGGCGCGCTGCTGCTGTCCTCGGGGCAGGCCGCAACCACCTTCGCCATCCTGAACATCGCCGAGGCCGGCGACCACATCGTGGCCAGCCCCAGCCTTTACGGCGGCACCCAGAACCTGCTCAAGCACACCCTGAAAAAGCTGGGAGTGCAGGTCACCTTCGTCTCCGACCCGGACAACCTGCAGGAATGGCGCGAAGCCGTCCAGCCGAACACCAAGGCGTTCTTCGGCGAGACCATTTCCAACCCGCGCCAGGACGTGCTGGACATCGAGGGCATCTCCGCGATCGCCCACGAGGCCGGCGTCCCGCTGCTGGTGGACAGCACCCTGGCCACCCCGTACCTGATCCGCCCCATCGAATGGGGCGCGGACATCGTGATCCACTCGGCCACCAAGTTCCTCGGCGGCCACGGCAACGCCATCGCCGGGGTGATCGTGGATTCGGGCAACTTCGACTTCGCCAAGAACCCGGAGCGCTTCCCGAGCTTCAACACCCCGGACGAGTCCTACAACGGCCTGGTCTACGCCCGCGACCTGGGTGTCAACGGCATCCTCGGCGCCAACTTGGCCTACATCCTCAAGGCCCGCGTGCAGCTGCTGCGCGACCTGGGTTCGGCTCCGGCCCCGTTCAACGCATTCCTGATTGCCCAGGGACTGGAAACCCTGTCCCTGCGCATCGAACGCCACGTGGAAAACGCGGCCAAGGTGGCCAACTGGCTCGAAGCCCGCGCCGATGTCGAGGCAGTGGCCTATGCCGGCCTGGAATCCTCGCCGTGGTTCGAGCGCGGCCGCAAGTACAGCCCCAAGGGCGCCGGCTCCGTGCTGGCCTTCGACCTGCCCGGAGGAGTGGAAGCCGGCAAGGCGTTTGTCGATGCACTGCAGCTGCACTCGCACGTGGCGAACCTAGGCGACGTCCGCTCGCTGGTCATCCACCCAGCTTCCACCACCCACGCGCAGCTCTCCGACGCGGAGCGCCTGGCCGCCGGGGTCCGCCCGGGCCTGGTGCGGCTGAGCGTCGGACTGGAACACATCGACGACATCCTGGCCGACCTTGAGCTGGGCTTCCAGGCCGTTGCAGCCCTTGATGGCAAGGAACTGCAGGAAACACGCTAGGCATGGCATCCATTGTGACTACCGAAGACGCCCTTGACGCCGAAGAGCTCACCGACGGGACGCACGGCATTTTGCGCCGTGCCTCGGTGGGGGAGTATTCCTTTGAATTCGGCGGCTACCTGCCGCAGGTGACCCTGGCCTATGAAACCTGGGGCACGCTGAACGCGCAGCGCAGCAACGCCGTGCTGGTCATGCACGCCCTGACCGGGGACGCCCACGTCTCCCGTGGCGATTCGCAGACCGACGGCTGGTGGGAGGACTTCGTAGGCCCCGGCCTGACGGTGGACACCAACCGCTTCTACGTGGTGTCGATCAACATGGTCGGCGGTTGCAATGGGTCCACCGGTCCCTCCTCCCTGGATGAGCAGGGTGTGCCGTGGGGTTCGCGGTTCCCGTTCGTCACCATCAAGGATTCGGTGCGCCTGGAGCAGCGCCTGGCCGGGCAGCTGGGTGTTGAACGCTGGCACACCGTGCTCGGCGGATCCATGGGCGGGGCCCGAGCGCTCGAGTACGCAGTGGAATTCCCGGACCAGGTCGCAAACCTGTTGGTCATGGCCTCCACCGGCCAAGCTAGCGCCGAACAGATAGCGTTCGCGCAGGTGCAGACTCAATCCATCCGGCTTGATCCGCATTTTGCCGGGGGAGACTACTACCAGAACCAGACGCGCCCGGACGAAGGCCTGGGGCTGGCCCGCCGGTTGGCCCACCTGACCTACCGGTCCGAGGCGGAGCTGGAGCACCGCTTCGGCCGCAAGGCGCAGGACGGCGAGGTCCCCGATGCTCCCTTCGAAGGGCGCCGTGGACGCTACCAGGTGGAGAGCTACCTGGACCACCAGGCCAGCAAGCTGGTCAACCGCTTCGACGCGAACAGCTACCTGGTCCTCACCGAGGCCTTGATGAGCCACGACGTGGCCCGCGGGCATGAATCCTTCGAACACGCGCTGGCGCGGCTGGAACAGGTCAACGTGCTGGTGGCGGCAGTGAAGTCCGACCGCCTGTACTACCCGGAGCAGTCGGTGAAGCTCGCTGCTTCCCTGGCCACGCCCAAGCCGGTGCACTACATCGATTCGCCGATCGGCCACGACGGATTCCTGACAGACGCCGCCCAGCTGGACGGGGTGCTGCGCACACTGGTTTTCGACGAGGACTAATCGAGAGCGACATGGCATGGAACGAAGGCCGCACCACCAGTTATCGGTGATGCGGCCTTCGGCATGTTCGGGGCTAGGGAGCGCTGTCGCCGGCTCCCAGCGAGTCGTTCGGCGTGCTCTCGGCAAAAGGCGTCGGGGTGGGGCGCTTGGCCGTGATGCCGTCGCCTGAGGACTGGTGGCGCAGCCGGCGCAGTACCCACGGGGCCAGATGCTCGCGGGCCCAGTGCAGGTCCTCGATCCGCGCTTCCTTCCAGCTGCGGGTGTCCTGAACCGCGTCGATGCGGGTATCGCGCGTGTGCGGGACGTTCAAGGCATCCAGCGCCATCGCCGCGATGCGCTGGTGGCCCAGCGGCGAGAAGTGCAGGCGGTCGGCGGACCACATGACCGGCTGGTGCAGTTCGCGCAGCGCCCACATGTCGGCCACGATCGCGTCGTAGCGGGCGGCGACGGTGCGGACGTTTTCGTTGTAGATCGCCACGCGGCCGCGGATGCTTCCGAGCACTGGGGTGTCGCGGATATCCGGGCCGGTAAAGAGCAGGATGGTGGCTCCGGTGGAATTCAGCCGGGAAATGGTGGAGTCGAGCTGGTCGGCAATCTTGTCCGGATCCCCGCCCGGGCGCAGCACGTCGTTGCCTCCGGCGCAGATGGAAATCAGGTCCGGTTTCAAGTCGATGGTCGGTTGGACCTGCTCCTCGATGATCTGGGCAATCAACCGGCCGCGGATCGCGAGGTTGGCGTAGGCGAAGTCCGGCACACCCCGGCTGAGCTCCTGGGCCAAGCGGTCGGCCCAGCCGCGGAAAGACTGCGGGGACAGGGGATCGGGGTCGCCCACGCCCTCAGTGAATGAATCCCCGACCGCTACGTAGCGGCGCCAGGGGTGCACCGTGGAATTCTCGGAATCAGGGGTTTCGAAACTCGGGGAAATAGCCACAAGCTACATTGTTACTCGTTAGTAACGTTGTGTCAACGATTCGAGAAAACTATCCGAGCAGGACCTTGCTGCGGGCCTCGGCGTATTCCTCGGCGCTGATCAACTGCTTGGAACGCAGGTCGTCCAGTTCACGCAGCCGGTCCTCCTTCGACTGGGCCGGGGCGAGCAACGCTGACTTCGAAGCCTTGGCCGCGATGTCGGTCTGCACGGTGAAGATGTCGACCCCGGCGTTCTTGGCCGCTCGGTAGTTGCGCACCCAGACCACGATGATGAATACGACCACTAGCGTGAAAACGACAATGAAGAGTATGGACAAGATGCTGACGCCGGTAAACACGGTTTCCATGGTGTCCATGGGATTGGAATCGAGCAGTGACGAGGGGGTGTCGACCTCTTCGATGAACTCCACTGGGGCATCGTCAAAATTCATTGCAGGTACGGCCTTAAGTTGGCGGACATGGGCTTGAAGAAACTGATGGCACTAGTCAACCACGAGTTCCGGGACAGCGAAACAAGTAAATCCAAACGTTACAGATTCGCAATAACGTCGACCGGCGCCTCGGTGTCGATTGATATGCCACGGACCCCGACTGTCGATAGGCTTGAACCACTATGAATAATCCTGAAGCATCAACGGTTGCCCTGATTTCCCGCAACGACGAAACCCGCCTCGACACACCGCTGCTGGTGTTCCTGCACGGCTACGGCTCGAATGAAGAAGACCTCATGGGCTTGTCCCGCTACCTGCCGGAGGAGTTCACCTACCTTTCGGTGCGCGCTCCGCTGCAAGCAGGGCCCGGCTTCAGCTGGTTCCCATTGACCCAGGAAATTGACTACTCGATCGATGCAGTGGCGCAGAGCGTGAAGGACCTCTGGGTCTTCTTGGAGCCGATTGCCGCTCAGCACTCGTCGCTCACACTGCTCGGCTTCTCGCAGGGTATGGCCATGGCCACCTCGCTGGCCCGCTACCAGCGCGATGCAGTGTCTGCAGTAGTCGGCCTGTCCGGTTTCGCGGTCGAGGCTCCGGAGCTTGACCTCTTTGACGACGCGAAGCTCAAGGCTAACCCGCTGCCGCTCTTCTGGGGCAGAGACCTGGCCGACCCGGTCATCACCCGCGACAAGATTGAATTCACTCTCGGCTGGGTTCCAGCCCACACCGAGCTGACCAGCGAAACCTACCCGCAGATTGCCCACTCGGTGAGCATGGAAGAAATCCAGGATGTCGATTCTTTCCTCAAACGCGAGGTATTAAAGCTCAAGGGTTAGGCCTGCTTCGCAGGGCCTGGGCAATCGACTGGGCCCTGCTCAGGGTGTTGGATAATCGCAAGCAAGACTGCTCTCAATGGTGACGTGGCCCCCCGATCCCACGACCTTTGACCGGTGCAAGCCTGAAGTGAAACCGCTGTCTATCGCCGTTTGCGAGTCCACCGACGAAGTCGGCCGCAGAGCAGGGTAAAGGCCTGGATCTAGCTGGCTTACCGCTTATGGGGCCGAGGGTTATTCGATGATGCGAAACCGTTGACAACGGTGTGTCGGATAAGACCGGTGTATGGAAAACTTTCATCATTCCCCAGCCATGTCCTGATTGCAGCTGCCATGGCTGGACACAGGGAACTCTGCTCGGACGCTCCGAACCCGCGGGTCGGTGATGGAACCTCCGGTGTCGCATTGGAGCTGAATGAACGCATAGACTCTACTTCGGCCTCATGGACTTCCCGGATGTCGCAGATGGCGTGACCGGCGGGTAGATCGTTGCGCACCATCTGTGGGGAATTGCCGACGGTATGCCGGGGAATGATATTGACGTTTTGAATAAGCCGCACTGCGCATGCACGCCTTGGGAATGAGTCCGACCCTAATCGGACTTCCGTGGTGGCAAGGAAACTTCGATACCCCGGCAACGTCTCTTGCTTGGTTCTTCAACAGGTGTTTCCATGTCTTCGACATGCGCGACGGTGTGACAAGGCCTGAATTACTTGGAACGAAGTCAACCGAGTCGAATTTAAGTGCCGGCCAAACGATGCATTGAGTCGATCGTTTGTAGGCTTGTCTTATGAAACCTCTGGTTGGCAAACTCACGAAGATGCTGGCCGTCATTCTGGCAGCAGTAGTCATCATCGTCATTTCGGTATCCACGCTCATATCAAATGCGATGGAAGACTTGATCGCGGCCGTTGAGGATTCATCGCACCACGACCCGGCTACGATGTACAAGGACGACGAACGTAAACTTGCCAATAAAATAGCGAAGCTTCCTGCCGTCGAAACATCGGATTCAGGCAAATCGGACGCCAATACGACAAGAATTCAGATCGTCTTATCTACGCCATATCCAAGCAGCGGCGACCTTATGGCGATTTCCTCCGCCTGCACTTCGCATGCAACACTGTGGGGTCCTTTCGAGACAAGACCCGTCGTCTGCACAGTCGTTTCCGGTTCAGGTGAATCCGTGGACACATACAAGTGGCTCTTGGACTGACCTGCCTGCCATTGGGGAGTCTCGCTTCGCCACGGTGCCGGTAGGCCTCGTCGAGCATGAACCTTGGCAAAGGGGTTGTTGAAGCCGCTCCAAACTACAATGACTCAGCAAGATGGTTCACGCGGAACGGGGCACTATCGCTGGGCTAGCGCTCGCCGAGGAGGTATCGCTCCTCGGAACTAGGCGCGGCTGGAAATCTTGACGCATTCGCCGTTAACGCAGACCACGTCGTTCTGGTGGATCTGTGCCCCGCGGCGGGTTTCCACTTGCCCGTTCACTGTAACCGCGCCTTCGGAAATCAGCTCCTTGGCATGGATGCCGTCCTCGGCGAGGTTGGCCAGCTTCAGCAGCTGTCCCAGCCGGATGGACTCGTCGCGGATTTCCAGGTCAAAAGCTTCGTTTGCACTCATGGGCACCATTCTTCCCTATTGAAGACGCGTCAAGTCGCGCATCGGGGAAAAGAGCGGGGAAGTTCACCTGCCGATAACTTGGACCGACTTAGTTTCACAGGCCTTGAAACGATAGTCTTGGAAGGTATGTATTTTTCTACGGACCGCAACCAGCGGCCTCGTAATTTCCTATGGAGTTGATATGGCGCCACAGTCCAAGCTTGATCAGGTCATTTCCCTCGCAAAGCGTCGCGGGTTCGTCTTCCAGGCCGGTGAAATTTACGGCGGTTCCCGCTCCGCATGGGACTACGGGCCCCTGGGCACCGAACTGAAGGAAAACATCAAGCGCGAATGGTGGCAGTCCTTCGTGCGCGGCCGCGAGGACATGGTGGGTCTGGACTCGTCCATCGTCCTGCCCAAGGCCGTCTGGGAAGCGTCCGGCCACGTCGCGACCTTCACCGACCCGCTCGTCGAGTGCACCCAGTGCCACAAGCGCCACCGTCAGGACCACCTGCTTGAGGCCTTCGAGGCCAAGAAGGGCCGCGCCCCGCAGGACGGCATGAGCGAGATCGCCTGCCCTGACTGCGGCACCAAGGGCCAGTTCACCGAACCGCAGCAGTTCTCCGGCCTGATGAAGACCTTCCTCGGCCCGGTGGATACCGAAGCCGGACTGGCCTACATGCGCCCGGAAACCGCGCAGGGCATCTTCGTGAACTTCGCCAATGTGCTCACCGCCAGCCGCAAGAAGCCGCCGTTCGGCATCGGCCAGATCGGCAAGGCGTTCCGCAACGAGATCACCCCCGGCAACTTCATCTTCCGCACCCGCGAGTTCGAGCAGATGGAGATCGAGTACTTCACCGCTCCGGAAGACGCACCGAAGTTCTTCGACCAGTGGGTCAAGGACTGCTGGGACTGGTTCCTGGACCTTGGAATCAAGGAAGAGAACCTGCGCCAGTTCGACGTGCCTGATGGCGAGCGCGCGCACTACTCGGCCGGCACCATCGACTTCGAGTACCGCTTCGGCTTCCAGGGATCGGAGTGGGGCGAGCTCATGGGCGTCGCCAACCGCACCGACTACGACCTGTCCAGCCACGCCAAGGCCTCCGGAGCCGAGCTGAGCTACTTCAACCAGGCCACCGGCGAACGCTACACCCCGTACGTGATCGAGCCGTCCTTCGGCCTGACCCGCTCGATGATGGCATTCCTGGTCGACGCCTACACCGAGGACGAAGCCCCGAACACCAAGGGCGGCGTGGACAAGCGCACCGTGCTCAAGCTCGACCCGCGCCTGGCCCCGGTCAAGGCCGCCGTACTGCCGCTCTCGCGCAACGAGAACCTCTCGCCGAAGGCCAAGGATCTGGCCAACGAGCTACGCAAGCGCTGGAACATCGATTTCGATGACGCCGGGGCCATTGGCCGCCGCTACCGCCGCCAGGATGAGATCGGCACCCCGTTCTGCATCACCGTGGACTTCGACACCCTCGAGGACCAGGCCGTGACCATCCGCGAGCGCGACACCATGGCCCAGGAGCGCGTCGCCCTGGACCAGGTGGCGGCCTACCTCGCCGAGCGTCTGAACGGAGCCTAAGCGCCCGATGAATGAACTGGAATTCCGCCCCTGGCGTTCCGGGGACGACCTTGAGCTGCTGCAGATCTTCGGCGACCCGCGGTCCCCGCAGGCGCACCAGGATCGCACCATGCTGCGCGAGAACAGCGATGCGCCGTTTTCCCGCACGCTGGTGGCCACCGTCGATACGGTGGCCGTCGGCGCGGGTGTCGTCTTCGCCTCGTCGCTGCACCCGCAGCGGCTGTGGTTGTACGTCGAGGTCGCCCCGGACATGCGCCGCAACGGCGTGGGCACCGAACTGGTGGCGCGGCTGCGCGAGCAGATCCCGGCGGGGACCGCGAGCGAGCTCAAGGCCCGCTACACCGTGACCGCAGGCGACAGCGCGCAGGCCGCCGCGGCGTTCTGCGCCGCGCTGGGCCTTGGCGAAATCCAGGTCTCGCGCGATGTCATCATCGAACCCGGAGCCCTGGCGGAACCGGTGTTCGACACCAATGACCGCGTCATCGAGGAGCTGTCCACCGGCAGCGTGGAACTGACCCGCCTGGTCATGGACTTCTACAATGCGGTGCACGCCGACTGGGATCCGGCGGCCATGACCGTGGGCTCGGCCCAGCGCATGCTGCTGGACGAGAACACCGGGGCGCAGGCCGCGCTGGTGCTGCGCGACAAGCCGAAGACCGAGGGCGGGGTGCCGCTGGCCTTCGCCGTCAGCTACATCCCGGCCCGCGAGAACGCCCCCTCTGACGTGCTGGTGGGCCACAACCCGGCCTTCAGCGACGACGAGGTGGCCGAGGCGGTGCGCGACATGGTCGCCATGCTGGTCTACCAGCACCCGGTGAAGCTGGAAGTCGACTCGTCGATGTTCGTGCTCTCCTCGCTGGTCGATGCGCTGGCCAGCGTGGAGCAGGCCACCGTCATCTCCACAACCCACATCATGGCCAGCGACGCAGCTCGCTAGCCTTGGCACACCGCAACGGGACCTGCATTGCAGGTCCCGTTGTCGTTTTTGAACCGGACATCCACTGCACGAAAGCCAGCTTTTGACCTCCCGCACCACCACGCCGGGCTCCCGCACCGGCGGCACCCTGCTTTTCATCCTGCTCAGCGTCGGCTCCGGGCTGCTGCTGTCCATCCAGTCGCGCATCAACGGCGCGCTGGCCACGGCGTTGGGCGACCCGATCGCCGCGGCCACGTTCAGCTTCGGAGTGGGCCTGCTGGCCCTGGTGCTCACCGCGCTGTCGGCGCCCACGGCCCGCCGGGGCGTGCGGCGGATCCCCGCGGTGCTGCGCGAGCGCCGGTTCCCCTGGTGGTACCTGGCCGCCGGAGCCGTCGGCGCGATGATCGTGTTCAGCCAGTCCGCCACCGTCCCGCTGATCGGGGTGGCGCTGTTCACCGTCTGCCTGGTCACCGGTCAGTCCATCGGCTCCATGGTGATGGACCGCGTGGGCTTCGGCGGGGCGGTGCCGCGCAAGATCAACTTGCTGCGCGTGATCGGCGTGGTGCTGACCATTGCGGGTGTGGTGTGGGCGGTGAACCCCGGCGCGGCCGGAACCGAGCTGTCCAGCCAGCTGCTGCCCATGGGCTTCGCCCTGCTGGTGGGCATGCTGATGGGTTTCCAGGGCGCGGCCAACGGGGCGCAGTCCGCGGCCTACGGCAGCGCGATCGCCGCCACCCTGGTGAACTTCGTGGTGGGCTTCGCGGTGTTGGCCGCCGTGCTGCTCACGCGCCTGGCCGGCGGGGTGGAGCTTGCGCCGCTGCCCACCGAGCCCTGGTACTACATCGGCGGGCTGCTGGGTTGCATCTTCGTGGGGCTGACCGCCACGGTGATCAAGCGGCTGGGGGTGCTGGTCACCAGCCTGGCCGCGGTGGGCGGGCAGCTGGTCGGCTCGCTGGTGCTGGACATCGTGGTGCCGGCCGCCGGCAGCCACGTGAGCACCGCAACGGTGCTGGGAACCCTGCTGACCCTGCTGGCGGTGGCGCTGGCCACGGTATCTGGGGCTCGCGGGACCACCGCCGCGGTGGAAACCCGGCAGAAGATCCACCGCTAGTTCCGGACGAAGCGCCGTTTACCTGGCGTTTTCCTTGCCCGCGTAGGCTGATTCCATGAACAGCGAGCAGCACACCCAAACGGGGTCGGCCTGGGAAGTGTTCCGCGTCTTCCTGAAGCTTGGATTAACCTCTTTCGGCGGGCCGATAGCGCATCTGGGCTACTTCCGCACCGAGCTGAGCGAACGCCGCCGTTGGGTCACCGACACGCAGTATGCGCAGCTGGTGGCCCTGTGCCAATTCCTTCCCGGGCCTGCCTCCAGCCAGGTGGGTTTCGCCCTGGGCCTGCACCGCGCCGGGATGCGCGGAGCGCTGGCCGCTTTTGCCGCCTTCACGCTGCCCTCCGCGGTGCTGCTGGCCCTGTTCGCCTACGGCGCCTCGCTCTTCTCCGGGACGATTGGCGAGGGCTTGCTCTCCGGGCTGAAGATCGTGGCGGTGGCCATCATCGCCCAGGCGGTGCTGGGCATGGCAAAGACCCTGACCCCGGATGCCACCCGCGCCTCGATTGCGGTGGCCGCCGCGCTGGCGGCCCTGCTGCTGGGCGGTAGCCTGGGACAGGTGCTGGCGATCGTGCTGGGCCTGGCGGCCGGCTACTTCCTTTGCCGCACGCCCCAGCCTGCACAGGCAGGCAGCTCCGAGGCGCCGCTGCGTTTCACCGTCAGCCGCCGTGCCGGAGCTTTCAGTCTGGGCGCGTTGGCCCTGCTGCTGGTGGGCGCCCCTATGGCGGCGGCCGCCACGGGGTGGGGAGCGCTGTCGCTGTTCGACGCGTTCTACCGCTCGGGCGCGCTGGTCTTCGGCGGCGGGCATGTGGTGCTGCCGCTGTTGCAGGGCGCGGTGGTGGACACCGGCTGGGTCTCGAACCAGGATTTCCTGGCCGGATACGGGGCGGCGCAGGCAGTGCCAGGGCCGCTGTTCACCTTCGCCGCCTATCTGGGAACCATCTCCACGGTGGGTCCCGGCGGCGTGCTCGGTGCCGCGATCGCTCTGGCAGCCATCTTCCTTCCCGGCTTCCTGCTGCTGGTGGGGGTGCTGCCGTTCTGGAACGAAGTATCAGCCCATCCACGGGCGCAGGCCATCATGCGCGGAGCCAACGCGGCGGTGGTGGGAATCCTGGCCGCCGCGCTGTACGACCCGGTGTTCACCAGCGCGGTCACGGGACCCGGGCAGTTCGCCCTGGGCCTGGTGTGCTTCGTGCTGCTGGTGTCCTGGAAGATTCCGCCGTGGAGCGTGGTGGTTATCGGCTCTTTGGGAGGAGTTCTGCTGGCGCTGCTCGCAGCCTGACCACCTTGGTTCCGGCCGCCAGATCATGCGGTCCGCGACCCTCGCGCTGCAAACCGACCATCAGCAGATAGACCGCCGGCAGCACATCGGCGAAGACCGCCACCGCGTACAGCCAGGCCGGGAATATGGAGCTGCCGGTGGATGCAATGGCCACGAAGTGCCAGGCTGAGAAATGGGCGATCTCCCACGGCAGCAGCTTGACGACGGTGCGCAGCAAGATCCGCGGTTTGGATGCCTGCCCGCCGCTCCGCGCATCGACGACCCGCAGATTCAGCTGGCGTTTGCCGAGCGTGGCCTGCGCGGCGGAGGATTCCGAAAGGTACAGGTAGACGCCCACGGGAAGCACCAGCACCACGAAGCCCAGCAACTGGGCGCCACCGGTTCCCAGCTCGAGCCAGTTGTAGATCTTGCCGGTGGACAGCCACAGCAGGACGGTAGCCAGAGCAAGCACCACCATCCACCCGAGGATCAACAGGTAATCCACGAGCGAGGCCAAAACCCGGCTCCAGAAAGTGGGTCTGGTCGACTCCTGCACGGCCGCCATGCCTGTATGCTAGCACGGCTGCACTGTGAGGGCCATGGGCGGCAGAGGTGATCAGTCCAGCCCGCTGATCTTGTAATCGCGGGCGATTGAGCTGGTCATCCGTCCCCACAAGCTCGACGCTGCGCGCTCCTGATGGGCCTTGAACGCTTCCGGATCGGTGAATTCTTCCTCAACCGACCAGACCAGCGGATCCTGCGTGGGGGATACCTCGAAAGAGATGCAGCCCGGCTCATTGCGGGTGAGCTCGACATGCTCCGGGAGATGGTCGATCACCACATCGGCTTCTGCAGTGTTTGTGCACAGCAGCAGCCCGTTCAAACGCACGTTGTCCATTCGGCAGTCCTCCAAGTCCCGATGATTCTAGGCGAGATTCTTCCTCATTTTGATGCTCGTGGTTTCATAACTGAGCAATTCATGCAGACCCCGCGTCGAATGGTTGATCCCGAACACGCTCAGCCCGAGTGTGGGTGCGCCCTGGGACCGTGCGTAGTCTTCAGACAAGAGCATGCCTTCCTCGCCGCAGCCCTTGCCGCGGTGCTCCGCTTCGATCAGGATGTCCCGGACCCACCAAGCGCTGGGGTCATTGGACTGGTCGCGTCCGATCCAGAGGCAACCGACCTCGGAGCAAGCCGAATCACTCAAAATGAAAATCGCATTTGCGACGGTGGCAAGCCTCGCCGGGAACGCATCTCGAACGCTTGCCACGGCAGCCATGCGCGAACAGAGCTGGGTTCCAGTGCTGAGGCATTGAGGGACATCATCGAATTGTGACTTGACCTGTCGCGTTGCACGGCGTTCACGGCTGAAACCGGGTTCGCCGTGCGTTGCAGATCTTTGCTGACGCAGCTGTGCAGGTGCTGGAGATGAACAAAAATTCTGTTCATTTTCATCGGTGGCCTTCCGCCGGATCCGTCATGCCTGGATTCCGATGAAGAATTCGAGGCGCGGCTGCAACGGCTTTTTCCTTGACAGCCATGGGTACGCGACCGAAACTGGCAATTACTGGTCATCATCTGGTTCCGGCACGTCTAACGGCCGGCATCGCTGGAGAGGCATGAAGCATGAGTGCTGGGAATGCTGGAAGTGAACGGAACGTCAAGGACCCAACGATGCTTGATGCGCTGGTGCCGCTGTTCTCCATGATCCTGCTCATCGCCGCCGCCTTGCTGGTCTTCGGCCTGGAAGCCTTGGACGGTCCGATCCAGGTGGCGCTGGTGGCGTCCTGCCTGGTGGTGTCCCTGGTCGCCCTGAAGAACGGCCACCAGTGGTCCGCGGTGCAGCAGGCAGGCCAGTCCGCGCTGGCGTCCATCACCTCAGCGGTGTTCATCCTGCTGGCCGTAGGGGCACTGATCGGCACCTGGAACTTGTCCGGAACCATCCCCACCATGGTGTTCTACGGTTTGGCCGTGCTCTCTCCGGCGTGGTTCTATCCGGCGGCCGCGCTGATCTGCGCACTGGTGGCGCTGAGCATCGGAAGCTCGTGGACCACCGCCGGGACCATTGGCGTGGGGCTGGTGGGGATCGCGGCCATGCTGGGTGTCTCCCCGGCGATTACCGCCGGGGCGGTCGTCAGCGGAGCCTATCTGGGAGACAAGCTTCCCCGCTGTCGGAAACCACCATCCTGACCGCCCAAATGGTTAAGGCCGACGTGATGACCCACATCAAGGCCCAGGCCTGGACCTCGGTGCCGGCCTTCGGGCTGGCCATGGTGTTCTTCACGATCCTGAGCCTGACCGGCGGGGCCGATTCCGTGCCGCCGGCGCCGACCGAGGTGGAACTGGACAAGCTCGGCGAGGTCTTCGCGATCACCCCGTGGAACCTGCTCCCGCTGCTGTTGCTGGTGGTCCTGTCCGTCAAGAAGGTGCCGGCCTCCATGGCCCTGTTCTTCTCCGCGGTATTCGCGGGAATCACCGGCGCGATCCTGCAGCCCGGGGTATATGCCGCCTTCGTGGGGCAGGAAGCGCTCGGCGTCCTCGACGCCGTCCGCGCCGTCTGGCAGGCGCTGGCCACGGGATTCGAAACAACCACCGGCCTGGCGGACATCGACAGGCTGCTCTCGCGCGGCGGCATGGATTCGATGCTGCTGACCCTGTGGCTGATCATCGGCGCGGTCACCTTCGGGGCGCTGATGGACGAGCTGGGACTGATCTCGCGGATCACCGAACCCATGATCGCGCGGGCCAAGAGCCGCGGCGCACTGTTCCTGACGGTGTTCGCCTCGGCCTTCGGCCTGAACATCGTGGCCGGGGACCAGTACATCGCCCTGGTGCTGCCGGCCCGCACCTACCGGGCTGAGTTCGCCCGGCGCTCGCTGGCCCCGACCAATCTCTCGCGGCTCTGCGCCGACTCCGGCACCGTCACCTCCGCGCTGGTTCCCTGGAACTCCTGCGGGGCGTTCATGGGATCCACCTTGGGGGTGGCCACCGTGCTGTACCTGCCGTTCGCGTTCTTCAACATCTTCTCGCCGCTGCTCAGCGTGCTGTACGGATTCACCGGGTTCAAGATCGTGCACACGGAGCCGGAACCGCTGGAATCCGGCAGCTGACACGAAAGGCGCCTGCGGAACAGACTGCGCGGGGGATCAGTCCGCCAGCTCCGTGAAGCTCACCTGGCCGTCGGGGCTGGCCACGGCCAGCAGCGAACCGGGCCGGGTGGACAGGGCCTCGGTGATCCGGTTGGCCAGCTGCTGGGTGATCTCCTCGGGCAGCCGCGGACCGCTGGACGCGATCCAGCGCACCGCGAGGCCTTCGGTGAGCTGCAGCGTGGACAGCAGGTGGTCGCTGCCGTGCGGCGCGACCACGATCACCGTGCGTACGTCCGCCGGGGCCGGTTCGGCCGGTGCCGGGGAGTCCTCGGCCGGGGCGGCCGGGGCCTGCAGCCGGGCGGCGGCCAGCCGTTCCCGGTCCGACTTCCACAGGGCGAAGTGGTAGGCCGATACACCTGCGGTGGCGAGCAGCCATCCCAGCGGGGCGCGGATGTAGTCCAGCAGGTTCAGCGCCGGGCTGGCCCCGCCTACCAGCATCTCGAACACCCGGTAGCCGACAATCAGCAGGGCCACCAGCGCGACGACGGCGCTGACGCCGAAGAACAGCACCAGGTACACGCGCCGGGATTCGGGATCGGCGGGGGAGCCGGGCTGGAAGTACTTCACCCAGAACAGGATTCCCACCAACGCCAACGCGATGCCGGTGCGCAGCACCGAGGGCGCGGTTTCGGAATTCAGCGGGGAGGAAATCGAGGCCAGCAGCGCGTTGACGACCATGCCCAGGCCGCTGGCCAGCAGCGCCAGCGAGATGCCGCTGATGATCTGCCGGGACACGGAGACGACCAGCGTCCCGCGGCCCGCGAGCTGCCAGTGGTGGTAGGTCCAGAACATGGCGCCGGACAGCAGTGCGGAGATCGCCAGCGGGCCGAAGCTGGCGAACCTCTCGCCCATGGCGCCGATATCCCACGGCAGCGGGATGATGATGTTCAAGGCCGCGGCGGCAGCCAGCAAGGTGGCCAGCGCGGCCAGGCAGACGCCAACCAGCATTACCACGAAGGAGGTGAAGACATCGCGCAGCGTCTGGACCCGCTGCAGCTTCCAGTGCCAGAACCACAGCACGGCGGCGCCCACGGCCCAGACCACCGCGCCGAGCAGGCGGGGCAGCGGGCTCTGGCCTAGCAGCGTGATGGCCGGGACGAAGATCAGCTCCAGTGCGGTGCGCAGCGCCATGGCCAGCGAGAATCCGGCCAAGCCCAAGGCGTAGGCGTTGCCCAGGGTCACGGCCAGGTGCGGGAGTTCGCGCGGCGCGTACTTCACCGAATTCAGCATCCGGAACTGCCAGAACGTGATCAGGCCCCAGCCAAGGACGGTGCCGGCCCTGTCCTGCCAGGTGTCGGCGGCGGTGCCGCCGACCAGGCTGGAGAGCAGCTGGAGCAGGGCGGTGGAGGACATGATCAGCGCGATCAGGTAGACCGCCGAGCCCTGCATGGACCAGATCGCCGCATCGGTGGGATGGGCGGTGACCAGCTTCCTGCGGATCCATACCCAGAGCGCCCAGGCCAGCGGCCCCGGAATGACGGTGAAGGCCAGCGCGGTGGCCAGGACCAGCTGGCGGTCCTCGTCCACGGCAAGGCCGCGCAGCGACATGCTGATCAGCAGGGACAGGCCGATGCCCAGCAGCACGAGCAGGATCAGCAGCAGCCCGTGCAGGATCAGGCCGCGCAGGGCGTTGACGGTCTGTCCGGTGGCGGTTTTCGCAGGTGCGCTCATTGCTAGAGCCCCAATTCTTCCGCGGTGCACAGGCTCATCTGCCACGGGGCGGCGGTGATCAGCCAGGTGCCGTCGATCTTCTTCAGTTCGAAGTTCTCCTGCGACTCGTAGGATTCGAAGGGCAGCGCCCCGTCGGTGGCATAGGCGATGGACACCGTGATGGTGGAGCTGCGGTCGGTGGTGACCTCGCGGATCAGGCTTACCTGCGCGGCGCCGTCCTCCGTGAGGTAGTTGACGCAGTCCTGCTTGTCTTTCCCGTCTTCAACAAGTGCCTGCGCTGCGGCCAGGTCCGAGGACTGGTAGGCGAGCACGTAGCGCTGCACGACCCCTGCCGGGGTGTCGGCTTCGCGCAGCGGCGGGGCGGGGCGCAGCGAAACCACGATCAGGGCGGCTATTATCAAGCCCACACTCGCCGTCACCAGGGCGATCAGCGCGCCCCTTGCCGGCACAGAAATACTTGTCATAGTCTAATTTTCTGATATTGCCGATGGATAAACCAGTTTCGTGACGTTGCGGTTTGATCAAGATCTCACCGCAGGATTTGCCCCCATGGGCGATAATGGAGTGGTGACGATCCTGACTGATGTGCAAAGCGAAACGCCGACCCTCAAGCTGCCTCCGCTGCAGCTGGGCAAACTCACCATCGAGACCCCGGTGGTCCTTGCCCCGATGGCCGGCGTGACCAACCGCGCCTTCCGCCGGCTGTGCCGCGAATACGGCGGCGGACTGTATGTCACCGAGATGGTCACCGCCCGCGCGCTGGTCGAGCGCAACCCGGAATCCATGCGCATCATCTCCCACGACGCCGACGAGGACATCCGCTCCATCCAGATCTACGGCGTGGATCCGGCCACCGTGGGCGCCGCCGTGCGCTTGGTGGTGGAGGAGGACCGCGCGGACCACATCGACTTGAACTTCGGCTGCCCGGTGCCCAAGGTGACCCGCAAGGGCGGCGGCTCGGCCCTGCCCTGGAAGTCCGACCTGTTCACTTCCATCATCGAGGCGGCCACCCGCGAAGCGGCCAAGGGAGATGTCCCGCTGACCGTGAAGATCCGCACCGGCATCGACAACGACCACCAGACCTACCTGGAATCCGCCAAGATCGCCCGCGACCACGGCGCCGCCGCGGTGACCCTGCACGCGCGCACCGCGGGCCAGTACTACGCCGGCCACTCCGACTGGTCGGCCATCACCACCCTGCGCGAGGCCATGGACGATATGCCGGTGCTGGGCAACGGCGACGTCTTCAGCGCCGAGGACGCCATCGAGATGGTGGAGCAGACCGGCGCCGCCGGCGTCATGGTCGGCCGCGGCTGCCAGGGCCGCCCGTGGATCTTCGGCGACCTGCAGGCGGCCTTCGAGGGCCGTGCCGAGCGCATCCGCCCCGGCGTGCGCAAGGTCGCGGACACCGTGTACCGCCACGGCGAGCTGCTGGCCGAGTTCTTCGAGGACGAGGGCAAGGGCATGCGCGACATCCGCAAGCACATCGCCTGGTACTTCAAGGGCTACCCGGTGGGCGGGGAGATCCGCTCCCAGCTGGCCCAGGTCCCGTCCCTTGAGCGCCTGCGCGAACTGCTGGACCAGCTGGACCTGGACCTGCCGTACCCGGGCGACGCCGCCGAAGGCACCCGCGGACGCGCCGGCCACCCGAAGAAGACCCACGTGCCGGACGGCTGGCTGGATTCGCGCAACATGACCGATGCGCACCGCGAAATGATCAAGGCCGCGGAGCTGGACATTTCCGGCGGCTAGGCCCGCAGCTACGCCGACGGTGGATAAACCCGGCGGCCCGCCAATTAGTCACTAGACTTGGAGCTATGACTCAGATCCCCGGATACACCGACATGGATGCGGAACGCTGGGTGCCCGAGCCGGCCAAGAAGTCCTACCGCACCGCCTTCGAGCGCGACCGCGCCCGCGTGCTGCACTCCTCGGCGCTGCGCCGGCTGAGCGCCAAGACCCAGGTGGTCGCCCCGACCCAGGACGACTTCGTGCGCAACCGGCTGACCCACTCCCTGGAAGTGGCCCAGGTGGGCCGCGAACTGGGGGCCGCGCTGGGCTGCGATCCGGACGTGGTGGACACCGCCTGCCTGGCCCACGACCTGGGCCACCCGCCCTTCGGGCACAACGGGGAGAAGGCGCTGGACAAGCTCGCAGCGGACATCGGCGGGTTCGAGGGCAACGCCCAGACCCTGCGGCTGCTGACCCGGCTGGAGACCAAGACCTTCAGGCACAACGGCCACTCGGCCGGGCTGAACCTCTCGCGCGCCTCGCTGGACGCTGCCTGCAAATACCCGTGGCTGCGCGCCGACGCTCCGCAGGTCGACGGGAAACCCACCCGCAAGTTCGGCGTCTACGCGGATGACGCGCCGGTCTTCGACTGGCTGCGCTCGGTGCCCGAGGCCCAAACCGGCGTGGTGTGCATGGAGGGACAGGTCATGGACCTGGCCGATGACATCTCCTATTCGGTGCATGACGTGGAGGACGCCATCGTCGGCGGCAACCTGCAGCTGCGCTGGCTGAAGAAGGATGCCGCCCGCACCCGGGCGCTGCAGGTCACCAAGGACTGGTACCTGCCAACCACCGCGGACCAGGACATCGAGGCGGCGCTGCGCCGCCTGGAGCAGAGTCAGGAATGGGTGGCGCACTTCGATGGCTCGCGCCGTTCCATGGCCGGGCTGAAGGACATGACCAGCCAGTTCATCGGGCGCTTCGCGGCGGCCGCCATGGACGCCACCCGCGCCCGCTACGGCACCGGCCACCTGACCCGCTACAACGCGAGCCTGATCGTCCCGGAGGAAACCGAGCACGAGATCGCTGTCATGAAGGGCATCGCGGCCAGCTACGTGATGACCTCGGAGGGGCGCCAGCCGCTCTACGACCAGCAGCGCACGCTGCTGGCCGAGCTGGTGGAACTGCTGCTGGAGACCGGCAGGGACAACCTGGAGCCGATCTTCGCCGCGGACTGGGAGGACGCGGCGGACGCGGACGCGCAGCTGCGCGTGGTGATCGACCAGGTCGCCTCGCTCACCGACGTCTCCGCCACGCAGTGGCACTCCTATCTGGTCAAGGGCGAGGCCCCGGACGCAACGCTGTTTTAGAAGGGAATCATGGCAGGGCTGATCAAGCGCGAAGACATCGACGAGGTGCGCAACCGCACCGACCTGCGCGAGGTCGTCGAATCCTATGTCACGCTCAAATCCGCGGGCATCGGATCCTTCAAGGGCCTGTGCCCGTTCCACGACGAGCGCAGCCCCTCCTTCCACATCCGCCCGCAGCTGGGCACCTTCCACTGCTTCGGCTGCGGCGAATCCGGCGACGTCATCGCCTTCATCCAGAAAATGGACCACTCCTCCTTCACCGAAACCGTGGAGCTGCTGGCCGCCCGCATCAACTACGAGCTGCATTACGAGGACGGCGGCCCGGGCCCGCGCCGCGAGGACTACGGCAAGCGCCAGCGCCTGGTCGATGCGCACAAGGTCGCCGAGGAATTCTTCCGCACCCAGTTGGAAACCGGCGAGGGTGCGGCGGCGCGCGAGTTCCTCACCGGCCGCGGCTTCGACGCCGAGGCGGTGGCGCACTTCTCGGTGGGCTACGCGCCCAAGGGCTGGGACGGGCTGCTCAAGCACCTGCGCAGCCGCGGCTTCGTGGACGAGGAGCTGAAGCTCACCGGCATGTTCTCCGAGGGCAACCGCGGGATCTACGACCGCTTCCGCGGCCGGGTGGTATGGCCGATCCGCGACCTGTCCGGGGCCACCATCGGCTTCGGCGCGCGCAAGCTCTACGAGGACGACCAGGGCCCGAAGTACCTGAACACCCCGGAAACCCAGCTCTACAAGAAGTCCCAGGTGCTCTACGGCCTGGACCTGGCCAAGAAGCAGATCTCCAAGGGGCGGCAGATCGTGGTGGTGGAAGGCTACACCGACGTCATGGCCTGCCATCTGGCCGGCATCACCACCGCGGTGGCCACCTGCGGCACCGCCTTCGGCACCGACCACATCAAGATTTCGCGCCGTCTGCTGCAGGACGACGGCACCGGCGGCGAGGTGATTTTCACCTTCGACGGCGACGAGGCGGGCCAGAAGGCGGCGCTGCGCGCGTTCGAGGAGGACCAGCGCTTCATCGCCCAGACCTACGTGTGCGTGGAGCCGACCGGGGTAGACCCCTGCGATCTGCGCCTGCACCGGGGCGACGAGGCGGTGCGCGAGCTCATTGCGAACAAGCGGCCGCTGTTCGAATTCGCCATCCGCGCCGAGTTGAAGAAGTTCAACCTGGACACCGTGGAGGGGCGGGTCCAGGCCCTGCGCCAGACCGCGCCGATTGTCGCGGCGATCCGCGATTCGGCCATCCGCCCGGCCTATGCCCGCGAACTGGCCGGCTGGCTGGGCATGAACAACGAGGACGTCAACCGGTCGGTGGCCGCGTCCATCAAGCGGGCCAAGCTGCCGCGCAACACCCCGCCCGCGCAGCCCCAGGCCCAGGCCCAGGCGCAGGCGCAGGGCACCCCGAGCGCTCCTGCCTTCGAGCGCCCGGACCAACGCGACCCGGTGATGCGGCTGGAACGCCAGGCGCTGGAAGTGGTCATCCAGCAGCCGCAGCGACTGACCGACGAGCAGTGGCAGGCCTTCTATGAATCGCGCTTCATGGCCCCGGCCCACGCCGCGGTGCATGACGGGATCGTCGCCGCCTCCACCGCTGGCGCCTCGGCCGCTTCCTGGGTGGAAGTCATCCGCGAGGAGGTGCCCGAGCAGCTGCGCAGCTTCGTCTCGGAGCTCGCCGTGACCGTCATTCCGGCGCTGGACGAGCACAACCTGAACCGGTACTGCTCGGACATCATCAACGGCTTGATTGAGCTTCAAATCACACATCGCAAGGCGGAGTTGATCGGCCGGCTGCAGCGGGCCGAAATGGACCCGGATGGCGAGGAATATTCACAGGTCAATAAGGAATTGATGGAGCTGGAGATGCGCCGGCGGATCCTTCGGGGAACCTAGCGCGCCGATTTTGCATTCGGGAAAACCTCGGGTAAAGTTATATCTCGTTGCAATCCTCCATAGCTCAATTGGCAGAGCATTCGACTGTTAATCGAAGGGTTACTGGTTCAAGTCCAGTTGGAGGAGCCAAGGAAAATCTCCCAGCCGTTTCATACGGCTGGGAGATTTTTGTTGTGCCGGAAATCAGTGCTCCCAGAGCCTGCGGGATTCCAGGTACCAGAAGTAGGCGAAGAGCCCGATCTGGAACCATTCGATGATGAACACCGCCTGCCGCACACCCAGCCATACGAGCACCGGCCAGGCAGCCAGGCCCGCCCCCATCAGCCACAGGATCCCGGCATAGTGGATCCGCCGCCCGCCGCTGGTGTCGTGCTCGCACAGGCCGCCGGCGCCCAGATGGCTGGCGATCGCCAGGGCCATCGAGCAGACCAGCAGGAACGCAGCGGTGACATGGACGCCGGCGAAGTACGTGCCCTCGACAACCCGCCAGAGCACCAGCAGCAGGAAGACTGCCAGCAACACTGCACACAGGATCATCAAGAACCGCCGCCGCGGCGTGCCCAGCAACTCGGGGCCCGGCCAGCGCCTGGTCCTCCACCCCAGATAGGCGAAGACGGCCGTGACGACGAGTACGGCGATGATGGCCACGCGCACGGACAGGATGGAACGTGTTCGCCCCGCCTCATCGAGCAGGGCCAGCGAGGCCTCGAAACGGGTGGGAACCAGCGCGACGAACATGGCGTAGAACCCCGCCAGGTTCAGGGCCAGGTCCTCCACCGGCGGACCGGAATACACCACCAGCAGGATGCCGGTGCTGACCACCATGGCGACGAACAGGTCCCGGGCCGGCCCGAGGTAGTAGGAGCTGATCGAGTCCTCGATCCGATGGTTCACCACCGCGTAGACGAGAATCGCAATGATCAGCAGCAGCGGCACGACCAAAAGCATCAGCCGCACGTAGCGCAGGGTCTCCAGTCCATCGGGACGATCCGTCATGTTGCCCATATCCGCATTCTGCACCGGGACCGCGTGGCCTGGCTAGGGGACAGGGGCGGCAAGGCCGGCAGCGGGCCATAGTGTCGGTCGCGCTTGGCATGATGAAGTCCAGGTCGTTCCAGACCTCGGCACGCAGAAGGACATCACTTCCCGCCGCTGCCGAAACCCGGTGCGCTGGGCGCGCCATCATCACTCGAGGAATCATTCATGTCTGTTGGAAATCAGCTGGACCCCGGCCACCAGATGCCGGCACCGGCTCCCGCCCCGGTCGCGAAGTCGTCGGCCGGCAAGGGCCTGGGCGTCGCCGCCCTGGTCATCGGCATCGTTGCACTGTGCCTGTGCTGGGTGCCGATCGTCAACAACTTCGCCGCGGTGCTGGGCTTCATCGCCCTGGTCCTCGGCGTCGTCTCGCTGGCCATCGCGTCGAAGAAGAACGGAGGCAAGGGGCTGGGCGTCGCCTCGAGCATCATTGCCGTTGTCGCCATCGTGCTGGTGTTCGTGACCCAGGCCGCCTACGTGAAGGCGTTGGACGGGTTGTCGGCGGCCATCGAGGATGCCGGCGACGGCGAAGTCGCCGCTTCGGAAGAGGTGCTGGAACAGGCGCAGGATCCTGCGCAGGCCCTGGACCTGGGGCAGGCCGCCGCGATCGGAGAATACACGGTCCGCGTGGATGCGGTGAACCTGGAGGCGGACAAGGAAATCGCCGCCGCGAATCCGTTCAACGAAAAGCCCGAAGGCCAGTACGTGCTGGTTGACCTCGCCACGGAGTACAACGGTGCCGAGGAAGGCGACCCGTGGATCGACCTGACGGTCGAGCTGGTCGGCTCCGACGCGCGCATCTACAGCACTGCGACCAACATGGCGGTGACGGAGCGCCCGGCGACGGACGTGCCGACCCTGACCGCCGGGGGCGAGGGCTCCTACCAGCTGGCCTTCGACGTGCCGGCCGCAGCCGTCGAGGACGCCAAGATCCGCGTTACCGAAACGCTGTCCTTCAAGGACGAGTCGGGCCTCTGGGCCACCAAGTAGTTCCAGAGCGCCCGAACAGCCGCAGGATGCAATCCTGCGGCTGTTCGTTGTCCGGCGCTGCTTGCGGCCTGCAGGGTCAACCGCGGGTCTTGCGTGCGAAGACGTAGAGGGAGAGGCCCCAGGCCGCTGCGAGCAGGCCCAGCAGCCAGGCCGCGGAGACCCAGATCGATGCATCCACGCCGCTCCCGGTCAGCAGCGAGCGCAGCGAATCGACGATGGCGGTGATCGGCTGGTGCTCGGCGAACCAGGCCACGGCCTTGGGCATGGAATCGGTGGGGACGAACGCCGAGCTGATGAACGGCAGCAGGATCAGCGGGTAGCTGAACGCGCTGGCCCCGTCCACGGTTTTGGCGCTGAGTCCGGCGATGACCGCGACCCACGTCAGCGCCAGGGTCGTGGCCAGCAGCAGGGCCGCGACGGCCAGCCAGTCCAGGACGGAGGCCTGGGCGCGGAAGCCCGCCAGGAAGGCCACGCCGATGACCAGCAGCAGGGAGATGGCATTGGCCGCCAGCGAGGTCAGCACATGGCCCCACAGTATGCTGGACCGGGAGATGGGCAGGGAGCGGAGCCTGAGCATCATGCCTTCGGACATGTCCAGGAACAACCGGTAGGAAGTGTAGGCGACGCCCGAGGCAATGGTGATGATCAGGATTCCCGGGAGCATGTAGTCTACATAGGATTCGCTGCTTCCGGTGTTGATCGCCCCGCCGAAGACGAAAACGAACAGCAGCATCATGGCGATCGGCGTGATCGCGGTGGTGATGATGGTGTCGGGGCTGCGCAGAATGTGGCGCAGGGAGCGAGCGGTGAGAAGACGGGTGTCGTGCAAGGCTGCGCTGCTCATGACGTGGCTCCTTCCGGGGTGCTGGCGGAACCGACGAGGTTCAGGAAGATGTCTTCCAGCGTCGGTTCCTTGGCAACGTGTTCGATCGTGGCCGGGGGCAGCAGCTTGCGCAGATCGGCCAGGGTGCCTTCCTGGATGATGGTGCCGTCGTGCAGGATGGCGATCCGGTCCGCCAGCTGTTCGGCCTCGTCCAGGTACTGGGTGGTCAGCAGGACGGTGGTTCCGGAGGCGGCCAGTTCCCGGATGATGTGCCAGGTCTGGATCCGGGATTGCGGATCCAGCCCGGTGGTCGGCTCGTCCAGCAGCACGAGCGGCGCGCCGCCGACCAGTCCCATGGCGAGGTCAAGCCGTCTGAGCATGCCCCCGGAATAGGTCGAGGCCCGGCGCGATGCGGCTTCGGTGAGGTCGAAGCGTTCGAGCAGCGCGTCGGCTGCGCGCTCCGGATCGGGTTGCCGACGCAGCCTGGCGAGCAGGAGCAGGTTTTCCCGGCCGGTGAGCACCCCGTCAATGGCGGCGAACTGCCCGGTCAGGCTCAATGACTCGCGCACATGGCGGGGCTGGGTCGCGGTGTCGAAGCCGTTGACCAGTACCTGCCCCGCATCGGCGGACAGCAACGTGCTCAGGATCTGGACCAGCGTGGTCTTGCCCGCTCCGTTGGACCCGAGCAGTGCGTAGATGCTGCCGGGCTGAACGACCAGGTCCACGCCGCGCAGCACGTGCAGGTCCTTGTAGGACTTGTGCAGCCCGTGGACCTCGATTGCCTGCATGGCTACTGCCCTTCTTCCTTCCGTTCGGCCTGGTCGATTGCCTCGATCAGCCGTGTGCGTTCCTTGTCGATCCAGCGCTGGCCTCCGTAGGCCGCGGTGAATTCCTCGGCGAACTCCACCGGGTTTTCACCGACGATTTCGCGTACCGGGGTGCCGGCCGCGGCGGCGCCCTCGAAGAGATCGGCCAGGTCGCCGAGCATGGCGACCAGGATGTCGCCGTCCGTGACCCCGCCTTGGTAGAGGAAGTAGCGCTGCAGCGCGGCGGCGGTTTCCTTGTAGGGGGAGGCCAGCTCCTGGAGCCGTGCGGCATTGCGCTTGTACTGCTTTTTCTGTTCCAGGGATCCGGTCATCATTTCGATCCATTTGGCTGCCATGATTCAGCGTCCTTTGCTGTTGTGGGGGAGGTTTTCAATGCGGCTGACCAGCTGGTTCCACGTGGACCAGAAGTCCTTGAGCTGGGCCCGGCCCGCGTCGTTGAGGGTGAAGACCTTGCGCGGCGGCCCCTTGGCGGAGGGGACCTTGTCCACCGCGACGAGCTTCTTGGTTTCAATGCGAATCAGCAGTGCATAGATGGTGCCTTCGGCGATATCGGTGAAACCGCGTTCTCGAAGTTCGGCGGTGATTTCGTAGCCGTACGCGGGGCGTTCGGCGAGGATCGACAGCACAATGCCTTCGAGGGTGCCTTTCAGCATTTCGGTCATCTGTGTTCCCATGGCATCTCCTGTCTACTTAGCGATGTTGAGTACAGGTAGATAGTAGAACTAAGTAGCAGTAACTAGCAATACTTAGTAGTGAAGTTTTTTCCTGTTCAAGCAAAAGCGATTCCCACAGGGGACTGGAACACGCAAATTTTCCGGACGAAAGAACCCGACAACGAACTAGGCTGGGGCCATGGAAAACGCAGCCCGATGGCGGTTGATCGATGAGGAACGCCGGCGCCTGGACAACGTGCTGGCGGCGCTGGAGCCAGGGCAATGGGAACTGCCGACGCTGTGCGGGGACTGGGACGTGCGGCACGCGGTCGCGCACCTCAGCGCGGCCGGGTCCACCGCGACCCCGCGATGGCTGGTGAATATGGCGCGCTCGGGGTTCAACACCGACCGGCATAACGCGCGGCTGCTGGCCGGGCAGCTGGGGCGGGACTGGTCCGAGACCCTGGAACGCTATCGCCTGGTCTGCACCCGCCGCATCGCCCCGCTGGGATCCAGCCAGGGCCTGCTCGGCGAGGTGCTGGTGCACGGGCAGGATATTACCAGGCCGAACAAACTGCGCCTGGACCCCTCTGTCCCGGCGGTGCGCGAGGTCGCAGAATTTTTCGCGGCCAAGGATTTCGCGGTGAACAGCAAGACTCTGTCTAAGGGGCTGGCCCTGGTCGCGCTGGACGACGAATTCTCCGCCGGCTCCGGCCCTCAAGTGCGTGGAACCCTGCTGGACCTGGTGATGGCGATGGCCGGGCGGCGCGAAGCCTGCAACCGGCTTGAAGGCGAAGGCGTCGCGGCCCTCGCCGCCCGGATCGGGTAGGCGCCGCACCGGAACGCACGGCGTTCCCGGCGCGGCACCCGCGGAGAAGGAAAAATCCTACTCCATGGCAACGAGCGCCGATGCCAGCGGATTCTCCAGATCTCCGGCATACAGCAGGCCGCCCGACTGGTCCGCAAGATTCAGCATCTGCTGGTTGTTGCGCAGCTGGAGACGGTTCAGGCAGGAAAGCGGAAAGTCCTGGGCGAACAGCACCAAGCGGTCGAAGTCTTCGGCGAAGTCCGGATGCCCGCTGCGGTAGGCCAGCAGGCGCTCGGAGACGATGCGCCAGAAGTCGTCCTCGCCCAGCACCTTTTCGGCGTCCAGCAGCGGCGCGAGGAAGCGGAAGAACGAATCGAACACGTCGGTGAAGATCGACAGCACGGGATCGCCTCCGGTGCGTACCCGGCGGACCTCTTCGGGCAGTTCAACCCGGTCGGAGAGCACCGCAATCTCCTCGCCCAAATCCTTGAGCAGCACTCGCTGCACCGCCCCGTCCTTGAGCACCAGGATGACATTCTCGCCATGCGGCATGAACACCAGGTCGTAGGCCGCCAGGCAATGGACCAGCGGAACCAGGTACGCATCGAGGTAGGTTGCCAGCCACTGCCCGGCGTCCAGGCCGCTGCCGCGGATCAACGCCGCGGCGAACGACCGGCCCTGGTCGTCAACGTGCAACAGGCTGGCCATGGTGGCCAGGCGCTCGCCTTCGGCCAGGGTGCCGATGGGGGACTCACGCCACAGGGCGGCAAGCATCTTGCGTTGCGCCGCCGAGGCATCGGTGGCGGCTTCGAATTGCGGGTTGCGGTATCCCACCGCGGCGATTTCGCGCAGCAGCTCCACCGGCTGCGTGCTCAGCACCGGGTCCTTCTCGAACAGCTCGCCCAGCCACTGGTTGATCGCCGGGGTGGCCTTCATGTATTCGGCGCTCAGGCCGCGCATGAAACCCATGTTGAGGATCGACATGGCCGTCTTCACGTAGTGCCGTTCCGGGTGGTCCACGTTGAAGAAGGTGCGGATGGACTGCTGCGGCTGGTAGTGATCCGCGCTGGCGCCCAGCCAGATCAGCTGGCGGGCGGCGATGTCGTTGGCGAAAGTGATGGACAGCCTGTTCTCCCACTGCCATGGATGCACCGGCAGCAGGATGTAGTCCGCCGGATCCCCGCCCGTGCCGTCCAAGGAACGCTGAAGCGTCCGCTCCAGCCGTGCGCGTTCGGCCGAACCCAGTTCCGCGGCCAGCAGCCCCTCGTAGTCCAAGGTATCGACCGAGCTGAAATGGGCCCGTGAGCGATGGGCGGCGACCCAGCCCAGGCGCAGCGCTGTTCCGGTCTCCGGGGCGTAGCGCAGGTAGTCGGTGCGGCCCAGTCCCATGCGTCCGTTGTTGGCGACGAAGCAGGGGTGCCCTTCGGTCATCGCCGCCTCGATCCGCTGGAACGACTGCGCTGCAGTTCCAGCGAACCGCGCCAGCTGCGCGCTGGAGTGCGAGGCCTGCAGCTGCTTGTAGCAGTGGCTGCTGAGCGTCGAGGACAGTTCTTCCAGATAGGTGGGCAGCTGGGCTTCACCCAGGGTGAGTTCGCTGCGGTAGAGCGTGACGAAATCGAGCACGTCGACCGGGGCCGGCTGCCAGGATCCGTCGGCCCAGCGTTCGTGCCGGATCGACTGCGGCTGCACCAGCCAGTGGTTCATCCGGTACCTCCCGGCGGTGAACCGGTAGCGGTGCCCGTCCTTGTGCAGGCTGTACGACCGCTCGCCGTGCTCGGCAGGCTCCAGCAGCCGTTCATGGCTGAATTCACCCAGCGCCTTGGCCAGGACATGGCGGTTGGCGCGTTCCCAGCGTTCGGGGGAGAGCACGGTGCCGGTTGGCACCGTGCCGGTGGCTTGCTCGAAATCGGCGCGGGTGATGATCGACAGCAGCGCATGCTTGGTGCCGCCGTTTGCCTCCACCAGCCGAACCGGCCCGCAGGGCCTGAATCCCACGCTGGCGTTGAGCGCCTGGATCGACTTGTTGCGCAGGTCCGGCTCCACGATGATCCGTTGCACCCGCGGATCGGCGAAGCCTTGCTCCACGGCGGCGGACAGTGCACGGTTGGTGAACCCTGCTTCGGGCGCGGTGGTTGCCGGGGCCAGGAAGTGCAGTCCTAGATCGCCGGGGACGTGGCGGTAGGCGCCAGCCAGCGGGGAAGCCAGCGGATCGTAGAGTTCCACCAGGAAGCGGGCGGCCTGGTGCTCAACGCCCAGCAGCACCTGATACCGCGGCGTGCCCAGCAGCTCGGCGTAGGCCGACTCGATCTCCGTGGCGGTGGCGTGCGGCATGCCCCAGAACGCTGCGTGTTCGGTGGCAATCCAGGAATGCAGCAGTTCGGTGTCTTCGGGCAGGCGGAGGGAACGGAATTCAAAAGTCATGGGTGCTCCTAGGCGTGGGTGGCCGTTGCAGTGGGCAGGATGTCGAGGGAATCGGCGCCGAAGCGCTGGAAGGCGATGCGATCTTCCACCGGGTAAGCGGTCTCCTGCGTGATCCGGTTGAGCAATACAGAGTTGCGGTAGGCGCCCATACCCAGATCCGGGGCGGTGAACCCGTGGGTGTGCAGCTCCGCGTTCTGCACAAAAATGCCCGGACCGATGCCGTACTCCCGGTCCACGTCCAGCCGCCCGTCGGGCAGGGTGTTGATCCGAGTGCTGATGCCGGCCAGGAAATCCGGCAGCTGGCTCGTGTAGCCGGTGGCCAGGACCAGCTCGTCGGTCACGAATGACAAGTCCCGTGCCGTGCATTTGTGGTGCAGTTTCACGGCCAGGCCCTCGGGGCGCAACTGGATGTCGGTCGCGGCGCACCCGGTGCGCAGATGCACGTTAGGGCGCCCTGCCACGCTGCGTTCGTAGAGCTCGTCGTAGATCTCGTTGACCAGGTCCGCGTTGATACCCTTGTAGAGCCCCTTTTGCCCGGCGGCCAGCCTGTCGCGTGCACTTTGCGGGAGCGCATGGAAATGGTCGATGTATTCGGGCGAGGTCATCTCCAAGGTCAACTTGGTGTATTCCAGCGGGAAATAGCGTTCCGACCGCGTTGCCCAGATGAGATGGTCCTCCTCGGGCAGGCTGCGCAGCAGGTCCAGGAAGATCTCCGCCGCGCTCTGCCCGCTGCCCAGCACGGTGGTGACCTTCGGGCGTGAGGTGCGCGGCTGCAGCAGGCGGCCTCGATGGCGCAGGTAGTCGCTTGAATGGACGGCCTTGGCCGCGGCGGCTTCGCCGAGCGCCGGCGGGAGGTAGGGCTGGGAACCTGTCCCGAGCACCAGCTTGTCGCAGCTGAATTCGTCAACGCCACCGGCGGTAAGCACCGATACCCGGTAGCGGCCCGCGGCATGCTCGACCGCGAGGACCCGATGGCCCAGATGGACGCTGTCGAGTTCTTCGGCCGCCCAGGCAAGGTAGTTGCTGTACTCGGCGCGCAGCGCATAAAAGTCTTCGCGGATGTAGAACGGGTAGATCCGGCCTTGCTGCTTGAGGTAGTTCAGGAAGGAGAACCGGCTGGTGGGGTCGGCCATGGTGACCAAATCCGCCATGAAGGGCACCTGGAGGTGGGTGCCTGGCAGCATCATGCCGGGGTGCCAGCTGATCGTATCCCGGGCTTCGAAGACGGCCAGGCTCAACTGCTCCAGCGGCTCGGCCAACGCGGCGAGACCGAGATTGAAGGGGCCGGCACCGATGGCGATGACGTCAAAATGCTTCACAGTGGTATTCCAGCTTTCTGATCGGAGAGTATTTCGCGGCCTACCCGGCAGATGACATCGAGAATGGCGCTGATATCGGACAGGGAGGTGTTCGGGTTCAACAGGGTGAGCTTGAGCAGGCGCTCGCCGTGGTGGGTGGTGGCAGCGATCATGGCTTCGCCGGAGGCATAGAGCCGATGGCGGATCTGGTCGGCGAGCTGGTTCTTCTGCGTCCGGGACAAGGCGGCGTGCGGGGCATCGAAGGCGAACACCAGGGTGCTCAGCTGCACCGGGGCGACCAGCCGCAGCTCGTCGCGCAAGGCCACTTCGCGCTCGGCCATTTCCGCCAGCTCGATCACCTGGTCGAACATGTCGCCCAGTTCTCCGGCGCCCAGCGTGCGCAGCGTGGTCCATAGTTTCAAGGCATCGAAACGGCGCGTGGTCTGCAGGGACTTGTCCACCTGGTTGGCGCTGCCGGCCGCCTCGGACCGCGGATTGAGGTACTCGGCGTAGTGGGTGATGGAGCCGAAATCCTGGCCGCTGGCCAGGATGAGCGCGCTGGATCCGATGGGCTGGAAAAACGACTTGTGGTAGTCCACCGTGACGGAGTCCGCGGTTTCGATGCCGGCCAGCCGGTGGCGGTGGCGCCGGGAGATCAGCAGCCCGCATCCGTAGGCGGCGTCGACATGCAGCCAGGTCCCGTGCTCCGACGCGATGCTCCGCAGTTCGGGCAGCGGATCGATGGAGCCGAAATCGGTGGTGCCCGCCGTCGCGCTGATGCTCATCGGTTGCAGCCCGGCCTGCACGTCTGCCTCGATCTGCCGGCGCAGGGCCGCGGGATCCATGCGGTGCAGGGGGTCGGTGGGAATCGCAACGGCGGCCTCGACGCCCAGGCCGAGCAGCATGGCGGAGTTGCGGATGGAGAAATGTGCATCGGCGGAGCAGTAGATCCGGAGCTTCGACAGGCGGTGGGGCAGCGAACCCTGCAGCTTGGCGGTGGCAATGTTACGGGCGATCAGCATGGCCTGGAGGTTGGATTGGGTGCCGCCGGAGGTGAAGATCCCGTCAGCCTTCTGGGGATCGAAGCCGATGAGCCTGGAGGTCCAGTCCACGAGCTTGCGTTCGATCAGGGTGGCCCCGGCGCTTTGGTCGAAGGTGTCCATCGAGGTATTCACGCTGGTGACCATGGCCTCGATGGCCGCTGCGGGGATGGCTACGGGGCAGTTCAGGTGGGCGGCGTAACGGGTGTCGTGGAAATAGATCGCATCCCTCAGATAGAGCCGCTGGATCTCTTCCACAGCATCGTTGAGATTGCCCAACGGAGTATCGAGGTCCACGGCCTCGATTGCCGGTCTGAGCTCCTCGGGGCTGGCTCCGGTGGCGGGGGAGGCTATGCCGGATAGCTGTGCGGCCAAGTGACTCAGTACAAGGGCCGACTCGGTTTCGAATTGCGCTGCGGTCTGTGCAGACAACAGCGAGCTGCCATGACGTCGTGAAATCACGGTGGCTCTTTGCATGGAAGGCAATGGGGTACCCAAGTGCATGCTCCTCAGTTTTGCGCGGGAATGTATGGTCAGGCTTACCTAACGACAACTATTAAGAACATAAGATATTTAGTTAATGCAAGCCCGGTAACTCAAATTGAAAGTTTCATGACGCTGATGCCATTTGGGCGCGCTTGTGGTAACGCCGGATATATTTGGCCGCTTTGACCTGTGCGTTTCCGAATGCGACACGGTAGCACCTGGGAACCTAGCGGAGCGATTTCCGCCGGATCGGCATGCTTGAAAGTTTGAGCTAATCGATTGACTTGCAAGCAGGAGTGCGATTGGCATGTTGACTGGTAGGTTTCAAGAACTAGGGGAGGTGGCATATGGCTGATCTGCGCAAGTCGCAACGAATGCTGCTGTGCTCGAATGCCGCAGATGCCGCCGGCCGGACTCTGGGTGAGTTCACCGTGGAACTGCTCTTCATTTCCACCTTGGCCGCCAACGCATTCGACATGGGTTTGCTTAACGCCCTGGGGACGTTGGCGTTCGTGGCGGCCACGCTTCCGGCGGGATATGTGGTGGATCGTCTCGGACCGCTCCGAGTCCTGCGGCTCGGACTCGGCGCCAAATTCGGACTCATGGGTTGTCTGCTGATCCTCAGTGCTGCCGGGGCGCTGAGTATCGCGCTGGGGCTGGTCCTGGCGACGCTTCTGGGCTTCTGCAATGTTTTCAGCGAAACGTCCCAGGCCACTGCGGCGCCCGCGCTGACAATTGAGCGGACCTCGATGGCCGGGCTCATTGCACGGCTGGCCGCAGCCGATCAGGCATTGAGCATCATCATTCCGGCCGCCGCGGGAACGGTGTTCGCGCTTTTGGGCGCTCCGCCGTTGCTGGCGGCCGCCGCGGCCTTGCTGCTTGCGGCATTCGGCACCTCGTGCGCCATCCGCGGGAAGGAAGCAGCTCATCAAGCGGGGGCTGAAACCGTGCGAAGCGTATCTGGACGAGGGTCCTTCGCCGCCGGCATGCGCTACGTGTGGGGCAGCCCGATGCTCAAGGCGCTGACCTTGAGCGTCGCGTTTTCCAATCTGGGACTAGCGATCGGTTCGGCCGTTGAAGGCCTCTTCATCGTCAATGAGCTGGGGCTGGGTGCCACGGGGTTCGGACTGTATGCGGCACTTGGCGGACTTTCCGGCTTGACGGGTGCCCTGCTGGCTCCACGGTTGGCAGAAAAATTCACGCCAAGCCAGCTCGCGCTGCCGACTATCGCGGGGCAGGTCGTCTTGTCGGGTCTGGTACTCGCCGCGGGATTCGCCGCGCCGCCGCTGGCGGTCATTCTGCTCGCCGCGCATGCGTCCGGGTGGGGGATGCTGCTCCTGGTGTTCAACGTGGCAATGGCAACGTGGGTAGCCGAGATTACCCCTGAGCAGCTGCTTGGGCGCGTTACCAGCGCACGTCGATTGTTCACATTCGGCGTCGTGCCACTCGGGGGCCTGCTGGGCGGAGGCATCGGCGCAGTCTTCGGAATCCGGGCGGCATTGGGGGCTTGGGTGCTGGCAAACGTTGTGGGATTGGCGTGCTACCTGATGCTCTCCAAGGCTGGCCGGCATGCGCAAGATCCGTCTGTCGATGAAGAAGTCCCTGAACCCTAGCGGATAGGCTTAACTTCCAACCGCTGCCAACGACGAAGGCGACTCACCTCGTGAAACTCGTTATCGATGCCCGATACACCCGCATTACCCACCATGACGGGATCAGCCGTTTCACGGCAGGGCTGATTGCGGCGGCTTCCGAGCTTGCCGAGGTCACGATGCTGATCAATGATCCCCGGCAACTGCCAATGCTGCCGGACGTGCCCTACCTGAAGGTGTCGTCCCCGACCAGCCCACTTGAGCCGCTGGTAGCGCTGCGGGTCAACAAGCTGAACCCCGATGTCGTGTTCTCGCCGATGCAGACCATGGGGACGCTCGGGCGCAAATATCCGGTGATCCTGACCCTGCACGACTTGATCTACTACTCGCATCCCCACGCCCCGAAATTCCTGCCGGCGCCGATCCGGCTCGGCTGGTACCTGTTCCATCAGGTGTACTGGCCGCAGCGCTGGCTCCTGAACCGGGCCGATGCGGTGGCCACGGTATCCAATACGACCGCTTCCCTGATGCGCGAACACAACCTGACGCGCAAGCACATAGGGCTGGTCTCGAATGCGCCCAGCGGAACTTTTGCCCGGCGCTCGGAAACTGCCGAACCCAGGAAGACCCTGCTGTACATGGGCTCATTCATGGAATACAAAAACGTCGAGACGCTGCTTGCAGGCATGGAGTTCCTGCCCGACTTCGAACTGCACCTGTTGAGCGCCATCGCGGATCAGCGCCGCAGCGAACTCGAGCAGCGGATCCCCGAAGGTGCAAGAGTCGTTTTCCACAACGGCGTCAGCGACCAGGAGTACGAAGAAATGCTGGGAGAATGCACCGCCTTGGTGACCTTGTCGCGTGAAGAAGGCTACGGGCTGCCGCTGGTGGAGGCCATGAGCATGGGAACCCCGGTCGTCGCCACCGACATGCCGATTTTCCGTGAAGTCGCGGATGATGCTGCGCTCTTTGCTGCGCCCGACGATCCCCAGGGTTTCGCGGCGCAGGTGCGCCAGCTGGCGGACAGCGGCACATGGAGCCTATTTTCGCGACGCGCGGTGCAGCGCGCGGAAAATTATTCCTGGGAACGTTCTGCCCGCCAGTTGATCGAGCTCGCAGGGTATGCCTCAAATCACAGGGCGAGGTTGAAGGGTGGCGCGGGAAAAACTTCCGGTGCCATGGGGTAATACCCGGAAAATCAACGGGAAAATGCCCCACAATCCCATGGCCGCTGCCGATTTGAAAACCCGGCTTGGCCAGTGATAAGGTATATCTCGTTGCAATCCTCCATAGCTCAATTGGCAGAGCATTCGACTGTTAATCGAAGGGTTACTGGTTCAAGTCCAGTTGGAGGAGCGAAAAGAGCCTCCCAATCACCTCTGGTGGTTGGGAGGTTTTCTCATTTTCGTGGACAGAAGCGCTCGGCTACTGGTCAGGGCGCGCACAATTTTTTGCATCGCTTATAGTCAACCGGGTTCAGGCGATAGACTTTCGATCGAGAACAGATACACCCGTGGCATGAGATCGAGCCGTGGGTATTACGCCTGAAGACTGAGTCGCCTGCGACAACTGGAGTGCTAGCGTGAGTACTACCGGTTATCCGGCCATCAAGAATATGGAGAAACCATGTCTGAAGCTGAATCGACCCAGACTGATGAAAGTCTGAAGTCGAGCGTCAAGAGTGCCAAGGCACAAGTCGAAGGCCTCAAGGAACTTGTTCCGCAGCAGATCTCGGACGAACTGAAGCTCGCGACGACCCTGCTTAAGAGCAAGGGCATCAGCCTGGGCATGGCTGGCGCCATGGCCGGCGCGGCCTTGGTCCTCGTCCTGCTATTCGGTATCGCTGTCGTGGTCACCTTGATCAACGTTTTGACGATCTGGCTCCCAGGCTGGGCTGCTGCTTTGATTTTGGCGGGAGTCTTCCTGGTTCTTGCCGCACTTCTGGCGCTTGTCGGATACCGCAAGGTCAAGAAGGCGATGCCGCTCAAGCCTGAGGCAGCGATTCGCGGCATCCGCCACGACATCGGTGTTCTCAAGGACGGCAGTAATTTCGACGTCACCACCCTGGACGAACCGTTGAAGAAGAAGTCCGAAGACGCCGAGGGCAAGGATTCCAAGTCCAGCGAACCCAAGCCGCCGGCACCGAGTGCCGATGAGCTCATCCTGCGCACCAAGCGCCGCCGTCGCCAGATCCAGGCCCTGCGCGACAATCTCGGAGAAAGCATCCAGGTTCCGCTGGCGAAGGTCGACAAGGTCCGCCACTTTGCCGAAAGTACCGGTGAACGCGTCAGCAACGCGGCCGCCAAGGCTCGCAGCTTCGTGCGCCCGTCCTCCGCTTCCGGCGAAGACCTTTCGGAGTCCGACAGAGCCGCTGCCGAACGCATGGAGAAAGCCAAGCCTTTCGTCGTCGCGGCAGGCTCAGCGACCGCGCTGGCGGTTGTGCTCCGCAAGCTCTTCAAGCGCTCCTAGGCTTTGATGCCGAGGGCGGACGCGCGCGACGTCTCGCGGCATGAAAACAACTAGGCCAGAAAGGCACTGACATGGTTTGGATCGCTATTGCAGCGGCACTATGCAGTGCCTTTTGCCTTGCTTTCGGAGCCCACTTCCAAGCCATGGCCGTGCGCAATTCCGTGGGCGGTCTCGATCTGAAGATCGGAAACATCGGCAAGCTCGTTTCCAATGGGCGCTGGATGAGCGGTTTGCTCCTGATGGTCTCGGGCATGGCGTTGAACGTCTTTGCGCTGGCGAATGCGCCATTGACGGTTGTGCAGCCTGTGGGTGCCATCGCGTTGGTCATCACCGCCTTGGTCAACGCCAAGGAATCGGATCTGACGCTGAACCGGCCCACCGTATTGGCCATCGCCAGCTGCATGGCCGGCTCGGTTGGTTTCGTGCTCATGGCCATCATGGTCACCAACACCAACCAGAGCATGACGCAGGCCGAAGCGCATCTGATTGAATTCATCCTCGCCTGCGTCGTGGCTGCGGTGGCCCTATGCACAGTGGTGTTCCACAAGCGGCTCGGAGCGTTCTTTTACATCGCCGGCGCCGGAATCCTGTTCGGATTCGTCGCCGTGCTCGTACGCATGATTGCAGTGGCCTTCCTGAATCTGGGGGACGCAAGCCTGTCCAATCTGCCGTGGCTCGCCGGGCTCTCCGTGGTCGTCGCCGGTTTGCTCGGATCGTATTTCGTCCAGAAGGCCTACGCCAAGGGCCCTCCCGATCTGGTTATCGCTGGACTGACCGTCATCGATCCGATCATCGGCATTGCCATCGGCGTGATCATCCTCGGGGAGCTCCGACCGGATGTGCCGGTGCTGATATCCCTGGCCATGCTGGTCGCCGGCATTCTGGCCATCATCGGTGTGGTGGCCTTGTCCAGGCACCATCCTGATGTCATTGAGCGACGGGTCAAGCATGCGGCGCACCGCAGCAAGAGTATGCAGGGCGAAGAGAAATAGTCGTGCCACGCGGCACGCAATGGAATTAGTACATGTTGAACGACAAAGGATGCTTGTGGCCGAGGATAAACCGCTGACTATCGTCATCGCCGCCGATACCTACCCGCCGGATGTAAACGGCGCCGCCATGTTCTGCTATCGCCTGGCAACGGCCATGCATGAACGCGGCCACCGGGTGCATGTCTTGGCTGCGCGAGGAGAGTCCGGCCGAACCTATACGGAGGTTCGCGACGAGGCCATCGTGCACCGACTCAGGTCGCACGCCGTGCCGACCCACGAATATTTCCGCATCGTCTTCCCCTGGGAAGTCAATCGGCAAATTGAGAAGTTACTTGCCGAAATCAATCCGGATGTAGTGCATGCGCAAAGCCACTACATGATCGGACAGCACACCCTCGCCTGGGCGCGGAAGCACAAGGTCCGATCCATCGCCACGAACCACTTCATGCCGGAGAACCTGGACCCCTTCCTTCCGTTCCCGGTCTGGTTCAAGAAAATCGTGGCGCACAACTCCTGGCGGGACATGGGCAAGATCTTCGGCCGCGCCGACGCCGTGACCACCCCGACGCCGCTGGCCGCCAAGGCTATGCGGGAGCGGGCCAGGCTGAAGGACGTCCTTCCGCTGTCCAACGGCATCGAGGTCGGCAACTATGAGCTGGCCGAGGGTGAAACTGTGCTCAAGAACGAGGCGCCCACGATCCTCTTCGCGGGCAGGCTGGCCGTGGAAAAGAACATCAATGAACTCATTGAAGCGCTGCCGCTGATGCATTCGGTACCCAACGCAATACTCGAGATTGTCGGCGGCGGCGAGCAACGCAAGAACCTGGAACGTATCGCCGTCGAGCAGAAAGTCGGCGACCGGGTGCGCTTTTTGGGGCAAGTTCCAGATGAAGAACTCCGCCAGGCTTACCTGCGTTGCGATGTTTTCTGCCAGCCTGGCACCGCTGAATTACAGTCCCTAGTGACCTTGGAAGCATTGTCGGCTTCCAAACCCGTAGTGCTGGCAAACGCCATGGCCTTGCCGCACCTCGTGGACGAAGGCATCAACGGTTACATGTTCACCCCCGGGGACCGGCGGGACCTTGCCGACAAGCTGGAAAAGGTGCTTGGACTCGACGAGGCCGGCCGGGCCAAGCTGGGCCAGGCAGGTCATCGCAAGGTGCTGAACCATGCGCAGGAAAAGACCATGGACGCCTTCGAAGCCCTGTACCGCGGACAAAAAGTGACCATCCACTAATTGGGTTCAACCCCGTGCGCCGAATCGGCGTTTGGGCTGGTGATGCCCTAGAATATTTCGAGTGTGCTTCGCTTGGACTGACAGGAAAGCTCACGGATGGGGAGTTAGCTCAGTTGGTTAGAGCAGGGGACTCATAATCCCTTGGTCGTCGGTTCAAGTCCGTCACTCCCTACCAAGCAAAATCGCCCGGCGACCTGCGTAAACAGGTTGCCGGGCGATTTTCGTTTAAGACCATTTTCGTCGGTTTGACCATAATTTGACCATAATTTTATTTTTCATGCGCCGAAGTTTCCGCGATTCCGGAAGCGGTCCTGCAGTGAAATCACGTTATCCGGCTGCGGTACCGGTTTGGGCTCCGGCTCAGCCCAATGCGCGGACAACTTGTCCGCGACGTCCTGGTGCATCTCATCGAGCACATGCTGGTAGCGCTGCAGCATGGAGATCTGCGACCAGCCCAGGATCTCCATCACCACCCGTTGGGGAACACCGAGCAGGAGCATGGTCGTGGCCGCCGTGTGCCGGCCGTCGTGGATGCGGCCGGGCGGCACCTTCGCCTCGGCTAGCAGCTCGCGCCACGCCGTCCAATCCGCCTTCGAGTACAGTGGCATCCCGCCCGGCCGGCAGAAAACCAGATCCCGCTCAACCCCGTTCTGGTCCTTCCATACCGCCCACGGTTCGTGCGCGCGTATCGTTTTCCGGGCCTCAGCATGCCTCAGGAGCGCCTGACGCAGTGGACCTGGCATGGTTACGCTACGAACGCCTGCGGCGCTCTTAGGCGCGCCCGTGAAGTATCCGCCGCCCCTCCGCATCGGGCAGTGCCGGCCGAACTTCCGCCCGCACTTCGGCGCCAGCGGATCATCCGGGTTGCACCCGTGCTCCCACGGCAGCACGAACAGCTCACGTTCGATGCGGATCTTCCCGTTCTCAAAGTCAATATCCGACCAGGTAAGCCCCAGCGCTTCACCCTGGCGCGGACCCAGCATCAGATTCAGCAGCCACCGCGCCTCATCATCCCGGCTCTTGGTCGCCGTGATCATTCGCCGCACCTCTTCGGTCGAATACACCTGCGGCTCAAACGGCTCTGGCGAGGGCGCATCCAAGACCAATATCGGGTTCTTCCCGAGGACTCCGCGCTTGACCGCCATATTCAGCGCTCGCCGGAGGATGGCGTGGAGCCCGAGGAGGCTGGTTTCGGATAGCCCAGCTTCGCGCATCGCCGCGTAGATCACTTCGAAGTCGGTGGGCGTGAGCTTGTCCAAGCGCTTGCCGGCCAGCCGGTGGGGCCGGATGTGGCTGTTGATCTTGTTGCTGTAGCCCTTGCGTGTCTGGGGGCTCTTGGCGGTGGCTGGGGCGATGTTGGCGAGCCAGTAGTCGAGCCATTCGATCAGGCGAGGCTTGAGCCCTACAGTCGATTGGCCAGCGTGGACTTCGCGCAGCGCTTCACGGAGCTTGCGGGTGCATTCCGCTTTGGTCTTGCCATAGGCCGATTTGAGTATGGCGTGGCCGCTGGGCTTGTAGCCGGCGACGTAGTTGGCTTGCCAACGGCCGTCGGCTCGCAGCCTCGGTTCGGAGCCTTCCTGGTTGCCCCGCTTGGCGCGGGGTTCTGAGGTCGTCATGGTTCCCTCCTTGGGGAAATTGTGCGCGCCGAATAGACCCCGCGAGCGGGGTTATTGGCGAGTTGTGGAAAACAGGATTAGGCGATGTGCTCTGAGGCTGGCCAGAGCTGCTGGATCTGGTCGCCGTCGAGTGTCTGCAGGCGGTCGATGACGACTTGCTCGGTGACGCCGAGTTCTTCGGCCATCACCCAGGGGCTGCGTGACCAGCCGGCGACGCGCTGCAGGTCTTCGAAGCTGACTAGGAAACGGGCGGTCTCCAAACAGATCTGTCGTTCGACGGATGGCGGCTGGCAACCTTGGTGGCCGTGCTTGATGTGGAAGGCCTCGTGTGCGAGGAAACATCGCCGCTCGGCCGCCGTGAGTTCTGGGTCCACCCAGATGCGACGGCCGTCTGTGGCCGCCACTAGATCTGGGTGGGGTCGATTCCAAATGATTACTACCTGGGCAAGCGTGCGCAACATGCCCCAAACGTTCTGCATGATTCGAATATATATTCGAATCATGGTGTGGGCCTAATGCAAGAGGAGACTTGTGTTGTTGCTTTTTAGTAGTTAGGACACCATTGCTTGCAGTTCATTTGCGGCGTTTGATGCGTCTAGGTCGAGTATGCCAGCGTGCTGTTCGACCGGTCGCAGTAGGTCATCCAGAAGATCCCTATCGGCTCTGTTGAGCGGAAGCATGGCTATGATTCTAGGAGCTTTTCCGACGCGTTCCACGGCATCGATTCGAGTTCGAAGGTAAGATATCGCCAATGGATTTGGGCTTAGGGCTTCGAGGGTTACACGGTGGTCTTCGCCTAGCCCAAAATCAAAAGGAATCGGCACCTCGGGAGTATCGAGGTCCCAGCGTCCGGGTAGCAGAATTCGCTCGTGAACCTCGATTTGAGCCTCAGCAAGGACATGCCTCGCGAGATCCAAAGGAGCTTGGATTGGCTTCTCGGGAAGTGTCACCATTTCGCTGAAAAGTCTATCGGCGAGAAAGCGAGGTTCGCCGGCTATTTCCATGATTGTTCCGCCGTGGATGGCGCTAAAGTTTGACGGTCGCTTCTCTGGTATCGATAGTGCCTCGCTCCATCGGCCGGTATGTGCTTTACGTGCAAAGTACTCTATCCAGGACTGATAGGTCGATTTAGATACGCCGATACCGCGTAAAAGACGGCCGTTGATTTTACCGCTGCGGTCCACACCACGAAATCGCAGAATCCACTGCTCGCCCACATTTAGAACGACGCCAATGTTGCGAGGTTCATGTCTCCGCAAATCAGCGGTAATTTGGACGAGGTACCAGTCTGCGTGCATGAGATCCTCCTTCTGTGAGTGGTCTAGTCAGTCCGCGCGGGAACCTGGGATATTCTGGCCAAAGAGATCTGGGACCTCAAGGTTATATGTGTGCGCCGACAGAAACACTATATTTAAGGTTCTGTGGTGCAGGAAACGACGGTACTGATCGATATGCGCTTTGCTGGCCAGTTTACGTTGGTACGCGGCATCGCAAGCTGCATCTACCCACCGTTTTCCCTGGCTGAATATAAGGCCTGTCCACCAGCCCAAGAGTTCAGCTGATGGAGTGACTTCTCGGTAGACCTGCGATCGATGAGTTGAGTTTTCAACTCCCCGCAAAGCATTCGGATGTCGAGGGTCCACTCCGTTGAAACACTGCTCATGATCGATTGCCCACAACCCCACATCGGGCGTCCAGATCAGATTTGCGTCTGTACGGTCGATGTTGAGTAGCCACACGTCAAAAGCAGCTATACCTGAGTATATGTGAGGCTCCACTACTGCGGCTTCCTGCGGGTTCGGTGGCGCGGAAACTTCGCCATCGGTGCCAACAATCGCGGTTGCCCAGGCGCGGGCATTGTGCTGGACGGCAGCAAGCTCGCCGAAGGGGACGGGGATACCCATGGAGTGCGCGAGTCTTGCAGCTAGGTACTCGTGGAGAACGACTGGGTGTTCTGAATCTTCGTCTGATTTCACGAATACTCGCGCAATGCCTTGCTGTAAGTCTTTTGAACCTAAATCGCTAGCCACTAGTTCGGATACAGCTAGCCCAGGAAGTCCGCGGAATGCCACTAGTGATCGTCCCTCGAATTAGATGCGTCCACGCCGGTTTGTTCGTCGAGCTGCTCGTGTATGTTCTTCGATTTCGACTTCGATGGTGCGGCTAAAGGATTCACGGCTTTGAGTCCCCTTTGGCAGGTCCACTACTCTGCAGTTTAGCGACATTCGCCATAAGAGCCGCTAGCTCAGAAACTGCCGCAGTATTATTAGGCGGTTCTGGATTTTTGTCGTCGGCGCCTGGTTCGTTGCCGAAAACTCTTCTCGCAAATTCCATGCGCAGCTGATCTCGGGCACCCTCCTCACCGATTAGTTGTATATATGGCGTGAAGGTTTGGAGCTGGACACTGACCGTGTCACTCCAAACCGAGAGCCTACGGTGATAATTGGACTGCCTTAGAAGATATGTGCCAATTGCGGATCCACCTGCGACTACCGCAAGTTTCCATGCCAAGGTTGGCCAATTAAACGCCTCGTCGGCAAGGATAAAAGCGTAGATTACGGCAAAAATTGCCACCGTACTCAGGACCGTAATCCCAACCCAAAAGTATGCCGTTGACTTCTCATCGTGAGAGTTATGGAAGTTTTCGAAATGCTTGATTAGAGCCTTCTTGGAGTCTTCTTCGTTTAGGACTTCTTGTTGAGCCTGAACCGATGCATAGCTCTGTTGGGCTTGATCAGCTAACGCGGCAGCATTTTCAGCAATAGTTCGGTATTTGTTGAGTTCGGCAGTTCTTTGGGTAGCTTCCTCGTTGAGCTTTTCGACTTGTTGCGCCAACTCATTCGCTCGTTGAAGGGACGATTGGAGATCGTAACCACCCTTGGCGGCTCTCGTCAGCTCATCTCGAACTTTAGAAAATTCGGCGTCTACAACTTCCTGCTGAAGCTCCCTGCTGTAAGCGAACCTCAAATTTATGGCTGACTCATTTACCCGATGCATACGCTGATGAACATCGTTGGGTCGCTCGCGGAGCTCCATATATTGACCCATATCAAGCATCATGGCGAATTCGTCCTGAACCCATCGAATGATTTCATCGCAATCTTGAAGGCGCGTCCGTTTGGGTAGATTCAAGTCGCGAACGGAACTATTTAGAATCATCTCAACCGACTGCAGAGATTTTGCATCAGCCATGTCGATAATGTAGACCATGTCACTCAAATAGGAATCAACCGCTAAGGCCACATGATCGGCAATCAGTTGTCGCATACGGTGTGATGCAGGGGAGCCCTCAGGCTTGTTGGCCCAGTCCCTGAATTGAGTTGCGATGTCTCCAAGGCTAAGACGGAGCTGACGGAAGGCCATTTCCGCAGATTTATTTACATTGGACGTCATTTAGTTCTCGTTCCTCGAGTCCGATTCCTCGTCGAGCTGTTCGCTCCTGGTTTTCACCTTCGGATGCGCTGCCAATTGCTCTATCGGCGGGGCCGGGTACTTCTCGGCTTCGGCGCCGTGGAATTCGATGATGCTGTCATCCGGCCCGGTCTTCTGTTCCTGGCCAAGGTTACTTTCAGAGGAGACACCGCGACTTTGGTGCCGAGAAATTTTCGTAGGTTCTGAGCTGGTGCGTTCTGCATTGCTGCCTGCTTCGAGGTCGACGAGGACCCGAACCATCTCTACGACTGCTTTCCGCGATTTAGGCGAGAGGTTGTCTGCGCCTGGTGGGAGTTCGTCTGCGAGTGGCGGGCCCGGGACTGGTTGTCCCGCTGCTGTGAACGCCACAGAATCCTCAACGCCGGCAAGCCAGGCAATCGCACGAAGGGTTTGTTCGCCTGGAACAGACTTGTACGTGTTGCTCCGAATTTGGTTCAAAGTCGTGTAGGTGATTTTGAGACCAGCCTCTTGAGCCTTGAAGGCAAGTTGCCGGGCAGACGTTTGGTGTCGCTCGACCGCCATCTCTATGAGGCCCTTGAGGGAATCTGTATCGTTCACAACCACGACTTTCCTAGATGAACTCTCGCTTGCTCAATTCCCTGAACTTTGCAGGTGAAAAGTAACAAGTTCATCATCCCAATAATTTCGCGGGTAAATCCACTTTTCGACTTGACAACTTGGTGAGTAGTGAATGATAGTTAACTTGTCAGATCGAAAAGTGGAAGGAATACTGGTTATGCGTGGAACGCGTCGTCATCTCAATCTCGTTCGAAAGGAGAGCTGGATGCGTGTTATCGATCCCGCTGCGCTGAGGCGCAAGCGGATAAATCAGCGGTTCAGCCAGCGTGACCTAGCTGGCCTGGTCCGTCGCTCGCAGGCTACGATCCACCAGCTGGAGACCGGCAAGATGAAGACCCTCACCGAGGATCTGGCTCTGTTGATCGCTGCTCGGTTATTCACCGACTGGGAGGACTTGTTCATCCTTGAGGAGCATGAAGTTGCGCCTCGTGTGACAAGTGGGGGATCATCCGGCGTCAACTCGGCGGTGAACGCGGCATGAGTGTCGACGAAGCCAAGAGCAACCTGCAAGCTCAGCTCGACTCCCAGGCGCTCGCCGCCCAGGTAACTGTCTCCCGGGATGAACTTGAAAAGTTGCTCGATTGGGCGGACTCCGCCAGTCGAACTATCGGCGAGTTCGTCGCCTGGGCCAATTCGTGCCCGGCAAACGAAGAGCCCCCAGCAGTTGCACCTGCTGAGGGCGGATCGGGAGTAGGCACGCTGTGGATTCCCGAGTCGGCAACGCTAGACGATCTTGTGTCAGCTCTCGGTCCCGGCGAGTTTCCGACCATCGATCAGGATATGTCCGAGGTCGTCAAAAGTTTCGAAGATGGCTCCCTTTATCCGCTCGACGTCGATCGTGTTGTCCAGGAGGGTTGCCGCGTAGTTGAAAGAGATCTGGCTAGCCCTCGTGATGAGGTACGAGACAGCCGGGCGGTCATCCTCTGTAGGAATGAAGACGAAGCGGAAAGCGGCGTGCTTGTTAAGAAGTTCGCACACTGCAACGTCAAGGGCAGCAAAGATCAGGTCCGCGTTTGCTTCAGCAGTGATGACGTCGGCTCCGTTGAGATTCATTTTGGCCATCAGATTTCCCTCTCGGTAGTTGGAGCACCGGATGGTGCGGGTGTTGGAACCTCTGAGTCTACCGAGAGGGGTCAAACTCCGACCTTGTCGGAAAAAGAAATGCCCTCAGCAGTTGCACCTGCCGAGGGCGACGAAACCAAAAACCAGTCTGCAAGAAAGGTGTGATTTCAATGCCCAGTGTAATCGGTTTCCCGATCCAGGGTGCAGGAAACTGCCCCGGCACTATCGACGTGGAACCAGGCGTGCCTGTCGAATCCCGTCCCGTCCGGCTCCTGTACACCGTTGCCGATACCGCGGAACTGCTATCCATTGGCCTGTCTTCGGTCTACGACCTGATCAACGCCGGCGACTTGCCAAAGGTCATGGTCGGCACCCGCGGCAAGACCACTCGCATCGCCGCGACTGACATCCAGGCATACATCGACAACCAGAGAGTAGTGGCGGAGTCATCGTGGGCAATGTGAACCGAACCTACGCCGACGGCGGCAGGGTGACCGGCAGCTCGTCTAAGGGCAAGGTCTTGATCATTCCGGAGGGCCGTGGGCTCGCCGTCGCTGAGCTGGATATCAAGTGGCGCCACTACCCGAAGGCCGACAAGGCGATCCAGGCGCGCAAGGCTGCGGCGTTATGGGCGAACTACTTCTACCGGGCCGCGACCGCCGACGTGTTTGTCGACATGGGGTCGATCAGTCCGGCCGATCCGGACGGCAAGGGCGGGATCTTCCTTGGCAGGAAGCGCACCCACGACTTCACTGTTCTGGAGGATTTGCCTGAGCCGGTGCCAGCAGCGTCCCTATTTGGGGGTGGACGCTGATGAGCGCCGGAACGATTATCGCCCGCGCAACGAGGCGCATGTGGCTGATCTGGATGCCGGCTATCTTCGCAGTCCTGGCCGTCGCAGTGATGACAGCTTCGATGCAGAACGGGTTGAGCGTGCTGGCCATCATGGTGGCCGGCGGGCTCGTGCTCATGTCCTTGGGGGACTGGTTCTCCGCCGAACTCGCAGCTAACCGCGCCAGCTGACCGCTGGCACCACACACTCTCTTTTTTCTTTCTCTCGACACACCTTATGGAGGATTTCGTGTCTCAAAAACCAGGTGAACTCAGAATACTGCCGGTCTCGGCCATCCACCCGGACCCGAAGAACCCGCGCGAAGACATGGGCGACATCGACGGCCTGGCGCATGAGCTGAAGACCATCGGCCAGTTCGACTCGATCACCGTGTACCCGCATCCGGAGCTCGACGGGGACTACATGATCCAAGGTGGCCACCGCCGCCACGCCGCCGCGCTGCGCGCCGGCCTGACCGAGCTCAAGTGCGAGATCGTGCCTTCCCCGGAGAACGCCGCACTCGACTTGTACACCGAGGCCCTGTCTACCGGCACCAACCACATGCCGCTCGACAGCATGGGCCAGTCCAAGTCGCTGCAGGGCATGCTGACCGAGGGGAAGTCCGAGGCATGGATCTCGAAGAACTTCAACATCCCCAAAGCAGAGGTGAAGCCCCGCGCCCGCCTGGCCGACAACCCGCGGGTCGCTCAGATCCACGCCCGCGGCACCATCGACCTGCTCAGCGCCGCCGCAGTCCTCGACGTCGAGGAAGAGACTGGCGATACCAGCATTTTCGACGGCATTGTTGACGATCTGGAAGCTTCCCACTGGAAGAAGGACCAGATGGAAGTGAACCGTCTGATCGAGCAGAAGAAGCAGAACGCCCGCCGCGACACCCTCCGCGCCGAGCTGACCGAGCAGGGCGCCGTCGAAATCGACTCGCAGAACCGCTACAGCGGCAAGTGGGCCAAGACCGAGCAGGTGCTCGACGTGGCCGGCCATGTGGCGGCGGGGCATCAGTTCGATGTGAGCACCCCGGATTCCGTGGACTGGTGGGAGAAATCCAAGGCCGCGGCCAAGGCGAAGGCCTCCCCGGAAGAGAAGGCGCGCCGGGAGAACATCCGTCGCCTGGACGGCGTCCTACCGATCGCGCAGCGCGCCCGCCACAAGTTCGTGATCGACAAGATCCGCGACCGCAAGGGCATCGAGGACCGCAACGCGCGCGGCCTGCTGGTTTCCATGATCTTCCAGGAAGCCCGCGGCGACTACGAGACGTTTAAGCGTCAAGCCATTGGCGAGGCCGTGGGCCTCCCGTTCCCGGAACTCGAAGATGATCAGACAAACCGAGCCCCGGAGGTGGAGGATGCCCGGAAACGGTGGGAGGCCGAGGCGCGCAAGGTAGCGCTGGGCTTGACCCTGCAGCAGCTTTCGCTACTCCTGGCCTACGTGCCGGTGGCAATCACAGACCGGAACCTGGGCAAGACGAATTGGTACATGCGCGACTCGTGGGAGAAGGAGAACCGCTGGGCTCCGCTCTCGCGCTGGTACCAGCAGCTGATCGACTTCGCCGGATACCTGCCGTCCGAGGACGAAGCAGAAATGATCCGGATCGCACAGCAGACCCGCGAGAACGCGCTCAACGACGTTCACCTGAACACGGCGACCTGCAAGAACTGCAACCAGGAAGTCGTCTCCGACAAGCACTGGGCCGGGATTTGCGCCGAGTGCGCGCCGGCCATCGACGGAATCGAGGTGGCCTAATGTCTCCGGGCCAAGTTTCCGACGAACTGGGCAAGCCACCCGCGCCAGCAGTCGATCCTGGCCGGATCCGCTCGCAGGCCCAGCACCCTGCGACGGCCGGCACCGCACCAAAGCAACGGGTCGTGGATCTGGACCGCGGGCATGAGCAGATCCTGCCAGCGCTCAAGCACGTGCTCAGCTACCCTCGCACCACAGTTCGCGCTGTGCCTGGTGTGAAGCCCGGGGAGACGATCTACGTCGCGAAGGTCTGGGTCGCACCGGGCCGACCAGCGCGGGTCAACGCTCGCTCGGTTACCAAGTCCACGGGTTCCCGATCTGAAGTGTTCTGGTGGGCGCAGCGGGCAACGGAGCACTTCCGTGACATCACCGAGTTTCACCGCACCGGCGAGCTGGGCCGGCCGCACAGAAGATGGGCGCCCCAGTGGTAACCAGAGGCAGCGCGAGCACGGTGAAGTACCAGCTGGCAACGCACTCCGACACCATCGACTGGCGCCAGGAAGCGGAGTGCAGGAAGCACTACGACCTGCTGCGCGGCGGGGGAGACCCGTGGTTCCCTCCACCAGGTAAGTCAACGGAGGTCAACGACAAGGCCTTGAAAATTTGCTTCAGCTGCCCGGTCCAGCAGCAATGCCTGGAATATGCGCTGGAGAAGAAAGAACTCAAAGCCGGGATCTTCGGGGGCAAGACCCCGACCGAACGGCAGTACATCTTCAAGAAACAACAGCAGGCCAAGGGCATCAAGACCAAGACCCGGAAGAAACGAAAGGCGAAAACATCATGATTACCGCACCAGAAGCACTAGAAGCAGTCTCCAGAAGAACCGCCGGCGCAGACACCGGCAACGTCGCCGTGACCATCCCGGCCCGCGAGCTGCTGGCCATGCTGAAGAAGATCCGCATCGTCGGACGTATGCCGGCGCCGTTCCTCACTCTAACGGCACTGCGCTTCCAGGAGTCCGGCTGGCTGGAAGCCACGACTTTCGATTACCAGACCAGCCTGCGCATCACCCGCGGCGAGGCAACGGGCGAGACGGTGCACGAACGGCTCATCGCAGGGAACTATGTCATCAACACCCTGACAGAGCTGGTGCGCGGCGCGGCCAAGGATTTGGACGTCACGCTCAAGTGGGAGTGGAAGGCCAAGGACTCGATCAGCCTGCTGACACTGGAAGCCGATGGGTTCGAAATCGCGGTGCCATCGTCGCTCGCCAGCGCGTCCCAGGCAGAGGAGTTCGGAACTATCGCCGACTGGAAGAACGCGCTGGGTCAGGAGCAAATCGCTGGGGCAGTGGTCGATGTGCAGGCATTCCGCGACCTGCTCGACTCGGTAGCTCACACGGCGAGCAAGGATGACACCTTGCCGGTCCTGACCGCGATCAACGTCGTATTCTCCGCGGACCGCATCACCGCGTACGCCACCGACCGGTACCGGCTGGCGCGGGCCTGGATCCCTTCACCCGTCTCTTTCGAGGGGAGCTTCCTGATCAAGTTGTCCGAGTGGAATCGGATCCGGGTTCTCATGGACAAGCCGGGGGACATGCACCTGCTTTTGATGGGCTCGGGTGGATACAGCCAGTTCGAAGCGGTGCACTTCTCCGGGAAGGACTTCGTCGTCAACGCTCTGACCGTCAACGGTGAATACCCGAAGCTGCGCGACCTGTTCGCCAAGGAATACTCGTCGCACATGGTGTTCTCGGCCGCGGCCATGAAACGAGCTTCCCGGGTCATCGGGTCGACCACCGAACGGAACCAGCCTTTCGAGCTGACCAGCGCCGAGGATCGCACTGCGCTTCGAATCAGTACCACCTGGGAAGAGAACCCGGCGAAGTCGCCGCTGATCCCGGCGGAGGGTGAAGCCGACGTGCGAACTGCGTTCAACCCGTACTTCTACCAGGATGCGCTCAGAGCGCTGCCCGGCGACAAGGTGCGTCTCTCGTTCGCAACGATGGCTCAGCCTGTCCGGATCACCAGCGGTCTGGAACCCCTCGACTCGGTCGTGCTGGAACAGCTGGTTATGCCGGTTCGCCTGCCGCCGAAGCAAGACAAATAGGCCGTCAATCCTTGTTTCACAGAAAACAAACCAAAAACATTGTATTGGAGGAAATCGTGACCGAGATTCAGACCCACATCTACGAGGACGAAGAAGTGCGCACCCTTCTCGTCGACGGGCAGCCCTGCTTCATCGCGAATGACCTGTGCGAAGTGCTCGGGTTGGCCAATCCGCGCACCAGCCTCGCTTTGCTCGACGAGGACGAAAAGGGTGTACACACTATGGACACCCTTGGCGGAGACCAGCAGATGGCCTACGTGACCGAAGCCGGGATGTACTCGCTGGTGCTGCGCTCGCGCAAGCCGGAAGCGAAGGTGTTCAAGCGGTGGCTGACGCACGAGGTGCTTCCAGAGATTCGACGCACCGGCATGTACGCGGTCAAACCGAAGACCCTGGAAGAGCGTGCTCTGGAAATCGTGGGGGAGCTGCAGTCCGTCGTCGCCAATCAGGCGCAGGAGCTGGAAGCCGCCCGCCCGAAGGTAGCCCAGATCGACATGTACCGGCAGGCCGAGGGCCTGCAGACGATCAGTGACCTCGCCAACCAGCTGCAGGTATGGGCGCAGTCCAACGCGCCTGCCGCAAGGGTGCGGCACCAGGATGTATTCGACCTTGCCGGCGAACTGCACATCATCATCCGCGGGGAGACCGTCCGCCGCAACCAGGCCACCGCGCAGGCGGTCAAGGCTGACTGGGTCAAGGTCAAGGAATCCATCATCGGTTCCGGCGACAGAGAGCGCGTCGTGTTCTCGGTCAGACTCACGCACCGCGGTGCCGGACGTCTCTGGGACGCCGCTATCGCACGCCTGTCCGCAGGCGAACCCATCTACAGGAAGAAGGCAAGCTAATGACCGTTGAAGAATTGCTGGGAAGCGTGGCCGGGCTCATTGAGCAGTACGGCCCAATCATCATCGTGCTGTACTGCGTCTTCGCGGTCGTAGTGCTCGGCCTGGTAATCACCATTTTCGTTTTCGTGCTGCGACAGTTCCACCGCATAAATCGTGACTTCGACGATTTCGACCGACGCCACCGGGGTGGTCGGTGGTGAGCCTCCAGATCACCGTCTACGCCAAGGACGACTGCGGCGACTGCGCCCGCACGAAGATGCTTCTCACCCAGAAGGGCATCGCACACGCGACGAAGCACGTCGCCGAGGATAACGCCAAGCTGATCGCATCGCTCCGCTCGATCTCTGACGCGAAGGGCATCCCTCTGGGCATGCCCATGGTCGAGGTAACGAACCTCGACCTTGGCGAAACAGAACAGTGGTTCGGGCACCGCCCCGACCTGGTCCTGCAGCACATCATCAACCCGACAAGAAGAAGAGGCTAACCATGACCGAGAACATCACCGTATGGGAGCTTGGCGAAGACAGCGAACTGTGGCTGGTCACCGGCACCACCGACGCGCACAGCGCCGACGAAGCCGTGCGCCAGTGGGTCGAAGCAACAACCGGGGAAACCATCGAAGCGCTGCACGACGCAGACGACCTGATCGAATTCAGGGTCACCCGCCGCACCGATTGGGCATGGCGGCCGGGCCTGAACCCGGACGACCCAATGGAAGATGCAACGCTACTCCACGGAGGCCCGACCAAAACCGGCATCCTGCCGACCTTCACCGGGTTCCTGGTGCAAGCATGAGCGTCATGATCGAAGCCCGCCGCCTCAACGGCACCGACCTCGGCCGCACCATCGGCAACTTCGGAGTCCTGAAACAGGTATCCCACGGAACACTCCAAGTCGAGGTCGAAGAAGACAACGGCAACCTGAACCCCATGAACCTCAAAACGGTCATCATCAAAACCAGCACCGGTGAATACGCACTCACCCCCAGCACCAAAATCACCATCACCGGCAAGCGCTCGTCGGAGTCCGGGCAGTGAGCGCGTGGTCGTGGCTGGTGCTGGGCATCGGCTTGCTCGTGTTTCAAGCACCGTTCCTAGCGTGGACTCTCGCCAGATTCCTCCGCGTATCCATCGACAACGAAAGGAAAGCCGATCATGAGCAGTCCAAGTATCGCTAGAGCGATAGACCTGGCCAAGCGCGCCGAGCACTGCCGGAAGACCGGTCAGCCGCGCATGGCAGCGCTGTACGAGAAGAACCTGCGCCAGGCACTCCGCAAGGTCGAGAAGGAAGCCCGAGCTGCCCGAATCCAAGCAAATTCATTCCGCGCCTTCCAGTACCTCGGGCAGGACTTGGTCGAAGGCATAGGGGCTATTGCAGAAGGGTTAGCCGCGGTTGTCGAATCCATCGCGGATGCCGTGACTACTGTGCAGAGCACGCGGCAGTCAGATTTCGCGCTCGGCGGTCCCCTGCCAGATTTAGCACCCATACATCAGCGTAGGAGCAAGGAATGAAGCCAGGAATCATCAACCTCGCCAAGCTGAATCGAGCACAGCGCAAGATGCTCTTTGAATGGGCATCGGCGAATGGCGTGCGGCACTACGTGCCGCTTGAATCCCACATGGTGATCACCGGGAACAAGTTCACCGTGGAAACCTTCGACATCGAGCGCATTGGGCAGAAGAACACGAAGTGGGCGCGTCGGTTCGGCTCCCGGAACATGCCGCGTCGTATCCGGACATACCGAATTCGGGTTCCGTTTCGGGCACCCGAGCGAGGCCCATCTGTAGGAGCTCAGTGGGAGGACGAAGTTAATGTCTGAACAGCCCAAGCTAGACCCGTTCGCAGTCGAAGCGACGGCGAAGAACCTCTACAACCAGTATGGGAAGGGTAACTGGGGTGCTGATTGGGATTACCTGCACCCTCGAATCCGCGCCGAGTACACCGACAAGGTAGAAGAGCTCGTCAGTGAGTACTTCGCTGCCGCACTGCCGGGATTGTCCGGCGGTCCATGGTCGGTTACCCAGATCCGTACATACTTCGAGTGGGGCGGGCAGGTGCGCCTAGACCCAGCGGAGTTCGACAGGGTACTGGCCAACGAACGTGCCGAAGCACTCGAAGAAGCGGCAGACGCAATGGACGCCGACGCAAGCGTGCACGATCCGCTGCGACTGAAATCCGATTGGATACGAATCCGCGCCGCACAGCTCAGGCAGGAGACCGAAACCAGATGACCGAGACCCAGGAGCACCAGGGCCCGCCGCAGATGCTCAACCCGGTTCGGGACATGGAAGAGATCCGCATCGGTGAGATCAACTATTTCCACCGCGGGCTCCACGCCCGCATCCCGCTGCCGGGAAACAAGATGATCTACGGGCAGATCGTCTTTGCACTGCACAGCGAGCTGTCCAGCAAGATAGCCCTCCGCTGGGGCGGCGAGCAGATGGAAACCAAAGCCCACCCGGAGCAGATCATCAGAATTGAGGCCACACCATGAACCGTCGAATTTTCCGCTACGAACTCAATGTAGATGACCAGGTGCGCGGACTGCCGGCCGGGAAGGTCGTGCACTTCGCCGACTACCGGATGAAAAATATCACCGGAGAGCGCAACCGTGTTGAAGTGTGGGTCGAAGCCGAGTTGGTCGGGAACAGCTTGTCATTCGATTTCGCAGGCGTGCAGAACGTGCAGATCTTCAGCACCGGGCATCCCATCCCCGACGGCGCCGACCACCTCGCCAGCTGCCTGGCCAGCCAGTTTGTCTGGCACCTCTACCGACTCCCGGAAACCCCCGCAGGAGACAGCTGATGCAAAATACCGAAGCCCGCGCACCGCCGCCGACCACCACACGAAACGAACGTACTGATCCATTTCATGAAAGGAGGGAAAAGAATTGCCATTCTTCCAAGTTGACGACCAACTCCACGTCAATCCCAAAGCATCAGCGCTCGCCGAAAAGGCGTTGCAGGATGACTTGGTGGGGATCGCAGCCATGGGGCTGTGGACGATGGCCGGCAGCGTGACCCAGGCGGCTTTGACCGACGGCCTGGTCTCCCACATCCAGCTGATGAAGATCCTGCTCAATAGTGATGCAGTTGATCTCTTGGCCGGGCAGTTGGTTGAGACGGGCCTGTGGCATACCGCCGGGCATGCATGCGAGCAATGTCCTGCAGTCAAGGAGGGGCATTATCTTTTCCACGACTGGTTCCAATTCGGGTATGACACCGGCGACAACGTACGCTTGGCCAGAGCCAAGCGTAAGGAGCTCGCTGATCCGCAGATTCGCGCCGATGTGTGGGCGCGTGACGCGGAGGACTTCCCGAAGTGTTCCAGGGGAAAATGCCGCTACTGCGGCGACATGGTCTTCAAGAAGACCAGCAAGGGAGACAAGCGCCCTGAATTGGATCACATTGACCCTACCCTTGCCGTGGGTGCCAGGAACATCGTGTTGTCCTGCGCCGCGTGCAACCGGGAGAAGGGCAGACGCAATCCGGAGCAGGCAGGCAAGACCCTGCGCCCCGCTCCAGTCCGTGAAACCGCTTCGGCTTTGTCGAGCTCGACGATCGCACCTTCGGGTCCGCTGAACGTCGCTCCGGAGACCGTCCCGGAATCACCGGCTGTTGAGCTGGGGGCGCAGGATCCAGCCTCACGCTTCGGACTCAACCTCGCCGCCAAGAAGCCGGCAGCCTCCGGCGCTCCGTTGAGCTCGACGATCGCACCTTCGGGTCCGCTGAACGTCGCTCCGGAGACCGTAGAGGCACCGCCGGTCATTCAGGCAGCCACCGCTCTGTCGAGCTCGACGATCGCGCCCAGGGGCCTGCAGAACGTCGCTCCGGAGCAGGACGCCGAACAGGCCGAGGACGAGACCAGCGCGCCTGCCTGGATGATCGAGGAAAACCCCGACATTCCGGCTGCAATGACCAAATTCTCGACCATCGATGGTCCAGTAGACGAACCATCCATGGTCGAAGAGCAAGAAGCTGTCTACGGGCGCGCGCATGCGCGTGCACGGGCTGGCAGGGCAGGGCAGGGCAGGGATGGGTTAAGGGCTGGGTCTGGCCAAGGTCAGCCTGAGCTACCCACTGATTCCTCTAAGCCTCGAAGATCCAGATCCAGACGCAGACGGGGAAAGAAGAATCCTGATCTGCAGTCGCAACCTTCCAGCACTCAACTCTCAGGACAGCAGGACCATGGCACCCATGATGCGGGTGAGGCTCCGGCTGTGTTGACGGGTGGGAGGTACGGGTCCAGGTATTACGGGGTCAAGGGTCAGAAGGTGGACGAGCCGAACGTCGATTGCCAGCTCCATGGATTGCAGCTTCCATGCCGGAAGTGCCAGGACTCGGTCGATGGATGCGCTGCGGGTGGTGGTGCTTGAAACCTGATCAAGTCGAGGGGTGAGTGCGGTTGTTGGATTGTTTGCAGGATTTGATGAGAGGAAGCACAGTGACTCAGGAGAATGTTTTGAGTGAGAAGCAGCAGTTGAAGCGTGGCCGTACGTGGCGGTTCCGTGATCAGTTGCTGGATTGGTCTCCGGAGATTATCGAGGTTGAGGGCGAGGGGCCTCGCGTGGGGATGCAGAAGCCGTTGCTGTTGGAGCTGCAGGAACAGGTGCGTCCGTCGGGGGAGGGTGGTGCTGGTGGTGCTGGGTTTGGCCCTGGTATGCCGGTGGCTGCTGCTGCGTTGGCGTTGATGCAGGATATTGAACGTGAGGTGGCTGATCGGTTATGGTCGTTGCCTCGGCCGGCTCAGGTTCCGGAGAAGCTGGCTCAGCGGATCCAGTATTGGGTGACGTGCTTGAATGATCGTCCTGATCTGATCGATGAGTGCTATACGGTGCTGGGTGGTTGGGTGCAGCGGATCAATGATCTGTTCAATCCCCCTACCGTGGTGCGGTTGCGCCGGAAGTGCCCGGCCTGCAATCTGTCCCATGTATGGGAAACCCTGGATGGGGAGAGGGTGCAGAATCGTGCCCTGGTGGCTGCGATCCGCCCGGCCTCGGATACGCCCGTACTGGTTGAGTGCCGGGCATGTGGCGCCGGGTGGTGTGGGCCGAGCATTCATGAGCTGGAGGAGCTGACGAGACCGCAGGAGTAGTGCGTGTCGCTGGTGGTTTGCATTCCGTAGGTGAGGTGGTTTAAGCTGAGACCACTTGCTACACGTGTATCCAAATCACGGTGATTCGAGAGGGCTGGCCGACATGGCTGGCCCTCTTGTTCGTTAAGGCTGTGGGTTGGAGGTGCAGTGGTGGCGACTTCTCGCACCGGCACGGCGCTGTGGAAGAAGATTGTGGCGCGTGTGCGCTATCGCTGTCGGGTTGTGGAAGGTCAGACGCGTTGTCCTTGGTGCAGTGTGGTGCTGAACTGGGAAGTGTCGAAGCTGCCGAACTCGGCAGAGGTTGATCACATCGTTCCTTCTGCTCAGGGCGGTGCGGACTCGGAGGAGAATGCGTGGGTGATTTGCCGGCGGTGCAACGGCTCCAAGGGGAAGCGTTCACGGCCGCGGAGCGTCGTTCATCACGCGCCGCTGCGCAACTCGGGTCGCTTCTGATGCGGCTCGCTTCGCCCGGCGTGCCCCTGGGGGGTATCCCCTACCCCCTCTCAGCCAATCGCCCCCACCTCGCATAGCGATATATCCCCCCGGGCTTCTGACCTGAGGTTTTGAAAATTATTCGACTCTGACTAGGTGTTTTGCGAATGGCTTGCGCGCTCACCTGGTTGCCGGATTCTGACTAGGCATTTTGTGGTCAAAAACCCCGGAATCTCGAGGATTTTTGCGTTACAACTTGGTAGAATTGAAGCATGAGGAAATGCGAGCACTGCGACAAGGATCTGGCTACGTGGCGTAGCCGGCGTGCTCGCTTCTGCTCGGTCCGCTGCCGCGTTGCCAGGTGCCGCGCCAACAAGCGAATCCCCAAGGATCTGACCAGCCGCAAATGCTGGGTACGCCGCGACGCGCTGAAGCGTCCGCTCACCACCACCGGCGCACTGGCCTCCGTCAGCGTCTCCAACGGCTGGACCTCCTATCAGGACGCCAAGAACGCCACAGCAGGCGTCGGAATGGGCTTCGTCCTGGACGGCTCCGGCATCGGCGTCATCGACCTCGATCACGCGTTCGCTGCCGACGGCACGCTGCACCCCTGGGCGGCCGCCGTGCTGGACCAGAACCCGGACACCTTCACCGAAGTGTCCCAGTCCGGCAACGGGCTCCACATCTGGGGCTACCTCGCCCCGCAGCGCGGAAAGAAACTCCGCGACGGCCGAAACATCGAGATCTACTCCATGGGCCGATACATGGCGCTCGGAACCCCGCGCCGGGGAACCAGCCCAACACTCAAACCACTCGTCGTCCCCATCTAGCGCGGCCCGGTGCTGCGCTCGCCGTGAAGGAGTCAGCACCGATGGCAACCAATGATTTCCCTGAAAAGAACGCGTTGACCGAGGCGGTTCGCCTGGCGGACGGTTTGGGGCGGCGCGTCTCCGTGGTGCTTCACCAGCGTCGGAACGTCTTGCCACAGATTTTTGCCGATACCATGGCGCTGGCCACCCCTACGCGGGTCGCTCGTGTGCGCCGCGTCTACGGCAGTGAGCGTATCGACTTCGCCAGCGGAGGTAACATCCGATTCTTCGCGCCGCCGCGCACGATTGCGGGTGACAGCGCCGATGTGCTGGTGCTATCCGATGAGCTGACAGAAGAGCAACGCGAATACTGCATACCCGCGATTGTCACCAGCAAGAACCCGGCGGTCATCCAGCTCGGTGACCTCGCGAACCGATGAATCACGAACCAGCCGGTCTGGGGGAGCGCGGCGCCCGGGTCTTCCGGTCCCTGACCAAGGACGAGACGAGCCCCATGATCCTTGAAACAGCGATCGAAGCAGCCCGCGCTGCCGACCGGCTCGATGACCTCGACCGTGCGATCCAGGGCGAAGGCGTGCTGGACCTGATGCGCGCCGCACTGGAAGACAACGGCGTCTACGGTGGCGAGCACAAGATCACGATCAAGCTCCAATTCTCCGGAGTCCTCATGGAAGGCCGGCAGCAGCAGGACAACTTCAGGAAGCTCATCGCCGAAGTCGCACGCCTCAAGACGCTAGGCAAGCCAAAGACCGAGGGCGCCACACCGGCCCCAGAAGCGCCGAAGGTCGACAACTCCACGGAGAACGAACTCGACAAGCGGCGCAAGGCGCGGGAGAGGGCGCGCAAACACGGGTAGGACGGTGATGCACGGTGCTGTACGGCAGTCAGATCCCGTTGCACAATACCGCACCGGACGGCGAGGAGTATCTGGACGACCATGGCGAGGACGCGGTCTGGTACGCCCAGAAGTACGGGCTGACCGCCGACCCCTGGCAGAACACCACCGTGTGCTCCTGGCTTCGGCAGACACCGGACGGCAAGTGGGCCTGCGCGGTCGCGGGTGTCACCGTGGCGCGCCAGAACGGCAAGAACGGCGGCTTGGAAGTCGTCGAGCTGTACCTGATGGCCCAGCTCGGGATGAAGATCCTGCACACCGCGCACGAGGTCAAGACCGCGCAGAAGGCGTTCGCCAGGCTCAAGCACTTCTTCGGGGAATCCAAGGACGACCCGAACGCGAAGTTCCCCGAGCTCAACGCCATGGTTGAGAAAGTCCGCAACGTCAACGGCCAGGAAGCGATCATCCTCCGCAACGGGGGAAGCATCGAGTTCGTGGCCCGCTCCAAGGGCTCGGGCCGCGGCTTCACCGTGGACGTGCTGGTGCTCGACGAAGCCCAGGACATCAACGAGGAGCAGCTGCAGGCGCAGTTGCCGACCATCTCGGCCGGCCCGGCGCAGAACCCGCTGACCATCTACATGGGCACCCCGCCGTCGCTGGAAGAGCTGGCCAAGGGAAACGGGCGCCCGTTCCTCCGGGTGCGAACCAACGCGCTCAAGGGCCTGCAGCGCATCGCCTGGGTGGAATTTGGAACCCCCGAGTACATCGAGGACATGACCCCCGAGGAACTGGCCGAGTACGTGCAGGATCCGGCGAACCACGCCAAAGCCAACCCGGCCTACAACCTGCGCATCATGCCTTCCACCATCGAGGGCGAGCTGGGCCAGTTCTCCCCGGAATCATTCGCGCGAGAACGCCTGAACAAATGGCCCAAGAGCCTCGAACACGTCTCGGTCATCCCCACCGAACGGTGGAGCGCCCTAGGCGTCGAACCACCGCCGCTGGCTGTCGCCAACCTCTGGCAGACCGCATCTTTCGGCGTGGACATGAACCGCGAACGAAACCGCGTCTCCATCTCGGTCTCATCATTCGTCCCGGAAGACGAAGAGAAGATCGTCCTGGAACTCATCGGCTCCGCCAAATACGACGACGGCGGCACACCCAAGCTCGTCCAGTACCTCTGGGACCGCGCCAAGCGCATCCACCCGGTAGTGATCGACGGGCGCTCGCCGGCCGTGTCGTTGGTGCCGCATCTTCGGAAGAAGAAGATGAAGGTTCGTGTGCTGGGCGGTGCCGAGTTCGTCGAGGCATCCATGGGGTTCTATGACGCGGTCATGCGTGACAAGACGATCGAGCACCATTCGGAGCCGCGCTTGGACCAGTCCTTGGAGGGCCTGGGCAAGCTGGCCGTGGATAAGACCGGCGCGCAGTGGAAGTTCACGCCGATGGATCTGACCAAGCCGTATCACCCGTTCATGAGCACCTTGTGCGCTCATTACGGGGCAGTCAAATTTGTCCGCCGCCGTATCGGCGAATCCGCCGAAACCCGAGATAGTCACGGGTTCGGTTAAGAATCTGAGGAGGTGCGTTCGTGATTCGTGCACTGGATGACGATGAGCTCAAAGAACACACCGAGATGACTAAGCGCATCGAGGACAAGTACCGGCGCAACAAGCTGAAGCTTGATTACTACGACATGAAAGCCAAGCTGGATTTCATCGGCTTCTCCATCCCAGATGACATGAAGGACTTGGAAAGCGTGATCGGCTGGGCGGCCAAGTCGGTGAACGTCCCATCTGACCGCATCCGGCGCACCGGCTTCACCGGCCCCGAAGGCAACGCGACGCTGACGCGCCTGACAGAGCTGGAGGAAGAAACCGAGTTCCAGCGCCTTGAAACCATGGCCCGGCACTCGGCCGCGCAGACCTCATGCAGCTTCGCGTTCTTCACCCCCGGCGATACCGACGCGGGAGAGCCGGAGAAGATCGTCAGCATCAAGGACGCCACGATGGCCACGGCGATCATCAACCCGCGAACCCAGCAGGTGACCGCCGCACTGGAAGTCGTGGATCGAAACACCCAGTTGCTGTACCGGCCGTTCGTGACGCTCCGCTTGGAGCGCCGCGGCGGACGCTGGGTGGTCGCCGACGAGTACGAGACGGGCACTCGCCGGGTACGCTGCACCCCGTACACATGGCGCCCGGAGCTTCGCCGGCCTTTCGGCTCGGCACGCATCAACCGGGCCGTCATGGGGCACATCGACCGCGCGGTGCGCACGATCCTCCGCCAGGAAGTCAACGCCGAGTTCTACAGTTCGCCCCGCGGTGTTCTCGAGGACGCGCACAAGGGTGCGTTCTTCGACAAGAGCGGCAAGCGGATTGACCCGTTGCGCGCCATCGGAGCGATCTGGGGCATCCCGGCCTACCGGGACATGGAAACCGGCGACATGCGCTCGCCGGCCTTCAAGCAGCTGACCCAGGCGTCGTTCCAGCCGCACTCCGAACTTCTGCGCAGTATCGCCATGAACTTCCACGCCGACACTGACATCCCCCTCGGTCAGCTCGGAGTGGTTCAGGACAATCCATCCTCGGCCGACGCGATCCGTGCCGCGGAGGATGGGTTGATCGCCGTCTGCGTGACGCAGAGCGACCACTTCGGGTACAGCTCCCGGAGCGCCGCGCTGAACATGCTGTCCTTGGAAGCGCCCGACAAAGAGATGGACGCGATCACCAAAGACATGGCGAAGATCCGGCCGAAGTTTGCGAACCCGGCGACCCCAACGCCGGGTTCGCAAGCTGACGCTGGCTCCAAGTTCGTGACGGCATTCCCCGATCTGCAAGGCTCGGATCTGGCGCTGGAACGCTTCGGGCTGGACTCCGACGAGGTCAGCAGGGCCAAGGAGTACATGCAGTCTAAGAACGGCAAGAGCGCGCTGCAGCAGGCGCTGGAAGCCGCGTCGGCACGCCCCCAGGCGCAAGCATCCGGACAGCAGAAAGTGCTGCACCCGCTGGAGGAACAGAAGCTACGCGCCGAGATGCTCGGCCTGCTGCGCCGCGCCGGCGTCACCGCGGAAGCAGCGGCGAAGTCCGCCGGCCTTGAAGGCATGGAGTTCGTGCCAGGTAACCCGGTGACCATCCGCGAAGAGCCGGCCTGATGGCCAGCAGCGAGGAAGCCCGCCAGCTCCGTGCCGCAAACGCGGAGCTGGTCGGGCTGGTCACCGACGAGCTGGAATCGATCTTCTACGCACTGAATCTGGAACGCCCGGAACAGACCCGCGACGCGATGATCGAAGTCCTGCCGCTCCTCCTGGACAAGTACGGGCCAATCGCCGGGCAGATCTCGGCCGATTGGTACCGCATGATGATGCCAGGATCCAAGCCGGAAGTGATCGGCTCGAAGATCAAGCTCGAACAGATCCAGCGAAAAGTTCATTGGGCCGCCGCCGACCTGTTCACCGACAACCCGTTCGCCACCCTCCGCAAGCTCACCAGCACCATGGGAGTCTGGGCCCGGCAGCCGGGACGGGAAACAATCCAGATCAACGCGAACCGCGACAAGGTCGGATGGGGACGAATCCCCAGCGGGCCGAAAACCTGCGCATTCTGCCTGATGCTGGCCAGCCGCTCCGGCGCATGGCTCTACAACAGCGAAGAATCCGCACTCCGCGCCGGCCACGGCGACAAATACCACCACGAATGCAACTGCGAGCCAATGCTCATTCGTGGAGCTGACGACCTCCCCGACACCGGCTTCGACCACCGCGGCGCATACGTGGCCTACTCGCAGGCCATCGAATCCGTCGGCGGAGCCGCATCCCCGGACGAGATCACCGCGGCCCTGCGCCGCATGTTCCCAGACCTCCTCACCGACGGGGTCCACGAAATCTACTGAGCAGGACAGGCGCGATGCCTGCCCCGCTGCACGTCTCGCGATGAGACACCACCACCCACCAAAGGAGCACATCACCATGCGCAAACCCACCCCACCAGCCTTCTTCGAACCGCTGCCCTACTACATGACCGCGATGGGCATGCAGGGAGCGCGATTCATCGAAGGCAACGACGGGTCCGGATCCGGCGAAAGCGGCAATAACGGCGACGGCGAGCAGGGCGGCGACAACCAGGAAGGCGGAGAGGGAGGCAACGACCAGGGCGAACAGCTCAAGGAGTCGGGCAAGAAAGCCCTCGAAGCTGAGCGCAAACGCGCCAACGAACTGGACAAGCTGCTGAAAGCCGAGCAGGCCAAGACCAAGGCCTTCGAGGACGCGAAGCTCACCGACGCCCAGCGCGCCGAAAAGAACACCAAGGAGCAGCAAGAAGAACTCCAGCAGCTCCGCCGCGACAACCTCCGACTCACCGCGCTCGCCGGTCACTCGATTCCTGAGAAGTATCAGGCGTTGGTGAAGGGCGAGACGAAGGAAGAGCTGGATGCCTCGGCTGCATTGATCGCTGAACTTCTGGCTCGCGCCGGTGGCTCCGGAGACGGGAAACCTGGCCAGAAGCAGGACAAGCAGGAGAAGCGTGATCCGGTGCCCGGTTCGGGTTCCGGTGGTGATGGCCCCAGCCAGAAGAGCTTCGCGGCCGGCGCGGAGCGCTACAAGCAGCGCAACCCGAAAAAAGACTAGAGAGGAAGAAACCCCATGGATCTGAGCATCAAGCGCGTGACCTTCGGAGTCGAGGATCAGTCCTGGCTCGGTTCGGCCCACGGCACTAACGCCGCGCAGACGATCACCCTGGACGTCTCCACGTTCACCAAGGCCACCCACTACCCGGAAGGCCTGCTGAAGTCCGGCCTGCCGCTGATGAAGCTGCCCAGCGGGAAGTACGGACTGCACACCGGCCCGGCCGAACCAGTGGCAGATACCCCGGTGCTGGCCGGGTTCCTGTTTACGACCACCCGCGCTCCGGAGAGCTCGGCAACGCCGATCGGCGCCGCCCTGCTGGAACACGGGCGCGTGAAGGTCGCGAACCTGCCCGTACCCGTCGACCCGGCTGTGCAGGCGACCGCCGCCGGCCGACTCATCTTCGCCTAGAAAGGAACATTTCTCATGGCACTGACCCTTGATGACCGTTATGTCGCTCCGCAGGAGCTGACCGGTTATGTACGTGAAGCGCTCTCGGACCTTCCGCAGAACGCGTTCAACCTGGAAACCTACCTGCCGGACAACCCCGTTGATGATATCGAGTTCCGTGCGGTGACCGGTGGCCGAGGCCTGACCCAGGTTGCGAAGTTCCGCAGCTTCGACACCGAGTCGAATATCGGCAAGCGCGAGGGGATCGCCAAGATCTCCGGCGAGCTGCCGCCGATCTCGGAGAAGATCCGCCTGGGCGAGTACGACCGCTTGAAGCAGCGCAAGGCCGACACCGCGATTGCCGATGCGATCATGGACGACGGCGTGAACCAGGCAATGAAGATCCTGGCCCGCGCCGAAGTCGCCCGCGGTGAGCTGCTGCAGACCGGAAAGGTGACCATCACCGAGAACGGTCTGGGACTCGAAGTGGACTTCGGCCGCAAGGCCACCCACAGCCCGACCGCGGCAACCCTGTGGAACGCCCCGGGCTCCAAGCCGATCGATGACCTGCTCGCATGGGTTGCGGTCTACCGCAAGACCAACGGCATCAAGCCGGAGACCATGCTGACAGACCAGCAGGTCGTGTCGGTGCTGATGCGTCACGAGCAGATCCGGTCGATGACCCTGGCTCCGGGCGCAACCACCCAGATCGTCACCATCGACGCGATCCAGGCCCTGTTCACGTCCCTCGGCCTGCCGCGCATCGAGGTGTACGAAGCGCAGGTCGCGGGCGACGACGGCGACGCCGTGGACATCTTGGACCCGAAGAAGGTGACCCTGCTGCCTCCGCTGACCGCCAAGATCGGTGAAACCACTTGGGGCACCACCGCCGAGGCGCTGTCTCCGGCCTACAAGCTGGACGAGGAGATCCGCCCGGGCATCGTGGTTGGTTCCTACTCGGATCAGGATCCGGTCGCGCAGTGGACGAAGGCTAGCGCCATCATGCTTCCGCTGGCGCCGAACACCAACCTGACGCTGGCCGCCAAGGTTCTCTAGAGCCTGCCGCGCCACATCGACGCCCGCCGGCGGTTCCGCAGCCCGCGAGGGTTCGGGACCGCCGGCCGGGCGCACCAGACTCGATACAGAAAAGGAGCGTGAACCAGATGCCAAAATTTACCGCGCACGTTCACCTTTACGATGAAACGGGTGTCCTCGTGTCGTTCGCCCCGGGTGACATCGCGCCGGCATGGGTCAAGACACTGGCCGGAGCCCACGTCCTGGACAAGCCGTTCAGCAGCAACAGCCCGTCGAACCGCAACCGTCAGGCGGCCGCCAAAGCCGACCCGAAGAAGCAGGAACCGAAGGGCCAGGAAGAATCTGGCACCTCGGAGAAGGAAAACGATGAGGAAGCTGGCAAGGAGTCCGAAGACGCCGGCAAATCGGAAGGCTCCGACGCTGAAGACGACGAGCTGTCGTTCACCAGCGAGGAATCGGACGAAGAGGGCAAGGGCCAGTAATGGCTTCGCCCTTCGCGAACCTCGCGGACCTGCGCAAGCACTGGCCAGCCCTACCCGCCGAGGATGAAACCGAAGCGGAGCAGAAGCTGATCGAGGCGGCGCTGATGATCCGCCAGCAATTCAAGGACATTGATTCGCGGATTGCGCGCGGCGACATCGACGCCGACGTGGTCAAGCTGGTGGCGTGCCGGATGGTCAGGCGGGCCATGGACCTCCCGGAGGACGTTCCTGAGAACGCTGGCCAGCTCAGCTTCGCGGCCGGCGGCTTCTCGCAGTCGATGACCTTGCGGAACACGGACGGCTCGCTCTATCTGGGCAAGCAGGACATGAAGCTGCTGGCCCCGGACGACGAGTCCGGCCAGTTCTTCAACCTCATGCCGGGAAGGTGAGCACCGATGGGTATCGTGTCCAGGTTTCCGAAGTCGTGGAAGATCACCGTCGAGGTGCACCGCTCCGGCGGGTCCGACGACAACGGCGACCCGAAGCCAGTGCAGGTCATCAGCCTGAAGGAATGCTTGATCGGCCCGCGCTCGTCCACGGAGAAAGATTCCGCCTCGGACGCTGCGACCAGCGAGCTGTCCTTGTTCCGGGATCCTGACCCGGGCTTCCGCTTCAAGTCGACCGACCGGATCGTGGTTCCTGCAGGAGCATTCAACGCCGGGTCTTACCTGGTGTCGGGGCGGCCGCGGGAATTCCCCATCGGCGTGGAAGTGCCGCTGGAAGGGGTGGGCCCGGATGTCTAAGCACTACGAACAGGATGCCACGGGGCTCGCCGAGGTCGCCCGGTCGCCCAAGATGCAGGCCGCGATGGTTGGCATCGCCACCGCGGCGGCCGCCGGAGGCCGGGCGATCAGCCCTGTGGACTCCGGAGAGTACCGCGACAGCTTCCGGGTTGTGCCCACCACGAACACGGCGGGCTGGAAGCGGGAAAAGCGCGCCGCGGCGCGCATCGAGAACGTGGCGCCGCACGCGGCAGCAGTGGAGCGCCGAAACAAGATCCTATCCAAACTCGCCTCCATCATCGAGAGCGGGTAACCCCATGATGGAGGTATCGCATGTTCGTATTCCCTGACGCAGCAAAATGCGTGAAGGCCGAGCTGGAGGCCGTCGGCTTTGACGCTACCTTGCAGCTGAACCCCGAGGACCTCGATGGACGCGAAATCGTGCATATCAAGGACATCGGCGGGACAGAGCAAAGCGTGTTCCGCACAGACCGCCTCACCGTGGACGTATACGCCCAAGGTCGCACCGCAGCCAAGGACCTCGCAGAGGCAGTCCGCGCTGCGCTCCTGGATCGTCCGCTGGACACCCCGGACGGTGTGGTCGACAGCGTCAAGGTCGACGTGGTCCCCACCAAGGAGGAATTCCCGTCCGCCACCCTGGTCAAATTCACCGCGATTTACCGGGCCGAGACCCGGCCGATCTAGACCGCCCATCCTAGAAGAAACCACCACCAAGCCCTTCCACCCGGGAGGGCTTTCTTTATGCCCGGATACCGGGCGGAAAGGTCGTGTGAGCAATGACTGCACAGACTTGGGGCGCTTTCCAGAGCGCCAACGAAAACGCGAAGGGTGTCCGCAAGACGCTCGGCGCTGCCCTGTTCCTCGCACCGGAAGATGCTGCGGTGCCGGGGGAGCTGGTCGACGCGACCGGCCTGCTCATCAATGAGCTGCCCGCCGGGTACCTTGCGGTCGGCCTGCTGTCTCCGGACGGCATCAACCACGAGCGCGAGACCGACTCCGAAGGTGTGCCGGCGTTGGGCCACCTTTCGCCGATCCGCGAGGACGTCACCGGGGACACCCGCAGCATCACCTTCACCGCGCTGGAAACCGTGCGCGCCAACGTGGTCGCACTGGTCGAAGGCATCACCCTTCCAGAAGTGTCGGCGGCCGGACTCGTCCGCTACTCGGTGCCGGACTTCCCGCAGAACAAGTTCTACCGCTGCGTAGCGATCACCTTCGACGGCTCGATCACCGAACCGTGGTTCGAATCCAAGTTCTACCCGCGAGTCTCCGTGACCAGCTTCCCCTCGGAAGCCTGGACGCAGTCCGATGCCCGATCGTTCGAGATCGGCCTGAAGGCCTACCCGGATTCGGAGCTCGGCTACATCAAGGACGAGCAGAAGGGCGGCCTCGGCTTCAAGAAGAACGCCGAAGCCCTCGGCTGGGAGATCGCCACCCCGTAGCCGCGGCCTATCAATACTTCGTGGCGGCTGGTTTCTCTGGGTGTTCCAGCCGCCACGGATTTACCTCCAACACCCGAACTCTTCAACCAAGGAGCACACCATGACTGTCCTGGTAAGCCCAGACAAGAAGATCGAAATCCCGACCGAGAATCCGACCGAAATCGTGCGTCTCAAGGCCGAAGGCTTCACCGTGAAGCCCGGAACCGACAAGCCCACGGATAAGCCGGCCAGCACCCCGGCCAAGTCCACCAAGTAACCACCCAAAACACCCAGAAAGCAGGTTCGTCATGACCGATGCACCAAAGATCAACGCCACCCTGAACGATCTCGATTCCGGAGCTCAGGCTGGTTCCTTCGTCCTGGGATTGAAGGGCGGCAAGCGCATCACCTTCCCGGACCCGGGCGCGATGGAATGGACCGCTGCCGAAGAATTTCTTCAGGACCTGCAGTCGCAGAACACCCGCGGAATGCTGGAAAAGTGGCTGTCTGAAGCTGACTTCAAGAAGCTGCTCGCCGACAAGCTGAACCTGTACCAGATCAGCGAGCTGGGCAAGCTGGTGAACGCCCACTACGAAGCGATCTTCGGTGAGCAGGGAAACGGCATCGGCTCCTAGGAGCCCTGTACCGGTACCGTGACGCGATCACCGCAGACCTTGCGCAGGTCTACGGGGCAGACCTCGAACAGCTGTGGGGCGCTCGCCGATGGGCGCACCTGCTGCGGCTGATTGACGGCCTGCCCGACGCGTCACGGTACAAAGCCGCGATCCTCAACGATCCGGAGATGGCACGGCTTCTGGTGGAGCAGGAAAGCGGAGGCGAGTACTCGGCACCGATCGAGGAATGGGACACGGCGAACAAGATCGCCGCCATGACCTATGACCGGATGGGCGAGCTCATCAAAGCAGTCCTGTCCACCATCCAGGTGCAGAAGGGCAAATCGCCACCGAAGTACCCGGCCAAGCCGTTCCCCGGCCCGCGCACTGCGGTCGAGGACGCTCGGAAGGCATTGGCCCGGGAAACCGGGCAAATGCTCATCAACTGGGCCACCCCTCACGCCGCCGACGGCTAAAAACACCCTCCAAAGATTCGCTCGTTTACGACCTTCTGAGGAGGGTGTTTTGGCATTTAATGCTGGCAACGCATTCGTGACAGTCACGCCACGATTCGTCGCGTTCCAAACCTACGTGCGCCGTGAGATGAACTCGGTCATGCCCACCGAGGGGCGCTCCGCCGGCAACGCCTTCGGCAAGTCAATGTCCGAAGGCGCGCAGGCCGGAATCAACTCCGAACTGCCAGGACTCAAGCGTGCCGCCGAAGCCGCAGGCAAAACCGTACAGTCCGCCACCGAGAAAACCGTCAAGGCCCGCGACACCGCGGCCGACGCGGTCGGCAAGCTGCGCGTCGCCGAAGAGAAGCTGAACCAGGTACGAGACTCGGGCAAGGCGACTCCGGACCAACTGGCCGCGGCCGAGGAGCGCGTGGCCTCCGCACAGCGCAAGGTAGAACAGACCTCCCGCGCCGCCGAGAGCGCGCAAAAGACCTACGTCGAGGCCATGAAGACCTCGTCCGCGGCCCACGAGACCCTGCAGAAGGCCGCCGAGGAATCGGAAAAGGCCACCAAGGACGCAGGCAAGTCCTCCTCCGAAGCATCCAAGACCTACGCCTCCGGCTGGCGCGGCGTGGGCCAGCGCATCAAGGGTGCGCTGACCGGCGGCGTGAAGACCGCTACCGCGGCCGCCAAGAAAGAAGCAGAGTCCGGCGGCAAACGCGCCGGCACCGGATTCTCCAACGCATTCAAGGGCGCCGTCACCGGCGTAGCAGCAGGCTTCTCCGTCGCCGCCGTCGGCGGCTTCGTCAAGGACTCACTCGACCTCGCCGGAGCAGCAGAGCAGTCCGTCGGCGCCATCGACACAGTCTTCAAGCAGAACTCCGCCGTCATGCACCAGTGGGCCGCGGACGCGAAGAAGAACGTCGGCATCTCCTCCAACGAGTACCGCGAACTGGGAACCCTGCTCGGCTCCCAGCTCAAGAACGCCGGCACCCCCATGGACGAGCTCGCCGACAAGACCAACGGCCTGATCGGCATGGGCGCCGACATGGCCTCCATGTTCGGCGGCACCACCAAGGAAGCCGTCGAAGCGATCTCCTCAGCCCTCAAAGGCGAAATGGACCCCATCGAGCGCTACGGCATCACCCTGAGCCAGACGGCACTCGAAGCAGAAGGCCTGTCCAAGGGGATCCTGAAACCAGTCGTCGACTCGGAGAAGGTCTCCGAAGCAGCAACCAAAATGGCGCTGGCCCAGAAGAAGTACAACGAGGTCGTCAAGAAGCACGGCAAGGAATCCGACCAGGCCCAGCGCGCACAGCTGGCACTGACCTCCGCGGAGCGCGCCTACAACAAGGCGACAGCCGGCAAGGTGCCGAAGCTCGACAACGAATCAAAGGCGCTCGCCGTGCAGTCGGCGCTGTATGCGCAGTCGGCTGACGCGCAGGGCAACTTTATGCGCGAGGAAGACACCTTCGAGCACAAGCGCCAGGTGGCGATCGCTTCCTGGCAGGACTTGAAGCAGACCCTCGGCAATGTTTTCCTGCCCGCGGCGACGCAAGTGTTTTCTTTCATCGGTGACCAGGCGATTCCGGCTCTGGAGTCGTTCGGCGGCTGGGTGAAGCAGAACGAGGGTTGGCTGAAGCCACTGGCAATCGCGGTGGCTTCGGTGGCCGGCGGGTTCCTCGCGTTCAGGGGCGCCATCTCGATCATCAGCGGTCTCACGACGGTTGTGACCGGGTTCAAGGGCGCTTTCGCGGCGCTGAACGTGGTCATGAAGGCGAACATCTTCGGCATCATCATCAGCGCGATTGTCGGGCTGGTGGCCGTGTTCATGTACTTCTGGAACACGAACGAAGGCTTCCGGAACTTCTTCATCAACGCGTGGGAGGCGATCAAGAACGCCGTCGGCGTCGCCGTGGAGTGGATCAAGGGCGCACTGGCGACCATGGGCGACTTCTTCAGCACCGTCTGGGGAGGCATCAAGGTCGGCGTAGCTGCGGTAGTGGACTTCTTCACCAACACAGTCGCGCCGATGTTCGTGTGGTTCTACGAGAATGTCATTACCCCGATCTGGAACGGCATCAAACTGGTCATTGCCATTGCCGTGACCGCGGTGATCGGCATCATCAAGATGTGGGTCTGGGTGTGGCAGAACATGCTTGCGCCGGCGATCACGTTCGTGTGGGAGAAGATCCTCAAGCCCACGTTCCAGGCGATCGGCAACTTTTTCGCGTGGGTGTGGACGAACCTGCTGAAGCCGGCATTCGACGCGCTCGTTGCCGGATTCAAAGCGGTCGGCACGTTCTTCTCCTGGGTGTGGACCTCGCTGCTGAAGCCGACGTTCAAGGCCCTCGGCGATTTCTTCGTCTGGGTTTGGAATACGCTGCTTAAGCCAGCTTTCAATTGGGTAAAGCAGAGTTTCACGAATATCGTAAATTCGATTAAGTGGACTTGGAATAACGTCCTCAAGCCGGTTTTCAACGCCCTGGGCACTTTCTTTAAGTGGGTTTGGGAAACGATTCTGAAACCGGCGATTGACGCGGTGAAGAATCACTTCCAGAATTTCGTGAACAATGTCAAGTGGTTCTGGAATAACATCCTGAAGCCAGTGTTCAATGCGGTGGGCACGTTCATGCGCGATACGGTCGCACCGATTTTCAAGCGTGCCGTGGACACCATCAAGGACGTGTGGTCGTCGATCAAGGGGGCATTCAAGAACGTCTGGGATTGGGTTTCTGAGAAGGTTTTCGACCCGGTCAAGAAGCTCATCACCGAGACGATCCCAAATGCCTTCCAGACCGGTGTGGATTCCATCAAGGAAGCTTGGAATAAGGTCGCGAATATCGCCCGGAAGCCAATCAACTTCGTGATCGAAACCGTCTACGGCGGCCTGCGAAGCACCTTCAACAAGGTGGCCGACACCCTCGGCCTGCCCGACGACTGGCGCCTGCCTGAGGTCAAGCCGCTCGGTGAGTTCTACACCGGCGGCTGGACGGGCCCGGGGCACAAGTACCAGGAAGCCGGTATCGTCCACGCGGACGAGTTCGTGGTCCGCAAGGAGTCGCAGCGTTCGATCGAGCGCAGCGCCCCGGGCTTCCTGGACGGGCTGAACCGGTTCGGTGCGAAAGCGCTCGGCTACGCGAACGGCGGATTCGTCCGGCCGGTCAAGGGAGGCGCCTACACCTCACGGTTCGGAGCTTCCCGCGGACGGTACCCGCACGCCGGCCTGGACATCGCGGTGCCCATTGGCACACCAGTGTTCTCGCCGATGGACGGCACCGTCCGGGTCGCCAAGACCAACGCGGTCACCGGCCGCACCGGCCTCGGCATCCTGGTCGATCACGCCAATGGCATCTCCACCTACCAAGGCCATCTGTCGCAGCTCATCGCACAGGCTGGACAGCAAGTGAAAGCCGGCCAGCAGATCGCCCTCTCCGGCAACACCGGCCGCTCGTCCGGACCACACGTCCACTCGGAAGTGTGGATCAACGGCAAGCCGGTGGACCCGTGGAGCTACATCAACGGCGGAGCCACCCCGACAGGAGGCTCCGGCGGTGGAGGGTGGAACCCGCTGCAGGCCCTGTTCGACCTGAAGGACAAGATGGTCGCCGACTTCACCGACCAGTTCGGTTCCAGCAACATGCTCGCCCAAATCGCGAGTGGTGCGCTGGGCCGGCTGTTCACCGGTCCTCTGGACTGGATCAAGGAGAAGGCGGCAGCCGTCGGCGACTTCGCACAGGACACCTGGGGCAACGTCAAGGACGTGTTCAACGGCAAGGACTCAGAAGCCCAATCTGCAGTCCGCAACGTCGCCAACGGGTACGGCTGGGGAACCGGACGCCATTGGGACTCCCTGTCGAAACTGATCAACAAGGAGTCCTCGTGGAACCCGAACGCCCAGAACCCGACATCGTCGGCGTACGGACTGTTCCAGTTCCTCAATAGCACCTGGTCCGGCGTCGGAGGCCGCAAAACCTCCGACCCGGCACTCCAGGCCCAGTACGGCCTGAAGTACATCCAGCAGCGCTACGGAGACCCCGAGAAGGCCTGGGGCTTCCACAAGAAGAACAACTGGTACGCAAACGGCGGCCGGGTCACCCCCGTGCCGGCGTTTGCCAAAGGCGGACTCGCCAAGGGCATCGCCCTGGTCGGCGAGAACGGCCCCGAGCTGGCGAACTTCTCGTCCACGGCGCGCATCAGCACCGCGGACATGACCTCCCGCATCCTCGACGGCGCCGGACTGCAAACACAGCTCGCCGCCACCCAAGGACTCGGAGCCGGGTACATGGACGCCATCCTGAAATCCATCGAGGTCACCAGGCACGTCTCAGACGGCCGCGGATTCGAAGGAATCCGCATCGACCGCGTGGAACTGCCACCGCGGGCCACCGTGGACGACCTGGTCGGAGCGCTCAAGTTCGAGAAGCGCATGAGCGCGAGAGGCGGTGCTCGATGAGGTTTCGTTTCGACGGGGTCGAATTCGGTGACAAGCTCCCATTGTTTGTCACCGACTTCGACCAAGGCACGACCGAGTACCGGACGAACGACACCGAGCGCTCGCAGGGTGACGGGATGATTGCCGGCCGGGACTTCCTCGGCGGGCGTACCTGGGGGTTCAGCGTGTCGACGAACATGCGGAACTTGCCGGATGCGTCCATGGTGGAGTCCCGGCTGGCGGCCGCTTGGCATAACCCGAAGCACCGTAGTAAGTCGCTGGCGCTCGTCCCGCTCTCTTATGAGCTGGGCGGGCGCTGGCGGCGCGTGTATGGCCGGCCGTCGCGGTATGCGGGCATTCGCGGGGACATTCAGGCGGTGCAGGGCCATGGCCGGATCGAATGCGATTTCCGGATCCATGACCCCCGCTATTTCGATGACGTCGAAACAGTGTTGCCGTTGCCGATTGTTCCGGCTTCGACTGGCGGGCTGATGGCGCCGTTGGTGGCGCCGTTGTCGACCGTCCGGTCTTCGGCGCCGCGGGCCGGATTCGTCGACAACACCGGGACCGCCCCCACGCCGCTGAAAGTGATTTTCAAAGGGCCGGTCGTGGATCCCTACGTCCGTTCGGCAGCAGGGTGGGAGATCGCATTGAATGCGACGATCCTGCCCGGGCAGACGGTCACGGTGGATGCCTTAGCGGGGAGTGTGCTGCGCGGTAATGCTCCGGCCGCTGGGCTGCTGACCCGTAAGACGCGATTGTCTTCCGCGGTGCTTCCTACGGGTGTATCTGACCTTACTTTCGGTGGTATTGATCCAACGGGGACGGCTTCGGTCGAACTTCGTTGGCGCAATGCCTACTGGAATATCTAACTGAGGAGACTGTTTTGGCTATTGATTCAACCCCCTGGTTCGTGGGAGGTGGTGCCCAGCATTCACCTGAGATTGCTCGGGTGCTGGCCTACGCGGCTACTTCCGGTGCTGAGGGTGTGGTGGAACCGCCTTCCCTGCGGGTGACTGCGCAGTCCACTCCGAACGGTACGGTGTCGGTGCGGCCAGGTGCTGCGTTGATCCTGAACCGATATGCGGGTGGCGGTCAGCAAACCTATGTGCTGCGCAACGCGTCGGCAACATCGGTGGCAATTCCGGCGACGGGTGCTGGGGCGAGCCGGACGGATGCGATCATCGCCCGTGTACTGGACCCCCAATACGAGGGATCAGCACCAGCCGACCCCGTCACGTTCCAGTACTCGAAGATTGAACATATTGGCTCGGTGCCGGCGAACCTGACTGACATCAAGCAATTGAATCTGACCTACCCTGCTGTTTTGTTGGCTCGGATCCAGATCCCGGCTTCTACGGGCACGATTACGAGCGGGATGATCACTGATTTGCGAGAAGTGGCTATCCCGCGCCGGGAGAGCGTCTTGCGGACCTACGCGTTTACCAGTGGCGAGGGGAAGATCCTTGGAAACACCACGGCTTACCCCACCGGGTCCACGTGGGCTGAGGAAGCACCTGACGCGTGGGGCCCGATCCGGATCCCGTCGTGGGCCACCAGGGTTCGCATCACGGTGATGTGGGCTGGCGTAGGTTGCCCTGCCGGGAATGCGAAGGGGTACGTGTGGGCGCAGATCGGCTTGAACTCGAATCCTGATCGAGTGATAACGCAAGGAACGAAATACGATACCGCGTCATCCGGCGGTTGGACACGGCAGGTGTTCATCGCAGCTGACGATAAATACATCCCGGCGTCGTTACGTGGCACCGAGCAGAAGATCTACCCGCGCGCGAACGTGGATGCCTCTGTGCCGACAGCCTCGCGAGTGCAGCTGGATCCTGGTTCATCGATCATTCTGCAGGCGGAGTTCATCGAGACCGCCGATTAGGAGGCATGGTGTCTGACTGGCGTTTTCATTTGCTGACGCTGCCCGGCGGCGTGTGGGTAGATCGCGATCTGCCGTTGCAGGACGCTCAAGTGGTTACCGCATTGTCAGCCCCTGCGTCGATCAGCGGTCAACTTCCGCTCGGCTACCGGGGAATTGAAACCCCCGGCGGTCAACGGGCTTTGGTGGAGTGGGGTGCTGGGATTGTCGCTGAGCAGGAGGGCCGCGACCCAGTATTCGGGATCGTTGACGAGGTTAGCACCGATGGTGACTGGTTGAACATCAGCGCTGGAGGGTTCACGTCGTATCCGACGGGGATGCCGTGGACCGGCCCGCAGTTCAGCTCCACCCATGTTGATCCCCTCGACGTCGTGCGACTGATCTGGGCCCGGTTGCAATCCTACGAGGACGGAAACCTTGGGGTGGTCGTAGACCCAGTGAAGTCGGGAACCTTCCTGGGGAAACCAGAGGGCAAGGAACTAACCGCCGCGAAGCAGCGCCAAGCGTACATGCAGGAGCAGCTGGACTACACCAAGGAGCAGGCTGAAGGCGACGCGCAGTTGGTGGAGCAGTACGCGACCAAGGCGCTCGCTGCGGCAGGCCTTCCGAAGGGTGGGCTGCTGATCCGACAGACGAGCGCCCCGTCTGGTGATAAGCGGTCGAAGCGGAACCTGTGGTTCAAGGGCAACGCTGACGGACTGACTGGCGGGTACACCTGGGATGGCAAGAAATGGGTGGAGCTGCCGGCAGCGAAGTTCAACTCGGCTAGTGACTGGTTCTTCCAGTGGGTCGAGCAGAAGGAAGTCCTGAAAGATTCGAAGGCGATGCTTTCGAAGACGAAGACCGAGTTCAACGAGGCCAAGTCCAAGGTGTCGGATCGGTCTGATCAAAAAGCGGAACCGTACCAACTGTCCTGGTGGGAGACCCACGACCTCGGGGCGGTGATCTCCGACCTGGCGAAGGAAACCCCGTTCGAATACCGCGAGGAAACCAAGTGGATTGGCGACGACGGCCTGTCACACCGCGTCGTGATTGGCACTCCGGAGTTCGGGGTGCGCCGTGAGGACCTGCGGTTGGAGATCGGCGTGAACGTGACCGCACCGCCGCCGTTGATCGAGTCGGAATACGCCTCCCAGGTGCTGGTGCTCGGCGCTGGCGAAGGCCGATCCATGCTCAACGCTTCGGGGTATGAGGACCGAGGCCGCCTCCGCCGCACAGTAGTCGTTGAACGCAAGGACCTGAACAAGCTGGACCGGGTGCAAGCTCAGGCACGCAAGGAGATCAGTTGGCGGGACGCCGAGTGGTCTTTCGAAAGTTTGTCCCTGGTCGATCATCCGATGTGCCCCTACGGCAGCTTCGACGCGGGTGACTACCTGTATCTGACCGGAGACGCCGGTTGGGCGCAAATAGATCAGTGGGTACGCGTCACTGAAATCGCAGTGGAATGTAAGACAGGAAATCTGAATCTGAAGGTGGTGTCAGCGTGACCAATTTGCGTGACGAGGCGCGTTGGCTGATTGGTGAGATCAGCGAGGCCAAACGCCTGGCTCGTGCCGGCGGCAAGCCACAGCTGGCAAACTCGGCCATTGAGGCAGGCCGGATCGAGGAGTACGACCAGGACGGCACCCTGGTGCAGATCGTGGGGGAGCAACACGACGGCACCCATACCCCGGTCACCGTGAACGGTCCAGTACCGCCTGAGCCGTCGGCGCCCGCGATCACCGCAGGGATCGGCAGTGTGGAGGCTCGCTGGTCCGGGAAGTTCGACAGCGACGCGTTGTCGCCGATGGATTTCTCCCACGTGGCTTTGCATGCTTCCCGCGTGGAGGTCTTCACCCCGTCGAATGAGACGCAGCTGGCCACGATTACTGGCGAGCTTGGGGATGTGGCCGTGGTGTTGCTGGAGCCGGGCGAATGGACGTTCGCTCTGGTGGCGGTGTCGAAGGCTGGCAAGTGGTCGGAAATGTCTGAGACGGTCACAGTGGATGTACCGGATTACCCCTCGCCCGTGGACATCCAAGACGAACTGATCTTGCTTGATGAGAAGTACGACGGCGTCATTACCGAGGCCGGCAACCTCGGCAACCGACTAGATCAAGCTGAGGAAGATCTTACGGCGCACGAGGGGCGGCTAGGCACTGCTGAGCAGCGTGTCACCGAGGCGTTCGTGCAGATCGATGCGGCGGATGGGAAAGCGACCGCCGCGGCGGGAGTGGCATCTGCCGCGCAGTCGAAGGCAGACACCGCTGCCCAGGCAGCAGCTGACGCGGCCGGCATCGCCAATGGCAAGGGCAAGGTACTGGTCCAGTCCACCGCTCCGGGTGCTGCTGATCGTAATGCAGTGACCTTGTGGATCGACACCACCGGCGGAGCGAACACTCCGAAGCGCTGGACTACTGGCACGACGTGGGTGGCGGTGACGGACAAGGCGGCGACCGATGCCGCCGCAGCTGCCGCGCAGGCTGCCCAGGCCGCGGCGAATGCCCAGTCTGCGGCAGGTTCCGCGCAGGCCACTGCCAACAGTGCGCTGACGATGGCCGGCACTAAAGGCAAAGTGTTCTACAGCGCCTCCACCCCGTCCGGCACTGGCACCGCTGAGGGCGACCTGTGGCGGCGTGTGGACGGCTCGAAGAACGTGATCGGTGAGTGGTACTGGTCTGGCTCGGCGTGGGTGTCCTCGCAAATCACTACCTCGGCTATCGCGAACCTCGATGTTGGCAAGTTGACCGTTGGGACGGGAGTTATCGCTGATCTGGTGGCGCAGTCCATCGCGGCCAGCACGGCGGCGTTCCAGACGGTTGATGTAAAGAACCTGTTCGTCACCACCGGCACGATGACCGAAGCGGTCATCAACAAGCTGTGGTCCGATGTGGTCATGTCGCGGAAGATCACCGCGCAGATGGTGGCCATTGGGTCCTTTGAAAACTTGGTCCCGTCGCCGCGATTCGAAATTCCAGAACAGTGGACTTTGGTTGCTGGATCTGCGGCTTCTGCGCCGAGAATCCAAGCAACAGGCGGTCGGAACGACGGACCTCGTATGGCGATACCCAGTCATGCGAACAACAGCACTTCGAATCCTTCTGCGCTGTATTCAGATGGTTTCGTGGTGGAAGAGGACGCGACTTATCGCATGTCGGCGTGGTGGATGACCGGCTTCAACTCCACAGCCCCGATTGCGCGCCTATACGTCCGCTTCTATTCCGGCAGCTCGTATACATCAAAGTTAGTTGCAACAGCAGGAAGCGGATCTCCAAACGTTTGGTCAGTGATCCGCGGGGAATTCACGGTACCGGCAGGTACAGAGTTTGTGAGGGTGGCTGGCGCATCGTCCTCGACCAGCGTCTGGGTCTACATCGACAGCTTCAGCCTGAACCGTATGGATGCAGGTGAACTGACGGTCGATGGGTCGATCAAGGCCACGAAGATCGATACAGAGGATCTAGCCGCAAACACCGGTTTCATCGCGGACCTGACGGCCCGCATCGTCAAGTCCGACATGTTCGTCGGCAAGGAGTTCCAAGGCGGCACTTTCACTGGCTCGGTGTTCCAGACCAGCGGCATCGCCAGCGTTGGGTTGAAGCTCGACAACCAAGGCCTACGCGTCTATGGTGCCGAGGGTGGCGAACCAGTCACAGAAATCCGAGCGAACGGTGGAACGGTCTACTCGATCACCGACCCGGCCACCGGTGACACGCTCGCGTCGCTTGACCGCGACGGCGGGGTCTCCGGGCAAGAGCTGAACATCGCCGGAGATCCGGTGTTCCTCGGCTCTCCGCTGCTCGGGGACACGGTCAACTTCCAGCACCCTTCCGAGTTCGAGACGCCGGGCCTTCTCGATGTTCTACCCCGTGGCATGATCGCCCGAGGATTCCGGAACATCTCAGACCGAACCTCGGTCACGAACCAGGAGATGGAAATCCTGGAATACAACTACGTGCACGAACCGGGTCGTGGCTATCGGATTACCGTGGCGCCATTCTCCGCCTATGTGGGAGGGGGCAACGCCTACGGCTATCTGAACGTCTACGTCACCACAGACGGTACGCGCCCTTCGATGAGCAGCACGCCGACATTCCGTCAGTACGTCCGAAACCAGGCGTCGGGGGCGGAACTCGCCACGTTCGGAGGGGTGTTCTACAACACCGGATACCAGCCTGCTCCGAGGGTGGTCCGCATCATGATCACCATCTCCTCGGAAGGAGGCACGCTGTCCTTCCACCCGAACGCGCTGGCTTCCACGGTCCGCACGTGGGTGGAAGACATGGGCCTGTCGGCACCGGACACCAGCATTGACCGCAACGGCCGCATGGATCTTTCCGTACCAACACCTGTACCGCCTCCGGAACCGCCTCCGGTGCCGAAGGAAAACTATACGCAGGTGTGGAAAGCGACCGGCTATCGTTCCTTCGACGGCAATGGCCGCTACACGTACGCGGACGGGACGAACAAGATCTATCAGGGCACCGCCGGGTACACCGGGATGCTGCGTTCCATGGTCACGTTTGGCACTGGTTCCAAGGGGCAGACGATCGTCCAGGCCCTGTCCGGCGCGAAGATCAACAGCATCAAGGTCACGATGCGGTTCGATCACTGGTGGTCCAGTGCTGGTGGGACGGCGCAGATCATGCTTCATGGATCTGCCAGCCTCACCTCGGTGCCGCCGTCAATGACGTTGGCGGCGACGTCTTCGAAGTGGCCGAAGCCCGGAACCCGCACCGTGTCGATCCCATCCTCACGCTGGGAGGGTTTCAAGAACGGTGATTGGAAGGGTATCGGTTTGGGCAACGGCTCGTCCGGTACCGCCTATTACGGATATGCCAGGGCTTCCTCGGTGTCGCTGGAAATCAAATACACCAAATAATCAGCAACTTGTTGGGGCGGGGGAGTATTGCCCGCCCCAACAACGCGCCTAGCCAATCATTCTTTGGAGACTAAAAATGGCAGAATCATTATTCCTCGCAGCAGCGCGAGCCATGGATGACTTCGCGATCAAGCAGCGGATACGGGCAGCGGTGGCATTCCACGCACAGACTCTTCTTAGTGGCAACGGGAATGAAACGAACTACGCAATTGCTGCACTGCTCAATCCGCAAGCGCTCGACGCGACCATGATGGCGCTGGTACTCGTGGATGAGAGCATCGCGAGCATGATCACCGTTAGCGACGATGGACAGACTTTGGATACTTCGACAGTACCTGATGCCAACATCCTGTCCCGTGTCCAGGCTGCTTGGCCTTTGGTGGCATCGAAATACCCCAGCAACCCGTTAGGGTGACCCGGGCCGACGGGACACTACCGAACGGAAGGGAGGCTCTCGGGTGTTCCGGCACCCTCGAATACTTGTTGCCAGATTGCCGTGATGTGGCCGATATCGAGTGTTTGAATTCCATGGCGTGCCAAACGGTAAGCCAGTAGTGTTCCTGCGGGGCCTAGCGCCGCGAGAACTAGGTCTGGTTTCTCGGCAATGATTGATTCGACTATTGAATCCAGATCGTCAAAGGCATTCGATGCGGGGGCATCAAAACGGGTGATGCTATTGAGCGAACCAAAGAGGTCATCAACCATCGTGAAACGAGACCCCTTGCCGGCAACTAAGAGGGCGTCGCGGCCTTCCCATACGGAGCGCCAGGCTTCAACGGCGGACTGACGATAAGTGCCAAAGAATTCACGTCTCGTCACCTGCGTGTGCCCGAGTCGGGGTTGTTGCTCGACTAGGGGTTTGAGGCGATGCCAGTGGTTCGTCCAGAAGTCAGTCCAAAAGCGGTCTCGCGAGGCTTCAGGGAAAGTGATGAGCAACGGGAGATCCTGCGATCCCATGGCCTCTAAGAGCTCTTCCCGAAGCGCTACCGAGTTTTGCTGGAACTTGATATCGAAGTCAGGGTACAGCGCGAGGCGAAGTTCACCATCCCCGAACCGTGCGAGGCTTAGGCGTTCTTCACGCACGGTTTTCAGCGTATCGAACATGGACAACTGACGATTCCGCATTGTGCTGAATATTTCTTCGCGAAGAGGGTGCAGTGCTGCGTTGCGCAAACCGTCCATTAGACGTGTTTGCGTTTCGACCTGCTTCAATACTGCTGCTGTGTGCGCATTCTGTTCTGTCAGCAAGTTTTTCAAATCCTGGACTTCCGCGAGTAGGGCGGTGACTTCAGGGTTGGGCGCAGGGGCAGCAGGCTTGCGCAAGAAGTTAAATTTCATCACGGGTCGATCTTAGCAATCCGAAACAGCATCATTCAGACGCGTCGTTCGCTGCGACTGAGAGCGGTAGCGGCGGCATTTTATTTTTTGGAAGACATCAACGATCAGGAGGGCTAAATGAGTAGTGATCCGCGGAAGCCGAATTACGTTTTTTCGCATGGGAGGGCGGCCTGATGCCGACGCATGTTTTCAAGCCGACCCGGAACCCGCCCCGCTGGTGGGACCGGCTACTGGTCCACCCCATGGATACGACGGTTGCGGCCGTCGCCGTGCTCTTCGGAGTGCTCGTTGTCCTGTCGCTGATCGTCCCGGACTTCATACCGTCCAAGAGCATGGACAAGATGCCGTGGCCGATCGTCATCCTCGTGTCGGGATTCCTCGGCACCGGGGGATTGCTCGCGCTGACCGGGTTGAACTGGTGGGGTGACAAGGTCTCGACCGGTTGGGCCATGGAACAGCTGGGCTGGTGGATGGCCGCTGGCGGCTTCGCCACCTACGCGCTGTCCGTCTCCTGGCATTACCCGGGCAGTGCTTTCGCTTGGGGCGTGCCACTGGCCCTGGGTATCGGATCAGTGGTGCGGGCGGTGTCGATCATCATGATCGAGCGGTCTGTGCGTCGGACTCTGGCCGAGGTGGAAGGACACCAGCATGAGTGAAACCTCCATTGTCGCGATCATCCTCGGCGTACTAACCCTCGTTGGGTCTGTTGGCGGAGGTTACTGGGGGCATAAGCAATTCCGAAAAGAAGCGCCAGTGCGCAAGCGTGATGCGGATATCGCTGTAGCGGAGAAGTCGCAGCAGATGGCCATGGCCATCGCTGACGATTTGCGGGAGGACTACGGGCGTTTGCGCACGGACCTGAATTCCGAACGCGAGGAGCGGCAGAAGCTGGCCGGCCGGGTGGATTCCTTGGAAACACAGATCCGGGAACAGAACCGGACTATCCAACGGCTGCGCGAAGCGGTCCGGACGTTCAACGCCGCGTGGGATGACCTCACGCACCGTTGGCATCACTACCGGGCATCTGAGCACCCGCCGGCACGCCCGAACATCACCATCGACTGACCGCCGTAAGCGGTCATTAGTTTTGCCCCGTCACAGTCCTTGTGGCGGGGCTTCGTCATACCTAGGAGTTTTCATCATGGCGCTTACTCGCCTCGGCTGGGACGTTCTCGAACCCGGCTCCAACCGACTCACTAACCTCTTCTGGATCACCGGCAAGGTTCGCAACGGGGACGCTCACACGATCCTCAACGAGCTTGGCCGACGCTTCAACTCCGAGGTGGAGGCCATCCGCAAGGACTGGTCTTGGGGTTACGCCAAGCGCCCTGTGCGTGGCGCGTCCGTAGCCTCTGAGCACTCCGCTGGTGTTGCTGTGGACTTCAATGCACCAGCGCACGGCCTTGGGCTGTCTGGCACGTTCTCCGCCGTGCAGGTCAAGGCTATTCGCAAGATCCTTGCCGACCTCGACGGCGCTGTTCGCTGGGGCGGTGACTACGGAGGCCGCAAGGACGAAATGCACTTTGAGCTTCAGGGCGGTGTCGCCAAACTCGCCAAGGTTGCAGCGAAGATCAACGGCGGTATGGGCGACGTGAAGCCCGCAGGTAAGCCGTCGAAGCCGAAGCCAGCAGGCAAACGCCCCACTGATTACAAGGATCTGGAAATCGACGGCAAGTTCGGTTCCGCGTCCGCCGAAGCCGTTCAGATCCTCATGTCCCAGATCGGCCTGTACGAACGCGAGATCGACAAGAAAGCCGGCGAACACACCTGGGCGGCAGTTCAGGAATGGTTGAACGGCCTCGGCTACTACAAGCGAGACGTTGACGGCGACTTCAGCAAGCACTCCGTCATCGCGTTGCAGCAGTTCTTGGCGAAGAAGGGTCACCTCGACACTCGCAAGTGGCTGATCGACGGCAAGTTCGGCGCAGAAACCATCAAGGCGTTCCAACGCTACCTCAACACACAGAATGGGAAGTAGACCATGTTGACCATCAACTTTTGGAAGGGCGCACTCGAACGTGCGGTTAAGTCCTTCTTCCAGACCTTCGTCGCTGTCGTAACCGCCGCTCTGGGCGCGGAAGCAATTGGAGTTTCCGCTGGTCTGTTGGACGTGTCGTGGCTGGACGCTCTGAGCATTGCAGGTCTCACCACGGTGCTATCGCTGGCGACTTCACTCGGCAACGCAGACTTCACCGCAGGACGGGGTGCAATTCCGAACGTGGGGGAAGTGACCCTAGTGCATGACGTTCGCATGGATGAGACCGGCAAGGTTCAGGTAAACACCAGCGCCGAAGACGACGAGCCGACTGCCCAACCGACCTACAACATCCAGGTTCCCGAAGGAATGGACTTTAAGACTGCGGCCGAGAAGCTACGCGCCGAAAAGTATTTTCCACGCTCCATCAAGGACAAGCCAGATATGCGCCGGTTCGTCAGCTTCACCACCGACCCGGATCTAACTGGCGAAGTGGACATCTACGTGAACGGCGAGAAGATCGGCGTTGCGCCAATCTTCAACCAGCGTGTTCTATACAAGCTTCCGGAACTACCAGCCGGTGATAACAAGGTGAGTGCCGTTCACCCCGAACGTGGAGTGCTCTACACCTTCACCTTCGACTCTGAACCCGGCAAGCACGTAGCCGAGTAGCGCTTTGGCGCATCGTTTGAGGAACCCGCAAATTGTCACCATCCTCAAACACCTCTTAAACAGAAACCGCCCCACTGGATCTTCACAGATCTGGTGGGGCGGTTTTCTGCGTTACGAGGAAACTATTAGAAGTCCAACGGGTAGCCCTGTGATTGAGCGTCCTCCAGTGGAATCACCTCGGCTTCGCCAACCAGACCACCGAGATCGATCGTCATGCGAGTGAATTCATCTGGGAGATCATCGCCGGTTACCACCGTGAACTCCTTCACGGCACCTGGATTCGCGACCAACTGTTCAGAATCGAAAGCAGCTTCGTACTTGCTGAACAGCTTTTCATAGGATTTCCACTCTGGGCTATCGACTTTGGCATCGGGGGCGTCGGGCAGTTGATCTTGGACGACTTCCACGAGATCCAGTGTCCCGACAAACAGATATTCTCCACCGTCTTTGTCGTACGCGCGGAATTCATTGGGGAATGCCTCTGCCTGACCTTCGCGGTTATCGATCTTCACGGTCCAGAAAGTGAACTCATCCTCGTAGGTATCGCCCTCTGCCTCAGCCGCTGCCTTGAGAAAAGCTCGCAGCTCGGGACTTGGTTCACCGGCCGCACGGATCTTGCCAAAGGTCATCCCAGTGGCAAAAGCATACTGCGGCACGGAAGACTTTGTGGCTGAACTTGTGGGCAAAGCAGATGAATCTGTCGTCGCAGAGCTCGCCGGTGGAGTCTGGCTTGTGGATTCGTTCGGCGCTGGTGTAGACGACGGTTCGGATCCTCCGGTACAGGAGACAAGGGCCAGGCTCATGGCGAGGGCTGAAGCCGTGATGAGTGACTTCTTCAAGATGGGTACCGCCTTTGGTATTGAGTGATGGTGGGTTGGAAATAACGAGTTCAGTTCGATCATATTGGCGAGGTGGTTCCTGACATACTTGGTTCGGACTTCGTCTACGTGTGCGAAGAGTTTTTTCGGAGCGGCTCGTACCATAATTTGAACCATAATTTTTTCGGAAGTTGTCGGAAATAGCGCTGTGGGGTCAGACTGAATTCGCCGGCATTTCAACGATTTAGCTACAGCCGTAAGTCTCCGGAAATGGATGAGGGCAGCTCATAATCCCTTGGTCGTCGGTTCAAGTCCGTCACTCCCTACCCAAGGAAATCGCCCGGTGATCTGTGCAACAGGTTGCCGGGCGATTTGTCGTTGCGGGGGAAGGTCCGATTTCGACCACACTTTCCCCATATTTTTCTCCGCGCTCCTAGCGCAGCGGCAGGAGGATGGATGGCCGCAAGTCGCGGATGAGCAGCACCGGATCGATGTATTCGCCGTCGAGCCGAACGCCCCAGTGCAGGCAGCGCTGCGAGCAATGCGCTCCGGTGGCCACGGTTCCGACGTTGTCTCCCGCCTCGATCCAGGTGCCGACCGCGAGCTCGCTGCTGACGGGTTCGAGGCTGGTGACGAAGCCCCCACCGTGGTCGATCACGAGCACGGGACGGTCCACCACCGTTGAACGGAAGCTGACTCGTCCCCGGTGCGGCGCCAGCACGCTCGTCCCTTCAGCCGCCCGCAGATCGACTCCCCGATGACCGGCAAGCCACTCCTGTTCGGGTTTGTCGAACGGCGTCAGAATTCCAGGCTCACCAGCCAGCGGCCATTGCCAACCCGGTCGTCCGGTGGCTGTTGCCGGCAACGGGACCTGCACAGCGGTATCGCGCGGCGTGCCAGCGGTGGTCAGCATCGTGAGCAGAAACAGCAACTGGAGCAGCGAGAGCAGGCGAAAAGTTTTCATGGCTCCACACTGCGCCGCCGGGGGCTGGACTGCGCCGGAATCCCCGCCATTTGTGGGCGGCACGGTGGGCGCTACGTCACCTATCCCTCCGGCAAAGCGGGGCCGGTGGGTGTAGTACACTGAAAAGTGCAGTTTTTTGTCAGAGGTGTGTCCAAATTCGGATGTTCCGGACAGGAAATTGACTTCGCGCAAGAAGACCCTTCCCACGCAAGCGGGGAGGCCGTCCGTTCCAGTGGTCCGAGAGAATCGGTGGACGGCGTGCGGAATGCCAAGCATTCCGGGTTCATGCCAGGGCGGATGCTCACCATGTGCATCTGCAACAACCCAAACAACTAGGGCAGTTACCGCGGGCGTTCGTGCGCCCGGTCCGCTACTGCTGAAAGGAGTTGCGACATGCCAGTCGTAACCATGCGAGAGCTGCTGAACAGCGGCGTACACTTCGGCCACCAGACCCGTCGCTGGAACCCGAAGATGAAGCGTTTCATCCTGACCGAGCGCAACGGCATCTACATCATCGACCTGCAGCAGTCGCTGTCGTTCATCGACCGCGCCTACGAGTTCGTGAAGCAGACCGTTGCACACGGCGGCTCGGTGCTGTTCGTTGGCACCAAGAAGCAGGCTCAGGAATCAATTGCCGAGCAGGCTAACCGCGTTGGCCAGCCATACGTGAACCAGCGCTGGCTCGGCGGTATGCTGACCAACTTCCAGACTGTCTCCAAGCGCGTCCAGCGCATGAAGGAACTGGAAGAGATCAACTTCGACGACGTTGCCGGTTCGGGCCACACCAAGAAGGAACTGCTGCTGCTGAAGCGCGAGCTGACCAAGCTGCAGAACAACCTCGGTGGTATCCGCAACCTGACCCGCACCCCGTCGGCCATCTGGATCGTTGACACCAAGAAGGAACACCTGGCAATCGACGAGGCCCAGAAGCTGGGCATCCCTGTTGTCGCCATCCTGGACACCAACTGCGATCCTGACGAAGTCACCTACCCGATCCCGGGTAACGACGACGCCATCCGCTCCGTCAACCTGCTGACCCGCGTTGTTGCCGACGCAGTGGCAGAGGGCCTGATTGCCAAGAACAACAAGGCTGCAGGCAAGACCGAGGGTGCCGCTGAGCCACTGGCTGAGTGGGAGCGCGAGCTGCTCGAGGGCGAGAAGGCCAAGGCTGAAGCCGCTGAGGCTGCAACCGAGGCTCCCGCAGCCACCGAGGCTCCAGAAGCCACTGAGGCTCCAGAAGCCAAGTAGTCACTTCCGTGACTCCCGGAGTTTCCCTTCGGGCACTAGCGTGCTGTGAAGGGACACTCCACACTCTCGTGGGACGGGTTGGGTATCCGACCCGTCCCACGGGCAAACTAACTTGAAACTCCTAGCTGAATGGGATTGCACGTGGCAAACTACACCGCTGCTGATATCAAGGCACTGCGCGAGCGCACCGGCGCCGGCATGATGGACGTTAAGAAGGCTCTGGACGAGGCCAACGGCGACGCCGAGAAGGCCATCGAGATCATCCGCGTCAAGGGCCTGAAGGGCGCTACCAAGCGCGAAGGCCGTTCGACCGCCGAGGGCCTGGTGGCCGCTAAGGTCGACGGCAAGGCCGGCGTCATGATCGAGATCAACTGCGAGACCGACTTCGTTGCCAAGAACGACAAGTTCATCACCCTGGCCAACAAGGTCCTGGACGCAGCTGTCGCCTCGGGCGCAGCCGACGTCGAGACCCTGCTGGCTTTCGAGGTTGACGGCAAGACCGTTGGCGACACCGTCATCGAAGAGGGCGCAATCCTCGGCGAGAAGGTTGTTGTCCGCCGCGTAGCACGCGTCGAGGGCGAGCATGTCGCTGCCTACCTGCACAAGACCAGCAAGGACCTGCCAGCGCAGGTTGGCGTGCTGCTGGCTGTCGATTCCGATTCGGAAGCCGCAGCTGCCGTGGCCCACGACGTGGCCGTGCACACCGCTGCAATGGCACCGACTTACCTGACCCGCGACGAAGTTCCGGCAGAGAAGGTCGCCGACGAGCGCCGCATCGCTGACGAGACCGCCCGCGCCGAGGGCAAGCCAGAGGCCGCTCTGACCAAGATCGTTGAAGGCCGCCTGACCGGCTTCTTCAAGGAGCTTGTCCTGGTCGACCAGGCTTTCGCCAAGGATGCCAAGAAGTCCGTTGGTTCGGTTCTCGAAGAGGCCGGCACCAAGGCTGAGGCCTTCGCTCGTTTCCGCGTAGGCGCCTAAGCTTCACCGCTGAAGGCATTCGCGCGAAATGCGTCCGCGGCCGCTAGCCGGCCGCACTAGAGAAAAGGGAGGTGGGCACCGAGCATACACTCGGTGGCTCACCTCCCTTTTCTCGAGCCCGGATCTCAAGGTAGCTTGGGACTCGGGATAATCCCCTCACCACAGAATTACCAACTGCAGGAGTTAGACCCCATGTCAACCACCCCAGAAACCAAGCGTCGCCGCGTACTGCTCAAGCTCTCGGGAGAAGTTTTCGGCGGCGGCAAGGTGGGCGTCGACCCGAATACCGTACGCGGCATTGCCGAGCAGATCGCCCAGACCGTCGGCGAGGTAGAGGTGGCAATCGTCGTCGGCGGCGGCAACTTCTTCCGCGGCGCCGAGCTGTCGGCTTCCGGCATGGACCGCTCCCGCGCAGACTACATGGGGATGCTCGGCACCGTCATGAACTGCTTGGCCTTGCAGGACTTCCTGGAACAGTGCGGCGTCGAGACCCGCGTGCAGTCGGCCATCGCCATGGCCCAGGTCGCGGAGAACTACATTCCGCGCCGCGCGATCCGCCACATGGAAAAGGACCGCGTGGTCATCTTCGGCGCCGGCGCCGGCCTGCCGTACTTCTCCACCGATACCGTGGCCGCCCAGCGCGCCCTGGAAGTCGACGCCGACGAGGTGCTGATGGCCAAGTCGGGTGTGGACGGCGTGTACACCGCCGATCCGAAGACCGATCCGACCGCGACCAAGATCGACACCCTGACCTACACCGAGGCGCTGGTCAAGAACATCCGCGTGATGGACCAGACCGCCATGACCATGTGCCAGGACAACAAGCTGGACATGCTGGTGTTCGGCATGGAAGGCGAGGGCAATGTCACTCGCGCCATCCGCGGCGAGCGAATCGGCACCACCGTCACCGCATAAGCGGTGAACGTGGCATAGGATTGTTCTAGATTTATTTTCCCTTGGTGGAAACAGCAATGAGTACTTGAGGAGTACCGGTGATTGACGAAACACTGGCGGAAACCGCCGAAAAGATGGACCGCACCATTGAGGCTGCGAAGGAAGACTTCGCGACGATCCGCACCGGTCGTGCCCACCCGGGCATGTTCTCGAAGGTCATGGTCGACTACTACGGCTCGCCAACCCCGCTGCAGCAGCTGGCATCCTTCGCCGTGCCCGAGGCGCGCACCATCACCATTACCCCGTTCGACGTGACCGCCATGCGCGAGATCGAAAAGGCACTGGGTGATCCAGAGGTCGGCGCCAACCCGTCGAGCGATGGCAAGATGATCCGCGTGACCCTGCCGGTGCTGACCGAGGAACGCCGCAAGGAATACGTCAAGCTGGCTCGTTCCAAGGGCGAGGACGCCAAGGTCTCGCTGCGCAGCCACCGCCGCAAGGCCAAGGACGCCATCGACAAGTTCGTCAAGGACGGCGAGATCGGCGAGGACGAAGGCAACCGTGCCGAGAAGGACCTGGACGCCCTGACCAAGAAGCACGTTGACGCGATCGACGAGATTCTGAAGAACAAAGAAGCCGAGCTGCTGGAAGTCTAATGCCGGGCTCGACAGATCACACTGAGGGCACGGCTTCGGCGGTGCCCTCAGTGGCATCCGGTGAAGCCAAACCCCTGACCCGCCGCGAGGCGCGAGCCCTGCAGGAAGCCCAGCAGAAGGAAGCCAAGCGCCGCGGCGCGAAGCCTGCCGCGCAGGAACCCGAGGCAACGGGTCCGCAGCCGGAGATTGAACCGGTTCCGGCGGCCCCTGGCGCCGCGGTGGACTCGCAACAGGCCAAGGAGCGTGCCAAGGCGGCCTTCACCGCAGAGGACCGTTCACCGGTTCCTCCCGAGGAGCTCAAGGTCGAAGGGCCTGCCGAGCACCCTCCGGTCAGCGAAACCAAGGACCTTGCCGAAACCGGTGAACCGGATGCCGCCCGTGCGGCGGTGCCGACCGAACTGCTGGTGGGTGCGCCGGCCGAACCCAAGAAGTCGCGGGCCGGGCGCAACCTTCCGGCCGCTATCGGCGTCGGCCTCGTGATGCTCGGCCTGGTGCTGGCTGGCCTGTTCCTCTTCGAGCCGCTGCTGGTGGGGCTGATCGTGGTCCTGGCCGGGGTCGGCAGCTGGGAAGTCGCCCGGGCCACCACCCATGCCAAGACCTCGGTGCCATTGGTTCCGCTCTTCCTGGCCTCTGCGATGCTGCCCGTCAGCGCGATCTGGGGTGGCCTGGAAGCCGTGGGCTTCACCTACATGATCTGTTTGGTCATCGCACTGCTGGTGCGGTTGACGGAGGGGCTCAAGGGGGCCGCGGCCTCGGTGATGAGCAGCGTGTTCATCATCAGCTGGGTCCCGCTGCTGTTGTCCTTCGCGCTGCTGATCCTCGAAGAACCCAACGGCCAGTGGCTGATCGCCACGATCCTGCTGCTGGCGGTCAGCAATGACACCTTCGGCTATATCGTCGGGGTGCTGTTCGGCAAGCATCCCATGGCCCCGAAGATTTCGCCCAAGAAGTCCTGGGAGGGCTTCGCCGGGTCGATGCTCGGATCCATGGCGGTCGGCGCCTTGGCCATGCATTTCTGGCTGGACATGCCATGGTGGACCGGCGTGATCCTGGCATTCTTCACCACGATCGCGGCCACCACCGGAGACTTCTCGGAATCCATGATCAAGCGTGAGCTGGGCATCAAGGACATGAGCAACTTGCTGCCGGGGCATGGCGGCATCATGGACCGACTGGACTCGGTGGTCTTCGTCGTCCCGCTCGGCTACCTGATTTCCCACCTGCTGACGTGGAGCGTTTCCCTGCAATAATCCGCAACGCCGGCGCGGTGTGATCCTTTCCCATGGATGGCACCCGCCGGTGTGGCTTTTAACCCATGCCTCGGCTCACCCCATAGAATAACTAGGGATCACGGATCGCCTCGATCCGCCCCTGACTTTATCGAGAGAAGAAGGAACAGTCGTGTCGCAGCAGCAAGATGCTCCGTTTTCCCGGGTCCCGGATTCGGAATTCGGCTACAACGTCAAGCAGGTTGATGCGTTTCTCAGCCGCGCCCGTGCCACCTTCAACGGCGGCGGCAACGACGACAGCGTGGTCACCAGCCACCTGATCCGCCGCACGACCTTCGCCCCGCAGAAGGGCGGCTACCAGGCCCGCGAGGTCGACGGTGCCCTGGACCGCCTGGAAGACGTCTTCGCCAAGCGCGAGCGCGACGACCTGATCGCCCACCAGGGCGAGGAAGTCTGGCTGCAGCAGGTTGGCCGGCTGGCGGCGATCCTGCGTGGCCGCCTGCACAGAGCCAAGGGGGAACGCTTCCGCCGCCCCTCGCGCACCAACGCTTCGAGCTATAACGTCGAAGACGTGGACCGCTTATGCGACCAGCTGATCGACTACTTCGAGAAGGACGTGCCGATGGCCGTGGACACCGTACGTCGTGTGGAGTTCCGCTCTGCCACCGGCACGGAGGGATACGAGGAATCCCAGGTCGACGCGTTCCTCGACCGCGTGGTTGAGCTGATGGCTTCGATCGACTAGCACGGCACAGTTTCACAGGCCGCCGCATGCCCGGTTCCTACCGGGCAGGCGGCGGCCTGTTGCATCGCTGCGTGGGCTGTGGGCAATGGTCCACGCCGGCGAAGCGGCTCAGAAGACCGAGTCGCGGTCCGGGACATGCAGCCGGGCCATGATGCGGTCCGTGTTGGATGGGATGCTGCGCGCGGTGGCCCGGGAGACCGCGATCATCACCACGAACGCCAGCGGGACGCTCCAGGCCGCCGGCTGGCGAAGCATGTGGAACCACAGCGCATCGACTTCCGACAGCAGGCTGGAGACGATCAGCGACAGGCCGCAGGCGATCGCACCGGCCAGCATGCCGGCAATGGCGCCGCGGGCGGTGAGCGAGCGCCACCAGATTCCCAGCAGCAGCAACGGGCAGATGGTCGAGGCAGTGAACGCGAAGACGTTGCCGATGGCTCCGGCCAGCGCCAGGGAACTGGTCACCACGGCGATGAACACCGGCAGTGCGGTGGCCAGCACGGTGGAGATGCGGAAGCCCCGCACGGTTCCGGCAAAGAATTCCTGGGACAGCGCCCCGGCCAGCGAGACCACCAGCCCGGAGGTGGTCGACAGGAACGCGGCGAAGGCGCCGCCGACCACGATCGCGGTCAGCGCGTCGCCGAGGAACCCGTCCAGCACCGCCGAGGGCAGCAGCAGCACCGTGGCGTCGCTCTCCGCGCTGCCGCCCAGCTGCGGGGTGTAGAGCAGTCCCAGCACGCCGAGGGTGGTGGGCAGCAGGTAGAACACCGAGAGCAAGCCCAGCACGATCACTGTCGTGGAACGCGCCGCCTGCCCGGTGGGATTGGTGTAGAAGCGCACCAGCACGTGGGGCAGTCCCAACGTGCCGAAGAGCAGGGCGAGGATGATGGAGATGGTCTCGTACAGGTTCAGCCCGGCCACCGCTTCGAGCTGCGTCGCGATGCTTTCAAGGCGCGCGGTGCTGGACTGTTCGGGAATCACCTGGATGAGCAGGAAGATCGTGGGAATCACGAGTGCGGCCAGCTTGAACCAGTACTGGAAGGCCTGGACAAAGGTCACCGAACGCATGCCGCCGGAGACCACCGTGATGCACACGACCGCAGCCACGATCACCGGGCCGAGCCAACCTGGCAGGCCGGTGGCGATCGAGAGGGTCAGCGCCGCCCCGTGCATCTGCGGAACGATATACAACCAGCAGATCACCACCACCAGGTAAGTGGTGATCTTGCGCAGCGACTTGGATTCCTCGAAACGGATCTGGGCGAAGTCGGGAATCGTGTAGGCCTGCGAGCGTCGCAGCGGCGCCGCGACGAACAGCAGCAGCATCAGATAGCCGGCGGTGTACCCGATGGGGAACCAGAGCCCCGACTGCCCGGAGAGCACAATCAGCCCGGCCACACCCAGGAACGAGGCGGCCGAAAGGTATTCGCCGCCGATGGCCGAGGCATTCCACCATGGGCGCACCGTGCGGCTGGCCACGTAGAAATCGCTGGTGGTGCGCGAAAGGCGCAGCCCGTGGAAGGCGATCAGCATGGTGGTCACGCACACCACGACCAGGGCCAGGGCGGAAAGCAGATTAATCACGGCTGATGCTCCGGTAGCGTTTCTCGTTGCGTGCCGCGGCGCCGTTGAACAGCATGCCGGCCACGATGATCAGCGGATAGATCCCCACTCCGAGAATCCACCAGGGCAAGGGGATATGCCACAGGGCGAATTCATAGACCGCCGGCCAGAAGGCGAGCAGCGCGCTGATCCCCACGAGCATGGTCAGCAGGCCGGCGGCCACGGCGCAGGCCAGCCGCAGCTGGGAGCGGATCAGCTGCTGGACGTAGAATTCCTGGGCCGTGTGCTCGGGCTTGGCCGTGGCAATGGTCAGCGAGGCATCCTGCGGAGCTTGGACGCGCACCCGCTGCGGGCGCTGCTCGGCAAATCGTCCGGGCAGGGGAGCCTCCGGGGAGTCGCGCTTCACGGAATCACGCCGTACCTAGAGCGGTCGGACGCGGTTGGCTGCCAGGCGTTCGCGCAGGTAGGGCAGTGCGCGCCGGGAGATGGGAAGCTCGGTCCCGTTGACCAGCACTGCCGCCTTTCCGGTCTGCAGCCGGACATTTTCGATCTTGTCCATGCTCACCAGGTAGGAGCGGTGGATGCGCACGTAGCCCGATTCCGCCCACTGCTGCTCCAGATCGTTCAGCGGGACGCGGATCAGGTAGCTGGATTCCTTGGTATGCAGGCGGGCGTAGTCGCCCTGCGCCTGGACATAGGCGATGTCGCCGCGGGGGATGAGCTTGGTGATGCCGCCCTGGTCCACGGTGATCATTTCGGGCTTGGACGGGGCTTCTTCCACCAGCTCGCACAGGCGCCGCACGGACTCGGCCAGGCGCTGCGGGCGGATGGGCTTCAGCACGTAGTCGACGGCGGCGAGTTCGAAGGCTTCCAACGCCTGGTCTTCGTCGGCGGTCACGAAGACCACCAAGGGCGGATTGGCGAAGCGGGAGATGACCCGGGCGATATCCAGGCCGGACAGCGCGGGCATGTGGATGTCGAGGAAGAGGGCGTCCACTTCGTTTTCCTCCAGCGCCTTCAACGCGGCGGCACCAGACGTTGCACGGTGGATTTTCCCGATTCGGGAGTCCTGGCTCAGAAGGAACGCGATTTCTTCCACCGCAGGAAGTTCGTCGTCGGCGACAACCACATTAATCATGAATTGATTCTATCGTTTTTGTTTCGTTTACCTTGGGGCATTTCAGATTTCATTCGTTTATCGAACCCTTGCCCGGGGCCAGGAACTTCGGGATGCGCAGGGTGATCTGGGTGCCGGCCCCCGGCGCGGTGTCGATGATCAGCCCGTTCGAATTGCCATAGAGCTGGCGAAGACGCACGTCAACGTTGCGCAGCCCCACATGCATGTTGACGGTGGTGCCTGCCAGCACGCTGGCCAGTTGCTCCGGATCCATGCCCACGCCGTCGTCCTCGACGCTGATGACCGCATGCATGCCGTCTTCGGTGGCGGTGATGGAGATAACCCCGCCGTCGGGCCTGGCCTCCAGCCCGTGGCGCACCGCGTTCTCCACCAGCGGCTGCAGCGAGAGGAACGGGATCTTGGTCGGGAGCACCTCCGGGGCGATCTGCAATGACACCCGGATGCGGTCGCCGAAGCGGGCCTTTTCAAGCAGCAGGTAGCGGTCGATGGCCTCCAACTCTTCGGCCAGGGTGGTGAATTCCCCGCGGCGGCGGAAGGAATAGCGGGTGAAATCCGCGAACTCGATCACCAGCTCACGGGCGCGGGCGGGATCCGTGTTGATGAAGGAAGCGATGGCGTTCAACGAGTTGTAGATGAAGTGGGGGGAAATCTGCGCCCGCAGCGCCCGCATCTGGGCTTCGAGCAGCATTGCCTTGTTTTCATCCAGCTGGGCGGTGGAGACCTGCGCGGAGACGAAGACGGCCACCTCGGAGACGGCGCGGACGAATCCGGCTCCGGCCCGCGGGCTCAGAGCGGTCACGGTTCCCACCGGCTGGTCTCCCACCATGATCGGAGCCGCCACGAAATCCTGGCCGGAGAGCCGTTTCACCTGGGTTTTGCCGGTAGCCAGGACGGTGGCGAAGGCTTCCGACGCCTGCTCTTCGAGGTCCGCGGTGAACTCGATGCCGGCGTCCGTGGCAAGAATGTGGCGGGTATCGGAGATCAGCAGGACCGGGCAGTTCAGCAGCTTGCGCAGCGCCTTGGTGCTCTTGGCGGCGCCTTCCACGGTCAGTCCGCGTTCCAGGTGCGGAACGGCGACGGACATGTGGTGAAGGGTGGTGAAGGTCGCTTCATCCGCGTCAGTCCCCATCTCCTTGGTCGAACGGGAGATCTTGAATCCGAAATACCCGATGACGGCAATGCCGACCGTCACGATGGTGACGATGAGGGTGATCTGCAGGGCTGGGGACATATATCAATCCTAAGGTCACGACCCGCAGGCCGACCGCTTGTCGCCGCCGAATGCGCCGTTGGGCGCAGGTTTTGCTCCGTTGAGCCATGCTCCGATCCAAACCCCTAGTCGGAGACGAAAGTTTCGCAGATAGTGAACTTAGTCACAGTAACGATGTGCCTTGCATCACATCAAGTTTCAATCATCCAACCACCCGCACAAGGAGGGCATCATGAGTGCCAATCCCCACCACAATGTCGAAGGCGACATTGATTTCGTGGCGGAGAGCAAGTCGGAGGAATTTCAGGAACTGCGCCGCACCCACCGCAGCTTCGTATTCCCAATGGCTATCTTCTTCCTGGTCTGGTATTTCGCCTACGTTCTTTTGGCTGACTACTTCCACGACTTCATGTCCATCAAGGTCCTGGGCAATATCAACATGGGTATCTTCCTGGGCCTGCTGCAGTTCGTGTCCACTTTCGCTATCACTGCGGCCTACGTGAGCTTCTCCAACAAGAAGCTCGACCCCAAGGCCACCAAGATCCGTGAGCGTCTGGAGAACCAGGGAGCAGATCAGTGAACAACCTAACCATCCTTGCGGCGGCGGCTGAGAAGACCACCGTCGGCAACCCGCTGGTGAATATCGCCATCTTCGTCGCCTTTGTCGGCGTCACCCTGGTGATCGTGCTGCGAGCCAGCAAGAACAACAAGACCGCCGCAGACTACTATGCCGGCGGGCGCTCCTTCACCGGGACCCAGAACGGCACCGCCATCGCCGGCGACTACCTGTCGGCGGCATCCTTCCTGGGCATTGTCGGCGCCATCGCCATCAACGGCTACGATGGCTTCCTGTACTCCATCGGCTTCCTCGTCGCCTGGCTGGTCGCTCTGCTGCTGGTGGCCGAGCTGCTGCGCAACACCGGCAAGTTCACCATGGCCGATGTGCTTTCCTTCCGCCTGCGGCAGCGTCCCGTGCGCATCGCCGCGGCGATCTCCACCCTCGCGGTGTGCGTGTTCTACCTGCTGGCGCAGATGGCCGGCGCCGGTGCGCTGGTGTCACTGCTGCTGGGCATCGACAGCCGTGCAGGCCAGTCACTGGTGATCGTCATCGTCGGCGCGCTGATGATCCTGTACGTACTGATCGGCGGAATGAAGGGCACCACCTGGGTGCAGATCATCAAGGCCTGCCTGCTCATCGCCGGCGCGCTGATCATGACCATCTGGACCCTGGCGATGTTCGGATTCAACTTCTCCGAGCTGCTGGGCAAGGCCGCCGAGGTGGCAGGCAACCCCGAGATCCTGAACCCGGGCATGCAGTACGGCAAGTCCGAAACCTCCAAGCTCGACTTCATCTCCCTGGCGCTGGCCCTGGTGCTCGGCACCGCCGGCCTGCCGCACGTGCTGATGCGCTTCTACACCGTGCCAACCGCCAAGGAAGCACGCAAGTCGGTCGTCTGGGCCATCTGGCTGATCGGTGCCTTCTACCTGTTCACCCTGGTCCTCGGCTTCGGCGCCGGTGCCCTGATCGGCCCGGACAAGATCAAGGCCGCCCCGGGCGGCGTGAACTCCGCGGCACCGCTGCTGGCCTACGAACTGGGCGGCACCCTGCTGCTGGGCCTGATTTCCGCAGTGGCCTTCGCAACCATCCTGGCCGTGGTGGCTGGCCTGACCATCACCGCAGCCGCATCCTTCGCCCACGATGTCTACGCATCGGTCATTTCCAAGGGCAAGAGCACCCCGGAGAAGGAAATGAAGGTTGCCCGCCGCACCGTCCTGGTCATCGGCGTCTTCGCAATCGCCGGCGGCATCGGCGCCCAGGGCCAGAACGTCGCCTTCCTGGTGGCGCTGGCCTTCGCGGTGGCCGCCTCGGCCAACCTGCCGACCATCCTCTACTCGCTGTTCTGGAAGGGCTTCAAGACCCGCGGTGCAGTCTGGTCGATGTACGGCGGCCTGGGCTCGGCCATCCTGCTGATCATCTTCTCGCCGGTCTTCTCCGGCGCGGAGACCTCCATGATCCCGAGCATCGACATCTCGATCTTCCCGCTGGCCAACCCCGGCATCGTCTCCATCCCGCTGGCATTCCTGCTCGGCTGGCTGGGCTCGATCACCGATCCGGGAACCGAGGATCCGAAGAAGGCGGCGGAAATGGAAGTTCGCTCGCTGACCGGTGTCGGTGCCGAGAAGGCAGTCGACCACTAGGAAAATTGAATAGCTGAACCAAGCAGCTGGGGACCGATTCGCGTGAATCGGTCCCCAGCTGCTTTTGCGGCGCCCGGATCAGGAGCTGCGCAGCGAATGCTCCAGCAGCCGGGTGGTGCGGTAGGGGACCAGCTCGGCCATCGACAGCGCCGAATCGGCGCGGTTGACCCCTTCTATATGCAGGAGCTGGCCATGGACCCTGAAAAGTTCTTCGGCGTCCTTGGCGGCAACCCGCACCAGGATGTCCGCCGAGCCGGTCAGGCCGTGCGCTTCGAGTACTTCCGGGATCTGTTCCAGCTTGGCGGCGATGTCTTCCAGATGGCGCTGGTCCACATGCAGTTCGACGAAGGACAGCAGCCCGTAGCCCAGGGACTGCGCGGGGATGCGCCGGTCGAGCGAATCCAGGACCTCGTTCTCCAGCCGGGTGATGCGTGTTTGCACAGTATTGCGGCCCAGGCCCAGCGTGGCTGCCACGGCCGAGGCGGTCCGCTTGGCCGCGGTGGACAGGGCAAGCAGGATGCGGCGGTCCGTTTGGTCTAGTAGCTGCATAATGAGCACGTTAGCACTGAAAGCGGAGGGCGAACAGTGCATTTTGCCCTAATTCGAATCTGGCCATTGTGCAATCTGCGTCGCGTGAGTAGCATCACATTAAGCCCGAAGTGTGAAACTACCTCGGGCGCCGACTACGCGAGAGTAAGGATGCTGATCGTGTCCACCAAGCACATCGATGTAGCCGCAGAGTGCATACCTACGCACCAGCTGCTGAACGTCGCCGGGGAACGAGTCCCGGATCGAGAACTAGACCATTACGTCGCCAAGCTGACCGAGTCGGACTTGGCGGATTTCCTGCGGGACATGGTTGTCCTGCGGAGGCTGGATAACGAAGCGACAGCCCTGCAGCGCCAGGGCGAGCTGGGCCTGTGGGCCCCGCTGCTCGGACAGGAAGCCGCGCAGATCGGTTCGGTGCGCGCCACCCGCGATTCCGATTTCATCTTCCCCTCCTACCGCGAGCACGGCGTGGCCTGGGCCCGTGGTGTGAAGGCCGAAGACCTCCTCAGCGTCTGGCGCGGAGCACAGTCCAGCGGATGGAACCCCAACGAGGTCAACATCGCCTGCCAGCAGATCGTCATCGGCGCGCAGACCCTGCACGCCGCCGGCTACGGCATGGGCATCAAGTTCGATGGAACCGACGACGTGGCCATCACCTACTTCGGCGACGGCGCCACCAGCCAGGGGGATGTCAGCGAGGCCATGGTCTTCGCCGCCAGCTACCAGGCGCCGGTGCTGTTCTTCTGCCAGAACAACCAGTGGGCCATTTCCGAGCCGGTGGCGCTGCAGAGCCGCACCCAGATCGCCGACCGTGCCCAGGGCTTCGGATTGAAGACCTGGCGCGTGGACGGCAACGACATCCTGGCCGTCTACGCCGCAACCCAGGCCGCTTTGGCCCACTGCCGCAACGGGCTGGGCCCGACATTCATCGAAGCCGTCACCTACCGCATGGGCTCGCACACCACCGCCGACGACCCGACCCGCTACCGCAAGCCCGACGAGCTGGAGCAGTGGAAAGCCAAGGATCCGATCGACCGCCTGGTGAAGTACCTGCACGTGATCGGCGCCGACGTCCAGTCCTATGAGCAGCGCGCGCAGAACGCCGCCGACGAGCTGGCCGCGCAGCTGCGCGCCGCCATCACCGCGATGCCTGACCCCGCCGTGGACGAACTATTCGACAACGTCTATTCCGAGGCGCATGAACCCAGCGTCCGGGCACGTGAGGGATACCTCGGCTACCTGGCGGAGTTCGAGGGGGAGGGACACTGATGGCCACCACCATGCTCAAGGCGCTGAACCAGTCGCTGCGCGATGCGTTGACCGAGGACGAGAAAGTGGTCCTGCTCGGCGAGGACATCGGAACCCTCGGCGGAGTGTTCCGCGTCACCGACGGACTGAAGAAGGAATTCGGCGAGCACCGGGTCGTCGACACCCCGCTGGCAGAGTCCGGCATCGTGGGCACCGCCATCGGCTTGGCCTACCGCGGCTACCGGCCGGTGGTGGAGATCCAGTTTGACGGTTTCACCTATCCTGCCTTCGACCAGCTGGTCTCCCAGCTGGCCAAGCTGCACTACCGTTCGCGCGGACGGGTGAAGATGCCCGTGACCGTGCGCATTCCCTATGGCGGCGGCATCGGTTCACCCGAGCACCACAGCGAATCCCCGGAAGCCTACTTCGCCCACACCGCGGGCCTGCGCGTTTTCGCACCCTCCAGCGTGCAGGATGCCTATACGATGCTGCGCCAAGCCATCGCGAGCGACGATCCGGTGATCTACTTCGAGCCCAAGCGCCGCTATCACGAGAAGGCAGAAGTCGAGCTGGCCACGCCGGAGAACGACTCCTCGCCGAAGGCCAAGGTCCTGCGCGCCGGCGACGACGTGACGGTCGTGGGGTACGGCCCGACCACCTACACGCTCATGGATGCGGCGCAGGCCGCAGAGGACGAAGGCGTCAGCCTGGAAGTCATCGACCTGCGCAGCCTGGACCCACTGGATATCGACACGGTCGCGGAATCGGTGAAGCGCACCGGCAAGCTCGTGGTGGTCCACGAGGCCAGCCGCACCAGCGGGCTGGGGGCGGAGATCTGCGCCCAGATCACCGAGACCTGCTTCGACTACCTGGAGCACGCCCCGCTGCGGGTCACGGGCTTCGACGTCCCCTACCCGCCGTCCCGGCTTGAAAGCCACCACCTGCCAGATCTCGACAGGGTGATGCATGCGGTCGACACCGTGATGCGCCACCACGAGGCAACCGAAGGAGCTGCCAAGTGATGACCGCCCAAACTTTCAAGCTGCCGGACCTCGGCGAAGGGCTGACTGAGTCCGAGGTGCTGAACTGGAAAATCAAGGTCGGCGAGCACGTCAGCCTGAACCAGATCATTGCCGAGGTGGAAACCGCCAAGGCGGTGGTTGAGCTTCCCTCGCCCTTCGCGGGCATCGTGCAGAAGCTGCATGCCGACGAGGGCCAGGTGGTCCCCGTGGGAGGTCCCCTGGTGACCTTCGACGACCATCCGGTAGATGCCCAGGGCCAGGACGGGACAGACCCCGGCGCCGGGTCCCCGGGGGAGAAAGGCGGCGCCGCCGAGCGGACACCGACGCTGGTGGGCTACGGTGCTCCGGCCGCCAGCGGAAAGCGTCCAGCACGCCGCGGCCGCGGCAAGTCGGTTGCCGCCGGCAGCGCTGCTGATGATGCAAACCCGGCCTCCGTGCCGGAAGCGGCGTGGTCCACCGTGGCGCGCAGCACGCCACCGGTCCGCAAGCTCGCCCGCGACCACGGCATCGACATTGCCGAGGTGAAGGGCAGCGGGCCCGACGGCCTGGTGCTGCGCCGCGATATCGAAGCCCTCTTCAGCTCTCCTGCGGAACCCGCGGCGGAACCACTGCCGATTGCCGGGAATGGTCAGACCCGGATCAAGATCAGCGCCATGCGAAGGGCTACCGCCAAGGCCATGGTGCAGTCGGCGTTCACCGCGCCGCATGCCACCGAGTTCTTGACGGTCGATGTCACGAAGTCGTTGGAGCTGATCGACAAGCTCCGCGCCCGACGCGAATTCAGGGACCTGAAGCTGAATATCACCTCGCTGACGGCCCTAGTGGTATCACGCCTGCTGCTGAACTTCCCCAGCGTCAATGCGCGCTGGGACGGCGAGAACGATGAAATCATCCAATTCGCGGACGTGAATCTCGGTATGGCGGTCGCCAGTGAGCGCGGACTACTTGTCCCCGTGCTCAAACAGGCGCAGAATAAGCCACTAACATTGCTGGCCGCTGAATTGACCGAGCTCATCGGTCATGCGAGGGCTGGAAGCCTGACCGCGTCACAGCTGTCCGGCGGTACTTTCTCGATTACCAACGTTGGGGTGTTCGGCGTCGATGCCGGTACACCTATTCTGCCTCCGGGGCAGACGGGGATTCTTGCCTTAGGCCAAGTCAAGCCTAGGCCTTGGGAATACCGAGGGGAAGTAGCACTACGGCATACCTCGACGCTGGCCTTGTCCTTCGACCACAGGGTCGTGGATGGCAAGGAAGCCAGCGAGTTACTTGCCGGTATCGGTGCCGTCCTTGAGGACCCTGGAATGATGAACTTTTTTCTTTGATCATCTCTAACAATTGACTTGTGATCATATTGTAAGTTCGAGTGACTAAAAGATTATCAAGCACTACTTTCACGATTATTCATTGGTTGTTTCGCAATCTTTGATGTAATCTCATTCACTAAGTGCTATAGCTCACGCTATACCGCACGGCTCCGCGAATTGCGGAAGCAGCAACGAACTGTTGAGGAGAAATAGGATGCGATTCTCGCACGCATCGAAGGCCGTGGCTCTGTCCGCTGCCCTGGCGTTGACCCTGTCGGCATGTGGCGGCGGCTCGTCTGAAACCCCTGAGGGTAGCGGCGACGCCCAGGCAGGCGACACTTCATACATTGTTTCGGCAAATACCACCGAACCACAGAACGGCCTGCTGCCGGCTAACACCAACGAAGTTGGTGGCGGCCGCGTCATGGATCTGATCTTCACCGGCCTGGTGAGCTACACCGCCGATGGTAAGACCCAGAATGAGCTGGCCGAGTCGATCGAAACCACCGACTCCCAGAACTACACCATCAAGATCAAGTCCGGCCAGACCTTCTCCGATGGTTCGCCGGTGACCGCTGCTTCGTTCGTGGATGCCTGGAACTTCGGTGCTGCCGCAAAGAACGCCCAGCTCAACGCATACTTCTTCGAGTCCATCAAGGGCTATGACAAGGTCAGCGCCGAGAAGGCGACCGAGGATAAGATGGAAGGCCTGAAGGTCGTGGATGACACTACCTTCACCGTCGAACTGTCCCAGCCCGAGTCCGACTTCCCGCTGCGTTTGGGATACACCGCCTTCATGCCACTGCCTGAGGCAGCATTCGAGGATCCCAAGGCCTTCGGCGAAAAGCCGGTTGGCAACGGTCCTTACACGCTGGCCGAGTGGAACCACGACGTCAACCTGAAGCTGGATGTCAACGAGAGCTACGACGGCCCTCGCAAGGCCCAGAACGGCGGTATCGATTTCAAGGTCTACCAGTCGACTGACTCGGCATACCAGGATCTAATTTCCGGCAACTTGGATGTCCTGGACCAGGTTCCGCCAAGCCAGCTGGCTTCTTACCAGAGCGACCTGGGTGACCGTTCAGTCAACTCGCCATACGCAGGCAACGCAACCATCACCATCCCAGGCTACTTGGATCACTTCAAGCAGGGCGAAGAGGGCAACCTCCGACGTGCCGCAATCTCGCAGGCTATCGACCGCCAGCTGATCATCGACAAGGTGTACCAGGGCGGCAAGGTTATCGCCAAGGACTTCACCGCACCGGTTATCGATGGCTACTCCGACAGCATTCCGGGTAGCGAGGTGCTGACTTTCAACGCCGAGGCCGCCAAGAAGGCTTGGGCCGACGCAGATGCCATCTCGAAGTGGGATGCAGATGCAGAACTGTCCATCGGCTACAACGTTGACGGCGCTGGCAACAAGGAATACGTCGAGGCTGTCGTCAACCAGCTGAAGAACAATCTGGGCATCAACGCTGTGGCCAAGCCATACAGCTCCTTCAAGGAACTGCGTGAGCAGGTCACCGAGCGCAAGATGACCGGCGGCTTCCGAACCGGCTGGCAGGCCGACTACCCATCGCTGTACAACTTCCTCGGCGCCCTCTACGGCACCGGCGCAGGCTCCAACGATGGCGACTACTCGAACAAAGAGTTCGACGCCAAGCTGAAGGAAGGCCTCGCCGCGACCGATCCTGCTGCAGGTGCCGAGATCTTCAACCAGGCCCAGGAAATCCTGATGAAGGACCTTCCTGCCATCCCGCTGTGGTACCAGGCTGTTCAGGGCGGCTGGAGCGAAAACGTCTCCAACGTCGAATTCGGCTGGAACGGTGTCCCGCTGTACAACGAGATCACCGGCAAGTAATTACGCTCGGCGTTTAGCCTGATCAAAGGCTAGATTAGCTGGCAACAACGTCAAGGGAGACCCGTAACAACCAGGGTCTCCCTTTGGCGTGTCTGTCCTGCCTCGCAAAAAAATAACGTCGGATAATCTCCGACGGAAAGAGGAAATAATGGCCAAGCGCCCTCTCGTGTCTCGAGGTGAGATGCAAGCATGTTAAGTTTTACCCTCAAGCGTATTGCGCAGCTGATTCCGGTATTCATCGGCGCAACGTTGCTGGTGTACTTCCTGGTCTTCGCGACCCCCGGCGACCCGATCGCGGCACTGTCCGGTGGCAAGCCGATGACCCCGGCGACCGAAGCAGCGCTTCGTGCACAATACAATCTCGACCAGCCATTTTGGATCCAGTACGGTTTGTATCTGAAGAACTTGGTCACTTTCGACCTCGGCATGTCGTTCTCGGGCCAGCCAGTGGCCGACCTTCTTGGACGAGCCTTCCCCGTAACTGCTCGTCTAGCGATACTCGCGTTGTTGATTGAAGGCGTATTCGGCATCATCTTCGGCGTGATTGCCGGTATGCGCAAGGGCAAGTTCTTTGACTCGACCATTCTGGTTGCTTCGCTGATTGTCATCGCCGTGCCTACCTTCGTGCTCGGCTTCGTCTTGCAGTTCGTCATCGGGGTGAAGCTTGAGTGGGCTAAGCCCACAGTTTCCGGCGCTGCCACGTGGAGTGAACTCATTCTTCCCGCCATGGTTCTGGGTTTGGTGTCGCTGGCCTATGTCATCCGCCTTACCCGTACCTCGGTCATCGAAAACAAGAGCGCGGACTACGTGCGCACCGCTACGGCCAAGGGCTTGAGCCGCAACCGTGTGGTGCGTGTCCACGTCCTGCGCAACTCGCTCATTCCCGTGGTGACCTTCCTTGGCGCTGACCTCGGATCGCTCATGGGCGGCGCCATCGTGACCGAGGGTATCTTCAACGTCCCCGGCGTCGGAAACCTTTTGTATCGAGCAATCCTCAAGGGCGAGACGCCAACCGTTGTCGCCGTGGTCGGTGTCCTGGTGATCGTGTTCGTGCTCGCCAACCTGATCGTGGATATGTTGTACGCCCTGCTTGACCCGAGGATCCGTTATGCCTGAGAACCAGAACTTTAATTCAGAGGCCGGCCTGCCCGTCAACCGCCGAGCTGGCAAGGTCTCCAAGTACAAGATGGAGCACTATGTGGCTCCGCTGGACGAGACTCCTTTGCAGGCAGTCGACTCCGTCAAGGAGACCGGCAAACCGCTGTCCATGTGGGCCGAGGCCTGGCGCTCGCTGCGCAAGCAGCCTTTGTTCATCATTTCCGCGATCCTGATTCTCGCGGTCATCATAGTTGCTGCGTTCCCTCAGTGGTTCACCTCGCAAGACCCCACGTACTGCGCGTTGGAGAATTCGAACGAGCCGGGGCGCGAAGGCCACATCATGGGCTTCAACCTCCAGGGCTGCGACATCTACTCGCGCGTCATTTACGGCACGCGGGCTTCGCTGCTCGTCGGCATCTTCACGACCTTGATCGTGATCATCGTCGGTGGCACCATCGGTGCACTGGCGGGCTTCTACGGCGGCTGGATCGATACCATCTTGGCCCGACTGGGTGACATCTTCTTCGCCCTGCCGCTGATCCTCGGCGCAATCATCGTTATGCAGCTGCCTGCGTTCCGAGAGAACAAGAGTGTCTGGACGGTCATCATTACGCTGGCCATCTTCGGTTGGCCGCAGCTGGCCCGCATCACCCGCGGTGCCGTGATCGAAGCGCGCAATGCGGACTTCGTCAAGGCTTCGCGCTCGCTGGGCCTGTCCAAGTTCAAGTCGCTGGTCAAGCACGTGCTGCCGAACTCGCTGGCCCCGATCATCGTGGTCGCGACCGTGAACCTCGGTGTGTACATCGTGGCCGAGGCAACCCTGTCCTTCCTGGGCGTCGGTCTGCCGCCGGAGATCATGAGCTGGGGCAACGATATTGCCTCGGCGCAGACCCAGCTTCGCAACAACCCGATGATGCTGATGTGGCCTGCACTGTTCCTTTCGGTGACGGTCTTGAGCTTCATCATGCTCGGCGATGCAGTGCGCGACGCACTGGATCCCAAGGCCCGGAAGGGAGCCTAGCCCGTGAGCGAGAACGCAACTCCCAAGCCGCTGCTTGAAGTCAAGGATCTGGCGATCACCTTCTCCACTCCTGACGGACCGGTGCATGCGGTGCGCGACGCCAACTTCACCGTGATGCCAGGAGAAACTGTGGCCATTGTGGGCGAGTCCGGATCCGGCAAGTCGACCTCGGCACTGGCCGCCATCGGCCTGCTGGCAGGCAACGGCCGCGTGTCCGCAGGACAGATCCTGTTCGACGGCGAAGACATTGCCAACGCCAGCGAAAAGCGATTCGTCGAGCTGCGCGGCAACCACATCGGCATGGTTCCGCAGGACCCGATGTCGAACCTCAACCCGGTGTGGAAGATCGGATTCCAGGTCAAGGAAACCCTGAAGGCCAACGGCTTGGCGGGGGACAACCCCAAGAAGCGTGTTGCCCAGGTGCTGGCCGACGCAGGCCTGCCCAACCCGGAAGCCCGTGCCAATCAGTACCCGCACGAGTTCTCCGGCGGCATGCGCCAGCGTGCGCTGATCGCCATTGGCCTGGCCTGCCGCCCTCGCCTGCTGATCGCGGACGAGCCGACCAGCGCGCTGGACGTGACGGTGCAGCAGCAGATCCTGGATCACTTGGACACCATGACCAGTGAACTGGGCACCGCCGTGCTGCTGATCACCCATGACCTGGGCCTGGCCGCGGAGCGTGCCGAGAAGGTCGTCGTCATGTACAAGGGCCGCGTGGTCGAGTACGGGCCGGCGCTGGAGATCCTGCGCAACCCGAAGCACCCGTACACGCAGCGCCTGATCAACTCGGCTCCTTCGCTCTCCGCTGTGCGCGGAGACAAGCATGAGGCCGCTGTTGAGGAGACCTCCCCGGCCAAGGCCGAGCCGCTGTTGACCGTCAGCAACCTGACCAAGGTCTTCGACATCCGCAAGGGCTTCGGCAAGAAGGAAAAGTTCACCGCGGTGGACAACGTCTCCTTCGAGATTCCGAAGGGCACCACGACTGCTGTCGTGGGCGAGTCGGGTTCCGGCAAGTCGACCATTGCGCAGATGGTGCTGAACCTGCTGGATTCGACCAGCGGCGAGATCACCTTCGACGGCCAGCAGATCGGCAACCTGAGCGAGAAGCAGCTGTTCAAGTACCGCCGCCGCGTGCAGCCGATTTTCCAGGATCCGTATGGTTCACTGGACCCGATGTATTCGATCTACCGCACGATCGAGGAGCCGCTGCGCATCCACGGCATCGGCAACTCGGCCTCGCGCCAGAAGAAGGTCAAGGAGCTGCTCAACCAGGTCTCGATGCCTGCGGCAACCATGCACCGCTTCCCGAACGAGCTCTCCGGCGGCCAGCGACAGCGCATCGCCATTGCGCGTGCACTGGCCCTGCAGCCGGAAATGATCGTCTGCGACGAGGCGGTTTCCGCACTGGACGTCCTGGTTCAGGCCCAGGTGCTGGAGCTCCTTGATGAGCTGCAGCGCGAAATGGATCTGACCTACCTGTTCATCACCCACGACCTTGCCGTCGTACGCCAGATCGCGGACAACGTCTGCGTGATGGAACGTGGAAAGATCGTCGAGCAGGGCTCTGTCGACGACATTTTCGAGGCGCCGAAGAGCGACTACACGCGCAATCTGCTGGCGGCTATCCCGGGGGCTACCCTGATCTAGCCGACGCTGAACACGCAGAAGAGAACGCCGCAACCGATACTGGTTGCGGCGTTCTTTTCTGTTTTGATGACATGCCCGCCTGCCTTGATGACGTGCGAGGACATCGATATTCAAGATTTGTTTGAGAATATTACGGGATTCATCGGGTGTTACCAAACTGTTATAAATGACTTGATGGCTAGGCTTGGGCTCAGCTGTGCATCTGGTTGATTTTTCCCAATCTGAAAGAAACCCTTGAAATCTCGCGGATGTGAGGCAACTCGCATTAACTCGCCGGTAACAAGCGAAATCCTGCATTAACTTTTCGTTGCCTTCTCGTGACTATCTGAAGCGAATCTTTCTATATCCAAGACCAGAAATTCCGGTTAGTCTATTGCTCATTGGATCGGGTGTGACTTGATCCACACTGATTCGGAAGTTTCAGAACTCGTATCAATCGAAGATCTCAAGGAGGCGAAATGCGGTTCCAACGCGTTTCGAAGGCAGTCGTCGTAGGCGCAGCGATGGCACTGGCGCTGTCTGCATGTGCGCCAGGCGGAAGCGAAACCAGCCCATCGGCCACCGAATCCGCGGGTTCGGGCAACGCCGGCGCCGAGGCGACCACCACCGGTCTGGCGGACCTGGGCGACATCACGACCAAGGATGGAACCATCAAAGTTTCCATCGGCGCCCCTGAATTCATCAGCTACAACGGATTCACTCCGCAGACCTACTCCACCTACAACTCCGGCATTACCGACCGCATGTTCGCCGGTTTCACCTACTTCGGTACCGACGGCAAGATCTACCCGAACGAAGATCTGGGAAGCTTCGAGAAGATCAGCGATGATCCGCTGACCATCAAGTACACCATCGCCGACAACGCCAAGTGGTCCGATGGCACCGACATCACCACCGCTGACGCGGTGCTGGCCTGGGCTGTGCAGAACCTCAACCTGAACACCGGGTCGAAGGACAAGCCACTGTTCTCCTCGGTCTCCACCGACCTTGGCGACACCGTCCCGAAGGGCCCCCAGGGCGATCCTGCGGGCAAGGAATTCACCGTTGAATTCAAGGCTCCGGATCCGGACTGGCAGATCCAGACCTGGATGCTGCACCCGGCGCATGTAGTGGCAGAGAAGGGTGGGCTGAGCACCGAGGAGTTCGTTGCGGCTGTCCGCGACGGGGACTCCAAGAAGCTTGAGAAGGCCGCCAAGTTCTGGAACACCGGCTGGACCACCAAGCCGGGCACCCTGCCGGATGAAGCAGACATGCCGGTGTCCGGACCGTACAAGCTCGGCTCATGGAAGGCTGGCGAGTCCGTCACCCTGACCGCCAATGAGAACTACTACGGTACCCCTGCAGCGACCAAGGAACTGAACTTCCGCTTCCTGGCCGATTCCGGCATGGTCCAGGCACTGCAGAACAAGGACCTCGACGTCATTGGCCCACAGCCGACCGTCGATACCCTGGAACAGCTCAAGGGGCTGGGCAGCGCCGTCAATATCCAGCAGGGCGACACCCTGACCTGGGAGCACCTGGACTTCAACTTCGTCAAGGGCAACGCGATGACCAACCTGGAACTGCGCAAAGCCTTCGCCATGTGCGTTCCACGCCAGGAAATCGTGGACAACCTGATCAAGCCGCTGAACCCTGACGCACAAGTCATGAACCTGCGCGAGGTCTTCCCATTCCAGGAGAACTACGCGGATACCGTGGCAGCTGCCTATGACGGACGCTACGACCAGGTCGACGTCGACGGGGCCAAGAAGATCCTCGAGGAGCAGGACGCTGTGGGCACCAAGGTGCGTATCGGCTACTCCGCACCGAATGAACGCCGCACCAACCAAGTCGCGCAGATCAAGTCCTCCTGCGACAAGGCAGGCTTCGATATCGTGGATGCAGGCGACCCGAAGTTCTTCGCACCGGGTGGAACCCAGGAGCGTGGCGACTACGAGGTAGCACTGTTCGCTTGGGCAGGTTCGGGCCAGATCTCCTCGGGCCAGAACATCTACGCGACCGGCAAGCCGCAGAACTACGGCAAGTACTCCAACGAACAGGTCGATGCCGAGTGGGAGACCCTGGCCACCTCGCTGGATCCGGCAGTCCACGCGGAGCAGACCAAGAAGATCGAGAAGCTGCTGTGGGATGACCTGTTCGGTATCCCGCTGTTCGCCCACCCGGGTCTGAGCGCTTCGGGCGCTGACATCCAGAATGTCCGCCACACGGCAACCCAGAACGGCATCGTCTGGAACGCCGAGCAGTGGGTACGCGCTGAGTAGGCCCTCGGCCTGATCAAACGCATACACCAGCTGTGAGCGCCCGCGGGGCCCGATCATCATCGGGCCCCGCGTCGTGTCCGGCTCCAACATCGCGGAGTCGGGAGCGCCACCAGGCGAAAAGAAAGAGGACGTTAGTACCGTGTTGAAATTCATCCTGAAGAGACTGGGATCGGCCGCCGGCGTGCTGTTAGCCGCATCGCTGCTGCTCTATATCCTGGTCATCAATTCCGGTGACCCGCTCGGCGATCTGCGTGAAAGCAACGCGGAAAACCGCGAATACCTGATGCAGCAGCGCACCGAATACATGAACCTGGAACAGCCCTGGTACCTGCGGTACCTGACCTGGCTGACCGGTGTCTCCAAGTGCTTCGTGGGCGCCTGCGACCTGGGCCGCAATATCAACGGCATCGAGGTCACCGACCTGCTGGCCAACGCCGCATCATCGACCCTGCGACTGGTGCTGCTGGCAACCGTCATCGCCGCCATCCTGGGTATCGCCATTGGCGTGCTCACCGCCGTGCGCCAGTACTCGGGTCTCGACTATCTCGTCACCTTCCTGACGTTCCTGTTTTTCTCCCTTCCGGTGTTCTGGGCAGCGGTGCTGCTCAAGGAGTACATGGCGATCGGCTACAACAACTGGCTGGAGAACCCCCAGATATCCCTGGGCACCAGCATCCTGATCGGCCTGGTCGCTGGCCTGGTCCTGCAGATGCTGATGGCCGGTTCGCTCAAACGCCGCGGCATCACCTTTTTGGCCACCGCCGTCTTCGTGCCGCTGCTGCTGCAGTACAGCGTGTGGCTGAACTTCTACCGATTCCCGCAAATGGGTCCAGCAGTCATCATCGTGCTGACCGTGCTGCTGGCGCTGTCCGCCACCGCCATGAGCGTCGGGCTCAAGGAGAAGCGCGTGCTGTACCCGGCATTGATCACCGCGGCGCTCGTGTTGGGAATGTATTACGCGACCTTCTGGCTGCTGGCTGATCCCAGCGGATGGCTGCTGCTGGGCGGTGCCATCCTGGCCGTGGTCATTCCGGGCCTGATCGGCAAGCTCATGGGAGGCCGTTTGTCCAAGTCCGCCATGGGCGTCTCGGTGACCGTAGGCCTGGTCGGCGCCGGCTTGACCGTGCTGGACCACATCTTCCGTGCGTGGCCGGGTTTCCTGGATCTGAAGGGGCGGCCCATCGCAACCATCGGGTCCTCCACCGCGAACCTTGGCGGCGGCTTCTGGGACCACTTCCTGGACAACGCCACCCAGCTGCTGCTGCCAACCATCGTGCTGGCCATCATTTCGCTGGCCAGCTATTCGCGCTACACCCGCTCATCGATGCTCGAGGTGCAGCAGCAGGACTACATCCGCACCGCGCGCTCCAAGGGCTTGAGCGAACGCACCGTGATCTTCCGCCACGCCTTCCGCAACGCGCTGATCCCGATCGCCACCATCGCGGCCTTCGACTTCGCCGGCCTGATCGGAGGCGCGGTGGTCACCGAGACGGTGTTCGGCTGGAAGGGCATGGGAGATATGTTCATCACCGGCCTGCATGCGGTGGACCCCGCACCGGTCATGGCATTCTTCCTGGTCACCGGCACCGCGGCGGTACTCTTCAACCTCCTGGCAGACATTGTGTACGCAATTCTCGATCCGCGGATCCGGGTCTAGGAAACTAAGGACATTCGATGAGTAACACGAACAAGAAGATGCCAAAGAACCTGACATCCATTGCAGAAGTCGAGGACGCGAAACTCGCGGTCGCGAGCGAGACTTCCAAGAGCCAGTCGCGGATCGTCCTGGAACGGTTCCTGCATCACAAACCCGCCATGATCTCCGCGATCATCCTCGTGCTGATCACCCTGCTGGCATTCACCTCGATCGGCTACGGGCCCATTCCCGGCTGGTGGAAGCAGAGCTACCTCGATGCCGGCGCCGTGGTCAACGGCGGCAAGCCCACCATGTCGCTGCTGCCCACCTGGCTTGGCGGTTCGGGCATCCAGATCGGCGAGCACCCCTTCGGCCAGGACTCCATCGGCAAGGACTACTTCGCCCTGGTCATGAACGGGACGCAGAAGTCCATCATCATCGGCGTGGTGGTCGGCCTGGTGGCCACGGTGATCGGCGCTATCATCGGCGCGCTGGCCGGGTACTTCCGCGGCTGGGTCGACGAGGCACTGATGCGCATTACCGATCTGTTCATCGTCATCCCGCTGCTGGTGCTGGCCGCGGTGTTGGGCCAGATTGCCGGGCGCGGCTCCAGCTCCATCATCCTTCTCGCGGTGGCCCTTGGCTTGGTTACCTGGACCGGCCTGGCGCGCCTGGTGCGCGGGGAGATCCTTTCGCTGCGCGAGCGCGAATACGTGTCCGCCGCCCAGGCCATGGGCTCCAAGACCTCGCGGGTGATTTTCAAGCACCTGCTGCCGAACACCATCGGCGTGATCGTGGTGAACGCAACGTTCGCGATTGCCGGCGCGATCCTGCTGGAATCCTCGTTGTCCTTCCTGGGCTTCGGCGTCCAGCCGCCGGAATCCTCGCTGGGCCTGCTGATCAGCCAGTACCAGAACGCGTTCACCACCCGACCCTGGCTGTTCTGGTGGCCGGGCATGACCATCGTGGCCATCGCCCTGTCAGTGAACTTCCTGGGCGACGGCCTGCGCGATGCCTTCGACCCACGCCATAGTGGCAAGCGCCGCCGCCGCGCCGGCCTGTTTGCCATGCCAACCCGCAAGGAGAAGCCATGAGCCACGCCGCACCAACCAATGACGCCACCGAGGGCTACGCGCTGAGCTTCGACAACCTGCAGGTCACCTTCGAAACCGCGGGCCCGGACGTGCACGCGGTCAAGGGACTCTCGCTGGCCGTCAAGCCCGGTGAAGTGGTCGCGCTGGTCGGCGAGTCCGGGTCCGGCAAGTCCGTGACTTCCACCGCCGCCATGGGACTGCTGCCGGGCAACGCCAACGTCTCGGGCGTGGCGAAGGTCGGCAATGTGAACGTGGTGGGCCTCGACGCCGGGAAGATGCGCAAGATGCGCGCCACCGACATCGCCATGGTCTTCCAGGAACCGATGACCGCGCTGAACCCGGTGCTGACCATCGAACGCCAGCTGACCGAGGCGCTGGAGCTGCACGGCATCGCCTACGGCAAGGAAGCCACAGCCCGCGCCGTGGAGCTGCTGGCCCTGGTCGGCATCCCCGAACCGGCCAAGCGCATCAAGCAGTACCCGCACCAGTTTTCCGGCGGCCAGCGCCAGCGCATCGTGATCGCCATGGCGATCTCCTGCGATCCCAAGGTCATCATCGCCGACGAGCCGACCACCGCGCTGGACGTGACGGTGCAGGCCGAAATCCTGGACCTCCTGCGCGAGCTCAAGGACCGGCTGAACACCGGCATCCTGCTGATCACCCACAACATGGGTGTCGTGGCGGACATGGCGGACCAGGTGGCGGTGATGTTCCAGGGCAACCTGGTGGAGACCGGCACCGTGGACCAGGTGCTGCTGCACCCGAAACACGAATACACCCAGCGGCTGCTGTCGGCGGTGCCGAAGCTCTCGCCCGTGGTGATCGACGCGAACGCCGCCCATGCCGAACAGACTGCCTCCAAGGGGCGCGAGCTGGTGCTGGAAGCCAAGGACCTGGTGCTGGAATACGACATGCGCGGCACCAAGTTCCGGGCCGTGGAGGGCGTGAGCTTCGACGTGGCCAAGGGGGAGGTGCTGGGCATCGTGGGCGAATCCGGGTCCGGCAAGTCGACCATCGCCAAGGCGGTCATCGGCCTGCTTCCGGTCGCCGAAGGCTCGCTGTCGGTGAAGGGGCACAACCTGCCCAAGCTCTCGCCGCGCGAAGCGCGCAAGGTGCGCAAGTCGATCGGCGTGATCTTCCAGGATCCAGCGGCCTCGCTGAACCCGAGGTTCCCCATCGGCGAATGCATCACCGAGCCGATGGTGGTGCACAAGGAAGGCACCAAGGCCAGCCGCATCCAGCGCGCCATGGAGCTGCTGGACGCGGTGAAGCTGCCGCGCAGCGTGGTCAACCGCTATCCGCATGAGCTCTCCGGAGGCCAGCGCCAGCGTGTGTGCATCGCCCGCGCGCTGACGATGAACCCGGAACTGCTGATTGCCGACGAGCCCACCAGTGCGCTGGACGTCTCGGTGCAGGCGGTGGTGCTGGAAATGCTCCAGGACCTGCAGCGCGACTTCAACTTCGCCTGCCTGTTCGTCAGCCACGACCTGGCAGTGGTGGACATGCTCGCCGACTACGTGGTGGTCATGCAGTCTGGCCGCGCGGTGGAGCAGGGCAAGGTCAAGACCGTGCTGCACGCGCCGCAGCACGACTACACCCGACGCCTGCTGGCCGCCGCGCCGGTGCCCGACCCGCATGAGCAGGCGGTGCGCCGCGAGGCCTGGCGGACGCTGAACGCCACCAAGTAGCGCCAGCCGCCGGGGAGCGGCGATTCGCCCCGGAAATGCATCGAGCCGGTTCCCGCAAGGGGAACCGGCTCGAGGCGTTAAAGCCTGCCGCTGCTAGTCCAGCTGCATGACGTTTTCGGTGACGACTTCTGCCCGGGCATTGGAGAAGATCTGCTCGGTGCCCACGATCTTGAAGCCGCGGCGCTCCAGGACCTTGATGGAGCCGAGGTTGTCCTGCACCACGTGGGCCATCAGCGGGCGCTTGGTGAACTCGGCCAGGAACGCATCCACCGCGCTGGTGGTAATGCCCTTGCCCCAGAACTTGGTCGAGGTCCAGAAATTGATCTCGGGAGCTTCGCCGTCGAAGACCAGGATCGAGCCGGCGACTTCGCCGTCGTGCTCGATGGTGCGCACCAGCACCTTGGGGTCGTTGAGGATCTGGTTCCAGTGGTGGTCGAACACCGCACGATCCGCAGGGTTGCGCGCCTGGTAGGCGGCCATCAGATTCGCTTCTGGTTCCTGCTGGTGAGCGAAGAATGCGTCTAAATCGGAAGCGCGGACCTCACGTAGCTGCACGGCAAAGGCCTTTCGATCGTGTGGGAAGCGTACCGGTTGGCAGGCTTCAAAGAGCAAGGGCTTAAAACTAGGTTACCGGTGAAGTCAGCGCTGCAAGCGCCATATTGGACAGCAGCGGCTTTAATCCCGACTTTTTGGTGCGCGGATTATGCGCCGAATGGGCGGTGGAGTTCAGCAGGCCGAACACCGCGTGGGCGCGGAACCGCTGGGACTGCACCGAGTCCTTGGGATGCAGCTTGGCCAGCTGCGCTGTCCACAGCGCAATATAGGAGTTCTGCAGCTTGCGCACCAGCGCCAGCTCCGCCTTGGGCAGCGACTTCAAGTCCCGGTCCTGCACCTGCAGGATGTCGGGGCGGGAGAGCGAAAAATCTGTGTGGAAATCCACCAGCCGGGAGAGCACCTCGATTGGCTCGCCGCCGGCCTCGGCCGCCGCCTGTCCTCCCTCGTAGATGTCCTTCGACATGTCCACGAGCAGCGCGATGAGCACCGCCTGTTTCCCGGCGAAGTGGCGGTAGACCGCGGGGCCCGAGATGCCGCACGCGGCGCCCAGGTCTTCCAGGGACACCCCGGCGTAGCCGTGCTGGGCGAACAGGCGGGTTGCCTCGCGCAGCAGCGCCTCGCGGCGTTCGGCCTTGGCGCGCTCGCGGTCCGTTGGCTCATGCAGTGGCTGGTACCTTGCCACAGGCATCATCTCCTTGCGAATACCGACCCCGACTATGGACAACTGTGACGCCTGCCACTAGTGTCAAAAATGTGGCTGATACCAAAAAATATCGGCGATCAGTTAACGAATATTAACCATACGCGCCTTGGGTGTGAGCGGCCAAGTAATGCTGACCTCAGGGCGACACGACCCGTCATCCGGTGCCGGCACACCGCGCAGCCGGATGGGGAACCCCAATGGAGAGAGAGCCCCATGCTTGATCTGGAACTCGATGAGCAATACCAGGACCTGGTCAACCTCGTTCGTGACTTCGCCCAGCAGGTCGTGGCCCCGCAGAGCGCGGCCAACGACGCCAACAAGTCCTTCCCCTACGACATCGTGAAGCAGATGGGCGAGCTGGGCCTGTTCGGGTTGCCGATTTCCGAGGAATACGGGGGCTCGGGAGGCGACTACTTCCACCTGGCCCTCGCGCTGGAGGAACTGGGCAAGGTCGACCAGTCGGTGGCCATCACCCTGGAAGCTGGGGTGTCGCTGGGCGCCATGCCGCTGTACCGCTTCGGCAGTCAGGAGCAGAAACTGACCTGGCTTCCCGAACTGGCGGCAGGGGAGAAGCTGGCGGGCTTCGGCCTGACCGAGCCCGGTGCCGGGTCCGACGCCTCGGCAGCGCTGACCCGCGCCCGGCTTGATGCGGGCGAATGGGTCATCGACGGAGGCAAGGAATTCATCACGAACTCCGGCACGGACATCACCTCCCTGGTCACGGTCACCGCGGTGACCGGGCTGGACGAAGCCACCGGGGGCAAGCAGATCTCGGCCATCATCCTCCCTTCGGGAACCCCGGGGTTCACCGTCGCCCCCGCCTACGACAAGGTCGGTTGGAGGGCCAGTGACACCCATGCGCTGCACTTCGACGGCGCCCGGGTGCCGCAGGAGAACCTGCTCGGCGAGCAGGGCCGCGGTTATTCCTACTTCCTGGAAATCCTCGACGAGGGGCGCATCGCCATTGCCGCCCTGGCCACTGGCGCAGCCCAGGGATGCCTTGACGAGGCGGTGGCCTACGCGAAGACCCGCACGACCTTCGGCACCCCGATCGGGAAGAACCAGGGGATCTCGTTCATGCTGGCCCGCATGGCCACCCGGGTGCACCTGGCGCGGCTGGCCTACTATGCGGCGGCGGCCAAGATGCTGGCGGGCAAGGATTTCAAGGTGGAAGCGGCGCACGCCAAGCTGGTGGGCAGCGAGGCGGCCATGGACAACGCGCGGGACGCCACGCAGATTTTCGGCGGCTACGGTTTCATGAATGAAACCCTGGTGGCCCGGCACTACCGGGACTCCAAGATCCTGGAAATCGGCGAGGGAACCACCCAGGTGCAGCAGCTGCTGATCGCCCGCAGCCTGGGGCTGTGAGCACCGTCGCGGACCCGGCGCTGCTCTTTGGGACCTCACAGTTAGAGGAACCATAATGGACGGGTGAGCACCAAAGATTTTTCTCCCGAGCCAGGGCGGCCGCGCCGCGTCACGTTGATCGGTTCCACGGGGTCCATCGGCACTCAGGGGCTTGATGTCATCGACAACGCCCCGGAGCAGTTCAGCGTCGCCGCGCTCAGCGGCGGCTACAACCTGGAGCTGCTGGCGCGCCAGGCGGTGAAGTACCGGCCGGCCGTGGTGGGCAGCGCCGTGGAATCCACCCAGGCGCTCGCCGACGCGATCGCCGCGGCCGCGCAGGAGGCGTCGGTGCGCGGTTATGCGCCCGAGCTGTTCGCCGGCCCGCGGGCCGCCACCGAGGTCGCCGCGTTCGCGGAGGCCGACGTGGTGCTCAACGGGATCACCGGCGCCATCGGCTTGGAGCCGACCGTCGCCGCGCTGAAGGCGGGACACCTGCTGGCGCTGGCCAACAAGGAATCGCTGATCATCGGCGGCCAGGTGGTCAAGCAGTTCGCCGCCCCCGGACAGATCGCCCCGGTCGATTCCGAGCACTCGGCACTGGCCCAGGCGCTGCGCTCGGGCACCGCGGAGGAAGTGGCCAAGCTCATCGTCACCGCTTCCGGCGGACCGTTCTTCGGCTACAGCTACGAAAAGCTGCGCGACGTCACCCCGCAGCAGGCCATGGCCCACCCGACCTGGGACATGGGCCGCATGGTGACCACCAATTCCGCGACCATGGTCAACAAGGCGCTGGAAGTCGTCGAGGCGCATCTGCTCTTCGACGTGCCGCTGGACCGGATCGAGCCGGTGGTGCACCGCCAGTCGATCGTCCATTCCATGGTCGAGTTCATTGACGGGTCGGTCATCGCCCAGGCCTCGCCCCCGGACATGCGCCTGCCCATTGCGCTGGGCATCAACTGGCCGCATCGCGTGGCCGGCGCCGCCGCGTCCTGCGACTTCTCCACCGCCGCCAGCTGGACCTTCGACCCGCTGGACGAATCGGTGTTCACCGCGGTGAAGATCGCCAAGCAGGCCGCCGCGGCCTCCGGAACCCACATGGCCGTGTACAACGCGGCGAACGAGGTGGCGGTGGACGCATTCCACGACGGAAAGATCCGCTTCACCGACATCGTGGAGACCATCGAGCGCGCGCTGGACGACTACACCCCGGTCAACGCGGAGCCCAGCGTGGAAGTGGTGCTTGAAACCGACAAGTGGGCCCGCGCCCACGCATCCAGGATCCTGGGGGTCAGCGCATGAGCGCAGTGCTGTTCATCCTCGGAGTGCTCTTCATGGTGCTGGCCATCGGAGCCTCCATCGCGTTGCACGAGGTCGGGCACCTGGTGCCGGCCAAGCTCTTCGGTCTGCGTGTGCCGCAGTACATGATCGGTTTCGGCAAGACCCTGTTCTCCTTCAAGCGCGGGGAAACCCAGTACGGCATCAAGATGCTGCCGCTGGGCGGCTACATCTCGATGGTCGGCATGTACCCGCCGCGCCCGGCCGCGGAGGGGGGACCGGGGGCGCCGCGGAAGAAGCCGAACCTGTTCCAGCGGGTGTTCGGCCAGATGGTGGACGACGCGCGCTCGCAGGCCAATGAGAACGTCAGGCCCGAGGACGAAGGGCGGATGTTCTACCAGCTGCCCACCTACAAACGCATCATCATCATGCTCGGCGGTCCGTTCATGAACCTGATCCTGGGCTTCGTGCTGATCGGCATCGTGCTCACCAGCTTCGGCGTCGCCACCACCACGACCACGGTTTCCGAGGTCTACAAGTGCATCGCCACGGCCGAGAACGCCGACCAGACCGAATGCTCGGCCTCGGACCCGGCCGCTCCCGCCTACGAAGCCGGACTGCTGCCCGGCGACACCATCACCTCGGTGAACGGCATGGCCGTGGCACAGGGGGAGTGGAACAAGCTCACCGACGTCATCCGCGAGAATCCGGGCCAGCCGGTGTCGCTTCAGTACACCCGCGACGGCGCCAGCCACAGCACCACCATGACCCCGTACCTGACCGACCGGCCGGTCACGGACGCGAACGGCTACCCGGTGAAGGGAGCCGACGGCGAGTACGAAATGGCGAAGGTCGGTTTCGTGGGCATGAGCTCCACCGTGGAGAACCTGCCCCAGCCGATCAGCGAGGTGCCCGGCGTGGTCGGCACCCAGCTGGCCAACATCGGCACCGTGATCCTGCATCTGCCCGAACGCATGGCCGATGTCGCACGGGCAGCCTTCGGCAACGAGGAACGCGACCCGAACGGCCCGGTGTCCATTGTCGGCGTGGGCCGGATCGCCGGCGAAATCAGTGCGGAGGACTCGATCTCCGTGGGCGACAAGTTCGCGACCCTGCTCTCGCTGGCCGGCGGACTGAACCTTGCATTGTTCGCCTTCAACCTGATCCCGCTGCTGCCGCTGGACGGCGGCCACGTGGTCGGCGCCCTCTACGATGGATTGAAGCGCACGGTCGCCAGGATCTTCAGTCTCAAGAACGTGAAGCCGGTGGACACCATCAAGATGCTTCCGCTGACCTATGTGGTGGTCGTGGCCATGCTGGCGATGGGCGGCCTCTTAATATACGCGGACATCTTCAAGCCGATTCAGTTGTTCTGAGCCCGAGCATTTAAGCTGAACCCATGACTGTTTTTGCTGTTGAGTACGTATACGCCGAGAACTCCGCGCAGCTGCGCGACGAGCACCGCCCGGCGCACCGCGAGTTCCTCGGGGGATTTGTCGGCCAGGGGCCGGTGCAGCTGCTGGCTTCCGGTCCGACCCCGGTCAATGACGGCGCCCTGCTGATCCTGGCCGCGGAATCCGAAACGGCGCTCGTGGAGGTGCTGGACCAGGACCCATTCAGCACCACCGGTGCCCTGGAGCAGCGAATCATCACCGAATGGAACCCGGTGACCGGCCTGCTCAAGGACTTCGCCTCGTAGGCTTCCGCCTCTCTGCGTCCAGCCGGCGCCCGCACCCCGCAGCTCGGGGAGCGGGCGCCGGCTTGCTTCTCCTGCCGTGGGAAACTGGGAGCATGGACCTGCACATTTCCCGTTCGCTGGTGATCCCTGCCTCCGAGCTGTCCTGGAATTTCACCCGTTCCTCGGGACCGGGTGGCCAGCACGTGAACACCTCGGACAGCCGGGTGCAATTGTCGTGGTCCATCGCGGGATCAAAGGCGCTCTCGCCGTGGCAGCGCCAGCGGCTTCTGGACAAGCTGTCTTCCCGGCTGGCCGGCGGGCTGCTCGTGGTCACCTCGGCCCAGGAGCGCTCGCAGTGGCGCAACCGGCAGGATGCCCAGCAGAAGCTGGCGCAGCTGGTCGCCGCCGCGCTGCGCCCCGATCCGCCGCAGCGCCGGGCCACCCAACCCACTCGGGGCTCGCAGCGCCGGCGGCTGGCCTCCAAGGCGAATCGTTCCGCGACCAAGCAGCTGCGCCGCCGCCCTCCGGTGGACTAGACAACGCCATCTGCCGCACGCGGTGAGTCAGATCACCGGAAATCGGGGAATGGATCCGGGACGACTGGCGGTTGAATCTAGATGAAGCGTCAGCTTTTCTAATTTTCCATTGTTCTAGGAGTATTGCCCATGGCAACCAAAGTCCTCACTCTCGTAGGTTCCCTGCGCAGCGGTTCGACCAACCAGCAGCTGGCCGAGGCCACCGTCGTCAACGCGCCGGAAGGCGTTGAGGTCGAACTGTTCTCCGGCCTGGAGAACATTCCCTTCTACAACGAGGACAACGACGTTGCAGGCAGCGTTCCTGCCGCGGCACAGGCGCTGCGCGATGCAGCCACCGCAGCCGACGCGCTGATGCTGGTCACCCCCGAATACAACGGCACCATGCCGGCCGTGCTGAAGAACGCCATCGACTGGCTGTCGCGTCCGTTCGGCACCGGCGCCGTCAAGGACATGCCATCGGTGGTCGTGGGCACCGCCTTCGGCCAGTACGGCGGTGTGTGGGCGCAGGACGAGGCCCGCAAGGCCCTGGGCATCGCCGGCGCCAAGGTCCTGGACGACGTCAAGATGGCCATCCCGAACTCGGTGGTCCGCTTCGCCGAGCTGGACCCGAAGGATGACGCCGAGGTTGTCGAGCAGGTTGCCGGCGTGCTGAACAGCATCAAGGCTGTCGCAGAAGCCAACTAGGTTTCCCTCCGCCGCGGCACCTGGCGCGGCAAAGGGCGGAAAGGCCACGGTTCTCCGTGGCCTTTCTCGCATAGATCACCGCTTTGAACGAGTCGGTGACATACTTGGATAGAGAGTATTACCCACAATCCATTCGGAGGCATCCATTGACTTCGGTCAGCCTAGGCATGCCGGCAGCCCCACCGCCGGTTCTCGCTCCACGTCGTAAGACCCGCCAGATTCAAGTCGGGTCGGTTGGCGTGGGGTCTGACTCGCCGATTTCGGTTCAGTCGATGACCACCACCAAGACCCACGACATCAACGCCACCCTGCAGCAGATCGCCGAACTGACCGCTTCCGGCTGCGACATCGTGCGTGTCGCCTGCCCGACGGACAAGGATGCCGAGGCGCTGAAGATCGTTGCGATGAAGTCGCAGATCCCGGTGATCGCCGATATCCACTTCCAGCCGAAGTACGTCTACGCGGCCATTGAAGCCGGCTGCGGCGCCGTGCGCGTGAACCCGGGCAATATCCGCCAGTTCGACGACCAGGTCAAGGAAATCGCCCAGGCCGCCAAGGACCACGGCACCTCGATCCGCATCGGCGTCAACGCCGGTTCATTGGATCGCCGCCTGCTGGCCAAGTACGGCAAGGCAACCCCCGAAGCGCTGGTTGAATCCGCCATCTGGGAAGCTTCGCTGTTCGAGGAGCATGGATTCCACGACTTCAAGATCTCGGTCAAGCACAACGACCCGGTGATCATGGTCCGCGCCTACGAGCTGCTGGCAGAAAGCGGCGACTGGCCCCTGCACCTGGGTGTCACCGAGGCAGGCCCCGCCTTCCAGGGAACCATCAAGTCCGCGACGGCCTTCGGCGCGCTGCTGTCCAAGGGCATCGGCGACACCATCCGCGTTTCGCTCTCGGCCCCGCCGGTCGAGGAAGTCAAGGTCGGCAACCAGATCCTCGAATCGCTGAACCTGCGCCCGCGCAAGCTGGAAATCGTTTCCTGCCCGTCGTGCGGCCGTGCACAGGTCGATGTCTACACGCTGGCCGACGAGGTCACCGCCGGCCTTGAAGGCATGACTGTTCCGTTGCGCGTCGCCGTGATGGGCTGCGTCGTCAATGGCCCGGGCGAAGCCCGCGACGCTGACCTTGGCGTAGCCTCCGGCAACGGCAAGGGCCAGATCTTCGTCAAGGGCGAGGTCATCAAGACCGTGCCCGAGGACCAGATCGTGGAAACCCTGATTGCAGAAGCCAACCGCTTGGCTGAGGAAATGGACTTGGGCGATGACGAGAATCCTGCCGCGGGTTCTCCAGTGGTCTCCGTCAGCTAAAACTGGCCGACGGGTAGACGAGGGACAACCGCGCATCTTGGGCCGCAGGGACACTGCGGCCCTCATCGAGCTGCTCGACCGCGACCCCGTCGCCAACATCTTCACCAGGTCCCAGGTGGACCTGCACCGTTCGGCCGTGCCGGACGGGTTCGCCCACGTGCTGGGAGTCGACGGTGAAGAAGGCCTGCTGTCCGCATGCTGGGTGGGTGCCAACATGGCGCCCACCGCCATGCCGGACGAGCACGCCCACGAATACGCATTGATGGCTCTGGCAACACGCCAGCGCTTCGCCTCCATCTTCGGCCCGGCATCCACCGTCCTTGCCATGCACGAGGTGCTGCTCGACGGCCCGCAGTCGATATTCGACGTGCGCCGCAACCAGCCGCTGATGGAGATCCGCACCAGCCCCGAAGGCATCGCGCGCCGCAGGCTGCGGGTCGCCCACCCCTCCGATTTCGACAAGGTCCTGCCGGCCAGTGCAGCCATGTTCGAAGAGGAGCTCGGTTACTCGCCGCTGGAAAACGGCGGCAGCTTCTACCGGGGGCGCGTCCGCCAGCTCATCCGACAGGGCCATACCGTGATCGACACGGACGAGATGGGGAACGTCGTTTTCAAGGCGGACCTTGGGACCGTCACCGAACAGGTAGCCCAGATCCAGGGCGTCTGGATCAACCCGATGTACCGGGGCCACTCGCTGGCCGCGGGTTATATGGCCTCGACCGTCGACTACGCCCTCCAGCAAGCGCCGATTGCCAGCCTGTACGTGAACGACTTCAACGAGGCCGCCGTGCGCACCTACCTGAGGGTCGGTTTCACTCAGGTAGGAACCTTCGCGACGGTCCTGTTCTAGGCAGAACCGGGCACGGTGCCGGTGCCAGAGATCCCGCACTTGCCTTGGCCCATCCCATAGACTCGATAGCAGTCTCTGCAAACGACGGGAAGTGACGTGCTGGCGAATCGACCACAATTTCTGCGGACGGCCGGCTTGGCCGTCGCCGCGCTCATGATGTCTTCGTGCAGCGCACCGGCACCGTCAGATACCAATGATTCCCTGGGGCCCGCCATTGAGCGCAATGCCCAGCAGCTGGAAGAAGCGCTGAACCAGTTCGCCGGCGACCAGCCGGGAGCCACCGTCATCACCGACGCCCAATTGCGCTCGATGATTCCCAAAGCGCAGCAATGGCTTGAAGACGTCGAAGTGAACCCCAGCAAATGCGGAATCACCTTCGCCGCGCCGATCGCCGAGCAGCTGCAGAACTCCGTGATGGGCGCAGTTGAAGTGGGGGACCGGCTGATTACCGTCGCGGTGTATCAGGATTCCGAAACCCTGAAATCCCAATGGGATGCGCAGGCGGCCGCCAGCGCCGACTGCTCGCGCTACTCGGTCAAGGTCGATGGCGAATCCCGTGCCTTCCATCTGGCCAAGCAGCCGGTCCAAAGCACCGCGAAACTCACCGAAGCGTACGTGGTCACCGGCAGCGACGGCAAGAAGACCTCCCAGCAACTGGTGGTCCGCGCCGCCACCGCGAATATCCTGTTGGGCATCCAGCAGGACACCAGCGGCGCCGCCACGCCTGAACACCTTGCAGCCGCCTCTGAAACGGTAGACACCCTCATCGACCAACTCGACTGATACAACGCTGAAACTCGTCCCCTGCACCGCTACACAAAGGAAAATACTTCATGTCACAACGGTTCCTCTGGTTCCTCCCCCTGGCCGCGGCGCTTGCCTTGACCGGCTGTTCATCCGCCGGCGAGCCGCAGCCGGAACCCGAGCAGAGCCAAACCCAGCAGCAGGGCGGGAATCTGGATGCAGGACAGGTCGAAACGGTGGTCAGGAACCTGTTGGGGGATGATCCCTCGCTGACCGTTGTCGGTAACGAAACGATGCAGCAGCAGCTCCAGATGGCCAAGGGCGTGGGCTCGGCCTCCGGAATCACCCCGGAAGAATGCGCCAAGCAGATGGAGCAGTACACCGTTACCGACCTGACCGCTTCCGTTTCCGCGAGTGGAAGCATCCCGGATGAAAGCCTCGGCAAAGTTGTCGAGGTGTACTCCATCACGGACGAAGCGACCCGCAAGAAAATTTCCGATGCGCTCACGCTGGATGACATTTCCGGATGCGAGAAAGTGTCCGTGGAGCAGAGCGGTGAAAAGGTCAGCACCAAGCGTCAGATCCTGCCGCTGAAGGTGGAAGCCGACCAGGCTCTGACGATGTCCACCCAGATCGATGTCGGTGCCGGGCAAAAGCTGAGCTCGGTCGCAGTGCAGGCTCTGAAGGGCAACAATTTCGTCATTGTCACCTTCCATACCGGGTTGGCCGAACCAGCAACAATGGCCGCAGAAGCCGTCGAATTGACTAACAAGGCCTTCGCTGAGATGGAAGGGGCTAACTAACAGGCCAAGAAGCTGATCGAGCAGATGGAAATCAGCCCCGAGAAGTGCGCCGAGTTCGTCAGCCAGCAGGCAGCATGGGATATCGAAGGCATCAACATGGCCGTTGCCGTGCTGATGGATGATTCTACGATGGAGTCCACCAGCTACAGCGTGGCCGGTTACGAAGATACCGCGAAGCTGGACCAGATCACCAAGCAGGTTAAAAACAAGGACCTGCAGGGGTGCGACAAGATCGGCATGACGGTCCAGGGCCAGAATGCAGAAGTTGGAGTCAAGATTCTCGATGCCTCATCGGAAGCGGATCTGACCTACGCCACCAGCAATACCACCAAGCTGAATGGCACTGATGTTCCCGGCGGCGGCAGCTACCAGATGCAGGGGCTGGTTGGAAAACAACGCAGTCTCGGTATCCATGACCGGAACCGACGCGGAGTCCGAAGCCGACGTGCTCAAGAAGCTCACCGAAGAGCTCAACAAGGCCGTCGCCGAGGTCAAGGCGACAGCCAAGTAGCGAGACTGGAAACTCCCTGAAACGGGGGTCGGATTCCGGGGATACCCGGTTCCGGCCCCCGTTTTTCCGTGCGCCGCGGGGTAGGGGAGAATACCCTGATTTCTTTTTGGGAAGCCAGTGACGCGAGGGCAATCTAGGCGTACAGTTCACATTCGTGAATACGAATATTGGGACGCTGAACGTCTCTCAGTCTTCGAATTCGGACTCGGCCCGCCTCCGCCTCTACCGGTGGTTGAATGACCAATCCGTGGGCCACGAAGACCTCGGCGATGACAAGAAACACGCCGGAAAATGGTGGCAGGTCATGTGCCTTTCGGGCCTGGACTACTTCTCCACCCTGGGATACCAGCCAGCCATCGCCGCCCTGGCCGCCGGCGCCCTGGCTCCGTTCGCCACTTTGATCCTGGTTGCCGTGACCCTGGGCGCAGCCTTGCCCGTATACCGCCGGGTCGCCGGGGAATCCCCGCATGGACAGGGATCAATCGCCATGCTCGAACACCTGCTGCCGCATTGGAAGGGCAAAATGCTGGTGCTGATCCTGCTGGGCTTCGCGGCCACCGACTTCATGATCACCGCGACGCTTTCGGCGGCGGATGCCTCCGCGCACCTCATCGAGAACCCCTTCACCCCCGCATGGTTCACGGGCAAGCAGATCCCCCTGACGGTGATCCTGCTGCTCCTGCTCGGCGCCTTGTTCATGCGCGGGTTCAACGAGGTCACCTGGATCGCCGTGACGTTGGTCGGCACGTTCCTGGCCCTGAACCTGGTCGTCATCGCGGTCTCCTTCGCCAATATCGCCGAGCACCCGGCCAGCCTCGGCAACTGGATGGATTCCCTGCTGGCCGCACACGGCAACCCGGTGATGATGCTGCTGGTCTGCCTCATCGTCTTCCCGAAGCTCGCCCTGGGCCTGTCCGGCTTTGAAACGGGTGTGGCCGTCATGCCCCAGATCAGCCTGAAGCCCGGAGAATCGGCCGCGGATCCAGTAAGCCGCATCCGCGGCGCCCGCAAGCTGCTGACCACTGCCGCGCTGATCATGAGCAGCTTTCTGGTGCTGTCGTCGGTGGTCACCACGGTACTGATCCCCGCTCCGGAGTTCCAGGAAGGCGGAACCGCCAACGGCCGCGCCCTGTCGTGGCTTGCCCACCGGCTGATGGGGGACGGCTTCGGGACGGTCTATGACATCTCGACCATCTTGATCCTGTGGTTCGCCGGCGCCTCGGCCATCGCCGGGCTGCTGAACTTGATCCCGCGCTACCTGCCGCGCTTCGGCATGGCGCCGGAATGGGCCCGTGCCGTGCGCCCACTGGTGCTCGTGGTCATTCTGGTGGCGCTGGCCATCACCTGGCACTTCGATGCAGACGTCAATGCCCAGGGTGCCGCATATGCAACGGGTGTGCTGGTGCTGATGAGCTCGGCCGCCATCGCGGTGACGATCTCCGCCCGGCGGCACCACGAACGCGGCAGGAGCATCCTGTACATGTTCGTCACGCTGGTTTTCCTGTACACCACGGTGGTCAACTGCTTTGAAAGGCCCGAGGGCCTGAAAATCGCCGCGTTCTTCATCGGCGCGGTGCTCCTGGTATCGCTCTCCTCGCGGTTCCACCGCTCGACCGAGCTGCGTGCGACATCGGTGCGTTTCGACGCGGCCGCCGAACACCTGATCTCCGGATCCGCGCGTCGGGGGATCGTGCAGCTGATCGCCCACGAACCGGCCAACACCACCAAGGCGCGCTACCGCCGCAAGCTGCACCATGCGGTGCTGGCCAGCCATATTTCCGACAAGGCCCCGGTCATCTTCCTGGAGGTCAAGGTCTCGGACTACTCGGATTTCGCCGAGGACATCGAGGTGCGCGGCATCACCCGGCATGGATTCTGGATCCTGGAGTCGACCGCGTCCTCGGTACCCACCGCCATCGCCGCGATCTGCCTGGCGATCAGGGACAACTACGACGTCATGCCGCACATCTACTTCCGCTGGACGGAGGGAAACCCGCTGAGCAACCTGGTTCGCTTCCTGCTCTTGGGCCAAGGCGAAATCGCGCCGCTGACCCGCGAGGTGCTGCGTGAAGCCGAACCGGACCTGCAGCGCCGGCCCTGGGTGCATGTGGGCTAGGAGTATCAGGTCCGCGCTGCGTGTCGGTTCCGTTCCCGGATTGCCCGGGCGCAGAGCCGAACCCGGTAGGATTGGACGTGGCTGCCTCGACGGCAGCTCACAACAGATTTTGCCTAGCACGGCGGCAGTCGCGCATCACTGCGCCTGCCGTCATACGGAAAAGGACACCACGCGTGGTTTTGAAGCTTTCCACAACGTTCCTGCGCACCCTGCGCGAAGATCCGGTTGACGCCGAGGTTGCCAGCCACAAACTCTTGGTTCGCGCCGGCTACATCCGCCGTGCCGCGCCTGGCATCTACACCTGGCTGCCGCTGGGTCTGCGGGTCCTGGCACGCGTGGAAGCCATCGTTCGTGAAGAGATGAACGCCATCGGCGCCCAGGAAGTCCACTTCCCGGCGCTGCTGCCGCGCGAGCCGTACGAGCAGACCGGCCGCTGGACCGAATACGGCGAGGGCTTGTTCCGCCTCAAGGACCGCAAGGATGCCGACTACCTGCTGGCCCCGACCCATGAGGAAATGTTCACCCTGCTGGTCAAGGATCTGTACAACTCGTACAAGGATCTGCCGGTCTACCTGTACCAGATCCAGAACAAGTACCGCGACGAGGCGCGTCCTCGCGCGGGCCTGCTGCGCGGCCGCGAATTCATCATGAAGGACTCCTACTCCTTCAACATCGACGACGAGGGCCTGGACGAGGCCTACATGGCCCACCGCGGCGCCTACCTGAAGATCTTCGAACGCCTGGGTCTGGAAGTTGTTCCGGTCTTCGCCCAGGCCGGAGCCATGGGCGGATCGAAGTCCGAGGAGTTCCTGCACCCGACCGCGATCGGCGAGGACACCTTCGTGCGCTCGCCGGGCGGCTACGCGGCCAACGTCGAGGCAGTGACCACCGTGGTCCCGGACGCCATCGACTTCGCCGACGCCCCGGCCTTCGAGATTGTCGACACCCCCGACACCCCGACCATCGACACCCTGGTCGCCGCCGCCAACGAGCTGCGCCCGCGCACCGACCGTGCCTGGGAAGCCAAGGACACCCTGAAGAACGTGGTGCTGGCGATCACCGATCCAGAAGGCAACCGCCACTTGGTGGTGCTGGGTGTGCCCGGCGACCGCCAGGTCGACGAGAAGCGGCTTGAGGCTACCATCGGCACCGCCTTGGGCATCAGCGGCGAGGTCGAGGTCGGACAGGCGACCGCCGAAGACCTGAAGAGCCATCCGGAGATCGTCACCGGCTACCTGGGCCCTGCCCTGGGACTTGACCAGCAGCTGCTGGGCAGCGAAACCGAGAACGGCATCACCTACCTGGTCGACCCGCGTGTGGTCTCCGGCACCACGTGGATCACCGGGGCCAACGAAAAGGGCAAGCACGTCTTCGGCCTGGTCGCCGGCCGAGATTTCACCTTCGACGGCACCATTGAAGCGGTCAACGTGCTGGAAGGCGACCCGGCACCGGACGGCTCCGGTCCGCTGCGCACCGAGCGCGGCATCGAGATGGGCCACATCTTCCAGCTCGGCCGCAAATACGCCGAAGCACTGGAGCTGAAGGTCCTGGACCAGAACGGCAAGCTGCAGGTTGTCACCATGGGCTCCTACGGCATCGGCGTCACCCGCGCCGTGGCCGCCCTGGCCGAGGCCTACCACGACGACAACGGCCTGACCTGGCCCAAGCAGATCGCCCCGGCGGACATCCACATCGTGGTCACCGGCAAGGGCGCCGAACTGCTGGAAGCCGGCGACAAGCTGGCCAAGGAATTCGAGGCTGCCGGCAAGGAAGTCATCTTCGATGACCGTCCGAAGGTCTCGGCCGGCGTGAAGTTCTCCGACGCCGAGCTGATCGGTGTGCCGACCATTGTGGTGGTCGGCCGCGGTCTGGCTGACGGCCTGGTCGAGGTCAAGGACCGTGCCACCGGCGAACGCCGCGATGTGCAGCTGAGTGACGTGGTGGCCGAGCTGTCCGCCTAGGACATCAATCGGCGAAGCCATGACAACTGCATAGGAGAGCAGCGCGGTGCAAGAGGTTCTCGATTTCCTGTCCGTCAACGGCGAACCAATCTCCCTGTGGCCCCTTCTCCTGCTGTTAATGGCAGGGTTCGGGGCTGGGTGGATTGACGCGGTGGTTGGCGGCGGGGGATTGATCCAATTGCCCGCGCTGCTGCTCTTTCCAGGCATTACCCCGGTCCAGGCGCTGGCAACCAACAAGATGGCATCCATCTTCGGAACCTCCACCAGCGCCGTGACCTACTACCGCCGGACCAGCCCCGACCTGAAAACCGCCATCCCGATGGCGGTCACCGCCATGTTCGGAGCCTTCGGCGGAGCGGCCTTGGCCACGATGCTTCCTGCCGCGGCGATCAAGCCGATCATCATCGCGGCGTTGGTGGCGGTTTTGCTGTTCACGATTCTCAAGCCCAAGGCCGGCGAGCTTTCCCGCTTGCGCTATAGCGGCAGGCAGCACTATTCCCGTGCGGTGCTCATCGGCCTGGTGATCGGCGGCTACGATGGGATGATCGGGCCGGGCACCGGATCCTTTTTGATCATTGCCATGGTAACGGTGCTCGGCTACAACTTCCTGCAGTCGTCGGCCAAGGCGAAGATTGTCAACCTGTTTACCAACTTGGGTGCGCTGGCTCTGTTCCTGCCCACCGGCCACGTGTTGCTGGGCGTGGGCCTGGCCATGGGCGTGATGAACATGCTCGGCGGTTACCTCGGTGCCCGCATGGCCATTTCCAAGGGCAGCAAATTCATCCGCGTCGTTTTCGTGGTGGTGGTTGCCGCGCTGATCCTGAAGCTCGGCTCCGACCTGCTCCTGGGACGCTGACTCGGCCCGGCCATTGGAAAGCCGCGCAAAAGGATAATGCCCATTGTGTGCCCGGCGAAGACCCGGGAACACAATGGGCTTGCGGTTATCCTCCCCCAAGGAACACCACAATCGATTCCGTTGAGTGACGCATTGTTCGTTACGCCGAACAGAATGCGGTGAAGACCGCTCAACCGACTAGGAATCTTTATCTCTATAACGCGAGGTGGACAACCTGCGCGTATTTCAAAATGCCTCTCCAAGGTGCCCGAAGAGATCCATTTCCCTTAAAGTATGGCTCATTATTCGAGACAAAGCGTCATACCAGGACGGTATGTTCAGGCGGGTAGCGGGTCGTCGGGGCGGACGAAACCCGATCGGTAGGCCAAGGCCACGGCGGCGGCGCGGTCCCGGGCTCCCGTCTTGAACAGGATCCTGGCTACGTGGGTTTTCACCGTCGCCTCGCTGAGCACCAGCGACTCGCGGATCTGCTGGTTCGACCGCCCCGCGGCGACGTGCCGCAGGACCTCCTGCTCGCGGCGGGTGAGCACTTGGTGGATGTCAACATGTTCGTCGCTGCGTTCACGCAACTTGGCCACGAGCCGCGTGGCGGCGGTGGCATCCAGCCAGGTGTCGCCGCCGGCCACGCGGCGCAGCGCGTCGGCAATTTCGGTGGGTGAGGCATGTTTGAGCAGGTAGCCGCTGGCGCCGGCCTGGAGGGAGGCGACAACGATGTCTTCGTCGTCAAAAGTTGTCATGATCAGTACCCTGATCAGATGGTCCGGGTCGCTGCCGTTTTGCCTGATCAGCTCGCTGGTTGCGGTGACTCCGTCCATGCCGGGCATGCGCACATCCATTAGCACCACATCGGGAGCGAGCTTCTGGGCAAGCACCAGGGCCTCGGCCCCGGATCCGGCCTCGCCGATAATTTCTATGTCGTCTTCGGCGGAGAGGATCATGCTGATCCCGGCTCGTACCTGCGGTTGGTCATCGACTATTAGTACGCGAATCATGAGACCTCCTTTGCCGTTGGAGTATTCGTGCCGCGCTGGACGGCGCCGGGAAGTTCCTCTGGTGCATCGACCGGCAGAGATGCCTTGAGCAGATAACCACCGGGCGTGGGCCCGTGGCTCAGAGAACCCCCGGCGACACCGATTCGCTCGCGCAATCCCAGCAGCCCGAATCCGCCGGACACAGCAGGCCTTTTCCCGACCCCGGAAATTGACGTTACGGAGATGGCCAGCTGGGTCGCTGTCCAACGCGTGGAGATTTCCACCCGGCAGCCCTCGCCTCCATGCTTCATCGCGTTGGCCAGTCCTTCCTGAACCACTCGGTAGCCGGCATGGCTGATGCTGGGGTCCAGCATTTGAGCTTCTCCATTGGATGTCAGTACGACGTCGAGACCGGAGTCCTGGGCTGATGAAATCAGCGAGGCAATCTCCTCAAAGGTATGCGACTGCCCGATCTGAGATTCTTCCTCGCTGCGCAGCATGCCCAGTAAGCGGTGCAGTTCGCGCATGCTCTGTTCGGCGGTCACCTGAATATCGGCGAGCACCGGGTCGACCTTCTCGAACTCTGCGCCTTTTTGCAATATCGCGCGGACACCAGCCACCTGAAGCACCACGGCAGTCATGGAATGAGCAACGGAATCATGCAGGTCGCGGCTGATTCGCAGGCGTTCCCCGGCGCGAGCTTCTTCCAGCGCCGCTTCGGCCCAGCTCCGTTCGGTCGTCAACCGATTTTCGGTTCTCCGCAGAGTCCGGGCGGCGAAGTAGCAGAGCAACGTAACGGCGGCGTAGAAGCCGATATTCCACGACATCAGGACCAGCAGACCCTCGGACTGGCCCTCGTAAGTCACGGAACTGTAAGTTGCCACCGAAATAGGCAAAATCATTCCCGCTAGCGCGGTGTTCGCAACCTTCGTGCTCGAATGCCGAACCATGAGAAATAACGCCATATAGGATCCGACGATTCCAACAATGGAGGAGATTGCGAGACCCAGCAGCGATACGAGGAGGAAAGCAGTGAACCCCAGCCAAATCCTGCGCTGGGTCAGAAGTACCGCATACGCACCGGCCAGTGCGGCGGGGATCAACCACATGGGCATCTCCATACCGCCCGGCGTGGTGACGGCCCCTTGCCACAGGAACAGGTCAAACACGAAGGCTAATAGCGCGGCCACCACACGCAGAACGTGACGACGTTTTAGCATTCCGGCAACCATGGAAAGAACCTGCACCAAGGGGAATCCCCGAGTTCATCGTCATGATCAAAACCTTCGAAACCGGGCGGGAAGGCATCATGCCCGACATGCAGGATGCCTGTTTCCAGAACCAGAAGGGTCCAAGGCTCCCACCCGTTGAGCTGTTGGCCAACATCGCGGATCTTTGCGGGATTGACGCGATTGCCGTGGATGTCTACGAGGACGGACCCGCCCATTCCGCCCGCCTGGACCAGGAGTGCATCGGAGCGGATTGCCCAGCCAACCAGCAGCAGATTGTCGACGTGGACCGGAAACGAGCGGGCAACAGGAAGCAGGGGACCGCGGTTCCCCGATGTTGCCCCTTCAGATGTCTCTGACATGGTGTTCTCCTCAAACGAGTACCCTTAGAAGAATCGTGGCACATTCGCTACCCGCGTGCATCATCCGTGCACTGTATGTCTGTCCGGTACCGTCGCAAACAGCGACTAGCTGGTGTGCGAAGCATCGATGCCGAGAATCCGTTGCCCGCACGCAAGCTGGCTTCCTACTGTGTATTGGGGAAAGTATGTTGAGCTGATGCGCTAACCCTGTTTGAATGGCCGGGATGAGTACGTTCAGATCACGCAGACTTCGGGGTGGGCAGATGTCCGAGAATAACCAGACAAATCCACTGAGCGCAGAAGAGCGACCGGGGACCAGCATGGCCGGCCTTGCCGGAGTCGACCGCGAGTTTGAAACTGCGGTCAAGACAGAGCTGGACAAGTCGCATAGGCTGCGCGCAGATTCATGGAAATACGTTGCTAAACGCTCTTTGCATGAGTTTTCTAGAAACAAATGCACCGACCTGGCCGCGGCGCTGACCTATTACACCATGCTGTCGATTTTCCCGGGGTTGCTGGCAGTGGTCTCATTGCTTGGTGTTGTGGGGCAGGCGGAGACCACCACCAAATCGATGCTGTCGCTGCTGGAAGAGTTCGCCAGCCCCCAGGTGGTCGAAACACTACGCCAGCCCATAGAACAGCTGACGTCGACTCCTGCCGCCGGATTGGCCTTGGCGGCAGGTCTTCTGGGTGCGATCTGGAGTGCCTCGGGTTATGTCGGGGCATTCGGACGAGCCATGAACCAGATATATTCCGTGGACGAAGGCCGGCCATTCTACAAGCTCAAGCCGATGATGCTTCTGGTGACGCTGTTCCTGCTGGTTGCCGCCGCAGTCATGGGCGCGCTGTTTGTGCTCTCCGGCCCGATTGCGCAGACACTCGGCAACTTCATCGGGCTGGGCGAATCGGCCTTGCTGATATGGAACATCGCCAAATGGCCGGTGATGGCGGTATTCGCGGTCATGCTGGTCGCAGTGCTCTATTACGGAACCCCGAACGTCAAGCATGCAAAGTTCAGGGTGCTCAGCATGGGAGCCTTCGTCGCCCTCATCGTCCTGGCACTGTCCACGGCCGGCTTTTTCTACTACGTCTCTAATTTCGGCAACTACAACAAGACCTATGGCGCGATCGGTGGCGTCATCGTGCTTCTGCTGTGGATCTGGATCGCGAACTTGTCGCTGCTCTTTGGAGCCGTGCTGGATGCGGAACTCGAACGTGGCCGCGAACTTCAGGCCGGACTCAGCGCCGAGCGCTCGTTGCAGCTGCCCCCGCGAGATGTTGCCGGATTGCAGAAGCAACAACAGCAGAGGGAACAGGACATCCGAGAGGGCGAACACATCAGGATTGTGAGTGAAATCGCCGCGGTCGATACTGTCGAGCGGGACGTCGAGAAGGAGAAGCGGGACTAGACGGCAAAACGCCAGCCGCTTCGAACTGCCGGCGATGGGCAGATCCGGGAAGCAGTGCTGGCGCAGCGGTCAGTAGTTAGGCGTGGCGGACGTCGGCGACGCTGGTGATCCCTGGATATTTCGCGCCTGCGGTCTTCTGCAACGGAGGAATCGCATGGGCGATTGCGCTGTGTGTCAGCTGTTCGACCCGAAAGGTCAGGAAAGGCGTGGATTGCGCGTCACGGTACAGATCAAGGATGGAATCGTTGGCGTTGCGCGAGGAGACAACTTCCAGATCGGCGCATCCAATCACCACATAGGTGAAACAGAGGTCGTTGGTTTGCGGGGAGAGCGTGGCGATCAGCACCGGAGGCCGGTGCATCACGGCAAGGGCGATGACATCGCTGAGCTTCTCGTCATGCTGGGCAATCACGACCGGCATTCCCTCGGTCCAGCCATGTTCTCTCAATACTTCTCGACCGTGGCGCGACCCGATGGTCTCCGCCGCGAGCTCTGCGATTTTCGATCGGACGATGCGACCTGCCATGGGATTCTACCTTTGTTTGAAGCGAGCAAAACGAGGGACAGCATCGGATAATGCATAGCACTCGAAGCGGAAAATTCCTTTCCGGAAAATGTCGGATTCGATGATTTAGAATATCGAATTTAAAACTTCTAATAATTCGACCCTAACCTGATTGGGCGAAAATAGCGAGGTTGAACTAGTTGGTTCTGGTGAAGTCGCGGTTCGCTTTTCCTAGTGTCAGCGCATATGGGAATCGACAAAATATCTGGTCGGACTGCATGTTGCCGGGTGCTGCAGGTGCGGGGGGACCGTTGGGATTAAGCCACATTCAAATTTTCTGAAACTGCGGAATTCATCTTGTGGAAAGCTGCGGGCATCCTTTGGCGGAGCAACGCGTCCCATGAGAAAACTTGTCATTTAAATGCTGGATTTTTGTTTTCTGCTGTGATGTCTCGATACATGGGTAACAGTTCTGTATCACCACATCGGTAACACTTGATGTATCGAGA